>NZ_QUOT01000001.1:2826012-4239018 GCF_003390375.1 Thalassotalea euphylliae | reverse complement strand
GATGTACTTTCAAAAAAGTGGTAAAGCCTTCGGATAGAAAGCGGATAGCGAGTCATTTAATCGAACTGTTTAACCTCAGTGAACGAGTGGCTTGCCAACTATCAAGTGTCAGTCGCACTGCATTTCGATATCGTCCAAGAAAGAAGGCTGACACAGTCATAAGAGAGCGTCTAAGGTGAATTAGTTCAGACAAGATCTGACACATCTTCTTGAAAAGTAGAGAGTTACCCGTTTTGATAAAGGTGCTGAATCTTTAATCAAAACAAACAAAGAGGTAACTCTCATGCTTCATACTAACAATCCAATCATTAAACACAAAGCAGGTTTGCTCAACCTAGCTGAAGAACTTGGTAATGTATCCAGAGCTTGCAAAGTGATGGGCGTATCACGAGATACATTTTATCGTTATCAAGAGCTGGCTGAAGATGGCGGCATTGATGCGCTTATTGATAAGTCCCGCCGAAAACCAAATATAAAAAATCGTGTTGATGAAAAAACCGAAAAAGCAGTAATGGATTATGCCATTGAATACCCCGCGCACGGCCAAGTCAGAACCAGCAATGAACTTCGTAAGCAAGGCGTATTTGTATCTGCCAGTGGCGTGCGTTCAATCTGGTTGCGCCATGACTTAGAAAACTTCAAAAAACGGCTGAAAGCGCTTGAAGAGAAAGTCGCTAACGACGGCATCATTCTCACCGATGCTCAAGTTGCTGCACTTGAGAAGAAAAAGAACGATGATGAAGCTTGTGGCGAGATAGAAACGGCTCATCCGGGCTACCTAGGCTCACAGGACACGTTTTATGTGGGTAATCTAAAAGGTGTTGGCCGTATCTACCAGCAGACGTTCGTTGATACTTACAGCAAGGTTGCATTTGCCAAGCTCTACACAACGAAAACGCCAATCACTGCTGCTGACATACTCAACGACAAGGTTTTGCCTTACTTCGAGCAGCACGAGCTACCAATGTTACGCATTCTCACAGACCGAGGCACTGAGTATTGTGGCAAGGTTGAACATCATGATTACCAGCTTTATCTAGCAATAAATGATATCGATCATACAAAAACGAAAGCGATGTCACCGCAGACAAATGGTATCTGTGAACGTTTCCACAAAACAATATTGCAGGAGTTTTATCAGGTTACGTTCCGTAAGAGGCTCTATGGCTCGTTAGAGGAATTACAAAAGGATCTGGACGAATGGATGGTTTATTACAATAATGATCGAACTCATCAGGGCAAAATGTGCTGTGGCAGAACGCCACTTGAAACATTACTTGATGGAAAATCGATTTGGGCTGAGAAGAATTTAGCTCAAATCTAAACTGACAGTCACCGATTGAAAAACGGGTAACTGTCAGATCAAGTCTGAACTAGTACATCTAAGGACTTTGGCAGCAGAATATCCTCGCTATGGATATCTTATGCTGCACGGGTTACTTTGTAGTGGTCAACTTAAATTGGCCACGGTTTTGTATTCAAGCCAGTATCTTTTCTCTGACTCATTTGGGGTTAAACCAGCATTGTAGTGATGCGGCCTAACTGAGCTGTAATAACCAACAATATAGTGTGTTATTTCAGCTCTAGCTTCAGTAAAGGAACGGTAACCCGTTGTGGGTATCCATTCTGTTTTTAAACTTCTAAAGAATCGCTCCATCGGGCTATTATCCCAACAATTACCACGGCGACTCATGCTTTGCTTTATCTGACAACGCCATAGCAATTGACGGTAGCTTCGGCTGGTGTAATGCGTCCCTTGGTCGCTATGGAACATCACACCTTTAGGCTTACCACGCATCTCATAAGCCATCATCAGTGCTTTGCTCGTCAATGCTGTATCAGGCGATAGAGACATTGCCCAACCAATCGGTTTTCTCGCAAATAAATCAATAACAACTGCTAAATAAGCCCAGCGATTGCCAACCCAGATATACGTAACATCACCGCACCAAACCTGATTCGGCTTAACCACATCAAACTGCTGATTGAGATGGTTAGGTATCGCCACATGCTCTTGATTTACTTTTCTATAACGGTGCTTCGGTAACTGGCAACTCACCAAGCCTAAACGTTTCATATAGCCTGTCGCCCTGAAACGTGAAATATCATAGCCACGGTCTATCGCTATCGTGGATATTGTACGAGAACCCGCTGCGCCATTACTTTCACGGTGGATTTGCTTAACGACAGCGATTTCTTTTAATTGCTTGCTATTCGGCTTCTTAGAGCGCTTATTCCAATACTTAAAGCTACTGCGATGAACATTAAATGTTTGGCAAATGGTGAATTCCGCATAGCTCTCTTTGAGTCGTTTAATTAGTTTAAATTGTTCATCGAGTCCGACATCAAGAGAGCGGTAGCCTTTTTTAGAATTTCCTTTTCTAATTCAATGCGTTTTATCTTTTTCTCAAGCTCTTTAATCTTACACTGCTCTGGTGTCATTGGGCTGGCTTTGCTGGTGATGCCTTTGCGTTCATTACGAAGCTGACGCACCCACTTATCCATTGTCGACTTACCAACGCTCATCGCTTCTGCTGCTTCTCGAACGGAATAACCTTGATCAACAACTAATTGAGCAGCTTCTAACCGAAATTCTGGTGTGAAATTACGTTTGCCTGTTCTTGTCATTTTGTCACCTAATCAATTTTATGAGGTGATGATACCACCTCTAACTAGGTGGCCAAATTTGTTATACCACTACACTCAAATAACGCGACATGACATAGTTCAACTAGCTTTCAAATTTCACTGAATAAGTAGCGTGAGTGCTTCACCCACTAGCGAAAGAGACGTTAGTGCATTATCGAAAAAACTTGTGTTCATGAAGATAAACTTCTCAGAAAAGCGACTTGTATTAAATGCTTGGCGCTAAAAACTTGGCTATAACAGCTGTTGGCGGCAAACTGTCGTAGCACTGTCATGGATTTTGCGACTATAAATTCTGTGGACTTTGTCAAGGAAGTACTATGAATATTTCAACAACCAAATTAAAAATGTATCGCGCTGAAAATAGATGGTCACAAGAGCGGTTAGCAGAAGTTAGCGGTATTAGTTTAAGAACCATTCAACGCGCTGAAAAAGATGGCCGATGCTCCAATGAGTCATGTATGGCAATCGCTTCCGCATTCGGTGTTTCCCCAGCAGAGCTTGATGATGAATTTAAAAGTAGCATCGGTGACGGTTCACTAAATATTGGTGGCGTTATTGGTATCACCATTATTATCGCCTTAATCTCAACAATTATTGCGTGGGAATGGAACGACCTAACGTATTTATTAACGTATGGGCGTTAGCGTTTAATATACTCACCCTATTGTCGCTATCGTTTATGACCTGTGGCTTTACGCCAACACTTCAATCTATCGCAACCATCAGTTGGTTTGTTAAAGAACCCAAACAGATAAAACAGGCCAATCAACATTTACCCGTGTTAAGACGATTAATTATTTACTCCTATACGTCAGGTGTTTTTTGGACAATTACCGACATAGTTGAAGCATCATACTATTCATTCAATGGTGAAAATGCGCCTGGCTATGTTTATGAAATAGGGCTGGCCTCTATTTCAATTCTTTATGCGGTATTAATCGCTGAATTAATTTTTAGACCACTTAAAAATCGCCAGTACAATACACCTATTGTTATACGTTTGTGCTGTTTTAACACCGCTGACAGGCTGGCTTGGTTCAAGCTTGGAGAGACATACCCTGCACTACTTTTCAGTTGTTGAGATTCCACCATTTCTTGATGTATACCCAAAGCTTGCCAGCATTATGACTACTAGCCACTTTTACCTAAGCTGGCTATTAATTGGTTCGCTATCAGTGCATTTGTTGGCAGTGGTTTATCATCACTGCTGGCTAAAACACAATGTGCTAGCCCGTATGATGTAATGCTAAGAGCAGGCTATTATATCTGTTCATGCAATTGAAATGGCTATTCAGACATCCGATCTGCTTAGTTTGTACAAAATAGCAATATTATTTTCAGTCAGGATTGTCTAAAATCCGCGCCAGCGATTAATTTATATGTAAAGTTTACTTGTTAGCTATAAGTTTTTGCTAGGTTTTTCGCGCAGTTACCCAAGTGTTGTTAGTGATCAATATCTTTATTTGTGGCTTCGAGTAAGATGCTTGTCCACAATCGAATTGATTAGTCATAAATAAACAAAAATATAGGTATTATTTTGTTATTTAATAGCCGTTCCCCAAAAGTTAAATCGCAAAAGGGTTTTACCCTTATAGAGTTAGTTGTAGTTATCGTGATTCTAGGTATTTTAGCGGCGGTTGCTGTTCCTAGATTTATAAACCTAAGCAGAGATGCTCGCATTTCCGCGTTAGAAGGAATGGAAGGTGCGCTTCGAGGCGCTATAGAGCTTGCCAATGCAAAAGCGACAATCGAAAATGCGACTTCTGGCTCAGACACTATCGCGCTTCCGAGCACTGCAGGCAGTTCGCAAACAGTCAATGTTCCATTATTAAATGGCTACCCACTTGGCCGTTGGAATACCTCGCTCATGCATTTTGTTAATACAACTAATATTCGGAACCTAGACACTCAACCCCTAAACGCCAATGAGGCTTGCCCTGATAGTTGGTGTGCAGTGAGTGACGGTGGTTTAGTCGAAATTGTTAGAATTATTCCACAAGGTGTTAGCGCCAGTGAAACCAATTGTTCTGTTAACTACATTGGCCCGACAGCTTCAACAGAACCGTTAGTTCGCCTACTGACAGACAACTGCTAATAAAGTGCAATTTGGCTTTAGGGATTAACAAAAATTAGAATAGAATAAAAATGCCGCGTAACAGCGGCATTTTTGTTCAGTTTGCATTAGGGCGTATTAGCCAAAGTGGAGTTATTCCTAATGTCCCCATGATGGAAATGGATCGGGCAACGTTTTCCATACCTCTTGCCCTTGAATCAACTCTTCATCGGTAAGTAAACAAGCATTTAGGCGCGCAATAATATCTTGCTTGTCTAAGCCTTGACCGATAAAAACTAATTCTTGTCGCATATCGCCAAAGGGCTCTACCCATTGTTCTTCAATCGCCCTTAAATATTCAGGATCATCAGGCCACTGATCACGAGGTACTGCAAACCAAAATAATCCTGCAGCGCCGTATCGGGCAATACCTCCAGCTTGACTCCAACTGCCCGCGAAGTGAGGCCGTGTTGCTAACCAAAAGAATCCCTTAGAGCGAATTAGTTTACCGGCTATTTCTTTACTGTGTAGAAAGTCGTAAAACTTTTGCGGATGAAATGGTCGTCGTTCACAAAACGTAAAACTACTAATTCCGTACTCTTCGGTTTCAGGAACATGCTCGCCACGCATTTCTTTTAACCAACCTGGCGCTTGTTGTGCTTTTTCAAAGCTGAATTTCTTAGTATTTAATACTTGTTGAAGTGGTGCATTTCCGTGTTCAATTGCGATCTGCTCAGCCTCAGTATTAAGGGGTGCTTAATATGCTTTTTAAGCGTTTGAGGTCGTTCTCGGCAATAAGATCCGTTTTACTTATCAAGAGCACATCTGCAAACTCAACTTGCTCAACAAGTAAATCAGCAACACTACGCTCATCTTCTTCGCCCAAACTTTCCCCTACCTCTTGCAAAGATTTGGCTTCATCATAGTCGTTTAAGAAGTTAACGGCATCAACCACAGTTACCATAGTGTCTAAGGTAGCAATATTTGACAGGCTAACGCCATCTTCATCTGCAAACGTAAATGTTTCAGCAACAGGTAGTGGCTCAGAAATGCCCGTTGACTCAATCACTAGATAATCATACTTGCCAGCTTTAGCTAAACGATTCACTTCTTCGAGCAAGTCTTCACGCTACGTACAGCAAATACAGCCATTGCTCATTTCCACTAATTTTTCTTCCGAGCGATTTAGGCTCACCTCGTTTTGCACCGTTGCCGCATCAATGTTAATTTCACTCATATCATTAACAATCACAGCCACTCGGAGCCCTTCGCGATTATTTAAAATATGGTTGAGTACTGTTGTTTTCCCCGCCCCTAGAAAGCCGGAAAGCACAGTAACGGGTAGTTGATTAGACGTATTTAACATGGTTAGCCCTAGCCCTTCTAAACTTCAGTTCAATTTATGCACAACAAGTTGCATGAATCGACCAGATTTTCCTAGACACAAATAAGTTGTAAACTTTGTGTCCTAGGAGGATGAATGAGCGCTAAAAGATTTCCCGAAGAATTTAAGGTTCAGGCCGTTAAGCAAGTGACTGAAAAAGGTCACTCCGTTGCAAGCGTTGCAGAACGGTTAGATATCTCGACAAATAGTCTTTATATCTGGTTAAAACGCTATGGCAGTAACAGCGAACACTACCAAGAATTATCCGAGCAAGAAAAGCGTATTAAAGCGCTTGAGAAAGAACTAAAGCGTACTCAACAAGAACGTGATCTATTAAAGGAAGCCGCCGTGTACTTTGCGGGCGAGTCAAAGAAAAGTACACGTTCATAAAGTCTCGGCTCAACCAATACCCCATAAAGCTGATGTGCCAAGCGTTGCAAGTTCACCGCAGTGGCTTTCATGCTTGGTTGCAAAAGCCAGAATCCAAGCGAGCTAAGGATGACAAGCGCTTAACGGGTTTAATCAAACAGTCTTGGCTTGAAAGCGGCTGCGTTTACGGTTATCGCAAAATTCAAAGTGATATGTTGGATTTAGGTGAAGTTTGCTCAAAGAATAGAGTTCATCGATTAATGCAGTTATCAGGCATTCAAGCTCAAGTCGGCTATAAGAAGCGCAAAGGCAACTATGGCACTAAGCCTTCTGTGGTCGCAGATAACCAGTTAAAACGACAGTTTGATGTAGTACAGCCAAATCAAGCTTGGGTAACTGATATCACTTATATTGATACGCACGAAGGCTTTCTCTATTTAGCCGTAGTTATCGACTTGTTTTCTCGGCAAGTCGTTGGCTGGTCGATGCAATCGATGATGCATACTGATTTAGTCTTAAGTGCATTACTCGCTGCTGTATGGCGAAGAAAACCTAAGCAAACGGTTATTATACATTCCGATCAAGGCAGCCAATTTACAGGTTATGACTGGCAACGATTTGCTGCTGAGCATAATTTATCACTCAGTATGAGTCGTAGAGGTAACTGCCATGATAATGCTGTTGCTGAGAGCTTCTTTCAGTTGCTAAAACGTGAACGGATCAAGCGAAGAAAATACAAAAATAGAGAAAAAGCTAAGGAAGATATTTTCGATTACATCGAAATGTTTTATAACAGCAAACGTAAACATGGTTATCTAAATAATCAGTCTCCAACTGACTATGATAAAACCTATTTTATGAATCAAGAAAACGTCTAGGGTAGTCTGGTCGATTCAGCACTATGTTTCGCGCTGCTTGTGATAAATGTGCTCTTTTAGTTCTTGATAAATTTTTACATCGGCGCAATATTCAGCGGTTGGACGCGCTAACAAGCGAGGTATCCCTATTGGTTCGCCTGTTTCCAAGCAGTAGCCATACTCCCCTAACCTTATTCGCTCTAGCGATTGCTGAATCTTCGGTAGCAGCTTTTGCTCCCTATCGACTATGCGCATCAAAATAGCGCACTGCTCTTCCCACGAAGCTCTATCACTGATATCGCTTAAATCTGGCGGGCTTAGCATTTGTTCTTTTGCCTCGCGAATTCGCTCTCGCGTTGAATCATGTAAATCAATCAAATGCTTCTTGAAAAAAGCTAATTGCTCATCATTCATGTAATTGGATTCTGGTGCTTCGAGCAGCTGCTGAGTAGAAGGTAGCTTTGATACAGCTTGATTAACTTGCATATCACCTCCTCAATAAAATCAAATTAAAGTTATGTTATAACATAACAATTGTTACATCAATAAAAGTAAAGCGATTAACTTTTCACGCTGATAATAATTTCATAAGAACTAAACACGTGTGTTGCAGTTGGCTGGGAACTGAATTGCTTGGTGCAGTTTTTTTCAAGCTGAGTGAGCTAGTTAAGGTGAAGTGAAGCGACAATTGAAGTATAAAATTTTTGGTCAATCAAACTGCCGCAAGTAGAGAAAATATAGGTTGCACAAGATTCAAGATCTAAAAGCCAACATGCGCTGGCAGAGCTGAACTACTTATACAACTTGGTATTTAGCTAAAAATGTTTCTAGGAATTCTTGCGTTAACAGCTCGCAGCGCGCTTTTTCTTGTGGCCCTTGTAATAATGCCATCCAAAAAAATGTCGAAGAAAACATTGACCAAAACACCTCTGCTGCCAGTGCAATATCGTTGATCAACAGTTTGCCATCATCCACAGCAGCTTGTAACCAGTTATGTAACCCATCTTCACTTTTATCGGTATTTTGCATCACGCGCTCTGCAATTTCTGGGTGCGTTAGCAAAACCCCGAATGCCATACGCATAAAGCTTAATTGCTTAGCATCTTGCGAGACCGCAATTTTCAATTGGGCAAACTGGCGCAGTTGCACTGCTAAAGAAGTCGCTGGCTGATAATCAATTTGCTTTTGCTCTTCATTGGCAACAATAAACCGAGCGATAACCGCATTAAACAACAATTCTTTGCTAGCGAAGTGATTGTATACGGTGCGTTTAGACGCACACGCGCGCTCTGCGATATAGTCCATGCTGGTGCGCTCATAGCCAAGCTCAATAAAGCACTCAATAGCGGCATCTAGGATCGTATTTCTTTTTTTACTGGTATCGCGGCGTTTAATTGCAGACAACTTCTCGACCTCATATTATTTTACACCTCACAGTGTAATTTAGCTTATTCTATGATTCAACTCAGAACAACCTAACTACACTCTTGAGTTTACTTTTTGTTATCATCGAAATAAAAGTAAAGCATTAAAGTAAAGTACCTAGGTTAAACACCTGAGTATTACGGCAAAACCAAAGGACAGCTATTCATTGCATCAGTGACGACGATAAAATCAAGGTTATTCAATGAGCTTTGTCGAAGGCAATAAAATTCATGCAAACTGGCGCTCGATTAAACGAATACCGCCAGTCAATTGCGTTTTCACTCACTAGAAATAAACAGGGACTCGGACTAACTTTTAGCAACTCACAAATATTTATAAAATTCAGTGAAATAAGTTGTTTCTATCACACTAAAGATTTGATAGCTTTCCATTTCACGAGTTTTGTTTGTATGGAAAAATAATAATGCGTTTAGAGAGCGAATACATTATCAAGGGAATAGAGATCCTTGTTGGTTTAGCATCGGGCTATTTAACTTATAAATTAGCCGACGACGGCTCTTCTTTATCCGCCTTGCTTAGCGTAGTTGTCGGCCTACTCAGTACCTTAATCATGGTACTTTTTGTAGAAACCTATCGCCAGCATGCGGATATTAAAGATGTAAAATCCACCTACGAGCAACTGATCAAAATTATTAGTGAATCCAAGCACCAAGTCGAACAAAAAATGTCGTACATTCTAAAATACGGCATCGTCTCCTTTGAAGATAGAGACATGCCAAGTGTTTGGCGAGAGCTACTCTGGAACGTCAAAAGTTGTTACTACGCGACTAACTATATTCGAAGCGATGATATTTACAACAATCCTTGGGCGGATGCTGCATTAGCCATTCAAAAAGCCAAAACCTTTGGTGAAAACGTCGATATTAAAAAGGTCTTTATAGTTGACTCAGAAGACGAATTAGCGCGGCTAATGCCAACAATTGAAGCCCAAAAAGACGCGGGTATTAACACTCGTTATATTCTTAAAAACGATATTGAAAATTCGATCACCTTAAAAGCAGAATCAAATGAAATCGAATCCATTGATTTTGGTATTTTTGACGATAGCTCAGTGTTTATTTGGAAACTCAAGGAGCGCTCGTTTGTTGGTGGCGAAATTAAGCTAAAATCAGAAGAATTAGTCAGGTACAAAGCCTTTTACAATCATATGTTCAGCCAAGCAACACCAATCTAAACGCCATGAATATGCTTAAACCATTACCCATTCAAGCGCGCGATGAAATTCACACATGGGGCCATTACCCAGAAATTTTTCGTGACTTAGACTACGCCATTCAACCGGGCGGTTGGCTAGACACCATAGCCAACAAAGCCACTTGCCATGCATTTGGTTATTACACGCCAGATCTGGTCGGGCTGAGCTTGCTGGATGTTTTTGAAGGTGGACAAGCAGAATTCTATATCGCGATTAAACCAAGTTGTTTGAACAAGGGTTACGGCAAACAATTCATGATAGCGACCATTAACAAAAGCTTCGAACTTGGCTTTGAGAAGCTCTTCCTCAAAGTTCGGCTAAATCACCAAGTCGGTATCGCACTCTACCAAAAGCTTGGATTTGAAAACCAAAAAACGGTTGCAATGGAGATTAATGGTGAGCCAACCCTCTTCTATCTAATGGAGTTAAATAAGGCGGTTTACCAAAACAGTATTGCGCGATAGAGGCTTTGTACTTGTATACTAGCCACTTTCATTTATAACTTTTTTAATTGCCCGAAGATGAACAAAATTGAAATTACCTACTGCGCTAAATGTCGCTGGTTACTTCGCGCTAGCTGGATGGCGCAGGAAATTCTCTCTACTTTTGAAGAAGAAGTTGACGAAGTTGGCTTAAAGCCCAGCACTGGCGGTATTTACGAAATTGTTGCTAACGGCCAACTCATTTGGTCACGTAAAACGATGGGACGTTTTCCCGAGATAACCGAGCTCAAGCAAGCCGTTCGCGATGTAATTGCACCAGAGCGAGATTTAGGTTGTATCGATCGCAAAACTGCGAACAAATAGCTGATTTAACTTAGGCTTGCCTGTGATGTCCCTATGATGTCCTATTTGGTAATTCAGGCAACGCCTATCTCGCTCAGACCTCTATTAACCAAAGCTACTAGTATTTAAAGCTATTAGTCACTAAAACTATTGGTAACTGCGGCCATTACACGCTCTTCACTCGCGCGAATACGGTAATCATCCGATTGGTCTATCCACACGATTTTGCCGTTTTCGTCAACCAGTAAGCTTGTTGGGATCGCCATGGCTTTAAAGCGCATTTTCCACGGCAATGGCATCGCAATACCAAATACGTTAAGTGTATCGTCAGCAGTTGCCCCTAAGCCTTTGTGGTGTTCAACACCGTATTGACGAATAATGGCCAACGCTGGATCGGCAATTAACTTAAAACTTAAGTTATCACGCTTGGCGTGGGCAGTGGTTTCAACCTTTGAGTCATTGGAAATAGCAACAATATCAATATTATGCGCCGCCAACTTAGGTGTTAGCGCTTCAAACATGCTCAGCTCTGACGAGCAATATGGGCACCAAGAGCCACGGTAAAACTTTATCAATGTGCGTTTACCCGCAAGTTCACCCGTATCAAACTGCTCATTCGCAAATGGCAGTAATTGATCACCAACTTTCACTCTAATATCACCAAGCGGAGTTTTTCGTGTGGCTAAAAAGTAGCTAAATAACGCCGATGTAGAAAGGTTATTAAATGCCAACAGCGCAATAGTAATGCTCGCAAGATCAGCAGTAAAAGTGTGGTTTGCCAATGCCACCAAAGAAAGCAGTGAACTCACCACCATACCAACAATTAACAACAACGGTGCGCGTGGTGTTTTGCTTTGCTTAACTTTGGCAAAGTAATGCACCATCGCTAAATTCAGTAAAACAAAGCCGATAATCGCCAAAGTAATAGAAGAAATTTCCACGTCAACCACCTAGTTATTCATAAGTTACTACATTGATTTATATTCTGATTATACACATATGCATACCGTTAGGTACAAATCTTAGCTTGTAGGCTCTTATAGAACCTTTCAACTCGCCTTTCTCCTTGGTTTCCTGTTACTTAGCGCTATAATTGCGATGTTTTGTTGGCTGGTGTACAGCCGTTTGCTTGGGATTTGTTTGGAATAATAAGAGACTGCTATGAAACTATTACATACCATGGTGCGCGTGTTAGACATCGATGCATCACTCCATTTTTACTGTGATCTATTGGGTTTAAAAGAATTGCGCCGCCACGAAGTGCCAGAAGGTAAATTTACGCTTGTATTTCTTGCTGCAGAAGAAGGTGGCCATGAAATTGAGCTAACCTATAACTGGGGTGAAACAGAGCCATACAGCGATGGTCGTAACTTTGGTCACCTAGCCCTACGCGTTGAAAATATCTACGACACTTGTCAGCGATTGATGGATGCAGGCGTAACAATTAATCGACCACCACGCGATGGCCACATGGCATTTGTGCGCTCACCTGACGGTATATCTATTGAACTATTGCAAGAAGGCCACCTAGCGCCACAAGAGCCTTGGGCAAGCATGAAGAATACCGGTATTTGGTAAGCTATAGTACCCACCAAGGTCACATTAGCTTAACTAACTCATCTATTGAGTAGTATGGTAAAGCAAAGTAGTAAAGCATAAAAATGATGCCGCGCGCGAAAAATTGCTAATGCAATTGCGATAAATGCGAAAATTAGGTTTTTCTATTATAGTAATTTCGTTTCGATAATAGAAATAAAATAAAAACCCAGCTAAATCGCTGGGTTTTTATTTTATCGTCACGTTATCTCTTTTTAGTAGAACACTTGTCGAGCTGCCATAAATTGAAGTGCGAACATTTCAAATTCATCAATGGTGTCAAACTTAATCCATTGATTTCCCGTTGGTGTCTCGGCGTTAAAATTAATCGGTAATATCGTTCTGCCATGCTTTTCCGCAAGGTCTAAGCCTTGCTTGATGGCTGCGATACCGTTTTGCTGCGACTCGGTGAGGCTGACAAAAACGTCATTGATTTTTACACCTTGGCGTTTGAGGTAGCTAGACATCAACGATTTGTTGTCCAATTTCCACTGTTCAACATCAGCAACAAAAACGGGGCGCTCTTGTGCTTCTATGCCACGCAAACTTTTCAGCCATGCGTGTGAAGCTTCAAGTTCATGACGAGCAGCAAGTGCGACTTCGTAAGCATTCGGTAGTGTGCGGGATTGTTCGCCGCCATCACTATCAGTCTCGGTGACTATCTCGCGTTGCTCAGTAGGGTCTGAATTTTCAACAAGAAGGTATTGCTCATACCACTTGTCAGCCGCCTCTTGCTCAGAGTCGAGTGTCAGTAAGTAAAGCTCGATAAACTTATCTACAACTGCAATCGGTTTGTTGGCTGACATAACACGTTTAATGTCTTCCAGTGATTTACTCTCAGCTTGTGTCACTTCAAGCACGTTGTCTTCCGCGTTGTACTTATACGTATTTATCATTTGCTATCGCTCGCTATAAAAATATGGAAGTGCTACGCGCTTCTGACCAGCGCTTACAGACTGTCCGTTATCATCGGTTACCACGCTTTCGCCGTTTACAATTGTAAAATCGTTGGTATCGCCCCAATCGCTGTTGTACTTGAGTTCTTTATAGATAAATTGAAGATACAACTGCCCGTTGTCGTGTGTGAGATACGTCAGCACTTTAGCGGCGGGTATATCAACCATTCTTCCCGCCATATCAAAACCGTCATGTTTGGGCTTTCCTGTGCCTGCTGTTTGCCACGCGCCACTATAAGTATCAATTTGATGCGAAGTAATGGATTTAGACTCGTTAATTGCCCATGCACCTGAATACTTGCCTACTTTGTCGATGCAAGATTTCAGTAGTAGACCGCCAACATTGTTGACTGACGAAACAAGTAAATTGGCATCACCTACGGCCAAGACTTCATCGTTATTTGCAACGTCAAGGAACTTGGCTTGTGTTTGATAATGGTAAAAAGCGATTTGATGGCTAGCGAACTTATCTTGTGCTTCATTTGACACTGTATCAACGCCAAAACCGCCGCTAATCCAGGTCGCGCCGTTGTCGCTGGTGTACTGTCGAGTGTACGCGGTCAAGACCTTTTCACTCAGTTTAGCCTTGGTGCTATTGTTCGGGATAAATGGCAACCATTGCCCAGCAATGCCATCCCAACCTTTAGCATCTAACATTGCTTTGATTTTGGTGGGGTCACCAACAATATCTGTGTGTGTTGGTTGGTTTGATTTTACCGTGAAATTGCGATGATGCGCGACTCTTGTGTTTTGTGACCTGGCATAAGAGATATTTGTATATAGCTCAATTCCGTTAGGCGCAACACCTGTAATAGTAGCTTTTACGTATTCCCCTGATGCGGTTTCAATCCATAACCAATCATCAACCTTGTATGAGTTGTTATTGGCAACATACACTGATGTTGCCGCGCCGTTAGCGGTGCCAGTATTGACATCAAATTTAATTAAAAAAGGGACACTCTGATACCCGCGAATCTCAGCAGATAGCGCTTTTTGTTCATATCGTGTTAGTAAGTCGTATAAGTTCGGCTTGTACGCTGATACTCGCAAATCGATAACATCTTCTGAATAAATGGCATCATAGAACTTACCGTCATCTCTTCCTGATAAGTTAGAGGCGATTCTTCCCCAGGTACCCCAAGCGCTATTGCCATTGTCGGTAAAGCATTCTGAAACATCGCTTGTCCAATTTTGTTGCCACCAAAATGCTGAACTGGCACCATCATTAGATACTGACCTGTTAGCACCACTGGGGTTATATGCACCATGGTATGCACCTTTATTTCTGCGCTGCACCAAGGGAATAGGCATTGCAAACCCTAGAGCATTGTGTGCTTTGCTTGATTGATTGGCTCTGTAAGCAAAGTGCCCTAAATCTAAACTCTCTGTACCACTGGCATTATTGGTGATAAACCCCAAAAAATTGCGTCCGGTTCCTAAATCAGCCGCACTGTCACCACTACCTTGGGGTTGTACATACCAACTGCCTGACCCCAAACCAAATGCTAATTCCGCGCTAGTGTTCAAACGCTGAGTACCCTTGAACAACTAACGAATTGCTTAGCGCGACCGATTGCCATGAACTTACGCCGTACTGCACGTTGCCAAGCGGGTACACTACGTCTTTATCGCTTATTTTTTCGTGCCACACTTCTAATAAAATTAAGTCTTGTCGGGTTAGCACAGAATTAGACAGTGATGTGCCACCATCAACTATTGCAGCGGCTAAGTCGGCGTAGCGTGTGCCATCGTTTTTATCTAGACCATCGGGTGCATTTGGTAATCGCACTTCGTTATGAAAAAGATTTTCGGAAACATAGACGCTCATTCCGTTGATGTTGAAAATTGGGTAGTTAGAGCGGCTAGTGCCAACACCATCTGAACCGCGCCCTAAGTAAACAACATTGCTGTTTGTCGGTATAGTGTTCAGACCGTCGTTTACTTGTCTTGACGCAGACGGGTTATTTAGACCCGCTTCAATAAACCCACTTCCCGCATATTGATTTTTACGCGTTTCAGACAGCGCAAAAAACTCCGCTTTAGTCATCGCTTGCACGCTACCCACCAGCGACGCCGCTTGTGCATTAAGTGCATTGGTTGTCTTTTTTAAATGCTCAATCGTTGGCCCAACATGCTTGCCACCGCTAAGCAATGGCGTTTCTTTAGCTGCATTATCTTCGGTAAGCTGCTCAGACAACAGTTTACCGACATTACTCGTAAACTCACTTGCCGCTTTAAAGTCTTGGCCTGTTTTGGCGAGCGCATCAAAGCCGATTTGCACTCGCGCTTTGGCGTTTGACACATTGCCATAACCCCACGGTGACTCAAGCGTAATAGTGCCACTATCGTCACCGCCAATGACAGGAATATCAGCAGCGTAGTTATCAACAGTGATAACCGAACTTTTTAAGATTTTAGATAGACCCGCAGGGGCATTCGATACGTTTATCACCGTATCACCTGCATTGACTGATACGGAATTTAAACTAATGACTGACATTGAATAATTCGCTCCGGTTATTATTAATAAAGATTGACTGAAATGGATTCTGCGGCAGACAAAATCATGACACCAATGGTTACGTCTTTGGGTACATACGCCTCACCCACACTATTAATCTTTCGCATTTTTAAATATGCCTTGCCGCCTTGATTAGCGGGGATTTCTGCCCACAACGGTTGCGTCATCAATCCACTCGTATTTGTCACAAAAGCAGTTGATGAAAAATCGCCAGAGATATATCCAGTGACTTGCGTATTGTTCGAATAAATATTGAACGTGTCGATTCTAAGTAGTCGTCTAAAAGGCTGCGCGGGAATATCCACTGATAAAATCGTGGTGGCAGTAATTGATAGGTTTTTATTGGCCGCAGTTGTAACAAACTGGCCGTCAGTAATATCGCCTTGAATATTCTGGGCGTAAGTTTTTCCGGTGATGTAAAGGTCGTTACCGTCAAAATATAAATGACGGCTTTAATGCGGTTTGCTCAGTAACAAAGCCTTGCTGCACCATCAATTGGCAGGCCACCACCACTTGCTGCAATGCAGTTGCATACTTGCTGGTATCTTTGGCGGTCATTTCTGGGAACTCGATAGACGCTTGATATATTTCATGATCAAAGTCTGGTTCACGGCCATTGATTGCCAGTTCGTGTTGGCGAAGCGCATAGATAACCAGATCAAACAAAATCGCTTGATAAACGTTTTGGCGCATCGTCAGCATTTTTAAGGTTGGCTCGCTCATGCTTTCGCCAGTAGCGCGATTCACATCACCGCCGCCGCCAAACCAGTGTTCGGGAATGGTTTTACCGCCCAGTACATGGTTGCGTAGTAAACGCCCTAGCTTGTCGGTGTCTTCACTGTTTAAGTTCGGGCTTTCTGCTTTCCACAC
Organism: Thalassotalea euphylliae; assembly: GCF_003390375.1. Lineage (NCBI taxonomy): Bacteria > Pseudomonadati > Pseudomonadota > Gammaproteobacteria > Alteromonadales > Colwelliaceae > Thalassotalea > Thalassotalea euphylliae. The sequence goes on along the minus strand of NZ_QUOT01000001.1, from coordinate 4,222,337 downwards.
TTCGTTTTCATTGTGCACGCGCACTGCGTTTGGCCCTGGCGTTTGAATTTCCTTGGCGCGTTTTTTTACTTCGTCTTCATCGGCACCAGTTAAAGTGACATCCCACAAAAACAGGCGCATAAAGTCGGCGCGCTCTGCTTCGCCAAATAAAAATTCGTCGTAAAGGTCGAGGAAATCGGCCGACGCTTGTAGGTCAGACTTACCACGGCCACAGACCAGCAAGCTGTTAATGTTGCAGTAGTAGATATCACCATCGGCAAAGCTTTCTCTAATTTGCTGGGTACGCTGAGTAAACAAAGTTTCAGGGCCATTAATGATGACACGGTAACGCTTGTAATTGCCTTTGGTATCACGCTTGGTGATAACGCCAATCGGTTGTTCTTCGTTGTCTGGGTCAAAAATAACGGTTTCAACTTTGCTATTGGCTAAGGTGTTCATTTGCACCGCACCGTTAAATTCATTGATGTATAACGGCCAGAATTGCTCACCAAAAATTGCCAGCTCGCGAAAACGCTTTTCGAGTTTGACCTTAAAGTTGTTAATTGGGTTATTGATAAACTGGTCAATAATGCTTTGGTAGTATTCTTCTGGGTGGGTGATTTTTACCCCTTCAGCCAGAATATAAGCCAGCGGCAGTTCAATGATGCGGTTAGCCAGCTGGTTAGATTCCCATAGCTTGTATGAGACTTTACGCATGCGCTCTTGCGCCATCGGCGACAAGTTGCGCTCGCTGTCTTCACTAATGCGCCGGAAACCTTGTTCAATTTCATTATCGACGGTAACGCCGTATGACTCTCTTACCGTGACTTCTTGTTCAGTTTGTTCATCTGTTTCGGTAGTGCTTTGCTCTGCATTTTTGCCACCAAACCAAGTGCTAGGCTTATTCCAACTCATAACGGCACCAATACCTTGTTCATAAATTATTTATAAACTCCACAGCGGCGATTACTTTAGGCAAAAGTAACATTGCGTGGCTTTTTCGTTAAAAACGCTTAAATCGCCGCTCAGGGCGTTTAAGCCATTTTTCTAATTGCAGGCTAATACCTGTTGTTTAATACCCGAATGCGTCGCTTCATTAACCGTGCAGGGGTAAACAAGTCTTTGTGGCTAACGCTACTATCATCGACTGTTGCACCGGCAGCGGGTTCGCCTTCCGTCCAAGACGCTTTAATGGCCATCGCTAAACCCACGGCAAAATCACCATGGCGCTGTCTGCCATCGCTGCCTTTGCTTGAACCTTTTTCAATTTTCGGCGTGCCGTTGATTACTTTGATGCAGCTCATGTCATTTAAAATGTCTTCGTGCTGCGGTATCTCTAGCATTAAATCTTCAAGGTCAGCTTTTAGCTTGGGCATCCACTCTCGATACCAAGAGTCGTTTAACATCACCTGATCAACTCTCGTTGAGCCGTAACGTTCTGCCGCTGCTTCAGCTAAGAAGCCACCGTTACCTGTAGCATCAAACGCTAGCCCTTTAAGGCGCGGTAAGTTGTCACAGATATAAAACATTAACTCGCGCTGCGCTTCGTAAGTTAATTGGCTAAGCTCAACCAGAAATGGCACCCGTTTAGAAAGAGCTTTGTTAATAGTTAGCGGAACAAATACTGACAAATCGCCTTTGCGGGCAAAGTCTTCACCAAAGCAGTGAGATAGTGATTTATCCAACTTGGCCAAGTGAGGCTTTAATAGGTCTTTCCATTCTTGGATTTGAATGCGTTTATGTTCGGCTGACCAATCTAAGAAGTCACTTGGCGCGCTAATACGGATAATTGGAATATCCGCTTTCATAGCGTGCTCAATAAGCACGCGCGGAATATAAACACCGTTACCGTGCTTAGGTACACAGTAATATTCTTCTAGGGCATCCTCTTTGCTAAATGTGTCTTTGAGTAAACCTGCAATCCAATCCTTTTGTTTTTCTGGCGTCCAAGATTTACCTTGCCGGTTACATTCGCGAAAGTACAAGCCCTCGTTACAAGCATCTTCGATTGTGATGCGGTGTATAGAGTAATCCTTCTTTCCCGCTCTTGATTGTTTGATTAGCTCATTGAATTGACTGTGTTCACCATTATGGGTGCTGATCAATCGAATCTTACCGCCCAACATTTTTAGTGCTAATGCAGCTTTGAGAACTTCTGCTAGGTTGTCATGAAATGCTGCTTCGTCGATTGTTACGTTACCTTGTCGGCCACGCAGTACGCCGGGATTAGAACTTAGCGCTTGAATTTTGAAACCAGAGGCAAAGTAGATAGCAAATACCTGAACCTCTTTATTTTCTTTGCCACCATCAATAAATATTTCTTCGCGAACTTCACTGGCAGCGGCTGAGTATGCTTTTGCCCATAAGGCGCAGCATTCAATAAATTCACGCGCCATTTCCTTAGTAGTACCCAGATAGAAATGGTTAGTACCACCTGCATTTTTGGCGCGACTAGCGTATGAAACAGCATCTGCCGCTTCGCCGTAGGTCAAACCAATCCGACGGGACTTCTCACCAATTTTTAGATCTGAGTCGTCAGCTATCCAGCGTTTTTGGTAGCCGTGCAATAAATCGGTTGGGTCATAAAGAATAAATAGCGGCAGACCACCAAAGCGCTCTTCAATTGTGTCGCACAAATCAAGCGCTTTAACATAGGCGTTAAAAGCTCTGGTGTTTTCCGCAACCAGCGCAGACTGCTCTTGTTCGCAGGCGATCATTGCACCATACCCAATAAGGTTTCGCGGAATAACTTAGCACCTTCTGCGGTTGCCCCTTGCATCAGTGCAGTTTTTTCAATCTCTTCAGCTGCCTCTTCAGCAAATGCCTTCTTAATTTCTTTTTCACGCTTCATAGTAAGCATGGCTGCACTTTCTAATCGTTGCAGCGCAAGAGCCAACGCGTTAATGGTTTTGGCATCAAGCACCATATCTGGATCGGCATTGGCTTGCATGAGCAATTTAAAGTGTTGGGTTCGTAGCATTTCCAGCAACAGCTGCGCGGTTTCACCTGTTGGCTTTTCGCCGAACTGTGCCACCCAAGCTTCTGTCGCTTCACGCATAGCACGCACTTCTGCACCCACAGCTTCCATTTCCATTGAGTAACGGCTTAACCCAGAGCGGCTAATTTTCTTCTCGTCACCTAAACCTTGTTCGCTAATTCGCTCGTTGATTGCCGCCAAGATATCTGCTTGTGAGTAGCTTTTATCACGCAGTAAGGCGTCTAGCTCTTTTTTTAAGGCTTCGGGCAACAAGTCTATTTTTGATGCTTTACCGCGCTTCTTTGGTTGGTTGTCTTGCATCATAGCTAGGCACTCGGACGTTTAACGCCATCCACAAAAGATTTGCCGTGTGCTACGTCTTGACCACGACTAGTTAGTGTTGCATTCATAATGTCGTGAACAGTATCGACTGTTACCAAGCCTTGCTCTTCCAGCCAACGCAAATTAGTGCGTACCTGATCGCGGCTCATAATGTTGTGAAATGCTTCGCAGGTGTCTTGGATCATGCTGTCATTACTACGATATCCCAGCGCTTCTAAAGCACGTAAAATTGACAGTCGATGGTGCTGATTTTTAATATCTTGTAGAGCCATGGCGCTATCCTTTAATTTCATTTTCAACAAGCATGTTGACTTGGTTATTGATGTTGGCCAGCAAGGTTTGCACACCTTCAAGCGAGCCTTTCAGCTCGCCAATGTCCTTTTCTAACTGGTGAAAATCTTTGCTGCTCGGTAAGTCTTTTAATTGGGTTTCAATAGTGGTTACCCGATTGGCCAGCTTGGTGTGCTCGTCTTTCTCGCAGTAGGTTTGTTCTAATGTACTGACACGTGCTTTCAAATCGCTATGCTCTTTTCGCTTAACAAACACCAGCATCATGACAAAGACAATGGCAGCAAAAGCAGCAGACAGCACAAACTGAATGATTTTGAAGTGTTCGTTAAGCCATTCCATTGCTATCTCCGCGCTTGGCGCTTATCAAAGTCTTCTTGGCAGTCGATACAACGCAGTGTGTGTGGTGCAGCCAACAAGCGATTGGTGTTGATCTCAATATCGCAATCAAGACAATAGCGGCGGCCATCTTGTGCCATAGTTTGTGAATAACTGGCTTGGCTAGCCGCAGTACTATTTGCTCTCGCTCGTTTTAACGCTGCTTTACGATGTTGCTCTTCCAGCTGCTGAGCGCGGTCAAATGCGTCACCCATTTACTACTCCTTAAATGGCGTTACTGGTGTTTTGGGGAAATATTTAGCTGCGAATTGGCAGCTGCATCTTTTTGCTTACTGCCTAGGCTTGAGCCAAAGAAAAAGGCAGTCACTGCTTGGCGTTCGTCAAAGAGCTTTTGCATGGCCATGCCAATGGCATTGCAGACAATTGCCAGTAGTGCTGCGTTGTCTTTAAAGTAAAAAACCACCAAGCAATTAGCGATTACCAGCAGCAATACTACGGGTAAATTCCAGCGCATAATGCCTTTGGCAATCTGGTCTGCTTGGCTGTGGTGAGCTTTGTACATATCACGTGCATCACTGCGATCAGCAAAAGCTGCCATCAACAACTCATGCTTTTGTTCTTGTAAGCGCTTATCGAGTTGATAGCGATATTCCGTGTTTTGCTCTAGTGAAATTAAGGCCACTTTGGGGCTAGATGCGCCGGTAATATCAAGCGCCGCTTCAACCACTTTACCCGCCAAATTCACCGCTTGGTTATCTGAGCTAGTAAGTTTGTCAATCACCCAGTCGTCTACATCAAGTAACTTGGCAATACCTAGTGCAATTGCAGTGATACTCATACGTTGTTTCCCTTTTTAACTCTTTTATTTGCTGCTTTAGTAAATTGGCATATGTGGCAATAAGCGGAAACTTCTTTACCTTTGTATTCGATATGGACAAATTCATGTTTACAGAAATAGCGCTGTATAACTTTTGTTATTGCCCAGCGACCAAAACAAAAGCCAGCTGCAAAGACTCCAACAGCACCTGCAATTGATAGCCAAACCAGTAAACTTAAAACTTCCAACTCTACAAACATGATTTCTCTCGCTGCTGCTTAGCGCGTTTAATCGCATGGTGAATATCCACTAAACTGACACTCTGCCAACCGCGCATAAACTGGTTACGTTGCTCTGGCCTAAGGTAAATGCACTGCACTTCAATTGGTTTGTTATCCAGTGCGTGGTAAACCTCGGCGCGCAGCCTAGCGCGGCGACCTTCGCGAATACGTTCTTCAGAGCGCAGCGCCATGGCTTACTTCAAATTAAAAATGGTGATTTCGCGCTGGCCGTCTTGGTTGCCTTCGGTTGTCACTGGCCGGGTATCAAAGTGCAGCCAGCCTAGTGTTTGCTCAGCATTTTCCATGGTGGTGATATGCGGAAATTGATGCGGGTGCATCAAGATATATTCCTGCATTTCAACGGCGCTATAGTTTTTTGATTTGACATCAAAGGCACGACCAAATTTATGCTGGCTGAGCTTGGCACCGATTGGGCAATCAGGATGGCGAAAGCCGGAATACTTATAGCCGCCACCGAATACCCAATCGTTAACCGTTAACAGTCCAAACTGTTCGCGCAGCGCAACTAAGCTAGCGAGTGCTTTTTCTGATAAAAACCACCAGCAGCGCTGGCCATATTGGTTAAAAGTTTCTGGGTCAACCAGTTCTTCAATGCGGAAAAAAGGAATAGATTTAGCCATATTACCTGCACCTTATTGGCCCATTTAACTGGATAATCGGGCGCTAAAAACAAAACATGCTGCCAGTTTGGCAGCATGTCTAAGGGCTTGGTAATAAACTAAATTAGTAAAGTTTTAGGTAAGTTTTACAGGGTGTTGTCGGCTAGGCATTTGGCTTATTTAGGCGCTCAGCAATATGGGTAAGCTGAAGTAAAATACAAGCGAGCAGTAGGCCCAATACACTAAAGCTTAACGATGAATATAAAACGCTGGTTTCGATTGCGCTATTGCTTTTAGTTACACCGCGCAGCAGCGCACCAAAAGGCTTAACCATAGTAAATAAACTCACCAAAATTACCAAGTAGGCAATTAACTTACTAAACATGGCGCTAAACGATACGTTGTCTTCTGCTTGATTTAACTCGTTTAGTGATTCATCAGCGTTAACTTGGGTGTCCGTTGTCGTTGTCATAAACGTTTTTCCTTGTGTTGTTAATGTTGGTATTAAGAGTGTTGTTTTAATAGTTTGGTTGGAAAGTTAATGGCGATCTCGCTAAAGCCATCGTCTGTGCCAAATGACATTTGGCCCAGCTCTGCCGATATTTGCTTAATTAGCCATAACGGCTGTGGCAAGTAACGTTTTTGCTTGCGTGTTAGCTGCTTGATATCGGTTACCAGCCGCACTTGGTAATTGTTTTTGTCGCTAGTGATATAAAGCTCGGCCATTGTACTAGTTCAGACTTGATCTGACAGTTACCCGTTTTTCAATCGGTGACTGTCAGTTTAGATTTGAGCTAAATTCTTCTCAGCCCAAATCGATTTTCCATCAAGTAATGTTTCAAGTGGCGTTCTGCCACAGCACATTTTGCCCTGATGAGTTCGATCATTATTGTAATAAACCATCCATTCGTCCAGATCCTTTTGTAATTCCTCTAACGAGCCATAGAGCCTCTTACGGAACGTAACCTGATAAAACTCCTGCAATATTGTTTTGTGGAAACGTTCACAGATACCATTTGTCTGCGGTGACATCGCTTTCGTTTTTGTATGATCGATATCATTTATTGCTAGATAAAGCTGGTAATCATGATGTTCAACCTTGCCACAATACTCAGTGCCTCGGTCTGTGAGAATGCGTAACATTGGTAGCTCGTGCTGCTCGAAGTAAGGCAAAACCTTGTCGTTGAGTATGTCAGCAGCAGTGATTGGCGTTTTCGTTGTGTAGAGCTTGGCAAATGCAACCTTGCTGTAAGTATCAACGAACGTCTGCTGGTAGATACGGCCAACACCTTTTAGATTACCCACATAAAACGTGTCCTGTGAGCCTAGGTAGCCCGGATGAGCCGTTTCTATCTCGCCACAAGCTTCATCATCGTTCTTTTTCTTCTCAAGTGCAGCAACTTGAGCATCGGTGAGAATGATGCCGTCGTTAGCGACTTTCTCTTCAAGCGCTTTCAGCCGTTTTTTGAAGTTTTCTAAGTCATGGCGCAACCAGATTGAACGCACGCCACTGGCAGATACAAATACGCCTTGCTTACGAAGTTCATTGCTGGTTCTGACTTGGCCGTGCGCGGGGTATTCAATGGCATAATCCATTACTGCTTTTTCGGTTTTTTCATCAACACGATTTTTTATATTTGGTTTTCGGCGGGACTTATCAATAAGCGCATCAATGCCGCCATCTTCAGCCAGCTCTTGATAACGATAAAATGTATCTCGTGATACGCCCATCACTTTGCAAGCTCTGGATACATTACCAAGTTCTTCAGCTAGGTTGAGCAAACCTGCTTTGTGTTTAATGATTGGATTGTTAGTATGAAGCATGAGAGTTACCTCTTTGTTTGTTTTGATTAAAGATTCAGCACCTTTATCAAAACGGGTAACTCTCTACTTTTCAAGAAGATGTGTCAGATCTTGTCTGAACTAATTCAAATAAACTGCGAACAAAGCCTTTTCTATAATAGAAAGGCTTTTTCTATTTTTGTCCCACTTTATCCAACATCGTCCAACCTAATCCCACAAATTTTCGCAAATTTATATATTATTTATCTTGGTTTGTTTCATAAAAAAGTCAGCAAGTTGCTGACTTTTTTGTTGTTTAGTTGCTAATTAATTAGCAACTAAGTTCGCTGCTCTGTCACTTTTTAGTCACATAACTTTCATAACATCAAGGTCTTACCAGCAAAGGCTTTATTGCTCTAGCGCTAGCATGTTGTATTAGTAGGCCCCTTTATGAAAAGTTCAGCGATAACAAAATCAGGACTTGAGTCATTAATTCATTCAAAGAATTTTCGTTGCTTCTTCCAGCCAATCTTTGATGTTCATCAATTCACTGCCATTGGCTACGAAGCACTAGTTCGCAGCCCATTTGAGCCGCCGACGTATAACCCAGCAGAATTGTTTGATAAAGCTTTCGAATTTGGTTTAATCGCAGAACTAGAGCAATGCTGTCGCCGCATCGCCATCAAGCAATTTGTAAAGTTAGGCTTAGAAGGATTCTTGTTCCTCAACGCCAGCCCACTGGCTATCGAGCAAACCAAGCATAAAGCGAGCTCTATGCCAGCCATGTTGCGCGACTATGACTTTGATCCAGCAAGAATTGTCATCGAAATCACTGAACGTTACGAGGCAACTGATGAAAATTTGCTAAAAACGGGATTACAACGTTATCGAGATCTGGGTTTTAAAATTGCTATCGACGATTTAGGTACAGGCCATTCAGGATTAAAACAGTGGTCAGAAGTTCGCCCAGACATCGTTAAAATCGACCGGTATTTTATTAGCGGCTGCCAGCACAATATTGTTAAACGAGAACTAATTAGAACCATTTTTGAGCTTGGTAAAACCACAGGTGTTAGCGTGATCGCAGAAGGGATTGAAAATGAAGATGAGTATCTGCTGCTGCGTAAGCTGGGCATGAAATATGCGCAAGGTTATTTGCTTGGCAAGCCACAAAGTGAACCGGAAACCCAGCTTCCCAAACTTCTAGTAGAAAAGCCTTTACAAAAAGATACCGCTAAGCCAAATGCTCAATTCGAATTAAGTAAACTTATTCAGCGAATCGAGCCGATTTTTGCAGATATTTCATGCAAAGCGGTTTACAGCCAGTTCAAAGCAGAGCCAAATTTAAAAACTATTGCCGTTGTAGATGACATGCAATTACCGATGGGCATGGTGTATCGCGATGAATTAACGGATCTGCTTTCATCTGACTACGGGCATGCCTTATATGATAAACAGCCCATAGCTAAAGTAATGCGGCCTGTGAGCTTAATGGTTGATGAGCATTCAAACCTAGATGATGTGAGTAAGTTTATTACTGACCATAGCGAGTTTGATTTGCACCCTGAATTTATTGTCACCACCAAAGGTAAATACGCCGGCTTAGCCAGTGTTAGGTCTATATTGAAGATGATGACCGAAGAGAAAATCATGCACGCTCAGCAGGCTAACCCATTAACCATGCTACCGGGCAATATTGTCATTGAACGCAAAGTTAATCAGTTAATAAGCCACAAACACGATTTTCAACTCGCTTACTTTGATCTTGATAATTTCAAACCTTTCAACGATGTATATGGTTATGCCGCTGGTGATCAAGTGATCAAATTAGTTGCCGACGTTATCGTTGAGTACAGTAATAAACATGGTAATAAGCACAATCAGGAGAACTTTATTGGCCATGTTGGTGGTGATGATTTCGTTGTTGTTTTTCAGTCTGGCGACGCCCTTGCCTGCTGTCAGGAAATTCTCTTGGTGTTTGAAAAACGTATCATTCAATATTTTGAACTAGAGCATGTAAAACAGTCTGGCTACTTTGCCGTTGATCGCGCCGGAAACTACACCTTAATTCCCTTACTGTCACTTTCCTGTGGCATTATCAGCCCTGACATTGATGTAATTAGCTCAGTGCATGATGTTTCGGTACAAGCGAGCAAAGCGAAGAAAGTTGCCAAAGAAGCAACGCGTGGAGAAGTGATAACACTCAGGCAAGGCACTAACGGCCAAAAGCCAGAGCTTGGTTGTATTAACCAAGCGAATGTCGCTTACTTGCGAAACTAAACTTCAATAAACTAAGCCCCAATAAACCAAAGCGTTTAAGCTATGAAGACAAAAAAGGCACGTTTATGCGTGCCTTTTTTGAATGTTAGTTTTCTTGCCTGCGCTTTATTTACATTTAGCGATAGCTTGCTCTAACGCTGCTAAACATAAGGTGACATTTTCTTGTCGAGCGGCAAAGCCCATCAAGCCAATGCGCCATGCTTCGCCTGCAAATTGCCCAAGGCCAGCACCAATTTCTAAATTAAATTCATTTAATAAAAATGATCGTACTTTAGCATCGTCTAAGCCCGCAGGGATCTTAATTGTATTAAGCTGAGCTAAGCGCTCATTTTCAGGCACGATAAACTCAATGTCTAACGCCGCTAGGCCTTCAGCCAGTTTGTTATGCATGTTATGATGACGTTGCCAGCTGTTCTCAATACCTTCTTCGTGCAGCATCACAAGCGATTCATGCAAGGCATAAAGTGAATTAACAGGCGCAGTATGGTGGTATGCGCGCTTACCATCGCCAGACCAGTAACCCATCACCAATGATTGATCTAAGAACCAACTTTGGATTTTGTCCGTACGGCCTTTTAATTTTTCAACCGCTTTTTCACTAAAGCTAATTGGCGAAATACCTGGTACGCAAGATAAACATTTTTGGCTACCTGAATAGATGGCATCAATTCCCCACTCATCTACTTTTAATTCGCTACCGCCTAATGATGTTACCGCGTCAACAATCGTTAAACAGTCATGCTTAGCCGCAATTTCACAAAGTGTTTTCGCATCAGAGCGCGCACCAGTAGACGTTTCAGCGTGTACAAATGCCACTACGCTAGCATCAGGGTTTGCTTTTAAGGCATCTTCTAATTGTTGTGGTTCAACGGCTCTGCCCCATGGTGAATCAACAACCACTAACTTGGCACCAATACGCTCAACATTTTCAATCATACGAGCACCAAATACACCGTTGCGACAAACAACAACCGTATCTTGAGGTGTAACTAAGTTGACAAAACAGGCTTCCATACCGGCAGAGCCTGGAGCAGAAAGTGCAATTGTGTATGGGTTTTTAGTTTGGAAAGCATATTGTAAAAGTGCTTTAACCTCGTCCATCATAGTGACAAATTTAGGGTCGAGATGACCAATAGTTGGTCTCGCTAAAGCAGATAATACACGTGCACTTACATCAGAAGGGCCTGGGCCCATCAGGGTGCGCTGCGGTGGAATAAACGAAGAATAATTCATAGCAATAATGTCCGATATTGTCTTTTGGGCAATGTAACATGTGAATACGCCATCAATTAAATTAATCCAAACTATGTAACGTATTCACAAATTTTATTTTTTATCTATTGCAAACTAAGCGGTTATTGCGCTTGTCGACAGTTTGAAAAATAGTAAGATTAGATCAGCCTAAAGTAAACAATAATAACCATGATGAAATTCAAACATTTAGCCAGTTCTTGCTGTGTGTTGACAGCCATAGTAGCTTTTATTAGCCCGTCAGCACACGCTGATATCACCCATAATGCCGAAATCTCTGCACCTCAAGACCACATTATTTCACTCGCCAACATCAAAAAAGATGTCGAGTTTTTAGCAAGTGATGCACTAAAAGGCCGCCAAGTATTTACGCCGGAACTAGACCGAGCGGCAAATTACATCGCCGCTAGCTTTAAACAAGCCAAACTTGAACCCTTTAAAGCAAGTTACCGCCAGCAATTCGATATTTACAATATTAAACCAGCTGCTTTAGCGGTGACGCTCAATGGAAAGAAAGTGTCGGAAGCACAGCTGGCATTGGCGAGTACCGCGAAAGGCTTTAATTGGACAGCGGATAGTAAGGTTGTAACCCATATTGTTAGCAAAGAACAAAACCTGCGCCAGACACTGAGCAAGATTAATCAGCAAGGGGGCGATCATTTCCTTGTTGTTCACTCTAGCCACCAAGACTTATTTCAACGCTATCAAGCCTATTTTACAAAAGGGTTAACCAAGCTAAGCGACACCCCAACAGGTACTATTTTGATGGTGCTGGACGATAGCCAACAGATTGACGAATACAGCGCATTGGGCAGCAATACATTGACCACAAAGGCACTAACCAATGTTATTGGTGTGTTGCCAGGCAAAACCAAACCTGAAGAGGTTGTGTTGTTTACTGCTCATTATGATCACATTGGTACTGTGCTTAGCGCTAGCAAAAGTAGTGATGAGCACAGCAATACCAGTGGGAAAAAAGACCTTATTTATAACGGTGCTGACGATAATGCATCAGGTGTAGCGGGTGTGCTTAATCTCGCTAGATATTTTGCCACAGCGAATAATAATGATCGGACACTAATATTCGTCGCTTTCACTGCTGAAGAGATTGGCGGGTACGGCTCAAAGCACTTTGCTAAACATTTACCAGCAGATAATGTCGTGGCTATGGTAAACATGGAAATGATTGGTAAAACGTCTAAGTTTGGCGCAGGAAAATTATGGATGACAGGCTTTGAACGTTCTAATTTAGCGACAATTATGAATCAAGCAATCGCTCATCAAGCTAACGACATTCAAGCAGACCCTTACCCTGAGCAGCAACTATTTTATCGCTCTGATAATGCCACGTTTGCAAGGCTGGGCGTACCAGCCCACAGCTTTAGTACGGTTCAGCTCGATCAAGATAAACATTATCATGCAGTTAGCGATGAAATCGCGACATTAAACCTAACGTCACTTCAGCAAGTGTTAACCACAATTGCCAAAGGCATCAAGCCGGTTGTTTCAGGTGTAGCAACACCGAGCCGAGTTGATTCCGCTAAAGTTGCCAGCGAAGGTAAAATCTACTAACGCTCACTGACTAAGTTTAGTTATTCTCACTGAACAGATAACAAGTGACGCTTAACGAAAAAAGGAAGCACACTATATGCTTCCTTTTGTTTTTATCGCTTATGCGAACAAGCTAGTTACTGGAATTTAACATTAGATGACCATCGGTGCGAATATAAAGAATGGTTTCCTGCGCGCTACGAAGCTTGTAGTTATTCGACTGATCAGCGCCAAAATAGCTACCTGGCGCTAGACTTCTCATTTTGTTGGCATGACCTACCTTGGCATTATTGCCATCAACCAAATGGCTATCAACCAAATGGCTATCAACCAAATGGCTATCAACTAAACCTAGCTGACCAGTAATAACAACCGCTCTAAACTCTTGAGCGCTACTAATTAATTGTCCGGCAAATCCTGCGGGTAGTTTAATCAGCGAGCCATTAATTTCACCTTTGCTGGTATTTCCCCACAAGAAAGCGCGCTTGCCCGCACCATATGGCTGCCATACTAAGTTATTTGCATGAAGGTTAATTGGCGCTTCACCATTGTTGAATGCTTGGTTTGATGGCTTGACTAAATATGGGCCACGATCAATTTCTAGATAAATTAAATTGCTCTCTCCGTCGGCGGCAGTAATGTGGTTTTCGCCCGCAGGTTGAGTCCAGTAAGATCCCGTTGGCATCCACATTCTTGCTGCTGTAGGGTCGTCGTTATGCAATAAGCCATTGATGACAATGCCGCGATAGGTAATATTGTGAATATGCGGTGGTGAAGAAAATCCTTTCTTAAACCTAACTAACATGCCTGTGGCTGTATCTTTTGTACGATCCCCCCACAAATTTGCGGCACCAGGGCTTTTGTCACCTCGAAGCGGGTTTAAGTAACCCCAATCAACATCGTCAGTTTGGATAATATCGACACCTTGCAGTTGAACATCACTCGACACAGCCTTGACCGATAGAGCTTCAGATACATTTTCAGGTGGATTGTGTGCTAATTCAGCCGACATTGGTTTGGCAAAAGCGAACTGGCTTGTTAGCGAGAGGGCTAGTGTGAAAGAAAGGGCAACAGATAACTTGTTCATTAGGATAACGTTTGCGAGCGATTAATAATTGCGGCAGAGGGTAACTTTTTTCTGCACGCTAAATAATCAACATTAATTTTAAACAGATTTAACTTACCTTTAATAATCGGTTACTGCCAAGTATTAAGGTGATGTGAAACGCATAAAGTTTTGAAGGCTATCGGATTGCTCTATGACGAAACCGTGGCGTAAGTAAAGCTGCTTGGCGGGGTTATCAAGCAAGACATTAAGGGTCAGTGAACGCCCTTGTTCGCTGGCCTTGCGCTTACAAACCAGCAACACCTTATCGCCTATTCCTTTGTTTTGATATTCTGGCAAAATTTGAAATTGGCGTATGTGTAAGCTGCCATTTTCTACTCCTAGCTTGATCAAGCCAACGGTCGAGTGGCCTAACTTTATTAAGAAGGAGTCATTAAAATGCTCGTGAATTCGAGCCACGTGCTGCTCATCACTCATTTCAATGCCCGCCTTTTTCAAGTGGGATTCCATGGTTAACTTACGCAGGTAGGTTAAAAAGCCGATGTCTTGGTAACCAGCTTTAACAAACGATATCGTGACACTCGTTTGCTGGCGATTAGGGTTATGCTTAGCTTCTTTGCTCGGTGTCGAAGGTTGTTCTTGTGTCACACGTTGTCTTAACTGTCAGGCAAGGGATGATTTTCGCGCCAATATCGCGAATTTAGCCGCAATATTCAACCATTAGTCTTATCAATTGCGCTTTTTATCGTGCACTTCTTGCATTTACTAAATATTCCAAGGCAAACTCAACCAGTTATATAAATGAAGGAAGCACGATGCAATTTAACAAGTCATTATTAGCTTTAGCCCTTAGCACTGCCGTTCTAGCAGGTTGTGGTTCAGAGCAATCAACAAACACAGCACCCGTTGCAGAAAAAGCCATAGAGCAACAAGCCGTTGCCACAGCGCAAACTGAATCAGAAAAAGCAAATGCGCTATTTGATCAGATTTTTGACGAAGGTATTGATCGCAGCCCAATGATGCAGACTTTCTTAGGCATCAAAAAAGACTACGATAAATGGAATGACATTTCAGAAGAAAACGCGCTTAAAGAACTGGAAATTACCAAACAAGATTTAAAGCGTATTCAAGCACTTGATGTCAGCAAGCTTGACCAACAAACAGCGGTTAGCTACGCCTTGTTAGAACAAAAATTACAACAAGAAATTGATGATTTTCAGTGGCGTCATCACAACTACCCTGTTAACCAAATGTTTGGTTTACATTCGCAAGTACCTGCGATGCTGATTAATCAGCAAACGATTGCAGATGAAAAAGAAGCGAACGATTACATTGCACGTGTCAATGGTACGAATGAACTGATCAACCAACTAATCGACCAGCTAAAAATTCGTGAAGCCAAAGGCATCATCGCCCCTAAATTTGTCTTCCCACATGTTATTCGCGATTCGAAAAACATTATTGCAGGCGCTCCTTTTGAAGCAGGAGAAGACGGCACAATTTTGGCTGATTTCCGCAAAAAGGTGAACAATCTGGAATTAGACGATGCTAAAAAAGCAGCTCTAATTGCTGACGTTGAAAAGGCATTAGTTGAGCAATTAAAACCTGCATACGACAGCTTAGTTGCTTACTTAATGGAACTGGAAACCAAAGCCGATACACGTGACGGCGCGTGGAAATTCCCTGAAGGTGAAGCGTTCTTTAACAACGCCCTAAACCGCACAACAACGACGGATTTAACATCTGAGCAAATTCATGAAATTGGCTTAAGCGAAGTTGCACGTATTCATGATGAAATGCGCGCCATCATGAAAAAAGTAAACTTTGAAGGCGACTTAGCCGCATTTTTCGAGTTTATGCGCAATGACAAACAGTTCTACTACAACAGTGACGAAGAAGGTCGCGCTCGCTACTTAAAAGAAGCAACAGCATACATCGACACGATGAAAGGTCGTTTAGATGAATTGTTCTTAACCAAGCCAAAAGCTGGCTTAATTGTTAAAGCGGTTGAACCTTTCCGCGAAAAATCTGCGGGTAAAGCTTTCTACCAGCAGCCAACGCCTGATGGCTCTCGCCCAGGTATTTACTACGCAAACCTTTACGATATGGAAGCCATGCCAACTTACCAAATGGAAGCCTTGGCTTACCACGAAGGTATTCCGGGTCACCATATGGAAATTGCTATGAAGCAAGAGCTTGAAGGTATTCCAAAATTCCGTAAATTCGGCCGCTACACCGCTTACACTGAAGGTTGGGGTTTATACTCTGAAATGATCCCGAAAGAAATCGGTTTCTATCAAGACCCATATTCTGACTTTGGTCGTTTAGCAATGGAATTATGGCGCGCCTGTCGTTTAGTGGTTGATACGGGTATTCACGCGAAAAAATGGACGCGTGAGCAAGGTATTGAATACTACGTAACCAATACGCCGAATGCAAAGTCTGACGCAGTTAAAATGGTTGAACGCCACGTGGTGATGCCATCACAAGCAACAGCATACAAAATTGGTATGTTAAAAATTGTTGAGCTGCGTGAAATGGCCAAAGAAAAGCTAGGTGACAAGTTCGATATTCGCCAATTCCACAACGTTGTGTTAAGCCAAGGCCCTGTACCGTTAAACGTACTAACCGATATGGTAAACGAATATATCGCGAAAAATGGCTAAACAGGACTAGGTGTAGCTGCTTCTCATCAAGCTACACATACCTTCGCTAACTATTATCAGCCCGTGCTTAACCGTGTCTAACATGGTTATCAACGGGCTTTTTTTAGGTCTAAAATCAGCGTTATTACTTCGCTAAAACCTCTATTGCCCTGCTAGCGGATCACTTCCCACCACCTGAACATTTTGTGTGGGTGTGGGCATACTAAACCCTGCTTGTTTAAGCGCCTGATAAACACTTAAGTTCAATTGAAAACGCTGTGCGAAGTATTCAGCGGTAGGCACCCAACAGCGATATACCAAATGAAACCCGAGTGGCGAAAATCGATCAATACCAACTTGAATTTTAGCGGCATCACTTAGCTTGCTGGCTAGCATATCCTGAATTAAGCCAATTGCCACTTCAGGGTCGGCGTCATAGCCAATAGCAATTTCGGCCTCCATTAACTTGTTTTCTTGGCTATTGTGGAATATTTCCCCAACTACCTCTTTATTGGGAATGAAAATGCGCTCGCCATCTTCATTTCTAAGCACTGTCATCGCGAGTTTAATATCATCTACAATACCGCATCGCTCTTTTAAAATAATGGTGTCTCCTAGCTTGTAGGGCCTTGTTAAAATTATCGCCAGCCCTGCGCCATAGTTAGATATCGGCCCCTGAATCGCCAAACTAATACCAAATGTTAGCGCGCCTATGGCAGCGATTAGCGGAGCGATGGTAAAACCCAGTTGGCTAACCGCAACCACAACAAACAGTAGAATGACCGTTGTTTTGGCTAGGCTACTAAAAAAGCCGCTTAAGGTTGCATCAAGGTTTCGTTTTTCACATACCTTGCAAACGAGTTTGCTAACTTTTGACGCCAGCCACCAACCAATAATCAGAATGATAACAGCGCCAAGAATTTGGAAGCTGTAAGTCACTAAATATTCTGCAATTAACTCGTAGAGCTTTTTAAATTCCTGCAACTGTGCCGGCATTTCATCCATGTGGTTCTCCCAATAGTGTTAAAAACTTGTATCTCATGATAATAATTGGGATATGATAACAAGCACAATAATTAATCAAGGAAAGTTATGTCTACTAAGCCTATCGCCCTATTACTAAGTTCCGCACTATTGTTTTCAGCACCATCTCACGCCGAAGGTTGGCTTGAAAGTTTAAAAAGTATGCTCGGTATTGGTACCAGCGAAAGCCAAGAAGCTGAACAACCTCAAGCCAGTATTGAAGGCTTGATGGCCAGCTTAAAAAGCTTAGGAGTTACCGAAGCACAAATTCAAGGCGGTTTAGCCGCGATTATGAATTTTGTCTCTAACAATATTTCGAGTGAAGAATTCAACCAACTTGCTGAAGCTTTACCTGGCAGCAAAGAATTATTGGATGCGGTACCTGATATTAGCCAGCTCAAATCAGGCTCTGGCCTTTCTGGTTTGCTTGATAAAGCAAGTGAGTACAGCGACACCTTAAAAGCTGCCAATGATGTGAAAAAACAATTTGAAGTTATCGGCTTGTCGCCAGAGATGATTGGTCAGTACACCACTAAAATTCAAGAGTATTTAGATACACCAGAAGGCGCTCAAGCTAAGCAAATTATTCAAGATAGCTTGAGTAAGCTACTCGGCTAGTACTTCCACAGTTTCATTCATTTTTTGCTGTTAATTGCTACTACTAATTTCAGCTGCTAATTTCAACTGCTATTAATAGGGCCTCCGTTGAGGCTCTATTCAGTTTTAACTTTCCCGCCAAGCCCGATCAATGGTGTCCACTAAAGGTTGTAATAAATATTCTAGCGCCGTGCGTTCTCCAGTTTGAATAAAAACTTCGGCAGGCATGCCAGGAATGAGTTCCAATTCATTGAGCTTTTTTAATTCGTCAGTGGATACACTCACCCTTACTAGGAAAAAGGTTACGCCACTGCGCTCATCTAACATACTGTCTGCCGACACATATTTTACCCGACCCTGCAGTTCCGGCGTGGTACGCTGCTGAAAACCAGAGAGCTTAACTCGTGCTTGCTGGCCTACAATAACATCATCTATATCAGTGGGAGTAACTTGCCCCTCAATGATTAGCTTGTCATCTGCAGGCACAATTTCCAGCAATAATTGACCCGGCACAACAACCCCGCCAATGGTATGAACGTTAAGACCCACCACAGTGCCAGTCACTGGCGCTTTTACCACCATTTGTTGCAAGGTATGAGCGGCAGCAATTTCACGCTCTTGCAAATCAATAATTTGTTGCTCGACTTCTTGCAGCTCAGCTAACACTTCTTCATTGAAGCTTCGCTTGATTCGAATCAATTCTAGTTTTTTCTCATCAATACTTGAACGAGCTCCTGCGATTAAAGAGATAAACTCGCCACGCTCCCCTTCAAGCTGTGCTAGATTGCGTTCAAGTTCCAAAAGTCGGCCGTTATCGACAAGTCCTTGCGAGCGCAGCTGTCTAAGGTTAACTAACTCGTCACTACTAATGGTCACTTGCCGCTCTGTGGCCTTTTTTTGAGCTCGATAGCCATCAATTTGCGTTAACAAATTGTCGATTTGCTGGGCCAATATTTCTTGTTGAGATGTTTGAACTTCACGGCGAATAGCGAATAAAGATGTTTGCGCAGCTATCAAGCCCTGCTTATCTTGGGCACTTTTACTTTCAGATGGTTGTGTTGTGCTAACTAACGAAAAATCTGGAGCATTTGCGCCATCTCGCTCTGCTTGCAACCTTGCTCGTTGAACACGAGCGGCAAATAAGGCACTGCGAACAACCGCTAAAGAGGACTCAGCCTGAACAGGATCTAGCAACACCATCACGTCACCATTAACGACTTGCTGACCGTCTTTCACTAACACTTCACGTACGACACCACCATCTAAGTGCTGTATTTGCTTGCGATTAGTGTCTACTTTAATTTGACCGGAAGCAATAATGGCACTGGCAAGAGGCGCCGTCATTGCCCATAAGCCACTGCCCACCACAAAGACAATAATGATCAATAGCCCCAGTAACATCGGCTGTTTTATCGACGTATTTACGCTGGTAACTTTAGCTGCTTGAAAAGCGTTTGCCATATTTCGCTCGACATTAATTGATTCACTATAAATTAATTAATCCAAATTAAGTGCTAGCTAACTAGATATTAACTAATCCAAATTCAGTTAACTCGACTTTGTTTCCACTACCGGTCTGATCAACTGGCTCATAATTTCCTGTGTTTCACCAAAAGCGGCTATTCGTCCATCGCGCAGCACTAACAACTGATCTGTAACATTCATTAGCGCTGGCCTATGACCAATAACGATCACTGTTGCCCCTTGTTGCTTGAGCGCCACAATTGCTTTCATCACACTACGCTCGGCTTCTGCATCAAGTGATGAAGTTGGTTCATCTAATAGAACCAATTTAGGTTGCCCAAATACGGCTCTTGCTAGGGCAACACGCTGGCGCTGACCACCCGATAGAACTTCACCAAAATCACCAGCGGCACAGTTATACCCTTGTTCAAGGTGTAAAATCATGTCGTGCACACCAGCGAGCTGACCAGCTTCCATTATTTGCTCGGGTGATGCGTCGTTAAATCGCGCGATATTCTCTGCTATCGAGCCAGGGAATAATTCAACTTCTTGCGGCAAATAACCAATATAAGGGCCGAGTTGCTCCCTGTCCCATTGATCATAAGTCGCATTATCTAGCCTTATCTCACCATGTATTGGATTAACCAAGCCTAGTAATAATTTTCCTAACGTTGTTTTGCCAGCGGCATTGGGACCTGTAATGCCAAGCACCGTACCTGCTGATAAGTGAAAGCTGATATCTTTTAACAACGGCGACTCACTGCCATCAAATTGATAAATAATATTTTTTACCGCCAAATTACCGACTGGCGCAGGCAAAGGTAAAGGCTCTGCCGGCTCAGCAAAGTGTTGTTGAAACGCGATCAATCTTGCTTTGGCATCTCGTGCTTGAATAACTAGCCTCCAGCCACTAATGCACGCTTCAATTGGAGCTAACCCGCGCCCCATGATTATGGATGCCGCAATCATAACGCCCGGCGAGGATTCTTGTTGAATAACTAAGAATGCCCCCATACCTAAAATACCGACCTGCAAGCTAAAGCGAATACCTTTTGATAGTGATGAAATATAGCCACTGCGCTGGGTTGCGACAGCACTTGTCGCTAAGCTTTGCATGCGCGGCTCACGCCATTTAGCTTTTAAGTTATTGGCCATACCCATCGCATAAACAGCGCTTTGTTGGCGGGCACAAATATCGGTAAAACGATACGCTTCACCACTGGCGCTGGTGCTTTCTGATTGCACCTTGCGGGTTAAGCTTTCGCCTATAAGTGCTAGAGTGAATAAAACAATGGCACCAGCTAAGGCTAAATGTCCTAACCAAGGGTGTAAGACATAGATAAGCCCTAAGTAAAGTGGCGTCCAGGGGGCATCCATAATCGCCGCCAATGCAGGGCTAGAGATAAATGAGCGCACCGTTTCAATATCTCGCAGCGGTTGGCTGTGGCCTCCTTGCTCTAATATATTTTTAAAAGTATAGCTGGCGACATCATTTTCAAAGCGACAACCTACTCTTGAGAGCACAAGACTTCGCACACTATCTAGAGCAATAAGCACCATCAGTGCAGCAATAGCAAACAAGGTCAGAAACAGTAAGGTCGGCTGACTCGCCGAGATCAAGACACGATCGTAGACTTGCAGCATATACAGCGGTGAAACCAACATTAAAATATTGATCACACAGCTAAATAGAATAACCGGAACAAGCGAGCGCTTAAGTTGGCTAAGCGCTCTATAAAAAGGGAGTTCGTCAGTATTACTGTCTGTCATCACAGAACAAACTTAATGTCAGGCTTGCGCAAAAGTCATTAAGTTAAGTAGGGTTAGTGATACAATTGCTTTGTGCTTCCACGATAAAACAAACCACTCAGAAGTACCATCACCATTAACCATAATGTACTTGGTACAGGGATAGTTTGAACCACATTCCCCGTTAAGCTAAACGCCATATTGGCAGCAGGTACTTGAGGTATAATTTGATTACCAGAAAGCAGCAGTGCAGGAGGCGCTCCAGGTACACCATTCGCTGATTGCCAACCAACAGGGAGTGCGCCAATAGGCCCTGGGCTGCCATCAATAGTATTGTTAGATGCAGCAGCTACTTGAAAATAATAATTGCCAGACGCCAATGATTGTGGTGTTGCAAGTGACAATGAATGTGAAAATAATTGGGTAATCGGATCCAGTACTTTAGTAATTTCATTATTAAAAACGGAGACTACTGCACTCCATATGGGCGCTCCAACAAGTAGATTGCCGTTATCCTGATAAATGGCAATATCAAAAACATTAGACCTTGTTTGAAATAACGGGTCTATGCTTTCAAACGTCCAAAAATCTATCTGGGTTAATTCAACATCGCTAGACAGAGAAAAGTTATCTATTAATTTAAACCCTGCCGTAGAAATGGGCCCAGATGCAACAGGGGATGGCGCGGTTAGCGGATCTTGGCTAAACAACAATGCCGCATTGCTACTCGCGGTAAACAATAAACAAAACAACAACAATAGATGACTCAAACGTACGGATAATAACTTAACCATTCCTTGACTCCTTATTTTTGTTTTCTTCTGTATGTTATGGCAGCTATTTAATGCCTGACAAACTTCTATGCAACAATTACGCCTGGATAATATTTTCTTTAATAACAAAGAGGTAAGTGATACTGATTACAAAACAGTGTGTCGATGTTAAAAACATCGACACACTGAATTCACTATCTTAACCACATTTGGAAATCATCATAACGATCAATCAATTGGTCTTCCCAAGGGATGGTTTCAGCATTTGCATATTCAACAAGTTCTGGTAGTTCCAGTAATGGCGAGCCTTTAGTTGCCGCTAACTTAGCAACCATTTCAACATTATCAGTGGCTTTGCTTTCTGTACTCATTACTCGGTTAAAATCGAATGTAACGTCGAATGTGTGATCACTTTCAGCGCTCTCCTTGTCTCCATCAATCTGTTGCTGTGGCACATTTGCATCACTTTGGCGAACAACCTCGCCTGCTGCCAGCGAGTCATAATCAAACGTAACATCAAAACTATGTAGGTTTGGAGCAAAGGCTTTTCCTGAGTCATCAACTTTCTCAGGTAAATCAGCATCACTTTGGCGAACAACCTCACCCGCTGCCAGCGAGTCATAATCAAACTTAACATCAAAGCTGTGTAGGTTTGCCGCAAAGGCTTTACCTGAGTCATCAACTTTCTCAGGTAAATGAGCATCACTTTGGCGAACAACCTCGCCTGCTAACAACGAGTCGTAATCAAACTTAACATCAAAGCTATGTAGGCTTGCTGCATTAGACTTTTCTGAATCACTAACGCTCTGCAAATCAACATTACTTTCCTTCAATCCACCTTTATCTGGAATTGCTTCAAAGTCCTTAGATAAGCTAATTGAGGTTGGTTGGCTAAGCGCTGTGCTATTGGCAAATTCGCTTGCTTGGTCAGATGCAGGTCGATAGCCAAATTGGAGATAATCAATATAGAAATCGCTGCCAGTATTCGGTTCGCCTGCTGCCGCAGCGCTGCTATCGTCTGCATAACTGCCATAGATAAAGTTACTGCCATCGTATGCGCCAGCATTAAAGACGACATAGCTAAACGCCTGATTAGTGGCAAAGCTAACGTCGACATTACCGTCTGCTTCACCTAAAACCATCATTTCTTCAATTAAACTGCCATCATCTGCCAATAATTGGATTCTCGCCGCTTCATGCAGACCAGCACTTTCATTGGCAAATAGGTTGGTAAAGGTGAGCGAGCCATTAAACGCCGCATCGGTTAGCGAGATTCGCAAACCCTCTGTGCCGTCAAGCTCTTGGAATACAGGACTAGTGAGCGAGGTGTTACCGCTAACCCCCAAATCACCCAGTGCAATATCCTGTCCGGGTAGCTGCCAAGAATCAAAGCCAACAAATGACGCTAGCGTCCAAGCTTCAGCCGCATTATCAGTTTGCGCTTTATGTTCAATCGCCAAACCTTCCGTAGTCCAGCTATTTTGCCATCCCAACGGATCGAAGAAACTTAAGAACTGCGCCGCTTCGCCCACTTTTAAACCGACATCAATATTGTCGATAACGCCTAAATCAAACGTACCTGAGTCGGTCACCACTTGCACGCTAACATCGAACAAGCCTAAATCTGCATATTGATGTGTCAATGCCGAGGTATCAGGGAAAGATTCTACTGGCGAACCATCACCCCAGTCGACCAGTACCTCATTGATAGGTTCACTGCTGTTGACGGCTAAATCCAGCATTACCGTATCATTGCGTAAGCTAAATTCTGGCATATTACCGCTCCCTGTTGGTGGCGTGAAGGTATCTTCAACAGTGACATTTTTGGTCGCCACATCAGTAAAGACGCCATCTTCATCTTCAAGGCTAACACTGATAGTAAAATCACCCGCTGCTATATAGGTATGAGTGAAATCACCGACATTATTAAATGACTCAGTCGTGCCATCGCCCCAATCAACGCTAATACCATTGGCAACCAAAGTATCATCACCGGGATCAACAATGTCGCTTAGCGTTAATGTGTAAAGGGCATTAACATCAACCGTATTAGCACCAGTTGCTGTGGTATCTGGTGCAACGTTATTAACGGTAATATCAATCGTGCCTGCAGGGAAGGTTCCCTCGGTATTAACAATACTGACGGAAATCGTACTAGCGTTTGGACCATCGCTAAAGACATGCGGGTGATCACCTAAACTCGCTACCGATTCGACTGGTGAACCATCGCCCCAGTCAATCAAGTATTCCGTGACCGTATCATTGCTACCCGGGTCAATTAGATTAGATAGGTTTAAGGTGTAAGTGCTGCCTTCATCAACCACTAAATCGCCGGAAATCGTTAGTGCTGGAGCAACATCATTAACACTAATAGCTAAACTGGCCGCGATAAAGGTACCGTCTTCATCGGTTACTTCCAGCTCGATAGTGGGTGTGGTATCACCATCAGCAAAGATATGGTTGTAATCACCTGCGCCAGTATATGGTGTATTAGTGCCATCGCCCCAGTTGATCACCGCATTTGTCACGGTATCATCGCCGGGGTCGACAATATCACCGAGCGTTAAGGTATAGGTGCCACCTTCATTGACACTGGCGTCACCTGAAATGGCTGCTGTTGGCGCAACATTTGCGACATTGACGGTAAAGCTCTCACTATCGCTCTCGCCTGCCTCATCTGTGACCGTGACGGTCACGGTTGGTGATGCATCACCATCGTCGAAGCTATTGCTGATATCAAAGCTGTTGTTTGTGGTGGCAAAACTTTGATCGGCATTGCCGTCGCCATCCCAATCAATATCAACTGTCCAACCCGCCGTGCCATTGTCTTCACCGTCGGTAAAGTTAATGGTGCGAGTAAAAGTATCACCCTCATTAATATTGGCATCGCCCTGCGCAACCACATCAACCGAAGTTGCAGGAGCATTAACAGTAACCGCTTTGGTGGCAACATCACTAAATAGCCCGTCTTCATCTTCTAAGCTAACACTAATGGTAAAATCACCCGTTGATACATAAGTGTGAGTAACGTCGCCAATACTGTTAAACGACTCAACACTGCCATCGCCCCAATCAACCGTAATACCATTGGTGATGATAGTGTCATCACCCGGGTCGATTATTGCACCTAGCGTTAAGGTGTATAGTGCATTTTGAATGGCGGTGTTGGCACCCGTAGCTGTGGTATCGGGTGCCACGTTATTAACAGTAACGTCTAAGGTGCCAGCAGCTGGGAAAACACCATCGTCATTAACAATAGTCACCGAAATCGTGTGGTTTTCATCACCATCCGCATAGACATGGTTATAGCCACCAAGGCTGGCTACTGATTCAACTGGCGAGCCATCACCCCAGTCAATTAGATATTCACTGACTGGATCATCTCCAGGATCGGCAAGGTTAGACAGGCTTAGGGTGTAAGTACTACCTTCATCAACACTGGCATCACCAGAAAGCTGAACACTTGGCGACACATCATTAATGGTGATGTTTAAACTGGCGGCGATAAAGGTATCATCTTCATCAGTGACTAGCAGTACTACTGTTGCGCCACTAACGCCATCAGCAAATACATGGTTGTAATCACCCGCACCAGTATATGGCGTGGTGCTACCATCACCCCAGTTGATTACCGCGTTAGTCACTGTATCATCGCCGGGGTCGACAATATCACCGAGTGTTAACGTATACGTGCTGCCTTCATCGATACTAGCATCACCGGAAATAGCAGCAGTTGGTGCAACATTTGCCACGTTAACGGTAAAGCTCTCACTATCACTCTCGCCCGCTTCGTCGGTCACTGTGACGGTAACCGTAGGCGCTGCATTACCATCGGCGAAAGTGTTGCTGATATCAAAGCTGTTGTTTGTGGTGGCAAAACTTTGATCGGCATTGCCATCACCATCCCAATCAATATCCACTGTCCAACCGGCAGTGCCATTATCTTCACCGTCAGTAAAGTTAATGGTGCGAGTAAAGGTATCGCCCTCGTTAATATTGGCATCCGCTTGCGCAGCCACATCAACTGTAGATGCTGGTGCATTAACCGTTACTGCTTTGGTGGCGACATCGCTAAATAACCCGTCTTCATCTTCCAGACTGACGCTGATAGTAAAATCACCAGTGATGACATAAGTGTGAGTAACGTCGCCAACACTGTTAAACGACTCAACAGTGCCATCACCCCAATCAACCGTAATACCATTGGTGATAATAGTGTCTTCACCCGGATCAACGATTGCCCCCAATGTTAAGGTGTAAAGTGTATTTTGGATTGTTGTATCAGCACCGGTGGCTGTGGTATCTGGCGCAACATTGTTAACGGTAATATCAAGTGTACCCGCAGGGAAGGTTCCCTCAGTGTTAACAATACTCACTGAGATGGTGCGAGCGTTCGGTCCATCACTGTAGATATGAGGATGATCACCTAAACTGGCTACCGATTCGACAGCTGAACCATCGTCCCAGTCAATTAGGTATTCGGTCACCGTATCATTAGTGCCCGGATCAATAAGGTTTGATAGGTTTAAGGTGTAAGTGCTACCTTCATCAACCGTTAAATCGCCTGCGATAGTTAATGTTGGCGCCACATCATCAACACTGATACTTAAACTGGCCGCGATAAATGTGTCATCTTCATCAGTAACTTCCAGCTCGATAGTTGGTGTGGTATCGCCATCAGCAAAGATATGGTCGTAATCTCCAGCGCCAGTGTATGGCGTGCTAGTGCCGTCGCCCCAGTTGATTACCGCATTAGTCACAGTATCATCACCCGGGTCAACAATATCACCGAGTGTTAAGGTATAGGTGCTACCTTCATCAACGTTAGCATCACCGGAAATGGCAGCGGTTGGCGCAACATTGTTAACGGTAATATCAAGTGTGCCAGCTGGGAAGGTGCCATCATTATTGACAATACTTACTGAGATAGTGCGAGCGTTCGGTCCATCACTGAAAATATGTGGATGATCACCTAAACTCGCTACCGATTCGACAGGCGAACCATCGCCCCAGTCAATTAGGTATTCGGTCACCGTATCATTAGTGCCCGGATCAATTAGGTTCGATAGGTTTAAGGTGTAAGTGCTACCTTCATCAACCGCTAAATCGCCAGCGATAGTTAGTGTTGGCGCAACATCATCAACACTGATACTTAAACTGGCCGCGATAAAAGTGTCATCTTCATCAGTAACTTCCAGCTCGATAGTTGGTGTGGTATCGCCATCAGCAAAGATATGGTCGTAATCTCCAGCGCCAGTGTATGGCGTGCTAGTGCCGTCGCCCCAGTTGATTACCGCATTAGTCACGGCATCATCGCCCGGATCAACAATATCACCGAGTGTTAAGGTATATGTACTACCTTCATCTACATTGGCATTACCAGCAATGGCCGCTGTTGGCGCAACGTTCGCCACATTCACGGTAAAGCTCTCACTATCACTCTCGCCCGCTTCGTCGGTAACGGTGACAGTCACGGTAGGCGATGCATCGCCATCATCGAAGGTATTACTGATATCAAAATTCGTGGTCGTGGTGGCAAAACTTTGATCGGCATTGCCATCACCATCCCAATCAATATCCACTGTCCAACCCGCCGCGCCATTATCCTCACCGTCGGTAAAGTTAATGGTGCGGGTGAAATTATCACCTTCGTTAATATTAACATCAGCTTGGGGCACCACATCGACAGTGGCTGCAGGTGCATTTACGGTAACAGCTTTGGTGGCAACATCGCTAAATTGCCCATCTTCATCTTCCAGACTAATACTGATGGTAAAGTCACCTGCGGCGGCGTAGGTATGGGTGACGTCACCAACGCTAGAGAAGGTTTCAACCGTACCATCGCCCCAATCTACAGTAATTCCATCAGCTATTATGGTATCATCACCGGGGTCGACTATCGCGCCAAGTGCTAAGGTATAAGGTGTTCCAGCAACGACATCATCGTTGCCACTTAGCGGCAGTGTCGGTATGACGTTTTCAACCGTTAAACTAAAGGTTTGAGTGGCAATTTCTTCACTGCCTGAGTCAAATAGGTTAACGGTAATGTCACTAGCTGCTTGGTCATCCGCGAAGAAACGCGTTAGATTAAAGCTGGTACTGCCCGGAGCAACCTCGCCCGATTCATCTTCAATACCGTCGTTGTCCCAATCAACCGAGTAACGCCAACCGTCAAAGGCGGCATCACGACCATCAGTAAAGTCGATATCAAGGCTTAACGTATCTCCTTCGTTAATGGTTTGATCACCCGCTGGTGACATTGCAAGTGGCGCAGTAGCACCTCCATCTTCCAAGATAGTGCCAACAATAGGTGTTGTACTAATATCTGCATTAGCTGCATTAAAGAGCACCAAACTAAAGGTTTCATCAGGCTCTAAAGAAGTGTCATCAACAATAGGTAAGCGAATTGTTTTAACGGTTTCACCCGGTGCAAACCGCAATTCTTCTGCACCAGGGAAGACAACGTCAGTCACAAAATTAGGGGTATTAACAGTAGCAGTGCCAGCCACCGCATTATAACTAACCGTGACTTCACTCGCGCTTGGCACCGTTAATTGGACAACAAACTCGATATAACCGTCACTTTCATAAGCAAAAGCGTCATCAGCAAACAAGGTTGGCGTCGAAGCGATTGCTTGATCGCTGGCAGCGATAGTCGCAGTGGCCATTTCATCGGCGAAAATTGCACCATTGACATTGCTAATCTGCAAATGGAATTGCTCTTGTGTTTCAGCTAAGGAATCATTAATCAGTGGTACACGCACAGTTTGCACCACCTCAAATGGGCGGAAACTCGCGGTACCAGATACTGGGATAAAATCGTTAGTATCAGCCGTATCAGCGGCCGTTGCATAATCAAAAGTGACCGTATCCGCACTTGGCCGCGTCAATTCAAGTACAAATACCACCTCACTGCTTGCTTCATCGACAATGGGATCAGATAGCAAGATAGCGGGTAAGCCAGTGGCATTATCGTTATCAACAATGGTGATGGTATTTTCACTGCGCTCTAGCGTAGCGTTAACCTCATTAAACAAGTTTAAGAATACAACTTCACGCTGTTGTTCATTACTCGTATCATTCACTATGGGCAGGCGAATGGTTTTTACCGTTTCACCCGGTGCAAAGTTCAGTGTTTCAGTATTGGGTAAAATTGCATCAACCACAAAATTAGGTGAACCACTGGTACCAGTACCATCACTATTACTGTAACTGACACTAACTGTTTGCGTACTTGGTGCACTTAAGCGCACCACAAGTTCAACATAGCCGTGGTCTTCACTAACCGTTGTATCTGCAACACTAATAATGGGAGTTGAAACCGTTGCTTGATCATTCTTATCAATGGACGCTGTACCAACACTGTCTGTTAACACGCCATTAGTGGCATTGGATAGCACTAAATTAAAGGTTTCTAAGGTTTCTG
Organism: Thalassotalea euphylliae; assembly: GCF_003390375.1. Taxonomy (NCBI): domain Bacteria; kingdom Pseudomonadati; phylum Pseudomonadota; class Gammaproteobacteria; order Alteromonadales; family Colwelliaceae; genus Thalassotalea; species Thalassotalea euphylliae. Next base: position 4,193,087 of record NZ_QUOT01000001.1, on the reverse strand, counting down.
CTAACGAATCGTTGATGAGTGGTACACGGACATTTTGCACCATTTCAAATGGGCTAAAGCTCGCCGTACCTGACACCGCAACATAATCAAGACCACTTTCAGCACTACCATTTTGCGTGGTGTAATCAACGGTAACCGTATCGGCACTAGCCCTATCAAGCTCTAGACTAAACACAGCTTCAGCCGTACCTTCATCCACTACCATATCGGCAATTTGAATCACGGGCAGCCCGGTTAGGCCAGTTTCATTATCTATAATCGTGATGGCATTTTCGGTGCGTTCTAAGGTTGCATTGACTTCACCAGATAAGTTTAAGAACACAACTTCACGCTGCTGTTCATTGCTTGTGTCGTTCACCACTGGCAGGCGAATGGTTTTAACCGTCTCACCCGGTGCAAAGTTCAGTGTTTCTGCATTTGGTAATACGGCATCAACCACAAAGTTAGGTGAGCCACTGGTGCCGGTCGCATTACTATTTGCATAAGTCACACTGACCGTTTGGCTACTTGGCGCACTTAACCGCACCACTAACTCAACGTAACCATTGTCTTCACTTACCGTGGTGTCATCGACGCTGATAACAGGTAAAGCAGCTAATGCTTGGTCATTCTCGTCAATGGTCGCCGTACCAATAGCATCGGTTAGCAGGCCATTAGTGGCATTGGATAGCACTAAATTAAAGGTTTCCAAGGTTTCTGCCAGCGAGTCGTTGATCAACGGCACACGCACATTTTGCACCATTTCCAATGGGCTAAAGCTCGCCGTACCTGATACCGCAACATAATCAAGACCACTTTCAGCACTACCATTTTGCGTGGTGTAATCAACGGTAACCGTTTCGGCACTAGCCCTATCAAGCTCTAGACTAAACACCGCTTCAGCCGTATTTTCATCCACCACCATATCGGCGATTTGAATCACCGGCAGCCCGGTTAGACTAGTTTCATTATCTATAATCGTAATAGTGTTTTCGGTGCGCTCTAAGGTTGCATTAACTTCACCAGATAAGTTTAAGAACACGACTTCGCGCTGCTGTTCATTGCTTGTATCATTTACCACTGGCAGGCGAATGGTTTTAACCGTCTCACCCGGTGCAAAGTTCAGTGTTTCTGCATTTGGTAATACGGCATCAACCACAAAGTTGGGCGAGCCACTGGTACCTGTCGCATTACTATTAGCATAAGTCACACTGACCGTTTGGCTACTTGGCGCACTTAACCTTACCACTAACTCAACGTAACCATTGTCTTCACTGACTGTGGTGTCATCGACGCTGATAACAGGTAAAGCAGCTAATGCTTGGTCATTCTCGTCAATGGTCGCCGTACCAATAGCATCGGTTAGCAAGCCATTACTGGCATTAGATAGCACTAAATTAAAGGTTTCTAAGGTTTCTGCTAACGAGTCGTTGATCAGCGGCACACGGACATTTTGTACCATTTCAAATGGGCTAAAGCTCGCCGTACCTGATACCGCAACATAATCAAGGCCACTTTCAGCACTACCATTTTGGGTGGTGTAATCAACCGTTACGGTATCTGTACTGGCTCTATCGAGTTCTAAGGTAAAGATAACCTCTGCACTGTTTTCATCCACCACCATATCAGCAATTTGAATGACTGGCAGCCCAGTTAGACTCGTTTCATTGTCTATAATCGTTATAGCATTTTCGGTGCGCTCTAAGGTTGCATTAACTTCGTCAAACAAGTTGAAGAAGACAACCTCACCCTGCTGCTCGTTTGACGTATCATTGGTGATTGGTATGCGAATGGTTTTTAACGTTTCACCGGGAGCAAAATTGAGTAACTCGGCATTAGGTAAAACCGCATCAACAACAAAGTTAGGAGAGCCACTGGTTGCTGTGCCGTTGCTATTGGTATAGCTAACACTCACAACATCAGCGCTTGGCGCGCTTAATCGAATAGCTAGCTCAACAAAGCCGCCGTCTTCACTAATTATGCTATCTGCAACACTGATCACAGGCAATGCTGACACAGCTTGGTCGCTTGCATCTATAGTCGCGGTGCCGATGGCATCGGTTAGCACGCCATTGCTAACATTGGATAGTAGTAAGTTAAAGGTTTCCAAAGTTTCTGCGAGCGAGTCATTGATCAATGGCACTGAGATATTCTGCACCATTTCGCCCGGATCAAAGCTGGCCGTGCCTGACACTGCGGTATAATCGCTACCACTTAGTGCACTGGCATTTTGTGTAGTGTAGTCAACTGTGACTGTGCTGCTAGTAGGACGATCTAGCTCGAGCACAAAAATAGCTTCTGCACGGCTCTCATCAACGATCACATCATTGACACGAATAACTGGCGCGGTGCCCGGTATCACTTCGTTATCAATTATCGTACCCGTTACTTCAGAACGGCCAATTATTGCGTTGGTTGCGTTAGCAAGGTTGATAAAGAAAGACTCACGGTTCTGTTCATTTGACGTATCATTAACAATTGGTATTTGCACCAATTGTTCAGTATCACCGGGGTTAAAGGTAACCAATATAGTTGAGCTAAAGGTAGCATCACGGCTAAAGCTAGGTGAGGCAACACTGGCAGTACCCGATGCAGCATCTACTTCTACCGTTACCGTTTGTGTGCTTGTGTCACTGAGTCTTAAAGTAAAGTCAGCGGTACCACCATCTTCTGAAACAACTAAATCTGCGACGTTGATAAATGGCAATGGCCCCGGAACAGTAACCGTGACATCTTTGCTGGCAACGTTAGTAAAGATGCCATCTTCATCTTGCAAATCAACTGAAATAGTAAACAAGCCGTCACCGGCATAGGTATGAGTAACATCGCCCACCGATGATAAGGTCTCAACCGTGCCATCCCCCCAGTCGACAGTAATACCATTGGTAACAATAGTATCATCACCGGGATCGACGATTGTACCTAAGGTTAAGGTGTAAAGATCATTGACATTAACAGCGTCGGCACCTGTTGCCGTGGTGTCCGGTGCCACGTTATTAATGGTGACATCCAAGGTACCCGCTGGGAAAGTATCATCATCATTAACAATACTGACTGAAATCGTATGGCTGTCAGGACCGTCAGCAAAGATATGGTCAACATCTACATTTGTACTGCCGCTAATTGGCACTGATTGCACTGCCGAACCATCACCCCAATCAATCAAGTATTCGCTGACCGGATCATCACCGGGGTCAATTAAATTGGATAGGCTTAAGGTGTAAGTGCTACCTTCGTCGGCACTGGCAGCACCACTGATGGTGAGGGTCGGCGGTACATCATTGATGGTGACAAATTGACTGGCCGCGATATGTGTACCGTCTTCATCAGTAACTTCTAAACGGACATTCGGTATCGTATTACCAAGGCTATTGCCATCAACAAAGGTGTGGGTGTAATCACCAGCGCCAGTATAAGGTGTAGTAGTACCGTCGCCCCAATTAATCACGGTTGAAGTAACAGTTTCCACACCGGGATCGGTAATATCACCAAAGGTAAAGGTGCCCTCTTCGCCTTCATCAAGCTCAGTCGGACCAGAGATTGTTGATGTAGGAACCACATTCAAGACACTGATAAAGCGACTGCCTGCATCTAGGAAAGTACCGTCATCATTGGTGACATCAACGCTAATAGTATACCCAAATGGCCCATCGGCGTAGGTATGATCAATTGACGTAAAGGTATCAGAAGTGATGGTTTCTACTGTGCCATCGCCCCAGTCAATAACATATTCAGATACTGGGTCATCGCCGGGATCAACAATAGCGCCCGTCAGGGTCAATGGTGAACCTTCGTTAACGCTTGTTGCACCAAATAACGAGACGGTTGGAATAACATCATCAACGGTGACATCAAAGGTATCTGTGCCTATCTGATTAGCCGCATCGTCGGTAACCGTTACGACTACGTTATATACGCCATCATCCGCGTATTGATGGAAAATATTAAAATCGCGATCGTTCGAGCGTAAGCCAGTTTGCACTGTGCCATCACCCCAATCAATTTCATAGTTCCAGCCAACTGGGTCTTGATCGGTTGGGTCGGTAAAGGTAACAAGGCGACTAATTGCACTGCCTTCGTTAATCGTTTCGTCTATGCCTGCATCAACGGTAATGGTTTCAGCCGGAGCACTAACATCAATGTCCTTAGTCGCGACGTCCTCAAAGGTGCCATCTTCATCCACCAAATCAACACTAATGGTAAAGCTGTTAATTTCTGTGTAGGTATGGGTCACGATTTCTGGCAATGGTGCGATAACATTGTCAAAAATATCGACAGTGCCATCTCCCCAGTCAACAGAATACTGGGTAACAGTGTCATCACCGGGATCGCTGACTCCGCCCAGCGTCAAGCTATAGGTGGCGTTTTGCTCAACCGTATTATCGCCTGTCAGGTTAAGAGTTGGCGCAACGTTGTCGATAACTACGTTATAGCTGTCTTGCTCGACGCTATTTGGTTGACCTGCCTGATCATCAACCGTGACAGTAACCGTGTAATTGCCATCATCTCGGTAAAAGTGTGAGGTATTGACTGTCGTATTGTCGGTTGAGATTTGCTGAATCGGCGTGCTATCACCCCAATCAATACTGATAGAGAAAGTATCGCCATCGGGATCTGCAAAGTTGATCGTATGCGTAAACAGGTTTGTCGCGATCCCCTCAACCCCAGTATCATCACTACCTACATCTAAACCCGGCGCGTCGTTGATCGGTAATAAGGTAATATTCGTGGCTGCAGGGTCGGCAAAATTAACACCATCACTGCCCGACCAAATGAACTGGTCAATGCCATTGAAATTAGGGTTTCCTAAGAAACTCAAGGTGCCATTTTGCAAATCAACAACATCAATAAGTTGACCCGGAGTAACTGGGCTGCCATTAAAGCTTAAGACCCCATTGATGGGCGGAGTAATAATTTGCACTTGTTGTAGCGGCTCACCTTCAGGATCGTCGAAGGCATTGATAAATAATGACGCGTCAATCGTGACAACTTCATCCTCATTGCCTTGCACACCAAAATCAGTGACTTGTGGTGCCTGATTTTCAAAGCGCTGTACTTGAATATCATTGCTGTTAGGGCTATTAAAACTGCTCCAAGAAGCAAGGAAACCACCATTAGGCAGTGCCGCCAGCGCTGACTGAGACTGCGTACTAGTAGTATTTTGATTAACTTGTTGTGCGCGATCGATTAACTGGCCGTTAGTATCAAACTCTTGAATAAAGATACCGTCGCCACTGCCATCAAATTGCGAGTATGAAACGACAAACCCTCCGGTATCTAAGCCAACGATATGCGGATCAGTCTGTGAATTAGCCTGAATATCATTCACCCGGAATTGCTGGCCAACCGAAACCGGATCGCTACCAGAAAAGGTAAAGCGTTGTCCATAAATACCAGTGCCACTTAAATCCACACTAGGCTCTTGCCAAACAATAACAAAGTCGCCATTAGCAAGGCCACCAACCGAGATATTGGTTTGATTGCCACTGGTGATTGAATTAACGGCCAGTTCGGGGCCAACTAAATTGCCATTGTTGTCTAGCACTTGCGCAAATACACCGTCGCTGCTGCCATCTGGGCTTTGCCAAGTGACGATGTAGCCGCCTTGTGGCAAGGCACCACTGGGTGATAAAGGTGCAACATCCGGTAAATCTTGGGCGCCGGTTGTCGTGGTATTAATGCGGAATTCGCCGCCTAAGGCATTACCATCAACATCATAGCGCTGCGCAATAATAGAGGCACCGCTGCCATCCCCTAGCGCGCCACCATTGTCTTGCCAAACGACAATAAAATTACCATTGGGCATGGCTGCCAATTGTGAATTGGTTTGCGTACTGTTGGTGGTGGTATTAACAATAAATTCATTACCGCCGTGGCTAGCACCTGCATCAACGGTACCGTCATTATTGAAAATGCGAGCAATAATAGCGTCGCCGCTGGCATCTTGCGCATCGTTACCGTTTGAGTTCCAGCTAACCGCAAAGGTGCCATTGGCAAGCCCTTGCACTTGGGCATTGTCTTGCGTATTTAGTGTGGTTTGGTTAACTTGAATTTCACTGCCAATCGGATTGTTATCCGCATCATAGATGCGCATAAACACTTCACCACCGCTTTGCCAAGTAACGACATAACCAGCGAGTTCCCCAGTAGTCTCATCGAACAGCGCTGTGGCAGCAGATAACGCCTGACTCCCTGCCAGCGTGGTGTTAGCAATGCGCTCAGGAACCAGTGTTGGCTCATTGCCATCAAGGTTCTGGCTAATATTGACATCTATAGAGCTAGCAAAACTGCTACCACCGTCGCCATCAGTTACGCGAACACTATAAGTGCGCGTTGGCTCCGGCGCATCTGAGATATTGCGATAATTAACCGCCTCCAATAGCGCCTCTATTCCCTGTGCGGTAGCATTGGCATTAAAGTTAACCACCAAGGGGCTATCATTAAGGCCACTGGATGCTAGCGTGCCGATTTGCACGCCGCTATAAAATACGGCATTGCCAGTTAAGCCAATTTGCCCAGGATTACTGCCTTGATCGAAAATGCTAAGGTTATCTTGTGGGAAGAAAGGTTGACGCCCTAGTTGATCCCCTTGGCCATAGGAAGAAATTCGGCTGATCACCAGTTGGCCACCATCGAAGTCGGTAGAATCAATATCAGCAACACCCGCGCCAATAATTAAGGTTTGCGGCGCAAAATTCACTTCATTTTCAGTAAAGTTGATGGCACTCGCGGCCAATTGAACTTCAGGTGCCTGACTGCGCACAAATTGACCATCACTGCCAAATAAGCGCATAAAAATACCATAAGTATTGGTATTGCTGTCTTCCTGATTAAAGCCAGACCAAGTGGTGACAAAGCCGCCACCGCTTAAGCCGGCAATGTTAGGCTCCCAGTCGGTACTGACATTGCCCTGATTGGCAACAATCGGGCCATCAATAAGGTTAGCGTCTTGATCAAATTGCTGCACCAAAATACGGTCTGGGTTATTGGTGGTGTAATAACTGACCGCAAAACCGCCATTAGCGGTGGCTGTCACCTCTGGCTGCGATTGGCCATTAGCTGTTGCTTCGTTAACTCTGAACTCACTACCCACTAAATTACCACTGTTATCCAGTAGTTGGCCGTAAACGCCATTACTGGAGCCATCAGTGTCATTGGTATAAATCACCACGAAGCCACCACCATTGAGCGCGGCAATAGCGGGTTCTGACTCATTCCCTGGATTACCGGGAATACTGAAATCGCCAGCAAATGGTGTACCATCGCTATTAAACAAGCGCCCTTCAACAGCGCCACTTTCTAACCAAACAACCGCCAGTTTGCCATCGCTAAGTTGACTGATTCTCGGCACAGTTTGCGTACTTGTGGCCACTTCATTCGCTAAGATTTCGGAAGTGGTCGGATTGCCATTGGCATCAAATAGGCGCAGGAATATACCATTCGCATCACCGGCGCCATTACCATCCCAAACTGCGGCAAAACCGCCATTGGCAAGTGCGGTCAGGTTGACCATATCTTGAGTACTGGTTAATGTGTCGTTAAGGGTAAAGTCGCCACCTTGTGGCACGCCATTAAGATCAAAGAGTCGCGCATGCACACCTGCGGTATCTGACTCGCCTCGCCCTTGCCAAGCGACAACAAAACCACCGTTAACAGCAGCAACGCTCGGTAGATTTTGACCTTGAGGCGTGTACTCATTGACAATAAATTCATTACCTATCGGCGCGCCATTACTGTCAAAACGCTGGGCAACTATGCCTTCTTGCCAGCCGTCTTGTAAGTTCGAGCGCCATACCACGACAATGCTGCCATCACTTAATTCGGTCACCGCTGAATTTTGCTGATCATTGGCCTCGAAGGTGTTCACCTGAATATCATCGCCTTGTGGCGTTGCGCCATCAGGAATTGGGTTAACCGTTAAGTTAACCATATTGTTCAAGGTTGATGCGCCATTACCGTCGTTTACCCGCACCGAAATAGTCCGGTTATTGGCAGGACCATCCGAGCCATTAAGGTAAGTGATATTTTGAATTAGCGCGGTAAGCGCTTCTTGTGTCGCGTTGGCATTAAACTCAATCGCTAGGCGGCTGCCATTTTGACCATCATCAACTATGGTGGCAAAAGCCACACCACCGATTGAAATGGTCGAGCCAGATACGCCAATTTGCCCTGCGCCGTCACCTTGATCGCGCACCGAGAAGTTATCTTGTTGATTTGAATCGGGGAACTGAGCCGCTTCACCGTAACCCTCAATCACGTTGATCCACAGCATACCACCATCAAAGTTATTACCAATGCCACCATCAAGATCAACAGAGGGGATCAATAGTTGTGGGACATCACTTTCGTCCAAGCTGATATTAGCTGGTAAGCCCGCCAAATTAAGTGAGCCAATATCCGCTGAAAATTGGCCATCGCTGCCAAAGTTACGGACAAAAATGCCATAGGTGCTGTTAGTGGGATTTGTCTCTAAATTAAAACCAGACCAAGTCACTGCAAAGCCACCGCCCGGCAAACCAACAACATCCGGTTGCTGGTCAGTACTGACATTGCCAACATTGACTGTGGTTTGGTTATCAATGCGCTCGCCCGTTGCATCAAATTGTTTGGCAACGATGCGATCTGGGTTTGCTGTGTCATAGAAAGCAACGACAAAACCGCCATTGTCGGTTGCCGCTATGCGCGCTTGGTACTGAAGACCGCTGACATTATCATTAACCCTGAATTCATCGCCGACCGTATTGGCACTGTTATCATAAATTTGCGCATAGGTGCCCCAGCTATTGCCATCAGAGTCATTGGTATAAACAACAACAAAGCCACCACCGCTCAGTGCCACGATATCTGGATCAAATTCAGTGCCCGGATTGCCCGGCACAGTAAATTCACTACCCGCTGGCGAACCATCAAGGTTGTATAAACGACCATTGATGGTGCCGCTGCTATCTTGCCATGTCACTGCTAAGGTATTATTGGCAAGCTGTGTCACTTCCACTTGCGACTGGGTGCCAGTTGCTAATTCATTAACCAAGATCTCGCCTGTGGTTGGCAGCATATTGCTATCAAATAGGCGAAGGAAGGCGCCGCTGTTATCAATATTACCGGTTTGATCGCCATTGCCTTGCCACGTTGCGGCAAAGCCGCCGTTATTCAGTGCAATGAGTCCGGGAGCACCTTGCGTACTGAGCGTCGTCTCGTTAACAATAAACTCATCACCAATAGGATTACCGCTAAAGTCAAACTGGCGGGCATTAATACCTAGGCCACTAGAATCAACGCCATTATTATCCTGCCAAGCGATGACAAATCCATTAGCGGTTTCAACCACGATTGGCAATGTTTGCTCACCAAACGTTGAAGTATTAACGACAACTTCATTGCCGTAATGGGTACCATCTGGCGAAAAAATTTGCGCAAAGATACCGTTGCCACTGCCGTCTTGTGCACCATCCGATTGCCAAGTGACCACATAATAACCATTAAAATCGCCTGTGGTTTGGCTAAAGGCAGTAATATTAGGTAGCGTCTGATTACCCGGTAAATAACTGTTAACCAGCACATCGCCGCCTTGCGCGGTGCTGCCATCAGCAACTGGAGTAACTTCCAGTGTAAAGGTTTGATTGCTATTTGAGCCGCCATTTCCATCGCTAATGCGAATTGCAACTTCGCGATTTAACACCGGCCCTGCAGAGTTATTGGCATAGGTGATATTTTGCAGTAATGCCGTGACCGCATCAGGAGTAGCATTAGCATTAAAGTCGATTTGCAGCGGGTTGCCCGCCTGCCCGTCACTGACAAGGGTACCGATATTAGTGCCTTGATAGCTGATCGCCGAGCCACTTACCCCAATTTCTCCTGTACCTGTGCCTTGATTGCGCACTGACCAGTTGTCTTGACTCGCTGCATCTTGCACTTCATCTAAACTGCCATAGCCACTGATCACGCTTAGCCATAACGAGCCACCGTCTAAATCTGCCGAATCAAAATCCAATAAATCAACGCCAGCTAAGAAGGTTTGTGGGCCGCTATCTTCGGCCAGTGAAACCGTGTCAGGTAAGTTACTAATATCCGGATTTAGCTGACGAACAATATCGCCTGCTGGGCCAACTAACTGTTGGCCAATTTCATAAGTACTGTTGGTCGGTGTGGTTAAATTAAAGCCAGACCAAATAACTGCCGCACTATTAGCGCCGACCGCAACCACGGTATTTTGATGATCTGTGCTTGGCCCATTACCAACAAAGAGTGGACCATCAATTTTCGTTGGTGTGGTGCCAGAGACATCAAATTCTTGCGCATAAACATTGTCAGCACCGCCGCCAACACTACTGCCCCATACCACCATCACATTGCCATTGGCCAAGGTGGTCACTTCAGCGGAATCTTGACTCGTCCAAACGGTTTGGGCGGTATTGACAATAAATTCATCACCAATAAAGCTGCCATCCGCGCCTATGCGTTGCCCTCTAAAGCCCCAGAAGTTAGTGTCAAATTCATTGATAAAATGACCCCAAATCACTAAGAAGGAGCCATCGTTGAGCGCCGTAACACTAGGTTCAATCCAAATATCACCAGATTCAGTGCTATTAACCTGAAATTCTGCCACTAGCTCATTACCGTTGGCAGGGTTAAAAATGCGGGCATCAATATCATCACCCGTTGACGTATTCCACGCCACCAACAACGCACTGTTGGTGGCCGCCATGGCTGCATAATTCTGACTGCCAGCAAATGAGGTATTAGCCAAGGTTTCTGGGCCTGTTGGCACCCCTGCATTATCAAAATAACGCAGCGCAACTGCATCACCGCTAATATCGGCAAGCGAGCCATCATTGCTGGTAAATGAAACGACAAAGCCGCCACTGGGAATGGCAGTAACAAAAGGCTCATTTTGGGTATTGGCCGCTAAGGTATTCACCTGAAATTCACTGCCTAGCAAACTACCGTCAGCAGCGACACGCTGAGCAAAAACATTAGTATTGCTGCTTTCGTCGCTCAATGGTCCTGACCAGACGACGACAAAACTGCCATCGCTTAAACCTGCGACTCGTGGCTGCTGCTGATCGCCAAAGGTGCGCTCATTGATTTGAATTTCATTGCCTAAGGCCTCACCAACATCATTAAAACGTTGCGCGAAAATGCCGCCGTTATTGCCGTCTTGTGCATTCTCAGACTCCCAAACCACGACATAACCACCACCGACCAAAGTCGCCGCCGCAGGCGTGACTTGATTGCCGGTTTGGAATTGATTGATGATGTCGCGATCAAATAGCAGCTCGCTACCGGTATCGTCTTGATTAAAGGCAAGTGCAATGCTGGATAAATTAGAGATTTGATTGCCACTGTCGGCGACAAATACACTTAAGGTGCGGCTTGGTGGTGCATCACTGGTGGTGCCATATCCTAACGCTTCTAATAAGGCTTCAACTGATTGCTCAGTGGTGTTAGCGCCAAGATTAATGGTTAAGTCTTGGCCATTTTGACCGTCTAGCACACCGTCAATCGTGGCAAAGTTAGTTCCTTCAAAACTGATATCTGTGCCAGATACGCCAATTTGCCCTGTTCCTGTGCCTTGATTAACCACACCTAGAGTATCTTCAAAACTAGATACTGAGGTAAATGACAGCTCTACGCGGCCATTAACTAAGCTATTACTGCCGTTATATTCGAAGTTAATCGCCGGATCGATAATCGCTAATTGGTTTTGAACATCGGCTTCATCAAAGGTCGCGCTCGGTTCGACATCCTCAACCAATAAGTTTGGCGGGTTAATGGCGGTGGTGTGATCTATAAAGATTTGCATTGGCCCGGTGACGCCGCCATCACCGTCGCTAATACGCAGGCCAAGGTATTGATCGCCAATGACATTATTTTGCGAGGCATAAGTCAGGCTCTCTACCAGCGTTTGCACCGCCATCGCCGTTGCGTTGCTATTAAAGTCAACCCGTAAACCAGCCCCGCTGGTGCCATTTTCAGTGCTGTCTAGCGTACCTATGCTAGTACCTTGATATTGCACATCGTTGCCAGTTAGTTGAATTTGGCCAGTGCCTGTACCCGTTGAGGCAATCGCCAACAAATCGTCGGCATCACTAGCGGTTAAATGGAATAAGTCTAAATAACCGCCATCAAAATTTGCCGAGTCGCTATCGGTGAGTAACACATCCGCGTCAATATGCACAGGCACGGCAGAGTTGGACTGCACAATTTGGCGAACGTTAATTAAATCATCCAGTATAGGATTAGCTTGGCGGTTAAAATCGGCGGAATTGCCAAAAATATTTTGGTAAATATCCCAACCACTGCCGCCTGCACTGGTAATATTAAAATCCGCCCAAACCCCCAGATAATTACTGGTATTGCCAAGCGCTACCAGATTTAGTGTGTCGGCTGAGGATACCGAGGTACTGCTGACTAATACTTCACCGTTGATGGGATCACCATTAGTGTCAAATTCTCTGACAAATGCCCCATCACTATCACCAGCACCATTACCGTCCCACCCAACAACAAAATTTCCGTTAGCCAGCGTAATCACACTCGGGTTACCTTGCTGATTAACTGTCGTTTGATTCGCTTGAATAGCACTGCCATTGGTGGTGCCGTCCGAGTTAAAACGCTGAACAAAGACGCCACTGCTACTGCCGTCATTATCCGTTTGGAAAGCAACGACAAAACTGCCGTCAGTAAATGCCGCCACTTGTGCAACAGACTGATTACCGCTACCTAAGAACACGTCAATTTCAGCGCCAACTGGGTTACCATTGTTATCAAAGCGCTGCGCGACAACATCATTACTACTGCCACCGGTTTGACCATTAGAAATCCATGTGGCAATAAAGCCGCCATTAAAGCTGGCAATGTGTGAAGAAAACTGACTACTTGTCGTGGTCGTATTGGCAATAAATTCATCCGCTACTGGCGTACCATCAGCATTAAATAAACGAATGGCAATATCGCTGTTGTCTGTCCATGAGGCGGCAAATTTACCGTCACTCAATGCAGTTAAGGCAACACTGGACTCAGAGGTATCGGTTAAGGCGCGCAGGTTAAATTCGGCGCCAAGCGGCGTACCGTCGGCAGCAAAGCGCTGAGCATGAACCCCTTGGCCCGGATCGTTAATGCCCGCACCATCCCAAGCAATCACAAAGCTGCCATCAGTTAACACTGCAACATCAGGATCACCCTGAGTGCTACCGGTACTGGTACTTACCTGAAATTCTCGGCCAAGGGCAATACCATTAGCGTCAAAGCGTTGGGCATAAATCCCCTGACCACTGCCATCTTGTCCGTTTGAATACCAAGTGACCACATAACTACCGTCAGAGCCACTATCAGCACGCGGATCGTATTGGGCACTGTTGATATAGCTATTGATGCGCTCTACCCCAAACACAGACTCACTGCTTTCTGATGACGGTGTAATAGCAATGGTAAAGGGAATATGGCCAGTGCTGCCGCCATCGCCATCAGCTAAGTTCAGCGATAGGCTGCGACTGGTCAGTGGTGATTGCGAGGTATTGGCATAAGTGAGATTCTCTAACAGTGCTTCAACCGCGGCAAGGCTCGCATTGGCCGTTAAATCGATCACTAGCCGGCCACCATTGCTACCGTCATTACTGGCTTGAATAGTGCCGATTTGTGTCCCTGAATATGAAATGTTATTGCCGGACACACCAATTTGGCCTAAACCATTACCTTCATTGAAAACGCCAAGTTGATCATCGGTTCGAGCATTTTGCAAATAGCCAAGGGTTAGCTGACCACCGTCAAAGTTAGCAGAGTCAATATCAACAAGTGAAACACCGGGGTCGATAATTTGCGGTGCATTGTTGACATCATTTTCGAGAAAAGTTGTTCCAGAAAAGCCGGAGATTTCAGGATTAGATTGCAAGCCACTAGGGCCAAATAAGTTTTGAAATACACCTGTACCATTGCCATCTTCGCCGCCATTGGAATCAAACGCGATAACATAGTTACTATTGCCCAAGTGACTGATCGCCGGATTGTTTTGCGTTGACGAAAAGCCCGGTATATTGACGGTTTGCTGGCCGTCAATGGCATTGCCATTGCTATCGAATTCGCGACGCTGGACATCAGAGCTCGCGCGGTCATACCAAGTTACGACAAAATTACCGTTGGCAAGATAGCTCACCTCTGGCACCTGTTGATTGCCAGAGAAGGTTTGATTAACTAAAAATTGACTGCCGACTGGGCTACCGGCACTGTCAAAGCGTTGCCCGACTATCGCATAGCCATTTCCATCAGAAGCCCCAGATCTATCCTCCCACACCATGACAAAGCTACCATCACTTTGGGCACTGACATGGGTATTGCGCTGATCGCCTGACTGACCAAGTGAAACATCAATATCACCACTGGCGAAACTGCCGTCGTTATTAATTTGGCGCGCGATAATGTCGTAATCACTGCCACCGGTTTGACCGAATGACTCCCAGCCAACGACAAAACCGCCATTATATGCACTTACAGTGGGGAAAAATTGACTAGAAGAGGTGAAATTATTAACCACAAACTCATTAGTAACTGGCGTACCGTCTGGCTGATAAATGCGACCACTTATGCCCCAACCGCTGCCATCACCGCCATTTGAGTGCCATACGGCGGCAAAGTTGCCATCACTCAAGCGCGTTAGTTGGATCGCTTCTTGAGTACTACTGGTAAATTGGTTGATTAAGAAGGTATCACCAACGGGCACACTATTGGCGTCAAAGCGTTGTGCAAAAATACCAACACTATCGCCATTGCCGGCACCACGCCAAGCGACGACAAAACTGCCATCAGCAAAGGTCACCACATCTGGAGTGATCTCCGAAGTGTTAATAAAAGGAATTTCATTTTGATTAATCAGTAGCTCGACGCCAATTGGGTTACCTTGGGCGTTATAGCGCTGACCGTGAATGCTAGCAAAGCCAGTGCTGACATCAGCTTGACCATAGCTTTCCCAAACAATGATATAACTGCCGTCGTCAAAACCATCAACACCGGGGCGCTGCTGGGTGCTGTTAAAGTAACTATTAACCACCGATGGCCCACTGGTACTTGGCGTTGAGTCAGGGTCGGCATTGACATTAATGATGGAAAATTGATTTGCTGATGCACCGCCGTCACCGTCGGTTAAACGAACCGATACACCACGGCTTTCTGTTGGGCTTTGTGAGGTGTTTTGATAAGTGAGGTTTTCCAGTAGCGCCTCAACCGCTGCCGGCGTTGCATTAGCATTAAGGTTGATACTGAGCGGCGTACCATTACTGCCATCAAGCACTATAGTACCAATTGCTGTGCCGCCAAAGCTGACAGTGGTACCGCTCACTCCAATTTGCGCGGGGTTATTACCTTCATCACGAACGCCTAATTGGTCCTCACTGCCGCCACCTATGTTATAGCCAGCGGTAAGGTTACCGCCATCAAAATTGGCGGAATCAATATCGGTCACTGAAATGCCAATTTCGAGAATAACAGGCGCCGCATTGACGCCACTTTCAGAAAAGGTGTACTCCGTCTCAAAGCCAACCACTAAAGGGTTGCTTTGCTGATTAAAGCTGCCAAATAGGTCGAGTAAAATGGTAGAGCTGTTGCCGTCTTCACCGCCATTAGATTGATAGGCAATCGCATAGTTGTTGCCTCCAGTATGAGCAATAACTGGCAATTGCTGGGTATTACTAGTAAAGGTATTGTTGACTCGGACTTCACTATCTATCGGCGTACCATCTGCGGCAAACTCCCGACGAAAGACATCACCGGTATTTGAGCTATACCAAGTCACGACAAAATTACCATTGTCTAGAATAGCAATCTCCGGCTGGTTCTGTGTATTAACTGTTGTTTCGTTGACTCTAAAGATACTGCCCAACGGGTTGTTACTGGCATCAAAACGTTGACCAAAAACGCCATTGCTGTCGTCGGTGCCAACACCACTCCAGACCACAATAAAGCTACCATCCGAATAGGCCGCCACTGTCGCTTGTATTTGAGAGCCTGCCTCTCCTAAATTAGCAACAATTTCAGTGCCATCTAAGGTACCGTTGTTATTGATGCGTTGGCTAACAATATCGTTGCTATTGCCTCCCGTTAGGCCTTCAGCATGCCAGCTAACCAAATAACCACCATTATATGCATCAATAGATGGGTCTAGCTGACTACTGGTAGTAGTAGTATTGATCACAAATTCACTGGTGACAGGTGTGCCCGCTGGCGTATATATCCTGCCAGTAACGCCCCAGCTAGAGCCATCAACGCCAAAAGAGCGCCATACCGCAGCAACATTGCCATCAGATAACCTTGTGAGTTCGACTAAATCTTGCGTACTAGAGGTAAATTCATTTAGCTGAAAATCATCGCTGGCTGGGGTGCCATCGGCATTAAAAATTCGGCCAAAAATTCCGCTTGCGTCGTCACCGAAACCACCTACTCCTTCCCAAGCAATCATAAAGCTACCGTCAGCAAAGGTAGCCACAGAAGGCAAGCGTTGTGAAGTGTCAGTAAAACCATGGTCGCTTTGGTTAATTTGCAGCTCAATGCCTATCGGTGTGCCATCAGCACTATAGCGCTGTGCATGAATACCATAGGTGTTGGCATCGTTTTGTGAAAAACTATCCCAAGCGATGATAAAGCTGCCATCGTCAAAGGCTGCGATATCGGCATTTTCTTGTGTCGAATTAAAGTAGGTATTGACGATACTGGTTGGCCCCGCAGACACCGTGGAGTCATTCACTTGGGTGACATTGATAACAGTCGTCACATTTTGGCTACCGCCGCCATCACCATCGGTTAAACGCAACGACAGGGTGCGCTGTGGCTGTGGTGACTGGGATGTATTCTGGTACTGGATATTTTCCAGCAAGGCTTCTACTGAGGTAGGATTAGCGTTAGCATTTAAATCAATCACTAAACTATTACCCGTTAAGCCATCTGCAGCAATGGTGCCTATCGCCGTACCTTCATAGCTAACGGTATTGCCACTGACGCTGATTTGATTAGCGCCATTACCTTGGTTGCGAATGGTTAGATTATCTTCACTACCACCAACAATATATTCAAATGACAGGCTACCGCCATCAAAGTCACTGGAATCGCTATCCACGACAGCGACGGCAATATCGAGTATTTGCGGCGCAGCATTGACGGTGTTTTCATCAAACGTAATATTGGAGACAAAATCCAGCACTTGTGGGTTTGCTTGGCCAGTAAAGCTGGCTAAATCACCAAATAGTCGCTGAACTGCAGTGCTGCCGGCACCATCGAGGGCGCTGTCAGTCCAATCAATTAAAAAGTTACTACCTGATAGCGCAGTAACCGATGGCAGCGATTGTGTGCCTGCCGTGGTGCTATTGGCGAGCTGCTCAGTACCGATAGGCGTGCCATCTTGTTGGTATTCGCGGTAGAACACACCATTACTATCGCCCGTGCCATTGCCATCCCAAGCGATAACAAAGTTATCATTACCCAGCACTGCAATACTGGGCAAATCTTGGTTAGAAGAGGTGGTGTTATTAACCAGAAACAGGCCTGTCGTTGGCGTACCTGTATTATCAAAGACCTGTGCATAAACCCCATGAATACTGCCATCTAAGCCCTGATCATCCCACCAAGTCACGACAAAGCCGCCATCACTAAAGTAAGCTATATCGGGGCGACGTTGGCTACCCGTTTGTAAACTGACGGATATTTCACTGCCAACCAGCGCCGCATTATTATCAAAACGCTGAGCGGCAATATCATTACTGTTACCGCCGGTTAAGCCGGGTGACACCCAAGTTACGGCAAAGCCCCCAGCAGTTGCATCGACGCGCGCTTCAAACTGAACACCTGCAGTTGTGGAATTAATTAAGAATTCACTACTGGCGGCACTCATATCCGCATTAAATAGTCGGCCGATCACGCCATCAGCACTAGCGTCCAGTGTCGGCGTATCATCGCGCCATACGACGACAAATTTGCCATCAGACAAGGCGACAATATCTGCGCTATCTTGCTCGTCTGACACTTCTTCATTGACCAATAATTCATCAGACAAAGGGTTGCCTGAAGCATCAAAGCGGCGCATAAAAACGCCGGAACCATCGCCAACACCTGAGCCATCCCAGACGATGACAAAACTGCCGTCGTTAAGGCCGGCAATACGCGGATTGGTCTGATTGTTATCAAAGGTTTGATTGACGGCAAATTCGTGGCCTATTGGGCCGCCCTCGGCACTGAAGCGCTGCGCATAAATTCCCCAAGTGCCACTCTCTCTAATAGACTGCCAGACCGTGACATAGCTACCATCTGCTAACACGCTAGTATGGGCATTTTGTTGGGTACTTTCGGTGACGGTATTAACAACACGCTCATCGGTTAGCGGATCTAACAGGCCGGGATAATGCGCCATCGCACTGGCTGGCAATATCGGCGTACTTAACTGCTGTTCCAGTGTGCTGTCAAAGTAATCGTCAACTTGCTCATTAAGGTGTGCATTTAGCCGCACGTTCAACCAATCGGAAAACGAGGTGAACTGCCACTGGCCACCTAATGCCGCATTACCTAGCTTGTCAGACGAAGCGTAGACAGGACATTGGCAGATCGATTGCAATTGGCGAATAAAGGCTTGCCCTAGCACCCCCTTGGCAAGCTGACAGGCATAAAAGTGCACGGCAGTAACATTAAAAATTGGCGTCGGTAGAATCACTTCCGCATAGTCAGCAAGTGCTCGCGCATCTAGCTTGTTATCACCAAGTTGCAAGTGTCCAGACTGACCATGACAGAATATATGTAAATGCACGGAGGATTGAGTCGAAATAACTTGATCAAGCTGACTAAACAGCTCAACAAAATGATTGAAGAAATGGATCTGGTTAGTGGCTGCCAGTTCGCCCAATAAGTAATCGGAATGAGCGAGATCACCAGCGATAAAAACGACGTTAGTCGCCGTTAATGCTTGATTAGTTGTTTGAGGGTAAAGTGCAGAGTAAGAATTAAAGGCCGACACGACTATCTCCATTGTAGTTGTCAACCATCAGACTGTCAGCCGATCACAACACTCTCCCCTTGGTTACTACTAACTACAACACTGAAATAAATGCTGTGTTCATTCACCTACCTCTTACCCCTACCCCTGGTGATAATCCGGATACACTACCTACTATTTAATTTACCCGAGCTTTTAGCCTTAATGGCTTGTGAATTCGTAAACTGTTAGATTTCATGCAAAGAGCGTAAAGCGGGTTCTTTGCATAATGTGTTCCTATTCGTTCATTTACTGACTTTTCAGGCAGTTAATTACATAGTGAAATCTCCACTGTAAATATTCCTGACGTTATTGGCCCCCAGCTTTACGCTGCTTATACACTTGTTGAGATGACGCATATAAAAAAACCACTTCAATTGAAGTGGTTTTTCCTATTACCTATTAATCAGTACTTAATACTAAAGCTACATATTTGGATAGTTTGGACCACCCGTACCTTCTGGTGCTACCCACGTAATATTCTGGCTCGGGTCTTTGATATCACACGTTTTACAGTGAATACAGTTTTGCGCATTAATCACAAACTGCTTACCGTCTTCAGTTTCTTGTACTTCGTATACCCCAGCCGGACAGTAACGCTGTGCAGGCTCGGCATATTTTTCCATGTTCACTGTCATTGGGATGGTTGCATCAGCCAGTTTTAAGTGACACGGCTGCTCTTCTTCGTGGTTAGTGTTCGATAAAAACACTGAAGATAAACGGTCAAAGCTTAACTTGCCATCTGGCTTAGCGTATTCAATAACAGGTGCTTCACTTGCCAATTTTAATTGCGCGTGATCAAGCGAGTCATCTCGGAAGTTAAACGGCAATTTACCACCAAAGAAGTTTTGGTCGATGGTCGTGTAAGCACCTCCCCAGAATGTACCTAGTTTGTGCATTGATGGTGTGAAGTTACGCGTGCTGTGCAACTCTTCGTATAACCAAGACGCTTTAAACTTCTCATCGTAAGTGATTAGGTCTTTGCCGCCTTCATCGCCGCTCGCTAACGCCTCAACAATTGTTTCAGCGGCTAATAGGCCAGATTTCATCGCCGCATGGTTACCTTTGATTTTCGCTGCATTCATGGTGCCAGCATCACAGCCGATGATAATACCGCCAGGCATAGTTTGCTTGATCAAAGAGTTAAAACCACCTTTAGCAAGTGCACGTGCACCGTAAGAAACACGCTTACCACCTTCTAAATACTGGCTAATTTTTGGATGATGCTTGTAACGTTGGAACTCTTCAAACGGGCTTAAATGCGGGTTTGAGTAGCTTAAGTCTACAATTAAACCAACAAACACTTGGTTGTTTTCTGCGTGGTACAAGTAACCACCGCCACCAGTGTCATTGCTTAACGGCCAGCCAGCTGAGTGAACTACTAGGCCTTCTTGGTGCTTCTCTGGGTCAATATCCCAGATTTCTTTAAAACCAATACCGTAGTGCTGTGGCGATTTGCCATCACTTAAGTTGAACTTGTTAATTAGCTCTTTACCTAAGTGCCCACGACAACCTTCAGCGAATACAGTGTACTTAGCACGAAGCTCCATACCCGGCATAAATGAATCTTTTTCATTACCTTCGCGATCTAAGCCCATATCGCCAGTAATAATGCCAGCAACGCTGCCATCTTCATTATAAATAACTTCTTGTGCAGCAAAGCCAGGGAAAATTTCCACGCCAAGCTCTTCAGCTTGTTCAGCCAACCAACGACAAATATTACCCATGCTCACAATGAAGTTACCTTCATTGTGCATAGTCTTTGGCGTCATAAAGCCCGGCAATTTGTGTGCGCTATTCTCACCATTGAAGTAATAAATGTCATCACCGGTTACTGGCGTGTTTAACGGCGCACCTTTTTCTTTCCAATCAGGGAAAAGTTCAGTAAGCGAGCTTGGCTCAAATACCGCACCAGAGAGTATATGTGCACCGACTTCAGAGCCCTTCTCAACCACACATACCATTAACTCTTGTTCTTTTTCTTGAGCTTGCTGCATGATACGACAAGCTGTAGCTAGACCTGATGGACCGGCACCCACGATGACGACATCAAACTCCATCGATTCGCGTTCCATAATTCCCCCTTGAATGTTTTGTTCCGCGTCATTCAAACACTCGTTTGAATTTCAAACATGCGTTTGATAATATCAACCCATTATAGATATTTTGCCGACAAATACTATCCTGTAAGTAACAATTTACTGGTTAACCATTGATTTTACGCAATCGAGTCTAAAGATTAGATAATTGTGACATTGACGTAACCGTAAACTGAAAGTAGTCTGTCGAGCGTTTACTCAAATAATGATGTTAATACAAAGGTATTGGCATCTCTAACATGACAAGAAACAAACAGAGGCGATGATGAAAGTATTAGTACCCATCAAACGCGTAATTGACTATAACGTCAAAGTGCGTGTTAAACCTGACAATTCAGATGTTGACTTAGCTAACGTAAAAATGGCGGTTAACCCATTCTGTGAAATCGCAGTAGAAGAAGCGGTGCGCTTAAAAGAAGCTGGTACAGCAACAGAAGTTGTTGTTGTGTCTATCGGCGACAAGAAGTGTGAAGAGCAAATTCGTACAGCGCTAGCGCTTGGTGCTGACCGCGCTATCCGCATTGAAACTGAAGAGTCTTTAGATTCAATCAACATCGCTAAATTGCTACAAAAAGTGGTTGAAGAAGAAGCGCCACAACTAGTAATCCTTGGTAAGCAGTCAATTGACTCAGACAACAACCAGACTGGCCAAATGTTAGGTGCGCTAACAGGTATGCCACAAGGTACATTCGCTTCTGAAGTTAAAGTTGAAGGCGACAAGGTTAACGTTACTCGTGAAGTTGACGGTGGTCTACAAACTGTAGCGCTTAACCTACCTGCAATTGTAACAACTGACCTTCGTTTGAACGAACCACGTTACGCAAAACTACCAGATATCATGAAAGCTAAGCGTAAGCCTTTAGATGTTAAAGCCGCGGCTGATTTTGGTATCGACTTAAGCCCACGTGCTAACGTAATCAAAGTAACACCACCTGCAGAGCGCAGCGCTGGTATTATGGTTGAGTCTGTTGACCAATTAATTGAGAAGTTAAAAACTGAAGCGAAGGTGATCTCATGATTTTAGTTTACGCAGAACACGACAACAGCAGCTTAAAAGCTGAAACGTTAAAAACTGTTGCGGCAGCTCAAAAAATTGGCGGCGACATTCACCTTTTAGTTGCAGGTCACAACTGCGGCGCAGTTGCTGAAGAAGCAGCAAAAGTAGGTGGTGTTGCAAAAGTATTGGTAGCTGATAACGCTGCTTACGCAAACCAACTTGCTGAGAACGTTTCGTTACTAGTTACTGAATTAGCAGCAGACTACGACGCAATCATCGCAACAGCACTTACTACGGGTAAGAACTTTATGCCACGCGTTGCAGCGTTATTAGACGTTGCTCAAATTTCTGACATCATTGGTATTGAAAGTGCTGACACATTTGTTCGCCCAATCTACGCGGGTAACGCAATTGCAACCGTACAAAGCTTAGATGCTAAGAAAGTAATCACAGTTCGTGCAACTGCTTTCGACGCAGTAGCGACTGACGGTAATGCAGAAGTAGTAGCCCTAGGCCAAGCAACTGACGCTGGTATTTCTAGCCACGTTTCTGACGAACTAACGGAATCAGAGCGCCCTGACCTTGGTGCAGCACCAGTAGTTATCTCTGGTGGTCGTGGTATGCAAAATGGCGACAACTTCAAACTACTTGAAGGTATTGCTGACAAGCTTGGCGCAGCAATCGGTGCATCTCGTGCAGCGGTTGATGCTGGCTTCGTACCAAACGACATGCAAGTAGGTCAAACGGGTAAAATTGTTGCTCCTGACCTTTACATTGCCGTAGGTATTTCTGGTGCAATTCAACACTTAGCGGGTATGAAAGACTCGAAAGTAATTGTTGCGATTAACAAAGATCCAGAAGCACCTATTTTCCAAGTAGCTGACTACGGCCTAGAAGCTGACTTATTCGAAGCGTTACCTGAATTAGAAGGTAAGCTATAAGTTACCGCTTAAAGCTTATATAGCTACAGCTAAGCTTTTCTAAAGTTTGGCGCAAATCAAAAAACCAGCGAGTTCGACTAGAATCGCTGGTTTTTTTTCGCCTGTTATTTGGATTGTGGTTATAATTGCCTAAATTTCATCAAGAGCAGTTACGCCTATGTCTTGGCAAGATCAATTATCTACCCTCGTTTACTCCACCGATAAAGGTCGAATTAAAGAAGAAACTGAAGAGACCGTTACCCCAAGTGATGGCTTTGCCAAAGTGCGCCGAGAAACAAAAGGCAGAAAAGGGAAAGGCGTTGTAGTGATCTCCGGTCTAGGCTTAGCAGCAAAGGAATTAAAGAACCTAGCCAGCAAGCTAAAAAAAAGCTGTGGCACAGGTGGTAGCGTCGTTGGTGAAACCATCGAAGTGCAAGGAGACAAGCGCGACGTGATCAAAACAGTGCTAGAAAAAGAAGGTTTTAAAGTTAAATTTATTGGCGGCTAACCTTTTTTGACTAACCTTTTTATTGCACAAAATAATTAAGTATAAAAATAAGCGGAAGCAGTAATGGCAAATATTACCCCAAGCGAACTCTCTATTTTATTAATAGAGCCCTCGGATACTCAACGTAAAATTATTGTTGGCGAATTAGAAAAGGCTGGAATTACACAAATTACCACCGCGAACAATGTTGCCGAAAGTATTGCGATTGTCGATCGTCATCCCCCCGATTTAATCACCAGTGCGATGTATTTTGATGACGGCACTGCACTTGATGTGCTCAAACATATAAAAACCAGTGACAAGCACGCTGATATTGCCTTTATGTTGGTTTCCAGCGAATACAAAAAAGAAAGTTTGGAAGAGTTTAAACAATCAGGCGTTGTTGCCTTGTTGCCCAAGCCTTTTACGCCTGAACACTTAAGTGCGGCTATTAACACTACCATTGATTTGCTATCACCGGATGAAATGGAGTTAGACTACTTTGATGTTAACGACATTCGCGTATTACTGGTTGATGATAGTACCCTTGCCCGTAACCACATCAGACGAGTGCTTAATAACCTTGGTCTACAAAAAGTAACGGAAGCAGAAGACGGTAAACAAGCCATTGGCATCTTAGAAGACAATATGTTTGATATTGTGGTTACTGACTACAACATGCCAGAAGTTGACGGTAGAGAATTGACAAAATACATTCGTGAGCAAAGCCAACAATCACACCTTCCAGTGCTAATGGTAACCAGTGAAAGTAGCGAAACTCACTTAGCGAATATCGAGCAAGACGGTGTTAATGCGCTTTGTGACAAGCCGTTTGAACCACAATTTGTTAAACAGTTGCTGTTTCAATTGTTGCAGCAATAAGTTCATCTAAATTGACTGTCAGAGATTAATGAAAAACTCTGGCAGTTAACTTTTAATATTAAAAACCTAATCACTTGGGCATTTAATACCATATTGCCTCAGCTTTATCGCAATTTTGTTATGGGAAACAGCTAGTCGTTGTGCAAGTTTACGTGTGCTAGGGAAATGCGGATAAAGCGCCTTCAATAAGCTACTTTCAAACCGAGATTGCGCCTCTTGCCAGTTATCTACACTCAACCAGTCTGATGAATCACCCCGCATAACGTTTAATGAATCAACCGTAGGCTTGTCATCAAATGTTGAAGTAAATTGATTCAGCACTTGCTTAATCATTGGCGCTGAAATTTGCTTACCACTATTTAATGCCGTTAGCCTAAACATCACATTTTGTAGCTGCCTGATATTCCCAGGCCAGTTGTAAGCATGCAAAACGCTAAGCGCATCTGGCAGCAATTCTGGTTTAGCTAATTTGGTTTGCTCGCGAGCTTGGCAAATAAAATGATCACACAGTTGTTTAATATCTTCGACTCTGGCTTTAAGCGGGGGGAGCATAAGATTGAGTACATTGAGTCGATAATATAGATCTTGCCTAAAGTTGCCTTGGGCAATGAGTTGTTCAAACGGTTGATGACTAGCAGAGATAATTCGCACATTCGCTTGTGTTTCCTTATTTCCACCCAATCTGCGAAAGCTATAATCTTGCAAAAACCGTAATAACTTAGCTTGCAGGTAAACTGACATTTCTGCAATTTCGTCAAGAAAAACCGTGCCACCATTTGCTAACTCAAATAACCCTGGTTTACCTTTTGTACTTGCCCCTGTAAAAGCACCGGCAACATAGCCAAATAGCTCACTCTCTAGTAATTGTTCAGGTAGAGCCGCGCAGTTAATCGCTAAGAATGGTTTGTCTTTTCGATGACTTTGCAGGTGAATTGCCCGAGCAACCAGCTCTTTACCTGTACCTGTTTCACCATTTATCAATATGGGTAAATCTAGCCCCGCAAACTTGAAAAGCTGCTCTTTGACCTGAAGAATCGGTAGTGAATCACCGACGATATCTTCCATACCGTTAAAGCTAATGGATTGTTGAAAATTAGATAATTGATTTGCAACTTTATCTAGCGATTTAAGCATAACAACAGCACCGCTAAAAACACCATCAATCCATAAGGGAGTGACTTCAGCTTGGAAAGTTTGCTCCTCAAAGCTAACATCTCGGCTAAAGGCAGCTTTCTGCCTAAGCTCTGTAAGCGTAATCCCTAATACTTGCTCGCTTGGGCGCGACAAATAGATATGACGGTGATGATTACATGAGATGACTTGCCCCGCGGCATCAAGATCAAAGATGGGATCAGGAATTCGTTTAAGTAGAGCTTGTAAATGTTGCTGCTTTAGCTCACTAGGCAGCAGGTCGAGCTGCTGGCAAAGGCTGACACCGTCCACTTTTGAAATAGATTGCTGAATAGTTGCAAAGTCTAAATCTCGGCTTTCGATATTAAGGTAAATAATACCGCTAGCGACTTCCATTGCCTTAATATTTAGGCCTAGATTAGCCAGTTCATTCAATATTTCCTGGCTAATACCAAGTCGATCGGTTGAAAACACTTCAAATCGCATGTAATTTTTTTGTTACGCGTCACCTTTATATTACATACAAGTATTGCTAACCATTGATTGATTAGCAACCAATACATCAAGTAAACACAATGTCTAGTAATCAAAATTTATATTTCTCGATACTGGTTGTTATCTTCCCATGTAATATATTTGTGACAGTTTTTAAATTAGTAAACGCTATCTCTTTGTTAAATATACTTTTATTTATAGGCTCATAACTTGCTCGGTCTTTGCAATCCTTAGAAAAATAACAACAATAAGCAGATTTGGAGTTAACCATGACAGTAAGCAAGCATATTGCCACGCAAGCTATTCATGCTGGACGCATTAATGATGAGCAGTTTGGCTCACTAGCGACGCCGCTTTATCAAACATCAACGTTTGTATTCGATAATGCTATGCAAGGCGCTAATCGCTTTGCAGGTGAGGAAGCCGGCTTTATTTATACCCGTTTAGGTAACCCAACCACTCGTCAACTAGAAATGCGACTTGCTGCAATGGAGGGAATGGAAGACGCCGCTGCAACCGCTACTGGCATGGGGGCTGTATCTGGCGCCTTGTTAGCTAATTTGTCTGCTGGTGACCATTTAATTGCTTCTAAAGCCGTTTATGGCTGCTCATACGCGTTAATGGCTCACCAGTTAACTAAATGGGGAATTGAGGTTACATTTGTTGATATGACAAACATCGACAACATAGAGGCGTCAATTCAACCCAGTACCAAAGTGATTTTCTTAGAATCGCCCATCAACCCCAATTTAGTGGTACTTGATATTGAATCAATTGGAAAGCTAGCCAAAAAACATCAGCTTATTTCCATTATCGACAACACATTTTTAACCCCAATCTTGCAACAACCAGCACAGTTTGGCTTCGATCTTATTGTTCATAGTGCAACTAAATATCTAAATGGTCATGGTGATGTTGTCGCCGGAATTATTTGCGGCTCAGCTGAAATGATCAGCCATATCAAGCTAACCGTGTTAAAAGATATCGGAGCAACGATTAGCCCACACGATGCATGGCTAATACTCAGAGGGTTAAAGACTTTACCTATTCGTGTAGAGCAGCACTGTAAAAGCGCACAGATAGTCGCTGAGTTTCTAGCCCAACACCCTATGGTAGACAAAGTTCACTACCCGGGTCTAAAAGAACACCAAGGGTATAAATTTATAGGTAAGCAAATGAAAGCTGCTGGCGGTGTTATCGGCTTTGAGATTAAAGGCGATATTGCAGAAGGAACTGCTTTAATTAACCGTATGAAGCTTTTTTCAATAGCGGTAAGCTTAGGAGATGCAGAATCGCTAATTCAACACCCCGCGTCAATGACGCACTCTCCTTACTCACAAGAAGAGCGACTAGATGCTGGGATAAGCGACACGCTAATACGTATTTCAGTTGGCCTAGAGTATGTTGAAGATCTAATTGCTGACCTAAAACAATCGCTTGATCAAGTCAGCAATAGCGATCAGCGGGTCGCCTAACCCTTAAAAAGCCACTTAATACTGTGGCATTTTAGTTGTTGGCTAGTACTGCCTCTATACTGGGTAGTACTTTAGCTTTCAATTGTTCAACTTCTATTTCAGTGTATGGTCTCATAGGCAATTCACCCCAAATCGGTTTTGGCCAAGCAGGATCATTTGCAAAGCGTACAATGTGATGCATATGTAATTGCGGACAAACGTTACCAAGGGCTGCAACATTCATTTTGTCACCCTGAAAAAGCTCCATTAATATTTCGCTTAACATACTGGATTCGTTCAGTAGTTGTTGCTGTTGCTCCCAGTCTAACTGATAAATGTCTTTAATATTCTCCACCCTAGGAACCAATACAAACCAAGGATATTGTGAATCATTCATCAAAAGTAATTTACTCAGTGGTAAGTCAATTAATTCAATACCGTCGCGCACCAATAACTCATGAAGTTGGAATTCATTTAATTGAACATCTGTCATGTGTTTATCTCTTTTTCTTTTTCGGTTTATTTTTACGGCCACGACCGCGAGCTTCTTTGCGAGCTTCACGTTCGGCTATTTTCTTTTCTTCTAACTCATTAAAGTGGATGATTTCTTTTTCCACTATCTCAGGTGTTTCAAAAGTAAGTTCGCCCAGCGTTTTATCGCGAATTTCATTCACTAAGATAGCTGAGGCCTTATGGAAGTCGACATGGCCGCCGCTTTTCACACAGCCTCGATTACGACCAATTTCCTCAATCAGTTCAACTTCCGTATGTGGCATTTCATTAAGCTTGTAACGCTCTTTTAATCGCTGAGGATAAGTTTCCAATAAATATTCAGCAGCAAAACAAGCGATTTCTTCATGATCAAAGGCTGTATCTTTGACTGCACTGGTTACTGCTAAACGATAACCACTATTTTCATTTACTATCTTGGGCCATAGCATGCCTGGCGTGTCGTAAAGATATAAGCCATCTTCTAGTCGAATACGTTGCTGACCTTTGGTTACCGCAGGTTCATTACCCACTTTCGCCTTTGCTTTACCCACTAGCGTATTGAGTAATGTCGATTTACCAACATTGGGTATGCCCATGATCACAGCATTAATTTGTTTGCCTGTCTCATCTTTATGCGGCACTAGCTTTCTGATCAACTGAGGAATTTGTTTTGCAATTGACGGAGAGTCTGTGGTTAACGCAATAGCCTTCACATTTTGCTGGGCGTCTAAATAGTCCAACCATACTTTAGTCATTACTGGATCAGCTAAGTCAGACTTATTGAGAATTTTGATCAATGGTTTGTCACCGCGAATTTCAGTGATCATCGGATTTTCGCTGCTAAACGGCAAGCGTGCATCACATACTTCAATTACAACATCAATTGTCGGTAGGATTTCTTTGATCTCTTTTTGGGCCTTGTGCATATGACCCGGGAACCAGTTTATTGCCATTCTTAAAGGGGAGTTAAACGAAAATACATAAATAGATTTTATCACCCAACAAGTTAAAAATCTTAACTAAAATAGCGTTAAATCCCACCTGACAAGTTCGCTAGCAAGTTAATTTTATTCTAAGGTTTAAGTAAGCCGTCTTATTATGTTTGTTCAATGAAATTATTATTATTGTTGATAGTGTTAATTGCACAAAGCACAGTGAGCGCTCATAGCCTTTACTATGCAATTGGAGAGTCGACAGCTAAAGACAGATCTGACACCCAAAAGCTTGGTCTTATATTCAACCCCCCCACAAATATAGGGCTACTAGAACGAAACAACCTCTATCTTACACTTGATGTTTCAGCCGCATCTTGGCAAAACTTGTATGGCCCTGACTTAAAAACAGGTGCACTTATTCCAATGTTCAATTACCCACTCAGACAGCAAGACCAATGGTGGTTTATCAAATTTGGGATAGGTGCAGCTTACGTTGATCAAACACGCTGGGGAAATAGAAGGCTAGGTAGTAATTGGATGTTTGAAGATAAACTCGAAGTTGGACTTAGAGCAAATCCAAATCATCAAATAGCTTTATCTTTCTCACACTACTCCAACGCCAATACCAATAAGTATAACGACGGGCTGAACATTATCTCTCTACTTTATCAATACAACTGGTAACAGCGGCGTCAAATACCAAATAGCTTAGCAAATTTAATTCAGCCACACTCTGACTAAGTTATTTAATCAGTTAAGTGTGTGGCGAGCGAAACGGTGCAGTGCGTTAGAACTATAAAACTGAATAGAATAATTAGTGGCGTGTGAGAGTTTGTCAAAATTAGACTCTTTAAGTAGCCCCCCTCGTCACATTTATGGTTCAGGAATTCTATTAAATTCCATGAAATGCGAAGATGCTGTCACTAGGCAGGTGATTCTTTTAATTAAGCCCTATAAACGCAAAAAGCCCTCGTCCTAAGACGAGGGCTTTTCTTAATTAAGTGCCTAGCGATGACCTACTCTCACATGGGACCTCCCACACTACCATCGGCGCAGTTGCATTTCACTTCTGAGTTCGGCATGGGGTCAGGTGGTTCTACAACGCTATTGTCGCTAGGCGAAACTGTTATTTACCTGCTGCTTAAGCAAGTAAATCAATTCGGAATGCTGTATATATCGTTTCAAGCACACGTTAGTACGTGATGTTTTGTCAGTCAAAACCATTTGGGTGTTGTATGGTTAAGCCTCACGGGCAATTAGTATCAGTTAGCTCAAGGCCTCACAACCCTTACACACCTGACCTATCAACGTCGTAGTCTCCAACGACCCTTCAGGGGACTTAAAGTCCCAGTGAGAACTCATCTCAAAGCCTGCTTCCCGCTTAGATGCTTTCAGCGGTTATCAGTTCCGAACGTAGCTACCCGGCAATGCTTCTGGCGAAACAACCGGAACACCAGAGGTTCGTCCACTCCGGTCCTCTCGTACTAGGAGCAGCCCTCTTCAATTCTCAAACGCCCACGGCAGATAGGGACCGAACTGTCTCACGACGTTCTAAACCCAGCTCGCGTACCACTTTAAATGGCGAACAGCCATACCCTTGGGACCGACTTCAGCCCCAGGATGTGATGAGCCGACATCGAGGTGCCAAACACCGCCGTCGATATGAACTCTTGGGCGGTATCAGCCTGTTATCCCCGGAGTACCTTTTATCCGTTGAGCGATGGCCCTTCCATACAGAACCACCGGATCACTATGACCTGCTTTCGCACCTGCTCGACGTGTCTGTCTCGCAGTTAAGCTGGCTTATGCCATTGCACTAACCGTACGATGTCCGACCGTACTTAGCCAACCTTCGTGCTCCTCCGTTACGCTTTGGGAGGAGACCGCCCCAGTCAAACTACCCACCAGACAGTGTCCCCAACCGAGATAATCGGCCTAGGTTAGAACATCACGCATACAAGGGTGGTATTTCAAGGTTGGCTCCACTCACACTGGCGTGCAAGTTTCAAAGCCTCCCACCTATCCTACACATGTAGGAGCAATGTTCACTGTCAAGCTATAGTAAAGGTTCACGGGGTCTTTCCGTCTAGCCGCGGGTATACGGCATCTTAACCGCAATTTCAATTTCACTGAGTCTCGGGTGGAGACAGTGTGGCCATGATTACGCCATTCGTGCAGGTCGGAACTTACCCGACAAGGAATTTCGCTACCTTAGGACCGTTATAGTTACGGCCGCCGTTTACCGGGGCTTCGATCATGAGCTTCGCAGAGCTAACCCAATCAATTAACCTTCCGGCACCGGGCAGGCGTCACACCGTATACGTCATCTTTCGATTTTGCACAGTGCTGTGTTTTTAATAAACAGTTCCAGCCACCTGGTTACTTCGACCGACCTCAGCTTAGGGAGCAAGTCCCATCACCAGAGCCGGCGTACCTTCTCCCGAAGTTACGGTACTATTTTGCCTAGTTCCTTCACCCGAGTTCTCTCAAGCGCCTTAGTATTCTCTACCTAACCACCTGTGTCGGTTTGGGGTACGGTTCCTTTATATCTATGCTTAGAAGCTTTTCCTGGAAGCAGGGCATCAACAACTTCAACTCCGTAGAGCCTCGTCTCGTATCTCAGCCTTAAGAACCCGGATTTGCCTAAGTTCTCAGCCTACATACTTTCACATGGACAACCAACGCCATGCTTGCTTAGCCTTCTCCGTCCCTCCATCGCAATATAAAGAAGTACAGAAATATTAATCTGTTTCCCATCGACTACACCTCTCGGTCTCGCCTTAGGGGCCGACTTACCCTGCCCTGATTAACATGGGACAGGAAACCTTGGTCTTTCGGCGAGGGGGTTTTTCACCCCCTTTATCGTTACTCATGTCAGCATTCGCACTTCTGATACCTCCAGCATGCTTCTCAACACACCTTCAACGGCTTACAGAACGCTCCCCTACCACTCAAACAAAGTTTGAATCCGCAGCTTCGGTGCATAGTTTAGCCCCGTTACATCTTCCGCGCAGACCGACTCGACTAGTGAGCTATTACGCTTTCTTTAAAGGATGGCTGCTTCTAAGCCAACCTCCTAGCTGTCTATGCCTTTCCACATCGTTTCCCACTTAACTATGACTTTGGGACCTTAGCTGGCGGTCTGGGTTGTTTCCCTCTTCACTACGGACGTTAGCACCCATAGTGTGTCTCCCGGATAGTACTCATTGGTATTCGGAGTTTGCAAAGGGTTGGTAAGTCGGGATGACCCCCTAGCCTTAACAGTGCTCTACCCCCAATGGTATTCGTCCGAGGCTCTACCTAAATAGATTTCGGGGAGAACCAGCTATCTCCCGGCTTGATTAGCCTTTCACTCCGACCCACAGGTCATCACCGCATTTTTCAACATACGTGTGTTCGGTCCTCCAGTTGGTGTTACCCAACCTTCAACCTGCCCATGGGTAGATCGCCGGGTTTCGGGTCTATACCCTGCAACTAAACGCGCAGTTAACACTCGCTTTCGCTACGGCTCCCCTAATCGGTTAACCTTGCTACAGAATATAAGTCGCTGACCCATTATACAAAAGGTACGCAGTCACCCGAAGGCTTCCACTGCTTGTACGTATACGGTT
Organism: Thalassotalea euphylliae; assembly: GCF_003390375.1. Lineage (NCBI taxonomy): Bacteria > Pseudomonadati > Pseudomonadota > Gammaproteobacteria > Alteromonadales > Colwelliaceae > Thalassotalea > Thalassotalea euphylliae. The sequence goes on along the minus strand of NZ_QUOT01000001.1, from coordinate 4,160,602 downwards.
TCAGGTTCTATTTCACTCCCCTCACAGGGGTTCTTTTCGCCTTTCCCTCACGGTACTGGTTCACTATCGGTCAGTTAGGAGTATTTAGCCTTGGAGGATGGTCCCCCCATGTTCAGTCAACATTTCACGTGTGCCGACCTACTCGATTTCACTTATGTTTGTCTTCGTGTACGGGGCTATCACCCTGTATCGCCAAGCTTTCCAGCTTGTTCCACTAACGCCCATAAGCTTAAGGGCTAATTCCCGTTCGCTCGCCGCTACTAAGGAAATCTCGGTTGATTTCTTTTCCTCGGGGTACTTAGATGTTTCAGTTCTCCCGGTTCGCCTCATTAAGCTATGTATTCACTTAATGATAGTGGCTTATGCCACTGGGTTTCCCCATTCAGAAATCCTAGGTTATAACGGTTTTTATCACCTTACCTAGGCTTATCGCAGATTAACACGTCTTTCATCGCCTCTAACTGCCAAGGCATCCACCATATACGCTTAGTCACTTAACCATACAACCCCAAATAGTTTTCGTATTTAAGTCATCAAGAGACAAATCTTGATGCTAATGTATGACTGACATTTTCACGTACTCATTAACAATCCTTAAAAAGAACAGTAATGGAGTATGCTTGAATTAGATTGATAAATGATAAGGAAAAATCATTTATCAGGTTTGATTACTTTATTCATTAAAGAAAAGAGCGCGACACTCTTGTCTTACCTAAAGCAATCATTCGAATATTTTTCTTATGTAAAACAAGAAATATATTCGGGATATATATCAGCTTTCCAAATTGTTAAAGAACTCAATTTAAGGCACATTCGCTTAAATCGTGGTTTAAAAAACCAAACGTAAATTGTTCGCTTCTCTTACGAAACATATGAACACCTTAAGTTTGGTTTCTCATTCTTTGTTAAGAAGTAGTGGTAGGTCTGGGCAGACTTGAACTGCCGACCTCACCCTTATCAGGGGTGCGCTCTAACCAGCTGAGCTACAGACCTTTATCATTTCAAGAGTTCACCTTTACCTATTACTAGGTCTGGGCAGACTTAAAAAAAACAGGCCGACCTCACCGCTTTTATCACGTGGCGGGGTGCGCTCTTTATTCGAGCCAGTACCAATGGTAAGTGGTGGAGCTAAGCAGGATCGAACTGCTGACCTCCTGCGTGCAAGGCAGGCGCTCTCCCAGCTGAGCTATAGCCCCTCATTTACTGCATTAGTAAAGGGTTACTTCTTATACGTTCGTTATCAATGCAATGTGTGTGAACACTCAACATGGTGCGTTTTACTTCAAGATAAGGAGGTGATCCAACCCCAGGTTCCCCTAGGGTTACCTTGTTACGACTTCACCCCAGTCATGAATCACAAAGTGGTGACCGTCCTCCCGAAGGTTAAACTAGCCACTTCTTTTGCAACCCACTCCCATGGTGTGACGGGCGGTGTGTACAAGGCCCGGGAACGTATTCACCGCGACATTCTGATTCGCGATTACTAGCGATTCCGACTTCATGGAGTCGAGTTGCAGACTCCAATCCGGACTACGACGTACTTTCTGGGATTCGCTCCACCTCGCGGTCTCGCTGCCCTCTGTATACGCCATTGTAGCACGTGTGTAGCCCATCCCGTAAGGGCCATGATGACTTGACGTCGTCCCCACCTTCCTCCGGTTTATCACCGGCAGTCTCCTTAGAGTTCCCGCCATTACGCGCTGGCAAATAAGGATAGGGGTTGCGCTCGTTGCGGGACTTAACCCAACATTTCACAACACGAGCTGACGACAGCCATGCAGCACCTGTCTCAGAGTTCCCGAAGGCACTAATCTATCTCTAGAAAATTCTCTGGATGTCAAGGGATGGTAAGGTTCTTCGCGTTGCATCGAATTAAACCACATGCTCCACCGCTTGTGCGGGCCCCCGTCAATTCATTTGAGTTTTAACCTTGCGGCCGTACTCCCCAGGCGGTCAACTTAGCGCGTTAGCTACGCTACTCACGTTTCAAGAACACAAACAGCTAGTTGACATCGTTTACGGCGTGGACTACCAGGGTATCTAATCCTGTTCGCTCCCCACGCTTTCGTGCCTCAGCGTCAGTATCTGTCCAGGTGGCCGCCTTCGCCACTGATGTTCCTTCCAATCTCTACGCATTTCACCGCTACACTGGAAATTCCACCACCCTCTACAGTACTCTAGTCAAACAGTTCCAAATGCAGTTCCGAGGTTAAGCCCCGGGATTTCACATCTGGCTTATCAAACCGCCTACGCACGCTTTACGCCCAGTAATTCCGATTAACGCTCGCACCCTCCGTATTACCGCGGCTGCTGGCACGGAGTTAGCCGGTGCTTCTTCTGTCGCTAACGTCACAGCTAGCAGATATTACCTACTAACCTTTCCTCACGACTGAAAGTGCTTTACAACCCGAAGGCCTTCTTCACACACGCGGCATGGCTGCATCAGGGTTTCCCCCATTGTGCAATATTCCCCACTGCTGCCTCCCGTAGGAGTCTGGGCCGTGTCTCAGTCCCAGTGTGGCTGATCATCCTCTCAAACCAGCTAGAGATCGTCGCCTTGGTAGGCCTTTACCCCACCAACTAGCTAATCTCACTTGGGCTAATCTTTTGGCACGAGGCCCGAAGGTCCCCCGCTTTGGTCCGTAAACATTATGCGGTATTAGCAGTCGTTTCCAACTGTTGTCCCCCACCAAAAGGCATATTCCCAAGCATTACTCACCCGTCCGCCGCTCGACGCCAAAGGAGCAAGCTCCTCTTCGTTTCCGCTCGACTTGCATGTGTTAAGCCTGCCGCCAGCGTTCAATCTGAGCCATGATCAAACTCTTCAATTAAAATCGTTTGTGATGCCTAAGCATCGGCTCAATGAATTCTGTACAAATAAAACTTATATATTAAGTAGTTTTTGCATGAGTTCACTGAGTTAATTTTTGCTAAGACAAGCTTAGCTATATTTGTAAAATCAACATCATGTGAATGCTCACACAAATTGCATGATAACTAATTGTTAAAGAACTGAATCTTTCGATTCAAACAAAACATCTCACTCGTGTTTTGTGGTTGCTCTGCGCCTTTTGCCGTGTGACTTAAGCTGCGAGAGCGGATGCGCATTTTACGCTTCCTAGTATTGATGTCAACAACTTTTTAAAAAAATCTTTAACTCATTTTTCTAAGTTATCTGACCCGTTTACTTAGCAAACTTGCTCACTAAACTTATCAAAACACTTCGTTGGGCTGCCCCGTGGAAGTGGATGCGCATTTTAGAGATTTTTAGCTGGGCGTCAACACCTTTTTTTCAATTAGCTCTATATTATAGTTTAAGTGTTTATATTTTGCGCGACAGTACGGGTTTTATGCCTAACAAAGGAAGGCAGCCGCTTCTTTTATACAGTTGATTCGATGTGCATGAGTATTTCCATCATCCTGATATTGGCTTGATACCAGAATCTTATTGTGAATACCTGCCGCTTCTGCTGCTTTCATATCTGAGACCTTATCGCCAATAAAAGCACTATGTGCGATATTGATATTATGATCTTTTGCCGCTTGCAAAATCATTCCGGGCGCAGGCTTACGACAATCGCAAGTTTTAACAAATTCATTGTGACCCTGTTCTTGATTTTTGGGTTCAGGGTGGTGTGGACAAAAGTAGACATCAGAAATTGGAATATCGCGTTTAGCAAATTCCACTTTCATCCAATTGGTGAGCACTTCAAAATCACTCACACTATAATAACCGCGAGCAATACCTGCTTGATTGGTGATAACAATAATTTCAAAGCCCATATCTAAGGCATAACGGCATACATCAAAAATACCATCGACAAACTCGAACTCTTCTATTTTATGCACATAGCCGTGATCAATATTGATAATGCCGTCACGATCTAAAAATAGTGCTTTTTTCATGATCTACTCTAGTTGTTCTATTTACTACTTATTTATATAGCTTGTGTTAAGTCTAGATAAAGAAAAAGACGAGCATCAAACTCGCCTTTTTACCTAGTCGTGAACTAATTATAAGCTAACTAACCTTAACTAACCTAAGCACAGCATAACATAAGCTACATAGCTAAGCCGCCATCGATTTCCACGACACGTCCGGTAAAGAATTCATTTTCAAAAATGTATTTTACCGTATGAGCAATCTCACTGGCTTCGCCAAGACGACCAACAGGTTTCATTTTTTCTAAACGCTCACGCATTTCCGGTTTCATTGCATCTGTCATTGCCGTGCGGATAACACCCGGCGCAATAGCTCCCACCCGAATACCATAACGCCCCAGCTCACGTGCCCAAGTGACCGTCATGGCCACAACACCGGCTTTTGATGCAGCGTAGTTGGTTTGACCCATATTACCGTTGCGGGCAATTGAAGACATATTAACAATAACGCCTTTGCGTTTATTATTAACCATATGAGCAGCAGCTTCTCTGCCACATAGGAATACCCCGGTAAGGTTGACGTCAATAACCGATTGAAATTGCGCTAATGACATTTTCTTAACAATTTCGCCGTCTTTTTCTTTGAGCAGCATACCGTCGCGCAAAATTCCAGCGTTGTTAACGAGCCCATCAAAGCCTTCGAAGTCTCGGTTTATCTGCTCAAACACGGCTTCTACATCAGATTCAATGGTGACATTAGCAATATAAGGCTTAGCCGAAGACCCCGCTTGCTCCACTAAGGTAACTGTTTCTTGTAATAGCTCAGCATCTAAATCAATGAGTGCTAACTTTGCTCCTTGCTCAGCTAAATTGACTGCAATAGCACGCCCGAGCCCTTGGCCACCACCGGTGATGACTATGGTTTTATTCTCTACATTCATAGTTAATCGTTTCTACTTTAATTGTTCTGGTTTTGCTCAAAAATTTTAAAGATACTGGAAAAGTCTATTCCACCATTTCCGGCTTGCGCATGCATCGCATATAAGCTTCTGGCGAGTGCGCCCATCGGCGTTGATGATTTGCTAGCTAGCGCTGTCTCCATTGCTAACCCTAAATCTTTCGCCATCAAATCGACCATAAAGCCGCCTTGATAATCATTAGACGCAGGCACATTTGCCATGACATCAGGACAAGGGTTGTAGACATCAAGCGTCCAATTACTGCCTGATGATTTACTCATAATATTGGATAGCACTTTTGGATCTAGGCCATTGGCGATGCCAAGTTGCAGCGCTTCTGACGTACCCACCATCAATACTGACAACAGCATGTTATTGCACACTTTGGCAACTTGTCCTGCGCCATGTTCGCCAGCGTGGAAGATGTTTTTGCCCATTTGCGAAAGAATAGGCTCAGCTCGGGTAAAGCTCTCAACAGTTCCACCGACCATAAAACTTAAGGTACCTGCTTTCGCGCCGCCAACGCCGCCAGATACTGGTGCATCGATAAAATCAATGCCCTGCTCAGCAAGCGTCCTCGCCACTTTCTTCGCCGTGGTTGCATCTATGGTTGACGAATCAATTACCAAAGCGCCTGGCTTGATGCGGTGAATAAGCCCTTCACCTTCGCTTAGGTATAGTTGCTCAACATGCTTGCCCGCAGGCAGCATAGAAATAATCACATCAGCATCATCAACGGCTTTACTAGCAGAGACAGCTGTGGCTGCTCCATGCTCCACCACATCAACCACAGCTTGTGCGGATAAGTCGTAAACGCACACCTTGTTACCATTTTCGCGCCCCGCTTCGACCAAGTTAATAGCCATAGGCCCGCCCATGTTACCTAAGCCTATAAAGGCGATTTTTATTGCCATTATGAACCTCCTTGCACTTTATTGTGCCTTGCTGTGTTACCATTTGTCTTAAGTGCATTAGGCCACATCAGCTTTTCTTGTAATAATGTTGCTGGCTTTAATTTTTTTGTTTTTCTTATTAAGTGTTTAACAAGCCTGCGCTATAAATTTTGTTCTGATTTCCCTAAATCAAGCAGCGGATGTTCTGATGCTGACCAAGGTGGAGAAAAAAACCAATCGATAACGTCATTGTCGACAGACGCAATAGAGTCAAACTGCCAGTTTGGCTGATTGTCTTTATCAACAAGCAAAGCGCGAACGCCCTCTTGGAACTCTCCATATTTGCCGCCCTTAACGGTTAGCCCCAACTCAAAACGGTAGCAATCAGCAAGCGACATTCCCTTACCTTCACGCAATTGGCGATAGACTAAGTGTGCGCTAATCGCGCTGCCGTGTTTAAGCGCAGCTTGCGCTCTGTTAAACCACTTATCTTCAATTGGATAATTAACAATATCGTTAACAATTTCGGATAAGGTATTTGCAGAGGTGACTTGGTTAATAAGCGCTTTGTGTTCTTGAACTGGAGACACTGGCAGTGATGGCTGTGCAGCTTGCTCAAATTCACTTATCAGTGAACTTAACAATTTGTGGTTGTCAGCAGCCGTATCGCTCCAATGTGTGGTCATTAACTTATCTAATAGCGCACTTTTTTGCGCTGCTAACATAAAAAAGTCAGCTAGATGCGTGTACTTAGCATCGGCAGCATTAATTGATGCGCCAGTCAGCCCTAAAAACAACCCGCAGTTGTCTGGCATTTCGTTTAAGAACTTTGTACCGCCAACATCAGGCAACAAACCAATACTGATTTCCGGCATGGCTATTCGACTGGTTTCAGTGACAATACGATGACTACCGCCGACCATCATTCCTAGGCCGCCACCCATGACAATACCATTGCCCCACACCATAAAAGGCTTACCGAATGTGTGAATGAGGTGGTCAAGCCGATATTCGTTGGCAAAATACGCTTCAACTTCTGGCGCATACGCATCTGGGTGGTTACACATTTCACGGTAAAGCTTGACGATATCACCGCCCGCACAAAACGCCTTTTCACCATTTCCCTGCAATAAAACAGCAGCAATAGTGTTGTCTTGCTGCCAAGCAAGTAGCTGCGGATATAAAGCCGCAATCATTTCACCGCTTAAGGCATTAAGCGATTTTTCTGCATTGAGGGTCGCAACGCCTATCGCTTTACCGTTTACACAATTGAGTGTTTCAAATAGCACTACATCTGACATACAAACTTCCTAAAAAGGGATTCATAATTAAAGGTACCTAATAAAAATCGCGAAATGAATGCTTAGAGCAATTGACCTGAGCCTTCGGCCAATAACCGACGGGCGATAATGACACGCATAATTTCATTAGTACCTTCTAAAATTTGATGAACACGCACATCTCTAAAATGGCGTTCCAGCGGGTATTCTTTGATATAACCATAGCCACCGTGAATTTGCAGCGCAGCATCACAAACTTTAAAGCCGATATCAGTGGCAAAACGCTTTGCCATTGCGCAATACGCTGTTTTTTCTGGATCGTTATTATCTAGTTTAAATGCCGCCAGCCTGACCATTTGACGAGCAGCGACTAGTTCAGTTGCCATGTCCGCCAGTTTGAACTGTAAACCTTGAAAAGCTGCGATAGGCTTGCCAAATTGTTCACGTTCTTGCATATAACTCATCGCGGTATTAAGTGCTTGCTGGGCTGTGCCTATAGAGCAAACGGCAATATTAATGCGGCCACCATCAAGCCCTTTCATGGCAAATTTAAAGCCTTCACCTTCTTCACCGAGCAAGTTTTCAACCGGAACTCTGACGTTATCAAAGGTAATTTGCTTGGTTGGCTGGGCATTCCAGCCGAGCTTTTCTTCCGACTTGCCATAAATAATGCCGTCGGTATCAGCTGGAATGGCGATTGCCGATATACCCGCGGCACCTTCGCCACCAGTGCGAGCCATGACCACTAAAATGTCCGTTTCACCGGCACCAGAGATAAACATCTTAGTACCATTAATAAGGTAATCATCGCCGTCGCGTTTGGCTGAGGTGCGAAGCGATGCCGCATCAGAACCAGCACCCGGTTCAGTTAAACAATAGGAGGCTAGCTTTTCGCCTGTTACTAAGCTTGGACACCACGCTTGTTTGAGTGCATCTTTACCCCAGCTGGCAATCATCCAAGTCGCCATATTATGAATGGTCATCATCGCCGTGGTTGCGGTGCAGCCCATCGCAAGTTGTTCGAAAATGATCGCAGAATCTAATCGGCTCAAGCCTAAGCCGCCAGCCTCTTCTGGCGTGTATAAGCCACAAAAGCCAAGTTCACCAGCGCGAGTAATCACGTTTTTAGGAAAAATATGCTCGGCATCCCACTTGGCTGCATAAGGTGCCAATTCAGCATCGGCAAATTGCTTGGCAGTATCAGAAAATGCCTGCTGATCTTCGGTCAGGTTAAAATTCACAAAAAGTTCCTCGGTAATTCGCGGAGTAACCTTCACTATTGGCTCAGTGTCATCAGCCCCAGAATTGTTGCTAATCGCTAGCACTAGAAACTGGGTGCCAAAAGTTAGGCATCAACAATAAAGCACACTAATTCAAGCGCTCTATTTGTGTTGCCGACAGTTAATCCGCTGTTTGTGCTCTTTAACAATTGCTTGTTCGACCAATTTATTTTGGTTCTGTTCGTATTCTTCTTTGGGTTTTGGCTGATGGCGATACCTTTAACAGTAGCGCTGCCATTGCCTAAGCAAGTGTTAAAAAAGCCTGTTGTAATGTATTTCGGTTGTTTACGTTTATTGCTTATTTATACTAATCATCAGTTATATCTATTGATGATCAGCGTTATTAGCCAAGCCAGCGTTATTGTTTTTATTATTGGCTACGCTTTAATTAGCAGCCACTGGCTTAACCTTTACGTTATAATAAGTGCTATAAAAAGTGCTTTAAAAAACTAGAACATTTCCAATGCAATTGCGGTTGCTTCACCGCCACCAATACATAGTGATGCCACGCCTTTTGATAAGCCTTTATTTTTTAACGCGTGAATTAGCGTAACCATAATGCGCGCACCACTTGCACCTAATGGGTGACCCAGTGCGCAAGCACCGCCATTGATATTCACTTTTTCAATATCTAGGCCCAATTTATCAATACCTAGCATGGCCACCATGGCAAAGGCTTCGTTAATTTCAAATAAATCAACATCAGCAACTGACCAACCAGCGCGATCTAATAATTTACTCATGGCACCAACAGGAGCAGCAGTAAATTCTTCTGGCGCTTGCGCGTGTGTAGCATGAGCGACAATTTTACAAATCGGTGTTAGGCCGCGCTTTTCAGCTTCTGATTGCTTCATTAGCACTAACGCTGCAGCGCCATCTGAAATTGAGCTAGAGTTAGCAGCGGTCACTGTGCCGTCTTTTTTAAATGCTGGACGCAATGAAGGAATTTTCTCTGGGAGAGCATTACCCGGTTGCTCGTCGGTATCGACAATCGTATCACCGCGACGAGATGAAACTGTCACTGGCGAAATTTCATTGGTAAATGCACCAGATTCAATCGCAGCATTAGCGCGAGATAAGGAGCGAATCGCGTATTCGTCCATGGCTTCACGAGTATAATTTTCATCATCGGCCATTGATTGCGCAAAACAACCCATTGCGACGCTATCGTTCGCATTTTCAAGACCATCCATCATCATATGATCAATCACTTGACCATGTCCCATGCGCATGCCGCCACGTGCTTTTGGCAACATGTAAGGTGCGTTTGACATGCTTTCCATGCCACCAGCCACGGCAACGTCAATCGAGCCAACCAATAATGAATCATGAACATCCATGACCGACTTCATGCCTGAGCCACACACTTTGTTAATGGTATTGGCGAGTGTTGATTGCGCAAGGCCAGCACCTAAGGCTGCTTGACGCGCAGGTGCCTGTTTTAAGCCAGCCGGTAACACACAGCCCATCACAACTTCATCGACTTGATCTGAGCCTAAACCAGCTTGCTCAACCGCCGCTTTAATCGCGACACTACCTAATTGTGGCGCGGTAACTGATGATAATGAACCTTGAAAACCGCCCATTGGCGTGCGCGTTGCTGAAACAATTACTACGGGATCTGACACTGACATAACCTAGTCTCCACTTTTATTTGTTGCATATAGTATTGCATTTAGTGTTAATCGCTGTGCCGATAATGACTTGAGAACATTAGCGGCTCATATTGGTATTAATGGCGGCTAGCCTATCTTAAATTCACCTTTACGCCAACGTTAAGTCACACCATAAACGGGCTAAATGCTGATACGAATTGGCAAATACTCTAGAGCAATCTCAAGCTTGGATCTGCCTTTGACGCAAAGTTAACTGCGCGGAACACTCGACTAGCTGTAACTTTTTGCTTACAAAAAGTACGATTATCTTAGCTGCCCCTCAGCTTTACCTTAACGTAAACTTACCCTATATTGGTGAGCAAGTAAATTTTCACTATTTTCCGTTTTTATATGTCGAGTAACACTGAAAGCCACGCTAAATCTGATGCCAGTGCCGCAGTTAAAACTTATGCCATTGGCGAATTGGCAAAAGAGTTTGATATCACCACACGTAGCATTCGCTTTTATGAAGATCAGGGCTTGTTAGCCCCCACCCGTCGCGGTCAAACCAGAATTTACAGCTTGCGCGATCGCGTTCGCTTAAAACTTATTTTGCGCGGTAAGCGCCTTGGCTTCTCGCTGGCAGAAACGGGGCGACTATTTGAACTCTACGATGTGGACAAAACCAGCGCGAAGCAGCTGGAAACCATCTTGGAATTGATTGCTGATAAAAAAGCAGACCTTCACCAGCAACTGGAAGATATCAAAATCGTGCTGGTGGAGCTAACAAATTTAGAACAAAGCTGTTTAAACACCTTAGCCAAGGTGACTAATCGCTAGCCATGCAACCAAGTGAGACTGTGCTTAACAACTAACTCAAAAAATAATGATTAAGCACAGTCCACTACTTATGCGCACACTGATTAAGTGCATTAAACAAAATAAACATTACAACAAGAGCCGTTTACCACCCTGATTATCTCGCTAACTCGCCCATTCGAGTTGAGTAGTTAATCAAATAATTAAGGAACATCCATGATTGCCAATTTTTCTTCTTTAAATTTTAACCTCGGGGAAACCGTTGACATGATCCGCGATCAGGTTAACGCCTTTGCCCGCGATGAAATTGCGCCACGAGCTGCACAAATCGATATCGACAATGAATTTCCGATGGATTTGTGGCGCAAGTTTGGCGATCTCGGCTTATTGGGGATGACAGTTGAAGAAGAATATGGCGGCACAGGTTTAGGTTACCTTGCACATGTAGTTGCCATGCAGGAAATCAGCCGCGCATCTGCATCGGTTGGCCTGAGCTACGGTGCCATGTCGAACCTATGCTTAAATCAATTACGTAAAAACGGTAGTCACGAACAGAAACTAAAATACCTACCTAAGCTTTGCAGCGGTGAGCATATTGGCGCCTTGGCAATGTCTGAGCCAAATGCTGGTTCTGACGTAGTGAGCATGAAGTTAAAGGCCGAGAAACGCGGCGATGTCTACGTGTTAAACGGCAACAAAATGTGGATCACTAATGGCCCAGATGCACATGTTTACATTATCTACGCAAAAACCGATGTTACTGCTGGTTCAAAAGGCATAACCGCCTTTATTGTTGAGCGAGACTTTCCCGGCTTTAGTCGCCATCAAAAACTCGACAAGCTAGGCATGCGTGGCTCAAACACCTGTGAGCTAGTGTTTGAAAACTGTGAAGTACCCGCTGAAAATATACTTGGCGCAGAAGGTAAAGGCGTTGGCGTATTAATGTCGGGCCTAGATTACGAGCGCGTAGTCCTTTCTGGCGGGCCACTGGGCATTATGGACGCCTGCATGGATCTCGTTGTGCCTTATATTCACGATCGCCAGCAATTTGGTCAATCGATCGGTGAATTCCAGTTAGTACAAGGTAAGGTCGCCGATATGTACACCCAGATGAATGCAGCTAAATCCTATATTTATATGGTGGCACAAGCCTGTGATCGCGGTGAAACAACCCGTAAAGATGCCGCTGGCGTCATTCTTTATTCTGCAGAGCTAGCCACTAAGATGGCGCTTGATGCGATTCAGCTATTAGGTGGCAACGGTTACATCAATGAATTCCCAACCGGTCGACTATTACGCGACGCCAAACTTTACGAAATTGGTGCTGGTACCTCAGAAATTCGCCGCATGCTAATTGGTCGCGAACTGTTTAACGAAAGCAAGTAAGGCAGTTTGTTAACGTATAAGTAAAGGCACAATCTATGGCACTATTTATGGCAAAGATCCAATCAAAAATAAATCCGCGCAGTCAGGAGTTTCTTGATAATGCAGCGCATATGCAGCAGCAAGTTGGCGATCTCAATACAACCATTGCAGATATCCAATTAGGTGGTGGCGAGAAGAGTCGCGAGCGTCATTTAGCGCGCGGCAAACTGCTGCCTCGCGAGCGCGTTTACCAGTTACTGGATGCAGGCTCGCCTTTTTTAGAGCTTTCGCAATTAGCAGCTCATCAAGTTTATGATGACAATGTACCAGCTGCTGGCATCATTACTGGTATCGGCCGTGTTGATGGTCAGGAATGTGTAATTGTTGCCAATGACGCCACGGTGAAAGGCGGCACTTACTACCCGCTCACGGTAAAAAAACACCTGCGTGCTCAAACCATTGCCCAAGAAAACAACCTGCCTTGTATTTACTTGGTGGACTCTGGCGGTGCCAATCTGCCGAACCAAGATGAAGTGTTTCCTGATCGCGAACACTTTGGCCGTATCTTCTTTAATCAGGCCAATATGTCGGCACAGAATATTCCGCAGATTGCCGTCGTTATGGGCTCTTGCACTGCTGGTGGTGCCTACGTACCTGCCATGGCAGATGAGTCGATTATCGTGAAAGAGCAAGGCACTATTTTCCTCGCGGGCCCGCCACTGGTTAAAGCCGCCACTGGTGAAGTGGTCAGTGCTGAAGAGCTAGGCGGTGCGGATGTACATTGCCGCACTTCTGGTGTTGCCGATCATTACGCACAAAACGATCACCACGCCCTGTCATTAGCACGTAGTGCCATCACTAACCTGAATCGCGTTAAGTCCATGCAATTGAGTATCAAGGAAGTCAGCGCGCCAGCTTATGATCCTCAGGAGATTTACGGCATCGTACCTAAAGACCCGCGCCAATCTTACGATGTCCGCGAAGTTATCGCTCGTATCGTTGATGGCAGTGAGTTTGATGAATTTAAAGCCTTGTACGGCACTACCTTAGTGTGTGGTTTTGCACATATCTTTGGCTATCCGGTCGGGATTGTTGCCAACAACGGTATTTTATTTGGCGAGTCGGCACAAAAAGGTGCGCATTTTGTTGAGCTTTGTGCCCAGCGCAAAATACCTTTAGTGTTCCTGCAAAATATTACTGGCTTTATGGTTGGCCAGCAATATGAAGCGGGCGGCATCGCCAAGCATGGCGCCAAAATGGTGACCGCAGTGGCTTGTGCGCAAGTCCCTAAATTTACCGTACTAATTGGCGGTAGCTTCGGTGCCGGTAATTACGGCATGTGCGGCCGTGCTTACGACCCGCGCTTTTTGTTTATGTGGCCTAACGCACGAATTTCTGTGATGGGAGGCGAGCAAGCCGCTGGCGTATTAGCGCAGGTAAAATCGGATCAACTGGCGAAACGCGGCGAAAGCTGGAGTGATGAGCAAGCCGCCGAATTTAAGCAACCGATCATCGATAATTACGAACACCAAGGTCACCCTTACTACGCTTCGGCGCGTCTTTGGGATGATGGTGTGATTGATCCTGCCGATACGCGCCAAGTGCTCGGTTTAGCCATTTCGGCTTCGCTAAATAAACCTATCGAAGAAACACGCTTTGGCGTGTTCAGAATGTAGGAGTTGATGATGAACTCAATAAGCTCTTCAGCCACAGCTGGCGCAGTGAACACAGCAGCAACTGGCGCTAAAAATCCAATAACAAACAAGGTACTTTTTACTGTCGACAGCGATAGCAAAGGCCATGGTGTTGCAACGGTTACACTTAATAATCCCGATAAGCATAACGCCTTTGACGATGACATTATCAGTCAGCTTACCCAAACCTTTAAAACCATTGCCGCAGACGAGTCGATTCGGGTCATGGTGTTAGCATCAACCGGGAAAAGCTTTTCAGCAGGCGCAGATCTAAGTTGGATGAAACGCATGGCATCCTACAATTATGAAGAAAACCTCAAAGATGCCAGTGCCCTTGCCGACATGCTCTACACCTTAAATTTTATGCCGCAAACTACCATCGCCCAAGTGCAAGGCGCAGCCTTTGGTGGTGCGGTCGGTTTGGCGAGCTGCTGCGATATGGTAATAGCCAGTGACAAAGCAAGCTTTTGTTTAAGCGAAGTAAAACTTGGCCTTATTCCAGCCACGATTAGCCCTTATGTGGTCAGTGCTATCGGCTTAAAAGCCAGCCGCCGCTATTTTCAAACCGCAGAGCGCTTTAGCGCAGCAAAAGCCCAACAACTAGGCTTAGTGGATGAAATAACAACGAGCGAACAGCTTAGCGGGCAAGTTCTGCAAGTGATCACTACCCTGCTCGCCAATGGCCCTGATGCCGTTAAGCAAGCTAAACAACTGGCAATGGATGTCGCTGGTCGCCCCATAAACGACCAGCTGATTCAAGAAACCAGTCAACGCATTGCCGCGATTCGTGTATCTCCAGAAGGACAAGAGGGATTAACCGCCTTTTTCGATAAACGACCTGCCAACTGGCAATCAAGCTAAAAGGGTCTATCAGAAAATGACAAAAACAATGACAACAACAGCCATGTTTACCAAGATACTTATCGCCAATCGCGGGGAAATTGCCTGCCGCATCATAAAAACCGCCCGCAAAATGGGGATTGCGACCGTCGCAGTTTATTCAGATGCCGACCAAAACGCCTTACACGTTAATATGGCCGATGAAGCGGTTTATTTAGGTGCCCCGCCATCAAAAGACAGTTACTTAAAAGCCGATAAGGTGATTACCGCCGCATTGCAAACAGGGGCGCAAGCCATCCATCCCGGCTATGGCTTTTTGTCGGAAAACGCAGAATTTTGCCGTCTTTGTGCCGAAAACCAGATCACCTTTATTGGCCCACCAAGTGAAGCCATTGAAGCCATGGGCTCAAAATCTGCCGCTAAAAACATTATGGAGCAGGCACAAGTGCCGCTAGTGCCCGGTTATCACGGTGATCATCAATCAGAAGCAGTACTTAAACAAGCGGCTGACGAAATGGGTTATCCAGTGCTGCTCAAGGCGACCGCTGGTGGTGGCGGTAAAGGTATGCGCCAAGTATGGTCGAGCGAAGAGTTTAGTGATGGTCTCGCTGCCGCTAAACGTGAAGCCGCCGCTAGTTTTGGCGACGATACTATGCTGGTGGAAAAATACTTAACGCAACCGCGTCATGTTGAAATTCAAGTGTTTTGCGACAATCACGACAATGCGGTGTACCTGTTTGAACGCGATTGCTCGGTACAGCGTCGTCACCAAAAGGTGATTGAAGAAGCGCCAGCTCCCCATATGAGTGAAACACTGCGCGAACAAATGGGTCAGGCTGCTATTCAGTCAGCACAAGCAATTGGCTATCGCGGTGCGGGCACAGTGGAATTCTTACTCGATACACATCCAGAAACTGGCGAGCAAGCCTTCTATTTTATGGAGATGAATACCCGCTTGCAGGTGGAACACCCAGTGACCGAATATATTAGTGGTCAAGATTTAGTGGAATGGCAACTGCGCGTCGCCGCTGGCGAGCCATTGCCGAAGCAGCAAAATGAATTAGCCATCAACGGCCATGCCTTTGAAGCGCGTATTTACGCGGAAGATCCAGCCAACGACTTTTTGCCAGCAACAGGTCAGCTAACATTTTTACAAACACCGCAAGAAAGCGAGCACGTTCGCATTGATACGGGCGTACTGCAAGGGGATGAAGTCAGTGTTTACTATGATCCTATGATTGCCAAACTGGTGGTCTGGGATGAGTCTCGTGAAAAAGCGCTGCAACGACTAAGCAAAGCACTAGCGGAATACCGTGTTAACGGGGTCACTACTAACATCGACTTCCTTTACAACTTAACTACCAGTAAGCCTTTTGTTGATGCCGAACTCGACACGGGCTTTATCGAAAAACATCAAGCATTGATCTTCCATGAAGATCAGCAAACCCTATCGCAAGAATTACCGATGGCGGCTTTGTATTTGTTACTCAAACAAGCGCAAGACGCACAACAAGTTGCAACCGCAAGCACAGACCCAAACTCCCCTTGGCATCAGCCGATTGGCTGGCGACTTAATCAGCCAAGCCAAATATCGCTGACCCTTGCCCACTCGACCTTACACGGCGAGCAAATCTTTGAAATTAGCAGCGTGCAAAAACTGAGTAGCAATGGTGATGTCACTTATCACATTCAAGTTGGCGACAAGCGCCACAACTGCCAAGGGAAAATTTGTGGTAGCCAGTTAGATTTTATTATTGATGGTTATCGCGGCAGTGCACAAATTGCGATTAACGAACATCAACAAGCTCAGTATAAGCGCTCTCAAAATAAGCAAATCAGTCTGTTTCGTCCTAACGGCGTATTTAACTTTACTCAGGTATTACCGGATCTGGGTGACAATGAGGCAGAGCATCAAACGGGCGGCTTATCGGCGCCGATGAATGGCACTATGGTCGCGGTGCTGGTCAATGCTGGCGATTCCGTTGTTAAAGATCAACCTTTGGTGATCATGGAAGCGATGAAAATGGAACATACCATTAAAGCGCCCAGTGACGGCACAGTAACGGATGTGTTTTTTACCGCAGGCGATATGGTTGACGGTGGCGCAGAGCTACTGAGCTTTGAAGCCACCGCAATTGCAAACGCGGAGAACAGCTAATGGCGATGCCCTCAGCCGTAAAACTGGTCGAAGTTGGACCACGCGATGGTCTGCAAAATGAAGCTAAGCTTATTAGTGGCGCCGATAAAATTGCGCTGATTAATCGCTTAACCGATGCTGGCCTAAGTTATATTGAAGCAGGCAGTTTTGTCTCCCCTAAATGGGTACCGCAAATGGCCACTTCAACTGAGGTTTGCCAAGGCATAGATAAAAAAGCAGGGGTCACTTACGCTGCCCTAACACCCAATTTTAAAGGTTTTGAGGCTGCGCTTGCCGCAGGCGTAGAAGAAGTCGCGATTTTTGGTGCTGCCTCAGAAGCCTTTAGTCAAAAAAATATTAACTGTTCTATTAGCGAAAGCTTAGAGCGCTTTTCCCCAGTGGTAGCCAGCGCACAGGCACATGGCATCAAGGTTAGAGGCTATGTGTCTTGTGTGCTTGGCTGCCCTTATGAGGGCGAGATTGCACCTGAAAAAGTCGCTAATGTCGCCAAAACCTTAGTTGAGATGGGCTGCTATGAAGTTTCCCTTGGCGACACTATTGGTGTTGGCACGCCAGCCAGCGTTAAGCGCATGTTAACGGAAGTCACAAAACAGGTTCCCATCAATAAACTTGCCGTCCACTTTCACGATACCTATGGCCAAGCTGTGGCTAATATTTACTGCGCATTGCAACTGGGTATTAGTGTGGTAGACAGCTCTGTCGGTGGCCTCGGTGGATGCCCCTATGCTGAAGGCGCTTCTGGTAACGTCGCCACCGAAGATGTGCTTTACCTGCTTAATGGCCATGGCATTAGCACAGGCGTTGATCTCGATAAATTAATTGAAATCAGTTGGTTTATCAGTGACAAACTGGGGCGACCGCCGATGTCAAAAGTGGCCAATGCGTTAGCAAGCCGACGATAAACAAGCAATAAAAATAAAAACTCATACAAAAATTACAGATAAAGATTACGTACAAGAGCTACGTAACAAAAATACAACAAGCTTTAGAAAATGGGGACACAATAATGATGAGGTTTGACTATGGCTGGATTTGATAAAGTCGTCGCTAGCTACCAAGAAGCGTTAGCTGATCTAACCGATAACATGACCGTAATTGCTGGCGGTTTTGGCCTATGTGGCATTCCAGAAAACCTAATCGCCGAGATAAAACGCAAAGGCACTAAAGGTTTAACCGTGGTTTCAAATAACTGTGGTGTTGATGATTTTGGATTGGGGGTTTTACTACCCGAACGCCAAATTAAGAAAATTATCGCCTCTTATGTGGGTGAAAATGCGGAATTTGAACGCCAAATGATGTCAGGCGAACTTGAAGTGGAGCTAACACCACAAGGCACCTTGGCAGAAAAAATGCGCGCTGGTGGCGCCGGCATTCCTGCATTTTTTACTGCCACAGGTTATGGCACACCGGTCGCAGAAGGCAAAGAAGAGCGTGAATTTAATGGCCGCCACTATATCTTAGAAGAAGCCATTAAAGGAGACTTTGCCATTGTTAAAGCATGGAAGGCCGATCGATACGGCAACTTAGTATTTCGTAAAACCGCACGTAACTTTAACCCAATGGCAGCAACCGCTGGCAAAATTACTGTGGTGGAAGTGGAAGAAATTGTGGAACCAGGCGAACTCGACCCTGACCAGATCCACACCCCAGGAATTTACGTTGACCGCCTGATCCAAGGCAGTTTTGAAAAACGCATTGAGCAGCGCACTGTTCGCCCTGTTCAGTCAACCGACTCAGCTCACTCAACTGACTTATAAGCGCATAAGGAGCACATCATGGCATTATCACGTGAACAAATTGCAATGCGCGTTGCGCAAGAGCTAAAAGACGGTTATTACGTTAACCTTGGTATCGGCATCCCTACCCTAGTCGCTAACTATGTGCCAGAGGGCATGGAAGTGATGCTGCAATCAGAAAATGGCTTGCTCGGCATGGGGCAATTTCCCACCGAAGATGAGTTAGACGCTGATATGATCAACGCGGGCAAGCAAACGGTAACCGCAATCACTGGTGCGTCGATTTTTGACTCGGCGGAATCATTTGCCATGATCCGTGGCGGTCATGTTGATTTAACGGTTTTAGGCGCATTTGAAGTAGATATTCACGGTAATATTGCCTCCTATATGATCCCCGGTAAGCTGATCAAAGGTATGGGTGGTGCGATGGATTTAGTCGCTGGCGCGGATAATATTATTGTCACCATGACCCATGCCTCAAAGCACGGTGAGTCAAAGTTACTACCTGAATGCACCCTGCCCTTAACTGGCAAAGGCTGTATTAAAAAGGTGCTAACAGATCTGGCCTTTTTGGAAATAAAAGATGGTAAATTCCATTTGCTTGAACGCGCACCCGGCGTGTCAGTAGCAGAAATCGTTAAGCTGACCGCTGGTGAATTAGTGGTACCTGAACAAGTGCCTGAAATGCAGTTTTAGCGCTTTGAAGCTGTTTTTTGGCTAAATTAGCTAATTAAATCGTTTCCGCAAATATAGCCGTTATCTCATCGCAAAATTGATAACGGCTCGCTATTCCTACCTCACAGCTCTTAGCCGACAGCTCCCTGCTCCCCGGATTCATCGATGGCAAAAACTTAGGACTACTGAGCTTTTACCAATGATTATTGAGCGCTAGCTATTGATTATTAAACTTTCCAGTTTGAAGTTTTGGGCTCTTAACACAACTAGACTGCATTGCAATATTAGCTGCCGTTAGTTCTCTAACCAGTGGATCAAAATATCCATATTATTAATACGATAGCCCATATGTAGCCTACCATCGCTATCTATTTTTAAATCCATCGGGGCAGATTGTTGACCGGTAAAATTAGGATCTGTGCTGTTTACTATGGTAATAAAGTAACCACCATTTCGATAACTCATCGATCCTTGGTATTGATAGCGCGCCATATTGCCCCAACCGTCGACAATAACAAAGTCAGTAACCCATTGAGCGCTATTGCTTGAGCGCGGACTAAAATCGATAGAACCATTTACGTTATCGGTTAAATCAATGCCATTTTCAGCGTAACCGCTTAATTGCCATAGCCCACTTGGAAAGTAAATTTGTGGCTGATTTTTTCTTTTAGGTTCAAATACAGGTTCAAATTCCTGTTCGTTGCTTTTATCTTGATCTGGCAAGTAACCACTGTCACCTTCGTCACGGCCACTAAGTTCGTCATGGCCTAAGTCCTCGTATGAATCATCTGCTTTTGTAATTTCACTGTTGCCGCTAAAGTCTGGCTGGGCAGGTTTTGGTAGGCCTACTGCGGGTTTGTCTGCACTGCTACCACCTACTTTTGCGTCGCTAGGCAATAAGCGAGGGACGAGTAATAAGCCGATACCAAGCACTATCAAAATAATTGAAGGGTTACTCACGTTAACCTTAATACCAAACCCTTCCACGTTATTCTGGTTAGCACTCTCTTTCTTACCAATGGCGAACATGATTACGCCTACAACAATCAGTAGACAGCCAACTAACATCACAATATTGTCAAAAAAATCCATGATTATTGAGCGTCCTAGGTTCCCGATAAGTTTCAATAATTATAGACGGTTATCACTAACTCTTTAGACTGCCTTACAGTTACAACCCAAGTAAAAGCGCGCTTTTTAACCGCCTTTGTTGCAAAGTGTTACCGGATTTGATACTAATTAGGGTGACAAAGAAAAGGCAAAGTATGTGAAAGCATGCTACGCAAAGCCACCGGTCTAAGGACAAAACACAGATTGTTAAGTGTTTGCATGTTGATATTAGGTCAAATTGTCATTAACTGCGTTAAGCTCGCTTAAGTAAGCTTATCAAGGACGTAGAATATCGGCAAAATAGGAGTCTTGCCCTTACCTCAAGTTGTAAGTATGACGTTCAGTTACTGAACAGTCTCCACCTTTATCGTAAGCAAATTCTCATCAATTTATCGTCTATGACAGCGGAGTTACCTCATCAAAAGGGTACGTTCCAGTGGTTTTTTCTTTTTTCTAACACTCAATTAGCTTTAAGGTTATTAAAAATGAAAAAATTATTACTAGTTTCTACCATCACAGCTTTAACTTTGACGTCTGTGGTTACTGCACCAAAAGCCAACGCAAATGACATTGCACAAAGTGTATGTGAATACGTGGCAGCTGATGACAAAAAACGCATGCGTTCATTTTTAAAGACGAATAAATTAAAAGTACGTAGTATTTTTTCTGGTATTCAATGTAATGGTCAGAACTTGTTGGAGTTTGCCGTAGCGAAAAATTCTGTAAAAACAGGTTCGATGATGATTAAAAAATTATCTAAGAAAGTTGTTTCTGCAAATTTAAATTCTCTACAGGCAGGATCGCAACCTTTAGTGGATGCTGCTAACGCTCGCGTTAGTAGTTAATTATTAACTGGTAGACACTAGTAATAATGTTTTGCTAGTTGATAATTCTTATGTCGCTAAAACGAAAAAGCCAGCTTAACCGCTGGCTTTTTTTTCGCTAAGCTAATAGTTAGCGATTCGCCGTACTTGCAAGGAAGCTCAACGTTAATGACGCCAAAGAAAACTTATAAAGGCAGTAAAACAGCTTTACTCTTAACTGGTGGAGGCGCACGCGCAGCCTACCAAGTAGGTGTACTCTCGGCTATCGCGAAATTTATTCCGCGCAATCACGGCATACCCTTTCCGATCCTTTGTGGCACATCAGCTGGGGCAATTAATACCACGGCACTAGCCTGTTATGCATCTTGCTTTCATCTTGGTGTTAAAAAGCTGGAGTGGATATGGAAAAACTTATCGTGCGACCGCATTTATCGCACTAATACAGCGGCCGTTTTTAATAATATATTTTCAGGCTTTGCTGCTGGATTTCAGGCAGACTATGCACTTAAAAGGCCACGTAGTTTGCTCGACAATGCACCACTACGCCAGCTGCTCAATCAGGTTATCGATTTTAAGCGAATCGACCTTAATATAAAAAATCACTATTTATCATCGCTATCGATTACAGCATCGAGCTATTGCAGCGGTGATTCGGTGACATTTTATCAGTCGGCCAGAGCTATCGAGCCATGGGTCAGAGCTAAGCGACTCAGTCAACGGTGCCAAATTGACAGCGAACATTTGATGGCATCAGCTGCAATTCCGTTAGTTTTTCCTTCGGTAAAAATACGCCACCAACACTATGGTGACGGCTCAATCCATCAGTTGTCACCACTTAGCCCTCCTATTCACTTAGGGGCAAAACGTATTTTCATCATTGGCGTCGAACAACCTAAACAACCAATTCACCCAATAGAAAACAACCCTCACCCGCCTACATTAGCTACGGTCGCCGGTCATATGCTTGACTCGGTTTTTTCAGACACACTGCAAAGTGACCTAGAACGAATGAACCGAATGAATGCCACGCTAGCACTAATCGACCCTAAAGTTCGTGCGAAAAAAAGTGGCTTGCAACAAATTGGTAGCTTTTTAATTAATCCAAGCCACGACTTTAACGCCCTAGCCAGCGAATATTATGAATATCTACCGGTAGGGGTTCGTTTGATGCTAAGAAGTGTTGGCGTAAAAAATGATCCTGAATCGAGCTTATTAAGTTATTTACTATTTGATAAACATTATTGCCGAGAATTGATCAAACTCGGCTTCAATGATGCCATGGCACAAGAGCAAGATATTAGAGGCTTTTTAGCGCTAGGTTGCTAAATTCCACTTAATCACCTTCGTGCAAGTAGCGCTCTGTACGTTCAACTCTTCGAGGTTTGCCGCGTAGCACTAACGTATCTTGTGCTTGTAACAAGGTATTATTATCGGGCTCGTCAATTTCCACGCCATCACGCTTTAAGGCAATAACACTTACGCGTCTGCTAGCTAAATCTAAGCTGCCAATACTGTGCCCATTAGCAAAAGAGTCTTCTGTGAGTAAAATCGCATGAGCAAATTCTATGCGCTCAACAGCTTCTGGGCTCATATCGGTTTGTTCACCTTGGAAGAAGCCGTGTAAATGGTTGTAGTGATTTTTCCGCTCTCGTTGCACGCGGCGCACAACACGAGAAAACGGCACGCCAGACAAGGATAGCACTTGTGAAACCAACATCAGCGCCCCCTCTAAACTCTCTGGTACCACTTCATTGGCACCTGCTTTTTGTAGCATTTCTAACTGATCATCATTGCGTGTTCTCACCAAGATAGGCACTTCCGGCGACAAACTACGCACGCGTTGAATCACTTCTGCTGATTGTTTGTCTTCACCAAACGCGATAACGACTAGCTTTGCTTCTGACAAATGTGCAGCATGCAGCAACTCAGTTTGTCGTGACGAACCGAATAATACGTTTTCACCAGCCTCGCGGGCTTTGCGCGTACGCAGCGGATCAATATCAATTGCGACAAACTCGATATGCTCTTGTTTTAAAAAGCGGCTCACTGTTTGACCAATGCGGCCAAAGCCACAAATAATCACGTGGTCTTTTAGCGATTGCGTAGTCTCTGGCAAATCCCTTAAATCTGAAGTGTCTACGGGGTCTTCGTTAGCTAGCCAGCGTCCCCACTTTCGGGCATTGTTAATAATATAAGGGGTAATCGCCATACTGATAACCCCTGCCCCCAGTAGCAAAGAAGCAACGTCATTAGCTAACACATTCACTTGCGTGGCAAGTGCGACCAAGACAAAGCCAAATTCCCCCATTTGTGCCAGCATAAAACCAGTTGCCCAAGCGTCTTTTTTCGCTTCGCCGGCACGAACCGCCGCCCATTGTACAATCAAGGTTTTTGCTAACATAAACGCAAGCATAGTCATTAATAAAGTGCCGGGAGATGCCAGCAATAAACTAATGTCTAATTTCATGCCAACAGTAACGAAGAATAAGCCGAGCAAAATATCACGGTAAGGGCGAATATCCGCTTCCAGCTGATATTTGTACTCACTTTCGCCAAGCATCATACCAGCCAGGAATGCACCTAATGCCATTGATAGGCCAAACCACTGCGTTAACGATGCGGCCATTAAGGTCACTAACAAGGTGGTCAATACAAAGAGTTCATCGGTACGCACTTTAGCCACTAAGTTAAATAAGCGTGGCAGCAACCATTTACCGACAAAGAATAGAATGCCAACAACAAATACACCTTTGATCAGCGCCCATGCTAGTGCGATAAACATCGAGCCTTCGTTTTGTGGGGCTAGTAATGGAATGATAATTAACAAAGGAACAACAGCAACGTCTTGGAATAACAGTACAGCAACAGAAATTTGACCGGACTTGCGCTTCATCGCCCCAGTTTCACTTAGCTGTTTAATGACAATTGCGGTAGACGATAGCGCCAAAATACCACCGACAACGAAGCTGGCGGCAAATGACAAGCCAAATAGCATTGACACAACCATGATAAAGGCCATTGAAATCAGTACTTGCAGACTGCCCACAGCCAGCACTAAATGCCGCATCGCCAATAAGCGCGGCAATGAGAATTCTAGGCCAAGGGTAAATAGCAAGAAAACAATGCCAAGTTCAGCAAAATGCTCGTAATCAACATGCTCGTTTGACAACGCTAGCCCATGCTCACCCACCAGCACGCCAGCGACTAAGTAAGCCAAAATGGCAGGCAAATTAAGCTTGCGAAAGACAAATACAATTAATACCGCGCAGGCGAGTATGGCGAGAATTTCAAGATGAGCTATCACATCTGCTCCTTGCAAGCTGTGGTTTGTCGAGAGTCGTCGGGAATTGGCAAGTCTGCAAGCTTATCTCACAGGTGTTCTACTAACACCAATTTATACCGTTAACCGATACACTTCATTTGTACCCTTCACTTATACCTTAGTATTCAGGTAATTAAAATACTTAACTCGTCCGTCCAAGAGTAGGCACGGTGTTTGCTTTAACTAAGTCAACACAGCGGTATAACAATTTTTTGACATACCACAAACGCAGTATTAGCAGGTAGTTTTATGCAAACGCTCAACTTATTAGAACAACAGTTTTCCGACTTTAATGCGTTCAGGTTATTTGAATCTAATCATTTAGAAAACAATCAACTTGGCTTGGCCTTGCTTGAACAGTTGCAAACCACGCTTGACCTTAACGAACTACTAAACAAGTTCGCGATGATGGCTAGCCGTTATGTTGAGTTTAGTGGCCTAAGCTTCAAAGCAGAAAGTGTTGAAGCAAGTATTCGAGGTAGCCGCAGCGGTAAAATCTCTCGCCATTTCAATCTGTCACTAAATGGTCAACACCTTGGTCGATTAGTTTATGGTTTAAATACGCCGCTGTCAGGTAGTAACGAAAAAATACTCAATGAGCTACACCGCTACTTCCTGAATCCGTTAAACAATGCGTTAACGTACCGCACTGCATTAATGCTTGCGATGCAAGACAGCTTAACGGGTCTAGGTAATCGCCGTTATTTTGACGAGCAAATTAAACGAGCGATGCATCAAGCCAATCGCAGTCACAATCAGGTAGGGCTTATTGTCGCCGACCTTAATAAATTTAAAGCGATCAACGACACCTATGGTCATGCTGTGGGGGATAAAGTGTTGGTACATTTCGCTGATGCACTACGTGTCAGTGTGCGCGATTCTGACAGCTTATTCCGCTTTGGTGGTGATGAGTTTGTAGTACTAATTGAATGTGCAGGCAAAGAATCGTTAGAAGTGATTTATCACCGCATTCACGATGCTGTCGCTGCCGATGGTTATTTAGAGAAGTATCAAGTATCGTGTAGCTTGGGCGCGACTTTTATGAATCGCGCTGACACTGAAAAGAGCTTTTTCGAACGAGCTGACCAAGCGCTTTATCGTAAAAAAATGAACATGGCACCACGCCTGAGCTTAGTATAAATTTGGGCACTACCTGCGCCACTTTTACTGTGTTCAAGCACGCTCAGCGTGCGGCTATTTTGCTTGTTGAGCTTTTAGCTCAACAAGTGCGGCTTTAACCTCATCCGGTGTTGCTGCCACCAACAAACGGCAAAACCTTACCGCCTTGGCAAACTGCTCTGTGCCAACTATTGCCAATGTTTTAACCAACATCTGTCGATTAAATCCAAAGTTTTGGCTGAAATGTGAAATCGCCTCGTTAATTGATGGGTAACAAACACCATCAAAATCAAAACTAAGTGCATTGGTTTCATGTTCGATATCTTCGCCGCCAAGCGACAACGGCCAACCGCGATAATTGACGCGATCGCGAGCAACCTCATACATAAACCACGCACTGCGTTGGAAGGATTCGAAATTGCCTCCTTCAAAACCAGCATTGGCTAGCTCTTCAGGCGTCCAATTAATACCAATCGCTAAGTCTTTGCGATACTTTCGAATCAGCCCTACTTTGACTTCATCGCGTAAATGCCATACGTGTTCGACTTTGGCTTGATAAGCCAGTTGCCGGCATTCGCGGCAACTTGATAAGGTCAACTTAGGGTGAGGACAAGCCAACACAATATGGCGAGCATGAGGGAAAGTAACGAATTGATCACTTGGCTCACCGCAAAACCAGCAGGTATGGCGATATTCAAAGGGAATATCGACTAAGAGTTCAATGCGCTCCTGCATCTAATCTTTGCACCTATTCCTTACACTTATTCCTAGCACCTATACTCTGCCCGTCTTGCCCCAAATGCCCAGCGAGTACTATCTGCGCTTTTTCACTTTTTTTACTGCGCTGGCTTTACCTTTTGACTTGTGTTTAACATTTTTAGCGCCAGCACTGCGTTTGTCAGCAACACGACGATTTTTATCGCGTGTGGTTTGATAGCGGTTCTTCTTAGCCGCTTCAGTTACATGGCGCTTGCTAGCATCATATTCAGACTCTGTCATTTCGTAGCCCGGCAACACTATTTTTTCAAATTTACGGCCAATAAGCTGTTCAATATTGCCTAAGAATTTTTCATCCTTAGGGCTAACTAATGAAATGGCAGTACCAGATTTGCCCGCACGACCAGTACGACCCACGCGGTGCACGTAATCTTCTGCTAAAAATGGTAAATGGAAGTTCACTACATACGGCAGGTTAGGAATATCTAGGCCACGAGCTGCGACATCAGTTGCCACCAAAACGCGTACTTCGCCAGCAACAAATTGCTCTAACGCCTTGTTACGCGCACCTTGTGATTTTTCACCATGACATAGTGCCGCTTTAATACCATCAAGCTTTAATTCTTTGGCCAGTTGATTGGCACTTTCACGTGTGCCGGCAAACACCATGACTTGGTGCCAGTTATTCACACCAATAATTTCTGACAACAACTCGCGTTTGCGCGCTTCCGACACCCCGTAAACGGCCTGCTTCACTTTGCCTGACGTGGTATTTTGTTTCGCCACTTCAATGGTTTTTGGCGTGTGTAGAATTTGATTCGCTAAGGTTTTAACTTTATTTGAGAACGTCGCACTAAACATTAAGGTTTGGTGTTTGTGCTTAATATGCTCGCTAATGCGCTCAATATCCGTTAAAAAGCCCATATCGAGCATACGATCAGCTTCGTCAAGCACCATGTATTTAACTTGAGAAAGAGAAAGGTTGCGCAGTTGCAAATGCTCTAGCAAACGGCCAGGTGTCGCGACTAAAATATCAACGCCAGCTTTAAGCACTTTTTCTTGCCCAGCCATGCCAGCACCGCCAAAAATCACACCGTGTTTAATGGGTAAAAATTGGCTGTACTCTTTAATATTTTCGCCTACTTGAATCGCAAGCTCACGTGTTGGCGTTAGAATAAGCGCCTTTAATATTGGTGTTTCGGTAGTTGCTTGATGAGCTAACTTATCCAATATTGGCAAGGTAAAGGCTGCCGTTTTACCTGTGCCAGTCTGCGCGCTAGCCAGTACATCACTACCAGTACGAATAACAGGAATTGCTTGTTGCTGGATTGGGGTTAATTGCTTATAACCACATAGCTTAACTGCTTTTAACAACCCTTCTGATAAGCCAATTGCATCAACACTCATTTTCTTTTTCCACCAACACCTAAAATAATCGCGCGATTATATACCCTATCCCACTGTTGATGCGAGCTTACTTGCCGACTATTCCAATTAAATATTTCAGTTACATATGCCAGTTACATATGCCAGTAACAGTAGAGTTAGATAAATCTTGCCCGAAACTCGGACGGTGCAAGGCCGACAATTTTAACAAACACTTTGCGTAAACTGCTGGCATCTTCATAGCCCAACGACAACGCTATTTGTTCAAAACTCAATGCGCTAGATTCCAACATATCGCAAGCTTTTTGCACTCGTAAACGTTGAATATACTGAACAGGCTTCAAGCCTGTGGCTTGGGTGAATTGGCGTATTAACGTGCGCTCTGATGTATGCGCCACACCAGCCAACACTTTATTGTTAAGCTTAGTGTCGTAGTTTGCCTGAATATAGTGCTGCACCGCGAGCATTGCTTGATTGCCATGATCGAATATTGGCGTAAAACTTTGATAATAGCGCTGCTCGCGCTTTCCGGTATCTACAATCAGGTACTTGCCCAGTTTCCGCATCACGTGAGGCTTGGCATATTGGCCGACCAACTCTAAGCCCAGATCTAGCCAAGACATTAACCCGCCCGCGCTGACAATATCTCCATCGTTAATCAAAATACTTTCTGACTTAAGGCGAATTTGCGGGTATTCACGCTGCAACTGATCAGCTAAGCCCCAGTGTGTGGTGGCAGTTCTATTGGTCAACAAGCTTGTTTGCGCCAGTATAAAAGCGCCAGCACAAGCCGAGCATAATGTAGAGCCCGCTTGATGGCTTTGTTTCAGGAAATTGAGCAGTGGCTGCCCAGCATTTAAATAATATTCGCCATCTAAATTAGGCGGTAAAATAATCACTTCAGGCGTTAAATCAAAAGCGCCTTCTTCATCTGCACTCAACTTCTCTGGTGTGGTTATTTGGGCGCTAAAAGTCATTGCTAATTGCTCATCTGCAATAATTTTATTCGCCAAGTTTAATAGTTCTAGCAAACCATACACGGCACTTTGCATAGCACCTGGGTAATTGATGATCACAACTCTAATAGTTTTAGTGCGCTCAACATGACGGCTAACTTGCTTTATCTTGTTACTACCTTTATTTGTCACTTTTACCTTGATTAATGCCATTAATGCCATGCGTAAGCCTAGCAAAGTTTCTTCAAAATAGCCTTACTGATTCAGCAGCCGCTGAACATTTACTTAAACAACAAAACGTATTTAAACCAAAAAACGAGGCTAAACATGGCAAATACAGCACTACTATTAATCGACTTTCAAAACGATTATTTTCCAACATATGAAGGGGTAAAATGGGCACTTTCAGGTACCGAAGCAGCAGCGGCAAAAGCAAAAGTATTACTGGCACAATTTCGCGCAAAACAACTTCCTGTGATTCATGTTCGCCATGAATTTCCAACCGAAGAAGCGCCGTTTTTCTTACCAAATTCTGACGGTGCGAAAATTCATCAAAGCCTAGCGCCAATTGATGGCGAGCCTGTGGTACTGAAACAGCAAATTAACAGCTTTCGCGATACCGATTTAAAAGCGTTACTCGATGAGCGCAACATTGATCAATTGATTATTGTCGGGGCAATGAGCCACATGTGTATTGATGCCGTTACCCGTGCAGCAGTGGATTTAGGCTATGACAGCCATGTCGCACACGACGCCTGTGTTACTTTAGACTTAACTTTCGAAGGTGAGACCGTACCAGCCAAACACGTTCATGCAGCCTTTATGGCGGCATTGCAGTTTGGCTACTGCAATGTCGATAGTACAGAGAACTTAGCCAAACTTATCTAAGGAACCTAAGAGCAACTAGGAAAGACGCTTAAGGCTAATCGGCGAGAATCCAGTCTTTACCTGACTCGATTGCATCAATCGCAAAACACTTAATTTGGCACTGTAGGCTGGTGCCATAAATTGGCGCAAATAGTTTGAAGGAGGTGGAATTGGAGACAATGGCAACTTTCGCTATTTGATGGTGGTGATTGCGAATAAAAGCAAGGTGCTGGCTAAAGGCTGCAAACGACTCCCAAACCGGCCAGCCTAGCACACAAACCAGTCCACCTTTGAGGCCACCAGCGTGGTCAATATAAGGGTCAATTTTATGGGCAGCATGAATAAAATCCTGCACGGATAGCTGCCCATCTAGTTCAAATATCACTACCCCGTAATTGGGTTGTAGTGTGACATTAAGCATCTTACTTTGAGAGTAATCCTCAACAAATAACCATATTGATTATTCAGCTAAGTATACGCCTATTTTCGCCAAACGCCCTGTGTTAAACCTAGCGATTTCTCTGTTTCTTCGCTGGCTTCAAACGTAGGCAATTCACCTTTTGATAGCTGCTGTTGATAGTCTTTGGTAATTCGAATAACGACTTTTGACAACAAGAACAACGCAGTCACATTAACCACTGTCATTAAACCGGTTGCCATATCAGCAAGTGCAATCACCTGCGGCAATGACGCTGATGAACCAAATACCAACATTGCCAAAAAGCCAATGCGTAAAAACCAGCGACCAATTGGATTATCTAACTTCAGGTACTTTAAGTTGTTATCCGCGTAAGCATAATTCGCGACGATTGAAGTAAAGCCAAAGAATAGAATCGCCAGCGTAATAAATTCAGCGCCCCAGCTACCCACTTGCAATGCTAAAGCTTGCTGCGTCAACTGAATACCCATCACGCCATCAAGAGAATCGCCCGCTAGTAAAATAATAATCGCGGTACAAGTACAAATGACCATGGTATCGAAAAACACCGCTAACGATTGAATATAACCTTGTGATGCTGGGTGATGAGGCATTGGTTCAGCCGCAGCCGCAGCGTTAGGCGAGCTACCCATACCCGCTTCATTCGAGTACAAACCACGTTGAACCCCATGAATAATGGCTGCGCCAACCACACCGCCACCTGCTTCTTGCCAGCCAAATGCGGATCCAACAATTTGCATTAAAATAGCCGGAATTTGCTCAATATTGATGGCAATGACAAACAGCGCAACGAGTACATAAGCAACACCCATAAATGGTACAGCTAGTTCAGCAAAACGTGCGATATTACGCAGGCCACCAATAATAATATAGGCCGCTAGCAAGGTGATAACGATGCCTGACATTAATGGGTCAATGCCAAACGAGCCTTGGAATGCATCGGTAATAGAATTGGCTTGTACTGAGCTAAAGACAAAGCCATAACCAAAGAATAAGCACAATGAAAACGTAATGGCGAGTTTCGGGCTGTTGATGCCTTTGCGCATATAATAGGCGGGGCCACCGCGAAAGTTATTGTTTTCGTCTTTCTCTTTATACAACTGCCCTAGCGCGCTCTCGGCATAAGCGGTTGCCATACCGAAAAAGGCAATCAGCCACATCCAGAAAATCGCCCCTGGGCCACCTAAACTGATGGCGACCGCCACCCCCATTAAGTTGCCCGTACCAACACGCGCGGCTAATGACGTACAAAGCGCCTGAAACGACGAAATACCATTTTCACTGCTATTTCGGCTGAGTTTTAACAAGCTAAACATATGCTTGAAATGGCGCAATTGAATCAGCTTCAAACGCAAGCTAAACCAAATACCACAACCTGTTAATAAATAAATTAAGACGCTACCCCAAAGGTAGCCATTGATAAAGCCAACCCACTGGCTAATTAGTTCACCCATAAAAATTTCTTAAACTAACAATATATTAGCCGCTAGCTTAGCAAACTATGCCAAGCCTTGGCTAAGATGAATTTGGGATATGATGGAATCGCTTCATTTACTTACAAATGCCCAAAAGAAAAGGCTTGGTAAATTGAAGCTATGTACTTGGCATTAAAGCTCTTACTGAGTAAAGCTTTATTGCCTTTTTAAAACAAGAGGAGAATTATGCTTTTTTAACGAATTGCGCAGTTACCATCATTTCGCCAACGCCATCAACTTTGCAGTCTAGCTCGTGATCTTTTTTATCAAGCACGCGGCGAACTGTCGCTTTGGTACCAATTTTAATCACTTGTGAGCTGCCTTTAATTTTCAAATCTTTAATCACAGTCACTTTATCGCCATCGGCAAGCAATGCACCATTTGCATCTTTTACTTTGATCGCTTCTTCCTCTGCAACTTCGGCAGGATCCCACTCATAAGCACATTCAGGGCAAATTAATAGGCTTTGATCTTGATAAACATATTCAGATTGGCATTGTGGACATGGAGGTAAAGACATTGTGTTCAACTTATATCAGGTTTTCAAAGAGGCGTATTATACTTGCTAAGCTGGTGGCAAGCGAGTGGATTACCTGATGAGTAACAAGCTGTTACTGATTAGTGCACAAAGATATAGAGACATAAGTTCGCAGGCTCATAAGCTCTTGGCGCTTTGCAATAGGAAACATTGTTATATTATCTCAATTTAATTAATATGTTTGCGTCATATCGCAAGCAGCTACTAGATCCCCCTAAGTAGCCAACGCATAAAAACAAAATAGGAAAAATCATGATCAAAAATCGATTGCCTAATGCGCTCTACAAAGCGCTTTCGATGGCATCAGTCTTAGCTGTTGGTTCAGCATCAATGTCAGCGCATGCTGACGAAGGTATGTGGCAACCACATCAACTTCAAGAAATCAGCGGTAAGCTTAAACAAGCTGGACTTGAGCTTGATCCAACACAAATGGAAAACTTAGACCAATTCCCAATGAATGCCATTATCAGCTTAGGTGGCTGTACTGCGTCGTTTTTGTCTGAGCAAGGGCTAGTAGTCACTAACCATCACTGTGCTTATGGTTCAATTCAATACAACTCAACGGAAGAGAAAAACCTGCTAGAGCAAGGTTTTGTGGCAAAGTCTTTATCTGAAGAATTGCAGGCCGCACCGGGTTCTCGTGTATACGTAACCGAGTCGCTAACTAAGGTTACAGATAAAGTTACCGGATCAATTTCGTCATTAACCCAAGGCAAAGCTTACTTTGATGCGATAGAGAAAAACCAAAAAGCCTTAGTCGCTGAATGTGAAACATCACAAGATTACCGCTGTGAAGTGTTTAGTTTTCATGGTGGGCTTGAGTATTTCCTTATTAAACAATTGGCGATTCGCGATGTACGTTTAGTTTACGCGCCGCCTTCTAGCATAGGTAAATTTGGTGGCGACACCGACAACTGGATGTGGCCACGCCACACAGGTGACTGGTCTTTCTACCGCGCCTATGTAAACAAAGACGGCCAGCCTGCCGATTACTCCAAAGACAATGTACCGTTTAAACCAAAAGCCTTCTTAAAAGTAAATGCAAACGGTGTTGAAGAAAACGACTATGTGATGGTACTTGGTTACCCAGGCCGCACAAACCGTTACCGCACAGTGGAAGATGTGAAGAATCAATTCACTTGGGTTTACCCAACAGCTAAACGCTACCGCGAAGAATACATTGACGTCATCAAAAACACTGCGCCTGATCAAAGCGAAGCGCGCATCAAGTACGAAAGCACGCTAGCAGGCCTTGCCAACTATGCGAAAAACTACGGCTCAATGGTCGAGAGTTTTAACAAAGGCGATATGCTTAAGCGCAAAGAAAAGGAATTAGCAGCGCTAAAAGCTTGGATAAACGCATCGAAAAAACGCCAGCGCCAATACGGTAAAACGCTGGCCGAACTTGATAAACTTATTGCACAAGGTCAGTCACACCAAGCGCGTGATTTAATTTTGGCCTATATTGCGCGCACCAATATGTACAGTGTTGCCAAACGCTTATATCGTCTAGCTCACGAGAAAAACAAACCTGATGCAGAGCGTAAAAAAGGTTATCAAGAACGTGACATGAACCGCTTTACCCAAGCAATGAAACGGGTAAACCGCCGTTACGATGCGACCGTTGATAAGGCCGTACTAGCACACTTTATCGCACAATACGCCCAGTTCCCTGCTGAGCAGCGCAACCCCGTATTTGATGAGTTTTTCGGTTTAAGTAACAATTCAAACAAGGAATTTGATGCGAAAAAGTTAGCCGCTAAACTCGATAAAATGCACAGCAACACGGAACTTGATCAAGAAGCTGTGCGTTTAGCGTGGATGAAAAAATCGGTTGAAGAGTTTAAAGCTAGCGACGATCCATACATTCAATTTGCCGTTTCACAATACGAGCACGATCAAAAGCTTGAGACACAAAGTGAAGAGCTTACTGGCCAATTAGCGCAAATTCGCCCGCAATATATGGCAGCGATGATCGCCTTTAAACAATCAAAAGGTGAGCCGGTATACGCCGATGCCAACAGCTCATTACGTATTACCTACGGTAACGTGAAAGGCTACTCACCGCAAGACGGTATTACCGCAACGCCATTTACCACGCTTGAAGGTATGCTAGCTAAATACGTTGCTGGCGATCACGAGTTTGACTTGTTCGACAACATTCGCACCGCGATTAAGAACAAAAATTACGGCGCTTACTACCGTGAAAGGTTAGGCTCAGTGCCAGTTAACTACCTATCAACGTTAGATATCACGGGTGGTAACTCAGGCTCTCCAACCCTTAACGGTAAAGGTGAATTTGTTGGCTTAGCATTTGACGGCGTCTATGAGTCGATTATCGGTGACTGGGATTACGACGCCAAACTAAACCGTGCGATTCATACGAGTGCGCCGTTTATGCTATGGACAATGGAAAACGTGGATAACGCACAGAATATCGTTGATGAGTTAACGATTGTTAAATAATTAGAATCACTATGTGGCTAAATATGGTGGCTCTATTAGCACTGACTTATCCAGCCACAAAATGTTAATTAACATCAGATAGCGAAAGAGCAACCCAACTGGTTGCTCTTTTTTTATTTTCAGTCCTAAACCGCCCAATCAACTAAGAGGTTTAGGGCTGAAAAAAGCCCCGCTAATTTGCGAGGCTCTGGATTTGATAAAATTATCTATTTGCTGTTGCAAATATCGTATTAAGCTAGCGCGTGAACAATTTTATCAACTGACTCTTTCGCATCACCAAATAACATTTGGCTATTGTCTTTAAAGAATAGTGGGTTTTGTACACCAGCGTAACCTGTGCTCATTGAGCGCTTGAAGACTACAACGTTTTTCGCGTTCCACACTTCAAGTACAGGCATACCAGCAATTGGGCTACCTGGGTCTTCACTTGCCGCAGGGTTAACCGTATCGTTCGCGCCGATAACTAATACCACGTCAGTCTCGTTAAAGTCTTCATTGATCTCTTCCATACCTTCAACGATGTCGTATGGTACTTTCGCTTCCGCCAACAGTACGTTCATATGACCTGGTAAGCGACCCGCTACAGGGTGAATACCAAAGCGTACTTCAACACCTTTTGCTTTTAGCTTTTGTGTCATTTCGTACACTGGGTATTGCGCTTGTGCTACTGCCATACCGTAACCCGGTGTGATGATAACTGACTTAGCGTTCGATAACATTTCTGCCACTTGCTCAGCTTGTACTTCAACGTGCTCGCCGTAGTCTTTGTCAGTATCAATGCTCACTTCAGTACCAAAGCCACCAGCAATTACGCTGATGAATGAGCGGTTCATCGCCTTACACATGATGTAAGAAAGAATCGCACCTGATGAGCCTACTAATGCACCCGTAACAATCAACAAGTCGTTACTTAACATAAAGCCTGCTGCTGCTGCTGCCCAACCTGAGTATGAGTTCAGCA
Source organism: Thalassotalea euphylliae (assembly GCF_003390375.1). Classification (NCBI taxonomy): domain Bacteria; kingdom Pseudomonadati; phylum Pseudomonadota; class Gammaproteobacteria; order Alteromonadales; family Colwelliaceae; genus Thalassotalea; species Thalassotalea euphylliae. Next base: position 4,125,246 of record NZ_QUOT01000001.1, on the reverse strand, counting down.
TTGAAACAACCACTGGCATATCAGCACCACCAATTGATGCCACTAAGTGCCAACCAAACACTAACGCGATAGCCGTCATTAGGTATAAGGCACCGTCGTTACCGCCTTCGTTAACGAACATGATCATTAGTACAAAGCTAACCACACCAGCAGCTAAGTTCATTTTGTGGCGATGAGGTAACATTAATGCAGCAGAGTTGATTAGGCCGCGCAGTTTACCAAAGGCAACAATTGAACCGGTGAAAGTTACAGAACCGATAAATACACCTAAGAATACTTCAACTAAGTGAATGTTTTGCTCAACACGCGCTTCATCAGATAATGCGGTTAATAACGCTGAGCTGTCATGCGCGTCAAAGTAGCTGTTAAAGCCAACTAGTACCGCCGCTAAACCAACAAAACTGTGTAGAATCGCAACCAGCTCAGGCATTTCGGTCATTTCAACACGCTTTGCAAGGCGGAAACCAATTGCGGCACCAATGACCATAGCAACGATAATGACCGTAACGTTATCAACGCGCGGGTCAGCAATAGTTGCCAATAAGGCAAGCGTCATACCGGCAATACCAAAGTTATTACCTTCTTGCGCAGTTTCTTGCTTACTTAAACCAGCCAGTGAAAAGATAAATAGTAATGCGGCAACGATATAAGCAGCAGTAATAATTCCAGTTGATATCATGATGTTGCCCTCCTACTTCTGGAACATTTTTAACATACGCTTGGTAACAAAGAAGCCACCAACGATATTGATTGTCGCTATCAGTATTGCAATGCCCGACAACACTTGTACAACGAGATTGTCTGAACCTACTTGCAATAGTGCACCAACAACGATGATGCCTGAAATAGCATTAGTTACACTCATCAATGGCGTATGCAATGCGTGGGTAACGTTCCAAACAACGTGATAACCAACCACACAAGCGAGTACGAATACCGTGAAGTGCGCGAGGAAATCTGACGGTGCAACACTTGCTACCCAACCAAACACTAGGCCAGCAACCGCCATCATGGCGTACTTTTTCGCAGGGCTCTTTTCTTCTTCCACTTCTTCAACTGCCGCAACTGGCTTCGCAGGTTCCGGCTTAGCTGCTGGCGCGGCGCTTACTTGAATTGGCGGTGGTGGGAAAGTCACTTCACCGTCGTGAACCACTAACATATTGCGGATCACTTGGTCTTCAAAATCAATCGCTAATTCACCGTCTTTTTCAGGGCAAATAAGCTTTGTTAGATTCACTAAGTTATTGGCGTATAACTGAGATGATTGATTCGGCAAACGCGACACTAAATCGGTGTAACCAATGATTTTTACACCTTTAACGTTAGTTAGCTTGCCTGGCTCGGTTAGCTCACAGTTACCACCACCGGCCGCCGCTAAATCAACAATCACGCTACCTGGCTTCATTGATGCAACCATTTCTTCGGTGATCAATTTAGGCGCTGGTTTACCTGGGATCATCGCGGTAGTGATAATAATATCGACTTCTTTGGCTTGCTCTGCGAACAAAGCCATTTCCGCCTCGATAAAGGCTTTACTCATTACCTTAGCGTAGCCATCGCCACTACCGGTATCTTCTTCCTCGAAATCTAACTCAAGGAATTCCGCGCCCATACTTTCGATTTGTTCTTTTACTTCAGGGCGAGTGTCAAAGGCACGTACTACCGCACCTAAGCTACCTGCGGCGCCAATGGCGGCAAGGCCTGCAACCCCCGCACCAATAATCATTACTTTCGCTGGCGGTAAGTTACCTGCTGCAGTGATTTGACCTGTGAAGAAACGGCCAAACTGATGTGACGCTTCAACAACGGCACGATAACCGGCGATATTTGCCATTGAGCTCAGTGCATCTAATGACTGCGAGCGTGTCATACGTGGCACCATGTCCATGGCGATGGTGGTAATATTCTTTTGCTTGAGCTTTTCAACCAATTCGCTGTTTTGCGCTGGTTGAATAAAACTGACGAGATGAGCACCTTCCTTCATTAGGCCGATTTCATCATCTGTAGGTGGGTTCACCTTGAAAATAATGTCGCTTTGCCAGACATCGTCTTGGCTAACAAGAGTAGCTCCTTGCTCGACATAATCACTGTCATGAAAACTTGCTTTTTTACCCGCGAGTTTTTCAATAGCGACTTCAAAACCTCTTTGCTTTAACGCTTTCACCGAAGTCGGGGTAGCTGCAACGCGATTTTCCCCTTTTAACGACTCTTTTGGGATACCTATCTGCATAACATACCTTTTGTTGTTTTTATGACATAAGTGATTAGTGTTTTAACACTATTAGTTTTTTTTTCATACGACAAATTCAGAATAATGACTATTAACAAGATGATTAAAGTTACGTACACTGCGTGAAATACAATAAAAATAAGCTATGCACAGGTGATATAACAATGCGTTATCAGTTAGGTAAATTAGTTCCACTCGTCGACCAGTCATGTTTCATTGCACCCAATGCCAGTGTTATTGGCAATGTTGAGCTTAAACCCAATGCCAGTATTTGGTTTAATGTAGTGATGCGCGGAGACATGGATAAGATCACCATAGGTGAAGACAGCAATATTCAAGACGGCAGTATTTTACACGTTGATAAAGGCTTCCCAATCGAAGTTGGCAAGCAAGTCACCGTTGGCCATAAAGTCATGCTGCACGGCTGTACTATTGGTGATTTAAGTTTGATTGGCATGAACGCCGTTGTGCTGAACGGCGCTAAAATTGGCAAAGGTTGTATTATTGGCGCCAACAGCCTAGTGACTGAAGGTATGGAAGTGCCCGATGGCCATTTAGCCCTTGGTTCACCCGCTAAAGTGATTAAGCCACTTGATGAAAAAACGCGTGAATTACTGATGCAATCAGCAGAGCATTATGTGCAAAACGGGCAGCGCTATACTGATGAGTTAGTGGCGATTGAAGACTAGTAAACGGTTAAGCGACACTTAAAAAGCTATAACAAGCAAAGTGGCTCTCAAATGCGAGAGCCAAATATAACCATGTTTAATTAGAATGCGCTGCTGATGAACGACTAATTATTAACAATTGAAACAAGATAAATATCATCGCTAAGCCCGACAGAATAAATGGGTCAATCGCCAAGTTTTCTTTAAAGCTAAAAGTACCTGCCGATATTTTTTTCCAGCCCATAAAATGCTGATTCGCGGCAACCACTGCGCCAAAAAAGCCAATAACCATAGCGAAGAACTGGCCTAACCAATGTTTAGTCAGCGGAGTCATTAGCATTAAGCCCAACAGGCCGATGACCGTGCGTTGCACACGGCAATAAGGGCAAATGTAAACCAGTCCACTAAGTTCGACACTCCACGCAAGTACCGATACCACAAGGGCAAATAGCCCTAACCAAAACCTGTTTTTAAGGTAAAAATTTAAATCCAATAACGGCATATTTATTCCCATTGCTTCAGCATATTAAATGCTAATTTTTCCTGTTAAATCGGCGAGATAATCTCGCACATCAAGGTTCACGGCTTCAATGCTACCAGCTAAATAACCAGAAACCTGTTTAGACCATTCATAGCCTTCAATCACTAAAAGCTCATTATGAATCGACCAGACTACCCTAGACGTTTTCTTGATTCATAAAATAGGTTTTATCATAGTCAGTTGGAGACTGATTATTTAGATAACCATGTTTACGTTTGCTGTTATAAAACATTTCGATGTAATCGAAAATATCTTCCTTAGCTTTTTCTCTATTTTTGTATTTTCTTCGCTTGATCCGTTCACGTTTTAGCAACTGAAAGAAGCTCTCAGCAACAGCATTATCATGGCAGTTACCTCTACGACTCATACTGAGTGATAAATTATGCTCAGCAGCAAATCGTTGCCAGTCATAACCTGTAAATTGGCTGCCTTGATCGGAATGTATAATAACCGTTTGCTTAGGTTTTCTTCGCCATACAGCAGCGAGTAATGCACTTAAGACTAAATCAGTATGCATCATCGATTGCATCGACCAGCCAACGACTTGCCGAGAAAACAAGTCGATAACTACGGCTAAATAGAGAAAGCCTTCGTGCGTATCAATATAAGTGATATCAGTTACCCAAGCTTGATTTGGCTGTACTACATCAAACTGTCGTTTTAACTGGTTATCTGCGACCACAGAAGGCTTAGTGCCATAGTTGCCTTTGCGCTTCTTATAGCCGACTTGAGCTTGAATGCCTGATAACTGCATTAATCGATGAACTCTATTCTTTGAGCAAACTTCACCTAAATCCAACATATCACTTTGAATTTTGCGATAACCGTAAACGCAGCCGCTTTCAAGCCAAGACTGTTTGATTAAACCCGTTAAGCGCTTGTCATCCTTAGCTCGCTTGGATTCTGGCTTTTGCAACCAAGCATGAAAGCCACTGCGGTGAACTTGCAACGCTTGGCACATCAGCTTTATGGGGTATTGGTTGAGCCGAGACTTTATGAACGTGTACTTTTCTTTGACTCGCCCGCAAAGTACACGGCGGCTTCCTTTAATAGATCACGTTCTTGTTGAGTACGCTTTAGTTCTTTCTCAAGCGCTTTAATACGCTTTTCTTGCTCGGATAATTCTTGGTAGTGTTCGCTGTTACTGCCATAGCGTTTTAACCAGATATAAAGACTATTTGTCGAGATATCTAACCGTTCTGCAACGCTTGCAACGGAGTGACCTTTTTCAGTCACTTGCTTAACGGCCTGAACCTTAAATTCTTCGGGAAATCTTTTAGCGCTCATTCATCCTCCTAGGACACAAAGTTTACAACTTATTTGTGTCTAGGAAAATCTGGTCGATTCAAAAAGGGCAACAGCTTCTTTGTGAATTATCGCCCTCTTACGTTGAATGAGAGTATTTAACGAGAACGCTAAAACAAGACTAGTTACGACCTGCCATAACGCCGCCATCAACATCCCAAACGGCGCCCGTTACCCAGCTCGCTTGCTCAGACAATAAGAATACGATGCTATTGGCAACATCTTCCGGTGTACCGACACGACCAATCGGATGGAAACCATTAAAGCCTTGCATCGCATCGCTTACTTCTTCTTTTGGAATAAAGCCTTCATAAATAGGCGTTTGCACTACCGCAGGCGATACCGCGTTTACACGAATGTTATGAGCAGAAAGCTCCATTGCTAAATGCTGGGTTAACGAGTGCAATCCGGCTTTCGCCATTGAATATGCTGATGATGGCGTTGCCGCAATCGCCTGTTTCGCCCACATTGAACCGACATTAACAATGGCGCCAGCCCGTTTATTCGCCACTAAATTAGCCGCCACTTTTTGCGTGATAAAGAAAAAAGCGCGATTAATGCTCATATACTGATCGTAATCGCTACCACCATGCTCTAAAAATGGCTTAGGGAAGAAAACACCTGCTGCGTTTACCAATAAATCAACATCGGCGTGTTTCTCGTCAATCTTAGTTAACAAAGCTTGTACACCAGCTTCACTGGTTAAGTCGGCGGTTAATGCTTCTACGTTACCCAGTGCTGACAGTTCTTGGCGTGCTGCTTCGGCTTTTTCAGTGCGATGACCAACAACAACCGCTTGACCGCCTGCCGCTAACACTTTGCGTGCAGTTTCTAAACCCATACCACTGGTGCCACCAATCACTAATAGTTTTTTACCTACAAATTCGTTACTCATTTTCAATCTACCTTTTTTAATAGTTGCTAGATGCCGCCCTACACCTTCTTTACGACAAAGTTAAAATTTAATGTGGTTAGCTATTATTCACCTAAAAAGCGACAAAGGAACACTTTTACCTTCCGCTAGAAATTCGCTGTATTGCTTGGCTTAAATTCAATTCCTTTATGGATTAATAACAGCTCAACCTTGAATTCAGATGTATTTTTCACCGATTTACTTCACTGCACAAACGAGATAATCTAATAACACGACAAAGAAAATATTTAACGAATGAAATTACCTATACACCTCAATGCGCTACGGGCATTTGAAGCAAGCGCAAGGCATAAAAGTTTTTCAGCCGCCGCAGAAGAATTGCATGTCACCTCGGCGGCGGTAGGTCAGTTGGTGCGCTCTTTGGAAGAATGGTTAGATATGCCGTTATTTATTCGCATGAAAACTGGCAAAGTTAGGCTAATACCAACAGAAGCCGCCGAGAAAGCCCTGCCCGACATTCGCGCTGGCTTTGATAAATTGCAGCTCGGGCTTGAGTGCCTGCAAGAAAATTCAGTCAGTGGTGTCTTAACTCTAACCGCTAGCCCGGCTTTTACGGCCAAATGGCTATTGCCAAAACTAAATCGTTTTCAGGAAATTTGCCCAGATACCGATGTGCGCTTGGAAACTACCATGAAACCGGTCGATTTTGCCGTGCAAAGAGTTGATATTGGCGTGCGTTATGGGCGCGGTGACTGGCATGGGTTAATCGCCGAAAAGTTGATGGAAGAAGAGGTCTATCCGGTGTGTTCCCCTACCCTACTCACAGAGGAATATAACTTCGAAGATGTCAGCGAACTGCTTAAACAGACCTTGATTCACGACTTATCGCTAGACGAATTTACTGGCTTTCCAACATGGCAAGAATGGCTTAATCGGGCGGGTGTAAAACAAAAAACAGGCGCTAAAAATATTCAAATAAATAACTCCGCAGCAGTACTACAAACTGCAATAGACGGCGGCGGTATCGCGCTAGCTCGCAGTGTTATGGCACATGACGATATTGCTGCGGGGCGCTTAGTTCGCCTGTTTCCTCAAACGCAATTTGACTCGCCGCTTGCTTACTATATTGTTTATCGCCCAGAAAATGCCGAACTCGCCAGAGTAAAAGCGTTTAGTGAATGGCTATATAAAGAAGTTGGCGACATTAAGTAAATAACAATCAAGTTAATTTTATAAAAAAGGAAGGCATTTAGCCTTCCTTTAATGTTCAAACAAATTGTTTAAAACAAACAGATTAACGTTTTGCTTTTAAATCCACATTCGTATCCGCAAATAAGTAAATTGTCGCAGCGTATGCGGCAACGTTTTGCGCTAACTCGTCAGGGTTGATTTTATCTAGCGTATCATCTGGCGTATGGTGCAGGTCGAAGTAATCTGTGCCTTCTTGACTCAAGCGAATCGTCGGCACGCCTTTATTGTCCAATGGAATAATATCTGGGCCGCCACCTTTAACATCTGAACCACCGCGCACAATACCTAGTGGTGCAATGATTTTAGCAATTTCATCAACTAGTTTGGTCGCTTCTGGGTTAACGTTAGAAACAAGTCGCCAGATATTGCGTGCACCAAAGTCAGACTCTGTCGCTAATACGTGATTGTGAAGGTTTGCTTCGTGCTTTTTCGCATAAGCAAATGCGCCTAATAAGCCCACTTCTTCAGCACCGAACATCACCACACGAATAGTACGTTTTGGACGTTTTGGTAAATTGGCAATTAACTTAGCGGCGGCAGTGGTGATCGCCACACCCGCACCATCATCAACCGCACCAGTACCTAAATCCCAACTATCTAAGTGACCACCTATTAGGATAATTTCCTCTGGCTTTTCACTGCCGATAATATCTAGTACAACGTTACCGCTGGTGACTTCGCCTTTCCAATCAGAGCCAGAGTGCAGTGAAATCGCTAACGGCTTGTTTAGGTTGTGTAAACGGCGTAAGTGGTCGGCATCAGGGTTAGAAATCGCAATTACGGGGATATTCGCCCACTTATCGCCATTTTTACTCATCATGCCAGTATGCGGGAAACGGTGAGAATCAGAGCCAACCGAGCGAATCACTAGTGCGCTAGCACCGCCGCGCTCAGCATGTTGCCATCCAATGCGACGTTTTTGGTTTGACGGGCTGTAACCAGCACCTGTTTGGCTTTTTACCATTGGCTCGCCATCAACAAAGGCTACCTTGCCTTCTAAGCTGCCATCTTTAATGGCGGTTAATGCGTGAATATCTCTAAAGTAAACAATAGGCGCATTGATCTCTTTATCACTAGGCGCGGCACCGCCAAGTGCAGAGCCGTATAATTCTTGGTTGTAAGGTGATGTTAGCGCAATATGTAAGTGACCACGATCCCAAAACGGCATGGTAAATTCTTCAATCGCAACTTTATCAAAACCTAACTCTTTGCCTAATTTAGCACCCCAGTCACGCGCGCGTTTTTCCGCTTCTGAGCCACCTAGGCGTGGGCCAATTTCCGTCGTTAATGACTCAACAATACTAAAACCTAACTCGCTTTTAAGCGCTGTCACCATTAATTGCTGCGCAGTTTCTTTTTGTGCTGGCGTAATAGGAGATTCACTGGCGATTAGCGGCGTACTCGCGACAGTAAACAAGGCACCACTTATCAAGGCTTTGAGCGCCGCGTTTTTTAATAATTTCATTTTTGCTCCATGGGGTGAAACTATAATCTTTACATTATTTTTATTTGAAGATGGCAAAGTCTATAACGTTCGTAGTGCTGACGCCAATTTTTTACCTAGCTGAATCTTATTGTTAATTAAAGGCCTATGTTAGATGACCGTTTTGGGTGTAAAAGTAATCGGGTGAATAGCCTGCTCAGAGCAAATAAGACGCTTTCGTCACTTCTACATAATATCCAGCACATGCGCTTTTAAGTTTCAACAATGTGCCTTCGCTTTTCGGCAGTAGAACTTGTTTTTACCCATTTAAATAAAAACATAATGATTACTTTGGTAACTCCACTCGTAATCGCCAATAAAAGCAGCGGCCAACCTTGCTTTAACCCCATACTTAACGCGAATGCGATGGTTGAAATATCCATCATTAAGATAAATTGACTCATCTTTAAATCAACAGCCCCTGTGCTACCTGAACGGATAATTAGCTTGATTTGATGGAAGTACCCTTGAGCTATCAGAATTGATACAACCACAATTATGGTCGTCGAAATATACCTGCTCTGATCAGTTATTGTTTCTCCTATAAATAGGCCTGCGATAGCAAACAAGAGTGTTATACAAGCCATGTTAAAGCTACCTTTAGCATGGCTTGATTGTCGGTCTTGCCAAATTTCAAATAAAATTAACGCAACTAGCACTGATGCAATTAACCGGGGCCAAACAATGTAGTGATTAAACGGCTCTATTGAATACCCGTATATAAAGAATGACAAGTAAGCTAAATAACTTACCGTGAATTGATTTAACGATAACAGTGATGTCGGTCGCTCATACGAATTACTCGACTCTTTTCGTTTCCATATCGTTCTAAGTTGAGAATGCACACCATACAAACTAACGATAATAAAGAGTGTATTAATAACTCCAAAAATATTGTAAAAGTTCAAACCCACACCTCCCCCAGTCATTTTTGTCGACACAAAAACCAATTAAAACATATTAAAGGCTTTTAAAAACCATTCTTTACACTTATTGTCGACAATCCGCACATTAAAGACAGTGAGAGGTAAACAGGATGGCTGATAGATAATGAATATGATATTGATTATTTGCAGTAAAGCAGCGGTTACCTTGAAAACCTATTCAAGCATTAGCTAAGGGCTTTGTACGTATATATTTGCCCGTTATTATTGGTCGCTATGTATTTTTCACTTTATGTGTAGTGGTATAACAAATTTGGCCACCTAGTTAGAGGTGGTATCATCACCTCATAAAATTGATTAGGTGACAAAATGACAAGAACAGGCAAACGTAATTTCACACCAGAATTTCGGTTAGAAGCTGCTCAATTAGTTGTTGATCAAGGTTATTCCGTTCGAGAAGCAGCAGAAGCGATGAGCGTTGGTAAGTCGACAATGGATAAGTGGGTGCGTCAGCTTCGTAATGAACGCAAAGGCATCACCAGCAAAGCCAGCCCAATGACACCAGAGCAGTGTAAGATTAAAGAGCTTGAGAAAAAGATAAAACGCATTGAATTAGAAAAGGAAATTCTAAAAAAGGCTACCGCTCTCTTGATGTCGGACTCGATGAACAATTTAAACTAATTAAACGACTCAAAGAGAGCTATGCGGAATTCACCATTTGCCAAACATTTAATGTTCATCGCAGTAGCTTTAAGTATTGGAATAAGCGCTCTAAGAAGCCGAATAGCAAGCAATTAAAAGAAATCGCTGTCGTTAAGCAAATCCACCGTGAAAGTAATGGCGCAGCGGGTTCTCGTACAATATCCACGATAGCGATAGACCGTGGCTATGATATTTCACGTTTCAGGGCGACAGGCTATATGAAACGTTTAGGCTTGGTGAGTTGCCAGTTACCGAAGCACCGTTATAGAAAAGTAAATCAAGAGCATGTGGCGATACCTAACCATCTCAATCAGCAGTTTGATGTGGTTAAGCCGAATCAGGTTTGGTGCGGTGATGTTACGTATATCTGGGTTGGCAATCGCTGGGCTTATTTAGCAGTTGTTATTGATTTATTTGCGAGAAAACCGATTGGTTGGGCAATGTCTCTATCGCCTGATACAGCATTGACGAGCAAAGCACTGATGATGGCTTATGAGATGCGTGGTAAGCCTAAAGGTGTGATGTTCCATAGCGACCAAGGGACGCATTACACCAGCCGAAGCTACCGTCAATTGCTATGGCGTTGTCAGATAAAGCAAAGCATGAGTCGCCGTGGTAATTGTTGGGATAATAGCCCGATGGAGCGATTCTTTAGAAGTTTAAAAACAGAATGGATACCCACAACGGGTTACCGTTCCTTTACTGAAGCTAGAGCTGAAATAACACACTATATTGTTGGTTATTACAGCTCAGTTAGGCCGCATCACTACAATGCTGGTTTAACCCCAAATGAGTCAGAGAAAAGATACTGGCTTGAATACAAAACCGTGGCCAATTTAAGTTGACCACTACAATGTTTCAAAAGGAAGTTTAATGAGCAAAGTTGTTTTAGTGACAGGAGGTAGCCGAGGAATTGGTGCCGCAACTTCTATCTATTTAGGAAAACAAGGCTACTCGGTCTGTGTGAATTACCGTTCAAATGAGTCAGAAGCCATTAAAGTGGTCACTGAAATACAACAAAATGGAGGTTCTGCTATAGCACTGCAAGCCGATGTATCGCAGGAGAACGAGGTAAATATTCTTTTTCAGAAGATCGACGAAACATTGGGAAAAGTTACGCATTTAGTAAACAACGCAGGAATTTTACTGCCACAAATGCCTGTTTCCGAGATGACAGCGGATAGAATTAATAAAATGCTGACAACCAATGTCACTAGCTACTTTTTATGTAGCAGAGAAGCAATAAAAAGAATGGTAAATGGTGGCTCAATCGTCAATGTTTCGTCTGCAGCCGCCAGGCTCGGTTCTCCTCATGAGTATGTGGATTATGCCGCATCAAAAGGAGCTATAGATACGCTAACAAAAGGCTTATCGTTTGAGGTAGCTGGTAAAAACATTCGGGTGAACTGTGTCCGCCCTGGATTTATTTATACAGAAATGCACGCTGACGGTGGCGAAGCAAATAGAGTCGAGCGAGTTAAACAACAAATTCCATTGCAACGTGGGGGCAGTCCAGAAGAAGTTGCTGCGGCTATAGCGTTTCTTTTATCAAACCAGGCTTCTTTTGTAACAGGCTCTTTTGTTGATATCGCTGGTGGTAAATAGTTAGCTTGCGCTAATCAATATCATCCAGCGGCCAAGTGACGATATAGTCTTCATAAAACGATAAATCGACTTCATTGTCTTTAAGGATTTTACCGCGTACAGACATCCCTGCTTTGTGCATGGCTGCTTTTTTGCCTTTATGCAATAGCGGGTGCCAACTTGGCATACCGCGACCTTCACGCAAGCGACGATAGGTGCAGCTTGGCGGCATAAAGAACACATCGTCTAGGTTGTCTTGAGTCAGGCGCACGCAATCCGGTACTAATTGAGTGCGTTTTGCGTATTGGGTACAGCCACAGGTTTTATCATTGAGTAGATGGCAAGCAATATTGGAATACAACATTTGCTCACCTTCGTTGATATAGTCGGTTGGTTTTAGCTCGTCGTGTTCTTCCGTTTCATCGTCCTCGATAAATTTATGCAGACAACATTTGGCACAGCCGTCACATAATGACTCCCATTCTTGTCGAGTCATCTCTTCCAGCGATTTTACTTCCCAAAATGGTTTAATATCAGGTGTGTTTTTTACTGCTGGTTTCTTTGGTTTAGCTGATTTTGCTTGCTTCGCCATAGTTGCTGTATCTGCCTTTTGGTTATAGAAAAATAACGGATTAAGAAAGTTAACGTATAAAGAAAACTAGGAGCGGCGCATTATACACACTCTTCGGCGATGAATCTTTTCCTGTTTCATCCTATTTACCAAGCCTAGTTTAAGTGAGCTTAGTTTAACCAAGTTTAAACTAAGCTGCTTAAGCGAAGCCGATTGCGATAATCGGCTTGAGCTTGTTTAAGTTAGGCTACTTGTGTTGAAAACTGATGGTTAAGTAAGGTTAAGTTTAGCTGATCGCCGCTAACCAGTGGCGCAACGCCTTTGGGAGTACCTGTCATCACAATATCGCCCGGCAATAAGGTAAATTCGCGGCTAATAATCACCAATAAATCGCGCATGCTGCGCATCATCAGTTCAGTATTGCCTTGCTGCCTAAGCTCATTATTCACGCTTAAACCAAAAGTAATATTCGTTAAGTCGTGACCTTGCGCTTTAACCTCTTCAAGCTTGATAAACGGTGACATCGGCGCTGATAAATCAAATGACTTTGAGCGCTCCCATGGTCGCCCTAATTGCTTTAACTCTTTTTGCACATCACGCAAGGTTAAGTCTAAACCAATGCCGCATCCCCAAATCGCATCATCAACTTCTTCAATTGAAGCATTGGACAAGATTTGTTTGATCAGAATCGTCACTTCTACTTCGTTATGGCATTCACCGCGATCGTCACGAATAACCAAAGGCTCAGCCAAAGCACAAAGCGTCGTATTCGGTTTTAAAAACAGCACCGCCTCTTCGTTGGCAATGCTGTTCATTTCCTGAATATGGTCAAGATAGTTCTGCCCAACGCAAACGACCTTGCCAATAGGCAAATCAATCGCTGCACCGTTAATATCCTTATGTTGATAATTGTTTATCATTTACTGCTCCTGTTACCCAACCTTCCAGCACGACAACTATTTAGGTGTTAGTGCTAACTACTTAATGGGTGGAAACTTTATATGATCCGATAAGTGCCCTACCGAGCTAACAAAGTAGTACGACAAGTTCCAGTGCATTAAGCTTTTGTAGTTATCGTATGCTAGGTAAGCACGCCCTTTCTCGTCGTCAGGGAAAACTAATGCCGCTTTAACATCGACTTTTGGCAATGCGGTGCCATCGGTGCGACGAATGCCTAGCTCTTGCCATTCTTGCAAGGTCTTTTCGGTATTTGCCCACGCTTTTAACCAATTTTTACGGCTGCCGGTATTTTTAGGGATCGCCAGTGAAATATCGAAACCTTCTGGTAATTTGACCTGTCGGCCCCATGTTAGGTCATCATTCCAACCTTCAGATTTTAGGTAGTTAGCCATAGAGGCAAATACATCTGCCTGATTCCCCCAGATATCTTTTTTACCATCGCCATCGCCATCAACCGCATAGCTGATAAACGAGGTTGGCATAAATTGGTTTTGCCCCATGGCACCAGCCCAAGAGCCTTTCATGTTATCAACTTTGATATGACCTTCATCCAAAATGGTCAAGGCTGCCCAAAGTTGCTTTTTAAAGAAGGCCTCGCGGCGACCTTCATACGCTAGTGTTGATAGTGCAGAAACGACGTTGTAGTTACCCATAATTTTGCCAAAGTTGGTTTCAAGCCCCCATAAGGCGACAATAAAGCGCGGCTGTACACCATATTCTTCACCCACTTTGGTCAATAGTTCTTTGTGCTCTTTATAAAGCCTACGGGCGCGGTCAACTTTCCATTTTGGTAAGCGTTTTGGTAAGTAAGTATCAAGAGTTTCAACGCGCTCAGGCTGATTGCGATCCGCTTTTACCGCGCGCTTATAAAAGGTGATATTGGCAAAGGTTTGGTCAACAAAGGTTTGGCTAAAGCCTTTTGCTAACGCTTCAGCTTTTAACTGTTCAACGTAAGTTTCATAACTTGGCTTGGCTTGTTCTTGGTTAGCGACATTATCAGCGTTTGCCATCGCTAATTGAGGTAAACTTACCGAGCCCGCTAACATAGCAATTACTGAGGCGGTTTTAAGAAAACGACTGTTGATAATTTGATGATAAAAACGATTCATTACGCGTCCTTATTATTTTTAATATTCGGGGCTGCTAATATTGGGTAATTTTTACTTGCTGGCTCTTCTCAGCTCTTTTTATATAGGCAAAGACACTATTGTTACTGGAATAGCTGAATGCCAGCTTATTCTTCCGAAGCAATAGTTTTGCCTTGTTGTTTTAACATTTCTTTATGTTGGTCGAGCAAATTTTCTTGTGGTGGTGGTAGCTGAAGATAGAAACCTTGTTCACTCAAGCTTTCTTTCACTTTATCAATATCTGCCAGTGCCAGCTTTTCCTGCTTGGTTAAATTCACCATGGTCACTAACACAGGTGTGCCAAAGGTTTTCATTAAGGCTTCTGGCACGTCAGAGAAATCGTCGCGTTTGTTAACAAAGAGGTAAGTTTGGTCTTTTTTCGGACTACGGTAAACCGCACATAATCCAGTCGGCGCACTTGGCATTTTTTTCAGCCTATTAATGGAAAAACAATAGAGGCCGCAATATAACATGTCGGGCGGTGTATGTTTATCATTAGTGGCTGATAATTGTTAGTAATTGAAATGGCGCCAAACAGTGATGATTTGGCGCTATTAATTAGATGTAGGGATAGCAACTATCAAGTGCTAAGTGAGATTGTTACTTGATACAGTAGCTGCTTGAATCCCCAGCTACTTAAAACAACGACTACTTAAAACCGCGATCAGCAAAGTCAATCAACGCATCACCTGCAATTGGCTTACGCCATGAGTTGATCAATTCAACTGCCGCTTGTGATTGGTCGGCGCCGTTCAATTTAAAGTAAAACGATAGAAACTGGTTAATCTGTTTTTTTGAGGCCAAACATTCAATTGCTAACTCGTGCTTATCAGCCACTAGCTGTAGAAAGTGTTTCACTTGCTTAAAGGTTTGTTTGTAACCTGGGTATTCATCCAAGCGGCGCAGTTTTGCAGGGTATGCGTCTTCTGGTGTTTGCGCTGCTTGCTTAAGCACGTTAATCATCGCCTTACCTTGATACCGTACGTCTAGCGCTTCCACCCCTTCAATATTTGCCATCGCGCGGGCACTCATCGGCGAACGCTGCGCCACTAGCTGCAAGGTGTGATCTTTAGCAATAAAACTGAGTGGCTGATCTTTCGTCACTGCTTTTTGATAGCGCCAACTGGCTAAAAATTTAAGGTTATTAAGCTGCTTAGGTGATAACTTCCACGCCAATTTAACGTTTTGATAAAGCGTGTCTGGGTCAATTGCCTGATACTTTTTCGCAATCATATTGGCTGATTCTTGCTGGCTAGCCGCTAACCACCCCTTCGCTTCAATATCAGCCAAGAGTTTAGGGAATAGCGTATACAAATGCTCAACATCGGCGGCAGCGTATTTCAGCTGATTATCAGTCAATGGTCGCTTCGTCCAATCGGTGCGCGATTCCGACTTATCCAGCTCGATATCTAAATAATGCTTAACCATGGCCGCATACCCTAGTGATAAGCCATGGCCTAAGAAAGTCATCATCACTTGGCTATCAATCAGGTTTTGTGGCGGCTTAGCACCTGCTGTCAGAAAAACTTCTAAGTCTTCAGAGCACGCATGCAACACCTTAGTGATGGCTGGATTTTCCAACAATTGCCAAAAAGGTGATAAATCGTCTAGTGCCAATGGGTCAATCAGCGCGACTTGCTCGCCATCGCACACTTGCAATAAACCAAGCTTAGGCACTAAGGTTCGAGTACGAACGAATTCGGTATCCACGGTTAGCAGCTCAGCGGCTGATAATGACTCACATAGGGCAGTAAATTCGGCTTGGGTTTGGATAAAACGTTTTTGCACGCAAGCACACCTTTTTAAATTCTGAATATTTATATCGTTTGATTAACTAAGCTCTTTACTGGTTGCATTCGACAACGTATTTACTGAATGCAAATTTCTCTAAGTACAAATTTTTCCCAAGTAAAGAGAAACTGTCAGGCGCTTTTAAGGGAATGAAGAATAGCAAGTTACGCCAGAAACTAAAACAGCCCATCTGCAAGCAGAAAGGCTGTTTTGGTATTTTGGCTATTTTTTACAACAAGCGCTAGCCACAAGCGCTTACACGAAAAAGCTACTTGCGGTTGCGGCGCACCGATTGTTTGTGGCGTTGTTGATGCTTCTTAACGCTGCGACGAATACGGCGATTCTTAGCGTTGTCGATCATCTTCTCGTTCACTTTCACTTTCGAATCAGTCTCTGGCTTAAGCTGCACCGCTTTGCGGTAATAGTTGACATCTTTTAAGCCAAGCTCTGTCCAACCGCCCACTGGCAGTTGACGTTGCAATTCGATATCACCGTAGCGCACGCGAATTAAGCGGCTCACTTGAACGTCTTGGCTTTCCCATAAACGGCGGACTTCGCGGTTACGACCTTCGGAAAGCACCACATGGAACCAGTGATTACGGCCTTCACCACCACGATACATAATTTGTTGGAACTTGGCAGGGCCATCTTCCAGTTTTACGCCGTGGCGTAAACGCTGCAACATCGCCTCGTCTACTTCACCAAATATGCGCACCGCATATTCACGCTCAATTTTGTGCGATGGGTGCATTAAACGGTTGGCAAGCTCACCATCTGTGGTGAATAACAACATACCTGAGGTGTTAATATCTAAACGACCCACGGCTATCCAACGACCATTTTCTAACGGTGGTAGGCGATCAAATACTGTTGGGCGACCTTCTGGGTCTTTGCGCGTACACATTTCACCTTCCGGCTTGTTGTACATTAACACGCGACAAATTTGCTCTTGCTCGGGTTTGATGTTGACCTGATGACCGTCAACTCGTATCTGCTCTGTTCCTTCGACACGATCGCCAAGGAATGCTGTTTTACCGTTCACACTGACGCGTCCTGCGCTGATCACCGCTTCCATTTCTCGGCGGGATCCTTTACCTGCTCGCGCAAGCACTTTCTGTAATTTTTCAGACATAGGTCTTTATCTCGATACGTCAGTAGTTATGCACTTCTGACTCATTAACAACATATTTGTTTTGTGCTGCTTTTAGTTACTGCTTGTGAGCTTGATTGCTAGTTTTATTGCTAGCTCTCGTGCTCCAGTAGCGACGCTTCAACAGCATGGCTAGCATGATCGGCTTGGCTAATTGGCATTAACTCAGGTAGCTGAGTTAGGGAGTTCAAGCCAAAATACGCTAAAAACTCAGGTGTTGTGACATAAAGTGCTGGTCGACCTGGCACCTCTTTATAACCGTCAGTTTTTACCCAAGCGCGTTCAGTAAGTGTTTTTATTATATAACTACTTACCGCAACTCCGCGAATTTCTTCAATTTCTGCGCGCGTGATGGGTTGCTTGTAGGCAATTACTGCTAGGGTCTCCATCATCGCCGGCGAGATTTTACTGGTTTTCTCTTTTTGGATCGACTGAATTAATGGTTTTACTTCAGTATTTGTTTGAAAACGATAACCGCCAGCCACCATTGCCAGTTGAATACCGCGATTTTGATAAGTAGTGACTAGCGCTGCCAGCTCGTCTTTAATCGCTTTTAAGGTAAAACCTCGCCCAGTTTGCTCTTGAATATGGCTGCGCAATTGCTTTGGTGTTAGCGGTTTTTCTGCCGCAAAAATCAAGGCTTCAAGCATGACGCTAAGCTTAGTTGTATTGTTGTTGGTTGTATTATTGCTGGCTGGAGTGTCGATATCAGTTGTCATTGGTTGTTAAACGTTAAGCTGTATTTAGTTGCACATAAAGCTGTTCAGCTACTATATCGCAGCTAATTTTTTGTAGTTTTAATAATTCCAGTAGCGCCAGAAATGTTACCACTGCGCCTTGTCGCCCTTCTTCAACGATCAGCAATTGCACTAAGGTTTGCGGCTCTACCGTTGACGCCAATATCGATAAAATGTGCGCCATTTTAACGTGAGTAGCAATCGCTTCTCGTTGCACGTGATGATGCTCAAAATTGGCTTGGCTTTTTAGCACTCGCTGAAAAGCACTAACTAAGTCGGCGAGTGATACTTCATCAAACTTGGTTGGCTGCTCGTGCAGCTCGCCATAGCCTTTAATAAAGAAATCACGCTCTTCTCGCGGCAAATGCGAAAGCTCATAAGCAGCAGTTTTAATTTGCTGATATTCCTGCAACCGTTTAACCAGTTCAGCACGCGGATCGTCTTCGTCTTCCTCCACTTCAATGGTGGGCAGCAGCAATTTGGATTTAATATGAGCGAGGGTTGCCGCCATCACTAAGTATTCGGCCGACAAGTCCATTTGTTGCTGTTCCATTTGCTCAATATAACTAAAATACTGGGCGGTGATTGGCGCTATCGGCAAGTCGGCGATATCAAACTTTTGTTTTTTGATCAGGTACAGCAATAAATCAAGCGGCCCTTCAAATTCATCTAAGCGAATTTCTAACGCCGCATCAGGAATGTAAAGATCTGAGGGTTTATCAACGAATGCTTCCCCCCTGATCATCGCAAGGGGTAACTCTTGCTGTTCCATGAAAGTACTAAATTCTTTGTAGCTTATGAACTAAATGGCTCAGCATCGCCTTCGCCAACACGTAAGACTTCCACTTCACCCTCGGAAAAATCAATCACTGTTGTTGGATGCTCGCCTAAGTAACCACCGTTGAGAATTAAATCGACGCGTTTTTCAAGAATATCGCGGATATGTTCGGGATCGTATTCCGCCATCGCTTCACCCGGCATAATTAAGGTGGTCGACATTAGTGGTTCACCCAATTCTTCCAAAAGGGCTTGTGCGATTGCGTTGTCTGGGATGCGGATACCGATGGTTTTCTTTTTCGGATTCATCAGGCGGCGCGGAACTTCTTTAGTCGCTTTGAAGATAAAGGTATAAGCGCCCGGCGTATTGTTTTTCATTAAGCGAAATGCCGTGTTATCAACTTTCGCGTATTCGGAAAGCTCTGATAAATCGCGACAAACCAAGGCAAAATCATGGTCCATATCGATATGGCGAATTTGGCAGATACGCTCCAATGCTTTCTTATCACCTAAGTGACAACCGAGCGCATAGCCTGAATCGGTTGGGTAAACCACGACGGCGCCCTCTTTGATCATGGCTGCAGCTTGCTTCATTAAACGCCCTTGCGGGTTTTCTGGGTGAACGTAAAAAAACTGACTCATAACAGGTACCTTAGTGTCACTCGCTGCGGTTACCAGTGAGCTTTTATTTAGTTAATGTATTTAGTTAATGTGTTGTTTGAATGTGTTGCTTTTGAATTTATATAATCATTGGCAGTTGGCATTCAGTTAGCCCAACGATAAGCTAGCCCCGCCTTTAATGACCAAATAACTGCCAAATGGGTTTTACTTGCTCAGGCATGATTAAATTGCGCCCCAAGTCGCTCCATTTGCTCGGGTAATGAAAATCTGAGCCAAGCGATGCATATAAATCATATTCTAGACAAAAGGTTAGCATAAGTCGCCTTTGGTCTGGATTCATTTGTGGCAGCACAATTTCCATACCATCACCGCCTGCCGCTTTAAAATCTAAAATCAGGCGACGTAACCATTTCGAGGTCATATCATAGCGCATAGGATGCGCCAACACTGCTACGCCGCCTGCTTGATGAATCACGTCGACGGCTTTGGCAATATCGCACCACAATGGCTTTACAAAAGCGCGTTTTCCTTTGCCGATATATTTATCAAACGCCGATTGCATGGTGCTCACCTGACCTTCGTCATGCAGCACACGGGCAAAGTGCGCACGGGTAATCGTCCCTTCACCGACCAGCGCCTTAGCTTTTTCCAGCATATTGGGAAAGCCGCATTTGGCAAGCTTCTCGCCCATTTGTATGGCACGCGATTCACGGGCATTTTGCTGCTCGCTGATCAAGGCTTGCAGCGCTTGGCTTTCTGGGTCTATGTTCAGGCCAACAATATGAATTTCAAAATTCTGCCACATCGTAGAGATTTCAATGCCATATACCAAGCTTAACGGCAGAGCTTGCTCACTAATATGCTGCTTTGCGACCTCAAGCCCAGCCACCGTATCGTGATCAGTAATGGCCAATACATCTAGTTGAAAGTTTACCGCTCGCTCCACTAGTTCCTGTGGTGATAACTTGCCATCGGAAAAGTTGGTGTGGGAATGTAAATCAAAGCGCATAGGCTTGCTTGTTTTTTCAGCAGTCGAGTTAGGTGCAGAGCTTTCTGGTGCAATCAGTGACATAAAATAAAATCAGGTATTGACATAAAAACAGAATTGATGTCTTCTATTAGGGCTTTTATTCTACGAGAATAAAGCGATTTTTCATAACTAAACACTCAGATAAACAAAAATTAGTTAAACACAAATTAAAACGATTAAAAGAAATAAAGCAGCAAGCGATGACACAAGCACAACAATCATTACAAGCAATTTGGTGGTGGCATAATCCAACGTAGGTGGGTTGTGAGCTTTTGTGCATGATGTGAAAACTGTGTAACAAGAAAAGATTCCGAAAACCCGCCCACTGGCGGGTTTTCTCGTTTTAAGCTTCTCATTTTAAGCTTCTATGTTTTAAGCAAGAAAAAATTTTAAACCTAAATTATTCGAAACAAAGAAACTAAGACGCAAACAGCGTTAAAAGGAAAACAACAATGTTAACAACCAAAGTAAAAAGTTGGTTTATTTGGTGGCTTCAGCCCATTTATGCCGGATGACAACTCAAAGTAAAATCACACATAGGATAAAATAAACCATGATTATTGTACTTAAGCCGCAAGCAACCGAAGCGGACGCCAACGAAATTCTCGATAAAATAGCCTCACTTGGGCTAAAACCACTATACATGCCAGGTATTGAGCGTACTGTACTAGGCGCACTTGGCGATGAACGCATTCTTAACCAACTTCATTTAGACGCCTACCCTATGGTGGATGAAGTCAAACCTGTCCTTAGCCCATACAAGCTCGTTAGCCGCGAACTGCAAGCGCATGACTCAATTGTTTCCATCGGTGGCGTAAAAATAGGCGGTGGTAATTTTACTGTAATTGCTGGCCCTTGCTCGGTGGAATCAGAGCAGCAATTATTTAGCGTGGCAGAAATGATCAAAGGCCACGGCGTTCCCCTGCTTCGCGGCGGCGCGTTTAAACCGCGCACCAGCCCATACAGCTTCCAAGGGCTAGGTGAAGAAGGCTTAAAGCTGTTGAAAGCTGCCAAACAAGCTTATGGCTTGCCAACCGTTTCAGAAATTATCGACCCAAGTGATGCCAAGTTAATGGCAGATTACATTGATTGCTTCCAGATCGGCGCACGCAATATGCAAAACTTCCGCTTATTAGAAGCCGTTGGTGCCCAGCAAAAGCCAGTATTATTAAAACGTGGCATGAGCGCGACCATCGAAGAATTGCTATTAGCCGCTGAGTACATCATTAACGCGGGTAATCCGAATGTGATTTTATGCGAACGCGGTATTCGCACTTTTGAAACCGCGACTCGTAATACGCTTGATTTAAATGCCGTTGCCTTGTTGAAAGAAAAAACCCATTTACCAGTTCTAGTAGACCCATCACATGGCACTGGCGTAAAATCCCTGATTAATCCTTTATCACGCGCTTCGGCAGCAGTTGGCGCTGACGGCATTATTGTTGAAGCCCATTTAAACCCGAAAGCAGCGCTTTCTGACGGGCATCAAGCATTAACCGCCGATGATTTTGCCAAGCTAATGGCCGATATTAAGCCCTTTGTGCAAGCCGCAGGCAAAAGCTTGTCAGCTTAAGATACGAATTACAGATTGAGAGACACGATGCAAACTACCCTCAATGCGACGCCCGGCGCGGTCAACACCTTATCAGGCGCCGCAGAATATCAACCGGATCCACTGGCGGTTTACCAGCAATTATGTGGTATTGACGCTGGCAACAAGCCCCATACGGTACTGTTAGAATCTGCTGAAATTGATAAAAAGCACGCGCTAAAAAGCCTGTTAGTCACTGACGCAGCGGTTAAAGTCACTTGCCACGGGTTAACCGTTACCCTTGAGCCATTATCGCTCAATGGTGAATCGGCCATTGAATTTGTCAGTAATGAACTGGCGGCCTATGCCAAAGTCAGCAAACAAGCAGCACATACATTAATTGAGTTTTCGCCTGTTGATGGCAACCTTGACGAGTTAACCCGCTTAAAAGCCCATAATGCTTTTGATGCACTACGTGTGTTTAAGCAAATTAATAATACCACTCACCACGAATTAGCGGTGATGCTGGCGGGTTGTTTCGCTTTTGATTTAATGGCAGTGGCAGAAAAGCTGCCTGAGGTTGATAACAGCCCAAATAGCTGCCCAGACTATGTATTCTATCTTGCTGAAACCATTGTCGTAATTGACCATGAAAAGCGCTCAACTGAGCTGATTGGCAATGTGTTTTCAGGGCCAGAGCAGCAAAAGTGCTACTTTGAAATTAGCCGCCGCTTATCAGAAATTAAAGCGCAGCTATCGAGCGTGATTGTTGCTAAGCCGCTGCAAGAAAAAGCCAATGCAGAAGTTACTGAAGTAAGCGTTGATATTTCAGACCAGGCCTTTTGCCACACGGTTGATGCCCTAAAAGAGCACGTGCGCGCCGGTGATATTTTCCAAGTGGTGCCGTCACGTACCTTTACCTTGCCGTGCGAACAACCGATTGTTGCTTACAAGAAACTTAAAGCATCGAACCCAAGCCCTTACATGTTCTTCTTGCAAGACAAAGACTTTGCCATGTTTGGCGCTTCACCAGAGTCGGCACTGAAATATCAAACCAGCAATAACCAAGTAGAGCTCTACCCCATTGCCGGTACGCGCCCTCGCGGTTTTAATGCTGACGGTAGCTTATCGCTTGATTTAGACAGCCGTATTGAGTTGGAGCTGCGCCAAGATCAAAAAGAAATGGCCGAGCATATTATGCTGGTAGACTTAGCTCGCAACGACATTGCCCGTGTGGCAGCGCCCGGTTCTCGCTACGTTGCAGAGTTGTTAAAAGTCGATCGCTACTCGCATGTCATGCACCTAGTATCACGCGTTTGCGGCCAATTAAAGCCAGAATTAGACGCCCTGCACGCTTATCAAGCCTGTATGAATATGGGCACGTTATCTGGCGCGCCAAAAGTAAAAGCCACCGAGCTTATTCGCAAGTTTGAAGGCAAGCGCCGTGGTAGCTACGGCGGTGCAGTGGGCTACATCACAGGTGAAGGTGAAATGGATACTTGTATTGTAATTCGCTCGGCCTTTGTTGAAAACGGCTTAGCCCATGTGCAAGCTGGTGCTGGTGTGGTGTACGATTCAGACCCGCAAGCGGAAGCCAACGAAACACGCCAAAAAGCACAAGCGGTGATCAACGCCATTAAAGCGGCTGAGATTTTGGTTGAAGTAGAAGAAGTAGGAGCTTGATTTTGAGTAGTACAATGATAGGTACAATGACAGACAAAATGACAAATTCAAATAGCCCTGCTCGACATATCGTAATGCTCGACAACCTAGACTCATTCACTTACAACCTAGTGGATGAGTTCTACCAATTAGGTTTTGAGCCAAAGGTATTTCGCAACACCTTAACTGCTGATTTTGTTATGTCGCAGCTAGAAGCCCTTTCTGGTGATGTGATGTTAGTTTTATCACCAGGACCTGGAGCGCCGCATCAAGCTGGCTGCTTAATGGAGCTGATCAGCAAAGCAGCAGGCAAATATCCAATTCTTGGGATTTGTTTGGGGCACCAAGCCTTAATTGAACACTATGGTGGCACTGTTGGCCGCGCCCCAAGTATTGTGCACGGTAAATCATCGCCAGTTCATCACAATGGCGAAGGTGCGTTTGCGGGGATTAATAACCCATTGCCTGTCGCCCGTTACCATTCATTGGTGGCAACCTCGATGCCGGATAACTTAACGGTGACCGCAACCACAGAAGAGCCGAATCAAAGTTTAGTGATGGCGATTGAACACAGCGATGATGCCGTCGTCGGTTTTCAGTTTCACCCTGAGTCTGTGCTAACCACCTATGGTAGCAACTTATTGGCACAAGCCATTGAGCGCGTATTCACCCTGTTTTCGTCATCAGAAAACGCTACCTCGATAGCTAATAGCGATAAATAAGCAAGGAATAAGCAAATTATGTCAACTGTTCTTAATACGTTAATCGACCAAGAAGCCCTTAGCCAAGCACAGGCGCAGGATTTTTTTGAGCAAATGATTCAAGGTGAAGTGGCACCAGAACTGCTTGCTTCCGTGCTAACTGCATTAAAAATCAAAGGTGAAACACCAGCTGAAATTGCCGGAGCGGCACTGGCAGTAAGAAATAATGCTACCGCTTTTCCAGCGTTAGATTTTGAAGTGACTGACTGTGTGGGTACCGGTGGTGATGGCGCGAATACTATTAACATTTCGACCACAGCAGCTATTCTAGCGGCAGCATGCGGTATTAAAATGGCAAAACACGGTAACCGCAGTGTTTCGTCAATGTCTGGCTCAGCGGATTTATTAGAAGCGCTTGGCGTGAACCTAACCATGTCGCCAGAAACCGCGGCGCACTGCTTACGCGAGGCAAACTTGTGTTTCCTATATGCGCCAGCTTATCATCCGGGCTTTAAACATGCCGCGCCCGTGCGTAAAGCCATGGGTGTGCGTACCCTGTTCAATATTTTAGGGCCATTGGTAAACCCAGCTGCGCCAAGCACTATGTTACTAGGCGTTTATACGCCAGACTTACTACCTGTGATGGCGGATGCGCTAGCCCTTACCGGTGTTAAACGCGGCTGGGTAGTGCACGGCAGCGGTTTAGATGAAATCGCTCTGCATGGTTCTACACAGATTATCGAAATCACACATGATGGTGAAAAGTGCGAGCAAGTCGCGAACACCATCACCCCTGAAGATTTCGGCCTGCAAGAATATACCTTGGAAGATATTAAAGGCGGCACACCAAAAGAAAATGCTCAGGCAATTCAAGCCATATTGGCAGGTCAAGGTAAGCCAGCGCACAATGCCGCTGTGATCATCAATGCTGCCGCTGTCTTATATCTGCACGGCAAAGCAGA
The DNA here is from genome assembly GCF_003390375.1 of Thalassotalea euphylliae. Taxonomy (NCBI): domain Bacteria; kingdom Pseudomonadati; phylum Pseudomonadota; class Gammaproteobacteria; order Alteromonadales; family Colwelliaceae; genus Thalassotalea; species Thalassotalea euphylliae. The sequence goes on along the minus strand of NZ_QUOT01000001.1, from coordinate 4,100,104 downwards.
AACCCTAGCAGGCGCCGCTTCACTTGCGGAAGATATGTTACTTTCGGGCCAAGCAGCGAAGACCTTAGCCGCGCTGGTTGAAGTCTCTAACCGAGAAGGAGCACAGGACTAATGGGTTCTTCAGCAAATAGTAATCAACCTACAAAAAATGTATTAGCAAAAATCGTTGAGGACAAAAAATTGGTGGTAGAAGCGTTGAAAAAATCGCTGCCACTGGAAAGCTTTATCAATGATTTAGTGCCAACGGAAAAAAGCTTGTACGATCGCTTAAGCGAGCCACAAGCGGGCTTTATTCTTGAATGTAAAAAAGCCTCACCGTCGAAAGGCTTAATTCGTCCTGATTTTGATGTTGAAGCAATTGCAACAATTTACGATAACTACGCGGCGGGTATTTCGGTATTAACCGACGAAAAATACTTCCAAGGGACCTTTGAGTACCTGCAACAAGTGACCGCAAAAGTCAAAGCGCCAGTACTGAATAAAGATTTCTTTATCGACACTTACCAAGTTTACTTGGCACGTCACTATGGTGCCGATGCCATTTTATTAATGCTGAGCGTGTTAGACGATAATGAGTATCGCGAGCTGGCTGAGGTCGCACAAAAGTACAACTTAGCGATCCTCACAGAAGTTTCAAACCAAGATGAATTAGACCGCGCATTGTCGCTAGATGCCAAGCTAATTGGCATAAATAACCGTAACTTACGGGATCTTTCAACCGATATCGAACGTACGTTTGAATTCGCTCCACAAATTCCAGACGGTAAGTTAGTGATCTCTGAATCCGGCATTTACACCAACGAAGAAGTTCGCTATTTAGCACCAGCGGTAGACGGCTTTTTAGTTGGCAGTTCAATCATGGCGCAAGACAATGTTGACAAAGCTTGTCGTCAGTTAATTTTCGGCCAACACAAAGTCTGTGGCTTAACAGACGCAGCAACAGCAACTGCAGTCAAACAAGCTGGTAGTTTGTACGGCGGATTGATTTTCGCAGAAAAATCGCCGCGCTATGTCACGCTAGCGCAAGCAGAGCGCATTGTAAAAGCCGAATCTGGCTTAGATTATGTCGGCGTATTTGTTGACGCAGAGGCTCAGCAAGTAGCTGAGTTTGCCAACACATTAGGGCTTAGCGCTGTGCAACTGCACGGCAATGAGTCAGCTGACTACATTGAATCGCTATCACCACTATTACCAGCGGGCTGCAAAGTATGGAAAGCCAAAGCGGTTACCGAGCAAGTGCCACCGCTTGATTTAGACGTTAACGGCTGGGTATTAGATGGCAAGTCGCCCGGCTCAGGTCAGCCATTTCCATGGCAAGTGTTAGCTGACACCGAACAAGCCTTATCAACTTGTTTATTGGCCGGTGGTATTGGCGTTGACAACATTGACGACGCCATCAAGGTAACGAACGAACAGCAATTAAAAGGGTTAGATATCAACTCAGGTGTTGAAACCAGCCCAGGTAAAAAATCACCAGCAAAAATTAATCAGGTTTTTGCTGAAATTAGGAATTACTAACATGACAGACACAGTTTCTACGAACATAGATTCTACAGATACCGCGGCAAAGCGCCTGTCACCTTACTTTGGTGACTTCGGCGGCATGTATGTCAGCGAACTTTTAGTCCCTGCCCTTGAACAACTTGAGCAGGCATTTATCGACTCACAAAAAGACGAAGACTTTCTAAACGAGTTTAACTCACTGCTACAAGAGTACGCAGGTCGTCCAACGCCATTAACGCTATGTCGTAACTTGGTGAAAAACCCATTAGCAAAAGTCTACCTAAAACGTGAAGACTTATTGCACGGCGGTGCTCATAAAACGAACCAAGTGTTAGGCCAAGCACTACTGGCAAAACGCATGGGCAAAACTGAGATCATCGCGGAAACGGGCGCTGGTCAACACGGCGTGGCTTCAGCAATCGCTTGTTCACTGCTGGGTTTAAAATGTCGCGTTTATATGGGCGCAAAAGACTGTGAACGCCAACAACCTAACGTATTCCGTATGCGTTTAATGGGCGCGGAAGTTATTCCAGTAACCGCAGGCAGCGGCACGCTAAAAGATGCGTGTAACGAAGCGCTGCGCGACTGGTCAGCAAGTTATGAAGACGCTCACTACCTACTAGGTACGGCGGCTGGCCCTCACCCATTCCCAACAATTGTGCGTGAATTCCAGAAAATGATTGGTGAAGAAGCAAAAGCGCAATTATTGGCACAAGAAGGTCGTCTACCCGACTACGTAATTGCTTGTGTCGGTGGTGGCTCGAACGCCATTGGTATGTTTAACGACTTCATTAAAGAAGAAGGCGTTAAGCTTATTGGTGTTGAAGCAGGTGGTAAAGGCGTTGAAACCCAGCACCATGGTGCTACCTTAACTGCCGGAACCAAAGGTATGCTGCACGGTAACTACACTTACATTATGCAAAACCCCGATGGCCAAATTGAAGAGTCTTACTCAGTTTCTGCCGGTCTAGATTACCCTGGTGTTGGCCCACAGCACGCTTTCTTAAAAGACACTGGCCGCGCTGAGTACGTTGCTATTAACGATGATGAAGCATTGGAAGCCTTCCAAGCCTTAGCCCGTAATGAAGGTATTATTCCAGCGCTTGAGTCTTCTCATGCCCTTGGTCAAGCCTTAAAAATGGCTGAGCAAGTAACCGAAGAAACCATTTTCTTAGTGAACCTTTCAGGCCGAGGCGATAAAGACTTAGCGCACGTTCACACGATTTTATCGCCAGAAACCGCTGAAGGAGGAGTAGCGTAATGACTCAAGCAGTAAGTAAAACGGGACAAGATCGCTACCAGCAGATGTTCGATCGTTTAGCTGAGCAAAACGAAGGGGCATTTGTGCCGTTCGTGACACTTGGCGACCCAGGTAAAGCCCAATCAATTAAAGTGATTAAAGCGCTTATCGACGCTGGTGCGGATGCGCTAGAGCTGGGCATTCCATTTTCAGACCCAAGTGCTGACGGCGTGGTCATTCAAATGGCCGGTATTCGCGCCCTTGCTGCGGGTATCTCCACGGACGATTGCATTGATATTTTAAAAGAAATTCGCGCCTACGCACCGCAAGTGCCAATTGGTTTATTGCTCTACGGTAACTTAGTGTTCTCGCGTGGCATTTCACGTTTTTACGAAGAAATGAGTAATGCGGGCGTCGATTCTATTTTGATTGCCGATGTGCCAATTCGCGAAAGTGCACCATTTAGAAAAGCCGCCCTCGACAATGGCATTGCGCCAATCTTTATTGCGCCGCCAAACGCAACGCAAGCAACGTTAAAAGAAGTGGCAGCATTTAGCCAAGGCTACACTTATGTGCTTGGCCGCGCAGGTGTAACGGGCGCTGAAACTAAAGCGACAATGCCAGCAGATAACTTGATTAACAGCTTAACCGAGTTTAACGCGCCACCACCGGTACTGGGGTTTGGTATTTCAGCACCTGAGCAAGTGGCTGCGGCAATTAAATCAGGCGCAAAAGGTGCGATTAGTGGCTCTGCAACGGTGAAAATCATCGAGCAAAACCTCAATGATGAAGACAAAATGTTAGCTGAGCTAGCCAGCTTTGTCTCTGCAATGAAGGCAGCGACTAAATAGGTTTAATCCACTTGTACTGAACGCAAAAGAGGGCTTAATTGCCCTCTTTTTAATTCAGTTTATTTTACGACAACTTTTACGACAATGCTGTCATAAAAAGTGACTCACTTTCTCCTATTGGCAGTTACCGCTTTCCAGTAACTTTTCCGCCAACGTTAAGAAAATTCTCGCTTGTCTTGCTTTTTCCGGGTTACCGGCATTTAAATCACGTGAACGCTTATTCATTTCTACGCGTAAGTCACGACACGATTCTGCGCTATTCGGCGCTTCCCTAAATGCCAATTGGTCTTGACCTTGGGCTAAGTCTTGATCAGAAATAGCGTCGCTGTTATCAGCTACTTGTTCGGGAAATTGTGCCGTGTCGGCTTTTGATGTGATACCTGGCTGAACAAAGATAAGTTTGGCGTTCGGATTGTTCGGCATATCTGAATAATGCACGTTGCCGTCTTTATCCACCCAGCGATAAACTTCAGCAGATTGAAATGCTGCTACGCTTGTTGAAAGTGTCAAAAACATTAACACTAATAAACGGTTAGCCAAAACTTGCTCCTTGTTGTTCGCCATTTTGCTCAGTATAGCCCGAACATTGCTGTAAGCCAACTGTTCGAGCTTTGAGCAAATAATCACAGAAAAATTTCGTAAACCACTCAACCCTAGGTTTGTGGTTTTTGAGCAGCAAATGTCATTGTGTAGCCTGTTGCAGAGCTTTCATCATTAGTCAGAATCAAGTATTGCTCGGCTGAGTCTTCATCAAGCGTTAACGATTGAGTCGCTAATATCACATCACTACTATTAACTTTTGCAACCACGTAAACCTGATAGGTATTGTTCAATAACAGCATGCTTTCATTAGACGCATAGGCGATTGTGTCTTTGTACTCGGCAGTTTCTATAAGCTCGTCACTTCGCACAAAATAGACATTTACAGAGCCAAAGTCCTCATCATCAATCAAATTAACAATATTCACATTGTGCTGGTAAATGCCTTGGTAGCTGCTGTTACTGACAACGAGCGAATTAATGGTTACGTCAATTTCATCGACAATGCCATCACCATTCTCGTCTACATCGCCATCACCGTCTTCATCGACAAATTCTTCAGAGGCATAGAAGAATACTGTTCTGTCAGCATTTTCAGTTAAGGTCACCAAATGGTTTTTAAGCAATTGCTCGCTTGAATCAGGTAAAGTCAGTGCAAAGCTGTAATCACCATAGGCGGTTGCAATCGCATCACTAAACTGACCAATAGCCAAACTCTCAATTATCGCCTCTTGATCAGCGGTATCCATAAACAAATCAAATTCGCCTTCATAACTCGCCAACTGCTCTGTTAATTGGATCGCGTTGTAAGCGCGAAAACGGGCAGTTGAGCCAAGTTGTTGATACTCAGTAGCACTGCTACTAGAGATCACATCGATAACAAAAGGCGTGCTATCAACACCTAAATTTTCACGTACCGCTAACACATACTGAGAAGTGTATTGAAATGGCACCTCTTCCGACTGGAATAACACTTCATCACCACCATTTTCGGTGATATAGAAAGTGTAATCGTCTTGAACTAGTTTGTGATTGATCGTCAGCTCTGTATAGGCACTGCTATCAAGCAGCTCAGCTTCATTGAAGGTTTCACTACTTTTCGACACGTATACATCCAGATTGTCAAAATTTGCATGTAGGTTTAGCACGCGTAAATTGAATAAGTCGTCAGTGCTATCGTCTTCATCATCAACGATCGGAATGTTGTAGCTTAGAATACTTGGAGCAGTTATATCCCCTGCTAACACCAAGAAATTAATCATATCGCTTTCAATCGCGATTTCTTGCTCGTAAATAATGGTCAAATCATCATGGTCGTTACTATCTTCACTTTGCCAACCTAAATCGACAAAAAAGCTATTTGTTGGCAATTCGTTTCGACTACTGACATCGGTAAAATCTACCGCTGTGTAAGTGCGCTCTATTTCATCATCGCTGTCTTCTTCGGGATCTTCATCAACTGTCATGTATATAGCTGGCGCGTTTGCTGATGCATTGTAAAGCTGGATGTAGCCTATATCTGAGCTATCATCAGAGCTTGAACCACAAGCACTAAGCAAGAATAAACTGGAGAGAATTGATAAGCCTGAACGGGCTTTAACAAGTTGAGATGTTGGCAAAAAACTGGAAAGCATATGTCATCCTTTTGTCGTTATTAATACGCAGTTAGCACAAGCGAATATTCGCTGTTAAATGCGCTTAATAGAGTAAGAGGATTTAGCTTAGTTCCAGAGGTTTGCCCTACTTTACATAGCTTTACGCTTCTTTACGTCACTGGTAAATTACACTGCTAAATTACACTTATAAAAACTCTCTATAGGAAACTCGAATGCCGCATTTTGTGATTGAATGCTCGAAAAACATTACTGAACTTGTTGAGGAAACTGAGTTAAATCTGGCTGTTCATCAAGTTGCCGCCGCTAGTGAGCTATTTACCCTAGGTGACATTAAGGTGAGAACCAACAGCTACAGTACATATTTAGTTGGCGGCACCGAAACAGGGAGCTTTATTCATGTTTTCGCCAACATCATGCAAGGTCGAACGGTAGAGCAGAAAGCGGCGCTGTCAAAAACGGTGGTAGAGCGCCTCACTGAACTGTTGCCCAGTGTTTCTAACATTGCCATGAATGTTAATGATTTTGAGAAAGCGAGCTATTGCAATAAAGCTATGCTTTAATTGTTTTGCGACACGACAAAAAAATTACTAGAAAAACACAATTAGAAAAACAACAAGGGTCAAAAGGATGACACATCAATACAGCACTTCAATAAAAAAATTAATCAGCGTTAGCCTGTTAGCACTATTTGTTTCGGCCTGTGCACCTGAAGTCGGCAGCGAAAAGTGGTGCAAACAAATGAGCGAAAAACCTAAAGGCGATTGGACCGCAACTGAAGCAAAAGACTACGCCAAGCATTGCGTGTTTAATTAACCCTTTTTGATAACAAAGGGAAAAACACTAGCTTTAGCCACCATTTAGTTAAAGTTAGTGTTAATAAAGCCCTACTAATCAAGTGATTCTAACCGCCACTTTCATTGAGTTTTTAGCCTTTTTATTGCGCTAAAACAAAGAAAAAATCCTCGCCCACTCGTTTGCCGCATTTGCGTGAGTAAATTCTGCGACATATTGTCGCACTTGCCACTTTTCCTTTGCTAACAGCAGTTTAGCTAAAGACAATAAGATTAAATTCTTCATCTACTTTATACCAATTTGATTAATTATTTAGTCTCTCAGAATGGCATAAGCAGTATTAGAACAAACGAAATTTATGACGATATAGTTGTTCTACATCAAGTGAATTTTGTGCAGTTATCATGCTGCTTATGCATTCCCAAGGGCGAGTTTTAAAGGCTCATATACTGCGTTATGCCGTTTGACAAGGGAGTAACCATTCTCTACACGCCAAGCCTTGTCTATGAGCCTTTAAATTCTCGCTGAGTGATCAAATAATTATTCAATTTGGTATTAATTAAATTGAGCTAATCTCGTTATGTCATGCTGCAATAGAAATTCTTGTGATCTTTACAACAAACCTGTCAACCCAATTACCAAATCAATCACGCTTGCTTGTTCGATACTAGCCAGCACTTCAGCCGTAGCTTATGCCGACGATAATATTGAAAACATTGACGCACTCGAAGTGATCACCATCAGCCATCAACGCTATGACTTACATAGCTTAGAGGAGCATTCAGCGATTGCAAAAGGCAGTACCAGCGTGCCTGATTTAGCGAACTGGCTAGCTTCCGTGCCCGGTGCCAATATCAATCGCAATGGTCCAGTCACGGGGATTGCCCAATATCGTGGGTTATTTGGTGATCGCGTTGCCACCACGATTGACGGTCATCCGATCATAGGCGCAGGCCCAAATGCCATGGATACGCCGCTGAGCTATTCAACACCTTTGATTGTTGACGCACTAACCGTTTACCGCGGCGTCGCACCTGTTGCTGCGGCAATTGATACGCTTGGCGGGGCAGTGCAAGTGAAAATGCGTAAAGCGGATATCAGCCAACAACAGCAATTAGAGATGTCGGGCGATTTGCAACTGGGATATCGCAGTAACAATAAAGCAGAAACTGGCGCCGGTGTTATTAATCTCAGCCAAGGCAATTGGGGCGCTATGCTCTTTGCCAATGTGCAACAAGCTGATGATATGGAAACAGGTAGTGGCAAAGACATTAGCCCGACTGAGTTTCAAAAGCGTCAGTTTGGTGGGGATTTTCGTTTTGATAATGGTAATAAAAATATTGGCCTCACCTATCACTACTTAGATACGCAAGATTCAGGCACGCCCGCCCTACCGATGGATATTGAATATATTTTTAGCCATCGTGTTAGCCTAGACGGCGGCTTTAGCTTGGCGAATTGGCAAATAAACTGGCAGTTAGGTTATTTAGATGCCGATCACAAGATGACCAATTTCTTGCTGAGGCAAAATAACAACCCAATGCGTCATCGCCGCAATCACGCTGAATCTGAAACGATTGACGTTAAGTTAAGCGCCGAGCAAGCCTTTAGTTTTGGCGAACTTACCTTAGGTATTGATGGCTATTTTGCTGAGCATGATTCATTTATTTCTAATCCCAACAATGCCATGTTCTTTGTTAATAACTTTAATCAAGTGGAAGATAATCGCTATGGCCTATTCGCCGAATTAGTTACAACGCTTACTAATAGCAAAATTAGCTACGGCTTGCGCTTAAAACGAGCAGAGGCTGATGCGGGTAATGTCTCAACATCGATGGCAGCTATGCCAATGCCAGCCATGCTATTAAATCGCTTTAACGGTGCAGATCGCAGTGTCAGCGAAACCGATATCGACCTAGCGATCAATAGCGAAACAAGGCTCACTGACAACTTATCACTTTCAGCAGGCGTTGGCGTAAAAACCCGCGCACCATCATACCAAGAGCGCTACTTATGGCTGCCAATGGAAGCAACAGCAGGCTTAGCAGATGGCCGCACTTATATTGGCAATATCAATCTCGATTCAGAGCAAGCTTACCAGCTAGATTTAGGCGTTAACTACCTTGATCAAAATCTCTCGATTAGCCCTCATATCTTTTATCAGAGTATTGATAACTATATTCAAGGCACGCCGTTACCGATGAGTGAAATGGCCGCGCGTATGGTGGCACAGATGATGGCAGGCGATTCAAATCCACTGCAGTTTACCAATGTCGATGCCAAGTTGTATGGGGCAGATATCAATTGGCAATACAAGTTTAACGAGCACTGGCAGATATCAGGCATTGCCAGTTATGTGCGAGGTGAGCGCCGTGATATTGATGACGAGCTTTATCGTATAGCGCCACTCAATGGCCAGGTGACAATCAGTTACCAAGGCACTGACTTTACCACTAACCTTACATTGGTCGCGGTTGCCAGCCAAAATAAGGTGTCTAACACTAATCTAGAGCAAACCAGCTCAGGCTATGGCTTAATCAACCTAGACGCTCAGTATTTCGTTAACACGTCACTGACCCTTAAAGCAGGAATTGATAATGTATTTGATAAAGATTATCGCAGTCATTTAAGCGGTTATAACCGAGTGCAAGGGAGTGATATTCCGGTCGGCCAACGGTTACCCGGAGAAGGTGTGAGCGCTTGGCTAGAAGCGAGTTACTCGTTCTAAACTTACTTTAACTACCTTATTAATTAGCTCAACCTGAACGAACTCAATTGATTCAGCTGAGCTAATTACTTTTAATTTTTCAATATGGCTATCAAGCCAGTGACTTATCCACTCCCAAGCCTCTTCCTACAGCCCCCCATAAACAAAAACTCTTGCCAAATCATTCAACTGATTTAAGCTAAGTTTTCTTGTCTAAAAAATAACAACGAAAACAATTGGCTTAGCGCATGGCAAACAACACAATCGACACTTCTTTAGCTGAAAATTCTATCACTAAAAACAAAGCTGAAAACAAACAAGCCGTTGACCCACGTAAACTTAGTGGTTTAGAGCTGCTTACCACCTTAATTAATCAGCAAGTACCACCACCAAGCATTGCTGACACCATGGGCGTTTATTTGGTTGAAGTGCGCGAGGGCTATGTAAAATTTGAAGCGACTGCCTCAGCACAGCATTTAAATCCGATGGGCGGCGTACATGGCGGCTTTGCCTGCACTGCACTTGATTCTGCCACTGGCTGTGCGGTTCATACTATGCTCAAGCCGGGGGAAGGCTACGGCACCATCGACATTAACGTAAAAATGATGCGCCCGATTCCTGTGGGTAAAACCCTTTACGCGGAAAGTCAGGTCATCAATATGTCAAAATCACTCGGAGTGTCAGAAGGCAAGCTAGTGGATGATGAGGGTAAGCTCTATGCATATGCTTCTTGCACTTGCAAAATCATTCGGTAGCTCACTTGCTGCTGCCGCCTAACTAAATAACTGCATAGCTACGTAATTAAATTGCTACGTGATTAAATTGCAACATAAGCAAAACTATATTTCCTAACGAGTATCATGAGTATTCAAGTTCACACCCATATCACCAATCATATTGCGACGATTGCCTTTACCAGCCCTGAGCACCACTTTATGACCCTTGAGCTGTTAGAAGCCATTCAAGCAGCTTTCTCGAAACTAGCGCGTGACCCGCAAGTGCGCGTGATCATTTTGACGAACTCATCGCCCGGCTATTTTATTACTCATTACTCGCTGGATGAAATCAATCAACATATGCAGCAAGTGAGAAAAATCAAAGCACTAACCGGCCCCTTGTTCCCAGTATCCGTCCGTCTGGTCATGGCACTGTCAAAAGCCATTGTGCGCCTTGATCGCTTTCCCTCTGTGCGAAATGTTATCGACCGCGCCGCGAAATATAACTTTATTGAAACCACACTGACTTATGCGCGGGTAAATCGCTTTTTACAGCAAGTGAGAAATAGTCAAAAACTGGTGATTGCGGCAATTGGTGGCAACGCCCAAGGCTTTGGTATGGAGCTAGCAATGGCCTGTGATTTTCGCGTGATGGCAAGAGGGGATTACTACCTTGGCCAAATTGAATCACTCATCGGCCTAATGCCGGGCTCAGGAGGCATGCATAGCCTCACAAGACTAATTGGTGAAGCCAAAGCAATTGAGCTAAGTATGTTAGGTAGCCGTTTAACTGCTGACGAAGCAGAGCAATTAGGGCTTATCTATCAAGCAGTTGACGAAGCTGAACTAGCCGAGGCCAGTGGTCAACTTGCCGAAAAACTCGCAAGAAAATCGCCGTTATCGCTTAGCTATATTAAGCAAGGTATTCACAAAGGGCATAAACAAAGCTTTAGCCAAGCGCTAGCACAAGATGAAGTTGCTTTTGTTGATACCGCCAGCACTGACCTAGCGGCAAAAGCTTATCAAAACCAGCAAGCTAGTCAAGTTGGGGGTAAGACAATAAACGTGGCGTTTGACCATCAAGAAGCTAGCGATATTAACGAGGAGTAACTAACCTATGGCGTCTTTGCCCGTTCAAACTCCATTTGCCGAGCAGTACGTGCTGCCAACTCAATTCCGTCAAATTCATAACTTTGGTTTCGCAGAGCAAGTTCAATTAGTCGAAAACTCATATCAATCCCAGCGGAAATACCTGCTGAGGTAAGAATATTACCTTGCTCGACCCAGCGAACATTTTCTCGCACAGTAAGGCTCGGAAATAAGGCGCTCAACTCGCTAATATCTTGCCAATGGGTCGTTACTTGATGGTTAGTAATCACCTCAGCTTGTGCCAGTAAAAATGCACCAGTACAGACCGAAGCTGTGAACTTTGCTAGCTTGTGTTGGTGTGAAATCCAATCAATCACATCTTGCTTTTGCATTTCGTCGTTATGAACACCACCGACAACAATCAGGATATCTAGCTTAGGATGATTATCAATGCTGTATTGGCTCATTACTTGATAACCCGCACGAGCCGTCACCAAGCCGCCCTGTTCACTAATCAAGAACGTATTAAATACTGATGTATCGCTAATGCGCTCGGCAGTGGTAAAGACTTCGAACGGGCCAGTAAAGTCCAGTACTTCTGCGTTATCATAAATATAAATACCAATGTTCAAATGCACCTCCTAGGCAAACCGTGCGCTACTTAGTTACGTAAACCACTACGCTAGTTGAGAATAGCGAGTTGCGTGTTACACTAGCGCTTCAAATTTTTCCATCAATTCGACAATCCACTATACAGGTTTCATGAGTAATTTTACTAGTCTGCTGACCCCGTCACTTACCGAAAATTCAAGTAGCAAAATTGATAAAAAAGAATGGGTTAACCTACCAGGTTCCAGTGCCAGTGTGGCGCTTTACTATGCTTCAAAAAATTCGCAAAAAGGCAGCCAGCAACCGTTTTTAATCATTACTCACGACACCCCAAGTGCGATTCGACTTGAGCATGAATTATTGAGTTTAGACAGCCAAAACGAACTCAGTATTTGCTTGTTTCCCGACTGGGAAACCCTGCCTTACGACAGCTTTTCGCCGCATCAGGACATTATTTCGCAGCGTTTGGCAACATTGTACGATTTATCGCGTATGGAGCACGGCATTGTCATCGTGCCTGTGACCACGTTAGTGCAACGACTAGCACCGAAAGCTTACCTTGATGCCAATGTGCTACTCGTGAAAAAAGGCGATCGTAAAGATTTACCTGAGCTGAAAAGAGATCTTGAAGCAAGTGGCTATCGCCATGTTGACCAAGTGATGGAGCACGGTGAATTTTCTGCTCGTGGCGCTATTTTAGATTTGTTCCCGATGGGCAGTAACCAACCATTTCGCTTGGACTTTTTTGATGATGAAATAGAAGAAATTCGTCTGTTTGATCCAGATACTCAGCGCTCTAGCGACAAGGTTGAAGAGATTAACTTACTGCCAGCTCATGAATTTCCAACCGATCAAGACGGCATTAACTTATTTAGAAGTCAATATCGCGAAAACTTCAAAAGCACGATAGACAAAGAGTCGGTTTACCACCAAGTCAGTAATGGCATTATGCCAGCGGGCATCGAGTATTATTTGCCACTGTTTTTCGAGCAAACCAATACACTATTTGATTACCTGCCACAAAATACCCTGCCGTTTGTGATGGGTGATATTGAACAAGCACTTGGCCAATACTGGCATGATATTGAATACCGTTACGACGACCGACGTTACGACCCAACGCGACCACTGCTGCCACCCGAACAGCTGTTTTTATCGGTAGAAGAACTATTTAGCGCATTAAAACCCTTTGGCCGCGTCACAGTTTCTGAGCCAAGACCACCGCGTAAAAAGCCATCACAGCATTTATTTAACTGTGAAGCGCTGCCAGAGTTGGCGATTGATCATCAACAAAAAACACCATTTGCCGCCTTAGATGCCTTTATTGCCGCGCATAAAAAAGCGCGTATTTTATTTGTGGCTGAATCACAAGGCCGCCGTGAAAGTGTGCTTGAACTGTTAAAGCGCCACGATATCAAACCTGCAAGTGTTGAATCGCTTGACGAGTTTATCGAGAGCGACACTGCAACCGCTATTACCGTTAACACCCTTACCAATGGCTTTTTCTTCACGTTAGATGAGGACGGCAATAAGCAGGCTATTGCGGTAATTACCGAAACGGAATTACTCGGCGATCGCGTCAAGCAAACGCGTCGCCGCGCCAAAGCGCAAGACAATCAAGCGGATGCAATTTTCAAAAATTTAGCAGAGCTCAGCCCCGGCCAGCCGGTGGTGCATATCGACCACGGTATTGGGCGCTACCTTGGCCTGCAAACCATTGATACGGGCGGTTTAACTACTGAGTTCTTAACATTGAGCTACGCCAATGACGCCAAGCTCTACGTGCCTGTTGCGTCATTACACTTAATTAGCCGCTATTCGGGTAACGATCCAGAGCAAGCACCACTGCACAAACTGGGTAACGATACGTGGAGCAAAGCTAAGCGCAAGGCTGCCGAAAAAGTTAAAGACGTAGCAGCTGAGCTGCTGGATATTTACGCTAAACGTGCCAGCAAGCAAGGTTATCAATTTAAGCGCAATAAAGAAGATTACTTAGCCTTTGCCGCCAGCTTTGGCTTTGAAGAAACCATCGATCAAGAGCAAGCCATTCATGCCGTGGTCGGTGATATGCTAGATCACAAACCGATGGATCGCTTGGTGTGTGGTGATGTTGGCTTTGGTAAAACTGAAGTAGCAATGCGCGCCGCCTTTGTAGCCGTTAACGATGGCAAGCAAGTGGCGATGTTAGTACCAACTACGTTACTAGCCCAGCAGCACTATGAAAACTTCCGTGATCGCTTTGCCAATTGGCCTGTTACCATTGAAGTACTGTCGCGCTTTAAAACCGCGAAAGAGCAAAACACGGTGATTGAAAAGGTAGAAAGCGGCCAAATTGATATTTTGATTGGCACTCATAAGTTACTGCAAAATACCATTAAATATAAAGATTTAGGCTTGCTAATTGTTGATGAAGAGCACAGATTTGGCGTTAAGCAAAAAGATCAAATTAAGCGCCTGCGCAGCGATATTGATATTCTGACTTTAACCGCAACGCCAATTCCACGTACCTTAAATATGGCAATGGGCGGTATGCGTGATTTATCCATTATCGCCACGCCACCAGCGAAACGCTTAGCAGTGAAAACCTTTGTTCGTCAGCGTGAAGATGCGCTAATTCGCGAGTCAATTTTACGTGAGATTCTGCGTGGTGGTCAGGTGTATTTCCTGCACAACAATGTTGAAACCATTGAAAAAACCGCTCGCGATATTGAAGCGCTTGTGCCAGAAGCCAAAGTGGTTACCGCTCATGGTCAAATGCGTGAGCGCGATCTAGAGCGCATTATGAGCGATTTCTACCACCAACGTTTTAACGTATTGGTGTGTACTACCATCATCGAAACCGGTATCGACGTGCCAAGCGCTAACACCATTATGATGGACAGAGCTGACAATCTTGGCCTTGCCCAGCTGCATCAGCTGCGTGGCCGTGTTGGTCGCTCGCACCATCAAGCCTACGCTTACTTGCTCACGCCACATGAAAAACGCATGACCAAAGATGCGAAAAAACGCCTTGAAGCGATTGCCTCACTGGAAGATCTAGGCGCAGGCTTTACGCTAGCCACCCACGATTTAGAGATTCGCGGCGCCGGTGAACTATTAGGTGAAGATCAAAGCGGCCAAATGAGCCAAGTCGGCTTTAGCCTTTATATGGAAATGCTTGATGAAGCGGTTGCCGCGCTTAAAGCTGGTAAAGAGCCGTCACTGGAAAATATTACCGCCAAACAAACCGAAGTGGACTTGCGCATTCCTGCGCTACTACCAGAAGATTATATTTTCGATGTCAGCCTGCGTCTGAGTTTGTACAAGCGTATCGCGAGCTGTAAAGACAAAACTGAGTTAGACGAAATTCAAGTAGAGCTGATCGACCGCTTTGGCCTATTGCCACAAGCTACCAAAAACCTTGTTCATATTGCCAAGTTAAAGCAAAAAGCACAGGGTTTGGGGATTTCGCGCATTGAAGTGGGCGCTGGCTCTGGTTCGTTTGAGTTTAGTGATAACACGCAAGTCGACCCAATGAAAATTATCGGGCTAATTCAGCAACAACCCAAGGTGTTTAAAATGGAAGGGGCAAACAAGCTTAAAATTGTTAAAGCTACCGAAGATGCAGCTCAACGCTTTGGCCTAGTAAACAATGTGTTAGCAGAGCTTACCAAGCACTAGTAAGCTCTGTTATGATAGCTTTATGATGATAACTTTGCCTCTGTTTGCAACAAGCCTGTGGTTAGCCAAGTAGTATGCTCAACAAGAAATTAGCGCAGCTCAAAACAATAATTAAGCCAACGTGTGCACTCTTGCCTGTAGCGGCTATGCTGTTAAGCGCCCCCAGTTTTGCGGCTAGAAAAATCGACAAACGCTGGTTTGAAGTTGAGGTGATCTTGTTTAGTCAGCTTGGCGACAAAGCGCAGCTCAATGAGAACTTTTCTGGTCAAGCGTCACTGCCACGCTATCGCCAAGTTATCGACTTGCTAACACCTTATCTGCAACCTGATACCTCAACTTTGGAGCTGCTGCTGCCAAGTTGTGAAGGTCGAGTATATGCGCCGGGCTGGCAAGCAAAAGTCAGCCTGCCTGCACTACATCAAGCAAAATCGTTAGATGAAATTGAACAGTTACCAACGGAAGAACCGGAGTTGGGTTCAGCAGCTTTAGCTCAGGCTGAGCAAGCTACTATACCCGAAACACTGCCCGAAATAATGGTAGATGATGAACTTAGCAACCAGCTGCTTTCAGAAGGTGAAAATAGTCTAGCAGCCGACATCGATGAACAAGAAAGTATTGTTAGTAATGGTGTTAGTGAGTCTCCAGACTCGATCGAGACAAATTCAAATGACCTAGGGTTAGTTGAAGCGTTTATTCCGCTTACTGAGCAAGAATTAATCTCAGTTGCTGACGCAGAACAAACATTTGATTCACCTGAACTTGTATTTGATTACCAGCAAGTTACTACTTCAGAACAGGCACTGTGCCAGCCAATTATCACCAATGCTGAAAGTACAATTAGCGATTACTATGCATTAAGCCAAATTGCCAATAACAAAGACTCAGTTGTTATTCCGATAGATAATTTTTCAGGCCGAGTTGATGGCAATGAATTTGTTTACAGCAACGCCCCGTATTTAATTGATGCCGACTCACTAAAATTAAAAGATATCGCGCTACAGCTTAGACGCAGCAAGAATTTTAAACCTTTGCTACACCTTGGTTGGCGACAGCCTCTCACCAATCGTAAAAAGCCTGCTCTAGAACCAGCCATTCGTTTATTTACCGGTGACCACTACCAAGAGCAATATCGCCAAGCAAAAGCTGATTATCAATCACAATTGTCGTTAAAAGCATTGGCTGAGCAATTATCATCAGCAGATGAGAGCCCGATTGATGACATCAACAACGCGGAACTTGCTAGCAATAATCAACAAGCGGCACTACTGGCAAGCATTTATCAGCAACTAGATGAAGACGCATTTACGCTGGAATCTGTGCTGGCAGATATCGATAATCCAGACACTAGCACGCTAGGTTTAGATGAAAATAGTGGTGAAAGCCTACTAGTAGAGGGGCAACTGGCGGCAGAAGAAGCATTAGTTGAGCCTACAGCGCCAAACCAAGATTGGCTGCTTGATGGCCTGTTTAGACTTCACCTTAATCACTATTTGTTTATCACCGCAGACTTTAACGTCGCAGTACCTTACGCAGCAGATGAATTCGCTGAAAAACAGGCAAACCAGCAAGCGATTAACACGGATAAATTTACTTATAAACTGATCCCGTTTAGCCAGAATAAACGTGTGATCAGCAAAGAAGTACACTATTTCGATCACCCGTATATGGGTATGGTGGTGCAAATTCGTCGATATAAACCACCAGTACCAGAAACCAAGACAGAGAATGAGTAAGACAATGGATAAAGAAATTGAGATCCAAGCAGCGGTATTTCGCCGTTTATTAGCGCATTTAGATAGCCGCAAAGACGTGCAAAATATTGAATTAATGAACTTAGCTGGCTTTTGCCGTAACTGCTTTTCTAAGTGGACAGTTGCTGAAGCAGAGAAGTTAGGCGTGGAAGTAGATATTGATACTGCACGTGAAAGTGTTTACGGTATGCCGTACAGCGAGTGGAAAGAAAAGCACCAAACACCAGCCACGCCAGAGCAGTTGGCAAAGTTTAACGAGTTAAACCCAAAGAAATAGCTTAGCGAGTTAAACCCAAAGAAATAACTTAACGGGTTAAATTCAAAACAATAGCTTAATAAGTTAAATCCAAGAGTTAACTCGCTAAATTAGGACACTAAATTACGAGAATAAAAACAGGAGCTTGCTCCTGTTTTTTAGTGCATCAAACAATGAGCATAAAGTGAACTTCGTAAGACACCATAAATTTGGCAATCGGCCTAACTACCGAAGTCTTGGTCTTCACAACCCATTAGCCCTAGCCAAAATAAAAACTCGAACAACATACCAGCGCCTACTACTAACAAAATGCCCTTGTCGAAGCCAAGCCAATAACAAATAACAGCCATAACTCCGCAGAGCACTATCACCAACGCCCTCATCTAATCGCTCCCTTTCGAATGTTTCAGTTCAAGTATTCCTTTTCCATTGCGATACTGTCATAGCTAAGTTGCTTAGCTACTCTTAGTTATCAATTAGCCCTAGGTTTGTTCAGGATCAAGCGGTTTAAAGAAGCGCTCTAATCTTGGTAAATAATAGTTGTCATAGTTCATTGAAAAAGCAACATGCTCACTTTTACCCACTATTTCACCGCGAGGTACAAAGCCAATAAAGCGTGAATCAGCGCTGTTATCTCGGTTATCGCCTAATACTAAATAATGCCCTTCAGGCACAGTAACTTGGTTAAAACTATCAAACGCTCGTTTAGTGTGGGAAGTGCGAACAAAGTGCTGTTTGCTGCTTGCATGGCTAGGCTGCTCTATATAGTCATTAACTGTATTTGAAGTATCGACTATTTTATAGTTTGACGGCTGTTCATTAATAAATACGCGATTGTCGATCATCGACACGGTATCACCGGGTAAGCCAATCACCCGCTTAACCAGGCGATTATCCGCGGCTTTTGAGTCAAAAATAACAATATCACCATAAGCAGGCTCACCGGTTTTCATTAGTGAAATATGGGTAAATGGCACCCGTAAGTCATAGGCCATTTTATTGATAAAAATACGATCACCTTCAACGATAGTCGGCTTCATTGAGCCGGTAGGCACATCGTTCCAATCTGCCACTGCGCTTCGAAACACACACATTAATGCGATAAAGACAAAAAGTGAACGGTTTTCTTTGAACCATACCTTAAAAGAAGAGCCAAGTTTCCTAGTCATTACGAGTCCTTTTTAAACAACGAAAGATTGTGATTGTTAGAATTTAAAACACTAGCAAAAAACTACTGTGATTATAAAAATCGTATTTTTAATCAATCAGCTAGCAGCACTATTTATTGACATTAATACTGAGCTAAATACTTGAGTTTAAGACTCAATCACTCCCATTAAGTTCCGCATCATAATATTTTGTAACATTTGGCTGGTATGCTTCGCGAATCTGGGAAAATTAACTAGGTGCTAGAGAAACAAAGCTATTTCCTGCTCGGTTAAGTAACGCCACTCACCCAGCATTAAATCGTCATCTAAAGTAATGCCGCCAATACGCTCACGATGCAGTGCCACAACATGGTTACCAACTGCAGCAAACATCCGCTTAACTTGGTGATATTTACCTTCAACTATAGTCAGCAGCACTTCTCGCTCATCAATCATTTCAAGCTTGGCTGGCAGAGTGAGCTGATTTTCACAATGTAATTGAACACCTTCCGCAAACTTTTCTGTAACCTCATAGGTGACTGGCTCGGCTAGCCAAACGCGATATGTTTTCTCACACTGCTTTTTTGGCGAGATAATATTGTGCGACCATTTACCGTCATCGGTAATTAACACTAAGCCCGTAGTATCAGCATCTAACCGGCCAGCAATATGCAGGTCAAAAGCACGATCAATTTCTAAAAAATGCAGCAAGGAAGGGTGCACTTCATCAACGTTTGAACAAATCGTATCTTGCGGCTTATTCATCATAATATAGCGTTGACCAATAAGAGTTAACTGCTCACCTTCGATTGTCACCTCAGCACCATCTGCAACTTTAAAGGCACCATTTTTAATTACTTCACTATCAACCCGCACTTCGCCACTTTTAAGCAGCTTCTTCGCTTCATTACGGGTTAACTCAGTGCTTTTACAAATATATTTATCTAGTCTCACAAACTCTGCATGGCCTCTGTCATAAATATTTACAGTTATTCACTAGCTAAATAGTAAAAATACAGGTGATAGATAAACACTCGTACTTCTAAGCTAATAATTAAACTATTGTACCATATTATGTTTCTTCAATTGTCGTATAAAAATATTTACATAAATGTTAACCAGTCTATACGTCAAACTTATTTACATCTTTGTTGCCTCCTCCTTTTTTCTTTTTTGAACATAAAGCGACCAAACCGTTAAAAAACATAATAAATACACATTGTTTACATAGTTTTTACAATTGGATTAAAAATTGCTTTTGGTTCTTTGCTGAAATGTGATGAGTGATGACAGGCGTTTGCTTCACTAAAAGCAAATTGTACTCAAGTTTCAGTTACCACAATAAAGATAAAAGGAAACATAATGAAATATCGCAATACCGTTTGTGCTAGCTTCGTTATGGCTGCTGGCTTAATAGCAAGTACCACTTATGCCACACCTAACCCTGCTACTGATGAAGAAGTAAAAACTAAGCTCAAAGGGCTTTATATTATCCAACTTAAAGACCCTTCAGCGATTGATAATGCAATGGCAACCGCTGACATTCCGAGCCGCGGAGTGCCAGCTAGTCAAGCAAGATACAATGCCCAGAGTGAAACCAATCGTAGCTATGTAGCTCAACTGCACGCAAAACAACGAGCATTTATTTCGTCATCAAGTTTACCTGAACCTGTGTATCAGTACGGTCACACTTTTAATGGCGTCACGGTTAAATTAACTGATAAACAGTTAGAAGCGCTTAAAAATCATCCAGATGTACTCCATATTTGGCCTGACGAAATGTTAACGTTAGACACGGCTAATACACCTCAATTTTTAAATTTGACCACACCTAGTGGGCTTCATGACACTGGCACCTTAGGCGAAGATGTTGTGGTTGGTATTGTTGACTCAGGTATCAACCCGAATCACCCAAGTTTTGATGGTACCGGCTACTCAGCATTTGGCGCTGATCAGGGTTGGAATGGTTCTTGTGATATTAATACGGACAACACATTTGCCTGTAACAACAAACTCATTGGGGCGAAATACTTCAATGCAGGTATTAGCGCAGCATTAGCAAACGCAGGCCTTAACTTTGCTGATTATGAGGTTTTTTCACCACGTGATATTGACGGCCATGGCTCACATGTTGCGGGAACAGCAGCAGGTAACGCGCTTAGCAATTCCATAGTAAACGGGCAAGATGCTGGTGCTGCTCGTGGTATGGCACCGCGTGCTCGTGTCGCGGCTTATAAAGCTTGTTGGGACTTTGTGATTGGTGGTGACACCCGCGGTAGTTGTTTTAGCAGTGATACTTCAGCAGCTATCGAGGCAGCGGTTGCCGATGGTGTTGACGTGATTAACTACTCTATCAGCGGTAGCACAGAATTTTTAATGACCTCTCCAGCAGTTGCATTTTTATCAGCAACTAATGGTGGTGTCTTTGTCGCTACGTCGGCGGGCAACGATGGCCCAGGTGCTGGCACAGTAGGTATGCCTGTACCTTGGGTTACCAATGTTGGCGCCTCATCTTACGATGGTACAGTGCCTGCACAGGGTGTTCAAATTAACTCTGGCTCACTTTCAGGCACAACATTAATCGCAGCTGAAGCGAGTTTTACTCCAGCAATGTCAGGTTTACCTGACCTTACTCAAGATATCGCCGCCTCATTACCCGTTGAAGGCTGTAGTGCGTTCACAAACCCAGCTGATATAGCGGGAAAAATTGCCTTAGTTAGCCGTGGCTCGTGTGGCTTTACCACTAAAATCGCCAATGCTGAGGCGGCTGGTGCAACTGGTGTCATCGTGTACAACAACCAGCCTGGTGGCGCCCCATTTGCGATGGGAGGCACAATTAGCCCTGCTCCAACAATTCCTGCGTTTATGGTAGGAAATACAGATGGCTTAGCACTAGCTGCAGATTTAACGGGTGGTCAAAATGTTAACGTAACCTTCTCTGCAAGTCTTCAAACGCAAAGTAGTGTCACTGGAAACATTATGGCTAACTTTAGCTCTCGTGGACCAAGTCTCGCTGATGCTGATTTATTAGTACCAGACATCACTGCTCCAGGGTTACAAATACTAGCAGCAAATGTAACTGGTGATACCTTCCAATACCTTCAAGGTACATCAATGTCTAGCCCTCATATTGCGGGCATCGCAGCGCTTATCAAAGAGCAACATCCTAGTTGGAGTCCTGCAGCAATGCGCTCAGCAATTATGACAACAGCAAGACAAAATGTGCTAAAAGAAGACGGCAGCACGCCAGGCGATTCACTTGATTTTGGCTCAGGGCATGTAGTTCCTAATGCAGCAGTTTCTCCGGGCTTTATTTATGACGCTAACCAGTTTGACTACGCAGGCTTTGTTTGTGGTAAAGATGACGAAGTTGTTTTCATTGAAAACTTTATGAACAACACGACAGGCATTGCTGGTATTTGTGGCATTTTACCTGATTTCGGTTATTTGCCAGGTAGTAACTTTAACCACCCGTCAATTGCTGTTTCAGAATTAGGCTTACCAGAAGCAGCAATCCGATATGCAACAGATGTTACGGGCAGTGAATCAACATACACAGCAAACGTTGTCGCTCCGACAGGCGTTGACGTAACTGTTCAAGTATTTGTTGATGGCGCGTGGGTAACCACCAACTCAATGACTATCCCAGCAGATGATACAGTCGCATACAGACTGCTATTAGCACAGAATCAACAGGCAGTTTGGGACCAATACGCTTTTGGCAGCATTACTTGGTCAAACGGTACCAATAGCGTGTACAGCCCAATCGTTGTCGAGCCAGTTGAACCACCAGCAATCGATATTGCTGCAGAAATGGTTGACAGTTTTAGTAGCGCTAACCATCGCATTATTATGCCAGTACAATTCTACTATGACGGCGAAATATATGCGCAAAGCCACGGTATGCAAGAGCCTCAGCAATTGCCAGGTCAAGCAACGCAAGATCCGGATCAAAGCTTTGATGAAAGCGATACAGGATTAGGCATTCACGACTTCCAGCTTCCTGCATCAACTAAAGCTATTCGCTTTACGCTACAAAATGCCCAGCTGTCTGATGTTAATGCAGATCTCGACTTATTCCTATTTGAGTGTACAGGTGAAGATAGTTGCGAAGAGATTGATTCATCAACTACCGCTACCTCTAACGAAGTTATCACCCTTGTACAACCGAAAAGCATTGATGACGGCGTCAGTTATCGTGTTTACGTACATGCTTGGAACGCAGGTAGCTCAGGTGTGACCGATTACCCACTGAATGTGTATCAAGTTGATACTGATAACGGCAATATGCGCACCTTAATTCGCCGTGCAGCTAGAAATGGCAGAACAGCAAGTATGTACATGCTGTTTAGAAACCTAGCAGCAGGTAAAAACTACTTAGGTGGTGTTTCCCTTGTTGACCAAGATGGCACAGACATAGGCTTTACATTAATCGACTTGTCTAGCCAATAAGTTAGTAATTTCGGTTCAGTAGCGCAGCATATGCTGCGCTCTACCGACAGAATAAGCTCTATTTATAATTAATGAGGAAATAAAATGAATAAAAAAATCTCTCTAATAATTGCTGCCGTTATGTTGATGCTTATCAGCGCAACAAGCCAAGCCAAAATTATGCAAGATATTATTGTTGATAACGTAGTTGCTGAACCTGGCAATTTGTTTGGTATCGCAGATGGTTTTTCTGGTGTTGTCGGCTCAATAACTTATAACCCATCAAACTTAGATCCGAATGGATTTGGTGATATTTCAACGGCAATCGACAGTGACTTTTTCTTCGAAGTCACCTTTGGTGCTTTCACTTTTAGTTCACTAGATGACGTTGACCCTTTGGGGCCGCTCGCATTTCTTGCTGATCCAACTGAGTTACTTGGCGGTATTGATATTTTAGAAGCCTTCCTAGAATCAGGCGGCCTTAGTCTAGAGTTTGGTCCAGGTTTTGTCGCAGGTGAAGATGTTAATGGCATTGCATTTACTGGCGATATTAGTTTTGGACAAGCTATTCCTGAGCCAGCAATGGCTGCCCTATTCTTATCTGCATTAGCAATGTTGAGAATACGTCGCCGCGCGCAATAACTGAAGGGTGTTGCCCACAAGTAAAAGGAGCATATATGCTCCTTTTTTTATGAAATCATATCTAGAATAGCTTACATAATGTTAAATATATTTGACATTTATTTATCCAACAACTAAGTTATCTATGTCTAATATTTTTTACATAGGGAATTCGTAATGCCATTTAAGATGAAAGTTTCACTGCTAACAATTGTCACAAACTTACTGATCCTCGGCTTTTACTTGTTAGGCACTAATAAGCTAGTGAGTAAGCAGCCAGTAGAAGAAGCAGAAATCATTAACCTAGTTATTCAAAATTTGATCACCTGTGGTGTTATTTTTGCCGTGTTAATGGTTATTGTTGCCGCCATCAACCATAAAGATGCATTGCAAGGTGATGATGAACGCGACAAGCTTATTGGCCTATATGGCGATCAAACTGGTTATTTTGGATTAACGCTGGTTATGGCATTGCTGCTAATTTGGTGGTGGGGTGGCTCACTGTCGACTAAACCATTCGCGATTGCCTCGGTTACCGACTCGGTTAATTTTATACATTTTCTATTTATTGGCTTTCTGATCAGCGATTGCGCCAAAAGTATTCGACAAATTTGGCTATATCAGAGAGGCTGTTAACCGATAATGAAAAAAACAATTTCTAACGATATCCGCAGGCTCCGCTTTAATCACAATGAAATGACACAGCAAGCCTTAGCTGACGCTGTCGGGGTATCAAGGCAAACGATAGTCGCGATTGAGAAAAACAAATATTCACCATCTCTGGAAGTCGCCTTTAAAATAGCCGATGTTTTTAATGTTGGTATTAGTGATGTTTTTCAATACCAATCTGCAGCGGCTATTGAATGATATTAGTACTGAAAGCGGCACCGCTAAATAGCAAATTAAACTTTCAACGTTAAACAATAATGACGATAACTCAGCTATTAACCCAAATTGAGCAATGCACACTATGCCAAGAGCAATTGCCCCTGCCTGCTAAACCTATTTTGCAAGCCAGTCAGCACAGTCGTATTTTGGTGGCAGGACAAGCACCAGGGCAAGTCACCCATGACA
This sequence comes from Thalassotalea euphylliae, assembly GCF_003390375.1. NCBI lineage: Bacteria > Pseudomonadati > Pseudomonadota > Gammaproteobacteria > Alteromonadales > Colwelliaceae > Thalassotalea > Thalassotalea euphylliae. The sequence continues at coordinate 4,075,500 of NZ_QUOT01000001.1, read as the reverse complement.
AAGGTCGCCCTTTTGATGATAAAAGTGGTGAACGTCTGCGGGATTGGTTGGGCGTCAATCCTGAGCAGTTTTATAACCCTGAGATTTTTGCCATTGTGCCGATGGGATTTTGTTATCCGGGTAAAGGAAAATCTGGGGATTTGCCGCCAATCCCTAAGTGCGCACAAACTTGGCGTGAACCTTTGCTGGCTGAGATGAAAAATATCGAGTTAACGATCCTTTTAGGTAAATACGCGCTCGATTGGCACTTAGCGAGATTAACGCCAAGTATTGGCGATCGTATCGCCTCAGCGAAAAGCTTAACTGAAATCGTTAAACGTTACGAACTACTGTTTGACCATCAGGTCATTGCCCTACCTCACCCAAGCCCTCGCAATAATCTTTGGTTAAAGAAAAACCCGTGGTTTGAGCAGGAAGTACTTCCTCTGCTAAAACAACGGGTTTTATCAGCCATAACTAATTAGCATGTGGCAGCTAGCGCTAAATAAACAGTCCAACTAAGGTCACTGTGCCTGCCGCCAGCATCACTACTGACTGCTTTTTCAACTGCGGTAATTGCAAACTAATAACAACACCACTAATTAGACTAAAAGTTAAACTAACACCAAACAAAATCCCCAATAGCCAGAAAATATAACCTGCATGGCCTTTGTGAATCATTAACATTTGTCGCCAAACATCATATTCTTTAACTATCAATTGGCTTATTTGATTTTCTTTGTCGAGCTTTAGTGATACTTGTTGCTTTTGTCCATACCAGTTATGACCACCGCCGCGCTTTGAATAGTCGTCAGGTAGTGATAAATGCTCGTATTTCGCAAGTAAAGGAACCACAATTTGAGCGGCACTTTCCTCGTTTTTAGGCCACTCCTTAACGGCTATGGGGTAGCTGTACTCTTGTTTCACCTCGCCGGTAATATCGAACATATAAAGCACACCGGAGACAATGTAAACTAAGGTCAAAGGCAAGAAGAAACAAGAAAAATAGGCATGGAGTTTCATCCATAACAAACGGATTTTTGCTTTCATAGGTAATTATTACTCTTATTTAGTTAATAAAATACTCAAGACTGCCAAGCAAAACAGCCTTTCTGCGGTAATCGTTGTGTAAATTGGGGATATGTCGTTACTGAATTAAGAACGGCAATTCAGGTAGATAGTGTTACACGGTCATGGGCACCAGTTATGGACATAACATCACGGGCTAAGGCTAATTGTCATCACCAAGCCATGTGGCAGATTATTACTGGCCACTAAGCTGCCGCCGACCGCTTTTATTTGGCGTCTAGCTAATGCGAGGCCTAGACCATAGCCGCCACTGTCGCGATCCCTCGATTTGTCGAGGCGAACAAAAGGCTTAAAGATATCTTCGAGTTGCGCCGCTGGTACACCCGGCCCTTGGTCTTTGATCTCAATAAGCACTTGGCCCTCGTGCTGGCGACAAATAATGCGAATGCCCGCGTCAATTGGCGTATACTTCATAGCATTACGCACTATATTTTCAATCGACTGTCCCAATGCGCGGTGATTGCTGTTACAAACCATACATTCACTTGGTAAATCCAACGCTAGCGGGTGATTTGGAAATTCAAACTTGGCATCTTCGGCAATGCTTTCAATTAAGGCGACCAGATCGACGTCTTCTTGATTAAGCTCTGGTTTTTCATTGTCGAGCCAAGCGAGCGTTAAGGTATCTTCCACCAGATCGGCCATGCAGTTAATTTCTCGCTCGATACGCTCATACATTTGCGCTGGCTGGTATTGGCTGTCTAGTGTTAAGCGCAAACGAGTGATCGGCGTGCGCAGCTCGTGTGAGATGTCGGCGATCAGCTGGCGTTGGCTACTTAGTAGCTCCGCAATGCTGTCTGCCATATGATTAAAGCTGAGCGCAAGTTGGCCAATTTCATCATGTCGATTAGCGGCATTTACCGACGCCCTAGTATCAAAGTTACCCGCCCTAAATTTCGTAGTATCTGTATGCAAAGCCTCTAGCGGTTTAATGATATGGCGATAAATAAAGTAGCTTAGTACCGCCACTAATAGCAGTGGCAACAATATGGTAATACTCAAATGGATCAGCTGCCAATGGGCACCCGGGCGCATGCGCTGTGGCAGTTGGATCAGTAAATGATAATCTTGTACACCTATTGGCACGTCAATAATAGGGTTTTGCTCGTGCTCTAAATGAATGGGCCAGTGCACACCACGGCCGAAATTAACTTCCTCGCCAATATAGTCAGCATGCTCTTGGCCTTGTAACCAGTTAGGCTCCATACGCACCACAACTAGCCGCGTTTGTTCGTGCTGCTCAACCCAATTAGCCCACTCGCTAAGTTGCGCAGGGTTATCTTCAAAAACTGCTTTCGCTTGCTGGCCATAAGCGATGAGCTGAGCTTGATCGGCTGGCGAAATATAACTCATTTTGCGCTCTACTTGTTCACTTAAATATGACAAGCCCCAAACCAGCGAAACACTGCTCAGTGCAATGCTAAAGTAAATTTTCCAGAACAGCTTCAATTTCATGCGTCACCTGATTGATTTGGCATATCCGTATTGCTGAGGGAAAAGTCCGGCAAATGGGTGAACATATAGCCTTTGCCGTGTACGGTTTTAATCACTGCCGGATCTAAACCCGCACGCTTGAATTTCTTGCGAATATTGGAAATATGCATATCAAGCGTACGATCGTAACGACCAAATTCCTTATGCAGAATCACCTGATAAAGATAGGGTTTGCTCAGTGCAGTTGCCGCATGTTCAGCAAGCAATTTGGCAATATCAAGTTCAATGGCTGTTAGCTCTGGCACGCGCTTATTCAGTGCCCGATAACTTGGCGAGTTGTCTTGCAGCGGTTGTTGGCTGTGCTGGTAACGGCGCAGAATCGCTTCAATTCGCAGCGTTAGCTCTTCCATATTAAAAGGTTTGGCTAAATAGTCATCCGCCCCTAAACGCAGACCTTCGATGCGGTCTTGCTCATTGCCAAGGGCGGTTAGCATCAGCACAGGAGTCGAACTTTGCTTGCGCACTTGCTTTAGTACAGACAGACCATCCATAGTCGGCAACATAATATCGAGTAAAATCAAATCGAAGTTTTGGCCAATGGCGAAATCCATCCCTTGCTTGCCATCTAAACACGACACCACTCGATATTTACTGGCACGCAAGTTATTGGTGATCAGCTCATTGACAACTTTGTCATCTTCAATGATTAAAATACTGGCTGGCATGGTGTTCTCTATCTGTGGTTGTGCTTGGCTATACAATGCTTTGCGCGAGTGATTGCTCATCATAAAAAAGCGTATGACGGGTGATCATACGCTTTGTGTTATGGTGTTCAATAACCGGTTACAATTTATAACTAACCGTCAAACGAGCATCTCGACCTGGCTCAGCAAGGCCAAGGTACTGCTCTGAGCTAGTGCTGTAACCATAGGTGCCATGATCATAATATTGCTTGTCAAAGGCGTTGTTGATACTCAAGTTAACCGACAAGCTATCATCCGCTGTTGGATACCACTCTAAGTAGATATCGTGAACGCCATAGCCAGGCTTATTAGGTTTACCTTCAGGCACATCGGTTAAGCTTTTCACTAAACGCGCGTTCCAACCAAGCTCTAAGTCTAATCCGTCAAATACATAGTTAGCGTTAATGGTCAAGGTATCGCCAAATGCCGTACCTAAGCCTAAATCGCTGTCGTTTAATGGCTCGCCATCAAGCTCTGGCTCATTGTTAGAGTAGTTTACTGCAACTTCAACTTGGTCCCATTTTTGTGACGCGCTCAAGGTGTAACCGGTCGTTTTTAACTCACCAGCATTAGCAAAGAATCGACCATCGGCACGTCGAACAGTACCAACCACGTCGTCTACTCGGCTGTCGTAGACTTGCGCGCTTAACATTAAGCCTTCATTTTCATAGGCAAGCATCAAATCAGCGTTAGTTGCTTCTTCTTCTCTCAAGTCAGCCGCATTAGAACGGTAACCAATTAAGTAGGCTTCTTTAACTTTCTGGCCGCGAATGGCCTCTGAGTAGCTCGCTCTTACCGACCAATGGTCATCAAACTGGTATAGTGCGCTAATGTTTGGGCTAAGGCCTGATGAATCAAAACTTTGGCCGTCAGCATCGTCAAGCTCGTAGTCGTCGTAGCGAGCACCTAAGCTTACGGTTAGGCTGTCGCTTAGCTCAATTGTATCTTGTAAGTAAACGCCCACCACTTTCGCTTTTTCATCAACGTCACTGCCGTTAATGTAGCAACCAGTATCTTTGCGCTGGTCAACACCATAAGTTAATTGGTGCGTACCCAACTCACTAGTATTACGGAGATCAAAACCTGTGCTTTCGACGCCAGCGCCGTCGCGGCTATCATTACCCTCATTTTGGGTTAAGTAGCTGTCAGTTTTGTAAAGCGTTACCGATAAGTCGATTAAATTGCTATCAGGTGCGTAGAAGTAATTTGCGGTAGAGGTTTCACGGCGACTTTTCTGCTCGTTCGCTGGGTTCCAACCGGCGCTAAGAAAATGCGGGCGAACATTGCGCATGCCGTCGTCGTTACGAATTTCGTGGCTCAGCTCAAGTTCGTGATACTCTGCCAAGCGGCCATTGATTTTCACTAAACCTAAGTCTTGATTGGTTTTAGTATTTTGCAGCTCGTTACCGTTGCCGTCTTCGATATTGTCGGTGTCGTTTTTACCAACAATCAATAAGCCGCTCCAGTTGTCGTTAACACGGCCGTAAAAGCTGCCGCTTAATTTAGTGCCGCTGGTGTTGCTGAAATAACCTGCTTTTAATAAGGCGCCGAAGTTCTCGCCTTCGTCTAGCAAATCATCAGCATCTTTAGTTTCAAATCGAATGGCACCGCCTAGTGCGCCTGGGCCATCTAATGCTGAGCCAGCACCAGCTTTTACTTCAACATGCTTTAACATTTCAGGCTCAATCGACAAGCGACCTTGATGGTGGAACAAGTAACCAGCTTGTGTAGCGCCATCAACGCTGACATTTAAATTAGTATCTTCAATACCGCGCACGTAAATTTTCTGAGCAATACCAAATGAACCACCAACAGTAATGGCTGGTTCGCCTCGGAAAATATCTTCTAAATCATTCGCTTGTTTTTTGCGAATATCACTTAAGTCAACCACGTCGACACCAAGAAGTCGCTGGCCTGTAACTTCAATTTTCTCAATATCACTGGTGTCCGCTATGTCTTCCGCAAACACTGCACTGCTGCTCGCTGCAACAGCTAAACCAACACAAAATGCAACTTTGCTGGCTTGAAACATCTTAGTCATACAATTTACTCCTCCAACAAATTGGTGCGAATGATAATGGTTGCCATTTACATAACTAAATAACTTTACATTCTTTACAAAAATGCCGTTTTAGATAGTTTTTTGCGTGATTTTTAAGCTGATAGAAAGAAAAAAGCCCGTTATCTTGTTTTCAAGATAACGGGCTGAACATCTAAAGAAGCTGACTGTAAGACTCTTTATTTATTTAGTTAGAGAGCTAAATTTTAGAGAGCTAAATTCTTGTGAAATAAGCTTAATAATATAAGTTAAGTCATCTAGACTAGCTCGATTTACTTTGCTGGTTGGTCAATGTACCTTCTTTTATTAACGCTTTTAATTCGGCGATTTCTGCATGCAACGCTTCAATTTGCGCACGGCTGGCAGGCTCGCCCCCTTGCTTTGATTCGCCGTGTGATTCCGCGCGGAAGTTTTCATGCTCTTCGCTCATAACCTCTAAAATTGTACCTACCATCATATTTAAGAAGATAAAGGCCGTTAAGAAAATAAAGGTTAAATAGAATACCCAGCTGATTGGATAAACTGCCATGGTTTCATACATCACATCCGTCCAATCCTCGAAGGTCGCCACGCGGAACAGGGTTAACATGGCAATCGAAACATCGCCCCATAACACCTCATTAATGTCTGCAAATACAATACTACCAATTGCTGCGTAGATGTAAAAAATGACGAACATTAATAGGCCAATATATCCCATACGTGGAATGGCTTTGATTAATGCATTAATGAGTAAGCGTAGCTCTGGCACCATAGATACCAAGCGCAATACACGAAATACCCTTAGTAAGCGTGCAATTAACACACCTGAGCCGCCAGCCGGTATCAGCGAGCCGATCACAATAATCGTATCGAAGATATTCCAGCCACTTTTGAAGAACTCACTTTTTTTCGGATAAGCAAGAAATCGAATCACTAGCTCAATTACGAAGAATACCGTTACTGCAACATCAAGTATCGCTAAAACAACAATACCTTCAGGCGGTAAATTATGAGTTTTCGCGCCGACCAATAGTGCGGAGAGAATAATGACCGCAATAACAATTCCTTGAAACCACTTACTTGAATCAATTTCTTTTAAGCGGCGCTGTAATGAAAAAATAGTACCCGTTTTCATTGGTTAGCGAACTCCATCGCCAACAAATGGATTCGTACGACGCTCTTCGCCAAAGGTGCTCATAGGGCCATGACCTGGAATAAAACGTACATCATCACCGAGCGGGAACAGATTATTGCGAATTGAGCTGATCAAGGTTGCGTGATCACCTTTCGGGAAGTCGGTGCGACCAATCGAGCCTCTAAATAATACGTCGCCAACTTGTGCCAGCTTTGACTCACGATGATAAAACACCACATGACCCGGTGTATGACCTGGGCAGAAATACACTTCCAGCTCAATATTACCGAATGAAACGGTATCCCCTTGGTTTAACCAGCGATCGGTATCAAAGGCCTCGGCATGGGCAAAGCCAAAGCGCTCTTTTTGCATTGGGATCAAATCAATCCAGAATTTATCTTCTTGGTGCGGGCCTTCCACATTTACGCCATAGTGAGTTGCGAGTGCTTTAGTTGCACCGGCGTGGTCAATATGTGCATGAGTTAACAGCACTTTTGCCATTGTTAGCCCTTGGCCGTCGATAAATGCGATGACTTGTTCAACATCGCCACCTGGATCAACAACTGCCGCCTGCTTGGTTTCATCACACCAAAATACCGTACAATTTTGCTGAAACGGGGTCACAGGAATTATTTTATATTGAAGCATATCGCGCCCTAATCTTGGTTTTTATCATAATGTTTCGATCATATGGGCTAATTGTCAGCAAGCCAATAGCTGGGCGATATTAAATATACAATCGAGTAATAGGCTAGTATTTTTCACTTCACTAACTAACGCGAAATCGGTAAGCTCGCTACATTAAAAAATAACAATAACATTGAGTAAACTTTGACCAGAGATTCCTTCCATTCCCGTATCGGTTTTGTTTTAGCAGCGGCTGGCTCAGCCATAGGTTTAGGCAATATTTGGGGTTTTCCCACCAATGCAGCCAATAATGGCGGCGGCGCCTTTTTGTTCGTTTACCTTGTAGTAACCTTATTGCTCGCATTGCCGGCACTGTATGCCGAAATTTATATTGGTAACCAAACACAGAAAAACCCAGTAAGTGCACTTGGTGAAGCGTGTGCCGAACGAATACCAAGGTTTGGCCGTTTTGCTGGCAAGCTTGGCCTGTGCGGCGCCATTATGATGTTAAGTTTCTATACGATTGTTGCCGGTTGGATGCTCGCCCATGCGTTATCGGCAGTTGCATCACTTGTGGGGACAACAGACTTATCAGTTTGGTTAGCAACCGATAGCACAGTTCGCAATGTAATATTTACGCCAATATTTATTGTGCTTGGCGCGCTAATTGTGCACCAAGGGGTACATAGCGGAATCGAACGTTGGTCAGCGCGATTAATGCCTATGTTGTTAATAATGCTTGTTGGTTTAATTGTTTATATTTTGCAGCAAGACGGCGCAATGGCAGGTTTAAAGCAGTACTTAATTCCTGATTTTAGCCAAGTAACGAACCCAAGTTTAGTAATTTCGGCCATGGGGCAAGCCTTTTTCTCGTTATCAATTGGTGTTGGTGGCATGATGGTGTACGGCTCATATATGGCGAAAGACAAAGACATTGGCAAGCTCGTGCTGTCTATTGGCGCGCTTGACACCTTTATTGCCTTTTTAGCTGGCTTATTAATTATTCCAGCGCTATTTGTGGCTCAGCACGCTGGCCAGCAAGTGTTTGCCGATGACCAATTGATCGGTGAAGGTCAGTTAATTTTCCAAATTCTGCCAACACTCTTTAGCTCGATGGGCACCATAGGTTTAGTGGTTGCCGCTGCATTTTTCTCGCTACTTTCCATTGCGGCACTCACATCAACGATTTCATCTACCGAAGTACCTGTGGCCTACTTAGTAGAAGAAAAATCGTTTACACGCCGTAAAGCAACCTGGTTAATTTCAGCGATTGTGCTGATGGCAAGCATGGTTTTAGTGGCATTTTTTGATGTGTTATTTGGCTTAATTATCCAAGTGCTTACCACTATTATGCAACCGCTTAGTTGCTTGTTTTACTTTATTGTTGTTGGCTGGGTATGGAAACGCGGTAACAAGTTAAAAGACAAAGCAAGAATTGCTGAGCACAAATGGCTTGGCTTATGGGGCAATTATTTAGCTTTTGTTTGCCCTATTTTACTTACTGTTGTATTTGTTAATGTGGCGTTTTAATACGCCACTTTTTCATGCACGATAAAGTAGCCAAAATCATAATAAGCGCTTAGCAACTAGTTTTGTTAAATGACAATCTCGCGCTTTATATAAAAGCTCGATATTTAGGCATAAGCGATTAATTAAAAACAATACATAATAATTATAACAATGTTGTTTCAAAAACTACTTACTACAGGCATTGCCCATCAAAGCTTTTCAGTGACCAATAAGGTCAGGATGATGAATTTGATAGGCGTTATCACCACCCTAGTTTCAGGCCTTTACACGTTTGCTTACGCCTTTGTGCTCGACAACATATCAGTCGCGTTAATCAACTGCGTATTCACGCTAGCCTATGTCGTCACGCTAGTGTTCAACTATTTTCAAGCATTTCGCGGCGGTAAAATCTGGTTTTTTGTCACCTTAATGTTGCACTTAGTGGTATGTACAAATTTGTATGTTACCAACGCAACAGGCTTTCATTTATATTTTTTCCTCGTCCCTACTGGCGTATTTTTACTGTTTGAATTAAGAGAAAAAACAGAGAAAGTTACCCTAAGTTTAATCGCGCTCGTTTTATACTTTTACTGTGAAAACACACTAAACCCAGCCCCACTGATTGAGCTGTCTGACAGCTTTAACCACATTCTTTATCAATCAGTTGTTTTAGTGATCATGCTCGAAGTCATTTTAGTGCTAACATTATTTGCCAATGAAATTGAAGCTAATGAATTAAAGCTAACTAAACAAGCAACGACCGATGCCTTAACTGGCTTATCAAACCGACACGCTTTCTTTGAACACGGCAGCAGTTTACTTGAATCAACGAAGCACCTTAATCGCCCGCTGACCATCATATTGGTGGATATTGACCACTTTAAACGTATCAATGATCAGCATGGTCACTTTGTTGGCGATTTATGCCTAACACAAGTCACAAAGTTAATGGCTGCCCAAAAGCGCGAGCAAGATATGCTTGCCCGCATTGGCGGTGAAGAATTCGCGATAATACTACCTGATACAACGTTGTCAGAAGCGAATAACATTGCTGAGCAAATGCGTATTACCATCAGCCAGCACCGCATTCCATTAGTAGGTGAGCAGCATTTGCACTGTACCGTTAGCTTCGGTATTGCCAGCAAAAGCAATGATGCCAGCACGCTAAAAGAAGTATTAGTGCACGCAGATAAAGCACTTTACTTAGCTAAAGAACTTGGCCGAAATCGCGTGCAAATTTTTCAATCGCCAAGCGATAGCTAATTTTCAGAAACTCGTTAATTTTCAGAAAGCAATGGATTAGCTTCCGCATCTTGGCGCATGTCTACTTGTTCATGGCCAATATCTACTTGCTCGATTTTTTCAAAACGACGGGTAATTTTATCTGCTGAGGTATGAATTTGTTTAACATCATTCGCCGCTTGGTCGATATGGCGCGCTAAGTTGTTAAAGCGCCCTTGGAAGCGTCCAAAGTCTTGTGCCAGCATACCCAAGTGCTCTTGAATTAAATGCACTTGCTGTTTAGTCGCTTCGTCTTTAATCACCGCTCGTGCCGTAGTTAAAATAGCCATGAGCGTAGTTGGCGATGCTAACCACACACGTTGTTTATTGGCAAATTCAACTAAGTCAGCATGATGGGCATGAATTTCCGCAAATACCGCCTCAGCAGGAATAAACATAACCGCACCGTCAGCGGTTTCATTTTCAATTAAATACTTGCTGGCGATATCATTAATATGCTTTTTAATGTCTTGTTTAAACTGCTTTTCCGCATTTTTACGCACCAATAACTCATGCTCAGGGTTGGTCATGGTTTGGTAGCTTTCCAGCGGAAATTTCGAATCAACCACGACATTACCTGTCGGTTTTGGCAGAAACAAAATACAGTCGGCAATTTTACCGTTCGACAATGTATGTTGCAGGGCAAATTGGCTCTCAGGTAATACATTTCGCACGAGCGAGTTTAACTGCACTTCGCCAAAGGCACCGCGCGAGCGTTTATCCGCTAGCACTTCTTGTAAGCTCACGACATTGCTAGAAAGCTCCGTAATCTTCTTTTGCGCGTCGTCAATTAAGGCCAAGCGTTTGAGAATATCGTTAAAGGTTTGAGTGGTTTTTTCAAAGCCTTCACTTAGGCGTTTGTCCACCTGACCACTAATTTCTTGCAGCCTTTTGTCTGTTGACTGAGTGAGCTTTTCAATACTTTGCGCCTGTTCATCACGGTTAACTTTCGCCATCAAAGTAAGCTGCTCTTGCAACTGCTGCTGTTGCTGACGAAACAGTTGATTTAACGATTGAAACTTCTCAAAGAGCTGCTGCTGACTATTTTGATCACTTTGCTTATGTTGCTGCATTAATTGCAACTTAGTTTCCGCCATCAACTCTTTAATTTGGTGCTGATTATTCACATATCCCTGCTGAAACTGCTGAATCAACTGGCTTAAATTCCCCTCAATACGGGCAACTGACGCTTGCTGTTCGCTCTGGTTTTTCTGCTTAAAAACAGCAATTAAATTGATAATAAAATTAAGGATAACTAAGGCAAGTATTGAAATTAGCAATAACTCACTAGTGGATAACTGTTGGAAAAATTCGTTCACTGGCTCACCGTGAAAACGCTTATGTTTTGCCGAGCAAAGCGACTAAGCTAAACCCTTTTAACACAAGCACTGTAAATATTAACAGTTATTAGTAACATAAATTGGCACAATAGGAAATGCTAGCGATAGTAATAGCTCGAAACTAGCCAGAATTTAGCGTTTTTTGCGCAATAAATACGAAAATAGCATAGGTGAACGTGGCATTCGTTAAGGAGAAACTGTCAACCTCTATCAGTCATTAATTTATAAAATTTCATATATATATAAACACAGTTCAAGATAAATCCTTCTTTCCACGGTGAAAGCGCGCAAATTGCGCGCCTTTAACAAATATATGTTTTTTCGTATCTAATAAACTGTTGTGTACCACCACAATTTCAAGGATGAAAGTTATTTCAATTAAGCGCCCTTTTTCTGAATTTATTAGCACGTTCATATGTTTTTCGCGGTTAGCATTTAGCGCCATTTTTCTAGAACAAATAGCGGCTCAAAATTCAGATTAAGCATGTTGTGGTGGTAAGTTGCTGGCTGGTTGGGTACGTATACTTTCTGAGTTTGGAATTTAATCCAGCCCAATGTAAAGTAAGAAAAATTACATGACAAAACAATCAAACGGACGCTGCAGTTCCCCCGTTTTAGTGGACACCTCCTTATCTCAATGAGGAGGCCATTATGCCCAGAAATACAAACACAAAAAAGGCGCTAACAGCGCCTTTTCGATAATTGTTAAAGCTTAAAACAAACTAGCCTTGATCTACGCACCTAGTTTTTCATCCAACTCTTCGATTTTTGCCTGCCAAATTGCTGGGCCAGTCACATGAGCCGATTCACCAGTGCTGTCTACTGCGACAGTTACTGGCATATCTTCAACGTCAAACTCGTAAATCGCTTCCATACCTAAGTCTTCAAAGGCAACCACTTTCGCGTGTTTAATCGCTTTTGATACTAAGTATGCCGCGCCACCTACGGCCATTAGGTACACAGACTTGTTGTTCTTAATCGATTCGCAGGTTGCTGGGCCACGCTCTGCTTTACCGATTGAACCAATTAAGCCGGTTTGCGATAACATAAGATCTGTGAACTTATCCATGCGAGTTGCCGTTGTTGGGCCTGCTGGGCCTACTGCTTCGTCGCCAATGGCATCAACTGGGCCTACGTAGTAAATAAACTTGTCAGTGAAATCTACTGGCAGCTCTTCACCGTTTTCCATCATTTCTTGAATGCGCTTATGAGCAGCGTCACGACCGGTAAAAATCTTACCGCTTAGCAATAAGGTTTCACCTGTTTTCCATTCGCTCACATCGGCTTTTTTCAAGTCGTTTACGTTAACGCGGCGTACGTTTTCACCGACTTCCCAAGTGATTTCTGGCCAATCTTCTAATTTAGGCGGTGTTAAGTCCGCTGGGCCTGAGCCATCTAAATAGAAATGTACGTGGCGAGTTGCTGCACAGTTAGGGATCATCACCACCGGCTTAGACGCAGCGTGAGTAGGTGCTGAGTTAATTTTCACATCAACTACAGTAGTTAAACCGCCAAGGCCTTGTGCGCCAATGCCTAGCTTGTTAACACGCTCATAAATTTCTAAACGTAACTCTTCTTCCGCGTTTTGTGGGCCGCGATCAATCAACTCTTGAATGTCTACTGGGTCCATTAAGCTTTCTTTAGCTAGAACACCTGCTTTTTCAGCGGTACCGCCAACACCAATACCAATCATACCCGGTGGACACCAACCAGCGCCCATTTTTGGTAAGGTTTCAACTACCCAATCAGCAATTGAGTCAGACGGGTTTAACATCGCCATTTTGGTTTTGTTTTCACTACCGCCACCTTTAGCAGCGATCATAACTTCAACTTCGTTGCCTTCCACCAAATCGATATGAACAACTGATGGCGTGTTATCTTTAGTGTTTTTACGTGTGCCCGCAGGGTCAGCAACAATCGACGCACGTAATGGGTTGTCTGGGTTCATGTATGCACGGCGCGTACCTTCATCAACCATTTGCTGAACGGTCAACTCAGTGCTGTCCCACTGAACAGCCATACCTACTTTCACGAAACAGGTCACAATACCTGTGTCTTGACAAATTGGACGCTTACCCGTTGCCGACATGCGTGAGTTAATTAGAATTTGTGCAATGGCGTCTTTTGCCGCTTGGCTTTCTTCTTTGTGATAAGCCTTTTCAAGCGCTTGAACGAAATCCAATGGATGATAGTAAGAAATGTATTGCAGCGCATCTGCAATCGATTCAATAAAGTCTTGTTGTTTAATGATAGCCATTTACTTTTATGCCCTCTTAGCGCTCTTGCTGAGCTGATGTTTATGCTTTCAACATTGCTAAAGCTTGCCCAAGCTTTGCCTTGAGTGTAATGCAGTGAGGTTATTTAGCCGCGACTCAAGAGTTGAAAGTTAAATTTTTGCCGATATGATACCCTGCTTATATCAGTGCTGCTAGTCAATTATTGTGATTGCGACTATAGATATTTTCGATAAAAAGTACTGAGTTTTTCTAAGTAAACACTAGCCACACAGGTGTCATTTGTCAGCCCTAAATAAGAGTTTTGAGCTTGCTGCTCGCCCGATTAATGTTTCTGAGCCACAAGCGGTTGTCAGCCTATTTTCCCACTATGCAAATCAACCTTGGAGCTTTTGGTTAGACTCCAACGAAAGCGATCACCAAGATAGCCGCTTTGACATTATTGTGACGAATCCAGTGCTGACCATAGAAACAACGGCGAAGCGCAAAGAACATAATAGTGATAACCTAGCCGATACAGTCAGCACTAAAGTCGTTGCTCATAGCATTGAATATCAAACATTAGCTGGCGAGTTTTCTGGTGACCCATTAGCGCTATTAAAGCAGCTTGAACGTAGCGTTTTTGAAAAGGTTACTCTTCCTAAAACTCATTTACCCTTTAAAACGGGAGCGATTGGCTATTTTAGTTATGACCTAGGCGGCTGTTTTGAGCGCTTACCGACTATCGCTACTGATGATATTAATTTGCCTTTAATGGCGGTCGGTATTTACACTCAGGCGCTAGTGTTTGATCGCCAGCAAGGGCAACTGTGTTTAATTGCCCCAAGCGATAGCTGGCAACAGCAAGCCGATAAAGTAATGACGCTGGTCGCTGCTACGAACGACCACAGCGATAAAACTAGCAAGAACGATGAGCAAAGCTTTTCGTTAACCTCTGATTGGCAAGCGAATATGAGTAAGGCGAAATATCAGCAAAAGTTTGCGCAGGTACAAGCATATTTGCACTCGGGCGATTGTTATCAAATTAACCTTGCCCAACGTTTTCAGGCTAGTTACCAAGGGGATGAATTTAGCGCTTATCTAAAGCTTCGCGAAGCTAACCAAGCGCCCTTCTCGGCTTTTATGCGCTTGCCAAGCCACAGCATTGTCAGTATTTCACCTGAGCGCTTTGTACAGTTATCCGGTAACAAGGTACAAACCAAACCAATCAAAGGCACGTTAACACGCGGTGAAACTGCCGAGGCTGACAAAGCCAATGCCGAGCAGCTCAGTAACTCAACTAAAGATCGCGCGGAAAACCTGATGATTGTTGATTTACTTCGCAATGATCTCAGCCGCGTTTGCCAAGCTGGCAGTGTAAAAGTGCCTAAGTTGTTTGATATTGAAAGTTTCCCTGCTGTGCATCATCTGGTGAGTACCGTTGAAGGCGAGTTAGCAAGCGAGCACGATGGCAGCGACCTATTGCGCGCGGCTTTTCCGGGAGGCTCAATTACCGGCGCACCCAAAATTCGCGCCATGGAAATTATTGAAGAGCTAGAGCCACATCGCCGCAATTTATACTGTGGCTCGATTGGCTATTTATCGGCATGCGGCAACATGGACACCAGCATCACCATTCGCACCCTAATTTGCCAAAACCAGCAAATTTATTGCTGGGCTGGCGGCGGCTTGGTAGCCGATTCAAAAGTTGATAGCGAATACCAAGAAACTTTTGATAAGGTAAGGAAGATACTACCCGTGCTAGCCAACTAGCAGCAGGGTAAAGGTGCAATACAAGTGCAATAGAACAAAAGCAAGGTGGAAAAAAATTATGAATAAGCAGGATTTTATTCAAAAATTTCAGCTACAACCACTTGAACCGTCAAGCCAAACATTTGTTTTCCCAAGTAAACTTAAAGAAGCGGCGGTATTGATTGCACTTTGCGAGATGAATAAAGGTGAAGTTAGCAATGCTGAGGTTGTGAGCGACAAAGCGCAAGACGAGCTTTCCTTATCTGTAGTGTTAACCAAACGCGCCAGTCATTTAAAACATCATGCTGGGCAAATTAGCTTTCCTGGCGGTAAAGTCGAAAGTTCAGACGCTTCAAAAGCAGAAACCGCACTACGCGAAGCAGAAGAAGAAATAGGCTTAAATCGCCAGCAGGTAACGGTACTAGGTCAGCTAAGCGATTATCACACCGTTACCGGTTTTAATGTTACCCCTGTGGTTGGTGTGATCAGCGGCGATTTCGATTTATCAATTGATGAAAATGAAGTAGCTGAGGTATTTACTGTGCCGCTTAAACATTTTATCGACGGTGATAGCCACACTAAACTGCCAATGTACCATCGCGGCCATAAACACTATGTGCACTTTATGCCCTACCAAGAGCACCAAATTTGGGGAGCTACTGCGGCCATCATCGCAGATTTAGTCGCTCACCTAATGCCGCAACCTGCTTAACCTTCAAGCGCCCACGCATCACTAGTCAACTATTCCTGACACTGTCATCTATAATTTAGCTAACAAGATAAGACACGTGTTTTTAATTGAATAGCTTTTCGGTAAAATTACCGAATTATATTTCTCAATAAAATAATTACACGATTATTTATTCAGGTATTTGCATGATAAGTGTATTTGATATGTTTTCCATCGGTATCGGCCCTTCTAGCTCTCACACCGTTGGGCCAATGCGAGCAGCAAAATTATTTGCGGAACATTTAGCTGAACAAGCGCTAGTGGCGAAAACCGATCGCATTCGTTGTGAACTTTTTGGTTCGCTCGGTCAAACCGGTATTGGCCATGGCACAGGCAAAGCGGTAATTCTTGGGCTTACAGGTCAAGCACCAGAGAGCATTCCAGTCGAGTCGATAGAACAAATTCTTGCGGATACCGTTGCCAGTGAACAAATTAACTTGTTGGGCGAGCACAAAATAGCATTTCCAAAAGCAAACGCCATTATCTATCACCGCCGTAAAACCTTGCCTGCTCATGCCAATGCGATGACTCTTTACGCATACCAAGGCGAAGAGGTGATATTTGAAGAAACCTATTACAGCATTGGCGGCGGCTTTATCGTGCAAGATTGCGATTTTGAAAAAGAAAAAGACAAAGCACTGTCGCTGCATACCAATATCAAACGCCCGCATATTTTTTCAACCGCTGACGAGTTAATTAAAGAAGCGAACGAAAAAGGGTTAAGCATCAGTACCATCATGATGAACAACGAGAAGTGTTTATCAGACGAAGCGTCAATTCGCACTGGTTTGGTTGCCATATGGCAAGCAATGAAAGACAGCGTTGAGCGCGGTATGCGCACAGAAGGCATTTTACCCGGCGGTTTAAAAGTGAATCGTCGCGCCCCTGCCCTGCATCGCTCGTTATCGGTCGAGAATAACAACGATCCATTAAGTGCCATGGACTGGGTGAATTTATTCGCCTTGGCTGTAAATGAAGAAAATGCCGCAGGTAGTCGCGTAGTTACCGCACCAACCAATGGCGCAGCGGGCATTATTCCAGCTGTGCTTTGCTATTACGACAAGTTTATCAAACCGGTTACCGATGAAGATTGTATCCGCTATTTATTAACCGCCGCAGCGATTGGTATTTTGTATAAAACTAACGCGACCATCTCTGGAGCTGAAGGCGGCTGCCAAGCCGAAGTTGGTGTGGCTTGCTCAATGGCCGCTGGCGCATTAACCGAGATCATGGGCGGCTCACCAACACAGGTGGAAAACGCTGCAGAAATAGGTATGGAACATAACCTTGGTTTAACCTGCGATCCCGTTGGTGGTTTAGTGCAAGTACCATGTATTGAGCGCAACGCCATGGGCGCCGTAAAAGCCATTAATGCCTCACGCTTAGCACTACGCGGTACCGGTACACATAAAGTGTCACTGGATAAAGTGATTAAAACCATGTGGGATACCGGTAACGATATGAAAACTAAATACAAAGAAACGTCACGTGGCGGCTTAGCGGTAAATATTATCGAGTGTTAACCCTTTGTATAGGCTAGCTCTTGTATCGACAAAGAATTATCAGACATAAAAAAAAACGAGCGTTAAGGCTCGTTTTTTGTTTTTGATATCAACTTAGCGTCACTACTTAGTCGGCAACTCAATATCCGACATCATCTCGTCTATTTCGACATTATTTTTCAACAACATGGCTTTCGTTACTAAGTCGCGATTTAAGTGCGGTGCAAAGCGTTCAATAAAGTCGAACATATAGCCACGTAAGAAAGTACCGCGTCTAAAACCAATTTTAGTGGTACTGGCTTTAAATAAATGACTGGCATCTAATACCACTAAATCGCTGTCGGTTTCTGGATCCATTGCCATGGTAGCAATTACACCAATGCCTACACCTAGGCGTACATATGTTTTAATCACATCCGCATCAGTTGCAGTAAAGGCAACTTTTGGCTCACAACCTGCGGCACTAAACGCTTTGTCTAGCTCTGAACGCCCCGTAAAGCCAAATACATAAGTCACAAGCGAGTACTGCGCGATATCAGCAATGGTTAAATTAGTCACTTTAGCTAATGGGTGGTCTTTGCGAACAATGATGCTGCGATTCCAGTGATAACAAGGCAACATAATCAAATCGTTATATAAGTGCAGAGATTCAGTGGCAATAGCAAAGTCTGCGTCACCTTTTGCCGATGCTTCGCTTATTTGCTGCGGTGTGCCTTGGTACATATGCAGTGATACTTTAGGGTATTTTTTCATAAACCCTTGAATAACATCAGGCAATGCATAACGCGCTTGAGTGTGTGTGGTTGCGATGCGAAGCTTGCCCTCGTCTGGCTGAGTATGCTCGCGGGCGACCGCTTTGATCGCTTCAACTTTATTGAGAATTTCTGTCGCAATGTTGATCACTTCATGGCCAGCTGAAGTGACATGGGTTAAATGTTTACCGCTACGACCAAAAATTTGAATGCCTAATTCATCTTCCAACATTCGAACTTGCTTACTAATGCCGGGTTGCGAAGTGTAAAGGCTCTCGGCTGTTGCCGAGACATTGAGGTTATTGTTTAGTACCTCAACAATGTATCTTAGTTGTTGGAGCTTCATTTTATTCCATTACCACATTGATTTTGAGTATTTTTATTCCAAAAATATATACTTAAACACTGCAATATTCCATATTATTTTTAAAATTTTACAGCTTATAACAAAAGTTTAGCAAGCTTCCGCCGTATTGCTTGGGGTTTTGACTGTTTTACTCACCTTGATTTGCAAGTAGCAGTGTAAATTAGAATGTTTTTCCTAATTTCAGATATTTAGCGCTATGCTAAACAATACAATTTTTGTAGACTGCTACAAGCTGTATCAGATTATTTAATTGAGAAAAAACATGATAGCAATAATTGTCGGATTGATTATCGCACTTATTATTATTGTCGTAGTTGTGAGCGCAATCCAGCAACACAAAGAAAAAATGGAAGCTGAAAAGCGTGCACAAGTTGCCAAACACAAAGCTATTATTGATGAAACTGAAGAGCTAATCATGGCAATGGCATTGTTGCCAGAGAACCCAACTGTTGTAGAAGTGCTTAGCCGCCGCAGCTTAAATGCAGCAAAAGCAATTGAGCAAATTATGCCTGAAATGAAAGGCGTTAAAGGCCGTATTCAAGAATTTGAAAATCGCCTAAAAGCGTCTGCTGATATGGCAGCTAGCAATAGTGGCAAAGAACAACAGTTTACCCTGCCTGACAATGAACAACAGCTTGTGCAAATTCTACAGTGTATTAAAAAGCTGCGCGCAACCTTAAGATCTGAGCAAAACAAAGGTGCACTAGATGCTCAGGTATTTATGCAGCAAGACTTACGTTTAGATTCAATGCAGATCAAGATAAATATTGAGAGCCTGCTTAAACGCGGTAACGCAGCATACTCGAAAGAAATGTTAGGCTCGGCTCGTCAGTACTATGAAAAAGCCTTATCTTCAATTGATAGTTCGGCAAACCAAAATGAGTACACGCAAAGTAAAAAAGCAGAGATTCAAGAAAAACTGCAAGACATTACCAACGAATTGAAAAACACCAACGCTCGCGACGCAGAAAAGAAAGCCAAGAGCGAAGAGGACGATTTGGACTTGCTATTCCAACCAAAGAAAAAGTGGTAATAGCAAATTACCTTTCGAATACCAACAACCGGCCTAGTGTCGGTTGTTTCGTTTTATGCACAGGCTTTTAAGGGAAACAAAGTTTTCATATACTGGGCGCTTTACCCAATTATCATTAGCTGCTTTACCACTCGTTGTGACAAAACATTCATCATCTACAATCGTCCTGCCGTCGTTTTTGCGTAAAACGATGAAAGCCTATGCCCTTAAGGCTGCTATTCGCGAGTGTGGCTGTGAACTCAATCGAATTGGTCGATCGCGCAATTGGCGCCTTATTGCCGACAAATACCAACTCCAAGATATTATCGATTTTATTGAAGCAAATGATGAGCAAAGTTGGTTGTGGCTGGCAAAGCATTTAAAAGCCCAGCAAGAAACACTGACACATGATGATTTAGTGTTTATCGCGAAACAAAATACGGGCATTACAGTTAATCAACTGATTGCAAAAACTGACTGCACAGCTGCGCAAGCCAGACGTGTAATCGACGAGTTAGAGTTTCTTTGATTTAGGTGAATTAGATTTAGGCAGACCTTCCCTATTCGCTCCTTGTTGCTTTCCCCCGCACGTCCCTCATCTCCCGACCAAGAGCAACTTGTTCAAAGTTCCTATACAAAATCAATACTTTAATAACTTACACCCTCTTATACTTTTCCTGTTAGTAATATTAGTTGTGCAGTTTTTCTTTACAAAATATCACATCAACACTATAGTGATATCATATTGATATCACTTAGAGGTGTTTATGAAAGAAAAAGTAGGATTTTCACTCAATGGTTATTTAGCGGCTCTGATATTACTGGTGCTACAAGTGCTATCGGTGATCAGTTTAATCAGCTATGCAGATCAGCCTAGCGCCCCAATTGGCAGCATTTTATTCATCCTGATCGTCGGTGTTTGTTGGCCCGGCTTATTTATTATTCAACCTAATCAGGCCAAGGTGATGACTTTCTTTGGCAGTTACGTTGGCACAGTTAAGCACAGCGGTTTGCGTTGGACGATTCCGTTATTTGTGCGCCGCAATATTTCACTTCGTATTCGTAACTTTGAAAGCGGTCAGCTTAAGGTTAATGACAATCACGGTAACCCGATTGAAATTGCCGCTGTCGTTGTTTGGGCAGTCGATGATACGGCTGAAGCAGTTTTTGAAGTTGATGATTACGAGAGTTACGTCAGCATTCAAAGTGAAGCAGCATTGCGTAATATGGCAACAACCTATCCCTACGACCTACACGAAGGTGATGCAGTCGCGCTACGTAGCCATCCCAAAGAGGTTTCTGAGTCGTTAAAAACAGAAATTCAGCAACGCTTAGATAAAGCTGGCGTACATGTTTTGGAAGCACGAATCAGTCATTTGGCCTATGCACCAGAAATTGCCAGTGCTATGCTCCAACGCCAGCAAGCGTCAGCGATTGTCGCAGCACGTAGTAAAATTGTGGAGGGTGCTGTCGGTATGGTAGAGGCAGCACTCGCTAAGTTGTCAGAAAAAGAGATTGTTGATCTAGATGAAGAGCGCAAAGCAGCGATGGTGAGTAATTTATTGGTAGTGCTGTGTGGCGAGCATAATACTCAACCTGTGATCAATGCTGGTAGCCTTTATTAGCCGTTGGCATCCTTTGTTACCAATCACTAGGAGATATTATGGCAGCGAAGAAAAGCTTTCCACTGCGCATTAACCCAGACGTGCTAGCCGCAACACAGCGCTGGGCAGACGATGAATTGCGTAGTGTTAACGCCCAAATTGAATATCTGCTTAGGGATGCGCTGATTAAATCTGGGCGTATTAAACTGGTTCAGCAAGTGGTCACTGAAATTGAAGTCTTAGATTCAAGCACTGCTGACAGTAAAAAAGAAAAGAGCACCAAATAAAAGAGCAAAAAATAGCTCAACAAAAAATAAACTAATAAAAAAGGAGTGAGTTGGCCAACTCACTCCTTTTTAGGTTTATTTGCCCGGCCCTAAATAAGGCCATTTTATAAACCTACTGCTGGAAACGATATACACTGCCTAGCGCTAAAATTTGCGTTAATTCATCAAGTGCAGTGCGCGATTCTGTGACTAACACAGGGTCACGTAAATCATCGAACGTTAACTGGTCGCGATAATGCTTATCAACCCAAGTATTTAATTCTGCAAACTTAGCATCCGTTAATAAACATTGCTGGTTAACGGCATTCACTTCTTGCTCGCTCATCGCTACACGTAAACGCAAGCACGCTGGGCCACCACCGTTTTTCATACTTTCGTTAACATCAAAGTAGTGAACTTGCTTGATTGGTGTATTAAGTGTCACTAATTCATCTAAGTAAGCTTTTACGCTTGGGTTATCATGACAGTGCATTGGCGCAATGATGGCCATTTCACCAGACGGCAAGGTAATGATCTGCGTGTTAAATAAGTAAGTGCTAACACAATCAGCAACGGATACTTGCTCAGTTTTAACCTCAACCGCGTGTAACTCACCGCCGAACTTAGTGCGTAGTTCGTTTAGGAACAGCTCGGTATCAAGGAAGGCTTCTTGGTGATAGAAAAGCACATTTTGGTTACCAACCGCAATCACATCGTTGTGGAAAACACCTTGGTCAATTACGCCTGGGTTTTGCTGGACATAAACAGTTTGGGCGTCAGACAAGCCATGTAAACGGGCCACGGCTTTACTTGCTTCGATGGTTTGACGAGCTGGGAATTTACTCGGCATTGGCTTGTTGCGGTTAAATGCGTAACGCCCAAAAGTGAAGATCTCCACACCTACTTCATGATAGTCACCACATAGACGCGTATGGTTTGCCGCACCTTCATCACCAAAGTGATCATTGTCTGGTAAATGTTGGTGATGTATGAAGTGGTTTTCGTCGTTAAATGTCGCTTTTAAAATATTACCTGTCGTATCTGGCTCTAATGAACGGTGAAACTTATTAGTTAAGTTTGCAGGAGTAAAATGTACCTTACCATCAGCAGTGTCTGCTGCAGGTGATACGGTAGCAGCGTTGGCTGTCCACATGCTTGATGCTGAACAACAAGCTGACAAAAGCGCTGGTGCTTGCTTGTAGGCAGCTTCCAATACTTGCGCATCAGTACCGGTAAAGCCAAGGCGACGTAGTGCATACATATCAGGACGTTCTTGCGGCGCTAAAATACCTTGCGTCACCCCCATGTCATGCAAGGCTTTCATTTTTTTCAAACCTTGCTTAGCCGCTTGTTTCGGGCTAGAGGTGTCATTAGCATTGCTTAACGACGCAACATTACCTTCCGACAGCCCTGCGTAGTTATGGGTTGGACCTACCAAGCCATCAAAGTTAACTTCTTTGCTGTTTACTAGCTTTGTATTCATTATTACTCCTAATTTTGACGGCTTTTATTCACTGTGAGTTGCGTGTTATTTGCTAGCTTGTCATCGAATGTTTATTCAATTGCTTAGCGGCAAAATAATTTGCAAAAATTGCGCGCATTGCACTAAACATCACTAACAAACATGACTAAATAATGTTCAAGATATAGCACAACGCCTAACTTTTGCGTTTCATTTACGCTTTTGACACTCAACCTAATACACAGGGAAGATTTGTTTAGCTGCACTTTTTAAACGGATAAGGAAACAATCCGCACTAAAATTTGAAGGTTATTATGCCTTTTTTTACTAGCTTACCAAAGTTAAATTGGCTAACAGAAAGCCCTAAACCCCTTATTTTAAAAGGGCTCAAGCAAGCTCTGTGCATAATTATTCAAGTGCCGATGATATTAATTCTTTCATTATTGGTGCAATTCCACTGCAATCACAAAATGGCGAATCATAAAAAAACAGAAAGGCCGCAATAAGCGGCTTTTTGTATTCTTTTATGCCTGCTGTTTCCAGCTTATGCTTGAGCTTTGGTTTCGCCTTGTGCATCAGCTAGGCCCTGCTCACCAGCGAACTTATCAACCCATAAAGCAATAGCACCATCGCCGGTAACATTACAAGCCGTACCGAAGCTATCTTGCGCTAAGTACAGAGCAATCATCAGGGCTAATGCTGCATCGGTGAAACCTAGCATAGTGCCCAGTAAACCAAGTGCTGACATCACCGCACCACCTGGTGCGCCTGGCGCAGCAATCATGGTTACCCCTAGCATTAAAATAAACGGCACCATGCCGCCAATACCCGGTAAGGCAATTTCAGGGGTTAATAACATGACCGCAGTCGCACAAGTTACGATGGTAATGGTTGAGCCACTTAAGTGAATTGATGCACAAAGTGGCACGGTAAAGTTAGCAATACCATCGCGTACTTTGTTTTCCTTGGTCGCACGAAGTGACACCGGAATCGTTGCTGCGCTCGACATTGTACCTAGCGCGGTAAAATAAGCCGGAAGCATGTTTTTTAAGAGGCTAAGCGGTGATTTACCCATGGCTGCGGCGCTACCGATATATAGCACTGAAATCCATAACCAATGCATCACTATCGCCAGCACTAGCACTACACCAAAAGTTTTCAATGTTGAGAATACCGTGCCATCCACCGTCATTTCCGCAAATACACCGGCAATGTATAGCGGTAAAGCTGGAATAATTACCTTACTTAATAGTACTTCTACAATATCACGCGCTTCATTAATGCCCTTACGCAAGCTAGTCGCATTGATTGCACTAATACCGATACCTAAAATAAAGGCTAACGCTAGCGCCGTCATCACTTCAAAAAGCGGCGGGATACTAATATCGATAAAGCCTTTGAGCTTTTCGCCTTCCGCGGCAGCTTCCAAGGCATTACCCGACACTAAGCTTGGTAAAATTGAGCTAGCAATTAGAAACGCTAACGTACCGGCCACTATGGTTGAGCCGTAGGCTAAACCGACGGTTTTACCAAGCAGCGAGCCTGAGCCTTGCGGCAAAGATGCGATACCGCTGGCAATATAGAACAGAATAATCAGTGGGATGGTAAATTTGATCAGCTGGCCAATCAGGGTTTGTGCAGTAAACAGTAGTTGAACAATAAAATCTGGCGCGTAAAGGCCAATTAGCATACCGCCAACGATACCGGCGATGAGTTTAATGATTAGGTTCATGAATGATCTTCTCTCTGGAACAATATTTTTGTTGTTATGAAATTTATAAAAATCTTATGCAAGGCATTCTAACGTGTTTTTTAACGGCTATGCACGCGCTTGCCACTCAAGTGCAAGGTAAACCGCTTTTTTACCTTGAGCTTTTGGCAAGAAAGGCTGACAAATAAAGTAGTCTGGAATCGTTATTAGCTCAAGCTCCCCTGCTTCTGAGTTCGCATAAACAAACGGCATTCGCTTGCGCTGCCATGGCGCAATGTTAAGCTCTTGTAATACCTTTTTCATCGAACGTGAATGGGCGCGATAATCCGGCAGAATTTTAGGGTTATGATGATTAAACTGAATAACAAGCTTATTCACTGAATCTGGTATCGCAACAACTAAGCTAGTTGGCTTCCCATTTTCTTTTGTTGCATTATTTACAGTATCGGGCACTTGTAGTTTGGTAACCACTAACTTACCTAAGCCATCCGGTAGTTCAACCGTTTGTGCATTGCTAGCTAGATCCGTCACCCTAATTTCGGCAGTAAATTCACTCACATCTGCAAAGCTTGGTGTAAAAAACAACTGGCCTTTATAGCGCCGTGCCCAAACATTACCTAGCTTAACTTCTGGCACTTTATCTTCTGCCACATTAAGTTGCTGATAAAGCTGTTGCAGCTGTGCTTGCGATGGCATTTGAATAGCTTCACCCCCAGGCAGCGTTAATTTAGCTGAGAGGAAGTAGCGAATAAGGTTATTGAAGCGTGCTTCGCTAAGCTTAGCGAGTTTTTCTATGGCTAAACCTGCTTCGTAATCAAAACTTGCTAAATCTTGCGCGGCAAGTTCATCTACTAATTGCTGGTTTTGCTGGCAAAGCTCAGCACTGCGCGCTGCGGCTTGGCTAAACACTGGCCAACGTGTAGTTAAGCTAGGAATAACTTCATTGCGCAAGAAGTTGCGGTCGTAACGACTATCGGCATTTGACTCATCGGTTACCCAATCAAGGCGTTGTTTCGTTGCGTAGCTTTCAATATCACTACGTGACACCGATAACAATGGTCGACATAGCTTGTGCTGCGCTAAATCGCTCTCACTTGCCATTGCCCCTAAGCCTTTAACCCCCGAGCCACGTTTCAGCGCTAACAAGATAGTTTCTAGCTGATCATCAATATGGTGCCCTGTGAGTATTAGCACAGGCTTTTCACTGGCAGCAGTTAGCGCTTGATATCTCGCCTCACGCGCCAAGGCTTCAATGCTTTCGCCACTATCCAGTGCTAAGCTGACTTTGGCCACTTTAAGGGCAACACCTCGGCGCTCGCATTCCTGTTCAGCAAATTGCTGCCAGCTATCGGCATTAGCACTTATGCCATGATGGATATGACAGACGAGCAAATCGCGTACACGCGCTTGTTGCTTTTCTTCTTCAGTACCTTGAGTAATTCGGCTTTCTTCTTTTAATATTTGGCAAACCAAATCCAGCAATACTTGTGAGTCAGCGCCGCCACTGTAAGCAACAATCACAGGGTAGCCAGAGTACTTGCTAAAAAGCTGTCGAAGTTTGTCGAGCGCGGTATTCATAAAGGAAAGATTGGAAAAGTCGCAATAAGTGACAGATTAACAATTAAAAAAGCGGCTTAATAGCCGCTTTTTCGTGATTTGGTTCGCTTTGCCTAAAATTAACAGGTTTAGCTCAATTTATTTGACCTAGCCCTATTTATTTGGCCTAGCAGTAGCCAAACGACATTAAGCGCTCGTAACGCTTTTCGATAAGCTCGTCTTTCGACAGACCTTCAAGTGACGTCAAGTCAGCTTTAATCGCTTGCTTTAACATCGCTGACATGTGATCCATATCGCGATGAGCCCCACCTAATGGCTCTTCAACAATATTGTCAATCAGCTCAAGTTCTTTAATGCGTTTCGCAGTAATACCCATAGCCTCTGCCGCCGTTGATGCTTTTTCTGCGGTTTTCCACAAGATTGACGCACAACCTTCCGGTGAAATTACTGAATAGGTAGAATATTGCAGCATGTTCACTCGGTCACCCACACCAATCGCAAGAGCCCCACCTGAACCGCCTTCACCAATGACCGTACAAACAATTGGCACAGTTAAGCGCGCCATTACTTTTAAGTTACGAGCAATCGCTTCACTTTGACCGCGCTCTTCCGCGCCCACACCTGGGTAAGCGCCTGGTGTGTCAATAAAAGTAATAATTGGCATATTAAAACGCTCTGCCATTTCCATTAGGCGCAAGGCTTTGCGGTAACCTTCAGGGCGTGGCATACCAAAGTTACGTTTTACTTTTTCAGCCGTTGAACGACCTTTTTGATGACCAATAACCATCACAGGCTTGCCGTCTATGCGCGCAGTACCACCAACAATGGCTTTATCGTCAGCATAGGCACGGTCGCCAGCTAATTCATCGAATTCATCAAAAATACGGCTCAGGTAGTCTTGTGTGTATGGACGCTGCGGGTGACGAGCAACACGAGCCGTTTGCCATGGGTCTAAATTTGCGTAGATTTTTTTCGTTAGTTCGTTGTTCTTATCACGCAGTTGGCTGATTTGCTCTTCTAAATCAAGATTCAGCTCTTGGCCGTTGTTAACCAATTGCAGCTCTTCGATTTTTTCTTCTAGTTCGGCAATCGGTTGTTCAAAGTCTAAAAAATTTAATGACATATGCGTTGGTCTACCTAACCTGTCGTTAACTGATATTTGCTTATTTAAGCCTAGTTACCAGTATTTTGTTATTTGAATTGCAAAGCAAGGTTTTCCTCACCTAGCAGTTGTTTCATTTCGTGCAATAACATGTCGGCGGGAGTTACCCGCCACTGCACGCCCAGTTCAAGCATCCCTTGCGCCTCTTGGCGTTTATAGAAAACTCGCACTGGGCAAGTACCGTCTTTATAAGGTGACAATACCTGCGTAAATTGTTCAATAAAATCCGCACCGATTTGACTGCTATCAACGTTAAGGTCAAGAGATTTAACGTGATTTTCTCTGGCGTCTGCGATCGTGATTATATCTCGGCCGGACATTGTATATCCACCAGAATAATCATCAAAGCTGACCTGTCCGCTACACACCAAAATTGCATCGTTAACCAGAAGGTCTTGAAACCTATCATAATCGTCTGGAAAGAGTCGCACATCAAGGCGCGCACTGCGATCATCAAGCGTGACTAACGCCCAGCGACGCCCACGTTTGTTAACTAGCACCCGAACGCCAATGACCAAGCCCACCAAGGTAGCAGACTTATCGCGCCCTGTCGGTTGAACGCCGACTAATCGGCTAGACGCATAATGTTTAATCTCAGCAAGGTAGCGATTAATGGGGTGGCCTGTTAGGTATAAGCCAAGCGTTTCTTTTTCCCCTTCCAGCCATTCTTGCTCTGGCCAATGGGGCACTTCTTTAAAGGTTTGGCGAGTATCTTCTGGCTGCTCGTTAATTAAGCCAAATAAATCATCTTGGCCTAATGCTTGTGCTTTGGCGTGTTGTTCTGCCGCCTTAATCGCCTCTGGCAAGGTTTCAAACATGGCTGCACGATGTGGCCCTAGCTTATCCATCGCACCAGATTTAATTAAGCGCTCTAATACGCGTTTATTGGTTTTCTTGATATCAACACGGGCACAAAAATCGAATAAATCGGCGAATGGCCCACCGGCTTCACGGGCTTCAATAATCGCCTCAATTGGCCCTTCACCAACCCCTTTAACCGCGCCAATGCCGTAAACAATTTCGTTATCGTCGTTGACGGTAAACTTATACTGACCTGAATTTACATCTGGTGGCAACAAGGTTAAATCCATATTGTTGCACTCATCCACTAAGGTCACGATTTTATCGGTGTTATCCATATCTGCCGACATTACCGCGGCCATAAACGGCTCAGGGTAATGGGCTTTCATCCATAATGTTTGGTATGAAACTAGCGCGTATGCGGCCGAGTGCGACTTGTTAAAACCGTAACCAGCGAATTTTTCTACCAAGTCGAAGATTTTCATCGCCAATTCACCATCGACGCCTTGGCCTTTCGCTCCTTCTTCGAACACGGCACGCTGTTTTGCCATTTCTTCCGGCTTTTTCTTACCCATGGCTCGGCGCAGCATATCCGCACCACCGAGCGTATAGCCAGCAAGCACCTGTGCAATTTGCATTACCTGCTCTTGGTAGAGAATAATGCCGTAGGTTGGCTCAAGCACAGGTTTTAGCCACTCGTGCTGCCAAGTTGCATCAGGGTAAGAAACTTCTTCACGGCCGTGTTTACGCTCGATAAAGTTATCTACCATGCCCGAATCGAGCGGCCCCGGTCTAAACAAGGCTACCAGTGCGATAATATCTTCAAAACAGTCAGGCTTTAGCTTTTCAATTAGCGCTTTCATACCCGACGATTCCAGCTGGAATACGGCGGTGGTTTGCGCTGCTAAAAGGACTTTAAAGGCGTCTTTGTCGTCGAGCGGTATGGCGGCGATATCAATGGGCTGACCATCGGTTTTGGCGATTTTTTCATTCGCCATATTAATCGCCCACTGCAAGATAGTCAGCGTTCGAAGACCAAGGAAGTCAAACTTAACCAGGCCTGCATCTTCAACATCGTTTTTATCGAATTGAGTAACCGGGTTTTTACCTTCATCGTCACAGTAAAGCGGCGCAAAATCTGTGATCGTCGTGGGCGAGATAACAACACCACCAGCGTGTTTACCCGCATTACGTGTCGTTCCTTCCAAGATACGACACATATCAATTAAATCTTTAACTTCCGAGTCTTGCTCATAAATTTCTGGCAGCTTAGGTTCAACGTCAAAGGCTTTTGCCAGTGTCATCCCAGGATCACCGGGAATTAACTTAGAAATGCGGTCAACAAAACCGTATGGGTGACCTAATACACGACCAACATCGCGTATTACCGCTTTTGCCGCCATGGTACCAAAGGTAATAATTTGCGATACCGCATCACGGCCATAAAGCTCGGCGGTATGATCGATTACCTCATCGCGGCGATCCATACAGAAATCGACATCGAAATCCGGCATTGAGATACGTTCTGGGTTAAGGAAGCGCTCGAATAGCAGGTCAAATTCTAGTGGGTCTAGGTCGGTAATTTTTAGCGCATAAGCCACAAGTGAACCAGCACCAGAGCCACGCCCTGGACCTACTGGAATATCGTTATCCTTACTCCACTGGATAAACTCCATAACGATCAAGAAGTAACCGGGGAAGCCCATATTATTGATAACGTCTAACTCGATTTTTAGACGCTCATCATAGGGTTGACGCTTTTCTGCAAAGTCCGGTGCGTCTTTATCAAATAAGAACTCTAAACGCTCTTGTAAGCCTTCTTCCGACACTTTGACAAGGAAGTCATCAATCTTCATCCCCTCGGTTGGGAAATCAGGCAGGAAGTATTCGCCAAGACGCACAGTGGCATTACAGCGTTTGGCAATTTCTACCGAGTTAGCAAGTGCTTCAGGAATGTCTGAAAACAGCTCACACATTTCTTCTTCAGAGCGTAGGTATTGCTGCGGCGAATAGCGTTTTGGACGACGCTTATCATCAAGAGTAAAACCGTCGTGAATCGCCACGCGGATTTCGTGAGCATCGAAATCTTCAGGGTTAAGAAATACCACTTCGTTAGTAGCGACCACAGGTAAGCCTTGCGCACTTGCCAGCTCAACGGCTAAATGCAGGTAGGTTTCTTCGTCTTGTCGGCCAGTGCGAATCAGCTCAAGATAGTATCTGTCGGCAAAATGGTTTTGATAAAAGCTGACCATTTCAGCAACCAGTGCTTGGTTACCTTTTAACAGTGCCTTACCAACATCCCCTTCACGACCACCAGAGAGCAAAATAATGCCTTCGGCATGCTCAACTAACCATTCCTTATCCAGTACCGCTTTACCTTGCACATGACCACGTAAATAGGCTTTTGAAATAAGCTCTGTCAGGTTTTTATAGCCAGTATTGTCAGATGCAATCACCACAAGGCGAAACAGTTCATCTTCCAACTCGTTGCTTTTTACCCAAAAGTCAGTACCAATAATTGGCTTAATACCGGCACCGTGACAGCCGTGATAAAACTTTACCAAACCACACAAGTTAGTCTGATCGCTAATGCCAATCGCGGGCATATTTAGCGATTCGGCCTTGCCAATAATCGGCTTCATTTTCGCTAAGCCGTCACTCATCGAAAAGTCACTGTGGACTCGTAAGTGAATAAATTTAGGATCGGTTTGTGTTACTGGCTCTGACATCTAGTTGGGCTTATCTTCTGTATTGCTTATACGAACGCTGAAATCAGCTACATTCTTTTTATTATTAATGTTTTATTTCAATGATTTACTAAAGAAAACTACTTGCTACCGTTAACAATTGCAGCAACTGGCTTAAAACTTTTACGATAACAGTCTAACACGCCAAGTTCAGCTATTTTTTCAAAGTGCGCTTTGGTTGGATAACCTTTGTGTTTGGCAAAGCCAAACTCAGGATGTTGCTTATCCAATTCAATCATATCGTTGTCGCGCTCAACCTTAGCGAGAATTGACGCGGCACTAATTTCAGCTACACGGGCATCACCTTTGACCACAGCCTGCGATGGAATACCTAACTCTGGACAGCGATTACCATCAATTAGCACATAATCTGGCGTCACATTTAAATCAGCAACTGCACGCTGCATCGCCAGCATAGTGGCATGCAAAATATTGATAGTGTCGATTTCTTCTGGTGTTGCACGGCCAATTGCCCAAGCAACGGCTTTTTCTTTGATCTCTTCAGCAAGCAGTGCACGCTTTTTCTCTGACAGTTTTTTCGAGTCCATTAACCCTTCAATCGGGTTATCCATATCTAAAATTACCGCGGCAGTAACCACATCACCGACTAATGGGCCTCGCCCGACTTCATCAACACCAGCGATACAGTAAGCAACGGGGTATTCAAACGGTGGTAATTCGGCTTTTTTACGAGTTGTCATAGTTAGACTTCTATTGAAAGTGTTGGGTTAACAAATAAGGGCGCTACTGCGCCCTTGGTAATATCTTTAATGCACTCAAACCTAAAAGGTTTATGCCTGCATCAATTCAAGCACAGCCTTTGCTGCTTGCTGACTGGCGTCTTGCTTGAGCGTTAAGTGAATATCGGTAAAGGCTTGGTTGAGAGACGATTGGTCTTGATACAGTCGCTCTTTTAGCAGTGGCACAATATTCTCAGGCGTTACATCATCTTGTAAAAGCTCTGGCACTAAGGCCTTGTCGGCAAGCAAGTTAGGCAGCGAGAAGTGTTTTAACTTCACCATGATCTTGCCCATTTGATAAGTCAGCCAATTAAAGCGATAAGTGATCACCATTGGTCGTTTAATTAATGCCGCTTCTAGTGTGACTGTCCCTGATGCAGTCAACAAACAATCACTAGCAGACATTACCGCTTGCGTCTTGCCAATAAACAGTTTGATTGGCAACTCTGGCGCTATTTCTTGGTGAAGCGCATTAAATTGCTCAGCACGCTTTTCTGAAATCATCGGCACAACAAAGGTTAATGCGGGATCTTCTGCCAATAATTGTTTGGCCGATAGTAAAAACGGTTCAACTAAACGCGATAGCTCGCCGCCACGGCTGCCCGGCATTAAGGCTAACACTTTGCCTGTTTGCTCAAGCCCAAGCTCTTCTCGTGCCGCTGCCTTGTCTGATACCAGCGGTATATCATCTGCTAAAGAATGACCGACAAACTGACATGGCACTTGGTATTTATCGTAGAAGGCTTTTTCAAACGGCAATAAAGCAAGTACCAAGTTAGTTGCTGCCTGCACTTTAAATACGCGCTTTTCACGCCATGCCCATACTGACGGGCTTACATAATGGACGGTTTTAATACCCGATGTTTTTAAACGCTGCTCAAGCGTTAGGTTAAAATCTGGCGCGTCTATACCAATAAATACATCTGGCTTGTTTTGGGTAAAATATTCGGTTAGCGACTTGCGAATATGCAGTAGACGACGAATACGACCAAGCACTTCAACAATGCCCATTACCGCCAATTCATCCATGGCATAAAGACTTTCAAAACCCAGCGCATTCATTTTCGGGCCACCAATACCGATAAATTTAGCATTCGGCTGCTTTTCAAGAATGGCCTTCATCAAACCTTCACCCAAGGTGTCACCTGAGTGCTCGCCAACGACGATGGCAATCACCGGAGCGTCGCTTTGAGATTTATTTTGGGATTGGCTTTGGGAGTTATTTTGAGGCTTTTTATTTGTATTGTGACCAGCTGGTTCACTGGTCACTTGAGAAGGTAAGGTCGACATTTGTAAGTGAAGAATTAACGAATAATGCCGCGCTGCGAGCTTTTAATAAACTCGGCAAAATCATTCACGGCTTCATGGTCTTTGGCTAATTCGTTAACACCCACTAGCGCGTCATCCACATTTAGCCCTTTACGGTACACTTCTTTGTAGGCGCGGCGAATAGCTAAAATCGTTTCTTTTGCAAAACCACGGCGCTTTAGGCCTTCCGAGTTTAAGCCAAACGGCGAAGCGCCATGGCCTGATGCCATCACGAAAGGCGGCACATCTTTTAGTACTAAGGAGTTCGCAGCAATGAAGCTGTGCGCACCTATGTGGCAGAACTGATGAACACCGACCATGCCACCTAAAATTGCCCAATCGCCAACATGTACATGGCCAGCAATAGAGGCGTTGTTCGCCATAATACAGTTGCTTCCAACCATGCAGTCGTGAGCCACATGGGTGTAGGCCATAAACAGGTTGTTACTGCCGATTTGTGTCAGGCTATTGTCCTGAATTGTGCCGCGATGGATGGTACAACACTCACGGAAAGTGTTGTTATCGCCAATAATCAGTTGAGTTGGCTCACCTGCGTATTTTAAATCTTGGCAATCTTCACCAATGGTCGCGAACTGATAAATTGTGTTGCCTTTACCAATGGTCGTTGGCCCTTTGATGACAACATTCGAGCGAATATCACAGTTATCGCCAATGACGACATCCTTGCCAACATACGTCCAAGGTCCAATGGATACGTTTTCACCTATTTGAGCACCCGGCTCGATAATCGCTTGTTCGTGGATCACAGATTATAACTCTCGTCTTGCACACATTAGGTCAGCACTACAAACGACTTTGCCGTCAACGCGTGCTTCACCGTAGAACTTCCACATGCCGCGGCGTTCTTTTAGAAATTCAACGTGCAGGTGCATGGTATCGCCCGGCACAACTGGCTTTTTAAATTTAGCGTTGTCAATCGATGCAAATAAGTACATCTCGCCGTCATTGCGGCCTTCAGTTGACTTAAAGCCTAGCACACCTGTTGCTTGTGCTAAGCTCTCTAAAATCATCACACCCGGAAAGATCGAATATCCTGGGAAGTGACCAGTAAAAACTGGCTCGTTGACAGTAACGTTTTTAATACCATGCAGCCATTTGCCTGGCTCGAAATCAACAACGCGGTCAATTAATAACATTGGGTAGCGATGTGGGATGAGTTTTTGGATCTCTTCCACATCAATTGTGTTTGGTTCTCTTTCCAACTTAACTTTCCTTTTGCTGCTCGTTAAGCGTTTTTTCTAATGAGGTAATTTTCTTGGCCATCACATCTAGCTTGCGCAATCGAGCATTCATTTTGTTCCAGTCTTTATTTGGCTGGGCAGGTATACCTGACGAATAGACACCGGATTCTTTAACCCCTTTGGTGACCATTGACATACCGGTAAATACAACATTGTCAGCAATTTCGATATGACCATTGATTGCCGCCATACCACCAATAGTACAGTTGTTGCCAATTTTAACACTTCCAGCCACCACTGTGCAGCCAGCAATTGCAGTATTTTTACCAATCACCACGTTATGGGCAATTTGCACTTGGTTATCAATGATACAACCGTCACCAATTATAGTGTCTTCTAGTGCGCCGCGATCGACTGTGGTGCTTGCACCAATTTCTACGCGATCGCCAATAATAACACGACCCAGTTGTGGTATTTTATGCCATTGGCCTTGGTGTGGTGCATAGCCAAAACCATCGGCACCAATCACTGTATTGGCTTGTATTAAACAATCACTACCAATCTGAACTTCATGGTAAACACTAATGTTCGACCACAGCTTAGTATTCGCGCCAATTTGGGCATGTTTACCAATGAAACATCCCGCGCCAATCATTGCCCCATCAGCGATTGAGGCGCCTGCTTCAATGACGGCATTAGCACCAATCGCCACACCTTCACCAATAACAGCGCTATCATCAATAACCGCAGTTGAATGAATATTGGTCGCTGATGCTGGAGTGTGGTCTAGCAGCTTAGCTGTTAATGCATAGCCCATGTAAGGGTTATCCATCACCAAGGCATTGGTTTGACATTGCTCAGCCATATCAGGCGTTACAATTACCGCGCAGGCTTGTGTGTCTTTCAGTTGGTTTTGGTATTTACTGTTTGCCAGGAAGGCAATTTGATCATTTTTTGCAGTCGCTAATGTAGCAAGACTGCTAACGGAAATGTTGCCATCTCCCTTAACAGTCGCGCCAATATGCTTTGCAATATCAGTTAGGGTATAACTCATTGCAATGTTCTTTTTCCGAATTGTCTGATACCAATCCACATAAATAAATGCTCACTCAGCTTGGGATAAAACGCTTTAATGCAAGGCGCATGTTTGCTCGACATAGTTATTCTATTTCAAAAACATGCAACAACGCAGTAAAGTGTTTTAGCCGAGCCCTTCGGGAGCTTTTCAGCGCCACAATTACTGCGCAAAACTTTCTTGATGTAGAATGACTATATCAGCAAAAGTTTTTCTTGTACTTGAACCGCTGAAATAGCTCTGAGTTGAGCATATTATTAAGCGGATTGGTATTTAGTTTAGCTTACTTACTTGCTCAACTACTTGTTCAGTAATGCTAGTTTCAGGCTTTGAGAAAACTACCGCTTTTTGCTCAATAACCATATCGTACTTTTCTTTCGCTGCAATGTTGTCGATTGCTTGACGAACTAAAGCGATAATTTTTGAAGTTTCTTCGTTTTGACGAACTTGCGTTTTTTGCTGAAAGTCTTTGCCTTTCGTTTGGTATTCTTGGAATTTAGTCGCAATTTCTTTATCAAGATCCGTCTTTTCTTTGTCAGTCATTAACGAAGAATCACGCTTTTTCTTTTCTTGAAAGTACTTAATGTCTTTTTCCAATTGCGCAAGTACAGCTTTTTCGTCTTTAAATTCAGTTTCTAACTTTTGCATTACAGCAGCAGTTTGAGGAATCTTTGTCATTACTTCTTGGAAGTTAACAACGGCAATTTTTTGTGCCATAGCAGAGCCAGCTAACAACATGCTTGATGCTGCTGTGGTTAGTGCCAATGTTTTCATTAACTTTTTCAACGTTTTCTCCTAAATATGAATACTTATTATAATCTCAGCAAACTCAGCTGCTGGTTAGAATGTTTGACCAATGTTAAAGCTGAAGAAACTTGTATCATCCCCATCTTCTTTTTTCAATGCTTTGGCAAAGCTAAAAATCATTGGTCCCATTGGCGATAACCATTGTACAGATAAACCAGCCGAACTACGGTAACGGCCAATATCTGAATAATCATCAATCTTGATAAATTCGTTCGGGTCGAGGTCGCGGTAGTCATCAACATCAAACTCGGTATCCCAGACATTACCAACATCAACGAATAAGCTGCTTCGTACACTGTTCGAGAAGCCTTCGTCAACAAACGGTAATGGGAATACTAGCTCCACACCACCAATGGCAAGAGCGTTACCACCTACTGAATTTCGTGAAATATCAATAATGTCATGGTCTGGGCCTAAACAACAGGCGCCACCATTACCAACAGGGTCCGGTGTACCGCCAATTGCGGTTGGACGCCTAAAGATCGCACGTGGGCCAACAACGTTGTTTTCAAAGCCACGTAGCGTGTCTGAACCACCTGCTCTGAAGTTTTCCCAGAATGGTAAAATTTGGTCATTACCATTGATGGTATCGTAACCGTTCGCGTAACCCGCTTCAAAGCGTGTTAAGACCGTCCATTTTTGATCACGAGTTAACGGGAAGTACCACTTCGTTTTTAAATTTAACTTAAAGAAGTTAACGTCTGAATTCGGCGTTGTTATTTTCGCAGAAAAGCTTTGTTGTGAACCCGCCGTTGGGAAAGTACCACGGTTAAGGGTTGAACGTGAAATACCGGCTGATAAATCAAAGGTTTCAAACGTTAATCTCGCGTCCGGATCATCCGGATCTGAGTATAATTCGTAGAAGCGTTGAATTTGCTCATAGGTTTGTAAACGCGTAATACCGTTACTCTTGTAACCTAAGCCAAAGTTAACGCGTACATATTCGTTGATTGGGAAACCAAGGTTTACGCCAACACCATAGGTTTTGTTTTCGTATTCAACTAAGTTTGCACTACCTGCATCGAACTCGTTGTAGTACAAAGAGCCACCAAGTGAAATACCGTCAACAGTGAAGTATGGATCTGTGTATGACACGCTCACCGCACGTGAGTAACTTACCGTATTAATATTAAATGCTAATCGGTTACCCGTTCCTAAGAAGTTATTTTGCTGAACACCCGCATTTAAACTTAAGTTAGTTTGCGAGCCATAGCCAATACCCGCGGTAAATGAGCCTGAAGGTTGCTCTTTTACATCAAAGTCAACGTTTACCATATCTTCTTCACCCGGTAGCTGGGTGGTTTCAAATTCAACAGTTTCCATGTAAGGCAAGCGTGATAAACGCGCTTTTGAGCCTTCTACCAAACTGTTTGATAACCATGCACCTTCCATTTGACGAAGCTCGCGACGCAATACGCGATCGGCAGTCACATGGTTACCTTTAAAGTTGATGCGGTTTACGTAAATACGCTTACCAGGGTCAACTGAAATCGACAGCTTAACGGTTTTATCGTCATCATTGATTTCTGGAATGGTGGTGACTTTAGGGTAAGCGTAACCGAATCGGCCTAAGAAACGGCTAATAGTTTCTTCAGTGTAAGTAACTTCTGCGCCGTTATATAACTTGCCAGCTTTTAACGGGTTAATCGCGCGAATCGTTTGCTCAAACCCCGCCATGTCACCGATAAAGTCAACTTCGCTAACCGTGTACTTTTCACCTTCGGTGACGTTCAGGGCAATATAAACTTGCTCTTTATTTGGCGTCATCGACACTTGAGTCGAATCGACTTTAAAGCGCAAGTAACCGCGATCTAAATAGAAACTTTCAATGGTTTCCATGTCCCCTTGCAGGGTTTGCTTTTGATAGCGGTCTTGCGCCAAGAAGTCCCACCATGGCGAGTCATAAGTTAGCTCAATGTTCTTAAGCACTTCCTCGTCTGTAAAGACTTCATTACCCACTAAGTTAATCTGTTCAATCGCAGCGGCGTCGCCTTCTTCAAAAACAAACTTTAAGTTAACTCGATTGCGCGGTAGGTGAGTAACTTCAGCCTTAACATTAGCGTTGTACTTACCAACACTGTGGTAGAAGTCTTCCAAACCCATCTCGATGCCTGAAATAACTGTACGGTCAAGCGTTTCACCTACGCGAATATTACTGTCGTCTAGACTTTGCGTAAGTTGCTCGTCTTTAAGGTCACTATTGCCTTCAAAGGTGATCTCACTAATAGTTTCACGCTCTTGAACGCTATAAATAACGCGATTGCCGTCTTTAAACACCTGAATGTTGTTAAAGTGGCCGGATTTATACAAAGCTTTTATCGATTGTGATACGCGGAATTCGTTTAGGGTGTCGCCAACATTAAATGGAATATGCGTTAATGCTGCGCCTAACGCGACACGCTGTAGCCCTCTGATTTGGATATCTTCAACTTGGAAGTCATCTGAAGCTTGTACAGACGTGCCTAAGGTGCCTAATAGAACCGCTAAGGCAATTTTTTTAATCATCATAAGTGTAACTTTGTTTACTTCTTTTTATTAAAGCCGCGATATATCGTTAAAGATGGCGATGCTCATTAAGGTGAGTAACGCAAGTGCCCCGAATCGAAATCCCAACTCTTGAATTTTTTCTGGTACAGGCTTTCCTGTTAAAAGCTCTATAAGGTAATAAAGTAAATGGCCGCCATCAAGTACTGGTAACGGTAAAAGGTTAATTATTCCTAAATTAATGCTAATTAACGCTAAAAAGCCCAAAAAATAAACGAATCCATAGCCAGCACTATTTCCTGCGCCTTGTGCGATGGAAATTGGCCCACTTAAGTTCTTCACTGACACATCACCAGTGATTAACTTGCCAATCATTTCGAAACTTAAGACCACTAAATTCCATGTACGTTCCATACTTTCAGGAAAACTTCCCAAAACGCCGTGAGCAATGGTGATTCTATGCCCCTCTGGCCAAGGATCTAACTTAGGTGAAATTCCAAGATAACCGACTAATTTACCATTGACTTCACGAGCATCTGGAACAACCGTTAGTGCTACTTGCTGACCGTTACGTAACAGAGTCAAGGCAACCTCTTGTTTGGCTAAGGCTTTTATCTCAGTCGCAAAAAATCGCCAGTCATTATTGATGGTCTCACCATTAATTGACAACAGTGTATCACCTATTTGTAAACCAACTCTCGCAGCGGCACTTCCCTCTCCAATCGCCGCTATCTCGGTATGGACTTTAGGAGAAAATGGCACAATGCCTAAGCTTGCTAATGACGAGGTTTTCTCTGGTGCAAATTGCCAGTCAGAGGTGTCTAGCGTGAACTCTTTGGCATAAACGCTGTCTGGTTGTCTCGCTTTAATGGCAATGGACGATTGGCCAATCTCGCCCACCAACGCCATATTAATATCTTGCCAATCTTTCACAGACTTGCCTGCGACCTCAACGATTTCGCCGTTAACGGGCAGCTTGGCTTGTGCCGCAATCGAATTAGGCGTTAACTCGCCAATGTAAGGTTTTACACTGGGCACACCAATTAAAAACATTAAATAGAAAGCAACAATGGCAAAAGCGAAGTTGGCTAGCGGGCCGGCAGCAATGATTGCGATGCGCTGATAGACAGATTTATTGTTAAAGGCAAGATGAGCTTTTTCTGGTGGTACATCGTTAACTCGCTCGTCGAGCATTTTAACGTAACCACCGAGTGGAATAAGCGCTACGACAAACTCAGTACCGTGTTTGTCCGTTCGTCGCCAAATTGGTTTGCCAAAACCAACCGAAAAGCGATCTACTTGCACCCCACATTTTCGTGCTACCCAAAAATGACCGTACTCGTGCACAGTCACTAAGATGCCAAGAGCAACAACAAAAGAGGCTAGATTCCAAATCACATCAAACATTTGCTCAACCTCACTCGCTTTCCATTAATTTTGCTAGTTGATCTTTAGCATATACGCGCACATTTGCGTCTAACGAAATAACGTCATCAATCGTAGTCACTTGTTGTGAGACAAATTGCTGCACCGATAATTCATTAATACGGAAAATGTCGGTAAATTTGATTTGGTAATTTAAGAAGGCTTCAACTGCAATTTCATTAGCAGCATTAAGCGCGGTACAAGCCGCTTGGCCTTGGGAGCAGGCATCTATCGCTAGCTTTAAATTTGGGTAGCGCTCAAAATCAACCGCTTCAAACTCAAATGGTTTGGTATTGAAAAAATCAAGCGGTTCAACGCCTGCATCAATACGCTCTGGGTATGCCATGGCATGAGCAATTGGCGTACGCATATCTGGATTACCCATTTGCGCGATCACTGAGCCATCTTTGTATTGCACCATTGAATGAATGGTACTTTGCGGGTGCAGTACCACCTGAATTTGCGACGGTTCAACATTGAATAACCACTTCGCTTCAATAAACTCCAAGCCTTTATTCATCATAGTGGCAGAGTCTACCGAGATTTTCTTACCCATGTCCCAATTCGGGTGAGCTACCGCTTGCTCTGGTGTTACATCCGCTAACTCACTAACGGGCTTAGTGCGAAACGGTCCACCAGAGCCCGTAAGTAAAATTTTGCTAATACCATTATCGGCTAGTTGGCATTCGCCCGGCCTGTGCTGTTCAAACTCTGGTAAACACTGGAATATCGCATTGTGCTCGCTATCTATAGGTAGTAGCTTTGCGCCTGACGCTTTCACCGCGTCGATAAAGATTTGGCCGGAAGTGACTAACGATTCTTTATTTGCCAGCAATACTCGCTTACCTGTTTTAACGGCAGATAGCGTTGGCATTAAGCCAGATGAACCAACAATTGCTGCCATGACCGTATCAACCTGGTCACTGCTCGCGATATCACACAAGGCTTGTTCACCATAGCTGACGTCAATATTGGCTATACCATTTTCAACTAATAACGTTGACAGTTTTGTCGCCGTTTCTTGGCAGCCCATCACCACATATTGTGGTTTAAACTCAATACACTGCGCTAACATATTCTCAACGCGAGAGTTTGCTGACATTGAAATGACAGTAAAACGTTCAGGGTGGCGCCTAACAATATCTAAGGTGCTTTCACCAATAGAACCCGTCGAACCTAAAATACAAAGTTGATGTTGCTGCATACTAATCACAAATAAACACTGAGCTGCTTACCAGCCAATTAGCACGTAGCACAGTGCGTAAATTGGCGCAGTCGCGGTTAAACTATCAATGCGATCAAGTACACCGCCATGACCCGGTAAAATCGAACCACTGTCTTTCACCCCTGCTTGGCGCTTAAACATGCTCTCGTTTAAATCACCTAATACAGAAATAGTCGTAATGACAATCGTTACAGGAAGTACAATGGCGAACTGCTCTGCGTTCCAATCAATGATTTTGCCAGCGGTAACCACCAGCAAACAGGCAGAAGCGATACCACCGAAGAAACCCTCTAACGTTTTACCTGGGCTTACATTTGGCATTAGTTTGTGTTTACCAATTGATTTACCCACAAAGTACGCACCAATATCAGCGCTCCACACCATCAAGAACAAGAACATAATTAGCTGTGCACCATGATATGGGTCGGTTTGGTATTCGCTTGAACGGATCACCATAAACGCAAGCCAAGCAGGTACTAACGTTAGCCAGCCAAAGACACCTCGAATCGAGCGATGGCTTGACCAAAATGAGCTAAATCTCGGGTACAAGAATGTTAATAATGCCGACAATGCCCACCATGCAACTGCAAGCCACAATATGTAGATAGCATTTTGTTGCAGTACGCCTTTTTCAAGCCATAAGGACTCTGGCGGCATAAAGGACCAAATCGCCCCTAAAATAACGACACTGGCAAATACGAAAAATAAACGACGGGTTTTACGAGCAAAGCCCATTAATGGGCCCCACTCCCATGCACCAATGGCCATAATAGCAACCATTAATGCGCCGAACAGAGGCAACGGCAAATAGAAGATTGCCGCAATAGCTAACGGCGCTAAGACAACGGCCGTAAGAATTCTTTGCTTTAACAAGCGATATTCCTTTTATTGTTGTTTTACTTGCTCACCAGTTTGACCAAAACGTCGTTCGCGTTGGCAAAAAGTGTCCACCGCTTTATTAAACTCGTTTTCGTTAAAGTCAGGCCATAGGGTATCAGTGAAGTAAAACTCCGCATAAGCCGCCTGCCACAGTAAAAAGTTACTAATACGGTGGTCACCACCTGTGCGAATAAGTAAGTCTAATTCTGGCATATCTGCCAAGCTAGTATGCTGGTGTAACAACTCCTCGTTGATGTCAGCAGTTGAAATTTCATTAGCTTGAACTTGTGCAGCTAACTTTCTGGCGGCATGGGCAATATCCCAACGACCACCATAGTTTGCTGCAACAGATAACACCATGCCTTGATTGTGCTCGGTGAGTTGCTCTGCGGCTCTGATTTTTTCTTGTAGTTTGTCAGAGAAACGCGACACATCACCAATCACTCGAAATTTTATATCGTTTTTATGCAAGCGCTTTACTTCGCGATTTAGCACTAACATAAACAGTTCCATTAATACCGAAACTTCTTCTTCAGGTCGCAACCAGTTCTCGCTACTAAAAGCGAATAGGGTTAACGCTTTTACGCCCATTTTGCGAGCGGCGGTAACCGAAGCACGAACAGACTCAACACCAGACTTGTGACCAAAAACGCGTTTTTTGCCCTGCTGCTGAGCCCAACGCCCATTGCCATCCATAATGATGGCAACATGCTGCGGTGCGCTGATAGCTGAAGTTTCTAATTCAGAGATATTTGACACTTAAATCTCACTATATAAAAACGCCGTAGTAAAACTTCACTACGGCGTGTATTCCTTTCGCTGGAAAATTATATTTCCATTAATTCCGCTTCTTTTTCAACCAGTAGTTGGTCTACTTGCTTCACATATTTGTCGGTGATTTTTTGGATTTCATCTTCCGCTTGGTGCATCTCGTCATCACTGATTTCTTTTTCTTTGTTCAGTGTTTTCACATCAGAGTTT
The DNA here is from genome assembly GCF_003390375.1 of Thalassotalea euphylliae. NCBI lineage: Bacteria > Pseudomonadati > Pseudomonadota > Gammaproteobacteria > Alteromonadales > Colwelliaceae > Thalassotalea > Thalassotalea euphylliae. Next base: position 4,032,558 of record NZ_QUOT01000001.1, on the reverse strand, counting down.
GCATCACGGCGAATGTTGCGAATGGCAATTTTACCGTTCTCACCTTCACCTTTAACCACTTTTACTAAATCTTTACGACGTTCTTCAGTCAGCGGCGGCAATGGAATGCGAATAAGCGTGCCTTGTGAAGACGGGTTTAAACCTAAATCAGATGATAAAATCGCTTTTTCAACAGCGCCGATCATTGATTTATCAAACACAGTAATCGCTAATGTGCGTGCATCTGGAACTGAAACGTTACCCACTTGGTTAAGTGGTGTGTCAGCACCGTAGTAATCTACTGAAATGTTGTCCAATAGTGAAGGATGCGCACGACCCGTACGGATTTTATTTAAATTTGTTTTTAATGATTCGATGCTCTTACTCATGCGAGTTTCTGCATCTTTTTTAATATCTTCAATCACTTGGATATTCCTTAATACTGAACAATTAATCTAAGTTTTCGGCGTGATCTATGGTTGTGCCTTCAGCTTGGCCCATTACCACACTTTTTAATGCGCCTGGCTTGTTCATGTTGAATACACGAATTGGCATGCTGTGATCACGCGCTAGGGTAAAGGCCGCTAAGTCCATTACTTTTAATTCTTTTTCTAGCACTTCTTGGTAAGTTAAGTGGCTGTATAAAGTTGCTTCTGGATTTTTTACCGGATCTTCCGAGTAAATGCCATCAACTTTTGTCGCTTTTAATACAGCGTCAGCTTCAATTTCGATACCGCGTAAACACGCAGCTGAATCTGTGGTAAAGAATGGGTTACCTGTACCGGCACTGAAAATCACCACGCGACCTGACTTTAACATGCCAATCGCATCAGCCCAGTTGTATGTGTCACACACGCCAGCTAAGTCGATTGCCGACATTAAACGCGCATTTACAAAAGCACGGTGAAGTGCGTCACGCATCGCAAGACCATTCATTACGGTTGCTAGCATACCCATTTGGTCGCCAACAACACGGTTCATGCCCGCTTCAGCAAGACCTGCACCACGGAATAAGTTACCACCACCGATCACTAAGCCTACTTGAATACCTAACTCAACGAGTTCTTTAATTTCTTGCGCCATGCGGTCAAGAATTTTCGGATCAATACCGAAACCTTCATCACCCATAAGGGCTTCACCACTGAGTTTTAGAAGAATACGACGATACGTAGGTTTAGGGTTGGTGCTCATAAGCTCAAGATTCCTGTAGATAAAACTGTCGCAGCCGAAATTGACCGCGGCTATTTTAATGGTTTTTACAAAACATCTAAAGCTTTAAATAAAGAAAGGGAATTTAGCGGCGTTTTAATAGAAAAAAGCGGTTATTTAATATGCGAATTAGATATTTTACTCCACTTTTAAGCGCAGCTTTAACCACAATGCCATAACGCCAAATGCCAATTCTGCGGCTAGATAAATGCACATGATGAGATTTGGGTCACCATCAATCACTATACCTGTAAGGCGACCCAATGCCATTGATAGCAACAAAAGCGCAACCAGTGTTAATGCTAAGTCAATATCATTTCGAACTTTTACAATGAGTAGTAGCAGCAAACCAATGGCCAATTGTGCGCCGCCATACGTGGCTCGAAAATCAATAATAGCGGAAGTACTCGTTGGACTTGCATCGGTTATCAAGAGCGCCATTTCAATTGGGAAAAAGATAAACCCTAAGCCGTAAAGCAAAAAGAAAACCGCAGTTGTGTAACATAATAGTTTTGCCATTCAAATTCCGGTGAAGCTAAATACGTAAAGACTACATTACTTATGTAGTCAAAACCTAACTAGAATTATTCGTATGAAATATAGATTTCCATAGAGGCTCTGTTTTTAAACGTCGAATTTGTGATGAAATTTCGTTCACATAGGGCGCATGTTTTTTGTCTAGCCATAGATATAGTTCAACTGACGCAACGCTTTCGACCTTCGACAGTCCTCTTGTTTCGATAATGACATTTGGTATTACGAGCACATCTAATCTGCTTTGTTCAAGCATTTTGACGCCCTGATCCAATAACGTTATTTCTACTATTGACGCTCTCGTTTTGGTTTGAAGGTACTTGAAAAGTGCATGAGAGCGAAAAACACCGAGCACTTGTGACTTAACAAGACTGCTCAAACAGCTATGCTCTGCACTACAAACACCTTCCTTGAGCACAAATGCGTCGACATCCACATTCATAATAGGCTCAGGTACGTAGACGATATCATATCGATCAATTTGTGTAGGAAAGTCACTGGACGATACAAAAAAGCCACCGCACTTACCGACTTTAAATAAGTATTCAGCTCTTTTAGCTGGGCTAAAAAACAATTTAGGGTTAAGGTTGGTTGTTTCAAACAATTCCGCCATAAAAGTATCAAGTTTGATATTTTTTGCAGAACTCGATGCTTGCCCAATACATATGGTCAAAAGCTCTTTTTGTGTCTGCTCTGCTGAGGAACAGAAGCAGCTAATGCTAAACAACAAACAAAAAAAATAACCTATTGGTTGTAATAGTATTTTTCATTTTATGCCTCTAGTGATTAAGCATTAATTTACTTCATAATTTTTGGATAATTAGCAAGTTACTTTTATGGCATAGAAATAGTCCAAATAGCTTCCTGTCAACTTGTACGACTTATCTACGCCAAATCAGCATTACCTTTTTAAGGTTTATTAGTTTTTTATTTGACAACACGATCATTAGAGGGCAGCAGAAATTTTATATTCGAGGAGACTGCTGTAACCCTTTACGAAAGCTAGCTTTACATTAAGGGGATTAAGATAAATAGGTAAATTCCTACATAACATTTATTAGCTTAGTAAGTATTTTATTAATCAGAAAGCTTTCAACAAAACTAAGTAAAATTAGGTTAAAACTATGAGCTGAGCTGGAATTAGAAAATCGCGGATGAGACAGGATAGATTAATGGGTTGGACAATAAGCCTTTGTTTAAGGCATAGACTAACACTTATTATCGGAAATAAAAAACCGCTCAATTGAGCGGTTTTTAGAAAGCTTTATTTAAACTAGCTAATAGCTAATTTAAATTATTCGCCTTTAGCTGCAGCGATTTGTGCTTCAACTTCTGCTGCGAAATCTTCTTCTTTCTTCTCGATACCTTCACCTACTTCTAGGCGAACGAATGCAGAAACTGAAGTTGCTTTTTCTTTAAGAACCTGACCAACAGTGCTCTTTGGTTCCATGATGAAAGCTTGACCCGTTAAAGAAATTTCACCAGTGAATTTCTTCATGCGGCCAGTAACCATTTTCTCAGCGATTTCAGCAGGCTTGCCTTCGTTCATCGCGATGTCGATTTGGATAGCTTTTTCTTTTTCTACTACGTCAGCTGGTACATCTTCAGGGTTGATGAACTCAGGCTTAGACGCAGCAACGTGCATTGCCATGTGCTTAAGTGTTTCAGCGTCACCTTCACCAGCAACAACAACACCAATTTTTGCACCGTGCTTGTAAGAAGCTAGGTTAGCACCTTCAACGTATGCTACGCGACGTACGTTGATGTTTTCACCGATTTTAGCAACTAAAGCAACACGCTCTTCTTCGAACTTAGCTTGTAAGTCTTCGATAGATAATTTTTCAGCGGCAGCAGCGTCAGCAACTTTGTTAGCAAAGTTTAAGAAGTTTTCGTCTTTTGCAACGAAGTCAGTTTGACAGTTAACTTCTACTAATGCGCCGTCTTTAATGATGATTTGGCCTTCAGCAGCGATGTTACCCGCTTTTTTAGCAGCTTTTGCTTGACCAGACTTACGCATGTTTTCGATCGCAAGTTCCATATCACCGTCAGTTTCCTGAAGGGCTTTTTTACAATCCATCATGCCTGCGCCAGTACGGTCGCGTAATTCTTTAACTAATGCAGCAGTAATTGCCATGAGTTAATTCCTCAATATATAAAAATCTAGAGTCTGCAATGCCAAGTATGGGAGCCTGACATTGCAGATAAATTAAAGAGTGTTAGTAAAAGCGATTATTCCGCTTCAACGAAACCGTCTTTTTCAGCAGCAACAGCGATGTTTTGCTCACGACCTTCAACAACAGCGTTAGCTACTGCATCTGTGTATAGAGAGATCGCACGGATCGCATCGTCGTTACCAGGCACGATGTAATCAACACCGTCTGGGTTTGAGTTAGTATCAACTACAGCTACTACTGGAATACCTAGGTTGTTTGCTTCTTTAACAGCAATATGCTCGTGATCAGCGTCGATGATGAATAAAGCATCAGGTAAACCACCCATGTTTTTAATACCACCAAGGCTCTTCTCAAGCTTTTCCATTTCACGAGTACGCATTAACGCTTCTTTCTTAGTTAAAGCGTCGAATGTACCGTCAGTGCTTTGAGCTTCTAGGTCTTTTAAACGTTTGATTGATTGACGAACTGTTTTCCAGTTAGTCAACATACCACCTAACCAACGGTGATCAACGTAGAATTGGTCAGCTTTGATTGCTGCTTCTCGAACTGCTTCGCTAGCTGCACGCTTAGTACCAACGAATAAGATTTTACCTTTCTTAGCAGAGATGCCAGATAAGAAAGCTAAAGCGTCGTTGAACATTGGAACAGTTTGTTCTAGGTTGATGATATGAACTTTGTCGCGCGCACCGAAAATGAATGGCTTCATTTTAGGGTTCCAGTAACGAGTTTTGTGACCGAAGTGAACACCTGCTTTAAGCATGTCGCGCATAGAAACGTTTGGCATAATTTTTCCTCTTGGGGTTAAGCGTCCATACATCCGATATACACGACTCATAGCAGCGTTAAATTACGCTTGGAGCACCCCGGGTATACCTCTGCAAGATGTATGTGAGTTTATAAAAATGTGTTTCTCATCAAGAGATAACACGACTTAAGTTAATAATGCTATGACTTACCGCTACTACTGACCGGCAACTGTTATTGAATAAGTTACCCACCAAACGATAAATTTAGCGGCGCGTATTATTCCACAACACTTGATTAAACACCAGCAAAACCCACTAACAAATTGTAGAATTTATCGCCACCCTATTGGCTTATCGATTTTGATAAAAAACTGTTTATCACAAGCAATAGAGCGCCAATTCGGGTTGCAAATAGTGGTAACAACGCGCGTTAGCGTCGCTCTCTTTTTCCACCAACTAACTAAGGGATAAAAGTAACTAAAACGCTGTTGCGCTTGATAAACCCTGTTTGAAACTGATTAACGATAGTAATCGCCACCGACAACAGCTAAAATTAGGCCATTAATTACCTCAATAGAAATAGAGATTTACGCCAATGGCCACTGAGCTATTTTTTATTTACGACAGCCACTGCCCGTGGAGCTATGCCACCACTAATTTAGTCAGCGCTGTTGCCGAGAAATTGCCCAAAATTAAAATTCACTTCTTGCACAGTGGTTTATATGACGGTGAAGATAAAATCACTCGTAAAATCACAAATCAAGTAACAGAGCTAAGCAACATTAAATTTGGCGAACAATACTTAGCTAAACTTAGCGAAACAAAAGACAGCACCTTAGGCGCTAACCTGATGGCTTGGTCGCAAGCAAAATGCCCAGAAAAGTCACTAGCGATTTTAAAAGCAATGCAACAAGCGCATTTCCAAGAGGGTAACCCATTAACCAACGCTGATGATGTTGCTGATATTGTCGAGCGATTAAAACTATCGCCTTCAAGTAAATGCTTGCAATCAGACAAGTTTGTAAAAGACGCAGAGTTTATGCTGGCTGATATCGAAGAAATTCAAGATATTATTGGCACTCGTGCAATCCCTGCACTTTTGCTGGCGCACAATGATGATTTAGTATTGCTTAATCACAACCTTTATCTGTTAGAGCCATCAGCCATTGTTGATGCGATTAATCAAGAAATACGTTAGCTTTTAGTCAGGCTGCTAGAGCTAGCGCCAGATTATCAATCAGCTATCAAGCGCCAAGTGTTTTAACCCGCACTTGGCGTTTTTTATTTGGCTGCTATCCAGCGCTCCTTTCTCAACTTTTCGTCCTTTATCCCCCCTTTATAACAACCGAATCTAAAGAATTTATCCGCGCATTGAATTGGCATTATTGTCTAGTCGCAAAAACGAATGGTAAACCCCATGGCAACTTAATACGTTTAGTGATTTGATAAGCAAAACCAATCATTGGGAATGCCCTTAAAAAGATGTAGAATGTGGGCAATTTTATTTGAGAAAATATAGAGATTTAGATGACTATTGCGATTAAAAGTCAGGAAGAAATTGAAAAAATGCGCGTGGCAGGCAAGCTTGCCGCAGACGTATTGGAAATGATTGAGCCGCATGTCAAAGCTGGCATCACCACAGACGAGCTCAATACCATTTGCGCGGAATACACCGAGAAAGTGCAAGAAGCTATCTCTGCACCGCTTAACTACCACGGTTTTCCAAAGTCAATTTGTACATCAGTCAACCACGTTGTATGCCACGGTATTCCTGACGGCACAGCTTTAAAAGACGGTGATATTATCAATATTGATATCACGGTGATCAAAGACGGTTATCACGGCGATACCAGTAAGATGTTTTTAATTGGTGACGTTTCGCCAGAAGATCGCCGTTTATGTCGCATCACGCAAGAAGCGCTATATACAGGTTTGAAAAAAGTGAAGCCAGGCGTTGCGTTTGGTGAGATTGGTGCAGCAATACAGAAATTTATTAAAAAGTCTGGCCGATTCGGTATTGTCAAAGAGTATTGTGGTCACGGTATTGGCGCGCAGTTCCACGAAGAACCACAAATTGTGCACTACAAGAACAACGACAAAACTAAAATCCAAGAAGGTATGTGTTTTACCGTTGAGCCAATGATCAACATGGGCAAAGCGGGCACTATCTTAGATAAAGAAGATAATTGGACGGTTTACACGGTTGACGGTAAAAAGTCAGCGCAGTGGGAACACACAATCCTAGTCACCAAAACGGGTTGTGAAATTTTAACTTTGCGCAGTGACGATACCATTCCGCGCCAGTTAAACAACTAATTCAGCAGACGATTAACTAGACGTTCAACAAGACAAACTAAAAAGCATTACTGTGGAAAATAACAACTTCATACCCAGTCATTTTCAAGAGCCGCTGTGTGTTACCGCACCGACAATGACCAGTGCCGAAGTCTGCGCATTAAGCAAAGACTTCAATCAGTGGCTGCTCTCCATTTTTATCGAAGAAGACATGGAAAACTTGGTACTTGCTCGTGCCCAGTTTGTTGATTTGGTGCTCACAAAATTGTGGGTGCAACATCAGCTTGACGAATATCAACTGAGCCTTATCGCTGTAGGCGGTTATGGCCGTGGTGAGCTGCACCCGCATTCCGACGTTGATATTTTGCTACTCACTCAGCAAAGCATTGAAAAGGATCTCGAAGAGAAAATTGGCGCCTTTATTACCCAACTCTGGGATGTGAAATTTGATATTGGCCACAGTGTACGTGACGTACAAGAATGTTTAAAACAAGCGGTTAACGACGTTACCATTGCCACCAACTTGATGGAAATGCGCTTGATTTGTGGTAATCAGGCACTGGCTGAGCAATTGCAACCGCTGCTACAAGAAGATGTGTTCTGGACGTCAGAAAAATTCTTTATCGCCAAGCGCGAAGAGCAATTTAAACGTCACAATCAATACCACGGCGCCTCCTACACACTTGAGCCTAACTTAAAGGCCAACCCTGGCGGTTTGCGTGATATCCAAACCATTGCATGGGTCGCTAAACGTCATTTTATGGCGAACTCGCTAGTTGAGCTGGTTGAACACAAGTACTTAACCTTGAACGAGTATACCGAGCTTATTGAGTGTCAAGATTACTTGTGGCGTATGCGCTTCGCCCTACATCATGTTGCTGGGCGCAGTGAAAACCGCTTGTTATTTGATTACCAAGCCGATGTCGCGAAAATGATGGGCTTTGGTAGTGCTGGCAAGAAGTCGGTTGAACGTATGATGAAGCGCTTTTTCCGCATTATTGGCCGCGTTGCTGAACTTAATAAAATGCTACTGCAGCATTTTGAAGAAGAAATTTTAGTGAACAAAACTAAGCCGGCAGTTGTAGAGCTCAACAAAGACTTTATTGTTGTCGGTGGCCTAATTAAAGTTACCAACAATCGCTTGTTTATGCGCCCAGTTAAAATTATGGAAATGTTTTTAACTATCGCGCAAAACCCCGTGATTAAAGGCTTGCATTCAGAAACGTTGCGAACCTTGCGCAATGCGCGCCGTCGCCTTGTATCGCGTTTAAATGATTATGAAGAAAACCGCCGAATTTTCATTGAAATTATCAAGCACCCTCGTGGCTTGGGTTTGGCCTTTAGTCTAATGCACAGACACAGTATTTTGGGCGCTTATCTGCCAGAGTGGCGCTCGATTGTTGGCCAAATGCAGTTTGATTTATTCCATGCTTACTCGGTAGACGAGCACAGCTATCGCTTGATTAAAAACCTGTATCGCTTTAGCCAACCAGAGCATAACCACGAATTCCCACGCTGTAGCAAAATTGTGCAACGTATTCGCAAACCGGAAGTTTTATATTTAGCCGGTATTTTCCACGACATCGCCAAAGGCCGTGGTGGCGACCATGCTGAGCTTGGCGCAGTAGATGCCCTTAACTTTGCCAAAGAGCACAAACTTAACGATCACGATGGCCGAATGATCGCGTGGCTAGTTCAGCAGCATTTATTAATGTCAGTAACCGCCCAGCGCCGTGATATTTCAGACCCAGATGTGATTAAGCAATTTGGTGAAATTGTTCGCGATGAAGCACACTTAGATTATTTGTATTGTTTAACCGTTGCCGATATGCGCGCCACTAACGAAAGTTTGTGGAACAGCTGGAAAGCTAACTTATTAGAAGAGCTTTATCTTGCCACTAAGCGCGCTTTCAGACGAGGCCTTGAGAAACCTGTTGATTTGGCAGACCAAATTAGAGAAAACGAACAACAAGCACAAGAATTACTGCTTGCAGAAGGAATCGCTGAGGGTGCGATTAGCGTGCTATGGCAGGAGTTTAACTCTGATTACTTTCTGCGCTATTCACCTACGCAAATAGCTTGGCACACGCAACATATTCTAGGTCATGATCGCAGTGAGCCACTGGTGATAGTGAGTCCAAAACCTTATCGCGGTGGTACGGAAGTCTTTGTCTTCACCAAAGAGCGCTCAAATATTTTCGCCAATACCGTCGCCCTGCTCGGTAGCAAAAAGCTGTCGATTCATGACGCGAAAATTATTACCAGCAATACAGGTTACACGGTTAATACGTTCGTCGTATTGGATCATCAATCAAAGGCCATTACTGACGAACCTCGCCAGCTTGAAATAGCACGTTTGCTTGCCTCGCGCTTAAGCCAAGAAACACTAGCAACGATCGAAGTTCAGCCGGTATCTAAACGTTTGCAAACGTTTAACTTAAAAACACAAGTGGGCTTTATCCAAACAGAAGATGACAGCACCACCTTGTTGGAAATTATCACTACTGATCGACCTGGCTTACTAGCCAGCTTCGCGCAGGTGTTTGCCGACTTAAAGCTAAACATTCACAGCGCCAAAATCACCACATTTGGCGAGCGTGCTGAAGACGTATTTACCATCTCAAATGCAGACTACCAAGCATTAACGACAACAGAACAACAACTATTAAACGAACGTCTGTGTGACGATATCGTTTAACTAACGAAGGATTTAACATGCAAAACCAAGAGACTACAGACTTGCAAGCAACGATTGAGCAAGCGTTTGAAAATCGTATGTCTATTACGCCTGCGACGGTAACCGACGAAGTTAAAGATGCGGTACTGGCAGCACTTGCTGCGCTAAACAATGGCTCAGCTCGTGTAGCTGAAAAAGTAGCAGGTGAATGGGTTGTTCATCAGTGGCTAAAAAAAGCCGTACTGCTTAGCTTCCGCATTTGGGACAACGAAATTATTGACGGCGCAGAGAGCAAATTCTTCGATAAAGTGCCATTAAAATACAGCGACTACACACAAGCGATGTTTGAAGCTGATGGCGTGCGCATTGTACCACCAGCAACTGTGCGTACCGGTAGCTACGTGGGTAAAAACGTGGTGGTAATGCCAAGCTACGTCAACATTGGTGCCTATGTTGATGAAGGTACTATGGTTGACACTTGGGCCACCGTTGGCTCATGTGCACAAATTGGTAAAAATGTTCACCTTTCTGGTGGTGTTGGCATTGGCGGCGTATTAGAGCCACTACAAGCAGGCCCAACGATTATTGAAGATAACTGCTTTATTGGCGCACGCTCTGAAATTGTTGAAGGCGTTGTTGTTGAAGAAGGTGCGGTGATTTCAATGGGCGTTTACATCGGCCAAAGTACGCGCATTTATGATCGCGAAACAGGTGAAACACATTATGGCCGCGTGCCTGCCGGCTCTGTGGTAGTGCCAGGCAACTTGCCATCGAAATGTGGTACCTACAGCCTTTACGCTGCAATTATCGTGAAAAAAGTGGATGCTAAAACACGTGCTAAAGTAGGTATTAACGCCCTACTTCGTTCTGTTTCTGACGAATAAAAATTTTAATAGTCGAGTAGGTTAAGCTAAAAACATGAGCTTAACCTGACTAAAATACCAAGCGCTAGATTTTTGACAGTAAAAATCTAGCGCTTTTTTTATCACTAAAAACGCTCGTTTTAAGGAAATTTCGTACTAACAAATAAATTTAAACTGCATTAATTTCAATCGCTTAGCCTGATTAACTAAGTGTCAAAAATGCATTGGTATAGCGCTTGCTGAGACTGATATTAGAAACACAACAGTCATTATCAGTAGTTGCCATGAAAGTTATTAGCCAGTTAGTTACCTTAGCCTTTGTTTTAGTATTGAGCGCCTGCTCAAGTACCGAGAATGTTGCATACCAAGATTACAAAAAGCCATTAACTAATGATACTGAACTGCTCATTAGTTTATTAAAGCGTCCTACCACGGCGGATCAAATTATGATGGCACAGTTTGAGCAAACGCGAAACGAGGCGCTTGGCCTACAAAATGTCGGTTATGTGATGATTACGGGTGATCGTGATAACAAAGCGCCAGCAACTAGCCGCGCTAAACACCGCCTTGATTGGTTATACGACCACTATAGTCGCCAAAACAACACTCAGTTTGTGAGCTTAACCGGTGACGCTAATACTGCCAAAAGCACTAAACTATAGCGCGCTTGATACGTATAGCTAACATGACTGTGCACATACCAACGTCAGGCACCCAAAGCCTACACTTTGATATCTTGCCAGCCTAGCCTTTCAAATACTGATAACCACTGCTGATCAAACGCCGCTTCTATCACCAGCGGCTTTTTTGTCACTGGGTGTTCAAACGCTAGCTTTTTAGCAAACAACATCAAACGGCGATAACCAAATTCCTCAGCGAAAAACGGGTTTTGTTTGTTATCACCATAGTTAACATCACCAATGATAGGGAAACGTAGATGCGCTAAATGCCGGCGAATTTGGTGACGACGGCCCGTTTCAGGGCTGGCTTTCACCAAAGAATAACGCACGGTATCATAGCGCCCTAATGGCTTATTGATAACACCTTGGGCTATGGTCGTAAATTGCGTAATGGCAGCTTGCGCTGGCTTATCTTCACTCGCGTATTTATCGCCAATTTTATCCAGTTTTTCTTTCAGAGGATAATCAACACGTATCTCATCCGCCAGAAAACCGCGCACTAAGGCATAATAGGTCTTCTCAATATCACGCGTAATAAATTTATCGTTTAATGCCCTTGCCACTTCTTGATCAAGTGCAAACAAAAGCACGCCGCTGGTTGGCTTGTCTAGTCGATGAATGGGGTAAACATATTGGCCTATTTGGTCACGCAGTAACTGCAAAGCAAAGTAGCGCTCATGCCTGTCTAAAAAGCTGCGATGGACGAATAAACCTGCCGGTTTATCTATCGCAACCAAGTATTCATCTTGATAAAGAATAGTTAATACTGGCTTTTGCTCTTCACACGCTTCTGCCTCTGCAACTTCCGACTGATTTACACTATCGATTACTGACTTACTCATTGCGTAAAAACTTCTGTTGTTGACGCTGACCACTTAGCAATTCATCAATATCGCCAATGATATTAATTAAATCCGCCGCTTTGTCTGATAACCCGACAAACGCCACTTCAGCCATCGGACATAACGCTATCTGAGTTGGCAAAGGCTGCTTATTTTTAATTAACTGGTACATTTGCGGTAAGAAGATATATTGCAACCACTGTTCAAAACGCAAGGTGTCGACACAAAACGGTGCTGCGCTCATTAACTTTTCAACTCTAGGTTTGACTATGCTCCAAAGCTTTAAGTGACGCATTTCTTGCTCTAATTGATAAAGTAACTCGTCGATACTGTGTTGTTGAGAAGTCATTTAATGATTTGCAAACATTGGTCATGGTGTTAGCGCGGCATTATCGCCGCATACCCAAACCACTTCAAGCTGCAAGTATCAGTGCGTTAGTGGCAGTACTCAGTAAAGTTAAGATTTAGCTGCACTCTAACAAATAGTGATTAATGTTGGTTTAAAAACAATTTATGCTACGTTGTTGATTTTGATAAGGGATAGCCATTATTAAAAACCAACGCCTTGCCTAAATCGCTTTTAATTCCAACTGAAACTCGCATATTAAAGCGGCTTGGGTATAATTCGCTTCAAATTCGACTACTTTTTCACTTATGGATCGCATCGATACTATTTCAGAGCTATTGCAATTTTCTGGCTCGCAATTCCGCATTTACGATATTGGCCGTAAAATTACTAAAATCAGTAAAGATGATTTTAACCGCGTCGAACAAAATATGATGCCCTACCCTTATCCAAGCCAAGGGCATGCCCATATTGCGATTGCGTTTTGGCAAGCAAAGTCGAAAACACCCTACCTGTGGTTTATCAAGTTACCTTTAGATGAGCGAGGCTTATTAAACCAAGGCGCGCGCAATCACTTTATTGCGATAATAATCGAAGCATTAGGTCAAGACTTAACGGTTGACCCCACCGAAAAACAAGAAGAGTTGCTTAACAGCAACCCATACCATATCACCCCAGCTGAATATAAATTGGCGACAATAAATACGTTAGTTAGAAAAGAGCTTAAACAGCCGGCGAGTATTCACTTTGAGCACTTTCAAGAATACGTTAGTGGTCAGCTTGCTTGGGATGAATGGCAAACGATTGGTATCCAAGGGATCAGTGATTTAGCAGCGGAAATTAATCAAGCAAGTATTAGCGAGGCGGTGGCAAAAAATCTCCACAACTTTGACGCTAATGTATTAATTCCATTTTGTCATGCACTGGAAAATCAGCAGTTGCCACTAAATGTGCTTGAAGCCTTGGTAGCATTAATCAAGCAAATTAATGCAAAAACTCTCGCAAGCACAGAAAGCGCTAGTACAGAAAGTGAAGTAACGGCGCAAATGATTAGAGCGCTAGCCAGCAGTGCTGAGCATCCACATGCTATCGCTTTAATTGGTGAGTTATTGGCTAAGCCGCAAGCGGATGATATTTATATCACGATTGCTGGTCGTTGCTGGTTAGGCTTAAACGCAACAACGCTTGAGCAGCTGTTATCACAATTAGCAGACAAGTCAGATCTCGCGTTATTTACCGCGATTTTTAAAGACCTAGTTGCAATTCCTGCCTTGCGGCCTCATGTCTTTGCTGTAATGCGCAGCGAAACTCGCAGTGACGCACTGGCAAAAGCCATTGGCCAGCTGTTTGGCTAGCGAGCAACAATACCAAGAAAGAACTGAGAAACATATGGGCGATATTTATTTACTGTTGGGGATTTTCTTAATCGGCTGGTATTTTTGGTACTTACGAAAAGTCGCCGAAATCGCCAAACTTCACGCTAAGCGCCACTGCGAACAACAGGGATTACAGCTAATTTCTGTGTTCCGTAAAAGCGCACTGCCTCGCTTTAATAAACGCCAAGGCTTTTATATTCGTAGCTTATTTGATTTTGAATTTAGTGATGATGGTGAATCCAGTGCCACTGGTACGATGGAGCTATACGGCTTAAAACTGAATGCCGTTGATATGCCAGCTTATCGGATATAACTTTCTAATTCGCTCTCAGAATTCCTTTCTTTAACAGCACTAAAAAAGCGAAAGTCAGCACAGGCCAACTTTCGCTTTTTGCTTTTTGCCCTTTGTATTTTGCTTTAGACAATAAACCCTATTTTAAGCTGATGGTGGTATGTACCTCAGAGCCATCTTGGTGGTCTGGTTCAAACCAACGTGCAGTGACTGATTTGGTTTGCGTCCAGAAACTGATCACTTGCTTGCCGTTCGGACCTAAATCACCCAACTTTGAACCACGTGAGCCGGTAAAGCTAAAATAAGCAACTGGCACTGGAATGGGCACATTAATACCCACTTGGCCGACATCTATCTCATTTTCAAACTTGTGAGCATACCAACCGCTTGAGGTAAAAATAGAGGTGCCATTGCCGTTCGGGTTAGTATTGATAATATCGATGGCATCATCAAGGGTTTCCGCTTCCAACACACAAAGTGCTGGGCCGAAAATTTCCTGTGTGTAAATGTCCATATCTGTGGTCACTTTCGAAAACATAGTCGGGCCAACAAAGTTGCCTTGTTCATACCCTTCAACCACACAGTTACGGCCATCAACCAATAATTCAGCCCCTTGTTCAACACCTGAGTCGAGCAACCGTAAAATACGTGCTTTCGCTTGTGGCGATACCACTGGGCCTAAATCCGCGTCGCGCTGTGAGCCTGGCCCTACTTTTAAGGCTTTGGCACGCTCCGCTATTTCGGGTAGCCAATTTCTAGCTTCTCCCACTAAAATAGTTACCGGATTGGCCATACAGCGCTGCCCTGCAGCGCCAAAAGCTGAGCCTAACAAATCGTTAATCGCTCGGTCTTTGTTGGCATCAGGCATAATCACCATATGATTTTTGGCGCCCATCATCGCCTGAGCACGTTTGCCATGCGCGCTTGCATGGTTATAAACATGAGTACCAACATGGGTTGAACCGATAAAAGATACCGCTTTAACGTCTTGATGTTCACACAATGCATCCACCACTTCAGGGCCGCCATGGACAACATTAATCACGCCAGCAGGAATACCCGCTTCCAATGCCAATTCAACGAAGCGAATCGTTGATGAAGGGTCTTGCTCAGATGGTTTAAGCACAAAGGTATTGCCACATGCAATCGCTGGCGGAAACATAAACGCAGGTAGCATCACTGGGAAGTTAAACGCAGTAATACCAACACCAACACCTAGTGGTTTATTCAGTGTGTACGTATCTACACCATTGGCTGAGTTATTGGCCATTTCACCAAGCTGTAATCGGGTGATAGCACAAGCATTTTCAACTGCTTCCAACGCCCTGCCGACTTCACCTTCGGCATCTGGTAAGGTTTTACCATGCTCTAAGGTGATCAGCTCGGCAATTTCGCTGGTGTGCTCGCGCACTAATTCTTGAAAGCGCACCATAATGCGCATGCGATTAGTTAATGACACTTGCGACCATGTCTTAAATGCTTGTTTAGCACTAGCAACCGCTGCGGCAACCTCTTGTGGTGTCGCCATTGGCACTTGTGCTACCACCTCTTGAGTGGCCGGATTTAGTACATCTAACCAAGTATCCGTTGCAGATTGCACTTTTTCGCCGCCAATAATCAGCGGAATTTTTCGGATCGTCATAACATTTCTCTAGGCTTAACTTAATATGAGGTCATAGCGCTACCGTAGCGTTTAGTGTTGCCGCCAACAATAAGCATAAACGCAAGCTATCTTGCATAATTGCAAGCAAGCTAATTTAGCTTTTATAATGCCTCAATTATTATGCCTAAGAGCGCTATCAATGGCAGAGCAGATGAACTGGGAAGATTTACGGATATTTTTAGAAGTTTCACGCGCTGAAAAGCTATCTGTCGCGGCGCGCCGGTTAAGTATCGACGCATCGACCGTTTCTCGGCGTTTACACCAGCTAGAAACCTGCTTATCAGCACAGCTATTTGAGCGAACAAGCAATGGTCATATATTAACGCCAGACGGTAGGCTATTAGTGGCTAGAGCGAGCAAAATGGAGCAAGATGCAACATTAGCCTTTGAACAAATTGCCCTGCAAAATACCAGTGAACAAGGCACTGTGCGCATCGGCGCAACCGAAGCATTTGGCAACCACTTTATCGCCCCAAATTTAACTGGCTTACAAAACACTCACCCGAAAATAGAAGTAGAGCTGTTGCAGTTCACCCGCGATGTCAAAATCAGTCGCAATGAAGCAGATATCGCTATTATGGTTGAGCGCCCCAAAAGTACATCGATGATTGTCACTAAACTTACCGATTATCAGCTACAAATTTATGGTAGTCGTAAACATCAACATCATTACCAACACTTAGCCTTATCACAATTACCTAGCCAGCCATGGGTGAGTTATGTTGATAACTTATTATTTACCGAGCAGCTTAGCTACTTAGATGAAGTCGCTGAAAATATAAAGCCAGTATTTCGCAGCACCAGTATTATCAGCCAATACAGCGCAATAAAGTCAGGCTTAGGGATTGGTATTTTGCCATGCTTTTTAGCTGAGCAAGATGCTGAGCTGATCAAGCTGGTTGCCAATAAGGTTAATATTACGCGCAGCCTGTGGTTAGTTACTCATCCTGAGCTTAAACGCCTAGAACGCGTTGCCATTGTTTGGGAGTTCTTAAAAATGCTTGCGAAAGAAAAACAGCATTTATTACTTCCTCAGACTAAATAAACCTTTCAGAGCTTTATTAAGGCATCAAAGAATGTACATCAAACTAACTGAAAGACGCTTACCGACTCGTCAAAAGCATTAGCAACCAAATCGGCATCTGCTTTATTAAAACCCAATTTTCGCAACAGTTGCTGCGAAGCGTCATTATCGACACTAGTTACAGCCAGTACAGGGCGAATATCAGAAAAGTGCCCAAGCACTCCTTCGGCCGCTTCAAACGTGTAACCTTTTCGGTAATACTGCGGCAACAAGGCATAGCCTATATCTGGGTACGGCATATTATCTCGTTGCAACAAGCCACAAAGGCCAATAACCTTTGGTTGCACGTCAGTTTGTGATGAAGAGCTAAGGTCTAATGTCAACTCCATTGCCAACATACTAAAGCCATGAGTTTGTTGGCAAAGCATAGGCCCCTGTTCTAGATAGGCAATGGCATCTGCTTGAGTGCGAATACCTTTATCGGCGACATTGCGGATAAAGTCAGGCTGGCTAAAAATATCAATCACAAACTGCCAGTCATCTAACGTTAGTGGCCTGAGTGTTAATCTTTGGGTTGTGATCATATCTAGATAATTCCTTATACCTTAATTGCTTTGTCTTAGCCGATTATGTCTCAGTTACTTCTGTGCTGTCTTATTGATAAACGCTTGATAGCGTTCTAGCGCATCTCGGCGCCCTTGGTTTGGCTGGCAAACACTTTTTTGGTATTGAAAGTTAAACAAATCAAACCACAGTGACAAGTGCTGACTTGCCCTATGGTCACCATTTAACGCCAGTAGCTGAGCGGCCACTTGCGCGGTAGCAAACTGATTGTCTACTTCGGCTTCGCGAATATAGTTAGCCGCTAGATTTTCTGCTTGTTTGCTTTCATTTTTCAGCAAGTCAGCGCCCGCACATACACTGACAACGGGGAAGTTATCTAAATAGGGGCTTTTACGAAACATTTTTTTCGCTTCACGCCAGCTACCATCCAATAACACAAATAGTGGTATTTTCTGCTTTCCTACTTTTTGTTCGTTAACGCCTTCGCCAGCGACTTTGGGAACTTGATTAAGATAAACCTGCCTAGACGCAACCGCATATTGCTCAGGAAAAATAACATAAGGTTGATAGCAAGGGTTTGCCAGTAAAGCTAGCAACTGGGTATTAGGCTCAGTGCGAGACCAAATAAACGCCGAAGTATTAGGCACCACATCAGCAATTAAACGCGCAGTATTACTCGGTTTAAGCACTTCTGCATCATGCATGATAATTGCGAAATGCGCACTAGCGAGAGAGGGCTGGCGCAAATGGCAAATACAATTGTCGCTAGCTAACTGACAATACTCGCAGCGCACCACTTTTTTGCCACGCGCATTAAATGGTTTAGTGCTAATACCTTTGCGGTAGCAATATAATTTTTGCACTGAGTGATTCATAGTTGATGATTACTATTTGGCTTGCGAACATGTGTTGAATTGAGTCTTACTTTGCATTAGTGATAAAGCGCATTAAAATTGCCAAATGTTACCGCCAAGCTAAGTAATTCAGCGCTATTCTACTGTGAACAAGGTAAAACGTGAAGTTTACGCACTACGACTTAGGAATTCTAATAAAAAATCAGGTTGTTGAAGTTTCATTGTCAGGCAACGCCGCCAACGTTTACTTGATGGAGTCAAAGCACTTCCAAGAATATAAAAGAGCGCGTAAACGCTTTGGGATTGGCGGTCTGATGATGCACACACCCGTTCGACTTATTGTGCCACACTCAGGTCATTGGCTAGTGACATTGGATTTCGGTGGTTTTATTGGCAAGGTAGACAGTAACGTTAAAGTTTACCCCGCCAATACCAGTATTGAACCTTAATTTTAATTGGCTTTCTATCTAACCTGCCCTTACACAACAGCTGGGCTTAAATTCGTTGGCAAAGGACAAGATAGACAAAAGTTCGAGAAGACAGGCTAAGCATGCAACTAAATTTTGTTGTTATGATGAGCCGATACTTCTAACAAATCAAAATCAGCAAGCTCACTAATCTCATCACGCATCTGCGCTTCTAACTCATCAATAACAACAATTGATTGACACAAAGCATCTGCTTTAGCTTCCAGTAACTCAGCACGCGCTTCCATTTGTTGTTCGATATCGGCGCCAAAATTTTCCATTCGGGTTTCTAAAGCTTCCATATCACCGCCAGCAAACAACATTTCCTGCCCTACGGCGATAAGTAAAGAACCAATCGAATCTTGAATGGCACTTTCAATCGTGTCTTCAACACGCTCTTCAAAATCTTCTCCTAAGAAATCTTCGCCAATAGCACCATTTTCATCAAAACGAATGCCAGACTCCAACGAAAGGCGAGTATCCAATTCACTGCCCAGCTTGTTTAATTCTTGTGTAAGGTTATTGGCGAGGTTATTGCCCTCACCTAGCAATTCATTAAACGCTAAATTAACGCCTTCTGTAGCCAATGCAATTCCCTCAATTGCGATACCTTTAACTTCCGGTACCACTGCGCGAATACTGTCAGCGTAATCTGCGACCAAAGCTTCTTGATGAGCTGCTAAAGAAACTTCTTCACCGTTCACTACAAGGGTATTTTCTCCAACAATTTTATATAACACTTTGTCATTTTTTGTGAACCCTATGACCTCATGGTTGATATACATGCCGGTTTCTAGGTTGACATCACATGCATCGCTATTAATGTCGTGAGCCGATACTGGTGCTGAAATTAGGGTTGCTGAAATCAGGGTTGCTGAAATTAGGGTAACACTGGCCGCCGTTAATTTTTTCATTATTCTATCCTTAACCTTAAGTTCGTTGCATTGCTATTGACCTATAAGCAAATGCTGTTCAATAAGTCGTTATCAGCAACTTTCGTTTCAATTCCAATGCCATATATTTTTACCTTTTAAAACAAAACCTTAACTTAAGCCTATCAGAGTCAAAAACTTATATTTCCAATATATTGGCTATATTTCCTAAGTTTTAGTTATTTTAAAAAGTAAAATTAGAAAGAGGATCAATAATAGTCATTAGCAAGCACGTACGTATGTGATAACGTAATCCTTTGATTTATAGCAGTAGATATATGCTATGCACTTGGCTTACTGAAAGGTTAAAGAAAGTTTTAGCGACTAAATGAAGAAAATGACGCAACCAATAGATTATTCAAAAAAGCCCAATGGCACAGGTATAACACGTATTGTCAAAGCAACTTACTGCTCTTACAAAGGTTTTAAAGCAGCACTATTGCATGAAGCGGCTTTTCGCCAAGAGTTAGCAATATGTCTGATCCTCAGCCCAATCGCATTTTTCTTAGCGGCTTCGAGCTCACAATTATTAATACTATTGATAACTTTAGCATTTGTGCTGTTTGCTGAACTTATTAACTCGGCAATAGAAGCTTTAGCCGATAAAATCACCACAGATCATGACGAGCTTATTGGTAGAGCAAAAGACTTAGGATCTGCTGGCGTCACGGTTGCTTTTGGTATGTTGATTTTATGCTGGGGTTATATTGCTTATGAAAGATTTTTCGCATAAGAGAATACAAATTAAGTGACCTGCACTCTTCAAGCTAACCATTAACATCACGATGCTGATATAAGACTTGAGAATTGGGAGCTGTGAAGGTGAAGCCACTCTTATAAGTTAATGAGCGTCTACAGAAAGGTTGCGCATCCACTTCTTTGACCATGTGCGCCAGCCAAACAAAATAAGCTTTGCCACTTCTTCGCTATAGGCGACCAAGGCAACCCAAATAAGCGGTAGGTTCCAAACCGTCGCCGCAATATAGGTCAGTGGAATACTTACCGCCCACATGCCAAATATATCAGTTATCATGCAAAACTTATTATCTCCGCCTGCACGAATAACGCCGAGTGCCAACGTCATGTTACATACTTTTAGCCATGCACCCAGTGCAATTAGCGTAAATACTTGGTGAGCTGTGGCAAGTGTTTGTGATGACATATTTTCATATGGACTGAAGATAATTCCTTCAAGCAATAACGCCAAGCCACCTAAACCAATTGCGACAATTGGACAAAGTACAAAGAAGGATTTAGCGACCTGCCAGGCTTGCTCAAAAGCATCAGCCCCAAGCTTTTGACCCACCATAATCGAGCAAGCAGAAGCTAAACCAAAAAATACAGATAAAAATATTCCTTCAATTGGTGAAAGCAAACTCATCACCGCAAGGGCTTCTGTACCTAATTGCCCGTAGATAAGTTGATACATGAATGTACCGATAGACCAAATGCCAAAACTCATCATCATTGGCCAAACTAACTGAAATAGATGCCACCAAGCACGACGATTCGCCAATAAACTAAGGTCACCACTTTTAGGCGCTAATAAATGGCGATTTTTAATTAAAAAATGCCAAATAATCGCTAAGTGCAAGGCTCGCGATATTAACGTTGCCCAGGCAGCGCCTTCAACCCCAAGTGCAGGTACTCCCAAGCCGCCATTGATCAGCCAATAATTAAGAACGATATTGATCACTATAGCGACACAGCTAAATGCTAAAGGCAATTTGACTTGGCCAATGCTGCGCAGTGCGTTTTCTACGATCAATATTAAGCCAACAAAGATCAAACTCGGCATGGTAATCCAAAGATAAACCTCACCAAGCGCAATAACCTGAGAGTCAGATGAAGCCCAGCCGATGACGACATCAGCAGTATAAAAGTTAATAATGGCTATCGGGGTAAATGCCAACAGTGCAAAAACAGACGCTATCTGAATGCTACGGCGAATTCTGTCGCTTTTACCTGCCCCGAAATATTGCGCAGCTAAAACACCCACACCCCATGAAAGGCCTGTCGCAATAACTAAAACTACAAACTGAATACGATTACCTAAACCGACAGAAGCCACTGCAGCATTGCCAAGGTGGCCAACCATCACAACATCAATCATACCGAGTAGCGTGACTAACATGTTTTGCAGAGAAATCGGCCAAGCAAGTTTGATCGTTTGCCGTAGTTGCGAAGAAGAGGTCATTGAATCGACCAGACTACCCTAGACGTTTTCTTGATTCATAAAATAGGTTTTATCATAGTCAGTTGGAGACTGATTATTTAGATAACCATGTTTACGTTTGCTGTTATAAAACATTTCGATGTAATCGAAAATATCTTCCTTAGCTTTTTCTCTATTTTTGTATTTTCTTCGCTTGATCCGTTCACGTTTTAGCAACTGAAAGAAGCTCTCAGCAACAGCATTATCATGGCAGTTACCTCTACGACTCATACTGAGTGATAAATTATGCTCAGCAGCAAATCGTTGCCAGTCATAACCTGTAAATTGGCTGCCTTGATCGGAATGTATAATAACCGTTTGCTTAGGTTTTCTTCGCCATACAGCAGCGAGTAATGCACTTAAGACTAAATCAGTATGCATCATCGATTGCATCGACCAGCCAACGACTTGCCGAGAAAACAAGTCGATAACTACGGCTAAATAGAGAAAGCCTTCGTGCGTATCAATATAAGTGATATCAGTTACCCAAGCTTGATTTGGCTGTACTACATCAAACTGTCGTTTTAACTGGTTATCTGCGACCACAGAAGGCTTAGTGCCATAGTTGCCTTTGCGCTTCTTATAGCCGACTTGAGCTTGAATGCCTGATAACTGCATTAATCGATGAACTCTATTCTTTGAGCAAACTTCACCTAAATCCAACATATCACTTTGAATTTTGCGATAACCGTAAACGCAGCCGCTTTCAAGCCAAGACTGTTTGATTAAACCCGTTAAGCGCTTGTCATCCTTAGCTCGCTTGGATTCTGGCTTTTGCAACCAAGCATGAAAGCCACTGCGGTGAACTTGCAACGCTTGGCACATCAGCTTTATGGGGTATTGGTTGAGCCGAGACTTTATGAACGTGTACTTTTCTTTGACTCGCCCGCAAAGTACACGGCGGCTTCCTTTAATAGATCACGTTCTTGTTGAGTACGCTTTAGTTCTTTCTCAAGCGCTTTAATACGCTTTTCTTGCTCGGATAATTCTTGGTAGTGTTCGCTGTTACTGCCATAGCGTTTTAACCAGATATAAAGACTATTTGTCGAGATATCTAACCGTTCTGCAACGCTTGCAACGGAGTGACCTTTTTCAGTCACTTGCTTAACGGCCTGAACCTTAAATTCTTCGGGAAATCTTTTAGCGCTCATTCATCCTCCTAGGACACAAAGTTTACAACTTATTTGTGTCTAGGAAAATCTGGTCGATTCACATTTATAGAAAGGAAAATATATAGTAAGCAACAGGCTGATATTCTAGTGATATTTAACGTATATTGCTCGTTGAATACGTATTAATATTCACTTTATTATTTGCAAAACTCAGCTAAAAACAGTTAAACACTATTAACTTCAACAAGGACAACACATGCCGATCACTGGAAAGTTATTTCCTACTCTATTAAATACTAAAAAATCAGCACGAAACATCGCATACTCTGCGCTAATAGCATCGGCGTTTAGTAGTCTAGCGGCTTCAGCTGGCAATCCGAAAGATGGCAAACTAGCGCAAGCACACCCTCCAGTTGTGATGCCTGCACCGATAGTATCTATTGCTTCACACGATGCTTTTTTTGATCGAATAAAAGCGTTTTGTGGCCAAGCATTTACAGGCGAGGTGTCGCTTGATACGGGTGGTAACGATAGCTTCAACGATAAGCAGCTGATAATGCATGTTAGAAAATGCGATGAGCGAGAGCTACAGATCCCTTTTCACATTGGCAAAAATGCATCACGTACTTGGATTATCACCAAAACAGGCTCTGGATTGTCACTTAAACACGATCATCGTCATCGCGATGGCAGCCATGATGTACAAACCATGTATGGCGGTCACACGCTTGACGCTGGGTGGCCAGAAGTGCAGTCATTTCCAGCAGATCAATACTCAAAAGAGCTTTTTGTAAAGCAAGGCATACCACAATCAGCTGATAATACGTGGCAAATGTTTATTTACCCAAATCGTTTTAGCTATAGGATGGTTAGACAGGGTAGAGAGTTTCGCGTTGATTTCGACTTAACGAAGCCAATCACCCCACCTAAAGCCCCATGGGGATATCAAGATTAGCACTAAGCTAATCTGGGCCTAGCCGCTAAGCGAGCAAATAAAATTCAGATACCCGAGCGCCTGATTTATTTTTATGCTTAATTTGTACTAGTTCAGACTTGATCTGACAGTTACCCGTTTTTCAATCGGTGACTGTCAGTTTAGATTTGAGCTAAATTCTTCTCAGCCCAAATCGATTTTCCATCAAGTAATGTTTCAAGTGGCGTTCTGCCACAGCACATTTTGCCCTGATGAGTTCGATCATTATTGTAATAAACCATCCATTCGTCCAGATCCTTTTGTAATTCCTCTAACGAGCCATAGAGCCTCTTACGGAACGTAACCTGATAAAACTCCTGCAATATTGTTTTGTGGAAACGTTCACAGATACCATTTGTCTGCGGTGACATCGCTTTCGTTTTTGTATGATCGATATCATTTATTGCTAGATAAAGCTGGTAATCATGATGTTCAACCTTGCCACAATACTCAGTGCCTCGGTCTGTGAGAATGCGTAACATTGGTAGCTCGTGCTGCTCGAAGTAAGGCAAAACCTTGTCGTTGAGTATGTCAGCAGCAGTGATTGGCGTTTTCGTTGTGTAGAGCTTGGCAAATGCAACCTTGCTGTAAGTATCAACGAACGTCTGCTGGTAGATACGGCCAACACCTTTTAGATTACCCACATAAAACGTGTCCTGTGAGCCTAGGTAGCCCGGATGAGCCGTTTCTATCTCGCCACAAGCTTCATCATCGTTCTTTTTCTTCTCAAGTGCAGCAACTTGAGCATCGGTGAGAATGATGCCGTCGTTAGCGACTTTCTCTTCAAGCGCTTTCAGCCGTTTTTTGAAGTTTTCTAAGTCATGGCGCAACCAGATTGAACGCACGCCACTGGCAGATACAAATACGCCTTGCTTACGAAGTTCATTGCTGGTTCTGACTTGGCCGTGCGCGGGGTATTCAATGGCATAATCCATTACTGCTTTTTCGGTTTTTTCATCAACACGATTTTTTATATTTGGTTTTCGGCGGGACTTATCAATAAGCGCATCAATGCCGCCATCTTCAGCCAGCTCTTGATAACGATAAAATGTATCTCGTGATACGCCCATCACTTTGCAAGCTCTGGATACATTACCAAGTTCTTCAGCTAGGTTGAGCAAACCTGCTTTGTGTTTAATGATTGGATTGTTAGTATGAAGCATGAGAGTTACCTCTTTGTTTGTTTTGATTAAAGATTCAGCACCTTTATCAAAACGGGTAACTCTCTACTTTTCAAGAAGATGTGTCAGATCTTGTCTGAACTAATTCACTTAATTTGGCTACATGGTGTTCGCTGTCACTAAATTTTTGACATAAAAAAATGCGACTCATAGAGTCGCATTTCTTTATCTAGCTTTGTTGCGCATCCTGCGCACAATTAGTGTTTCCCGCTTCATCCTTAAAGAAACTGTCCTTAGTATATCCTAACGATCCCTTCGCTGTCCTACCGCCTAATCCTAAAGCGACTACATTTCCTAATGTAACACACACCTTGTGTTTAAAGCTTACCTGCTTATCTTCCTTAACTTAGCTTTCCTTTGCTAATTCACATCCTTGTTCTATCATCCTATGCAATATCCTATTGCATGACCTAATCCTAAGGCCTCCCTTGACAGGAATTCATTTCCTGTGTCGTCCTGACAGTTGTAATATTACGTTATCCGCGATTATAAACTAGCAAGTGTGATAAAAATTTTTCATGGGCTGAAGTGCAATTTTTACACAAAAACTGTAACAAACTGTATTTAAAGGTTTTTTATTCATGCACTTTCCTTTTTTCGCGAACAACTTACTCAATATCCTACATCCATGTACGACATGTCTTACATTTACATTTCCATAAATGACATTACACCTTGTTAACACATTCACATAACTTGGTTTACTTTTGTACAAATGCATTACACCTATGCTTAAACTCAAATGAGAAGAACAAAAATGTCTTATGTATTTTTATATCGCAATAAAAAACGGCCACCTATTGGTAGCCGTTCAATCAATGTGCTTAAGCTAATAAGGCTTAAGTTAGCAAATAAAATAAGCGAGCTGTTATTTCATCTGACGAGTATGGCTGTTAATTAGCCACCACATTTACCTTCGCCACACTTACCTTTTGCTTTTTTCTTGCCTTCGCCGCATTTACCTTCGCCGCATTTGCCTTTGGCTTTACCTTCGCCACACTTGCCTTCGCCGCATTTGCCTTTGGCTTTACCTTCACCACACTTGCCTTCGCCGCATTTACCTTTGGCTTTACCTTCGCCACATTTGCCTTCGCCGCACTTACCTTTGGCTTTACCTTCACCACACTTGCCTTCACCACACTTGTCGCCACCAGCAGCAACAGACACAGAAACTACGTCTTCAACAGCAAACGGGTTAACATCAGCCTTCGCAGGCGCAGAAACTAAAAGGCCTAAAGAAAATAAGCCCATTACAGCAGCTAGAGTTGATTTCTTGATTAAATTCATCATGTTTTCCTTTGTTATAAAAAATATAGCTAACTTATACTGTTATAAGTGTTTTTATCTAGACCTCTAAGATAGCATATTTATTTCAAATTTATTCTCTCGCGTGAGAATTTGTTTGACCTTATCAATAGGCTAAAATACAAGCCTACACTTCTATGAAAGAATAATTTTGAACGTAAAGCAAATTTTTTTAGCACCAATGGAAGGGGTCGTTGACCACTTGATGCGCGATCTACTCACACAGATTAATGACTATGATTTATGCATAACGGAATTTGTTCGGGTAGTTAATCGCAAAGTCCCTAAACACACTTTCTACAAGCTTTGTCCAGAGCTTAAACTAGGCGGTAAAACAACATCGGGAACCCCTGTAAGAATTCAGCTGCTGGGCCAAGATCCAAACTGGATGGCAGAAAATGCCCTAATAGCCCACGAATTAGGGACAAGTGGTGTTGATATTAACTTTGGCTGTCCTGCAAAAACCGTAAATAAAAGCCAAGGCGGCGCTAGCTTACTTAAAGATCCTGAGTTGATGTACCAAGTCATTTCAAGTGTAAAGTCTGCTCTATCTGGTACTGAGCAGCCACTGTCTGCAAAAATACGATTAGGATTCGATGATACCAGCTTGCTTGATGAAATTGTTGATGCTATCGCCCAGGCTCAGCCAGACATGCTAACGGTTCATGCCCGAACTAAAAGACAAGGTTATAAACCTCCTGCTTATTGGGAGTATATTGCCGATATTAAAAGAAAGCTAACCATACCAGTTATTGCTAATGGCGAAATATGGCAACGTTCAGATGCTCAGCGATGTATTGAAAAATCTCACTGTAGTGATTTAATGATTGGTCGTGGAGCACTTGCAACACCTAACCTTGCAAACGTGCTGAAATACAACGAAACCCCCATGACATGGCAAGAGACATGTCAATTGATTCTAGATTGGACTAAGCTGGATGACGGTGAATTTAAGCCTTTCTACTTTTCAAGTCGCTTAAAGCAGTGGTATCGATATTTGAAATATTTCTACCCGCAAGCAGCAGCGCTTTTTGAGGCCATTAAGACCCTGCAGCACAAAGCTGAGATCGTCAGTGAAATCGAGCGAATCATAAAAATAGAAAGTACTGAAGTATTGTAGCTAGCCTATACCAATTTGATTAATTATTTAGCCTCTCAGAATGACATAAGCAGTATTAGAACAAACGAAATTTATGACGATATAGTTGCTCTACATCGAGTGAATTTTGTGTAGTTATCATGCTGCTTATGTATTCCCATAGGCGAGTTTTAAAGGCTCATATACTGCGTTATGCCATTTAACAAGGGAGTAACCATTCTCTGCACGCCAAGCCTTGTCTATAAGCCTTTAAATTCTCGCTGAGTGATCAAAAAATTATTCAAGTTGGTATCATACCAATTTCAATAAATACTTGATCATTCTAGCTGATTAAAATGCTCACTAACTGCGTTGTTATTTTTGAAATTAGAACAACTAATTAACAAGAAATAACGCCTTGTTTATGAACCTTTTTCCTACGCCATAATTGATCAACTAATTAATTCAATTGGTATCAGTTATGTAATTTTCTTGAAGTATAAAAAAACCAGCCATCAGGCTGGTTTTTTGTTTGGTTCTAAAGCCAAATTAAATAGCAACACCTTTGCGTTGTGCTGTTTCTTCAATAAATGACTTCCAACCGCGAGCTGCTTTACGCGATTTAGGATCTTTCATTGCACGAGAGATCTCTGCATGCGCTTGCTTGTACTGACCCAAATAGAAGTGTGCTTCAGCTAGGCTCATATAAATACGGCCTTTATTATTCACACCAGCATCGAGTGCTTTGTTAAGCGCAACGATAGACTTTTTGAACTGCTCGCTTTGCTTTAACAACATGCCTTGCTTACGCCAGTGCTGTGCTTCGTTAGTTAACTTAGCAACTTCACCGTAGTATTTAGCAGCAGTAGCAATATTTTGGGCTGCATGGTATGCATTAGCTAGTGTCGATAATGTTTGATCATCGCGCTTAATATCACCAGAGCCAATATGTTTCTCTAGTAATTTAGCTGCTTTGAACGGAACACCATTAGATTGGTACAAACTTGCTAAAGTTTTTAGCTCAGATTCTTTTTCTAAGAAACCTTGCTTGTATGCCATATCTAGTGTCGACAATGCTTTTGTGTAATCTTCTACTAATAAGTAGAACATACCCAATTGCGTCCACCATTGCTTATTCTCAGGAAATATTTGCAATACAGTTTCAAGCACCTTAACACCGTCGCGGTACATCTTACGTTCGTAGTAAGACGTTAGCTTTAAGATGTAAGGGTTTTGATTTGGCTTGTCACCAAATAACGCAATCGCCTTATCAGCAGGCTCAATCATTTTGTCTAAGCGACGAAGTTCGTAGTAAGCCTGCGCAATCTTAACGTAAGTTTGCGAGTCTTCTTTACCTGTGAACTCCATCCAAGCTTCATAGTTCTTAAGCGCTTCTTCGTACTTCTTGGTTTGCATTTGCAAATCAGCAAGTAACTTGATTGATTCACCGTGATCGCCTTCGTTTAGGATATCAGGCTCTACCGCTTGCTTAAGATAGCTAATCGCTTTCTCTTCTTGGTTGCCTTTGGTTGCATACATTACCGCGATCATACGTGCTACATAAGCTTTGTCGTATGGTTTGCTCGCTTCAATGTCTAACAAAAGAACAAGTGCACCATCAATGTCGTCGGCAGTGTAAAGTTCAAATGCTTTTTGTACTTTCTTACCTACTGATGGACCAACTAGTTGTGTTGGACGCTTTTTCTTCTCTTGTTTTGCTTCTGCGGCTTGAACGTCAAAAGAGAACGGTAATTGGACAGTCGTTACTGCAGATGCAATTACTAATGCCGTTGCAAGTTTTTTAAACATTACCTACCTCCGTCCATTTTAAAGTCAAGCTGAACAGTTAAACCAGGTTGCTTTTGCGGTTTACCGTCAACAACTTTTGGCTTGTATTTCCACTTACGTAGTGCACGCTTCGCTTCTTTGTCGAAGATACGTTTTGGCTCTGCTTCGATAACCTTAACGTCTTCAACACCACCAATCTCATTAATAGTAAAAGATAGTCGTACCCAACCTTCTTTACCATCTCGAGCTGCTTGAATTGGGTATTTAGGCTCAATTCGAACAATTGGTGTTGCTTCACCATCACGACCAAAACCAGCACCCGGAGCAGATAGACCAGTGTTAGCACCAGCTAACTGTACACCTGGCATATTGAACTCGATACCACCTTGGTTATTGTTTGCTTCAGGCTCTGGAGCTTGAGGCTTAGGTGGAGTCTTAGGCGGCGGTGGCGGCGGTGGCGGTACACGACGACGCGTCTCTGCTGCAGACTTTGGTGGTGTAGTATTCACTTCCACCACGATATTTTCTAACTGTTCTTCCTGAGCGCGATCACCGCTCGCGATCAGGAATGCCATGAACGAAAATAGTCCAAAGGTAACTGCAGCGCCTAGTAGTATTGATACTAAAAAGCGAACCATAAATTACCCCTTAGCAGCTGCAATAGAGATACGATCGATTCCTGCTTCTTTGATAGCATCCATCACTTTAACAACGATACCGTGCTTAGCATCTTTGTCAGCTTGGATAATTACCACATCAGTTGGTTGCTCTGCTAAAAGCTTTTCGATGTTAGCAGCAACACGTTCTACATCAACGCGGCGCTTGTCTAACCAAATTTCACCAGTGTCTTTTACTGCAACAAAAATGTTAGCTGACTTCTGTTTAGTTTGGTTAGCTGCTTTAGGTTTATTTACTTCAATACCTGCTTCTTTTACGAAAGAAGTCGTTACGATAAAGAAGATCAGCATGATGAATACGATGTCAAGCATCGGCGTCATATCAATTGCTGCTTCTTCTTCTTCACGAATACGTTTACGTGCCATTCGAATTTCTCTCTAGTGATGAGGTAAACTGTCAACCAGTTTAGCCTTTGCTAGTTTAACTTTAGCGTCTAAACGCGTACTAAAAAATACGCCTGATAATGCTGCAACCATACCCGCCATTGTCGGAATTGTTGCCATCGAAATACCAGAAGCCATTAGACGCGGATTACCTGTACCTTGCTGAGCCATAGTTTCGAATACCGAAATCATACCCGTTACAGTACCTAATAATCCAATCAGTGGACACATTGCCACTAAGGTTTTAATGGTGAGCATATTACGCTCTAGTAGTTCTGTCGCTTCGGAGATCCATGTATCTCTGATTCGATGTGCATACCATGAAGTAGTATCAGCTCTAGCGTCCCAACGCTTGATGATGTCATCACGCATTTTTGGGTAGTTTGACGCTAGGAACCAATACCTTTCGATCATTAGGATCCACATCAATAAGAGAGCAACGGCGACAAAGTATAGTACGTTACCGCCAGTCGCAATAAAACTCCTGACAGATTCTACAAGCTCTATCAGGAATAACATTACTTAGACTCCTTCTCTGCAATCTCAGCGATTAGACCAGCAGCTTGCTCGTCTAACTTGTGAAGTACAGATTTTGCTTTACCTGCTACAACGCTGTGTACAAGGATAAGCGGAAGTGCTGCGATTAGACCTAGTGCTGTTGTTACTAGCGCTAGTGAGATGTTACCAGCCATGATTTTAGGGTCACCAGTACCGAATAATGTGATCGTTTGGAACGTCATGATCATACCGATAACTGTACCTAATAGACCCATTAGAGGTGCGATAGCTGCGAACATTTTGATTAGGTTAATACCACGGTCAACCGTTGGTGTTTCACGTAAGATTTGCTCGTCTAACTTAAGCTCAAGTGTTTCAGCGTCAGCATCTTTGTTCTCGTGGTAAACCTTTAATAGGCGGCCAAGAGGGTTGTTGCTGTTTGGCTTGTCCATGTTCTTAGTTTGCGCTTTGATTTTTGCACCAACAGCACCCAGAACAATGATACGCTCAAGCGCAATCAATAAACCAATAACTAGTAGTACAGTAATACCGTAACCTACTTCAGCACCTTGGTGGTAGAATTCCATCAATGTACGCTTACGAGTTTCTAACGCTAAGATAGCACCACGTGAAGGGTCAAGGTATAAAGGCGCGTAGCCTGAAGAAGTTGTGAAGTAACTTGTTGCTTCACCAGTGATGTAACCAGCTGGTTGCTTAGCAAGTGGTTGAACTTGTGCTAACTCATCGTTGTAAGTTAAGTAACCATTTGAAGAGATTAGGTTGAAAGTACCAACACGAGTTACTGTTTCTGAAGACTTAGTACCGTCAAGGTTAGTAACATCAGTTTGGAACTGAGCAATCTTACCAGATTCAGTCATTTCAGTTTGAAGTGCGAACCATAACTCTTCTAAGTCAGGAAGGCTTGGGATTTCTTTTGAATTAGCGATACGGTTTAATGTTTCGCCACGGCCAGGGTATTGAGCACTAACAATTGATGTAGAGATCATACCGTAAGCGTCAGCAGCAGCTGAACGGCTTACACCGAACATTTCACCTAAAGTACCTTTAGCGTTATCAAGCTCTTGCTCTTTTTGTGCAAGCTTGATTTCGTTTGCTGCGTACTCTTTAGTTAAACGCGTATTGCGGTCTTGCTGTGCTTTTAACTCAGCTTTTGCTTTGTTCAATAAAGCTTGCTTGTCAGCACGTGCTGCTAAGAATTCAGATTCACGTTGCTTGTCTAGTTTAGCTTCTGAGATACGGTCAGCTTTAACTTGTTGTAACAACTGGTCTAATTCATTAGCGTTAGCTGTTGTAGCGAAACCCGCTGACAGAGAAGCAGCAAGTAAAACGAAATTAATAACCTTTTTCATTATTGTGCTCCTGCTGCAAATACTGGAAGTTTAGTTAGATCCATTGGCAATTGCTTGCGTGCCATACGGATAGTGTCAGTGATAGTCTTCGCATATTCTTCACCTAACTCGTCCCATGAACGAGTTGAGTTGTTCCAAACCCAAGCTTGCTTGTAGTCTAGAGATTGTGCGATTAGCGCAACACGACCCATGTGAACGAAATCAGCAGTGATCGTGCGATCACCTAAGTCTAATTCACCTTGGTAAGCATCAAATACTGTACCGTAGTTAGCTTCGATTTCGTATGCTTCAAGAACTAAGCGGAACTGCTCAGAAGTTGTTACGTTAGAATCAGCCATTACGTCGCGAAGACCCGCGATACGCTCTTTACGATTCTCAAGGTTCATTGGTACGTCAAGATCAACAAACTTTTCTAACGTGTCGATCATTTTGTACATTAGTGGAACAACGCCTTGCTTGATTTTATCGATACCATCGATTTGACGTTGTAGTGACGCGATATTTGCGTTTTGGTCATCAACCATGCGCTGTACGTGGTCGTTATAGCCTTTTAAAACTTCAGCTTCGTCTACTGTTGTACGGTAGTCAGCTAGTAAGTCTTGAGTTTGCTCATAGATGCTATCGATCTTGCTTTGTGATTTAGCTGATGCTTTGAAAATTTGCATTTCAGCTTTTTGTAAATCAGTTAACGCATCAGCAGCAGCGATATTGCTACCAGCCAATGCAAAAACACCTGCTATCGTCGATGCGATAAGGCTTTTTTTACTTATTTTGGACATAGTTCCCAACCAATTGCTATTTAACTTAGATAACAAAAATTTAAAACCCATCAGTAATGATGAATCTAATTCTGCCATTAAAAAGGATTTTTAATTAATCTAGAATACAACCAGCCAATATTCCCAGACGACAGCGAAACTGTCAACCTAGAACATCTTAATCAGAACTACTTTTTTGTAAATTTCCTAAACTGTTTCGCTTGTCGTGCAGCGCCGCTGCTAAGCCTGAAACAATTTATTAAACTCACTAACATTGCCATAACAATTAAGTAAATTTGATTGCGACTAGTGTATTCTCCTTCTCAATTTAACAAATTGCAGACCCATGTTTTACTAATTCATTCGTAGTAAGTCAAATCTAAATAAATAATAGCTTATTAATTGAGCATTTTAATTCTTTTTACAAACTAGTGTTTAACTTCTAAACCAGCCCGTTAACGAGTAACGACTAGCTGGTGAAAAAGGCGCAATTGAAGTAACCGAATGTACTTTATTAACATCGAATAACGTTAACGAGTTATATATCGGCATATATGATTGAGTCGGCGTACCATCTGGTTCAAACATTTGCAGTAAACCACCCCAATCTGGATGCCAATTGGGACTTAAACCTAGCACATACGCATATTTTCGTGTTTCGCCAGGTAGGTTATCGATGTGGCGTGTTAAGAAGTCGCCAACCCGATAACGCGTTGCTTGTCCGTCAGCATGGCTTAGCTCATCATCACCAGTAATATGTTTAATAACAGACAAACAAGCTTCGTCATTAATCATCTTCAACGCTTCATCAATGATTGCAGGTGACGAATCGCTCGCTTTGTGACGGCCGTAAAGAAACCCCTGCCCCTGCGCGGCTAACTGGTAAATTGCCTGATACATTTCTCGTCTCTGCGCATTCGGCAGCTGCGCAATTTGTTCATCGCTAGCTTCACGGTTTTGGTGATTTAAAAAGAAGGCATTGTTAAATGAAGTGCCATGATGCAAACAACGTGAAAGCTCTTCTGCTCCCTCGGTGTTTAAGAAATCAAAAATACGTACAATGCCGCAGTCAGCGAATTCTGCTTTTAACGCTGCCTGTTTATCCGAATCTAATGTTGGGTTAATGGTAAGCTGAGTCAATTTCTTTCCTATTTTATAATTTAGTTCTTATTTTCTGGGATTGTCGCCAGTTCTTAGCCAGCCGGTAATCGACACACGCTTTTGTGTGGCAAATGGGCTAACACAGCCAACGTAATGATCTACGGGGATTTTAAAAATATTCACTTCATTAAAAGTCGGGACAAAACTATTAGTGATTTGACCATGATTATCAAGCAAATGTAAGGCTCCTCCCCAATCAGGGCGCCACTCTTTGGTCAAGTTAATAACAAAGGCTGCAACACGGTTTTTACCGGCAACATTATCATCGTGTGTATTCAAAAAATGACCCGCACCAAAACGAGTAATTTGCGCGTCAGCAAAACTGATATACGGCTCAGATAACAAGGTGCGAAAGTAGTTTAATGTTTGCGCACTATTGAGAAACTCAATAATTTGGTTGAAAAAATGACCAGGCAATAAGTTGCTGTGATAAATGTCATAGACGGGAATATTTTCATACAAATATTGAAAGCCATTACTCGCCTGCGTATGGACAATGCGACTTAAATCTTCTTTTTGTTTGGCAGTCCAACCGTCTACTGCTCTAGCGTTCAAGTCTTGATGCTGGCCATTGTGATTAAAAACTAAATTCCAATCTTTTTGTTGTTTAATATGCTGGTGCAATAATTCAGCGCTTTCAACGGCTAAGGCATTTTTAACTTTCACGAAACCGTGTTCACGAAAGTAAGAAATATCGTCTTTTTGTGGGTGCTCAGCAGCTAATGCTAATGAAGGCTGAGTTTTACAGTTCATTTGTAGTTCAGATAAATTCGTTAACTAACATAACGCCTTATAGTATCATCCTGTTCTCTCAAAGTTGAAGATAAACCTAGCATACATTGCATTTTCATGATCACCGTCAATACCATTAGAAAAGCTGAGCAAGCTCACCAACAAGGCCAACTTGCAGAGGCAGAGTCCTTATACCGACAAGCATTAAGCAACGAGCAACATATCGATGCAATCTATGGTTTGGCAACGCTAAAGATGCAACTAAAAGAATACGCTATCGCTACACAGCTATTTGAACAAGCACTGTCTATTGAGCCACAAGCACTAGATATCAATTTTAATTATCTCTTGTGCCTCAAACAAAGTAATCAAGTCGACCAAGCAAAAGAACGACTTCGCGAAATTTCGCGCCATGTCGGCAATAACAGCCAAATGGTGAGCGCCTTTGCTAACTTGGCATTTGAATTAGGTGATTATCAGAAAGTTATTAATATCACCTCTGTAAGTCAGCAAAACCAAGACAATGTCAATTTTATTGCTGCAAGGGCCCACATGGCGCTTAACCAATGGCCTGATGCGATCCAATACCTTGTGAAGCTTAGCGAGAGACACCCAACTAATACTGAACTTTTAAATTTACTGGCACAGTGTTATGGGCATACTTTGAACTTTAATTTGGCAATGCCAATATTTGAACAACTCACCGCACTAGCACCTTCTTTGGAAAACACGTTACGCTATGCTGACTTATGCATTCTCGGGCAGGATAAAGCCAAAGCTGAGCTGCTGGTTGCACAGCTAGAGAACCATGCTAATACCGAATTTTCCGCACAAGCTAGCTTGCAATTACTTTCGATCAAAACAAAGCTAGCACGACTTAACCACGACAAAGCGCAAGCAATTGGATTAGCTGAGCAGCTACTTGCCCGCGAGCCATCATCCTCACTAGCGTGGCAAGTGCTTTTTGAGCTTGGTAATGACAGTGCGCACAAACAAGTGCTAAAGCAGTTGCCAACCGTTGTCGAAACTAGTGAACAGCACAGTTTTGACTATCGGCAAAATCTTTATACCCTTGCCAAAGTTTATGAAAAGTCCGATCAGTACCAAAGAGCATTTGAATATTTTACGAGGGCGAATCAGAGTCAATACCTTCAGCTCGCCAATCAAAATAGCGCATTTTCTTATCAAACATTAAAAGCCGAAATTAACAGGTTAACCGAGATTGATTATGCACACCTTGCTGAAACCGAACAGTCTAAAACGCCTGCTATAAATTCCGCCACAGATCACCCCACCAATATTTTTGTCGTGGGGATGCCTCGCTCGGGGACAACATTAGTCAATCGTTTACTGTGTCAGACAACAAACGTAGCTAGTGTTAATGAAAGCAACGGTATCGCAAGTGTTTATGAGCATTTATTAGCGCAGATGGCCACAGCAGATATCCCCGCCTATTTAGCAAAAAACGCTAAAGCGCTGGCAGAAAAATACCATGACGCACTCCCTGCCCTGCCGGCTCATACTGAAATTATCGTTGATAAAATGCCACATAACTTTCGTTACGTTGGCGCCATTTTAGCCAGCTTTCCAAGTGCTAAAATTATTCAAATGCGCCGTAATCCGGAAGACTTAGCACTATCAATTTTTAGCCAGCAATTTAACGATTACCACAACTATGCTTGCGATCAGAGAGCTATCGCTCAGACAATATTTGAAGCGAATAAGCTAATGGATGTTTGGGCTAAGCGCTACCCAGAGCAAGTTTATGATCTTAGTTATGAAGATTTGGTGAACAATCCAGAAAGTGAAGCGAAAGCAATATTTGATTTCCTCTCACTGCGTTGGCAACCTAGCTATCTTGAGTTCTACCAGCAAGCCGTGCCAAGCTTTACGTTCAGTGAAGTACAAGTTAGAAAACCGATTAACCAAAGTAAAATCGGCTTTGCCAAACACTATCACGATCAGCTAAGTGAATTTAGAGCAACTTACAACAAATTGTTAAAATAAGCTCGATGCTCTGCTTGTATTCGCTGTCGATGCTCAAAGCTTTGCTGTATGGCTTTTTGCTCCGCATCGCTAAGTTCAGGATGCCAGACCGAGAAAATCAACACTACGCGATCAGCATTACTCAAGTTGATTGCTTCGTGTATAAATGAATCGTCAAAGGTAACCAACTTACCTTCTTGCCAAGCACGTTGCTGATCTGCAACTTTGATGTATCCATCACCGGGGACGATAATCGGTAAGTGAACCGTTAAGCTGTGGTTCGATAGCCCGTAATGCGTTGTAATATGTTGCCCAGCTTTAAGCACGGAATAAAATACTTCGTAAGGTTGTTCAATTAGCCCGTATAGTGGTAACTGTTTTAGTAACGCTAGAGTTTGTGGCACGTGGCGGGCTAATTCAGGGTTAAGAATACCATCCTTGAATAAATGCAATGCCGTCCAATTCGCACTGCCGGCAAGTTTATCAAAACCTTGTTGTTTATATTTCTCATCTAAATACGGCTCGCCTAAGCCATCTATTTTGTCAACTAAGGCATTAAATTCTGATTTAATAATGTCAAAACCTTGCTCGATTACTTGCCCATTAAAGGCCTCATTGGCTCGCCAAAAAGGTTGGGCAGTCAATGTTGGCAAATAAAATAAATGAGGCCGTTGTTGCTCTGCTAGGTAAGTAAAGGCATTGTTGTGGGTTTGTGGCCAAATAGCATTTCTGACGGCTTCGGCATCAGGTTTTGTGCTAATCGCTTTTTGGTGTTGTTCGGTGTAAAAATTACGCAGTGCTATATCTGCCTGATAAGAGCGCTTTTTCGTTTGTTCTGCGACTTGTTCATAGCGATAAAACATGGTTAAACGAGCATCTAAATCTTGCCCTTGACTGAGAATGGCAAGCCCGGCCTCTTTCTCGCCAATATTTAAATAATAAGTACCAGCATACAGATAACATAGGACATTGTTCGTCGCCTTGCGCAAGCAACTGATGTAAGCGTGTTTTGTATCGTCAACTGTACCTAATTGCTCGGAAAGCACCGCAAAGCGATAGAGTTGCTCTACATCATCTGGGTTTTGCTGAATATATTGGTTGAGTAATTCATATGCTTGCTCATTTCGGCCTTGACCAAACAATTCGTTGACTTGATTTAGTTCAGCCATTTTTAACTCCGTGAATTAGCCAAGCAAAAGTAAGCTTATCTTCGGTTAAAACACTTGAATTGTGGCACCTCATGCCATAAGACTGTAACTCACTCACAAGTGTTTTAATGTCATTCTCAGATTTCGCAACACTAAGTAATTGTTCTAGCCTCACCTGCTCTGCTGACAGCTTATTAGCAAGTAAACTCATCATACTTTTAGCACTGCTATAATTCCCCTGTTGTATCGCAAGTACCGCTTGATTAATGCTTTCTAGTACCTGACCTGTAATACTCTTTGATAAGCTGCCTTGATGCTGTTGAATAAAGCGCTGAGCTTTAGTTTCTATCTGCTCAAGTGAGAGTTTACTGGCTGCTAACGCTTGAGCATTTTCAATAAGCGCATCACTTGCCATCAACAAACTAATTTCGTTATGCCGTAGCTTATTAGCTTTAACAATCTCACCATTTGCATGATGAATGATTAACTGAAAACATCCGCCATTGCGCAACACTCTAGCAATCTCTGATACTGCGCTATTTTGCGCAGCGTACTCAAAACCAAATTGGCTAGTAACCGCATCAACTGAATGATCAGCAAATGGTAAGTTTGCTAAATCTACCTCACCAAGAAAAGTTACTTGCTCTTCGAAATGTCCAATAATACCTTGAGGATTTATTTGGGCGTAATCAACGCCTATATATCGATGTTCACTTACTTTGTCACCGTCTAGTAAATTGGCGATAACCGCGCCATTGCCCGTCGCTAAATCTAAAATAGTACTTTGTTTGGGAAGTGTTGCTTGCCAATCAAGCCAAAGTTTTTTTACTAGACGTTGCTCACTGTCGCTAGCAATGCAGCTTTGCTGTTGGCCTTGTTGCCAGTATTGATGCCAAGCTTGTTGTTTTTTCATCATAAAAAATATCGTTTAAATCACCTAGCCGTGATGGGAACGGCTTTTTTGGGGTCACCTATTAAAGCGGCACAACATCAAAAGGTGATGTCAGTCTAAATTCGTGCTCATCACCTTGAAATGGCACAGTGCCATGCCACGCATAAGATGGGAAAAGTGCTAAGGTTCCCGCCTCGGGTTGAATTATTTTAGCAACATGCTCTCGTTCACCAAGCTGCATCGACGTTTCACCAAACTTAATCGCACCTGCATGTTGAGGTTGCTCAACCGATGACAATTCAGGCAGGGACACATAAAACGCTGAGCTTAACCAACCTGCAGGGTGAACATGGTTAACGTGAAAGCCATTTGGCTTAAGCCTCACCGACCAAGAACCTGCAAAGGCAAATTTAGGCGATTTACGTGATAGCAATGGATGAGTATTATCATCAGGCAATGAACCTATGTGCTCAGAAACAATATTGCTTAGTGCTTGCTTAAGACTAGCAATAACCGGATGTTTTTTATGTAGCAAGCGCCCCGGCGTTTGAGTGCCATTTTTTAAGGTTTGCTTTAGCGGAGCCTGATCGAGTTGGTGCATCGACAAGAGTACTGTTTTCAACTCTTCAAGAAATGCATCTGTCGATTGATAGCCGTTTGGTGCCACAATACGATATGGTTTGACAAATTTATCGTAATCAATCAACCAGTGATAACGCTCATCACCAACTAAGCGCCAACAGGTACTTTTATAGGCAATAAGCAATTGATGATTTGGCTCCCTCAACTCCGCCTGTGCGATGTAGTGGAGCGCTTTTTGATAATCGGCATTGACGATACAGACATTGATGAGATCCAGCGCGAGATCCATGTAAAAGTGTTTACCAATCGCTTGCTCGAGCAACGCTACCGCTTTTGCGTTATCTTCCCTTACAGCATAAATTTTTCCTTCGGTATGAAGTAGCTGGCTCGTGATTTGAACCTGCTTGGCACTGTTGATAATTTGCTCGGCATTATCGTACTGTTTGGCTTCAAACATTGCCTCAGCGTAGGCATGACGTATCTCTATGCTTTTTGGAAAATGTTCAATCGCAAGCTTAAAGCTATGACCAAATTTATCTTTCAGGTTACGTTGCCAATAGAATTCATTAAGCGTTTGGTGAACTTCAATATCATTAGGCTTTTTGTTCAAAGCGCTCCAATAGAACTGCTCTGCTTGTTCATATTTTCCTTGTTCAAACAATGTGTTTGCCAGATTAAAGTCTATTTGGCTTAGTTGCGGCGCCAGCTCTCTGGCCTTATTAAAATAAGCAAAGGCATGATCATGTTGTTCTATTAATTTGTAAGTGAGCCCAAGGTTATGTAAAGCATTTACATAGTTAGGGTTAATGCTCAGCACGTGTTGATATTGAGCTATTGCCTGTTCGAAGCTTTCTTGTGCTCTATAGATATCAGCCGTGACCGTCAGTACTGATGTGTTTTGGGGAGCGAGCTTCTTTGCTCGCTCAACGGCTGTTAATGCTTCAGCAAGTTTACGTTGATTAAGTAGCGCTATTGCAAGGTTTTTATGCGCATCAAGGTAATCGGTATCTATTTTGATAGCGTCTTTGTAATATTGCTCAGCTTCATATTCATAGTGATTAGCAGCCAAGAGGTTTGCATAGTTGTTGAGCACTTGCGGCTGCTTTTTGTTGAGTGCCAAACACGCGTCAAAACTTTGCTTGGACTCTTCAAATTTACCCATCTGTTTTAGCGCAAGAGCCTGTATGTGAAAAACATCTGGTTGGTTTGGAAAATCATGCTCTAACTTCTTCGCTTCTGTAACCACAAACTCAAATTGACGCGCTTGCATGGCTCGCTGCAAGCTTTGCAGTGTTTGCACTAAACGATGGGTATTCATTGATGATATAGAACTCTAACGGAAACTATGTGCTCACTTTATTGTAATGAAATCACGCTAAGTTAACAGTGTTAGCTATTGATATAAGGCAAGTTTTTAAACGTTATTTTGCTTTGAATTCAATTAAATAAGTAATAAAAAATGGCCAACCTAAGTTGACCATTTTTGTTTAAGCGTTTGTCTTACAATTAACTATTGATTAGTTAAATGTGTAAGTACCGCTTAGGAAGAAGCGTGGACCGAATACGTCGTATACTTCTGGGAAAGTGTTAGCTTGTTGCTGTGAGTCACCAAGTAACTGCGGCTCTTCATCAAGAATGTTCTTAACACCGAAGTTAACTTTTAGTGCATCGCTTACAACATATGCAGCTGAAAGGTCTAGGTAGATCTTAGAGTCTAACTCTGAAACTACTAGCTCATCAGCTGTAGCAGTACCTTCTGAGATTTGGTCATCTTCAGTTTCACCGATGTAGCGAACTAATGCAGATAGCGTTAGGTCACCAGTTGTCCAGTTAATACGAGTATTAGATTGGAACTCTGGGCGTGGTGCGCCACAAGTGTTACCGAAGTAACCGTCACACTTGTTGATTTGATCTGGTAACGCAGCAATTGGAGTTTGTTCGAACTTGTCTAAGAACGTAGAGCGGAACTGAACGTTTAAGCTTGAACCGTTGCCGAATAAACCGAAGTCAAATTCAGTGTTGTATGTGATGTTGAAATCGATACCTGAAGTTTCAATTAAACCAATGTTTTCGTTAAGAGACTTAACAAGTGAAACGTTACCGTCTGTACGACGTGTAATGTTTTGACAAGTTACGTCATTGATGTCTTGTGCAACGTTGTAACAAACGTTAAGCGTGTTGTTAACACCAAAAGATGCAATCGCGTCTTCAATTTCGATTGAGAAGTAATCGATAGTGAAATCTAGGCCGTCCATCGGTTGAACAACAACACCCACAGTGAAGGTATCTGAAGATTCTTCTTGTAGTTCAGTGTTACCACCGAATGAACCTTCAATTTGAGAGTTAGCTTGCTCGAAGTTACCTACTAGACCAGCTGGAACACCAGTTGCTTCACAAAGTGCAACGTCAGTAACACCAGCTTGGAAACCGTCTGCAGAACAAGGATCAACCGCACCAGGGAAGCCATTAGATGCACCTAAGAATAATTCAGATACGTTTGGCGCACGAACCGCTTGTTGGTAACCGATACGAGTAGAGATCCACTCTGTTGGTGCCCAGTTAACTGCTGCTGCGAAAGACTCAACGTTACCGATGTTTGAGTAATCAGCAAAACGTGCAGCACCCCATAGGCTTAAGTCTTCAGCAAATGCTTTACCTGAAAGTACAGGAATTGAAATCTCTGTGAAGAATTCGTCAGATGAGTAGCTACCTACTGTTGCTTCACCAGCGTTGAAACCAAGTACGTCACCTGATGCTAAGAATTCATCTGGACGGAATGAAGATTCGTCTTGACGCTTCTCGTAACCAAATACTAAACCGATTGGCTCTTGAGCACCTGGAAGTGTCCAAGGAGTAGTACCAGCTACGTTAGCCATAAATACTTCTTGTGTTACGTTTGTAACGTTTGATGCGCCAACGTTTACGAAATCAACAGCTTCTTGTGAGATGTTACCTGCACCGAAGATATTAATTGGTACACAGCCACCTGAAGGGTCTTGACACTCAGTACCTGCATCGTTAGTTAACGCCGCTTGGATAAAGCGAGAAGCAGAAACGTCATTGTTTAATAAGTTAGTTTGGTCAAGCATTGAACGGCTGTAGAATACATCGTATGACCAGTCGTCATTAATGTAACCGTCAACACCTAATAGAATACGGAACGCGTCACGTGTATCGATTGATTGACGTGAGCCATTCTCAACCATACGACGACCAATAAATGCTTCGAAGTTACCGTCGTCATTTAGCTCACCGCTGTTCAAGAATGCTTGTTGAACTTCAGGAGAGAAGAATGCACTGTTAGGGTTAATTTCAATCGTAGTAAATGCCGGAGTTGGCGCTAGTTCTTGAGGAACTTCATTACGAATGTATGAAACTTCAGTGTAAATACGGTGCTCGTCAGTCACATAGAAGTGAGCGAAAGCACTTGCAGAGTAACGTTCTTGAGGAAGTTGTAAGAAGTTATCTGGTGCGTAGTTGAAGCGTGAGCTAGGCTCAACCCAAGGCAAACCTTCACCGTTTGGACCAAATGTACCTAATACAGTACCGTCAGCAAGTGTTGGGCCGCCGAAAATACGAGTACCTGGAACACCTGAAGAACCACCTGGAACTAATTCATCACCACTTTCAGTTAATGCAACGCTTGAGAAGTCACGGTCACCTTGGAACAATGCTTCACGCTTTGAGTAACCTAAATAAACTACTGCGTTACCGCGGTCATCAGCGAAGTTACCACCCATTGTCATATCTAGGTTGAACTTTTCTGCGTCACCTTCGTCAGTAATATCGTAAAGAGTTGAGAATTCAACGCCTTCGAAATCATCTTTCATGTTGAAGTTAACAACACCACCTAATGCATCTGAACCGTATACCGCAGAAGCACCACCAGTGATGATTTCAACATTTTCAATTAAAGAAGCTGGGATAGTGTTTAAATCCACAACACCATCTTGACGTGCAGGGATCCAACGACGACCGTTAACCATTACTAGCGTACGTGAAGTACCTAAACCACGTAAATCAACTGTTGCCGTACCGTCACCAGGGTTGTTTGAACTAGGACCGAATGAAGGAAGAGTTGATGGTAATTCAGCTAGCTTTTGCTCAACGTTTAAGTTACCTGAAATAGCGAATTCTTGCGCGTCTACTTCGATGATTGGCGTAACAGCTGTTAATTCTTGACGCTTGATACGAGAACCAGTTACCTGAATGCGTTCTACGCCTTCTTCAGCTGCTTCTTCAGCGAATGCTACAGATGCTGGCATTGCCATTGCTGTTGTTGCCGCACCGGCCGCAATAGCAAGTCTTACAGCGCGTGTAAGCTTATTATTTTGATACATTTTTTACTCCCTGGATCACTTTCGTGATTTTAGTTTTTTGAGTGCAAGGCTATGTTGCCTTGTCAGTTTTCTGTCGGTCTAGGACCTGATCTGTCGCTTAGGATATTAAACGGATTCCATTTAAAGCGTCAACACCATTTACTACGAATGGGCAACAAATCTAACAACTAGAAACATGCAAAAACAATTTATTACATTTGATGGCTGATGGTTTTATAACCACCCAAAGTTCTCGACAAACTATTAAATGAGATATAAACAAAGGGTATACTTATCGCTAAATGATATATCTTAGATTTACAGCAACCACATAAACCCATGTTTTACTTTGATTTTTAGTCAAAAAAGGAATTAAGCATTTATTACTTGCTTATATGTAGAGTAGGAAAAATAAGGCGTTAGAAGAAAAAAACA
Organism: Thalassotalea euphylliae; assembly: GCF_003390375.1. Taxonomy (NCBI): domain Bacteria; kingdom Pseudomonadati; phylum Pseudomonadota; class Gammaproteobacteria; order Alteromonadales; family Colwelliaceae; genus Thalassotalea; species Thalassotalea euphylliae. The sequence goes on along the minus strand of NZ_QUOT01000001.1, from coordinate 3,988,447 downwards.
ATATGTAAACCTAAGTTAACAATTTGACTATTTTTACATGTTACTAAATTTGTAAACGCTAGGTAGCTATGCCAGAAATCTTATTTCCTTCTTAGAACGCCTTGCGTTCGACTGCACATTTTGTATTCGTTTAGCTGTTTTTTTACTGAGTATCGAGCTTAGACAACTCTAGAAGCCATCAAACTCAACAGCCTAAACCTTATAGAATACTCTCCAAGTGCCATTTCAATATATCAAAAATAAACATTAGACTGGCAGAAGGCATATTGAAGTGTTTATTCAATTTATTAGACATGAATTATGCAAATTCGGTCGAAAGCGATGAAAAAAACCGTGATATACTCGCGCTTTCGCTATTTTCGAGGTTAGTTAATGGATCCAGTATTAGACATCAGCATGTGGGTAATAATATGTGCAGTCGGGTTTATTGCTGGGTTTATTGATGCGATTGCTGGTGGCGGCGGAATGTTAACCGTTCCTACCCTACTCGCTTCTGGCTTGCCACCACACGTTGCTCTCGGCACTAACAAATTAGCTTCAAGCTTTGGTACTTTAACTGCCTCTTTTACCTTCTATCGTAAAAAGTTATTTAATCCCAGCTTTTGGCGATACGCGCTAGCTTTTACCGCGATTGGAGCAGTTTTGGGAACACTTGTTGTCAGCCATATTTCAACAGAATGGTTAGAGCGAGGTCTACCCATATTGATTATGGCTACAGCCATCTACACACTCATTGCGAAAAATGTTTGTAACGATCAAATGGGACTGCCTAAACCTTCAAAGGAAGTTCAACGAAAACAAATGTGCCAAGGTACATTGCTCGGTTTTTATGATGGTGTTGCGGGTCCGGGCACCGGTGCGTTTTGGATGGCATCAAGCTCTGCTTTATACAAGATGAACTTATTATTCAGCTCTGGCCTTTCAAGATCGTGTAATTTTGTTAGCAATATTTGCTCATTAGCAACATTTGTCTACTTGGGGCATGTCAATGTCTTGCTTGGTATATCCATGGGCTTATTTCTAATGCTTGGTGCATGGGTAGGCGCACATTCTGCTATTCGATTTGGCAGTCGATTTATTCGACCGGTGTTTATTTTTGTAGTGTGTATCATTTCCCTCAACCTCGCATGGCAAGCTTGGTTTAATGGCTAACACAATTTAGATATTGAAGTGCCAGCGATGTTGAAACGCCTAATTCAAAGTTAAGCACTAAAGTTAATCACAATTGATGAATTAAATTTGCACCATAAAAAATGCCAGCTTTGTTTGCTGGCATTTTTGTTTCATTTACTTGTCTAAGCGATTATAGCGAGATATTGATACCCGCATAGGCTCTGCGGCCTACAAGATCATAAAGTGCATTCGTTATATAACCCGGTGCTAACTTATCCGTTAGGTTACGAATACCCGCATTGACTGCAATGGTATCAGACACTTGGTAGCTGAAACCTAAGTCGTGAGTAATAATAGTGCCAACAAATGCAGGTGATGTATCTTCTGGTGTATCACCCGTTGGTGAAATATCCAATGTAAAGCTTCGATCAATCATGCGAGATGACCAACTAACGGTTAAATCATCTAGCTGGTAATCAGCGCCAAAACGCACTTGCCACTCTGGATCACCCACTTCACCATCTTCCACGTTGATTTCATCTGGACGATCTTGGAATTCAAACTCTTCTAGCTCTAATAACTTGTTTACCAATAAGTTCATTGTTACTTCACCCGGCAGATTGACGGCGCCAAGTCCCGTCACGTATCGAGCTTGTGCTTCAATACCTTTAGTGTTCAATGCTGCAGCATTCAAATAGCCAGAGCGTACTAATGAAATATCATTGGTCACAGGGTCACGGTCTACCTGACTACAAAAGCCTTGATCTAAACCACCAGTAGCATCAACACAGTTATCAACAACATTTTGTGCTGAAACGAAAGTTATCGCATCTGTAATTTCAATGTCGTAGTAATCTAGGGTTAAAGAGAAATCTTCGATATATGATGGTGTCCAGACGGCACCAATAGTCAGAGATTCAGATTCTTCAGATTCAAGGTTAGCATTACCGCCTGACAGCAAATCTACAGATACATTATCATTTGCTTCAAAACCTGATGGAATACCAAGTGCCGCACAGTTCGCAACACGATCTGCGTCATCAGTAATATTGTCAACGTCACAAGGGTCATTTACGTTAGCAAAACCCGGTGATAACGGATCGAACGCTTCTGTGATATTCGGTGCACGAACCGCTTCACCTAACGTACCACGAATACGCAGGTCTTCGAATGGTGCATACATTAACCCGACTTTCCAAGCTTCTGCAGTACCTGCATGCGAGTAATCTGCGCTGCGAAATGCACCGTCAAGTGTTAACTCGTGGGCAAATGCAACACCCGATAATAGTGGTAGGCTAACTTCAATGAAAAACTCGCTAACATCATACTCACCGTATGAGTCAGGCGTTGCGGCGCTCGTTAAGAATCCGCCTTTAGTTAGTTCATCAGTTGTTGAACCTGATGTTTCCTCACGATATTCAAAACCAGTCGCAATGCCAACTGGACCACCTTGAAGCTCAAAAAACTCGCTCGTATCAAATACTAATGTACCGCCGATAAATTCCTGCGTTATTTCATCCTTGCGCGTTACATCAGCAGAAACAAAATCTCTTGCTGCTTGCGAGCTGCTTTGACCAAACGGATTGAACGCAACACATTCTGCAGGATTGATTTTTGCAGGGTCTTCATAACCTTCGCCTTGTGCACTCGCTAACTGACTGCGACATACCGCTTCACCCGTTGCAGGATCAATGACTGAGTCAACAGCCGACGCAAAGTTGCTCGGGATTAGATCGTTAAGTGTGTTACGGGTATTGGTAGTTTTACCGTAAACGTAGTAAAGCTCCCAATCAAAATCGGTTTCGCTTAATGTAAATGCGCCATTGAAACCAGCGGTGTAACGGAACAACTCACGACGGTTGTCTGCTGAACGGTTACCCAACTCATCAAAGAATTTCGCCATAGAAACTGTATTTTGGCCAGCATCCAGCAGTGTTTGACGAAGTGTTGGGTCTAAAAAGGCATTGTCTTCTACATTAATGCTGATATTACCAAAACGGAATGATGGCTGGAATTGCTGCTTAATGTCTGAGCGCACAAACTTAACATCACCATTGAAAGTAATGTTATCTGTGATGTCGTAAGTTAATGTTGAGCTAAGGTTAACCTTCTCTACTTCTGGCGAGTAATTCTCGTAGTTCTCTGGTGAAAAACAATAGTCACAGCCATCAGGGAAATTACCGAACGCAAAGCTGCTGGTATTTTCACGTTCAACTTGTCTTAATGGGTTACCTGCATCGTCAAACACCCATAGCCCTGCCGCACCGCCAAATGGGTTAATCACGCCATTAGCATGGATTAACTCAGACATGACATTGGTGACACGTAAACGGTCAGCAATACCATCATCTTCGCCCGTGTTAAGTGGGTTGATTACGGTTCCCCAATTGTCGTACTGGCGAATATCAGTTGCCAACACTTCACCAATGCGATCATAACTAGCAAAAAACGTTACGTTACCATCCTCTAAATCAGTACCTGCTAGAATACTAATCGTGTGATTTCGAGAATTAACACCTTCGGTAGACTTGGCACCTGTAACATTAAAATCAAAACCATCGTAGTCTTTTTTCAAGATAACGTTAATAACACCAGAAACGGCATCAGAGCCATAAATAGCAGAAGCACCACCGGTTATCACTTCAACTCGCTCAATCAACCCTGCTGGGATTGTTGATAAATCAACCGTCGCTTCACCTGGGTTACCAGCAACATGACGCTTACCGTTGACAAGCACTAAGGTGCGTGAGGCACCTAAACTACGTAAATCGGCAGAACTAGTGCCTGCAACAGCATTGTCATCATTATTACCAATAAGTGAATCACCCGCGCCAATAGCTGGCAATTCACTTAAAATACTACCTAAATCTGGCGTACCAAATTTTTGAATATCTCTCGCTTCTAGGGTTACGACTGGTGTCGGCTGAGACAGTTCTGAACGCGCGATACGAGATCCTGTCACTTGGATCACTTCTTCGTCTTCATTCGCCTGCACGTTTTGTGCGTTGGCAGCTATTGTGGTTACTGATGACACACCAAAAACCACAGCTAAGCGAACAGCTTTAGCTATTTTAGTGTTGTTAAACATATTTTATCCCATGTACAGCGCATATTTATGCACCATTAAATTAGTGTTTTATCTTTTTGAAGTTACCAACGAATATCTGCTGATATAGCAGCTTGGGCTCATTGGGGCGGGCAATTATTCACAAAATCACCCGGGCTTCAAGAGGGCTTAATTAAGTGAGTTTTTATTCACATACCGTGAGTATGCGTTTTGTGGGAGCAATTCGGTTTTTTATCGGAAAAAGCGTGTAAAACAAAATAAATGAGGGCGATTACGTAAAAATCAGCCCGAAAAAAAGTATGTAACTTTTTGATCGATTTTAGTTAAAAACTGACCAAATGATTAATTAACTGTTAAATCGTTGAATTGTATTCGTCAATATTTGCCATAGCCCCAACCTTGCTGGTTTATCAAGTGCACCGCTTGCTGGCACATCAAGTAAGCTGATAAAACGTAATTTTGTGCAGGAGCAGAGCCAAATTGGTTAGCATTTTAACGCAACTCAAGTTAGGCTTACGGTTAAACAGAATAATTATACCAATTTCAATAAGTACTTGATAATTCTGGCTGGTTAAAACGCTCATTAACAGCGTTGTTATTTTTGAAATTAGAAAAACTAGTTACCAAAAAATAACGCCTTGCTTATGAACCTTTTTCCAGCGCCATAATTGATCAATTTCTTAATTCAATTGGTACTAGAAAAACCAGAGGAATAGCATGAAAATTTCTGACGATATTCATAATTACTATGAAAACCTAGTCGTAGAGCAGTTCAAAGAACTAAAGCTTGATGATAAATATGACAGTGATTTTATGGCCGACTTAACTTGTATTGTGTTAAATCAATTACCAACACGTTACATTCGCCACGAAGTTGATATGGCGTTTTACTTGCCTGCATCAGAGCGTTTTGAAATGGAAAGCAAAGTAAAAGTTGCTGTGCAAAAAGGTTTAGAGTTTATGAAGGTGCATCACTAATTCACCTGAACCTAGCGATCGCTTTCGATCAGCAAATGTTCTAATAACTGTTGCACTTGCTGATCAGCGTCAACAAACGCAATCCCAACATTAACCTTACCTTGCTGATAACGGCTGTTACACACCTTAGCGGGAATATGTAGACTCGCTTCTTCAGATAAAGCAATCACCACTACGATATCGGTTTTATTAACACTCAGCTTACTGTTATTTGATTTAAACGAAAAACCACAACCTTTTGCAGAGACATCGTTAATGACACCGTTAATTCGCGCTTGTCCTTCACCCTTTTCTTTGCTGGCATAAATCGCCGCGGGTAAATGGGTTACGTAGCGTTGATGATTACGCAGCTCTCGGTTTTCTATACTTGCTGGAAAGTCGATAAAGATCATAATGTAAGGGTGCTTACTTACCGACCTAATCGTTGACTTAAACGCACAACATTGCCCTTGGCTACCCTCAACAATATAACGCACAATCACCATATTCCCTGCTACTAGGACATCTTGATAACTGCTCAGTTTCGAAGGCTCTGGGTGCTTTATAATGATGTATTGCCCAACCGAATAACCAACGAGAGAAGTTTTCAGGCGAAGTCCTACAGGGTGCGTAAATTGTAAGTCTAACTGCTTGCCAGGTAATAGCTCAAAATACTGCTGAGTTGAAAGTGCTAAATTTTCCATATCTTCCATGATTAAAAGAACTCTAATCCGACTATAAAAATTTATCGTCTAAATAACAAGCACTTGGTCGTACTTGGTCGTGAGTAAAACAGTGGATTTAGCGTGCAATATGAACAAAGCTAACTTTATCTGTTTGAATAAACGCTCGAAAAGTAAAATAAAGAATGCGAAGAAAAGAAAGAATTGGGTGGTCACCCAATCAGCCACACTCCGGCACATGAGTCGTCTGCTACGGTTGCTCCCTTCCGGGCCTGGCCGGGTTAACAGAGTATCATTGCGAAGGGACCGAAAGGGTCACCATAAAACTGTTTTCAAAGCAATTTAAGGACAAACGCTTATCTAACAACGGCGCGAATTATCGCTAATGCAAAATTCAGTTGCAAGTATTAGTTAGCAATATCGCACCGTCTGCGGGTTTTTTAACCAAACCAATCACCAAGCGCCCTAATATTGCTTTATTGCTCAGCTAGTGGCTTACTGCTCGGCTTGGGCGCGAGCTAAGGCGTCGCTAAATTCAAGTAGGAATGATTTAATCACTAACAAATTATCTTTGCCTACTCGCAATAAAAGCTTATCCGCTTCAGGTAATTGCTCTAAGTCTTGCTCAGCATATTTGTACATTACGCTCGGTCTAACTAAAACGACATCATCGTTAGGAAACTCCATATCCAACACTCTTACCAAGGCATCTTGGAGTACTTCGGTAAAATCTTGATCTTCATAGCCTAATTCACCATAAGCTTGATCTATTAATGGCTTCAACTCAAAGTACCACGTTGCCAGTTGCTCTGGTTCAAATGAGCGCAATAAATCAACATATAACTTGAATCGTGCCGACTGAGCATCATTCCAAAGCCATTGCTGCTTCGCCATGGCATTTACGCTACTGTTATCTAGATTATCAACAGAATTTAGGGTTGTATCAGCTGGCTGTGTGTCAGCGTTTAATTCTGTCGCAGAAAACTTAGTTTTCGGCTGGGTAAGTGGGCTGTATTCGTATGAAACTAGGCCTTGTGCAAAGTTGTCAGTAAACACCACAAGACGACGTACCATGTCGTCATCAATAACTAATCTCAGTAGCTCTTTACGCCAAGTTAATTCAGAAAGCTTTTGCTTTACCCAGCTGTCGCTATTATCGAGCAGCGGCAATTCTACTTTAGGTACTTCTTCAACAACAGGCTCTTCAATAATTTGAGGTAGTTCGACTATTGGCTCGGGAGCCACTTCAACGACTTCTTCAATCACCTCTTGGACTTCTGGCTCTACAACTACTTCTGGCTGCGGTACAACAACCGGTTCAGTCGGCGCAGGCACTGTTTTCTCGCCTGAAAAATAAAGGTAACTAGCCGCACCAAGAGCGACGATAACTGCCAATAAAATGGCCAAACTATTGGATTTACTTTCTGGTTTTTCTGAGGTTTCTGATGATAACGGCTGAGATTCTGTCATAAATAAAATTCATTCTACTTTGGTGAATTAACTTAAAACTAAGTTTAGTCAAAGTGCTAGCTAGACATCACTAAGCTAGCTTTACATACTCGTCTTTTTAGACCAGTAAATGCGCAAAAGTTTAACAAATACACGAAAAAAAAGAGTAGCTTAGCGTTCACTTTTAGTAACCAGATGTAACGTTATATTGGCTATTTACATTCGTCACTCAAAATTAAACAAAGCTTATATTTTAACGGTTTTTTTGTTGATATCGTATTCACGCAGCTTATTAGCTATCGCGGTGTGGCTCAAACCAAGTTTCTTCGCCAGTTGACGAGAGCTTGGATAAGCTGGGTACAATTTGCGCAAAATATCTGCTTCATACTGTTTTACCGCTTGATCTAAGGTACCTTCAAACTCCTGTTCTAGATAACCGTGTTCACGCGTATAAGAAGGCAGTTGTAAATGTTCCGTTTCTAATACATTGCCTTCCAATAGTGAAACAGCCCGAATCAAAACATTTTCTAATTGCCTAACATTGCCTGGCCATGGGTAATGTTCAATAAAATCGCGACAATCTGCACTCATTTTTAGGTTGTACTTACCCGTCATTTGCGCGGTTTTATTAATAAAGTGCTCAGCAAGTGGCAAAATGTCTGCTCGGCGATCGCGTAGTGATGGTACGTTTAAACCTAGCACGTTGAGTCGATAATAGAGATCTTCGCGAAACTCACCCTGTGCAACTAAGCTAAGTAAATCTTTGTTCGTCGAGCTAATAAAGCGAACATTAACCTTGATTTCTTGCTCATCATCAACTCGTCTAAAACTGCCATCTTCGATAACGCGAAGTAACTTAATTTGTAGTTTAGGTGACATTTCCCCCACTTCATCGAGGAAAATAGTACCGCCGTCGGCAGTTTCAAATAATCCTTTTTTGTGTGCGTTGCCAGCTTGGGCACCACAGCCAAAAAGTTCTGTTTCTGCAACATCGTCCGGCAACGAAGCACAATTTAATGCCATAAACGGGCTTTCTGCTCTATCACTTGCGATATGACAGGCTTTGGCAATCAACTCTTTACCAACACCGGTTTCACCCACAATCAACATGGATGAATCCAGCAAAGACATTCGTTTGGCTTCCCGTACCACCTTACGCATGGCGCTACTCGATGCTTGAATACCAACAAAGTTGCCATCATTTTGCTGTTTGAAAACGCTAATTTGCTGACCTAAGCGGGCTTCTGATTTCAAAATAAATACCGCGCCAGCCATCACGGGTTGACCTTGCTCATCAAACACACTAATCGGCAAGATGTCTGCCACAAAATCATCTTCTTTAAACTTAATGCGTTGAGTTTGGGCAAGTACATCACCAGATTCTAACCAGCGTGTGATGTTGAACCCTTTTATCCATTGACTAGCAGGTTCGCCAATGATTGATTTGAGGTCTTCACCGATAATCGATAGCGCCACTTCGTTAACACCACGAACATTGCCACGTGTATCTATCGAAATAAAAGGATCAGGGAAAGTACGAATTAAGGTCGCAAGTTCATTGCGTTCGCGCTCTGAAGGCATAAATGGCGTAGTTTTAACATCCTTCACACCTTCAAGTAATCGCAATTGCGGCATAAAGGTTTGCAGCTCAGAAAAGTCTAAGTCTGGAATATGAACAAAAATGTGGCCGGTTTCTGTAACGGCATCAATACCCTTAATATTGATTTTGTGCTCAACAAATACACCCAATACCTGCTGTGCAACACCTACGCGATCTTCACATACGATCTCTAAACGCATAAAAAAGCCTCAATCATAAAGATGAGGCTATTGTAAACTAATTTGTACAATAATAAAGTACAAAGTTAACGTAAACGTTAATTGCTCAGCAGTAAATCGGTTTTAGCAGCGCAAATAAAATCATTTTTATGCAGGCCCTTAATAGAATGACTCCACCAAGTTACGGTTACTTTTCCCCACTCAAGCAAAATGGCTGGGTGATGAAATTCTTGCTCAGCCAGCTCAGATACCTTGTTTGCGAAAGCCCAAGCAAGTTTATAATTCTTAAATTTATATTCACGCTCTAACATCATGATACTGTCACGCACCTGTGGAACCCAGTCTGGGATCTCTTTGATCAGTACTGCGAGTTCTTCTTCACTCACTTTAGGGGCGTCAACATGGCAGGCTTCACACTGCTGTTTCGAAAGTGTTGTCGTCATGATTATTCCTTAACTGGCTATTTTTTCTTGTGTTGATGGAGTCTTTTTCGGGAATTTTGGCGCATGTAAACCAAGCGCTTTGGCCTGTTCAACAAGCGACATTAAATCAAGCGCCCGAATAGCGTCTAAATCAGACATTTTCTCAATCATAAAGTAAATTGGCTGCATGATATCGATACGATAAGGAGTTCTAAGCACATCAAGTACTTGCGCCTCGTTTGTTAAATAACGACGCTCCGCGTTACCCTCACACATTGCATAATCCGTTTCACCTGGCGAAGACAAAACACCACCACCATAAATGCGTAACCCCTGAGGTGTTTGCATTAAACCGAATTCAACCGTAAACCAGTAAAGGCGGGCAAGGTACACTCTCTCTTCTTTACTTGCGTTCAAGCCAAGTTGGCCGTAGGCCTGCGTAAAGTTGGCAAAAGCAGGGTTAGTGAGCATGGCACAATGACCAAATATTTCGTGAAAGATATCAGGCTCTTGCAAGTAGTCGAATTCTTCCTTCGAACGAATAAACGTCGCCACAGGAAACTTCTTTTCTGACAGTAAGCGGAAGAACTCACCAAAACCAATGAGCGCTGGCACTTGTGCACATTGCCAGCCAGTTTCAGCCATAAGCACTTGGTTAACTTCACTGAGTTGTGGAATGCGGTTGCTCGGTAAATTTAATTTCTCAAGCCCCTGCATATACTCATCACATGCCTTGCCTTGAACGCAAGCAAGTTGACGCTCAATCAGTGCTTGCCACGTTTGGTTTTCTTCTTCACTCCAGTGAATAAACCCATTGTCGTCGGCTTTTTTGGAAACGTATTTCGTCGCCTTCCCCATACTACTAACCTTTTAAATTTTATATTGCAGTAAACCACATTAGCTGAGCTCATATTATGTGAACTCAACTAAATTTGGGAAGTTTGATGGGAAACTGAGGTGATGAAAAACCGTACAATATTGTATACAAGGAGAAAAAACACGTTAGTTGGGCTTACTCCCCTTAACGAGTTGCTTCACTTGGCTAATCACTTCGCTTCTAACTTGCGAAAGCCTTGGTGCCTGATCATCAAAAGGCAGCGGACGGCACAAGTATATGGTCTTTAATCCCAAACGCGCTGTTAACATACCTGCACCTAAGCCTTGTGCTAGTCGACCAGACAGGCGACCTAGCAGCTCTGCACCTAGCATATCAGCCGAAATGTCAGCCACCACTTCACTCGCACCAGCGTAAATCATATTACCAACTACTTGTTTGACTAATTTGATACGACTCCAATAGCCAAGCTTTAAGCCGTACAAACCGGCAATTTTTTCAACCATGGTTAAGTTGCGCCACAGCATAATTGCCATATCTAACAACGCAATAGGGCTAAGCGCTACTAAAACCACAGATTCTGACGAATAACGAGCCACTTCTGATAACGCCTTTTGATCAGTTTCACTTAACACTTGTCGGCTGTATAGCGCTAACAATTCTTGATCGTTATAAGACTGCTCGCTACTTGTTTGCCAACATTGGCGCTGCTCTTCACTTAAATCAAGTGCTAATTGCTGGCTAACCTTATCTAGCACGCTTGGCGCTTGCCCTTGGCTACTAGTGTTTTGTAGCTGGCGCAATTGTTCGCGCAGTTTGTCACGACTTTTTAATTGGCTTAGGCCAATCAATTCTTTATAGGCAGCACTGCCGCCCAATATCGCAGCAATTCCCAAAAGCACACCGTAAAGCGCAGTAGTTACAGGTGATTCAGTGATACCTGTTGCAAAAAATTCGACCAATTCGATGCTGATAACGCCTACTAGCGCCACCGCAAATAATCGCCAAAGCCATGAGGGTTTACTCGTCACCACCTCTTGTTCGATGGCTAGCGATTCATCAAGTTCAGCTTGCTGAGCTTGCCAGTCATCATTATCGACAATAATTTGTTCTGATACTGAAGGTAACGTTTTACCTACCTCATGCTCAGTAGATGCTTTTGCACTAAGCTCACCCTCTTTAAATTCTTGCTCTTCAAAAAGGATTTGTTGCTGAAATTTAGTCGGTTCGGTCATGACATTTTATCCCCTAACAAGAACTGTAATACTTGATCGATTCTCAGGTGAGGCAAGGCTTCATGCTCAGCCATTCCCTGCTTAGGCGCAAAACTGACAAAGTTAAAGTGATGATTAGCCCAGTAATCCTCATCTGGCAGCTTAGCAGGCACAGCGCCAGGAAACAGCGTGGTCAACTTTCCAGTCCCTTGTGCAAGCCCCCTAACAACTGGAATCGCCTGACCTTGGTGCGAGCTTTGCCCATAGTCCGTTGACTTGATTGAGGCAATGGCGAGCGATTTGATATCGATGGCGTTGAAACTGATTTGTTGTTTTGTGCCATGGACAAGCTGGTTCATTAAGGACACCAAATGGGTATGTTGCTCAGGAGTTACGTGATCTGCCTTAGTTGCCGCAAACATAAGTTTGTCTATTTTGGGGCTGAACAAGCGACTGAATAAGCTAGACTGGCCATAATGATAGCTTTGCATAATCATATTCATTGCCAATTTTAAATCTTCAAAGCTCGCCTTGCCGTTATTTAACGGTGTTAAGCAATCGGCAAGCACAATCTGTCGATCAAACTTTAAAAAGTGCTTCTTGTAGAATTGTTTAACCACACGTTCGCGGTACTCTAGAAAACGCGCCTTTAATGTTCCAATAACACTGCTGTCGCTGGCATTTTGATAAGCATTGCCGTCAAGCTTGTCAATGTCGGTAAATGGAAAGAATTCAAGTATTGGCGCGCCAGCGAGTTCGCCTGGCAAAATAAAACGGCCGGGCTGGATAACGGAAAGTCCTAATTGGTGACGAAAGGTATGTAACAATTCGGTATAAGTTTTGGCGATATCGGCAATTTCTAGCTCATCGGCAGGCTTGAGCGGATCAAGCTCGCTTACCTTTTTCATCCATGTTGCAGCAAATTCCACTCTTGGTTGCTCGCTTAACAATGAAAACATTTGTTCAGACCACTGTTCATAGGTCATGTTCAACATCGGTAAATCGAGCAGCCACTCACCTGGGTAGTCTGTGATATCAAGCGTTAGCGTGGCAAGCTCAGTCGTGTATTTGAGCAAAGAGTCTTTGGGTTTGTACTTTATCGCTAGCCTTAACTCACTAATACCTGTCGTTGCTTGTGGCCATTGAGACGGTGATTGATTTAGCGCATTTATCGCATTTTCATAGTCAAAACGCGCAACATGCATATGCTTTTGAGTAATGCGCTTAGCCGCGATAAATCGTTCCTGATGCACAGGGTTAAAAAACGCTAACTGCTTTTCACCTCCTTCATTTAGTAATTGATTAACGAGTGAGGTGATAAAAGCGGTTTTGCCACTTCGACTTAAACCGGTAACCGCTAGGTTAACATGCTGATCTAACGTGCGATTTAACAAATTTCCCGCTTTTTGTTTTAGCTGATCAAACTTATCTTGACTCAATAGTGGCATATACTTCCGTGCCTGCTGTAAATTGTTTTACTTCGTTGATGTTATCGGTTTTATGTCATTGATAACAAGTCATTAATGCTGAAATTCGGATAAAAATAAAGCAGCACCATAGTGGGTATGGGCTGCTTTTATTGTCGACTTAATTCTATCGAACCTAGTGTCTAGTTTGCGTTAGTTAAAGCTTATTTATCTCGCGTGAAACGGTAAACTCTGGCGATGTAACATAACGCTCCATTAATCTTAGTTGGCGCTCCATTGCCATATACTTACGTCGAATATCGTGAAACGCCTGCTTTGGTGGCTCGCCGGCCTGCCAAATGCGCGCTTTAACCTTTATTGGCTCACTTTGAATATCAGCGACAGGCTCATACCCCTCTACTTGTGTTGCCGATGCAGGTGCTGGCGTATGTTGATCGGCGATTGGGCTTGTTGCTGTCGCAGGCTTTTTATCAAGAATGAACCATGCTGCGATGTATAAAAACACTAGCCAAGGCATACCAAATAACACACCAGAAACAATCAGTATTCGAACTAGCCATGTTTCCCAGCCAAAGTAGTCTGCTAATCCTGCACAAACACCCGCTATTTTTCCTTGGCTTGGAATGCGATATAGCTCACCACGACGTTTTACACTCATACTTTGTTTCTCCACTCTGGTGACTCGGCATCCAGAATGGCTTCAAGAGTTTTAATGCGATCCGCCATTTTGTCTGCTAGTTCAGAAAGCTCAGATAGCTGAATATATTCTTCTTCGCTTAACCCCTGACTGATTTGACGCTTACTACGGTAATGCAAAATTAACCAAATAGGCGCAACAACCAGCATAAATATAATGATCGGGGCAACTATAATATCTCCCATTCTACTTCTCCTTACTAATGCAGTGGTGGTGGCCTAATTACTTCTTGTCTTTGCTGTTAAGCTTAGCTTTTAATTGTGCTAATTCATCATCGATGTTTTCATCGTCTTCAAGTTCTGCAATTTCATCGGCAAGTGACTTACTGCCTAAATCGTGTGCTTCAACTTGAGCTTCTAGATCATCAATTTTACGCTCATAGCGATCAAAACGACTCAGTGCATCATCAACCTTTTCGCTGTCAATATTGCGCTTCACTTTTAAGCGTGAACTAGCGGTTTTCTCACGCATAATAATTGCTTTCTGGCGCGCTTTTGCATCTGCTAGCTTATCTTGCAATTGCGAAATTTCGTTTTGCAACTTACTGATGTGCTCTTCTACATGTGCTAATTCCTCAGCCAAGGCTTCGGCATTGTCACTGCTCTTTTTCTTCTCAATTAAAGCTGCTCGAGCTAAATCTTCACGGCCTTTGCTTAACGCTAATTCCGCTTTTTCTTGCCATTGCTCGGCATCTTTTTCATAACGACTGATTTGGCGTGCTAATTCCTTTTTGTCTGCCAAGGTTTTTGCTGAGCTAGAGCGAACCTCAACCAAAGTGTCTTCCATTTCCTGAATAATCAGGCGCACCATTTTTTCTGGATCTTCAGCCTTGTCTAATAACGCATTAATATTAGAATTAATGATGTCGGTAAATCGTGAAAAAACACCCATAATCATTTCCTCAACTTAGTTTGCTTAATATCAATCTGGTAACTTGCTATTCATTATCTAAGCCAGATTGACAAATCAAAGCTAACTACATGTATTAGTTAGTTTTATTTATTTTTATCAAAAACACTTCAAACAATTTGGTTAATAAAATACACTATTTGTTAGCGAAATAAACTAATAATTAGGATCAATATGGCGCGCTTTAGTCAACAAGACAATTTGATAGGACAATCAAACAGTTTTCTCGAAGTATTGGAGCAAATTTCGCAAATAGCGCCATTAAGTAAACCAGTGCTTATTATTGGTGAACGCGGCACGGGTAAAGAGCTCGTTGCGGCGCGTCTGCATTACCTTTCAAAGCGTTGGGAGCAAAACTATTTAAAGCTTAACTGTGCGGCACTAAACGAAAATTTACTTGAAAGTGAATTGTTTGGATATGAAAGTGGCGCATTTACGGGTGCTAATAAACGCCATGAAGGTCGCTTTGAGCGCGCCGATAAGGGCACCCTATTTTTAGATGAAATTGCCAATACTTCAGGGCTTATTCAAGAAAAACTACTGCGCGTTGTCGAGTATGGCGAGTTTGAACGCGTTGGTGGCTCTCGCACTATAAAAACCGATGCCCGCTTAATAGCAGCAACTAATGAAGATTTGCCTAGCTTGGCTGAGCGCGGAGAATTTCGAGCCGATTTACTCGACCGTTTAGCGTTCGATGTTATCACCCTGCCGCCACTGCGCGAGCGGATGGAGGACATCTTGGTACTAGCAGAGCACTTTGCCATTAACATGGCGCGCGAATTAGAATTCGAACTCTTTAGTGGCTTTACCGAAAAAGCGAAACGCGCACTACTTGAATACCACTGGCCAGGCAATATTCGAGAGCTAAAAAATGTTGTTGAACGCAGTGTCTACCGCTGTAACAATCCGCATTTACCAGTGCACGAGCTGGTGATAGATCCTTTTGAATCACCTTATCGCCCTACAACCCGTGTTAAAACACAAGATCGTGTGATTGAACGTCCAGAGACAAATGAAAGTAAAGACTTAAATACCGCACGTGAGTCAGATACAATAGCGCCAGCTCAGCAGGTGCAACAAACACCAGCTGAAATTACGCCTAATTTCCCATTGTCATTAAAAAACTTATCACAAGATTACGAGATCAAATTGATCAAGTCAGCATTGGCAAATTGTCAGTATAATCAAAAAAAAACCGCAGACGCACTTGAGCTTACCTATCACCAGTTGCGTGGTTACTTGAAAAAATACAACTTACTGGATGGAAATAATCTAGATGAAGCTTAACCGCTGGCTTAGCGCAATTTTTATGGCCTGTTTAGTGCTGCTAAGTGGCTGTGAAATTGATAATCAAACGATCGCTCAAAACAGCTTAGTCTATTGCGCAGAAGGTTCACCCGCTTCTTTCAATCCGCAAACTGACACGTCAGGTACTACAATAGACGCCATTGCCAATCAACTTTATGATCGTCTTATTCGCTTTAATGACGACAATAGTATTGCTCCTGCATTAGCAAAGTCATGGCACTTAACTCGTGACGGTAAAATGGTCACCTTTTATTTACGCAAAGATGTGATATTCCATCAGACCCAATATTTCACTCCCACGCGCAATTTTAGTGCTGATGATGTCGTTTTTAGCTTTGAGCGCATATTAAACACCAAGCATCCATTTCATCAGGTGTCCGGTGGTAAGTACCCATTTTTTCAAAATGTACAATTTAGTAATATTGTTGAGGGCATTGAGAAAATAAACGACCACACGGTTCGCTTTAAGCTGCGTGAAGCCAATAGTTCATTCCTGGCCAATTTAGCCACAGATTATGCGGTTATTTTATCGCAAGAATACGGTCAGCAACTGCTATCACAAGGTAGGCAGGAAGAAATCGACAGCAAACCTATAGGTACGGGGCCATTTAAGCTGCAAAGCTATCAATCTGGTTCGCTACTGCGTTATTACCGTCATGAAAGTTACTGGCATAATGAAGTAAAGCTTAATCAATTAGTTTTTGATATCACTGCCAGTGATACTGGCCGACTAACTAAGTTACTCACCAACGAATGTGATGTCATTGCTTACCCTATTGCACCTCATAAAATTAAGGAAAACCCTAACCTCATTGTTGAGGAAGTCACCGCATTTAATATTGGTTACTTAGGTTTTAATACCCAAAAAGCACCTTTTGACGACCCGCTGGTTAGGCGAGCCGTCGCTCACGCAATTAATAAAGACGCAATTATCACGGCGATTTATGGTGAACAAGGCGAAATCGCGCATTCCATCCTGCCTAAAAGCTCATGGGCACATGACAGCTCAGTGATTCCTATCGAGTACAATCCTGAGCAAGCCATAGCATTGCTGCAAGAAGCTGGCTATGAAGATGGCTTAACCTTTGATATATGGGCGATGCCTGTTCAGCGCTCATACAACCCGAATGCATTGACGATGGCGAAGCTCATTCAAGCTGATTTGAATCAAATTGGTGTGAAGGTAGATATTGTATCCTACGAATGGTCGACTTTCTTGCGAAGACTAGGTCAAGGAGAACACCAGTCAGTGTTGTTAGGCTGGAGTGCAGATCACCCAGATCCTGACAACTTCCTAACGCCGTTACTTAGTTGTAACAGTGCAGAAACCGGCAGTAATCGTGCGTTTTGGTGTGATCAAGAATTTGATAGCTTATTAAAGCTCGCGCTAAAAACAGATAATATAAACCAACGTAAAAACTTATACTTACAAGCACAAGCAATATTTCAACGGGATTTACCTTTATTGCCACTAGCGCACTCTAAGCGCTTTCAAGCAAGGCACGAGCAAGTAAAAGGTAAGATTTTAAACTCTTTTGGCGGCATCAACTTTGCCGAGGTTAGCAAGCTGTAATGTTAATTTTCACTCTGCGTAAACTTAATCTGTTCTTGTTTACCATGTTGCTGCTAACGGTTTTGAGTTTTAGCTTATCGTTTTTATTCCCTGGCGATCAGTTAACGAATTTAACCGGCCAGTTAAATATCACGCCAAGTGAACAAACCGCACTAGCAAAAGAGTACAGCCATGAAAGCAATATCGCTTGGCAATATGCAGCTTACTTGGGTCATATTCTTAATGGTGAACTTGGTCTTTCTATGACCAATCAAACCAATATTACTGATGAAATTTTACGGCTTTTACCTGCGACCATTGAATTAAGCTTATTTGCGTTTGTAATTGCCACCATCATTGGAATTCCTCTCGGTTTTATTGCCGCAATTCGACACCATAAACCTGCTGACCACGTAATCCTAGCCTTTGCCATGATCGGTTATTCAATACCTGTGTTTTGGTTAGGTTTGTTAGCGATATTAACGTTTTCTATTCAGCTCGGTTGGCTTCCTTCTGGCGGGCAAATAAGTTTGCTTTATGAAATTGAGCGCACCACAGGGTTTATGTTGGTTGATATTTTATTGAGCGACAGCCCATATAAGTGGCAGGCCCTGCAAAATAATTTTGCCCACATGATATTACCAGCGCTAGTTATCGCAGCAGCGCCCGCCACAGTGTTTATCCGTCTTGCACGCACGGCGATGCTTGAAGTACTGCAAACGAGTTATATCAAAGCCGCAAGAGCAAAAGGCTTAAGCTTTAGCCAAATTATTTTGCGCCACGCTATTCGCAACGCGCTGATTAAAGTGGTTCAGCATATCGGCTTGCAATTCGCGAACTTAGTTACATTGGCGATGATTACAGAAGTTATTTTTAACTGGCCAGGCATCGGCCGTTGGCTTATCGAAAGTATCTATCAACGTGACTACACCGCTATTCAAAGTGGTTTACTGGTGCTATCTAGCTTTATTTTCTTAGTTCACATTATTACCGATTACACTTACGCAGCGTTAAATCCGCTGGCACGTGGAGCGAAATATGGCTCGCGATAAAATTTATCAAGAAGAAGAGTTTCCATCGCCGTTAACACAGCTTTGGCTGGTATTTCGTCAAACGCCGTTAATCTTAGTAGGGCTTGGCGCTTTCGCTTTTTTGATTATTCTTGCGATTTTCTCCCCGCTACTTGCTCCACATTCATCGGTTGAAAGTAATGTTGCCATGGCAATGCTACCGCCTGCATGGGACGATAGTGGCAATGTTTCCTACCTGCTCGGCACAGACGATCTTGGTCGCGATATGCTGTCACGGTTGATGCATGGCGCATCGTTGACCTTTGGTTTGAGCTTTATTGTCGTTATTGTTGCTTTGGTTATTGGCGTCTTTATCGGCGCATTATCCGCGCTAACTCAAGGCATAAAATCCAGCTTTCTTAGCCATTTTCTCGATGTCATTTTATCCATCCCGTCATTGTTATTAGCCATCATAATCGTTGCGATTTTAGGACCGGGTTTGAGTAACACTTTATGGGCTGTCGTTATGGTGTTAATACCACAATTTGTCCATATCACCCGAAATGCGGTAAAAGAAGAGTTTGCGAAAGACTACGTGATGGCGTCAAAACTTGACGGTGCAAGTTCGATACGTATTTTACATTACTCTGTGCTGCCTAACATTATTGAAAAAATTATCAGCCAAGCGACCTTTGCCCAATCGGCTGCAATCTTAGATATTGCAGCACTAGGTTTTCTTGGCCTCGGCGCACCAATTCCTTTGCCTGAATGGGGGGCTATGCTCGCCAGTGGTTTTGACCTTTTCTATATCGCTCCTTGGACAGTGTATTTGCCTGGGTTAGCCATTTTATTTGCGGTAGTTGCCACAAACCTCGTCGGCGAAGGTTTACGCCATGCCATTAAACAAAGGGTACAAAGCTAGTGAACTTGTTAGATATTCGTAATTTATCAATTGAGCTAGTCAACAAACAAGAACGTACACTCGCCGTTGAGCGCGTAAGCCTAGCGATGAAAGAAGGCGAAGTTCGTGGCCTTGTAGGTGAATCAGGTTCAGGTAAGTCTTTGCTTGCACAAGCCATTGTTGGTGTGCTCAGCGACAAATGGCATGTCACTGCAGATCGCTTTCACTGGCGAGGTAAAGAGCTTTTACATTTGCCACTAGATGAACGCAAAGCCATTATCAGTAAAGATGTTGCTATGATCTTTCAAGAGCCCATGGCTTGTCTGGATCCGACAACAACGGTTGGTGAGCAACTTGAGGAAGCAATCGCAAGTTCAATGCTTAGCGGCAACTTTTGGCAACGTAGAAAGCAACGTAAAGAGGCAGCCATAAGGCTACTGCATAAAGTGGGGATCAAACAGCACACCTACTGCAGCAAAAGCTACCCTCATCAGCTGACAGAAGCATTTTGTCAACGAGTAATGATTGCTATGGCATTGGCTAGACGTCCGAAACTATTGATTGCTGACGAGCCTACAGCGGCGATGGAAGCCACCAATCAAAGCCAAATTTTTCGCCTACTGGCCAGCTTAAATCAGCTAAAAAACATGTCGATTTTGCTGATTAGCCACGATTTAGAAAACATTACCCATTGGACGAATACTATTACCGTAATGTACAGCGGCCAATTTGTTGAAGCGGGCACAACCGAGCAAATTTTCAATCAGCCACTGCACCCTTATACACAAGCGCTGCTTGATAGCAGCTTAAATGCCAATAGTAATTTACCGGCAAAGTCTCGACTGATGGCACTGCCAGGCAGCATTCCGATTTTGCAACACTTACCTATCGGTTGCCGACTGGGGCCACGATGCCCCAGAGCGCAAAAAGCCTGTGTAAACGCGCCAAAAGTAAAAAACTATCATGGTCACCAAGTAAGCTGTCACTATTCGCTTAAGGAGCTTTACTAATGACGACGCCGACAGCGCTGCTAGATGTTAGCGAGTTAAGCAAAGTGTACAAAGTTCGTGGCCAATGGTTTAAACGCAAAGAAATTACTGCCCTTTCACCACTGTCATTCTCATTGCAAAGCTATAAAACATTAGCCATTGTTGGTGAAATGGGCTCTGGCAAGTCGACATTAGCAAAGTTGCTTGTTGGCGCAGAAGTACCTACAACAGGTAAAATAAAACTCAATGGCCAACTGCTAGAGCCGGGGAATTTTAAACAGCGCTGCCAGTACGTGCGCATGATTTTTCAAGACTCTTCGACAACGCTAAACCCAGCCCTTACCATTGGTCAATTACTGGATGAGCCACTTAAATTGAATACCAATTTAAATGAGCTAGAACGAGCACAACTGATCAGAACCACATTACTGAAAGTCGGGATGTTGGCCGAGCATATGAATTTCTATCCTCATATGTTCTCTGGCGGTCAAAAACAGCGTATTTCGCTTGCTAGGGCTATAATTCTATCGCCGCAAATCGTTATCCTTGATGAAGCCTTAGCTGCCCTTGACCCTTCACTCCGCTCACAAATGATCAACTTGTTGCTCGATCTACAACAACAAATGGGGTTAGCATTCGTACTTATTTCGCACAATTTGGGTATTGTTCGCCACCTAAGTGATGAGGTGATGGTGTTATGTGACGGCAAAGTTGTTGAGTACGGCACTACCGCGCAAGTACTCAAACAGCCAAACCATAAATACACCAAAAAGCTGATTATGAACCAAAGCGCTCAAATGACTGGCAGACGATAACACAGCTCAATCGATACGCTAATCATTTTGAAAAGTTTGTGATAGCTATACATACAGCAACTACCATTACATTTTCACTGTAAATTACAGATATTAAAAAAGCGCCATTAGGCGCTTTTTACTTTCAGAACTTTTTTCAAGAACTTAATTAGAAAGCTGACGTTTCCTGAATACTTTCGCGTTGGCTAATTTTCGCATCAGCTTTTAATGAGTCTACGTAACCCTTGTATGTTTCCTGAGCCAACTGATTAGCTTTTTGCTCAGCAAGTTGAGGGTTGGCCGCGTTATTACCTGCTTTAACTGCAGTCACTTGCACAATTGCTAAGTCACCATTTGCTAGTGTAGCTGTGCCAGCAGCAATACTATTTTCAGCTGGTTTTGGCAAAGTAAATGCCTTGCGAACGATTGCGCTATCTACCGCAGCGCCAAATCGCGCCATTGCGACTTGTTCTTCAAACTTACTGCCAGCTTCACTTAACTCAGCGTCAATGCTCTCACCACTGTTGTACTTGGCAACTAAGTCATCAACTAAAGTTTGTGCCGCGGCTGTTGCCTTCTCATTCGTCAACAACGCAGTAATTTGCGCTGTCACTTCACTTAACGGCTTAACATCAGCAGGTTGGTGCTCAGCTAAGCGAACAACCATAACAAGACCATCGTTTACTTCAATCACGTCAGAGTTTAAGTTCTCGCTAAGTACTAAATCAGAAAACGCAGCGTCGATAACACTAGGTGCATCAAAAGGTGCAAGGTTTACGTTACGCGCAAGCCAGCCTGATGTTTTCACTTCTGCGTTCACCGCGCCAGCAGCATCATCTAAACTGTCAGGGAATTCAAACGCTACACGCGCTAGTTCTTGCTGCAATTCAAAGAACTGATTCTGCGCTTCGTCATTTTTAACACGAGTCGTTAACTCTTGCTCAACCTCTTCAAAAGATTGAATTTGTTCGGCAACTAACTCGGTTAACTTGATAATATGAAAACCAAAGCTTGTTTGAACAACACCGCTCACATCACCAGCAGTTGCTAATGCAAAAGCAGCATCATCGAATGCTTCGTCCATCACACCACGTTCGATCCACTCTAGATCACCACCGTTTTCACCGCTGAATGTATCGGCTGATTCAGTTTTAGCTAATTCAGCGAAGTCTTCACCTGCCTGAATTCTAGCAAGAATAGCTTCAGCCTGCTGCTTTGCCGCAGCTTCATCTTCACCAGCTTCGACTAAAATATGTGAAACGCGGCGCTGCTCTTGCTTAGTAAATTCGTTAATGTTTTCACGATAAAAGGTGTTCACTTCTTCTGATGTCACATCAACATTTTTAGCGATATCTGCCACATCAAGCGCAACGTATTCAACCTTTACTTTTTCTTGGTTTTCAAACATCACTTGGTTGCTTTGGTAGTAGTCACTAATCTCTTGCTCAGCAACTTCGACTTTCGCTTTAAACTGCTCTGCAGAAATGGTAGCAAACTTAACATCGCGTAGCTGGTTTTGTAGCGTGGTTAACTGCTCGGTTTGGTACGGTAGGCTGAACTCAGTTGTCACTAATGCTTGGCTAAGCTGACGTCTTGTTAGCTCAACACGCAAGTAATCGCGAAAATCAGAAGACTGGAAGAAGCCCGATTGATTTATAATTGCTAAGTAGCGGTTATTGTCGAACACACCGTTGACCTGAAATTCAGGCATCTCACGGATGGTTTTCTTTAGGTCTTCATCTGAAACACGAATAGCTAGCTCGTGAACACTTTGATCAATAAGCTTTTCATTGATTAGGTTATCTAATACACCGTTGCGGAAATTCGCCATGTAGCTAGGATCAGCTGACAATGTATCAAACATATCGCCAAATTGCTGCGCCATACGATTACGCTGTGCTTGGTATGCTTGATCAAAAGCTTGTTGGGAAATTTTCTCACCATTAACTTCTGCAACAGAAGTATCAACACTACTGCTATACCCGCCAATACCAGCGACCGCAAAAGTTAAAATAATAAAGCCAAGGATAACCTTAGCAATAACTCCTTGAGAGTTTTCTCTTATATTCTCTAACATCTTCTTCTCTTTAACACTCTTGTGTGTTTCGTGTGCGCGATTTTATCAGATGCAACCAGCAGCTTGAAGTAACATCAGGTGATAACTTGAGGCTTTTTGACTAAGTGCGTGCAGCACAAAAGAAAAGACCACCTAATGGTGGTCTTTGGAATGCTTGCATTTGAAACTAAATCAATTGTATAGATTAGTTACACGCGTCTTTTAACGCTTTACCCGCTTTGAAAGATGGGATTTTTGCAGCAGAAATTTCAATCGTTGCACCCGTTTGTGGGTTGCGGCCAGTGCGTGCAGCACGGTCACGTACTGAGAATGTACCGAAGCCAACTAGAGCAACTTGCTCACCGCTTTTTAATTCTTCAGTAACCGCTTCGATAAATGAGTCTAAAGCACGACCAGCAGCAGCTTTTGAAATATCCGCGCCAGCAGCAATTTTCTCGATTAGTTGAGACTTATTCACAGTGTCTTCCCCTTCAATTGTTATTATTCAGCACTATCGTTTGTTTTAGCGTCCTGCAGAAACGTTTATAACAAGCTTCTTTTTGAACATCAAGCACTGAGTTAAAGAAAAAATAGTAGATAAAATTTTTATTATCTTTGACTAGAACCCTTTGTATACGGGCGCTAGCGCTATCAGCGTTTCTAAGTTACCACGTTTTCAGCGTTTGAAAAGCGATATTTGTAATTTTTTCCCACTTTTTTACAAAATCACCGCTTTTCTTGCGCTAAAAACACGTAACTGCTTTATTTTTCATCAACCTTGAACGTGTCAACAGGGTGTTCAAGGGCGATATCAAGCACTTCGTCAATCCATTTCACAGGGTGAATAGCGAGGTCTTGCTTAACGTTTTCCGGTATTTCTTTTAAATCACGCTCGTTATCTTTCGGAATAACAACCGTTTTTATACCACCGCGATGTGCCGCTAGTAGCTTCTCTTTTAATCCGCCAATGGCTAAAACTTCACCTCGCAAGGTAATTTCACCCGTCATAGCAACATCTGCTTTAACTGGGTTGCCCGTTAAGCTTGAAACTAATGCGGTACACATGCCAATACCGGCGCTTGGACCATCTTTTGGCGTTGCCCCTTCTGGCACGTGCACATGAATATCGCGTTTTTCGTAGAAATCTTCATTAATGCGAAGTTTTTCAGTGCGGCTGCGAACCACTGTCATTGCTGCCTGAATAGATTCCTGCATCACATCGCCGAGTGAACCTGTGTAAGTGAGTTTACCTTTACCAACATTCGAAGCAGTTTCGATAGTCAATAAATCTCCGCCTACCGATGTCCACGCTAAGCCCGTCACTTGGCCAATGCGGTTTTGGTCGTCTGCTTTACCGTAGTCAAAACGTTGCACACCCAAGTATTCACTTAAGTTTTCATCCGTGATTTCAATATGCTTGATTTGTTTGTCAAGCAAGATGGCTTTAACCACTTTACGACATAGCTTCGAAATCTCTCGCTCTAAGCTTCGCACACCCGCTTCTCGGGTGTAGTAACGGATGATGCCAACAATCGCGCTATCGTCAATGGTGACTTCTTTCGCTTTTAAACCGTTACGTTCGATTTGCTTAGGTACTAAATGACGCTTGGCAATATTAAGCTTTTCGTCTTCGGTATAACCAGATAAACGAATCACTTCCATACGGTCTAATAACGGGCCAGGAATATTCATGCTATTTGACGTAGCAACAAACATAACATCCGATAAATCGTAATCCACTTCTAAGTAATGATCGTTGAAGCTAGTGTTTTGCTCAGGATCTAGTACTTCTAATAATGCTGATGCTGGGTCACCGCGCATATCCGATGCCATCTTGTCGATTTCATCTAATAGGAATAGCGGGTTTTTCACGCCAACCTTAGCAATTTTTTGAATAAGCTTACCAGGCAAGCTACCAATGTAGGTACGACGGTGGCCACGAATCTCGGCTTCATCACGCACGCCACCCAGTGCCATGCGAACATATTTACGGCCAGTAGCTTTGGCAATAGATTGACCCAATGATGTTTTACCAACACCTGGAGGCCCAACTAAACAAAGAATAGGTCCTTTTAATTTGCTTACGCGCTGTTGAACCGCTAAGTACTCAAGAATGCGCTCTTTAACCTTATCTAAGCCATAGTGATCTTTCTCTAAGACTTCTTCCGCTAACGCTAAATTCTTTTTCAGCTTACTGCGCTTTTTCCATGGAACATTGCACATCCAGTCAATGTAGCTGCGCACTACCGTCGCTTCTGCCGACATAGTCGACATCATTTTCAGCTTTTGGTACTCCGCCATCGTTTTATCTTTGGCTTCCGCAGGCATTTGCGCTTCTTCAATGCGTGTAAGCATTTGCTCTGCTTCATCTGGCACATCGTCCATTTCGCCTAGCTCTTTTTGAATCGCCTTCATTTGCTCGTTGAGGTAATACTCGCGTTGGCTTTTTTCCATTTGCTTTTTCACGCGAGTACGAATTTTCTTCTCAACTTGCAATAAATCAATTTCACCTTCCATCAAGGCCATTAAATATTCCAAGCGGTCAGCGACATTAGAAGTTTCTAATACCTTTTGCTTGTCATTAATTTTTAGTGGCATGTGAGCTGCCATGGTGTCGGCCAGCTGCTCAGGGTCTTCGATGCCTGACAATGATGTTAATACTTCCGGAGGGATCTTCTTGTTAAGCTTTACATAGCCTTCAAACTGAGAGATAGCAGAGCGCACCAAAACATCGCTGCTGTCATCGCTGTCGCTTTGCGAGTCAATGTATTCAACTTCTGCGGTAAAGTAATCTTCAGTATTGATAAACTGTTTGATTTGAGCGCGCTTAACGCCTTCAACAAGTACTTTTACCGTACCGTCAGGCAGTTTAAGCATTTGAAGAATTGATGCAACGGTACCCGTTTCATATACATCGTTCGCCGTTGGGTCATCAATTGCAGCATCTTTTTGTGCAACTAGGAACACCTGCTTATCACTTTCCATCGCAATATCTAAACTGCGGATAGATTTTTCGCGACCAACAAACAATGGAATCACCATTTGTGGATAGACAACGACGTCTCTTAACGCCAATACGGGGATTTCTACTACACCGGATAATTCATTGGTCATAGATAACTCTCTTGGAAATAGAATCTGAAATCAGCAGCTTGCTTTTCTTCCCATGAAAAAAACAAGTGCAGTACTCAACGAGTATTCAATACGATAAAAAAGTATATGGGGATGTTAAAATAACTTTCAACAAAGCAATAAAAAAAAGAGCCTTATAGGCTCTTTTTTGTGCGATTACGAGAACTTACCATTATCTCTTTAATAGACTTAGCTATCTGATGCAGCTTGTTCTTGTGGCGTTTCGTAGATAATGATTGGCTTAGACTCACCAGTAATCACTGTTTCGTCAACAACGACCTTCGACGCATTCTCCATCGACGGCAACTCATACATGGTATCGAGTAGCACACCTTCAACTATTGAACGCAAACCACGAGCACCCGTTTTACGCACCATGGCTTTGTTCGCGATAGCTTTTAACGCGTCTTCTCTGAACTCTAGTTCAACGTCTTCCATATCAAACAAGGCAGTAAACTGCTTAGTTAAGGCATTTTTCGGCTCTTGTAAGATTTGAATTAACGCGTCTTCATCAAGCTCACTTAACGTAGCAACCACAGGTAGACGACCGATGAATTCAGGAATTAAACCGTATTTCACTAAATCTTCAGGCTCAACTTCTTGGAAACGCTCTGTAAGCGACTTGTTTTCTTCTTTACTGCGCACTTCTGCACCGAAACCAATTCCCGTGCCGGTTTCACAGCGTTGCTCAATCACTTTATCAAGGCCTGCAAATGCACCGCCACAGATAAACAAGATTTTAGACGTATCTACTTGCAAAAACTCTTGTTGAGGATGCTTACGACCACCTTGCGGCGGTACTGACGCTATGGTGCCTTCAATCAGTTTTAGCAGTGCTTGCTGCACACCTTCACCAGATACATCACGGGTAATTGAAGGGTTATCTGACTTGCGTGAAATCTTGTCGATCTCATCAATGTACACGATACCACGTTGCGCTTTTTCAACGTCGTAGTCACATTTTTGTAGCAGCTTCTGAATGATGTTTTCTACATCTTCACCTACATAACCCGCTTCAGTTAATGTGGTCGCATCGGCCATCGTAAACGGCACATCTAATAGGCGTGCTAACGTTTCTGCCAATAGTGTTTTACCACTACCGGTAGGACCAATCAGCAAGATATTACTTTTGCTTAACTCAACACCATTGTGCTGATCGCCATTGCGCAAACGCTTATAGTGGTTATATACCGCTACGGCTAATACCTTCTTGGCGTGCTCTTGACCAATAACATAGTCATCAAGGCTTGCACGAATGTCCATTGGTGAAGGCAGTGACTCTTTATCTTGCTTAGGTGCAATTTCTTTGATTTCTTCGCGGATAATGTCATTACATAATTCAACACACTCGTCGCAAATAAAGACTGACGGACCAGCAATTAATTTACGTACTTCGTGTTGGCTCTTACCACAAAAAGAGCAATATAATAATTTTCCACTATCACCGTCACCTTTCTTAATATCGGTCATACGGTACCTCTAAATTTATAACTTTCTAAATGATTCACGCTGTTTTACTAAGTATTTCACAAAATGCTTAGATGACAATCTTATTTGTCAGCTCTTTGCTCTAATATGGCATCAACTAAGCCATATTCAACTGCATCTTGTGCACTTAAGAAATTATCGCGGTCAGTGTCTTGCGCAACTTGCTCAAGCGGCTTACCAGTATGATCCGCCATTAAGCGATTTAATTTCTCTTTAATGTATAAAATTTCTTTTGCGTGAATTTCAAAATCTGACGCCTGACCTTGGAAGCCACCTAATGGCTGATGGATCATAACGCGTGAATTTGGCAGACAGTAACGTTTACCTTTTTCACCACCAGACAACAAGAATGCGCCCATGCTAGCCGCTTGACCAATACAAACAGTGCTGACATTAGGCTTGATAAACTGCATGGTGTCGTAGATAGCTAAACCAGCCGTTACTGAGCCACCTGGTGAATTAATGTATAAGAAGATGTCTTTTTCTGGACTTTCCGACTCTAAAAACAACATCTGTGCAACGATTAGGTTCGCCATATGGTCTTCAACCTGGCCGCACAAGAAGATTACACGCTCTTTTAACAGGCGCGAGTAAATATCGTAAGAGCGCTCCCCTTTTGCCGTTTGTTCGACCACCATTGGGACTAGGGCATTTTCGATATTGTTATTTTCGTTAAGGGAATGAGTTAGATGAGATGTAAACAACGGAATTTCCTTACTTGTAAAAAAAATGGCTCATATGAATCCATACAAGCCATTTAAGCTATTGCTTAGCGTATTGTCAACGAAAAGCTTATTTTGCTTCAGGGTTCATGATGTCCTTGAAGCTTGCTTCTTTGTCAGAAACATTTGCTTTTTCAACAACGAAATCTACCGCTTGCTCTTCTAATGCAACGTTTTGCATTTGCTGGTGCATTTCTTTGTTGTTTTTGTAGTACTCGATAACTTCAGCTGGATCTTCGTATGCAGATGCAGCAGTTTCGATTAACTCGTCAACTTTTGCTTCGTCAACTTTTAACTCGTTTACTTTGATGATTTCACCAAGTAATAAACCAACTTTTACGCGACGTTTCGCTTGCTCTTCGAACATTTCAGCTGGTAGTTGAGGTAAGTTTTTAGGGTCCATTTGACCACCGAAGCGCTGTAGTGCTTGCTGACGTAATACGTCTACTTCTTGTGCGATTAACGCAGCAGGAAGTTCAACTTCGTGGTTTTCTAATAAACCTTCGATTGCTTGCTCTTTGATCTTAGCTTTTACTGCTTGACCAAGTTCACGCGCCATGTTTTTAGAAACTTCTTCACGAAGCGCTTCTACGCCACCTTCTTCAACACCGAAAAGCTTAGCGAATTCATCGTTAACTTCTGGAAGCTCAGGGCCTTCAGTTTTAAGTACTTTAATATCGAATTCAGCTTCTTTACCTTTTAGGTTTTCAGCGTGGTAGTCTTCAGGGAAAGTTACTTTAATCGTTTGCTCTTCACCTACTTTCATGCCAGTGATTTCTTTTTCGAAACCTGGGATCATGCGGCCAGAACCAAGCTCAAGTTCGAAACCTTCAGCTTTACCACCTTCAAACTCTTCACCGTCAACACGACCTAAGAAGTCGATAGTTAGCTTGTCGCCTTTCTTAGACTTACGCTTGTTTTCTTTCCACGTTTTGTGTTGGTTTTGAAGTGTAACGAACATTTCATCGATGTCAGCATCAGTTACTTCAGTAACTGGGCGCTCAACAGCGATTTTTTCTAAATCTTTGATTTCGACTTCTGGGTATACTTCGAACGTTGCTTCGAATTCGAATGGTTTGCCATCTTCGTTGCTTTTCGCTTCGAAGTTAGGGCGACCCGCTGGGTTGATCTTTTCTTCGATGATTGCTTCAACGAAGTTACGTTGCATTAACTCACCAGTGATCTCTTCACGAACTGCCTTGCCGTAACGCTTTTGAATAACTGATGGTGGAACTTTACCAGGACGGAAACCATTGATGCGTTGGGTCTTAGCTAATTGGCGAAGACGGTTTTTAACTTCAACATCTACTTTTTCAGCAGGAACAGAAATCGTTAAACGGCGTTCCAAACCTTGTGTAGTCTCAACAGAAACTTGCATTTATATACCTCAATTTAGCGTTTGAACACGCTTCCTATTTTCCATCTATCTATCCAAGCAAATTCTCACCATGAAAATGCTGTCAGCCCTTGTGGTCTATGCCAGTTGAGCTAGGAAACACCTGAATAAATGATGCTCATATTAAAATTAATGACGCGCAATTATAGCCATGCTTTTTGCAAGAGTCGAGTTTATCGCCTGATTATTTTATATTCTTAAATTTTTCAACAAGATAGTAGCAAAATTAGCGCATTTCTAAGGTGTTTACGCTAATTCACTGATCTAATGAGAATTTACCCGATAAAAAAGAAATACGACCAAAATCGTTAAGTAAATTGCTGGGCGAGGTAGAGCATGATCCAACTGAGTATTATAGGAATTCCCAAACCACTTACCAGCAAAGTAATAATGGCAAAGTAATCGGTAATATCGAGTGTGAAACTATGGTTCTTTGGGAGATTACTTGATCAAATTACGATTAAAGAAAGAGAGAGAGAAAGTGGTCGGTGATGTAGGATTTGAACCTACGACCCCTTGGACCCAAACCAAGTGCGCTACCAAGCTGCGCTAATCACCGACAAAGGTAATGGTAATCGAAGTATTCTAATTCGAACCACTTTAAATTTTAGCATCTTAAATTACGCTGATGATAACACTATAAAAGCTAAAATCTGAAAGAGTGGTCGGTGATGTAGGATTTGAACCTACGACCCCTTGGACCCAAACCAAGTGCGCTACCAAGCTGCGCTAATCACCGACGAAAGATGGGGTGGCTAATGGGACTTGAACCCACGACAACCGGAATCACAATCCGGGGCTCTACCAACTGAGCTATAGCCACCATTGTATGGCACGCCCTGCAGGATTTGAACCTGCGACCCACGGCTTAGAAGGCCGTTGCTCTATCCAGCTGAGCTAAGGGCGCACATCACCTACAAGTGCATAGCTTTCTTTTAACCTTGTGAAAGAAAAAAGAAAGTGGTCGGTGATGTAGGATTTGAACCTACGACCCCTTGGACCCAAACCAAGTGCGCTACCAAGCTGCGCTAATCACCGACAGTGTTGTTAAAAGCCTTGTTGCCTTCAACGGGTGCGCATATTACCGACCCACCCTTTACTCGTCAAACACTTTTTTAAAAATTTATTTCAACCGCTCACCTTTTCGCCACAACGTCTAAAAAAGCAAATAAATGCTAATTTTTTAGCTATAAACACTATGTTTCTAATGAATATTTAGATCACTTAACTTATTTTGCGATAACAACTGACATAGCTCAGCTTTTTTCGTAATTATGCGTTTTGTTGTTACAACAAGCTCGGCTTTTATGCAAAAATATTAGCGTGAATTAATCCTCTACCTATTAAAGAACTATGACAGCACAACTTATTGACGGAAAAGCTATCGCACAGAGTATTCGTACTTCGGTGAAAGAGAAAGTAGCAGCGCGAATAAATCAAGGAAAACGAGCACCGGGATTGGCGGTTATTTTGGTTGGTAATGACCCTGCATCAGAAGTATACGTTGGCAGCAAACGCAGAGCTTGTGAGGAAGTTGGTTTTGTTTCTCGCTCATACGACTTGCCTTCAAGCACGTCTGAAAAAGAATTACTGGCGCTAATTGAAGAATTAAATAACGACGATGCTGTTGATGGTATTTTAGTGCAACTGCCTTTACCCGACGGTTTAGATCCCAATTTAGTGATCGAACATATCAACCCGCAAAAGGATGTAGACGGTTTCCACCCTTCTAATGTAGGTAAACTAGCGCTGCGTCAACCTGGCCTTCGCCCTTGCACGCCAAAAGGTATTGTCACATTAATCGAATCAACCGGTATTAAACCTCATGGCTTAGAAGCCGTTGTTGTTGGTGCTTCTAATATAGTAGGCCGACCGATGACACTTGAGCTACTGCTAGCTGGCTGTACGGTAACAACCACTCATCGTTTTACGAAAGACTTAGAAAGTAAAGTTCGCCAAGCTGACTTGCTAGTCGTCGCCGTAGGTAAGCCTGAATTTATTCTAGGCGATTGGATAAAAAAAGGTGCCATTGTGATTGATGTTGGTATCAACCGCCTTGAGTCGGGTAAATTAGTTGGTGATGTTGAATTTGGTGTTGCTAAAGATAAAGCTGATTACATTACACCTGTACCTGGTGGTGTTGGCCCTATGACTGTTGCAAGCTTAATAGAAAATACATTGATCGCCTGTGAAGAGTTCGGTGCAAACTAGCGAGCTCTTATTTGCCATTACTAAACTGAAGTCACTACCGAAAAGACAATAGCTGATATATCAGCTAATAGAACAAGAGAAAAAGCGTCAATCGACGCTTTTTCTCTACAGGCTGGCATTTCTTAATCTAGCCGTTCTCAACAAGAGGCAATAACAAGGAGCAATAATATGGGCGAACAGGTTAAACAATTGCTTTCATCCCACCAAAACCTAACCCACTCAGAATCAATTAAAGTGGTTTCCCATGTGCAGCGTGAAGATGATGACTGGATTGTAAATACTTTGATGTTGGACAATATTGACGTTCCCTTCAAATATAAGCGCAAAAAACATTACCGAAGCTTGCAAGGACAACGAGTTAATATCACCTATTACCCAAGCACAGAGACCGTCGCAGGCTTTGAAATGGAAATAATGAATATCGTCAGAATCAAAATTGCTTAGGCGGAATCGACACTAGTTGGCCTATTTACTAGCGAAACCTTAGATAAAAAGTATCATGCAGGATTTATTTTATTGATTTAAATCGTACGCGGCGTTTATTTTTTAATCACCTCTTGACGAATTCCTCGCCATATTACATAAATAAATAGTCGACATTAAAAAAATACATACATCGACTTTGTACATAAACACCTTGTACATACCAATAGTGTTGCGAATAACAAAAACAAAACGCAATTAACGAAAATCGGGGACTGCGAGAGGTACAACTATGATCTTAAATCATATCTGGGGGCTTTATGCTCACCCAAAAGAAGAATGGCACACCATTGAAAAACGTCACGAAAGCTTGTTCTATAGCCTGGCACACATACTAACCATCGCCTTAATTCCATCAATTTGTGGCTATTACGCTGCCGCTCATATTGGTTGGTCAATCGGTGCTGCTGACGTGATTAAATTGACAGAACAAAGTGCACTAGTCATGTCGGTAGGCATGTATGGAGCGTTGATTGCGGGAGTTTTTGCACTTGCCTATCTAATTCATTGGATGGCCAAAACCTTTGATTCAGATCCTAGCTACACACAATCACTAGAACTTGCCGCCTACACAGCAACACCTTTGCTGATGGTCGGTGTTACGGCCCTATTCCCTGTGCTTTGGTTTGTGGTTACAGCGGGCATGTTGGCAATTTGTTACTCGGTTTACCTGCTTTATTCAGGTGTGCCGATTATGATGAACATTCCTGAAGAAAAAGGCTTTATTTACTCTAGTTCAGTGGTTACTTGCGGTTTAGTATTGCTGGTAACCATTATGGCAGCAACTGCCATTTTATGGAGTATGGGCTTTGGTCCAGAGTACGTTGCTTAGCGCACATATTCATTTAAAACCAATATTTAAAACTAGTTGAAGCTTTGAAATATAAAACGACGTCATTATCTCCCCGCTTTTTTAAGCTACAGTGACGTCGTTTTTTTATGCCCAACTAACTAAGCTATACAAGCCAAGCAAGCTGAAGCACCCTTATGCTGAACTACTTTTAAAGGGATGGGTTTTATGCCAATGCTCTGCAATATCA
This sequence comes from Thalassotalea euphylliae, assembly GCF_003390375.1. NCBI lineage: Bacteria > Pseudomonadati > Pseudomonadota > Gammaproteobacteria > Alteromonadales > Colwelliaceae > Thalassotalea > Thalassotalea euphylliae. Next base: position 3,954,813 of record NZ_QUOT01000001.1, on the reverse strand, counting down.
ATACGGCGGGCAAACCACACATGGTCTAATGACTGCGCATATTGGAAAAACCGTTCTAGCGCTTTGATACGTCCCGGACGACCAATCAAACGACAGTGCAAACCTATCGACATCATTTTCGGGCGATTTTCACCATTGGGATCGCCTTCTTCATACAAGGCATCAAAGGCGTCTTTTAGGTAATTAAAGAATTGATCGCCCGCATTAAACCCCTGAACTGCCGCAAAGCGCATATCATTTACATCCAAAGTGTAAGGTACGATTAACTGTGGTTTGGTTTCACCCTGTTCGCCAATGGCTACTTCCCGCCAAAATGGCAGATCGTCGCTGTAATCATCGGCGTCATAAAGGAACTCACCATTTTCTGCCACTAGCTGACCAGTATTAGGGCTTGTGCGTCCAGTATACCAACCCTTGGGCTTTTCCCCGGTGATCTGCTCAATGATCTCGATGGCCGCTTGCATATGCTGGCGTTCAGTATCGATATCGATATTTTGGTAATTAATCCAGCGCAGGCCATGACTACAAATTTCATGACCCGCCGCCATGCAAGCCTGCGCTATCTCAGGATGGCGTTTAAGTGCCATCGCAACGCCAAATACGGTAACGGGTATTTGGTACTTGTCAAACAGCCTAAGTAAGCGCCAAACACCCGCACGACTGCCGTATTCGTAGATTGACTCCATACTCATATGACGATCTTCTACATGCGGTGCATTAATAATTTCTGACAAGAAAGTTTCGGCTGCTGGGTCGCCATGCAGCACAGAGTTTTCCCCCCCTTCTTCGTAATTCATCACTACTTGTACAGCAATTCTCGCCTTGTTTGGCCAGTTAGCATGAATCGGTTTGCTGCCATAACCAATCAAGTCGCGCGGGTAGTTGTCATAACTTGAGCTATTATTATCAGTCACTGGTCTAGCCCCCGGCTTCTGTATTGTTCGCCAATTCGTCCTTGCTCCCCGCAAGCCCTACCAACCAAATTGCTAATTGTTGACGTTCATCCTCCGTCATTTTGGTCATATTCCCCAAAGGCATATCGCGATTAACAATGGCGCGGCTATGAATAAAGGCACTTAGCTTCTTTGCCTGTGCGACGGAATCCAAAATAAATCCATTGGGTGCCGTCTGGAACAGCTGAGAGCGCGGCGTTTGGCTATGACATTCAGTGCAGTGTTTATCAATGATCTGCCATGCTTGCTGATCGCTAATGGCTTCACTCGCTAAGTGATTTTGCGTTTTCACCACATGCCAAGGGGCAATCACTAACATCAAAGCCAAAAAGGCGGCAACACCACCAACGAACACTTGCGGTTTGTATACACCTTGATGTTTTAAATTAAAAAAGTGGCGAATCCACATACCAATCACAAACAAAGCCACCAGAATTAACCAGCCATAAGGGTGGCTATAGGTATACGCAAAGTGATTCGAGAGCATAATGAAAATAACGGGTAGCGTTGCATAGTTGTTGTGAACCGAGCACAACTTAGCTTTCAAGCCAGGTGCAGAGTCTGGAATGCGACCTGCTTCGACTTCCGCAACCATATAACGCTGACTTGGCATGATGACATGGTAAACATTACCCGCCATACAAGTACCGATAATCGCGCCAATATGAATATAGACGGCGCGATCGGTAAATAATTGGTCGAGCCCCCAACTGTACAAAGCCAGTAAGCCAATTGCGACGAGCGCAAACAATTTACCATTATCAACCAACGGTGACTTGCACAGTAGACGGTAAATGACATAGCCAGAGCCAATAATGGCTAATGACACAGCAATTGCGCTAGCTTTATCTAAACTGGTTTTATTGCTGTCCAGTAAATAAGCGTCAGCGCCCACATAGTACAACAATGAAAACAGTAAAATACCGGAAATCCAGGTGGTATAAGCTTCCCATTTAAACCAATGCAAAGTGCTGGGCATTTGCTCTGGGCCGTTTTGATATTTAGCGACCTCGTAGAAGCCACCACCATGAATGGCCCATAAATCACCACGGATCCCTTTGTCTTGCTTCCATTTGGGCGGTGTTTGTAAATTGTTGTCGAGCCAAACAAAGTAAAACGATGCACCTATCCAAGCGATACCCGCAATAACGTGAAAATAACGTAAAACGAGGTGTGCTAGCTCAAAAAAGTAGTTTTCTAACCCAGCTAATCCCAATGCTTCCAACACCATTAACTCACCTCCTTAAGAACAGAGGGCTCGCTAATATCTGCTAGCGTTGGTTTAAATTGTGGCTGACCATCGCGCTTGTAGGCTTTTTCACCGAGGATATAGGTGGCTTCAATACAGCGGTCATCCCCTAGCATCATAATGGCAAATAAACGTTCGTGTAAGGTTTTCGCCTCTTTCAATCTGAAGCTTAAAAATGGCGTTGCTTGATAGTCTAAAACGACAAAATCCGCTTCACAGCCAGTATTGAAATTACCAATAGTTCCCTCTAAATCGAGCGCTCTAGCCCCGCCTAGGGTTGCTAAATAAAGCCCTTTAAACGCAGAGAATTTCTCCCCTTGCAACTGTTGAATTTTGTAAGCTTCATTACCAGTTTGCAGCATAGAAAAGCTGGTACCTGCGCCAACATCGGTGCCCATACCAACGTGAATGCCGCGTTTTTCACAGGCTTTGAGATTAAATAAACCAGAGCCAAGAAACAGGTTTGATGTCGAACAGTGAGATACCGATGCCTGTGTTTTCGCCAAGCAATCAAGCTCGCGCTCGGCAAGGTGAATAGAGTGCGCAAACACTGAGCGTCTGCGCACTAACCCTGCATCTTCATATACACCAAGGTAATCTTCACTTTCTGGGAAGAGCTCTTTAACCCAAGCACATTCGTCTTTGTTTTCCGATAAATGGGTATGTAAGTAAACGTCGGGATACTCTTCAAGCAACTGCGTACATTTTGCTAATTGCTCTGGGCTAGAGGTTGGCGCAAAGCGTGGTGTTACAGCGTAGCTAAGGCGATCAACGTTATGCCATTTTTCAATCAAGGCTTTTGAGTCTTGATAGCTAGATTCTGGGCAGTCTGATAAATCTTCAGGGCAGTTTCTGTCCATCATCACTTTACCGGCAATCATGCGCAGTTTTCGTTGCTGTGCTTCACTAAAGAAAGCATTCACTGATTGTGGGTGGACAGTACCAAACACCAGCGCACTAGTTGTACCATTGCGCAGCAATTCATCAATAAAGCGCTGAGACACCTGCCGTGCATAGTCTTCATCAGCAAACTTTTTTTCCGTTGGAAAGGCATATTCAGTTAACCAAGTTAATAACTGTTCGCCGTAAGCCCCTATCATTTCAGTTTGTGGCAGGTGAATATGCGTATCGATCATGCCGGGGATAATCAAACGCCCAGTATAACGTTTAGTGTCGATTAGCTGATCTGGATAAGCTAACGCTAGGCTTGGTAAAATGTCTCGCTCGAAGCCAAGGTCGGCCACTTTGCCATCTTGAATCACTAACGCGCCTTGCTCAAAGTAGCGATAAGCCTTGTCGCCAGCAACGGCTGGGTCATCAACAAAATCAAGAATATCGCCGCAAATAACGCGAATTTTATTAGCTGTAGTCATCATTAACTTCCTCGATACGTTGAATAACCAAATGGCGACAATAGCAGTGGAATATGGTGATGATTGTCGTCTAATACGCGAAAACAAATTTCCGCATAAGGATAAAAGGCTGGCGCGTCACTAGCCTGTGATTGGTATGCATCAATATCAAATACCAATTTGTATGTACCGTGGGCAATTGCTAACGCTGCTGGCAACCAATCAATCAAGCGGCCATCTGCATCTGTGTCAGCGGCACATAGTTCGTGCCATTCGTTAGTGGTGTCGTTAAGCTGAAACAAGGTTACCGGCACACCACTGGCTGGTTGGCCGGTACTTGTATCGAGAATATGAGTGGTAATAGGACTTCTGCTCACACTAATTTCTCCAGTCTTATTTTTGTTATTTTGGCTTGCTCGGCAGCAGCAATGGCAAGTTCGGCTGCAGGTTCGTTATCAATACGTTCGCGAATAAGTTCCAGCATCTCAAGTGCCGACTTTCCGGTTGCACAGACAATAAAAATAAAGCCAAATTTAGCTAAGTAAGCTTGGTTAAGTGCCAACATTTCTTCTAACACTTGTTCGTCAGCTTGACTCATACCTGATTGCTCATGGCCTGCGAGTTTGGCGGTGTTCGCAAATTTTTTACTTAGCGTTGACACATCACCAATTTGTGGGTGTCCTTCAAACGCCGCCAAGTAATCACTCTCTCCTAATAATTGCCATGTTTGCTGCGCTTGAAATAATAATTGCTCACGTGAGACAAAGGGCCTAGCTAACAACATTTGATCGATCCAGCGCGGCGCAACACAGCAACTTTGCAGTGCAGCATGCGCCTTAGCATCATCAAGTGAATTAAATTGTTCTACTGTCATTGGTTAACGACCTCCTGTACATCTTCTGTTAACACATGATTTTGTTTAGCGCTTTTTTCCGCATTACTTTTCTTTGCACTGCTTTGCGAAGTTGCAAAACTCGCAGTTAGTTCTTGCCACTGCAGGCCATTGCGCTTTTTCGATTTATTATTGATTGGCGTTTGCTGGTCTTTTGACTCGCTTTTCTGCTGATCTTGCTGCTGGCCTTTTTGCTGACTTTGCTCTTGGCTTTTCTGCTGATAGAGCCCGATCAACTGACCAGCAATAGATACCGCAACTTCCATCGGCAACTTGCCCGATACATTATCGATGCCAACAGGGCATTGCATACTCGCTATTTGTTGTTCAGAGAAGCCTCTGTGCCCTAACCGATACTGAAAACGCTTGGCTTTGGTGTCTGAACCTATCACCCCTAACCAACGTACATCATCACGCTTTAAAATGGCTTCAGTTAAGGCAAAATCGAGTTGGTGATTGTGGGTTAAGATCAAATAGGCGGTATTTGCGCGCGCCCGCTTGGCTTGTTCAACCGGCTCTTCGTCAACAATTTTTGTTACATTGGCGGGCAACTGCTGTGGAAACACCTCAGCCCGACTGTCTATCCAGCGTATGCGAATAGGCAAGTGCGCTAAAACATTAACCAGCGCTTGGGCAACATGGCCAGCACCGTAAATATCTAAATTCATATGCTGTGACATCATTACTTCAAACATGATGACAGTAGCACCGCCGCAGCACTGGCCTAAATTAGCACCTAAATGAAACTGCTCAGCCACTTGCACCGCTTCACCCTGCGCGAGCAGTTGGCGAGCTTTTTCAATAACTTTAAACTCCAAATGACCACCACCTAAGGTGTCGTAAATCTGTTCGCCAGTGATCACCATTTTACTGCCTGACGCCCTTGGCGTTGAGCCAGAAGTACCAAGCACAGTCGCGATAACATAATCATTGCCCAAGCGATTTTGTTCAGCTATTGCCTCAGACCAGCTTTGGTGATGAAAGCCTTGAAAAGACTGGTTTAACGACTGACTTACTGCTTGTTCATCATGCACATTGTTGCTTGAGTTGGAACTATTCATATGTCACCTCCTCATCTTTTTTCTTAGCCTTTAGCGACTGACTATGCTGCGATTGATTTAGTTGCGACGGCTCAGCTTGCGAATGACTGGTATCAGCTTGACTAAATGCTTGTGCCGCTTGCACTGCCGCCAGCACTCGCTCAGGTGTTGCAGGAGTGTCTAGCCTTGGCTTACATTGGTAGTTGGCGACACTGCTCACCGCATCACGAATAGCACTCCAAACGCTAATGGCGAGCATAAATGGTGGCTCACCTACCGCTTTTGAGCGAAAGACCGACGCCTCAGGGTTCGCTGACTGATAAAGGCTAACGTTAAATTCCGCAGGCGTGTCGCCAATAGCTGGGATTTTATAGGTTGCAGGGTTAAAACTGGCTAGCTGACCTTGCTTATTCCAAACTAAATCTTCGGTCGTTAACCAGCCCATACCTTGCACAAATGCCCCTTCAATCTGGCCAATATCCAAAGCTGGATTTAGTGAATGGCCAACATCGTGCAAAATATCGGCACGAGTGACGGTGTTTTCTCCAGTTAAGGTGTCCACCTCCACTTCGGCAAGCGCAACACCATGGGCGTAGTAAAAAAACGGGCGACCTTTGGCTTGTTCGCGATCGTAGTGAATTTTCGGTGTCGCGTAATAACCGGTTGATGACAACGAAATACGATTTAAATACGCTAAGCCCGCCAATTCATCAAAGCTCAACTCACCTTTGTCGTGATACACAGTGTTATCGCAAAAGCGGATGCTGGCTTGCTCCACCGAAAAGTGCTTAGCGATAAATTCGGTTAATCTCGCTTTAATGGTATTTGCGGCATTAAGCGCTGCCATACCATTTAAATCTGTACCGCTTGAGGCCGCCGTTGGCGAAGTATTCGGCACTTTGTCGGTACGTGTAGCAGTAATACCCACCTTGTCTAACTCAACGCCAAATGCATGTGCCACCACCTGCGCCACTTTAGTGTTAAGCCCCTGCCCCATTTCGGTGCCGCCGTGATTTAGGTGAATCGAACCATCAGAGTAAACATTTACTAAGGCACCGGCTTGATTTAAATGCTGTACGGTAAATGAGATACCAAACTTTACTGGGGTTAATGCCAAACCTTTTTTGATGATTGGCGAGGTTTGGTTAAACGCTTTAATGTCAGCTTTACGCTGCCAATAATCGGCCTGCTGTTCAACCTGCTCAATCATATCAATCAATACATGCTGCTCAACTTCTTGATGATAAGGGGTGGTTGACCGACCTTGTTGATACAAATTGGCTTTGCGTACAGTGAGTGGATCTTTGCCCAGTGCTGCGGCAATATCATCAACAATTTGCTCTGCAACCATCATCCCTTGTGGGCCGCCAAAGCCGCGAAAAGCGGTATGGCTTACGGTATTCACTTTACAGCGATGACCGCTAATTTTAGCCGCAGGATAATAATAAGCGTTATCGGCATGGAACATGGCACGGTCAACAATGGCATCCGATAAATCAGGCGAATAACCGCAGTAACCATTCACTTCAATATCTGCGCCGGCAATAACGCCCTGCTCATCAAAGCCAACTTTATAGCGGTTAAAAAATGGATGACGCTTGCCGGTTAGGCGAAAATCATCTGCCCGAGCCAAGCGCAGTTTTACCGCGCAGTTTAAGTGATAACTGGCTAATGCTGCCAAGCATGCCCAAGGCGCCGCTTGTGTTTCTTTACCACCAAATGCCCCACCCATTCGGCGCATTTCAACCGTGACAAAATGAAATGGCTGAGCTAACACTTTAGCAATTAAATGCTGTACCTCAGTTGGGTGTTGGGTTGAACATTGAACGAATATGCCACCATCACCATTGGGCTGTGCCATCGCTACTTGCCCTTCCAAGTAAAAATGCTCTTGGCCGCCAATATGCATTTCACCGTTTATTTCATGCTGAGCCTGTGCAATTGCTGCTTGAGCATCGCCTCTGGTCAGTGCATGCGGTGGTCTAACCCAGTTTTTATCAGCAATTGCCGTTTCAATGTCGGTTGTGGCCTCTTGCTCTTGAAAATCGAATTCCACTAAGCGAGCGGCTCGGCGTGCGGTTTCATAGCTGTCAGCAACCACCAGCAACACTGGCTGGTGATGAAACTCAATTTCATCGCTGGCGAGCAGTAAATCCCCTGCAAAAATAGGCCCGATATCAATTTTTCCCGGCACATCTTTAGCCGAGAAAATGCGTTTAACGCCAGCTATGGCTTGTGCTTTGCTAGTATCAACCCCTTTAATGATGCCTGAAGTAAAAGGCGCCGTGACTGGGTAGGCGTGCAAGCAGCCGGCGGGCTCAGGGTTGTCGTCAATATAATTGGCAGAGCCACATACTTGCTTAATGGCACTATCATGGTGTTTCGATTGGCCAATAGCACCGCGTTTACTATCTGACTGAGTGGTTTCAAAGTGACGCATGGGAAATCCTCGTCGTTAGTTTAGCTGGTGCTGACAGTGTTTCTGATGTAGATTGCGGCGCGGAATCTAGTACTGCTTCATTGGCTGCGATTTGAGTAACAGCAATTGCCTGACAAAACTCAATACCGATACGGGTTAACAAGTTCTGGCTAACGGTTAAGCGATAATCGCTGCTGGCTCTTACATCCGACATTGGCGAGAAATCTTGCGCAACGACAGCACCCGCTTGTGTAAAGCTATCAGCAACATAAGGTTGACCAATTAACGCTTGTTCAATGTGACTTGCCCGTGCGGGAACTGCAGCCATCCCCCCCATAGCACAACGTGCTAAGTTGATTTGTGTGTGTTCAGCATCAAGCGTCACCGCCAGTACTAAACACACGGTTGAAATATCATCTTCTAAACGTTTAGACACTTTGTGACAGGCGAGTTTCATTGCCGCTGGTCGCTTAGGGACAATTACTTTAGTAATCACTTCATCAGGCGCTAACACTGTTGCCCGATAACCGGTAAAAAAGTCTTCTACCGCGATTTTTCTTGAGCCTTGGCTTGATTCCAGCTCCATCGTCGCATTAAGCGCAATCAGCAGCGGCGCAGGATCACCAATAGGCGAGGCATTACCTAAACTCCCTCCTAATGTGCCAGCACTGCGTACTTGCTCTGAGCCCAAACGCTCAAATAACTCTTTCGCTTCTGGATATTCTTGGCAAAAGGTATCAACAAACTGACGATAAGGCAGTGCCGCACCAATTTCTAAGGCGTCTTCAGTGATGTTCAATTGCGATAGCTCAGTAGCTTGGCTAACCGAAATCAGAATTTGAGGTTGTACAAGTTGCTGGCTAAGCTCTATCGCGTAATCTGTTGCACCTGCCACCAACTGAGCTTCTGGATACTGGTTTTTGAGTGCGATCAGCTCAGCGGCCGTTTGCGGTAGATAGAAAAACCTTTGCTGGTTTTCAGGTAGTTGTTTGTCAGCAAGCGAGTCATCAGGTAAAGACGTACAAAGAAATGGCGTTGAATCGCTGTTGTTCAAATGCTGTTCTGTTTGTTCCATTTGGCTGTGCCACAGACGCTCAACTCTTGGGTATTGGTACATTTTCTCGGCAGCGTCTAGAATTGGACGATAGCCCGTACAGCGGCATAAATTACCGCCCAAGGCATGAATAACCGTTTGCTTGCCCGGGTAGTTTTCGTGATTCAGATATAGCGCCATTAAGCTCATCACCACCCCCGGCGTGCAGAAACCGCACTGTGAGCCGTGGCATTCAACTATGGCACGCTGTACTGGGTGCAGTTGGTCAAGTGTCGCTTCAACCAATGGCGATAGTTGTTCCGTTAACGCCTCGACGGTAACAATGTGTTTGCCATGGGCATTACCCACCAATAGCAAGCAGCTATTAATTGCCTGATATTGCCAAACACGCTCACCTGATGCGTTGTTTACGTATTGGCCAACTAATACCGTACACGCACCGCAATCACCTGTTGCGCACCCTTCTTTAGTGCCCGTTTTCCCCACTTTGGTGCGAAGCCAGTCCAAAACGGTGAGACTTGGTGCACACTCTTCCAGTGTTATTGGTGTGTCGTTAACTAAAAACCGAATCACATTACCTTCCTTCATTCTATCAAGCCCTTTATTTTCAGTGGCTTGTGATTATTTTTAATTTTTTTCAGAGCAAAACCTTCAAGAAAAAAATTAATTATTGGTCAAGTTATTGCACAACCCATACCAAACATGACCGATCGGTCAATATTAAGTATTAGGCAATTGACTAATTTTGCAAATCAGTCTGCTATTGGGTGTTACACATGAAGAACGAGAATCGGCTATTAATGCAGGGAATTAGCAAACAATATCCTGGTTGCAAAGCTAATGACGATATTGAACTGCAAATAAAGCATGGCGAAATTCATGCCTTGCTCGGTGAAAACGGTGCTGGCAAAAGCACGTTGATGAAAATTCTTTACGGCGTGGTCAAACCTGACCAAGGTGAAATTTTATGGAATGGTCGAGTAGCATCGATCAATGAACCTGCCGATGCGCGCGCCTTAGGTATCGGTATGGTGTTTCAACACTTTTCATTATTCGAAAGTTTAACCATCGCTGAAAATATTGCCTTAGCGCTCGGTGAGCAAGCGGGTCAACCGGCAACGCTTGCCAGCCGGATCAAAGCAACATCAGAGCAATATGGCATGCCACTCGATCCTGAGCGCCGCATTTCCACCTTATCAACAGGCGAGCGCCAGCGTGTTGAAATTGTCCGCTGTTTATTACTCGACATTCAGCTACTCATTTTAGATGAACCTACATCGGTACTAACGCCACAAGAAGTTCAAGCGCTTTTCAAAACGCTACGTCAACTAAAACAGCAAGGTTGTTCTGTACTCTTTATTAGCCACAAACTACATGAAGTTGCAGAGCTATGTGACAGCGCCACGATTTTACGCGCTGGCAAGGTCAGCGGGCATTGCTCCCCCAAACAAGAAACACCTGAAGCCATGGCTCGCATGATGGTGGGTGATGACACGCCGATCAGCAATGATAAGCAACGCGCTCAACTAAGTGATGGTATTGACGACTTTGTTAGCGTCAGTGAATTATCAACAACGCCTGAGGGCTTATTTGATATTGCTCTGCAAAACATCAACCTCAGTGTCAAACCTGGTGAAATTGTGGGTATTGCAGGCGTGGCGGGCAATGGCCAAGAAGAGCTATTAAAGGCGTTATCTGGTGAGCAAACTAACGCTAAATCTTCTGCCATTCGCTTTGGCAATCAAGTTGTTGATGCCATGTCTCCCCTTAAGCGCCGACGTTTGGGCCTTGCCTTTGTACCTGAAGATCGCTTGGGGCGAGGCGCCGTGCCAGAAATGGATTTATGCCAAAATGCCTTACTGACCAGTTTTGACCATGGTTTAGTAGGTAAAGGGTTATTCGACAAAGGCATACTGAAACAAAACAAGATCAAAGCGCTCGCCAACAAAATCATCGACAAATACAAAGTGAAAGCCGCAGGTAACCATAGCCAAGCAGTGAGCTTATCTGGCGGTAATTTACAAAAATTTATTATTGGCCGTGAAATTGAGCAAGCCCCTAAGTTTTTGTTGATGTCGCATCCTACGTGGGGTGTGGATATTGGCGCTCAAGTCGCCATTCATCAAGCGATTATTAAGTTGCGCGATCAAGGCTGTGCGGTACTAGTGATTTCTGAAGACTTGGATGAGCTATACAAAATTTGCGATCGCCTTGGCGCCATTTGTGATGGCAAGCTCTCCCCTTTTCTGCCAACAGACGAAGTCCCTTTACCCTTGTTAGGCCGTTGGATGGCCGGAGATTTTGGCTTGCCAAGAGCAGCACCATCGGCAGCACACGTATCTGATGGCAAGGTTGTTCCTTTGCCAACTAAGCCACAAACTTCATCAGGAGCTAGTTTATGATCCGCCTAGAAGCCCGTGTTCAGCATTCTACTGTTTGGGGCTATAGTTCACCATTGCTTGCCGTGCTGCTGACCCTGCTCACTGGCTATATTTTATTTGCCGCACTAGGCCAATCACCAAGTGAAGCCTTATACACATTTTTTATCGCGCCAATTGCTGACTGGTATGGCATCAGCGAGTTACTGGTGAAAACCATTCCTATTTTACTGTGTGCTTATGGCCTAGCGCTGTGTTTTCGCGCCTCGGTGTGGAATATCGGTGCCGAAGGCCAATTACTGATGGGCGGTGTCGCCGCATCTGCCGTAGCAACCTTATTCGTGCATTCTGACAGTATTTGGGCCATGCCGTTAACGCTACTCGCTGGCATTGCAGGCGGTATAGGCTGGGCAGCGCTTGCCGCCTTTATGAAGTTGCGTTTAAACACCAATGAAATTCTCGTCACTATTATGATGAATTACATTGCTTTGAATATTTTATTGTGGGCAGTGCATGGGCCACTTAAAGATCCGGATGGCTTTAACTTCCCTGAAAGTGCGCTGTTTGGCGACAGTACTTTATTGCCTGTGTTATTTGCTGACACCCGATTGCACTTAGGCTTAGTATTTTGCGCTATCGCGATGGCGCTTAGCTGGCTGTTTATCAGTAAGAGTTTTCTGGGTTTTCAAACCCAAGTGTTGGGGCAAGACCCGTCGGCAGCAAAAATGGCTGGTTTTAATCAAACTAAACTCGTCACCCTAGTATTGTTAGTGTGCGGTGCGTTGGCAGGTTTAGCCGGAGCTGGCGAAGTGGCGGGGCCAATTGGTCAGCTAGTCCCGCAAATTTCACCTGGCTATGGCTACGCGGCCATTATTGTCGCGTTTTTAGGGCGCTTACACCCGGTTGGCATCACCTTAGCGGGCCTACTAATGGGGCTTATCTATATGGGCGGTGAAATGGCACAAATTGAGCTTGGTCTACCTAATGCTATCACCGGAATTTTTCAGGGACTTATGCTGTTTTTCTTACTGTCTTGCGATGTATTAATCCGCTATCGCGTCCGCTTTAAACGTTTTGACAAAAGCAACAGCGCAGACAACACCTCGTCTTCTCTTGCTCCACAAGCTCAGGAATAACCGTTATGGATATCGAACTAATTACCAATATTTTATATGCCACTATTCGCACCGGTACACCACTACTCTTGGTTGCCTTAGGTGAAATTATCTGTGAAAAGAGCGGCGTACTGAACTTGGGCCAAGAGGGCATGATGCTACTTGGCGCCGTTGCTGGCTTTATTGCCATGTATCACAGCGACAGCTTTTTAATTGGCTTTGGCGCTGCGGCGCTGACGGGGGTGCTAATATCGCTTGCCTTTGCCTTTATTGCGCTGCATTTAAACGCTAGCCAAGTAGCCGCAGGCCTTGCCCTAACTATTTTAGCAACCGGCTTGTCCGCATTTATTGGCGCCGATTACGAAGGTAAAACCGTGACCGCCTTACCTGCATTAACCATTGACGGCTTAGCTGCTATTCCAGTTATTGGTAAAGCCCTGTTTGCACAAGACGCCATTGTCTATCTCAGTTGGGTGTTAGTGATTCTCGCCTACCTGTTTTTTAAGCACCACAGAGCTGGGCTTGCTGTCCGTGCTGTGGGTGAAAACCCAAGTGTTGCCAGTAACTTAGGCTTACCAGTAATGAGTATTCGTTATTTAGCTGTAATGTTCGGCGGCGCGCTAGCCGGTATCGCAGGCGCCTACTTATCACTGGCTTATACCCCACTTTGGACGGAAAACATGACCGCAGGTCGCGGCTGGATTGCGCTGGCCTTAGTGGTATTCGCCAGTTGGCGAGTTGAGCGCGTAATGCTTGGCGCTTATTTGTTTGGCTTTGCCAGCATTATGCACTTGGTCGCACAAGGCTTAGGACTTTCAGTTGACGGTAATTTACTTGCCATGATGCCTTACCTTGCCACGTTAGCTGTGCTGTTCATTCTCAGCAGAGATCCACAAAAACAGCGGTTATTTGAGCCGATGTCGCTGGCTAAACCTTGGCATAAAGGTCACTAGTGCTTCGCTCTGCTTAGCCTCAACTCAAAAAACAGCACAAAACAAAACTAAACAAAACAAAACAAAACAAAACAAAACAAAACAAAACAAAACAAAACAAAACAAAACAAAACAAATTTAAGAATAAAAATTTCACTACAATGGAGCAGTAAAAATGAAAAAAGTGATGAAGAAGTTAGCCGTAGCCCTGAGCATTGGTATTGGGTTAAACGCCAGCTTAATGTCGAGTAGCGCTATGGCTGCAGACAACAACGTTAAAGTGGGCTTTGTTTATGTTAGCCCGACCGGTGAAGCAGGCTGGACATACACACACGACGAAGCTCGCCTATATTTAGAGGAAAAATTTGGCGACAAAATCGAAACTAGCTTTGTCGAAAATGTTGCCGAAGGCGCCGATGCACAGCGGGTGATCACTCAAATGGCGAAAAGTGGGCACGACTTAATCTTTACCACCTCGTTTGGCTATATGAACCCAACGATTAAAGTGGCGAAGCGCTTCCCTAAAGTAAAATTTGAACACGCGACGGGTTATAAACGCGCTAAAAACGTCGGCACCTATTTCGATCGTATTTACGAAGCCCGCTATTTAACCGGTGTTATCGCTGGTCATATGAGCAAAACTGATACTATAGGTTATATCGGTGCCTTTCCTATCCCTGAAGTCGTACGCGGTATTAATGCCTTCACCCTTGGTTTACAATCAGTTAAACCAGACGCCAAAGTTAAAGTGGTTTGGGTCAATAGCTGGTTTGACCCAGGTAAAGAGCGCGAAGCTGCCGATAGCTTAATTGACCAAGGTGCCGATGTGATTACCCAACACACCGATTCACCAGCGCCATTACAAGCCGCAGAAGCCGCTGGGATTTACGCCATTGGCTACCACTCAGACATGAGTGAATACGGCAAAACTGCCCACTTAACTGCGGCGGTGCACAATTGGAAGGAATTCTACGCTAAGCGTGTGCAACAAGTGTTAGACGGCACGTGGCAGTCAACAGATGTATGGCGTGGAATGGATGCGGATATGACTCAATTAGCACCACTAAGCTCTGCGATTCCAGCTGATGTGAAAGCCAAAGTTCAATCCTTATCAGCACAAATCGCCGAAGGAAAACTCCATCCGTTTACTGGCCCTATTGTTAACCAACAAGGGCAAGAAATATTGGCTGATGGACAAATTATGGATGATAACGCCCTGCGTAAGATGGATTACTATGTTGCTGGTGTTGAGGGTAAGTTAAAGTAACGCTGCGATCCTAACTAGGTTCATAGCTATATTCATACTCGTTGAATTCTAGTGCAGCGAATCAGACTCAATAAAGCGGATAGGTAAATTGGCTTGTCCGCTTTTTAATAGCACCACTTAATTACAGCTAGTTAAGACTACATGCTAACTAGACTTTGTAGCTAAGATAGCTCCTAACTCATAGAGAAATCATTCAGTTACAATATTGTTGAGAATCCCTCTTCCGATAACCGTGATTAGCCTCTAGTCTATCCAACAGGAAAAACAACAAGGCTCAAGCTAATGAAACGGACACTGTTAGTACTAACCACACTATTTTTAGCCACTTGGCGAACGGATGCCTTTAGCGCTGAGCCGAGCACAGAACAAAAATCGACACTTGCCACATTGCCCTACCAATCTTTTGCGCAATCCAAACAAACCAAGCAGGTGTTTGATCAGCTAGTGCAGCAAGCAAGGGCACCATTTTCCCTGCCATTTGGCACCTCTATTGCCGTCATCAAAAGCGACCAAGTTATCTATCAAGGTAGTTTTGGTTATCAAGATATTGCTGCTAAACGTGTCGTCGATCCAAATACAAAGTTCTATATCGCCTCTGTCACTAAACCCATATTTGCGTTAAATGCACTGCTTAGTGAACACCAAGAAGAGTTAAACACGAAAGCCACATTGGCAGCCTTATTTCCCACATTGAAGTTCTCCCAAATAAACGCGACTAAAGTTAATACGCAACATTTGTTATCACATACTTCTGGCCTTGACGGTAACTCGATGGTGTGGCCGTTAGCCTATACAGGACTCCATAACAGTGAGTTGAGAAAACTACTGGTGGCGCAAGTTAGCGCCAGCACCGAAAGTCAGCTAGGAGAATTTGATTACACTAACCTTGGCTATACCATGCTAAGCCAATGGTATGAGCAAACACTTAAAACGCCATGGCAAGAATCACTTAACCGCCAAATATTCACGCCACTTAAAATGACAGCATCGAGCGCTACGCTTGCAGACAATCCTCCAAACAACAAGCCCTATGCACTACCATACTCCAGCAGTGCGGCGATTCCTGAGCAGTCAATTTACTTAATGAAAACAGCACAAACAATGCATGCGGCTGGCGGCGTAATTTCGAGTACGCAAGATTTAGCAAGGTTTGTGATTGCCCAGCTAAACCAAGGGCAAATTGATGGTCAGCAAGTATTTCCACCTGAAGTTGTCAGTAAATCTCACCAACCGTTAGTGCAAGTCCCAAATCCTAAAAACAAACAACGAGTTTTCAGCCGAGAGGCTTATGGCTGGGGTTGGTATATAGGCAAGTACCAAGCAGGCGAGCAGACATTACAAGTGCTGCACCACAATGGAGGCTACCCCGGTGCTTCAGCACACCTTTCTTTTCTCCCCGAACAAAAGCTTGGCGTAATTATTCTCAATAACGAAGGGCGACTGGGAGATGCGTTAAACAAGCATATTGCTGATGCCATTTATCGCTACTTGCTCAGCGATAATTCAGAAGAGCGCCTTGCGATCCACAACGATTTGCAAACTAATATTCAAAAACTGGCAAGCGCATTTAATGGTTTTGTCGATAAGATCAGCACAGCAAGACAAGCTCGGCAATCTCAGCCCTTACAATTAACTTTGCCGTTAGCCAGCTATGCTGGTACATATCGTCATCAACTCGCTGGCGATATTACGATAAAGGTTAAGGAAAATCGATTAAACGTCTCTTGGGGTATTCTTCACGCTAATGCTGAAGCTTATAACAAAGACAATACTTTGCGTTTAGAGCTGGTGCCTGAAATGGGAAAAGTGATGCAATTTTCGGTTAACGGTAAAAAGGTGAGCCAGCTTACCTTTGCCGATATGCAGTTTACTAAAATCTAAGTTAAGCAAGGTTTACGTTGAGTAAAAGCAATATGATATAAGGGAAAGTATTGCACTTTCCCCAAATGAACATACATGCGTATATAAATGAACATCAAATGGGATCAGGCTGAAACCATTGCCATGCAGCTTTATACGATTAGGTTAGCCTTGCTGCTTTTCTCTTTAACTTTTATATTTTACTGAGCAGCCATATGGCGCAGTTACTTTTTTGTCGACTGGCTCGCCGGTCATCAAACTTCTCATGCTGACCTCAACATAGTTAGTTGCTTTGGCAATATCTGCAGGGTTTGCAGATTTAATACTGTCAATGGCACCGGCGTAGCGCAGCGTCCCCTTAGGGTCAATAATATACATGTGTGGCGTCGTTTTTGCGCCGTACAGCTTGCCGACATCGCCGCTTTCATCGAACAATACATGGCTTGGTGACGCATTGCGATCTTGCGTCAGTGCATCGGCTTTGGTCGCGCTAACGTGGCCTTGTTTGCCGGGAGCTGATGAGATAATCGATAACCAGACCACATCTTGCTCGGTATACTTACGTTGCAAGCCTTGCATATTGTCGCTTTCATAATGTTTTTTCACATACGGACACAAGTGATTAGTCCATTCCAGTACCACATATTTACCAGCAAAATCGGCTAACTTAACCGTTTCACCTTGGGTGTTGACTAATTGAAAATCTGGCGCTGCGCTGTCAACCTTAATAGCAACTTTTGCAGCAGCATGAGCTGGCGATAAAAACAACACCAATGCTGAACATGTCAAGATTGCTACGAGTCGTTTATTAACATTTTGCCAGTGTTTAAAGAGATACATAATTAAGCTCCTGTTGTGCTTGTTGTATTGCCGTAATTACAATATTGGGGGTTAAAATTTGTGGTAGCACTTGCTCCTTCCCACCGCCTGCATAAACAACATACAAAGGCACACCAGAGCGCTGATACCGCGTTAAATAGGCTAAAATTTCCCTGTTTTTGTTAGTCCAATCACCGACTAGGTAATGCACATTCTCTTGTGCGAGCGTTTGCTGCAAGTCTCTATCAGTAAAGGCGACTTGCTCATTCACTTTACAGGTAATACACCAATCTGCTGTCATATTGACCACCACAACTTGATTGTTATTACGCAATGTCGCTAATTTTTGTTCGCTAAATGGCTGGGCTATTTTTTCAAATTCATTATTAGCGGATTTCGCCGACTGAGAGCCAACTTGTTCGCTGCCTTGATAACTCGCATAACTGGCGATAAAGAGCGCAATCATAACGGACGTATAAGAGGCCTTGCCCGCCACTTTACTCGCCAGCCACAAACACAGTGCGAACAGCAACAAACCTGACAGCAGCCATAATTGCCCTAAGCTATTAGTTTGCCCCAAAAACACCCAAAGCAGCCAAACCACAGTGGCGAGCATAGGAAACGCTAAAAACTGTTTAAATGTTTCCATCCACGCACCGGGTTTCGGCAATAATGCGGCAAAGCGAGGCGTAAGACTGAGCAGCGTCATGGGTAGCGCAAAACCCAATGCCAATGCAGTGAAAATCAATACGGTATGCACTGGTGGGCTAACCATCGCCACACCTAAAGCGGTTGCCATAAACGGCGCGGTACAAGGGGAAGCGACAATAACCGCCAATACGCCCGTAAAAAACTGACTAGCAAAGCTATTACCTTGTGTAAGTTTTTGACCTATGCCTGAGAAGCCCGAGATGCCGGCGCCATTTGGCACGACATCTAACAGCATTAACGCGATAAAAACGAATAAGAAACACAGCGCAGCAATCACCAAAGGTTGTTGCAGATGAAAACCCCAGCCAATGGCCTCACCACTTAATTTCAATACGAGAATTAACGCGGCAAATAACCAAAAACTCACTAAAATACCAAGCAAATAGCCCCAATGATTGCCTGTTGTTGAGTGGCCTAGTTTGTCAGCAGCGAGCGCTAACGCTTTAAGCGATAGCACGGGCAGCACGCATGGCATAATGTTGAGTATCAACCCACCAATAAAGGCAAAGACAAGCATCAACCCAATGGAGGCATCCCGCTCAATTCCTATTAAACTGGTACTCTCGCCTCCAGTCACAGAACCAGCGCCAGCTAAATCATTTAACGTTGCCGTTAAATAAAAGCCTTTGTTGCCGTCGGATAGCAGAAAATTAACCGTTGCTTCAGAGTGACTAAAATAATCTGATTTTTCTAACAACACATTGGCATCAGCACCATTTTCAGCCAGCAACCACTGCTGCTGACTATTGTGCTGAATGAGATCACTGCGAAACGGCAACAGTTGCCAGTTCGATTCATAAGGTAAGCTAGCCGCCAAGGTTAAATAATCTTCGGTAATTTCATATTGCGCCGATAACCAGCGGTTATCTGGCAGTGTTGCTCGTGTTTTTGAAAATAGCGGCGCGTGGGGTGACAACAATGATGGGTCATTTGCAGTTTTATCGCTAACAGGCAACTCAATATTCAGTGTTGCCCAACCGGGAATGCAGTCTTCCTTGCACACTAACCAAGATAAATCAGCGGTAATTTTAACGGTTTCAGGAAAGTCGGCTGAACTTTTAATGGTAAATGGCACCATCAGCAAAGTGTCACCGCTATAACCGTAATTGACTAAATGGGCGATTGGTATTTGCTCAGGAATTGGCCACTGAATTTCGCCAAACTCAATCTCAGTGCTGCTTTGCCATTGCACGCTTGGCGGTTCGCCAGAATCCCCTGCATTGCGCCAGTAGGTATGCCACTCATCCTCAGGCGAAAGCAAAATTCCTAGCCATTGAGTCTTAGTGTCGCTTGCTGCCCAAATACTTTTATATTCACTTAGCAGCGCAACTTGGATATGAGGTCCTTGGGCTTTGCTCGATTCCTGTAACTTAGCGATATTAAATCGTTGCTCAGCGGCGCTTGCTGGCAAACTGGCTAGCGTAAAAGCGGTAATACTTATTGCAGTAAAAGCGACAGCAAAAGCCAAATTAAAAGTTAAACGATTCATAAATTAACAAGCGCGAAGCAATAAAGAGTATTGGTTAAATTTACACCATCATAGCCTACACCTTTAACGTATTTGAAGATCAAAATGAGCTGACTCGTTAGGCATACCGTATTTAGTTCGATACCTAGCTGAGTATTTCCTCGTCTATTCACGTCGCGCATTGATAATCAGAGGATGACGGGTTCAGGGCATAGCCAACAACGAAAACAGCGAAATATCAAAATTTAGGTGAACATTATGCTCAAAAGGTCACTAACTACCGCAGTACTTTTGCTTGCCATAGCGCTATCTTTAACTGCCATAAATGTAGTGGGCTTTGAAGTAGACAATCCACAGCATGTAACGAAAAAAAGTACCGATACAAAACAGTTCAGCGACTTTTTATGGCAAAAACGCCTAGTACTGATCCATTCTGATACTCAACCACCTCTCACGCCGTTTATGTGGGAACTTGACTACGAGAGCTTAACCGAGCGAAAACTGGCCATTTACGCACTTATCAATCAACAAAGCTTTCAATTACTACCCAATACCGTAATGAGAAGAACACCAACACTGGATCAAGTATTGATGCAAAAACTAACAGAGCATCAAATAATGAATAGTAATAGTGCTATTTTGATTGGCTTAGACGGCGATGTAAAAGCGAAATACCCACTGGCAAGCTTAAGCTATGAGCGCATTAAAGCACTGATTGACACTATGCCGATGCGACAAGCTGAATTGCGCTAAACATGCCATTCTCTATGATATATGCAGTTGTTTATTTGTCCCTCTGGTCTAAACACTGTTAATTCCCTTGAATAAAAGACAAGGTATCTACTTATCTAGTTATCGAGAACATCTTTAACGACATAAATCTAACTCGATAACTTTTCACTTACTCGATAGTTAGCCTTACACCATAAATAGAGTAGACGTTAATCACACATGGAAAGTGTCTTTCCACTATAAACATAGCTAACCCACTCATTAGCAATAACTTTTCAAAATCTGTAGCTGACCAAATTGATGCAACTGACGAATTTACGCACAGCACTAGTGCAATTATTCTACAAATTGTGAGTTGATGATTATGCAAAGGTATGAGTCAACACATGGTCAAGCAAGTTAACACGTTGTTTATAAAAGATTTTAAAATTATTCCTAACCGATCGGTTCATGTTGGCTCAGGTGTTGCTCAGCTCATCAAAAGTAATGAAAACAAACTTTTGATATTAAAAATAAAAAGGAACTACCATGAGCACTGAGTTACCTAGATTTAAACGTTTACCTATTGCCACGGCGATAATGGCGAGTTTAGCAGCAAGCTCGATACCTAGCGCCTATGCAGACAACTTAGATGATGACGCGGGGATCGAAGAAATTATCATCGTTGCGGAAAAGCGAAATGAAAGCCTGCAAGATGTATCACAAGCGGTAACCGCTGTGACAGGTGAAGATTTACTGGATAAAAATATTCTTTCATTTGTTGATCTTAGCGCTATTGCTCCCGGTGTCACCGTAGCGAAAAACGAAGGTTTTAAAACGATTATTTCAATTCGCGGTGTTGGTAACGAAGCCAACCAAAATATCGTCGCGAACCCGTCAGTTTCCTATCATATGGACGGTATTTATATCGCTTCACCCTTCGCCCTACAAACTGACTTTATTGATGTTGAGTTGATTGAGGTACTGCGCGGTCCACAAGGCACTTTATTTGGTCAAAACTCGACAGGTGGTGCCATCAATGTGATCAGTAAGCGCCCTGAGTTAGGCGAAACCAATGGTAAGTTTGACTATACTTTTGGCGAGCATAGCCTGAGTCAATTGCGCGGCTCTGTAAATTTACCAATTGGCGATAGCGCCGCGCTGCGCACGTCAGTATCTAAATACGATCGCGATGGTTTTTCAAAAAACGTACTTAATGGCCAAGACTTGGATGATGCCGATAACCTTACCATTAAAACCGATTTCTTCTGGCAAGCCACGGATAACACAAACCTTCGCTTGATTGGTCAATTCTTCGAGGCGGACAGCAATGGGGCGGCAATTAAAGGTATCGACGATCCAACACCCGGTGCGCGCAACCTAGCCCAAGATACTGAATCAAAATTCGAGTTAGACTCAAAACTTGTTGGTCTGATCGTGGAAAGTGATTTGGGCTTTGCGACCGCAAAATATTTAGGTAGCTGGCAAGAAGATGAAATTTTGGTGCAACGTGATAACGACCGCCACGCCTACGGCACGAACCCTGAATACACGATTAGCGCCTTCTTACCTGAAATTAATAATGTTGAAACTTTCACCCATGAAATTAACTTAATTTCCAATGAGCCAGCTTTTGGCAAGCTCGATTGGATTGTTGGCGCCTTTTATTTAGATACAGATATTGAAGTGACCATACGTGAAGAGTTAGATGCTAATGGCAACGGCGTATTAGATGGCTATGTGCCATCTTTCCCTGACGTATTTGCCGGTGATGTCGGCTTTATTTCGGATGCCACGCCAAGTCGAGAATCGTTTTCAATATACGGTCAAACAACTTATAACTTCAACGACACGACACGCTTAATTACCGGTCTGCGCTATACCAAAGACGATGTTGAAAGTGCAGTTTCTAACTTCTTTGCGCCTGAACCTACGTTAATTGAGGCGTCGGTTGAAGAAGTAACAGGCCGAATTGCCGTCGAATACGATATTAGCGATGATATTATGGTTTACGGCTCTTATACACGAGGCTTTAAACCGGGCGGCAGTAACTTAACCTTTGGTTTTGAACCTGGCGAATTCGACTTTATTAGCGGCGCTATTGATAACTCTGAACCTTTGGTATTCCCAACGTTTGAAAATGAAACGATTAACGCTTACGAGCTAGGGATTAAAGCCGAACTATTGGATAACCGACTGCGCACTAACTTAGCAACCTTCTTCTACGATTATCAAAACCTGCAATTCCAAGCAACCGATCCCAATGCCTTCCAAGGCGGTGTAGCCAATATTCCGGAAGCGGAAATTACCGGCTTAGAGTTAGAGTTGATTGCGCTACTTACCGACGATTTAATTTTAGACGTGAAAATGTCGGCATTAGACTCAGAAATTACCCAAGATTACTTCGCCCTTGATAACGTGGTAGCCGATGGCTTAGGTTTTGTCCCTGGTGACGATGTGCTGCGCTCTGAATTAGCTGAAAATGTTAAAGGCAACGAGCTTGCTAAAGCACCTGGCTTTACCATGGACGCTAGCCTAGAGTACACCACTAATATTGCTAGCCACGAATTCCGCTCGGTACTGCAATACACTTACCGCGGTGAATTTGAGCAACGAATTTTCAACAACCCAGCGATTGATCAAGTAGATGATTACGAGGTGGTTAACTTACGATTCTCACTTGATTTAGATGACGATACATGGGGCTTTGACTTGATGGCGACCAATGTTTTTGACAAAGACGGTGTTAACTCACGAATGTCTGATGTTTTTGGTGTTAACGCCACAGGTGAAGAGCTGATTGCGCCGCGCCAAGTGATGGCGAGAGTAAGATATAGTTTTTACTAAGCTGAAAACGCTCTAAAACTAGCGAGATAAAAAATGCCTGCAATTGCAGGCATTTTTTATAGTGTTTTCTATCTTTTTTATACGGTTTCTGGGCGCTTTTAGGAGAAAGTCTACGCAACTATTAGCTAAAAACGTTTAACGCCTTGGTGTTTAAGGATTGGTATAACACCGCTAAGGCGTTAATAACATCACCGTCAATCACCGCTTCATCAGGGTGATGGCTAATACCACCTGGGCTGCGGATAAACAGCATACCCACAGGACAAATATTGGCAATGGCCATGGCATCATGACCGGCACCAGAAGGCAGCACAGTAGCATAGTCAGTAACTTGCTTGCATGCCTTGGCAAATAACTGAATTATCTGGCTATCGCATTGCACCGCAGGGGCTGCATGCGTCCATTGCCAGTTTAGTGTTAACTGGCGTTTTTCAGTAATGGCTGATGCAGCTTGTTCAATATCGGTTACCAGCCTTGCAAGTGCACCATCTTCCTGCGCTCGTATATCAATGCTTAATTCTGTCACCCCGGCAATAACGTTGGTCGCACCCGGTTTAGCAGCAATACTACCTATAGTCGCCACTTGTCCTTGTTGACTACTTTGCGCTGCTGATATGGCTAATTTTTCAACAGCAAGGGTAAACTCAGCCGCTGCAGTAAGGCTGTCTTGACGCAGGTTCATTGGCGTTGTTCCAGCGTGCCCAGCTTGGCCAATAAATTCAATAACCGCACGTTTGGCACCAGCAATTGCGGAAACAACACCTAGCGGTTGCTGCTGTGCTTCCAGCACTGGGCCTTGCTCGATATGGGCTTCCCAATAGCCTAATAGTTCTTCTGATGACAGTGCTGCCCCTTGTTCAGCTGCTAGCTTAGGATCTAAGCCAAAATCCACCATGGCTTGGCGCATACTAATGCCCTTTCGGTCTTCGAGCGCCAGCCATTCGGGATCAAATTGGCCAGCCAGTGCTTTCGAGCCAATTAAGGTCGTAGCAAAGCGCGTACCCTCTTCGTCACAAAAGCCGACAATATCGAGATGAAACGGCAAACTAAGCTTATTTTGCTGAGCTAAGGCTGCAACCTCAATCCCTAACATCACCCCTAAAATACCGTCGTAGGCCCCAGCATAGGGCACAGTATCTAAATGTGAGCCAATGATCAGGCGTTTAGCATTAGGGCTAGTACTGGTAAGTCTGCCCCATTGGTTACCAACCGCATCTTGCCATGTTTCCATCCCCGCTTCACTCATCCACTTGGCCACTTGTTGGTTGCACGCTTGGTGTTCAGGGGTTAAATACTGGCGCAAAATGCCATCGTCAAGCTCACTTATTTGGCTTAGCTGATAACAACGCTCAATCGCTCTTAAGCCATATTGGCTGACGAGCTGCGTAGACAAATCATCCATTTACAACCTCTCCCTAGCTTTGCTGTTCATGCCTTCTCTGTCCATGCCTTCTCTGTCCATGCCTTCACTGTCCATGGTAATAGGCTAATGCAGCCAAAGTCGCTTCACCGCTCGGGCCTTTATAGCCATTGGCCTGCAAGCAGGCATCTAAACAAGCGAGTGTTTGCAGTACCGTATCTTTGCGAGCGTTATAGCCCATGGTGCCAATTCGCCAAATTTTGCCATGCAGTGGGCCAAAGGAAGTGCCAATTTCAATACCAAAATCATTAAGCATTTGATTGCGCACCTGATCGCCGTTTACTTCGCTAGGAATATAAACGCCGACTACATTATTCATTTTGTGATTAATATCGCCGAAAACTTTTAAACCTAAAGCCTGCACGCCAGCGAGCATAGCGTCGCCATGTAACTTATGTCTGGCAACACATTCATCGACTCCCTCTTCTAAAACAATACGAGCGCACTCAGAGGCACAATAAAGCATGCTGGTCGCTTCAGTATGATGATTTAAGCGCTCTTCGCCCCAGTAATCCATGATCATACCAAGGTCAAAATAATTGGAGCGAATAAATGGCTCAATACCATCTTGATGATCTGCCGTGCGAATACCAGCTTCAACTTTTTTGCGCTGACGTATCCAGTCAACACACTTGTCACTGAGCGTAATGGGTGCAGAGCCAGAAGGCCCGCCCAAACACTTTTGTAAACCGACAGTTAGCGCATCCACTTGCCACTTGTCAGCTGGTAAGTCATTACCGACAATCGATGCGGTAGCGTCACAATAAAACAATACGTCGTGCTGCTGACAAATAGCGCCGATATCTCCCAGTGGTTGGTTCATCGTTGTCGATGTATCACCTTGCACCATGGCGAGCACACGTGGTTGCACCCGCTTAATCGCCGCTTCAATTTGCTCGGGTTGAAATACTTCGCCCCATGCCACTTCAATGGTGTGTACGTCAGCTTGTGCGCGTGTCGCTATTTCTGCTAGCAAGTGGCCAAAACGCCCCATGATCGGCACTAACACTTTATCACCCGGCCTTAGCATAGAGAGTAACGCCGACTCGATACCTGCCCGTGAAGTGCCGTCAATTAAAAACGTCCACTCGTTGTTGGTTTTAAATATTTGGCGATAACGCGCCATGGTTTCGTTCATAAACCCTGTCATCGCGGGGTCGTATTGACCAATCAGCTGTGCTGACATGGCTCTCAGTACCCTTGGGTCTGCGTTAATCGGCCCTGGGCCCATCAGCAAGCGCTGCGGCGGATTGAGTGTTTGTTTATCTGTCATTATCCTTCTCCTAGCTAATCCTAACTAAAGCTAGTGACCTAGCGCTTGCATTAACATACGAATACCGGTCAGCATTAACACCACAGCGAATGCGCGTTTTAACTGCTTAGGTTCCAGCTTGCTGCCCAGCTTTACCCCAATAGGTGCACATAAAATGGTAAGCGGAATAATCAGTAGAAAAGCGGGAATATTGACTAGGCCAAAGGTGCCAAGCGGCGCATCCATTGGCGTTTGAGCAACCGCAAGTAAGGTTAATACGCCCGGTAGCGCAATGATTAAACCAAACACTGCGGCAGTGCCAACGGCAACATGAGCCCGTACATTAAATGCCGATAGTAAAGGCACGCCAATGGTGCCACCACCGATACCTATCATCACAGATAAACCACCCACGGTTGAGGCCATAATTCCCTGCCCAAAGCGACCCGGTAGCTCATTTTTTAATGCCGGTGCACCCGCGCGAAACAGCATATTTAAGCTCACCATAATCGCGATAGCCGCGAACATTACGGTTAACGCCTGACCTTGCACATAATGTGCGAACAAGCTGCCGACAATCGCCATGGCAAGAATAAAACCTGTCCAGTATTTAACGATATCAAGGTCAACATTACCTTTAGCGTAATGTGAACGAATAGAGGAAACTGAGGTTGGTACTATGGTCGCAAGTGAGGTTGCCGTTGCAATCATCATGGCTGATTCCGCACTCACCCCAAAACCTTGTAGTAAAAAATAAAGCACTGGCACAATAACAATGCCACCGCCAACACCAAATAAGCCCGCTAATAAGCCTGCGAAAATTCCAGTCGCGACCAGCGCGATCATAATTGGCCATTGATTAGCCAATTCATTTAACAACTCTGTCATTTATTTTCCTAATTTTTACCTAATTCTTATCTAGTTTTTTAGTACGTTACTTA
Organism: Thalassotalea euphylliae; assembly: GCF_003390375.1. Lineage (NCBI taxonomy): Bacteria > Pseudomonadati > Pseudomonadota > Gammaproteobacteria > Alteromonadales > Colwelliaceae > Thalassotalea > Thalassotalea euphylliae. The sequence continues at coordinate 3,928,133 of NZ_QUOT01000001.1, read as the reverse complement.
CTGGCTCGGCGAATCGGCGCAGCCGACAAGCGCGGCGCCATCTGAGCGAGGATCTGAAGCAGCTGCCAGCTCAGTTTCACTGTCTAAAATTGCCCCTGCATGACCCATCATTTCATTGTTATCCTCGACAGATTGCCATTTGTGTTTTAAGCGATCCAATTCAGTACCCAGCTCAGAGGCCAGTGCCTGCTCTACTTTTAAGTTAGTGCTGGTATCACCCCATGTGCGGCCTAACAACCAACGCGGCGCAGCAACGGCTTCATTAATGGTACGATTTCGCCATGTATAATCGGTAAACACTTTCGCTTGGGTTTGCGGCTGACCTTCACCGCCCATAGTGCCATACGCCAGTCGTCGACCATCGTGATAACGGGCAAAAGCTGGGTTTAGGGTATGCGCTGGCTTCTTATTTGCCGCCAAACAGTTAGTGGTAGTGTTGTCTAAAGAAAAACTAATGCCACGGTTATTCCACGTAAAGCCACCGTCTTTCATTACCACACCTGAGCCAAATTCCCAGTAAATACTTTGGATAAAGCTGACCATTTGACCGCGCTGATCTCGCGCCGCTAGCCACACGGTATCGCCAGGTGAAGCGTTAAACGGCCAAGCTTCTGCTTTTGACATGGAAATATTATTCGCCAGTTCGCTAATTGCCGGGGTTTGCAATACTTGTTGATAAAGCGCTGTCACCGCATTTGGGTCTGCCCACAATTGCGGACGTAAATGGAAGCTTTGCTTAGTAGCCTCAACAATTAAGTGCAACCAATCAATATCTTCACTCGCTTTACTACGTAATTGATCAACAATCGACAAAATAATTAAAGAGTGAATACCTTGTGTTGGCGCAGGCAGGTTATAACAATCAACGCCCTGTAAACTGGCTTTCAGCGGCGTGACCAATTGCGCTTGTGTCGCATTAATATCAGCCAACTTGATTTGACTGCCAGCAGCCGCCAAATCAGCAGCAAAGCTCTGTGCCAATTCTCCTTGATAAAATGCTTGTAAACCATTTTTTGCAAGGTACTCAAACGTATTAGCTAACGCAGGGTTGGTAAAATGTTCCCCTTGTTTCAGTGCTAAGCCATTAGGCTCATATAGTGCTTTAAAAGCATCGTTGCGTTTATCAACCGCATATAATTTATCACTGGCCGTTTGTAAGCTAGTGGTGACCTCAAACCCTGAACGCGCTGCAGCAATTGCCGGTGCCAGAATTTCACTCAGTGGTAACTTAGCATTGGCATCGGCATTAAGGGCTGTTTGCCAACCACTAATGGTGCCAGCTTGAGTGATCGCACTTAATCCACCACGCTCAGGAATAGCGTCAAACTCTTGGTAAACCGCTAGGTTTTGGCAAGCCGCGCCGCAGGCATCAATGGCAATTGGAGCATCGCTACCTGGGTTGTCAATCAGCCAAAAACCATCGCCACCGATAGAGTTCATATGGGGATAAACGACGCTAATGGTCGCCGCTGCAGCAACCATAGCCTCGGTAGCTGTGCCACCTTGACGCAGAATCGACATACCCGCTTCTGTTGCTGTTTTATGCGGGGCGGTAAACGCTATATTCTCTTTCATTGTTATTTCTCATATTTTAATGCTTTGCCAGCCAAGTAATTAAGGTCTACGAAGCCTTAAGCTCAAAACCTTAAGCTAGTACCTTGAACTAGCGAGCTTGGCTGCCTTACTTACTAATATCGCAAGCAAGGTTGAGTAATGTTCGATCGTTATTGGCTGCCATAAGTAGCGAATAGCCATAAGGCGCTAACTGTTCACTATCGTTTTGCTCAGATAAATTACTATCGACTGTTAAAGATATATCAGGTATGTGCACCTGCGTAGCGCCAGACAATCCAGCCATGGCTGTTAGCGTAAGTATTTTGGCGCGCAACGCACTGGTGTCAGCACCAAGCTTGGGGGCCACAGTCGGTGTTGTCGGTAAAAATAGCGCACTGGTTGACGTTAGCTGTTGCATCATCTTTTGCCAGCGTTGCTGCACCTGTTTAGCTTGCGCTTCTTCAGTTGCTGTTAGCGCTAGCGCCATTTCAAAGCGCGCACTTATTGCTGGTGCGAAATGGGCACTAAAATCAGGCGATAAACTCGTTAGCCATTGTTCATGTGTGCGAGCGATTTCGCGCCCTTGTAAAATGCGAAAAGCATCGGCAAGCTCGTTCAATATGCCTGTATCGGTAATATCAAACTCCCGAACCTTAGCAAAATAAGGGGCAATTTCATCTAACTTATTGCTCAGCGCGTTCGCTAGCTCTGGTTCAATCAAATCGAAAAGTGACTGACAAACCAATAACTCTTCCACTTTATAAATAGACTGCTTAGGCAACAAAACATCGCCAACCTTAGCCAGTAACTCAGCGCTGTTTGTTAGCCAGCCCGTCGTATCAAATGCTGGCGCCAGTGGTAATAAGCCCTGAGCGCTAATAGCGCCATGACTTGGGCGAATGCCATACAAGCCACAATAGCTTGCGGGCACGCGAATAGAGCCTCCAGTATCAGTACCTAAACCAATATCTGCCAAATCAGCCGCAACTGCTGCCGCAGAGCCCATGCTAGAGCCGCCACAGCTGTGACCTGCTAGCTTCGGGTTTTCCGCAGCGCCGTAATGATGGTTATTTCCCTCAAGGCTATACGCTAGCTCGTCGGTATGCGTAAAGCCAACAAACTGACACGCTTGCATCATCAACTTATTCATACTATCAGAAGTTTCTGTTGCCGCAGGCGCTTGGCGAAGCCACTCTGGATTACCAGCGCTATTTTTATGACCCTGAACCGTAAATAAGTCTTTAACCGCAAGGCGCAATCCAGCCAACTCACCTTTATCACGCGTTTGCCAACCTTTGGGGCCATGATTGCAGAAAATTGCCGAGTCCTGCTTCACTGTAATGCTATTCCTTTTATTTTTCTTTTAATGAACTTTTACTGCCGTGCTTATACCTTAAACCTGCTACATGCTTAGCTCGTTTAAGTTTGGTAAAACTGCACTAGAATAAATTATCAATTAGCTAGCCTTATTGGCTAGCCTAGCGTTTATGCTAACTAAGTACTGCAAATCTAATGCCATAAAACGACATTCTTATCCGATCGGTCAAGATTAAGGGCGTAATGAAAATTTACCCTAAAACCCACTAAGAAAAAACAACCAATTTACGTATTTTTACTCACCAACTTGGTGCTTTTGCACCTTAATGGTTAGATATTTAAACGCTTTTAGTTTGGGAAAATGTCTAGCATATAGGTCACAAAAGGATTTGATTTACTATGTTGGAGATTAGAGTAAAAGAATAGAATGAAAGGACAGCGAGAGATAATCAAAGTTGAAAAAGCGCCTATTATTGGCGCTTTTGAATTTTTGAATTTTTATACCGAGTCAGGCATTGCTAAACCAACGCCGTTAATAATGATTTTGGCAACAGAAGCGGTTATCTCATCAATATCACTTTCTTCGTACTCAAGCTTGTTTTGCAGCAGTAAAACCTCTGCTTGAAAGTCGGCATAATATTGTGTGCTTGCCCAGATGGTAAACAATAAATGTACAGGGTTGACTGCCTGCATTTTACCAGCATCTATCCAGGCTTGAAAAAGCTGACATTTAGCACGGAACCAAGGGCGGTTTTTATCTCGCATGTAATCTTGCAAACAAGGAGCGCCACGAAGAATCTCTGAAGCGAACAAACGAGACTGCATAGGTTGGTGAATCGATAACGCAATTTTACTGCGAATATAGTGATACAGCACTTGCGCCGGATCATCATCGACGCTGGCGTTATCTAAGCCGATATTCCAGGTTTCAATAATGCCATTGAGCACTTCTTCATAGAGATTGTCTTTATTTTTAAAGTAATAAAGCACATTGGCTTTAGCTACCCCTGCTTCGCTGGCAATCATGCTCATGCTGGCACCGTCGTAACCTGATTGCGAAAACAGTTTTTCAGCAGCAGCGAGAATTAGCTGCTGGTTCTTTAATCGAGTAACTTCCTTTTTATTTTGCTTTTCTCGAATTGTCATTATTAGTTTTGTTTTCTCTTTTCTTTTTAAAATGTAGCGTTATTGTTCTTGCTTTCTTAACCATTTGGTCAAGCAAAATTCTCGCCATATTTAAATAGTATCATATATGTGGAATAGGTGATTACCCCACACAACACAAACGTCATTCAGGTTTATACTAAAACGGCCCAAAATGGGCCGCTTCTAATTAAAGCTTAACGCTAGCAAGTGCTAAGCACCTTCGTTATGTAGGTCGATAATTGAATCGGCATTTTTATCCGTTTGCTCTTTGCTTTCGTTATTGCGCGCTGCATCTAACTTTTCCAAATAACCTTGATCAATATCGTTGGTAATATACTTTCCATTGAATACTGAGGTCTCAAAACGCTTCACTTCTGGATTAAAGGTACGAGCAGCCGCCACTAAGTCTTCAATATCTTGGAAGATCAGCTCGTCAGCGCCGATAAGCTGACAAATATCGTCCACTTCACGACCATGAGCAATCAGCTCATTGGCACTTGGCATATCAATACCGTAAACATTCGGGAAACGAATTTCAGGTGCGGCAGAAGCAAAGTAAACCTTCTTAGCACCAGCAGCACGCGCCATTTCAATTATTTGCTCTGATGTTGTACCACGTACTACAGAGTCATCAACCAACAAGACATTCTTACCTTTAAATTCAGCACTAATAGCGTTGAGCTTTTGGCGCACAGATTTTTTACGCATTTCTTGGCCAGGCATAATAAAGGTACGACCGATATAGCGGTTTTTCACAAAGCCTTGGCGATATGGGATATCTAGTTGCTGTGCAATTTGCAGGGCAATATCGCACGAGGTTTCAGGAATAGGAATAACCACATCAATATCAAGGTCGTCCCATTCACGGGCAATTTTTTCACCGAGCTTTTTCCCCATTTCAACGCGGGTTGCGTAAACCGACATTTTATCAATGGTTGAATCTGGGCGGGCAAAATACACAAACTCAAAAATACATGGGCTATAAGTTGGTGCTTCTGCGCACTGTTGGCTATACATTTTACCGTCTTCAGTAAAGTAAATCGCTTCTCCTGGCGCAACGTCGCGAACAAACTCAAAATCACAAGCATCTAGTGCTACCGATTCTGACGCGACCATGTATTCAACGCCATGCTCAGTTTCACGCTTACCAAATACCAATGGACGAATTCCGTTAGGGTCACGAAATGCCACCATACCATGGCCAATGATCAATGCCACTGTCGCGTATGCACCGCGAATTCGTTTATGAACATTATTGACCGCTTGGAAAATATCTTCAGGCGTTAATTTCAATGCCTGAGTTTGCGCTAATTCATGACCTAGAATGTTAAGTAATAATTCTGAATCTGAAGTGGTGTTAACGTGGCGGCGAGCGGTGTCAAATAGCCAAGTTTTTAGTTCGTCAAAGTTGGTAAGGTTACCGTTGTGGGCGAGAGCAATGCCGAAGGGAGAGTTAGCATAAAAGGGTTGGGCTTCTGAGGAACTTGAAGTGCCTGCGGTGGGGTAGCGAATATGCCCGATGCCGATGTTGCCTTGGAGTCGATGCATATGCCGTGTGTGAAACACATCCTTGACCAACCCATTTGCTTTTCGTAAGCGAAACATATTGTCATTAATGGTGACAATACCAGCAGCATCCTGTCCCCGATGCTGCAACACCGTTAACCCATCATATAACGACTGATTGACAGCTGAATTACCAACTATACCAACAATACCACACATAAACCTGTTCTCCGACGAGTGTGTTTTACTAAGTGAATTAAGTTAAAAAACTTGAAGATTGCTTGAGGTACTCAAAAAACCACTCTATTACTAAAGTAAACTCTGGGATCAGGGTCGAACTTTGCCACCATGGCGTCGCCGACGAAGCCGTAAATGCGTCCATAAAGAACAATAAGGCACTGACAATTAACACCCCTCGCAAGCCACCAAATGCCAAACCAAGCACGCGATCAGTACCAGACAGACCAGTTTTTTGCACCAGCTGACTAACAACATAGTTGACTAAGGCACCAAGAATTAAGGTGGAAATAAAGAGAATGGCGATAGCTGCGGCGTTGCGCAGGAGGTGTTCAGAGATATTAGTGAGTAAGGCAGCGAGGTTAGGATAAAAAGAGCTGGCGATAAAAAAGGCGCCAATCCATACCACAAGTGAGATCGCTTCTTTAACAAATCCACGAACCAAACTAATCAAGGTTGATATGCCAATAATAGCTAGAATGGCATAGTCTATCCAAACCATATACTGAGTAATCTCAAGAAATTAGTGGCGCGCATTCTAACAGATGAACGCCATTGTTAATATATTTTTATTTATTTAACCTTAGGTTTGGATAAAAAATAGTGAGTCATCAATAAATGCACACACTTAAATTTATCATTTCCTTGTAGCGAGAAATTTTTGCTGATATCAAGGCAAATTTGCGCGTCAATAGCTAGTCTATTGCAAGTAAATTTAACGCTGAAAGCAGTAAAAATAGCCGCTAGAAGCCCATTAGTTATCCAATTCTGAGGTTATTTAGTCACTTTAAACTTGGCTATTCTGCCTTGCACGCTGGTTAAGCTTTTCAACTTAGGGATGGCTTTTTCAAGCTCTGCTTTGTGCAAGTTAGGGCCAATAATCACTTTCGTTAATGTACCTTTTTGCGTTTTAATTGGCTGGGTAAAGGCGGTGTAACCAGCGCCTTTTAATTTTGCCATTAAATCGTCGACATTCTTTTTGTGTTTAAAGCTACCTAAGTGAATTACCCATGCGTACTGGTCTTTCTTCACAGGTGGCAATTTAGGCGTTGCTTTTGACACTGTAGAAGCGTTCATCGCAATCTTAGCTTCTTTCTTGGCAGGCGTTGCTACCGTTGTGTTGTTCTTACTAACCTGCGACGTACTTAAATCACTCTCATTGCCGTTAATCGCCTGCTCGGAATTAGCTGTACCTGCGGTTGCCATAGTTGCTAGCTGATCATCTATCGGCTCTTCATCGCTAATATCCGACTTAGGGATTGCAGCTAGTTTTTCTTCAGGGAAGGCTTTATGTGCTATCGCACCCTCAAATTTTGGCGCTTGCGGGATCGCCTCAAAATCAGCCTGATAGCTTTCTTTCTCACCATCAAGAATATCCGGCAAGAAAATGATCAGTGCTGCTGCAACGATTATCGTGCCAACCAATCTATTTTGAAACGGGGTAGACAAGCGCAACTCCTCTGGCTAATTCAACAACTCTTATCGATTGTCTGCTTTAAATCAATCACCACTGCTGCGATTTAACCAACCAATAATGGCCTTATTTCAGCAACGGTAAAAAAGGAACCAAACACTAATACCAACTCATCGGCATTAGCCTTGTTTTTTGCCATTGTAAAGGCATGTTCAACATTGTCAAAACAATTACCTGTTAGTGCAAGTTCATCAACTAAGCTGTTGATTTCTTGAGCGCTTGCTGCTCTTGGGCCAGACAATGACGCAAAGTACCAAGCATCAACACTTGTGGTCAGCTCTGCTAGTGTTACACTAATATCTTTATCTTTTAGCATACCAACGACAGCATGTACTTTGCTATAACCAAGGCGGTTAATCGTTTGCGCTAGATGTTTTGCCGCGTGAGGGTTATGCGCGACATCAAGCATAATATCGCCTTTGAAATCATCCTCCTCCTTGCCCTTAAACACCTCTGTACGCCCTGCCACTTTGGTTTGTGCGATAACTTGATTGATCCGCCCAACATTAAGCTCGACATTTAGCTCTGTCAGCACCATTAGCCCTGTCGCAACATTATCTAGCGGAATATGTGGTAATTGCAGGTCGTCATAAACGCTGTAAGCGCTAATTTGCTGCCATCGCCAGCAGTTTTCCTGTTTGCTGATGTTAAAAGCTACACCTCGGGCAAGTAGCTCAGCGCCAATATCCTCGCCATGCTTAGCCACTGATGCAGGCATATCAGGCTCACCAACAATCGCAGGTTTATTGCTGCGGAAAATGCCCGCTTTTTCAAAGCCAATGGCTTCGCGTGTGTTCCCCAAAAATGCTTGATGATCCAAATCTACAGAAGTCACCACAGCAATATCGGCATCTATCATGTTAGTCGCATCAAGGCGACCACCTAAACCAACTTCCAAAATAATGTAACTTGGCTGTTGTTGCTGCAAAATAAGCAAGCCCGCTAAAGTGGTAAATTCATAGTAAGTGAGGGAAATTTCCGCTCGTGCTTGTTCCACCGCCGTTAATGCTGCGATCCAAGGTTGATCGTCAACATCGATTTTATTGATGCGCAAACGCTCATTAAAGCGCTCTATATGGGGTGAAGAGTATACGGCGACTTGCTGTTGCAGACTCAGTAAATAGTTCTCGATAAAGGCGCAAGTGGTTCCTTTGCCATTGGTGCCAGCAACCGTGATCACTTTGGCAAAACTTAAGTCTATGTTGAGGCGCTCAGCCACTTGGCTAATACGGGCAAGTCCAAGATCTATCTCTTGGTTGTGAATGGTTTCTAAATAACAAAGCCATTGCGACAACGACCAGTTATCACAATGGCTTTCAGATGATTTTATACTCATTATGTAACGCTATCAAAATCTGAGGTATTTCAATACCGCTACCTTAGCATGCCCTGCAGGCAAGTTGAATCAAGCTACAGAGCAAATCAGCTATTTAGTTTAATAGCATTAGTAAAAAGCGTCAGCAAAACACTTTTTGTAAAACTACGAGTTACTCAGCTTCCGGCTCTTCAATTTTTGGCTGCTCTACAGAGCTACTATCAGCTTGCTCAAGGCTTGGCTGACCCGTAAATTTCGCCAGCATACGGCCCAAAGTTGCACGCATTTCACGGCGGTCAACAATCATGTCAATCGCGCCCTTCTCCAATAAGAATTCACTGCGTTGGAATCCTTCAGGTAGTTTTTCGCGTACCGTTTGTTCGATAACACGTGGGCCTGCAAAACCAATTAGTGCTTTCGGCTCAGCAACATTAATATCGCCTAGCATTGCTAAACTTGCCGATACACCGCCCATGGTTGGGTCAGTCAGTACAGACACATAAGGCAAGCCTTTCTCGCTCATTTTGGCCAATGCGGCACTGGTTTTTGCCATCTGCATTAACGAGAACAATGCCTCTTGCATACGTGCGCCGCCACTGGCAGAAAAACAAATCAACGGCAGATTGTGCTCTAAACAGTACTCTGCAGCTTGTACAAAACGAGCACCAACAACAGATGCCATTGAACCGCCAAGGAAAGAGAATTCAAATGCGGTAGCAACGACAGGCATGCCATTAAGCTCACCACGCATGACCACTAAAGCATCTTTCTCACCGGTTGATTTTTGCGCCGATGAAATACGATCTTTATAACGTTTAGAGTCTTTAAACTTAAGAATATCTTGTGGCTCTAGATCTGCACCAATTTCAACGCGCTCGCCTTGGTCGAGGAAGCTTTCAATGCGTTTACGCGCCGAGATGCGCATATGGTGATCACACTTTGGACAAACAAACTGCTGACGTTCTACTTCAGCTTTATACAGTACGGCGTTACAAGCACTACATTTTGTCCACACGCCTTCTGGAATGTTTCTTTTTTGTGTTCCCTTTGCTTTTGGGAGAATCTTTTCTATCCAGCTCATAAATTAACTGTGCCTATTGCAATGAAATCAGGACGGTTGGCCGCACGGCAGTTTGCCTATGCTGAGTTAACCGATAGTTAACCAATTTTGCACCAAGCGCCTATAAATAACTAGTGAATCGCAGGATTAAACCATAGAATCATGCAGATAGTTATAAAAAACTGGTCTGGTTTGTTAGACAAATAGCGTTTTTTATTCTAGCCAACGCTTGAATATGCTTTACTGTGCCATTAAAGCTCGCATGAAGTACTCGCCAGCAAGCAGTCATGCAAGTAAAAGTGGAATATGGTTAATCTGGCAAAAAGAGTGGTCCAAGTGGGCGCTTTGGAATAGCAAACTGCTCTGGATAATCCACGTCCACAAAGTATAAGCCACCAGCATTTGCCGTCATGCCAGCGACACAACGATTTTTAGCCGCCAGTACTTCTGCTATCCAGTCGATGGTTTCTAAGCCGCGACCGACACGCATTAAACTACCGGCAATATTGCGGATCATATGATGCAGAAAGGCATTGCCTTTTACGTCTAACACCAGAAAATCACCGACCCGCGTAACATTGCAATGGTACAGGGTACGCACGGGTGAATTGGCTTGACAATGTACAGTGCGGAACGAAGTAAAGTCATTCTCGCCAACCAATAGTTGCGCCGCTTGATGCATCGCTTTTTCATCCAACGGATGGTGACAAAAGGTAACACCGGTTGAAAGAATTGCAGGTCTAAATGGCGAATTATTGATGACGTAGCGATAGCGCCTTGCGCTTGCGCTAAATCTGGCGTGAAAATCTTCATCGACTGATTTAACCCAACGCACAGCGATATCTTTTGGTAAGTTAGTGTTCACCCCAAGCGTCCAAGCAACATCTTTTCGAGTTTTGCTTGTGTCAAAATGAATCACCTGATTGGTGGCATTAACACCGGTATCGGTGCGACCTGCACAAACGACTTCTATTGGTTCATCGGCGATACGTGACAACGATTTTTCTAGTGTTTCTTGCACACTAGGTGAGTGATTCTGTTTTTGCCAACCACAATATTTTGTGCCGTCGTATTCTATACCGAGCGCGTACCGCATACTTGCCTCCAAATAATTTGGCGCGCATTATCCTAGATTTAAAAGCCGATTGCCATAGCGGATAGCCCTTTGCCAAAGACATAAAAAAGTCGCTTTTTTATCAAGCGACTTCTTTTCGTTGGCTGCCTCATTCTAGATAAGGTTAATCAAGGGTTAGCGAGTTATTTAAGGTTTTCCAACAATTGCTGCGCCTCGTATTGCTGTTGAGCATCACCGTTATCAACGACATCCATTAGGATGACTTCTGCATTTTCATTGTCGCCAATTTCTAAATAGACCTTAGCGAGATCTAATTTAGCGGTAATTCCGTTATCGTCATCATCAACGTCAATATCATTTACGTCGTTGGTAAATTCTGGGAATTCATTTAAGCCAACGTCGATATTAGTTTTTTGATATGGCTCGCTGGTACTTGGCTGTAAGCTATCAGATAACAGAGAATCAACGGAAACAAAGTCATCGTCCTTATTTTCATTTGATTGTGACGTTTGACTTGTATCATCAAGCAGATCAATTTCTAACTCATTCTCCAGCTCATCTGCTAACGGGTTATCATGCGCTTGACTGTCTTCAATCACAAGTTCATCACCAATATCTAACTCGTCAGATAAATCAAAGCCGCTGTCGTCATCAGATGATGTTGACTCTTCTTCAATATTGGCCAGCAGTTCATCAAAGTCTAAGCTATCAAGCTCTTGAATATCTTTTATTTCATTCGCTTCTGTGACTTCTTCTCGTTCAGCTTCGCCTTCAGCTAACAAATCGGCAAGTACATTGCTGTCAGTAAAGTCCGGCGATAGTTCTACCGTCGCATCAACGTCTTTTTCGTCATTAAGCAATTCTGACAGGGTTGATTCATCAAAATCAGTTGCTAAATCCGCAGTTATATCATCTTGGCTATCTTGCAATACTTCGGTATTTTCAATGCCCTGCAAGTCATCAGTAGCTGCTTCAAGTTCCGTATCTAAATCAGAACGCTCAGTTTCTGCCGCTAAATCACTGGTTTCAATACCTGATAACAAGTCATCGCCAATATCGAGTTCATCTTCAGCTTGCTCTTCATCAAGATCCGCCTGAACATCGGCAATGAGGTTGTCGATATCAATGTCATCTGACATTTCATCTGCAGCCATGTCAGCTTCAGCTTGCACTTCAGGCTCTGGCTCTGTCACCTCTGGTTGAGCTTCATCAACTGTGTCATTAGTAGCAGTAGGCTCCGACATAGCATCAGTATCATCGCCATGCATGTCGCTAAAGTCGGCATTTAAAAATGGAGCCACATATTCTTCGGTAAATGCCTCTATTTGTGCGTGATGTTCAGACAATTCTTCTTCATCAGAATCTAACAATTGGTCGATATCAGCAGCATCATTTACATCAATATTTTCTGCCAGTTGATCGGCTGCCAATTCAGCGTCGCTAGCATCAGAATCTGCACCACTATCACCCATTTCACCGTTGATACTGTTAAGCAATGCGTCAATATCGTCCGGATCGGTGATCTCCATATCACTGTCGTCAACTTGTGATACTTGCGGAGTCTCACTGTCGCCATTAATGCTGTCTAAAAGTGCATCAATATCGTCAGGGTCGGTAACATCAGCGCCATCTGGAATCTCATCAGCAGCATTTGCCTCTGTCGCTTCTGGCTTGGCTGGTGTATCGCCATTAATGCTTTCTAAAAGCGCATCAATATCATCTGGGTCGGTAACATCAGCACCATCTGGAATCTCATCAGCAGCATTTGCTCCGGGCGCTTCTGGCTTGTCTTGTGTATCGCCATTAATGCTTTCTAAAAGCGCATCAATATCGTCTGGGTCGGTAACATCAGCGCCATCGGGAATATCATCAGCAGCACTTGCTTCGGTTGCTTCTGGCGCAGCTGGTGCATCGCCACTAATACTATCTAAAAGCGCATCAATATCATCTGGGTCGGTAACATCGGCGCCGTCTGGAATCTCATCAGCAGCACTCGCCTCGGGCGCAGCTGGTGCATCGTCATTAATACTATCTAAAAGCGCATCAATATCATCTGGGTCGGTAACATCGGCGCCATCTGGAATCTCATCAGCGGCACTTGCTTCGGTTGCTTCTGGGGCAGCTGGTGCATCGTCATTGATACTATCTAAAAGCGCATCAATATCGTCTGGGTCGGTAACTTCAGCGCCATCTGGAATCTCATCAGCAGCACTTGCCTCCGGCGTAGCTGGTGCATCGTCACCAATACTATCTAAAAGCGCATCAATATCGTCTGGGTCGGTAACATCAGCGCCATCTGGAATCTCATCAGCGGCACTTGCTTCTGGCGCAGCTGGTGCATCGTCATTGATACTATCTAAAAGCGCATCAATATCGTCTGGGTCGGTAACATCGGCGCCGTCTGGAATCTCATCAGCAGTACTTGCCTCGGTCGTAGCAGGTGCATCGACATCAGCAACATCATCAGTCGCACCAGAAAGTAATGCGTCAAGGTCATCTTGTCCCAGTTCACCATCAGCTAACGGCTCACTATCTTCTTCTAGAGCAACTAGATCGTCAGCTTCATCTTCAGCTGAGCTTTCATCATCAGCGCCAAGCCCCGAAAGCAGATCGTCAAGATCACTTTGATCTAGTTGACCACCATCAAGTGCCTCGCCTTCCTCTTCTACCTTATTATCTGCGTCACCATCCTCGCTACCATCATCACCCGAAAGCAGATCATCGAGCATGCTTTGATCGAGCTCACCACTTTCTAGCGGCTCACTTTCTTCTTCAACTTTTTCCAAGTCATCATCAAGCGAAATATCTTCTAGGTCATCTAGTTCATCTAGCTCATCGTCTAAATGAATAACTTCATCGCTTAAATCATCATTAAGCAAGTCATCACCAAGATCGTCGATATCATCAGAGAATAAATCATCTGTTTCATCGTCCGACTCAGTTAGATCAATGGAAAGCTCATCATCAAGCGACAGCTCGCCATCAAGTGATAAGTCTTCCTCTATTGCTTCACTTGCCACTTCTTGCGCTGGAGCTTCTGGTGGCATATCTGATGGCGCGGCTGGTTTTTCCAGCGTCATTTCTTCCACTGGCTCTTCTTTTGCTTGCTTTTTACGGCCAATAAAGAAGGCAATTACGCCAGCGATTAATAGTGCTGGCAAAGTACCCATTAGCACTTTGAACCACAAGCTCGACATCCAATTTTGCTGCTCAAGCTCGGCTTGCTGCTTTTCTAGCAACAATTGGCGTTCGCGCTCTTCAGCTTTTACTAACAACTCTTTTTGCAGCTGCAGCATACTGTCCATTTGTGCCTTAACTTCTTGCCCTTTTGCCACTTCACCTTGCATTAAAGTTAATTGGTCATTGAAGTTAGCAAGTCGCTGACGCAGCGCCTCATTTTCTTGCAAAATCGCTTGAAGGCCATCAATCGAGTCTAAAACATCACGTTGAATAGTATCGAGTTTTTGACGCTGCTCGGTGTCATAGGTTTGTAGTTGTTGATTAATTTCGCCTTTAGCTGCGTCTAGGTCTTTCTTTTTAACAACCAATTCTTCCGGTTTGATTGGTACCACTGGCTCAGCTTTTTTGGCAATTTTTCCTTGCCACTTTTTGTCGTCGCTTACCGCACTATTTTTGGCGATATAAGGGTCAATCAGACGAATTTTTTCAATCGGTGGAACCAGTAAATACTGGCCATTAATTAAGTGGTTACGGTTGTTATCGGCAAAGGCATTTGGGTTCATCTCATACAAAGCCTGCATAACTTGATAAACCGTCACTGAAGGGTCTGGTCGGATCGCTAACGCGATTTTCCATAGTGTATCGCTGCTGGTTATAGGACCATAGCGGTCATGAGGAAAAACATCTGTGCTTTTGGGCCCGCGAATTCGAATTCCGGTATCTTGTGCTGAAACCGAAGGCGTACTCGCCAATAAAAGTCCAACGATTAACACCTGCAACAAGCACAGGCTAAGTAAGCGCAGCATTAAGTCTTTCCTAATTATTCTAATAAATTGCCAAAAAACTGGCGGTTACACCCAGCTAGAGCAAAGCAAAGTTTATTCCAAGTCTCGGCTATCGTCTATGCTAGCGATAAATAGATATGCGTAGCAAGCGGTAAAACCCTGTCCTTGATCAAGAATTCAATCACTTTCTGCCAAGAACAGCGTAAATAAACGGCAACAAAAAAAGGGTTAACCGCTAATGTTAACGGCTAACCCTTCTATTTCTTTACGAATTTTTGTAATGTGTATTACAAGTATTCTTTAATTAATAGCTCAGCAATTTGAATACTGTTTGTTGCCGCCCCTTTGCGCACATTGTCTGCCACAACCCATAAGTTAATACCATTCGGGTGGCTAATATCTTCGCGAATACGACCAACAAAAGTCTCGTCTTTGCCGCTCGCATCACCAATTTGCGTTGGGAAGTCTTGATCGTCTTCACATAACACCACACCCGGAGCTTGGCTGAGCAGGGCTTTTACTTCTTCAGCTGAAGTTTGTGTGCGAGTTTCAATGTGAATAGCTTCAGCGTGGCCATAGAATACAGGTACACGTACAGCCGTTGGGTTAACCAAAATATTTTCGTCGCCAAAAATCTTTTTAGTCTCCCACACCATTTTCATTTCTTCTTTGGTGTAACCGTTATCTTGGAATACATCGATTTGTGGGATTACGTTAAAGGCAATTTGACGTGAAAAGCTTTTGCTTTCAACCGGCTTGCCACTTAATAAGTCAGCACATTGCTTAGCTAACTCATCCATTGCTTCCTTACCCGCACCAGAAACTGATTGATAAGTACAAACGTTGATGCGATCAATACCGGCAGCGTCTTGAATTGGTTTTAACGCCACCATCATCTGAATGGTTGAACAGTTAGGGTTAGCAATAATATTGCGATTGCGGTAATCAGCTAGTGCACCAGGGTTTACTTCTGGTACAACTAACGGAATGTCTGGTTCGTAACGAAATTCTGACGTGTTATCAATCACGATACAACCTGCATCGCCTGCCATTGGGGCATATTTTGCTGACGTAGCACCACCTGCTGAGAAGAAACCAATTTGCGCTTGGCTCCAATCAAAATTGTCAGCATCAAGCACTTCAATGCTTTCACCGTTAAATTCAATAAACTGACCAGCAGAGCGCGCACTCGCAAGTGGATAGAGTTTGTTTACGGGAAAGTCACGTTGTTCAAGAATTTCAATAATGGTTTTACCCACGAGTCCCGTTGCACCAAGTACACATACATCATATTTTTGCGCCATGCTATTTTTCTTCCTCTATCTTACGTTTATCTTATTTTTACTAATCTTTAGGCGTTATCAGCCAGCCTATTAAAGCCCAGTTGAACCAGCGTATTCAATGAGCTGTTTTCGCCTGAAATTGCCAACGAAGAAAATTCCCGACGAACTGGGTAATTCTTTCGGATATGGTCAAAGCCAAAGCGAGAGAGTTGTTGACGAAAGATGCCATCGTCACGTCTGACATCGTATACCATTTTTACTAACTGGTTTAGCAATATTTCATCAAATTCCTGATTTCTTTTTCTATCTGGATTTAATTTTACACTGCCAATATTTGGCTTAGGTAAAAAGTCAGCTAACTGCTTATTACCTTCAATTTCTAGCATTTGACATACTGCCTGATACAACATTTGTGTACCACGAGCTTTTCCTTCTAAGCTATAACCAGCAATATGGGCGCTTGCCAAATCAGCAAAAGGGATAAGTTCTGTTAACACATTTGGCTCGCCTTCCCAAACATCCATCACTAAGGTGAGCCCATGGCCTTGCTGTTTGAGTGCTAATAACGCTTGGTTATCAATCACCTCACCACGACAAGCGTTAATCAGAATTTGCTGCTCGTTAAAAGCATGCAATTTTGCTTCATCAAGCAAATGAAAGGTTGGGTGTTCGCCACTGCGAGTCAGCGGCACGTGCAGTGACACAATATCGCAGGCTAACGCCTCGTCTAATGAGACAAACTCGCGATTATCGCCAGCATCCGCCAATAGCGGATCGCACAACTTATAGTGAATCCCTATAGCATTAAGCTTTTCAGCAAGCCTAGAACCGGTATTACCAGCCCCGACAATGCCAACTGATTTATCAGATAATGATAATTGGTATCGCTCGGCGAGCACCACCAAGCTACTGATCACAAATTCCGCTACAGAAATAGCGTTGCAGCCAGGTGCCGATGAAAACTTAATGTTGCGCTCAGCTAAGTACTTCTGATCAATATGGTCAACGCCAATTGTAGCTGTACCCACAAACTTTAATTGCTGGGCGTCAGCAAGCAATGCCTCATTCACTTTTGTGATCGAGCGAACAAGCAACACATCCGCATCAATCAACTGCTGAGCAGTTAGCTCGCGGCCTTTAAATGGAACCAGCTGATGTTGCTCGCCGCCAAGCTCAGAAAAGAACTCACGTGCGAACGGCATATTTTCATCGAAGAATATTTTCATAATTTGTCACAAGTACATTAAATACGATAATCGCGGCATTCTACCCCAAATCAAGTGATTGCAGTTTGATTTAACTCGTTAATTCTTTTAACTAATCTATTAACTAAGCACTATTGAGTTCAGCAGTAATTGAGGAAAATCAATAAACCATTGTTTTTACTAGCTTAAAAACAAAACCCCAAAATTATTCAACATTTTTTTGCGCTTTAGACAGCGCTTTCTAATTTACTTTTTTATTATCTCAATCGTACTCAACCAAGGAGATAGAAATCATGTCAACAGTCGACACAATTAAAGATAAAGTAAACCAAGCTGAAGAGTTAGCTCGCAAGATCTGGTTAGCTGGCATTGGTGCATACGGAAAAGGTTTTGACGAAGCGCAAGGCCAATACGAAAAGCTAAACACTGAAGCAACTAAGATGTTTAACGAACTTGTTGAAAAAGGTGAGAAGCTAGAAGAGGACGCTAAAGAAAAGTACAAAAGCGAGAAAGAAAACATTAAAACAAACGTTGAAACTCGCGTTAGCGAAGTACGTGCTAAGTTAGGCTTAGACAACGACGACACCAACAAAAAAATCGAAGAGCTTTCAGCTAAAATTGACACCTTAACAGAAGCGTTAGGTAAGCTTGAAAAGTAAATTTGTTTAAGAACTGACAGCCTAAGCTGTCGGTTCTTGTCATTTTAGGAGTCTAGTATGAGCAAAATAAAGGATTTAGAAAAAGCGAGTCGTCAAGCGCTTTACGCTACCGTTGGCGGTTACGCCAAAGGCTGGGAGTATATTTCCAACAAAGTGGCAGTAACCTTGGACGACACCAACAAGTTTGTAAACGACTTGATTGAAAGCGGCGAAAAAATCGAATCGGATCTAAAAGAGAAAGTTAAGAGCAACAGCCAGCTTGACGAGAAATTTGCGAGCTTAAAAAGCAAGCTAGGTATTGATTCTGATGCTGATGCAAAACTTGCTAAGTTAGAAGCAAAAGTTGATGCCTTGACTGAAGCGATCACTAAACTGGTCGACGCTCGTTTAGCAGAAGTCACCGCTACATCGAAAACAACAGCTAAAGCAGCAACTGCAAAAGCAACGCCTGCGACAGCAAAAAAAGAAGCTGCGACAAAATCTGATGCAGAACCTGCTGCAAAAGCAACTCCGCGTAAAACAACCGCGAGAAAGCCAGCTACTGCGAAAAAAGCGACAACAATCAAAAGAACAACGCGAGCTTCAACTGCAAAAGCTAAACCGGTTACCGAATAGTAAACACATTACTATTTGAAAGCTTAGTAAATGCTAACGAAACTTGTTCTGCAGCTATGTATTACCGTAAGTTGTGTAACTAGATCAAAAATCAAGCGATTATGGCAAATTTATGGTCATTCACAGTGTCACCATTCAATGCCAATGGGGTGCAGTTTTGGGTAAATCAGCATTAATTTACTGAAATATTGTGCTAATCAGCAAGTGCAATATTGCCCAATATCCCCCTCTTTTTTATTTGTAGAAGTCCAGATCCCACTTAAGTTTTAGCCTTTTCCAAAGGTGACTGCTAGTCAGTAAAATAGACTTTAACCTAAAGTTTCAACCATATTGCTAAATACCACTATTTAGCCTCAATAATTTCCCGATAAAGGTAGTTCTGAGGTTTTATCCCATAGTTATCAGCAGATGGACATTACTGAAACGTCTACATAATATACTGCTCTATCTTTATAGAAGGTTTGGCATTAATGCCCAATTGCAGTCGCCTGACGTAAAGGTGACGTAACAGTGTCGTATACAAAATAGGAATTTCTTAACAAGATAAAGCTCAAATCTTTTCTTGAGAGAAATAAAAAATGGAAATGAAGATTAACTCTGAAAAAGTTGTAAAAGAGAGAAAAGCTAGAGCTTGAAGCCAGCAACATTTGGCTGATGCAAGTGCCTTGAGTTTAAGAACGATTCAAAGAGTTGAAAATAATGGGACTGGATCTCCTGAAACAATAAAAGCGTTGGCGTCATGTTTAGAGATAAAGCTAAGTGAACTATTTCACTCAGAATCAGAAAAAACCAAAAGCTACTTCAAAGCGAAAGGTACAGCGCTCTTATCACTTATTGTAACGTTAGGAAGTGGCTTGTTCTTAACATCTGCGTCAATTGCCTCAGATATTTCTATCTCTGCAAAAGAAATGGAAGCTCCGCTAAATGAAAGTATTCAAATATATCGCAATAATGTTGAGATCTTTGTTCCTAAAAGCGTTCCTTTAACCGTTTCAACTGAGTCAATATGGGAAAATGAATTGGCTTCTGTTGCTGAAGGGAGTGTTGAGGTTAAGTTAGAAGACTTTACTGTACTTGCTAATAAAGCGATCATTGTAAAAATGGAAAAAGGCATCAAAATTACAACGGATTATGCAGAACAACATTTCCATAAAGCGGAGTAACATTCAGCAAGCAACGCATATGAGTTAAAGTTAAACGTGTGACAGTTGGCTGGAACTCACTTTTTCTCGGCAATTTTAGCCAACTCATACTTACAACGTAACGCCTCGTTCCCACCATCAGCTGCAGACAGAAAATGTGACTGTCAGATTTAATTGAGCCCGATTAATCAAATCTGACAGTTCAAGTTAAGACGCAGCTACATTAAGCCTGTGGCGGCATGCTTGGCCTTTCACCGCCTTGATGACTCCAATGCAAGCGCAGCTTTTCCTGCTCTCTTAATTGGTTTAGGTAGCCTCTAAATGTTTTGCTGATCCGTGTGCTGCGCTCAATTAATGACAATTGCCGCCATGTCGCGCGTTCTGCCATATGAGTAAGTGCATCTATGCTTTCCACGGTTGGGTTCATCAACAAGTGTTTTAAGTTGGCAATTTTACGACCTGGTAAGATATTAATATCACCAACGTACTGCTGCTCTACAACCGATCTCACCTTGTGGATTGCCATTTTAGCGGTACGACCTGAAACCATGTTTTCAACCACGTCACAGGCATAAATACTATTGGTTTTAACCATATTCGCAACATGGCGCTTAGTCACCGCAAAAATACCCGTACTATGTTGCTTAGTGCGCGGTAAGAATGGCACTGCTAGTGGGTTAATTTGGCTTACAATACTGTGGTTCACACCGTACAAACGAGCTAAGCGATTAAAGGGCATATCTGCCATTACGGAGCCATCGGCAAACTTGCGATTAGGGATATAAGGCACTATTTCACCCGCGCGATTTTTTGCTTTTAATTGCACTGGTGAGAATAAAAACGGTACGGCACAAGAAGCACGCACCGCCTGCGTGATAATCGCATTGGGAGACGTGCGAGCATTTAACAAGCGTGAATATTGATGCAAGTCAGCAGGCGAAACCGTCACGCTTACATGACGCCCGGTTTTCAAATAAGCTTCTTCGAACGTGGTTAAATCGAATAATTCAATTAACGCATTTTCTAAATTCGTACTGTCAAACAGCGAATCTTTTAAAAAGCCCTGCCATACCCCCCATTGATGAAAGCGCTCGTAAATGGATTCTGAGGTCAAAATATCGAGTAGTTCTTCATCGGTACGTGTGGCGATAAGTGACGCCATAATGGAACCCGCACTAGCACCCGATATTACATTGGGCATTAAATTGTGTTCAGTTAGCGTGCGAATAACGCCGACATGAAAGAAGCCTAAGCTAGCGCCACCACTTAACATTAAGCAGCTTTGGCCGTAGGCATGGGCGGTTTCTTCAAAAAATGCCAGTTTATCGTAGAAGTCGACTTCTTCATCTTTGGCATTAAAAATAAACTCCATCGCAGAGCACACTTCATCCAAAAACTCTTCAATCAAGACTTTAGTGCCAATGCGCGCAAAGCGATTAAGCTCAGGGTTGGCAATGTTGCCTAAATTTCCATGAATACCTTCATGCAAAATAAACATTAATCCCGCTGAGTCTTTTTTTGCTTTCGCATCACGAATACGATTAACACGTTTGCGAATCAAGCTGTAATCGTAAAGCTTACACGTTTCTTCTGCGCGCCACTCATCAGCCCCAGATAGCCTATCATGCTCTAGGCTGGCCTCTTTATATTCTTGGTAGGTTTTAGCGTTTCCAATGGCAACTTCAACTTCGTTTAACTTTCTATTAGCCATAATACTCATTCGATATCGCTCATCCGCTTGTTAGTTACCCCGAAGTAAACGCGAATTTTCTAGAAATAACCACCTAATATTGGTTATTTTTACTGCGTAATCAGGGCTTTCGTGTGTGTAACTGAAACAAATAAATCTTATTTATACCATTAATAAGACATAAATAAGCTTAAAAATCAGCCATTAACATTAAATTAACTTAATCTCTTAATCAAACTCGCATGTAACGACTGTTTTATGAAAAGTTATTTTTAATCTGTTGTTTTTTATTGATTTAAATCATGGTTGAATAAAATTAACCTACCTTAATTGCAATACTAATAGTGGATATAATATATTTTTCGTTGACACTTCACGGTTGAAGTGGTTATGTATTACTTTGTATTTTAAATATGTTTGCAGTCGCAGAGTCAGGATGTACAGCACTTAAGCATGGAATGGATCATTGAGCACCAATTACTTTTATTAATCCCTATTGTCAGTGCGATTGTTGGTTGGCTTACAAATTATCTCGCCGTCAAAATGATGTTTTACCCCATTCAATTTGTCGGCATCAAAGCACCTTATCTTGGCTGGCAAGGCCTCATCCCCCAAAAACGCAAAGAAATGGCGGAAATATCGGTAGACTTACTACTTGGTAAGTTATTGAGTGTTGAAGACCTAGTTTCTCGTCTAGAGCCAGATAAAATCAGCCAAGCAATAGAGCGACGCCTCAAGCAAGTGCTGAGAAAAATCATCAATGATGTGATGCAAGAGTCCGCGCCTAAGGTCTGGGCATCACTACCCGCGCAAGGCAAAAATTTAGTCTACGCACGCGTTGAAGCAGACATACCCAACGTGGTTGAAAAGCTAGTCAGAGATTTTCAACACAATGCAACCGAAATCCTCGATATCAAAGAATTAGTCGTTGATTACCTAATCGCCCACCCTGCCCTTATCAACGAAATATTTTTGACCGCTGGCAACAAAGAATTCCCTTTTATTATCCGCTCAGGCTTGTATTTTGGCTTTCTGCTAGGCATTCCGACCATGGTGTGTTGGTACTTCTTCCAGGATTGGTGGATTTTACCGCTTGGTGGACTACTGGTCGGCTACCTAACTAACTGGATCGCCCTACAAATCATTTTTGAACCGAAAGATCCCATAAAAATTGGTCCTTGGAATCTGCAAGGTATGTTTTTAAAGCGCCAAGATGAAGTTGCCAAAGTGTACTCACATCTGATCGAGCGCAAACTGATGAATTCGGAAAACATCATTAGTACCGTGCTTTATGGCTCTGGCGCCGAGCAACTTTGGGAACTTGTTGAACTGCATGTCAATGACGCCATAGAACGCTATGTTGCTATTGGTCAACCTTATATTGGTCTTGGCTTAGGTGCCGACAATTATTTCAAAATGAAAGCGCTCGCGGTAAAACGCATTTTTGATAGCTCAGAAAAATTCTTGCTTTATATGCACGACTACGCCGATTCGGCACTCAATATTGGCGATGATTTACGCGAAAAAATGCAGTCGTTGTCTCCAGCAGAGTTTGAAAATGTGCTGCGACCAGCATACAAGCAAGACGAGTGGAAATTAATAGTCACTGGCTCTGTGCTAGGTGGCTTAGCTGGCGTAATACAGCTGATGTATATTTTTATGCCAACATAGCAATGTAAGCCTATGCTCAATAAAGGACGTTGACCAAGGTAAACATGAAATAGGGGTTCTGATAATGGATAAAGAACAATGAAAACAGCAGAAAAAATTCTGCTGACTAGCCTAGAGTTATTTAACCAGCAAGGAGAGGCGAATGTCACCTGTGTCGACATCGCTCTTGAGTTGGATATTAGCCCTGGCAATTTGTACTACCACTTCCGTGGTAAGGAAGTAATTGTCAGCGCCCTGTTTGATATTTATCTAGCTAAAACCAGTAAAATATTGGTTTCTCCCAGTAGCGACAAACTCACCATTGAAAGCTTCTTTTATTACCTATACCAGTTATTAGAAAGCGGTAACATTTATCGATTTATTTACCGCAATCCAACCGATTTAATTCTGAAATACCCAGCTATTTCGCGTAATTTTAATAAACTACTTAAAAGCAAAGAACAGGCTGTGGCCGTCATTCTCGATCATTTTCAAGAGCAGCAAATTCTCCAAGCCACACCTGAGCAGCGACGATCGTTAACGCAATTAATCACACTTATTTTCACCCAATCGCAAAATTATTTTCACTTAACCAGTAAAGACGTGGCGATGGAAGACGCCAGTTTGCAAAGTCTTGGTTGGATTTATCAAGCGATTGCGCCTTACTTAACACTTAATGAACAAGAGCGCGCAGATGCCATTGCCGCGGTTAGTCGGCAGGCAGCAAACTCCAGTGATGACCAGCAAGGCGAAAATTTGTTAGAGAAGCTCGCCACTTCTTGACCTGCTATTTTCATTCTTTTGGCGCCAGGTGCACCAATAATGAAGATGGCAACTATGATTAGTAAAGAACTAATCGACAAATAAATAGTAATTGGCAAACAAAAAGCATGTAGTAAACCCATAACTAAGAGGAAGTTATTATGGCAAAAAGATTATCCTTACTAGATCGCTCGTTTTGGCTCACCGAGACAACTGATAACCCTAAACACGTCGCGTGTTTACAAATATTAACTAAGCCAGAAGGCGCGGCTGACGACTATTGTCAGCAGCTTGCCAATAAGTTAAGGCAGCACGATCAAGGGGTTGCGCCTTATAATCAACGGGTTATTGCATTTGGTCATATCGCGCTTAGGTTTAAAGCGGTAAGCAGCCTTAACATGGAATACCACGTTAAGTTTCATCAAGTTGAGGATATCAAAGACAAAGTCGCGCTGCATAATTTCACGGCCAAGCTACACGAGCCTATGCTTGATCGCGATAAACCGTTGTGGCAACTGCATATTATTGAAGCACCTGATAGTCAAGAGTTTGCCATTTACTTCAAAATTCATCATATGTATGGCGACGGCGCATCGTTGATCACTTGGTTACAAGCGGCATATCCCAAAAGTGCCGACGAAGAGTTTATTCCGTTTTGGGCAAAACCACGAGAATCTAAGCCAAGAGTGGCACAAAACCCATTTGCGGTAGCGATCAAAGCACTTTGGCTCAGTTTAGTGACAGTTGTAAACTTAGGCATTATTACCTTCTTCTTGCTGCTGAAGATCTTGCGAATAAACCCTGTTTACATGCCAATCCCGTTTGCGGGCACTAAAACCATGCTAACAGGCCAAGTTACTGCTGGTAGAGTGGTAGCCACTACCCACTTGGACTTTACTGAGGTTAAGAAGTTGGCTATTCAACTGAGGGCATCTGTGAATGAAGTTTTCCTCTGTTGCTTTGATATTGGGGTCCATAAATTCTTAAAAGATCATGGTCAACAATTTGGTCGGCCATTGATCACGCAAATGCCAATCAACTTGCGCCGCCCAGGAGAAGCCGCTGGTGGTAATAAAATTGCCATTTTGCCAGTACAGCTAGCTTATGGCCAAAAAGACCCATATCGCCGCTTACGTCAAATTATTGAAAATCACAGCATAGTGAAAAAAGTAGCACGCCGTATCAACCCGGCAGCGCTCACCGCTTACACTATCGTGATTCAAGGGTTTGCGTTAGTTTTTGAAGCGTTAAAGTTGTCAGATTTGCATCGCCCTATTGGTAATATTCTGATTTCCAATGTACCAGGCCCAAGACAAGATCTTTACTTTGGTGGCAGTCGCGTTAATAACTTTTACCCAATCTCGGTGTTAACGCCGGGTGGTGGCGTTAACATCACGCTACTTACTTACCGCGATAAAGCAGAAATAGGTTTAGTATGCTCTGACAGAAAAATTAAATCTCTCGAGCCACTTGCTAGCTATTTTCAGGAGGCATTTGAACTCTTATCAGACAGTGTTAACAACCCTGAGTTAACCACTGATGATCTTGGCGAGTTAGCTAGATTTGGCTCGCAATGCGTGATTGAAGACGAATTTCAGGACAACAAAGTGAATGTTGCCTAACGGATATGCTACTCGCACATAATGCCCCTTATGTGCGTTATTTTGCATCACTGGCGTTGAATCCAAACAGGCATTCAATTTACCACTTCCTCTATTTGAAAGGGTTAACTTAAGTTAACCCTTTTTTGTGCCAATAGAATTAATGAATTGATCAATTATGGGGTGGGAAAAAGGTTTATAAACACAGGCTTTATGCTCCCTGCAAAACCAAGTAGCTACACCTAAGTAACTACATACGAAACCTAGGTAACAGTATCTATTTAGGCAAGCACTATTTTTTGGTAACTAGTTAGTTGCTCTAATTTCAAAAATAACAACCTAGCTAATGAGCGTTTTAACCTGTCACAAAGATTAAGTAATAATGAAATTGGTATTAGTCTAGATAAAACTTAAACACTAAGTGCCCATCTTCAACTGCAATATGTTGACCGTATTCAGCAAATATCTGCTCTTCAAAGTCACTTTCATCAAGCTCGTAAAACCAGTCTTCTTGCTCTACTTTATCGACCAAGGTGTTTTCTATTTCTGGTTTATGATAGTCGAGCACTCGTTGCTTACTGCCCGACGAGTAAAGAGTTAAGTAATTCAATAGGTCGTTAGGCACAACGCCTTTAAGCAGCGAAAAGGTTAATTTCACAGTACTTAGCAACAAGTACTTGAACGGCTTTGGCATAAACAAGGTCACTAAGTCTGTTGTTGAGCCAATAAAAGCATAATCATCGTTCACTAAGCGAATTTCAGCCAGCTGCATGTCTCGAATTCGTATTACCCGCTCTTCGGTGTCGAAATAAGGCAGCACACTGCCTGTGGCAACCAAATGGGCACGATAAATGTCGCGCTGCGCGACACTAATATTCATGGCACAAAGCAGTTGAATATGCAGTTTATCTTGCGCTAGGGGCATCGTCAGCTCAGCATTAAGTATTGTCAGCTCTCCCTGACTATTGGCGATAGGTAATGGGATGGTTTGTGGAAAGTTGGCAGCGAGCAACTCATTTAACTCATCTTGGCTATAACGAGCCGCTTTAAGCCACTTAAAACGCATCGCGAGCTTAATGGCCAGCCGAGTGAAATATAGTTTGCATTTCTGCCAATGAGTTTGTTGTTCCTGCACTGTCCATCCATCATCAAAAAAAGACTAACCTCATGATACTAAATCAATTTTGATTCGGATATCGACAATCGAGTGATTTTCGGTATTTCTCTAGAAACAGTGACAATACAAACAAGGGACTGTGTAGTTTGCAATATATAAACAGAGCAATGAACTGCGCTTCATTTTGAGTGGGCGTTATTGTTAAGAAGCCCCGTAACCCATAAAAATTGGGCTAACGGGGCTTACGTTACGGTTTAGTATCAATCTTATAAACTATAAAATTAACCGACTAAACCGATGCTACCTTTACAGGTGAAAAGCTAATCCACTTATGATTGATATTTTTTCATCACAAGTGTTGAGTTTGTACCACCAAAACCAAAGCTGTTTGACATCACTAAGTTCAGCTCTGCATCTTGCGCTTCAGTAACGATGTTCAAGCCCTGTGCTTCTTCATCTAAGTTGTTGACATTGATTGATGGCGCAACAAAGTTGTTTTCCATCATCAAGATTGAGTAAATAGCTTCGTGTACACCAGCAGCGCCAAGTGCGTGGCCAGTCATGGCTTTGGTCGCACTGATCATCGGCGACTTTTCACCAAATACTTGTTGAATCGCACCTAGCTCTTTCACATCACCAACTGGCGTTGAAGTGCCATGGGTGTTTAAGTAATCAATGTCACCTTCAACATCTTGCATAGCCATTTCCATACAGCGCACAGCACCTTCACCACTTGGGGCCACCATGTCGTAACCATCTGAAGTTGCGCCATAGCCTACTATTTCAGCATAAATATGGGCACCACGTGCAAGCGCGTGTTCAAGTTCTTCAACTACGACCATACCGCCGCCACCTGAAATAACAAAGCCATCGCGATCTGCATCATAGGTACGAGAAGCTTGCTCTGGTGTTTCGTTGTACTTGGTAGATAAAGCGCCCATACCGTCAAACATCATGGCGAGTGACCAGTCCACTTCTTCACCACCGCCTGCAAATACGATGTCTTGCTTACCTAACTGAATAAGCTCCATTGCATGACCAATACAGTGCGCTGATGTTGCGCAAGCGGAACTAATTGAATAGTTCACACCAAGAATTTTGAACGGTGTTGCTAAACACGCAGAAATCGTGCTCGACATGGTTTTAGGCACGGCATAAGGACCAACACGTTTTACGCCTTTTTCACGTAAAGTATCTGCTGACGAAACCACGTTTGCCGATGATGCGCCACCAGAGCCAGCAACAATACCAGTGCGAATATTCGAAACTTGTTCTGGTGTTAATTTTGCGTCTTCAATGGCTTGATTCATTGCAATGTATGCGTAAGCAGAGGCATCGCCCATAAAACGCATCGCTTTGCGATCGATGTGGTCTTTTAAGGTAATTTCTGGTTTGCCCCAAACTTGGCTGCGCAAGCCAACTTCGGCGAAGCTTTCTGAGCGAGTAATACCAGAGCGCCCTGTTTTTAATGATGTTAAAACTTCCTTGGCGTCATTACCTATACTTGATACAACACCCAATCCTGTGATCACGACACGTTTCATTTATCTAAACCATAATAATTTGTAAAAACGGGCATATCATAGCGAGTTTTTTTACTCAGGCTGGTCTATCCAGTGTACAAATGTACGCTGAATTATTTTCAACCATGAATAACGCACCTGCTCGCCGATTCACCCAGCGCATTCCAGCATAATTCATCACTGGCGCATTGTCGCTATTTTTGACAATGACTTTGACTGTTGTTACGCGTTAAAATATTAATAAGATCGATTCATTCTCATTAGTTCCTGTGACCCAAACTAGCAATAATCACAACGCGTCTAAAGACTCACCTGAAGACTTTCATAATATAGCCTACCAAGACAATGGTGCCCCATATTCATTACAGTTTGACGATATTTATTTTGATACTGAATCTGGCTGCCAACAAAGCGAGCAAGTTTTCCTGCGTGGCAACCAAATTAGTGAGCGACTACTAGAGACAAACACCCCACTAATTATTGGCGAGACAGGCTTTGGCACTGGCTTGAACTTCTTCCTAACCGCCGCAAAAATGCAGCAGTTAATCGCTAAGCTTGGTGACGATAAAGTTACAGATGTGCACTTTACTAGTGTTGAGAAATACCCCTTATCTGGTGAAAGTATCAAGCAAAGCTTAGCCATGTGGACTGATTTACAACCACTAATAGCAAAAGTGCTAGCGCAATACCCTGCTCGCCCACAACAACGATGTGATATTTCGCTATTTAACAACAAACTCAAATTAACGATTTTATTTGACGATGCAACGCAAGGTTTTGCCAAGTTGAAGCTAGCCAAACACGCCAAAATAAACGCTTGGTACCTCGATGGCTTTTCGCCTTCACAAAACTCAGCGATGTGGAGTGAAGCATTATTCGAGCAAATCGCTCGCCTGTCGGCAGAAGATGCAACGTTAGCAACCTTTACCGTTGCGGGGTTTGTTCGTCGCCGTCTTACCCACGTTGGTTTTCGCGTAGCCAAGAAAAAGACCGCAGGTAAAAAAAACCAAACCTTAGTGGCGAAGTTTCAACAATCTCCAAATTCTGGCAAAGGGTACTTACTCAGACCCAACCAGCCCAAAGCGCAACACGTGACGATTATCGGTGGTGGCATTGCCGCAGCTTGTTTAACTTATCAGCTTGCCCAGAAAGGGGTAAAAGTTAGTGTGATTTGCAAAGACGAAGCGATTGCACAAGGTGCTTCAAGCAATGCAATAGGCGCCTTGTATCCACTCATTCATCTACAGCGCGACGAAATCAGTGAATTCTATGTACACGCATTAGCTAGGGCTCGTGCCTTTTATGATGAGCTAGTTGCCCAAGGGTACGACTTTGCTCACGCTTGGTGCGGCTTACTTGAGCTTTCATACAAAGAGGCTTTACAAAAGCGCCAAGAAAAATTTGCGAGTGCGCCTGTATGGCCGCACGATATTATTCACAGTTTAGACGCACAGCAAGCCTCACAAATTGCCGGTGTAACCCTCACCAACGGCGGCATGTTTATTCCTCAGGCTGGCTGGATTGCGCCAGCAGAGCTCGTTAGCGCATTGTTTGACGCTGCAAGTAAGATTGGCCAAGTGAAAATTCGTACCAATACCAAGGTCGAGCAGTTAACCCAACTTGACGACCAGCGCTGGCAACTACAAACCAATAAGGGAGAGCTTGTCGCATCGACGTTAGTGATTTGTGGTGGCGCTGATAGCGATCAACTCGCACCGATCAGCGAACTGCCGCAATACCCTGTGCGTGGCCAAGTTTCTGAAGTCGCTATTGCGAGCCCCGATCATCAATTAAACACAGTGATCTGCCATAAAGGCTATATGACACCGGCTAATAACGAAAAATTCTGCATTGGTGCCACATTTGACAAAAACGACAGAGATATTGAGGTTCGCAGCGCCGATAATACCTACAATATCAAGATGGTAAGCCAAAGCATGCCAGAGCTTGAAACGATTACTCAAAGCAGTATCGTTGGCCAAAAGGCTCGTTTAAGAGCGATGACGCCAGATCATTTACCGATTGCTGGTCCAATGCCGAAAACAGACGAGTACCCTGCTTTGTATGGAAAATTGGCACAAGATAAGCACTGGAAAATCAATTCGCCAGCTCCTTATTACGCAAACCTTTATGTAATATCAGGACTTGGTGCTCGCGGGTTGTGTTCAGCACCGTTAGTGAGCGATATGATAGTGGCTGATTTATGCAACCAGCCCTACCCTTTGCCTAGTAAAATGCGTTTTAATTTAGCCGCTAATCGCTTTGTTATTAAAGATATTATCAAAGGTAAGTACGCTGCGAGCTAAGCGTTTAAAATGATGGTTTTAAAGCGAAAAACTCGTCAATAGAGACTGCCAATAGTTGCTAACGATCACTTGGTCTTGCGGCGAAAGCTCAGCTTTCGCTTTGCTTAGCTGCGCTGTCACACTGGCTGCTAACTGACTGCTAAGGGGTTGTGACTCATCACCTGTTTCGCTCGCCACCAAAGAAACAAAGCCTCGAATATAGCTAGAGGCAAAAAGTGTATCGGCATCGGCATCATGCTCTGCCAGTTGGTCAAAATGAAGATATAACTCTGAAAGGTTAGCGAACGTCACAATTTGCTCCGAATAAAACTAAAATTACTAATGATAAAGATTGAGAATAAGGCTCATAGAAATAGGCACTCTGCCGATCAAAGCGGGCTAGCAATAGGGTATAACACTTGATCACGATAGCCAGTAACAATCGGCAAATAACCCGCTAAGGCCTGATCGAGCTCATCATCACCGGTGTCAGCAATTAGCGGCCTTGCATTTAAGCTAGCGAGTTTCCTTTTGGTCGCCACAATAATAATATTGTCTTTCCCCACGGCCTTAATTATGCGAGGGCTAAGCTGCTGATTTCCTCGGCCAAAAATATGCCCTTGACCACCTATCACAGTAATCACCAACTTAATTGGCTCGTCACTCGTTGATTGATGTTGCTGAACAAACGCCCACAATCCTGGCTCAGTTACATCACTAGCTACCACCGTTTCACTTTGAACTAGATCGACACCCAGCAATGTATTGTCGATTCCCATTTCATCCATAATGGCTGCGGTTGTTGAGCCTGAACCAATAACAGCGGGGCTGTCTTCGAGTTCATCAATCACATGTGCCGCAATATCTTGTAAAACAAGCTCGTCTGCTTCTTTGCCACCCGCTTTAACGGCCTGTACGTATCGCAGCTCCATCGGAATTTGCATTTCACCATAACGTTTGGCTTTGACAACACCGTCGCGAAACAAGCTTTCATCAATATCCATCACGTCGGCATCCGTTAACGTAACCAGCTGATTCGTTACCATCATCTCTACAACACGGCCAGCAGCTTTGGGCGTTACCGTATAAACACCGGAATGAATTTTACAACCGGCAGGAATACCCAACACAGGTATATTGCGATTAGCTTGCAACGTTTCAATTTGGTGGCAAATATTGCGCGCTGTACCATCGCCGCCGGCAAATAAGATAAGATCAACACCTTCAGCAACTAGTGCTGCAACCGTATTTTCGGTATCGCTAGCTGATGATTGCAGTGGCGCTTGGTAAACATTGGTAATACTAAAACCCAACTCCCGAGCGCAGTTCTCGCCCATATCACCACTAGCGGTAAAGATTTGAATTTGCTCTTGGTATGGTTTTAGTACCGAAAGTGCAGTTGCCGCCCTTTGATTGGCTTTAGCTGTCGCACCAAGTTGCAGTGCTTGCTGTGCAATACCTTCGCCATCACTACCCTTTAATGCAACGCTGCCGCCTATCCCCGCGATAGGATTAACAATAAAACCTAGCTTGAATGCTTGTTTCATAACTTCCTGCTTATGGTGATACCCTAACAAAATCATGTTCACTGCTAGGTATATTGGTTTGGTAGAACTCACATAAGGCTGCCATCAATTGCTGGGCACGAACAGGAAAGCCATCAACGAGGTAAGTCTTAACTTGCTCAAACACTGAGTTTTTAAACCCTTGATAGTCAGGCTCAGCGCCGTTGAGGTTATCCGCTGACACTCTAAAGTTTTTACCCGCAGCAGCACATAACGCCCACTCCACCGCTTGCGGCTTAACCTCAACTTTTTCAAATTCTTTTTGTTGCATTTCAGTTCGGCCATCGGGTTCATACCAATAGCCAAAATCTTCCAACAATCGGCGGTCTGGGCCAGCAATGCACCAATGCGCAATTTCATGCAACGCACTGGCATAAAAGCCATGGGCAAAAATAATTCGATGATGATCTACAGTGTCATCAGCCGGCAAATAAATTGGCTCGTCTTTACCTTTAACCAACTTGGTATTAAATGAATCAAAAAAAGTGTTGTTGAAAATCGAAATGATGTCGTCAATCTGGTGCATTAAACTTCAGGTCTAAAAAAATACAGCGCCAGCAATATGCTGGAGAGTGAAATTTCCGGCTATTTTAACGAAAAAAGCCAAGGGGGTTAACCCTTGGCTTTACTTCAGGAAGTAATATTTTTAGTGACAGATATTACATTTTGTACGAGAACGTCATGTGGTAGAAACGACCGATATTGTCGTAAGTCGCAGATGAGCGACCTGTACCACGTGTACCACGCGGTAACTCTCTATCAAATAGGTTTTCAATACCAAACGAAACACCTATGCCGTTTTCAAACTCGTAACCTACAGTCATGTCTGTTTTCACGTATGTTGTAAATGTTAACAAATCACTTGGATTAGGGTTACGCTCGAAGTCTTGTGGTGTGTACAGGAACACTTCATCCATATAACGAGTACTAGAGGTTACAGTCCAATCGCCATGCGTATAACGCAGGCGTAACGAACCTTCTAAATCTGCGAAACCAGCAGTCCCTTCGTTATCGATGAATTGCTCAGTGTTGTCTTGGAAAGGGAACTCACGGAATTTAAGTAAGCGGGTACCAAGTAAGGTTGTTGACATTTCACCGCCAAACAAGTCGAAATCGTAACCAATTTCAAAATCAATACCTTCAACGTCACGACCCGCAACGTTTAATACTGAGTTTTGAATACGCGTGATTTCACTGTTCGCAGGATTACGCGTGATTAAGTTACAGAATTGGTTGTCGATACCAGATTCACTATCTACACAGCGATCAAGAATCTCTTGTGCATCAATAGTCGAAATTGCATCTTCTAGCTCAATATTCCAGTAATCAACAGTAAATGAAAGGCCTTCAACAAACTCTGGTTGATATACGATACCAACGGTTGTTGAAGTTGACGTTTCTTCTTTAACGTCCTCATTACCTGATACAGCACCCGGCAATGTAGCAGAGTCGTAATCACTGTCAAAATCAGTAGCAACACCCAAAGCAGCACAGTTAGCACGGCGAGTTGCGTTGTTGTCTGATTGCGCAAGTTCTGACGCTTTACAAGGATCATCCACGTTGTAGAAAGTTTGGCTTTCAGCACCAAAGATTTCACCAATGTTAGGCGCACGTAATGCTTCCGATTTTGTCGCACGAACACGTAAACCATCTACAATTGTCCAATCCAAACCTAACTTCCAACTAGTTGTATCACCAATTGTACTGTAATCGGCAAAACGAACAGCTGTTTCGAAGATTACATCTTCAGCAAGGAAGGTATCTGTAAGCACAGGTACTGACAATTCGAAGTACGCTTCAGTTACGTCAAAATCACCTTTATCTTCACCAAGCGCGTTAAAGAATGTACCTTCTGCATTATCATCTTCTACCGATTCACTTTCTTCTTTTCGGTATTCAACACCTGCTGCAAAACCAACATCACCTGCAGGTAATTCATAAATTGAACCATTACTAATGTTTGCAGTAAATACCGTTTGCTCGATTTCAGAGGTACCTACTGATGTTGTTGTTAAGTAGTTTTTTAACTCGTCAGATGCTGTGTTGTAACGTGTTACGTCGAATGGTAAACAACCATTTGCACGAGCTTCTTCGTCAGCACAAACAATATTACCGTTTCCATCATCTATAGCCGCAATAGCATTGTTGTAGTTGGCAATAATTAAGTTAGCACCATTAACACGTTCGATTTCCGTTTTACCGTAGTTAAGTGAAACATCAAATGACCAATCATCACCAAAAATACCGTCTGTACCTACAACTAATCGAGTTGTTTCACGGGTATTGTCTTCTACGCGACGACCAATATCGTCATGCAAGCGGTTAAGTACAACAAAACCTGCACCAGCATCGATTTTTTCTTTAGTTTCATCATTAAAGAAAGCATAAGAAGAGTCTAAGAACGTTGGGATTGAACCACCCCCACCAAAGCTAAACGCTGGTTGACCTAAGCTTTCACCTTCAACGCGAACGTACTTAGCTTCTGCATATACACGTAAGTCATCAGTGATGTCATAGTTAGATTTTAAGTTGAAGTTACTGCGTTCAAACTGCGGTTGAACTTCACTGTACTTGCCTAAGTTAAAGAAATCACAATTATCACCAGCACAAGTTAAACCATCAGTGATCGTACCTGTATTAACTAAAACTAAGTTACCGTTGTCGTCAAATGTGTATGGGTTATCAATTAGACCAAACGCACCGATTACACCACGGTCACTAATTGCCCAGAAACCAGCATTTTCATAGAAGATTTCATCAGGAAACGCTGGGTTATCTACATCACCTGCTGGTTGGTCAGGGTTAGCAAGCTCACGAGTCGACGTTCTCGTCCATGGGTGATCTAATGCATTTAGTGAGTCTTGTGAAGCATACTCAAATGAAAATGCTACGTTACCGCGGTCATCATCAAAATTAGTACCATACGATAGGGTAAACTTATCTGTTGAATAGTCAGAGTGTTGTGATTCGCCGCGATTAAATGAAACGTCTAAGCCTTCAACGTTATCTTTTAATACAAAATTAACCACACCTGTAACAGCATCAGCACCGTATACAGCTGATGCACCGCCAGTAATGATTTCTACACGCTCAATCCAAGCACTTGGAATAGTGTTAGTATCTACAGCTGCTTCACTAGCAACACTCGACACATGACGTTTACCATTAACTAATACAAGTGTTCGGTTTGTACCTAAGTTACGTAAATCTAATAAGTTCAAACCTGAAGTACCGATAAAACGGTTAGAGTTTGAAAGTGAGAAAGTGCTTGCTAGCGCAGGTAAATCATTAAGTGCGTCACCAATGTTTAGTGCACCGGTATTAACTAGGTCTGCACCTGAAATAACAGTAACAGGTGTTGGAGCAACAGCACCTTCACGCAGAATTCGCGAACCTGTTACTTCAATTCGTTCTACAGACTCCTCTTCAATATTAGCTTCTTCAGCAAATACTGGTATAGAGACTCCTGCGGTTGCACCAACAACTAGCGCCAAGCGAATGGCTTTAGTTAGTTTATTAGAATACATGTACTTCTCCCTGGTCACATAGAGTGAATATTATTTTTAGAATTTTGAATAAATATTTGGATGGATTGCTACCAAACCAATCAGTAACAAATCAACTGACGTGTTAAATATATGTTAATCCTGAAACAAATATCAACAAAAAGTTACAAGTGATAAGAATTGGCTATAAATGTATATGTGATG
This sequence comes from Thalassotalea euphylliae, assembly GCF_003390375.1. Lineage (NCBI taxonomy): Bacteria > Pseudomonadati > Pseudomonadota > Gammaproteobacteria > Alteromonadales > Colwelliaceae > Thalassotalea > Thalassotalea euphylliae. The sequence continues at coordinate 3,892,677 of NZ_QUOT01000001.1, read as the reverse complement.
TGTATTTTCTAGTAAGTTGATTTGCTAAACGAGATCGTTTGTTTTTAGTATAAAAAACGGCGATAGTGATATCGCCGTTTTTTATTTGAGGTTTATGACTTCGTTAAGTCAACTAGTTAACGGACTTAGTTAATCGACCAACCCCACGTTTAATGATTAAGTAACCCAATGTACCTGAGATAATTGAACCAATGATAATTCCTAAACGATCTTGGTAAATCATATTTGCACCAGTTTGTTCAAAGGCAAGTGAGCCAATAAATAAACTCATAGTGAAACCAACACCACAAAGCAGTGACGCTCCGTATAGCAAGGTCCAGTTAGTGTTTTCTGGCAACTTAACTAAGCCAGCTTTAATCGCGACAAAACAGAATCCGAAAACACCAAGCTGCTTACCAACAAACAAACCAAGAATGATACCAAGCGGAACTGGTGACAATACGTCGCTCATTCCAACGCCATCTAAATTCACACCTGCGTTAGCAAAGGCAAAGATAGGCAGGATAATAAAGGCCACCATGGCGTGTAAGTTATGCTCAAGCGATTTCAGTGGTGAAGGCTCGCCCTCACGTCCTTTCATTGGAATAAATAATGCCAAGGTTACACCAGCCAATGTCGCATGAACGCCAGATTTTAATACAGCAACCCACAACACAATACCGAAGAAAATATAAGGTGCGGTGTCTCTTACACCACGTTTGTTCAAAATAAACAGCACAACTAAAACGATAGCAGATACCACTAATGACGTAATCGATAACTGATCTGTGTAAAACAGTGCAATCACAATAATCGCGCCTAGGTCATCAAATATCGCTAGCGAGGTTAAGAATATTTTTAGTTGTAGTGGTACTTTACTACCTACCATGGCCAAAATACCCAACGCAAAAGCAATATCGGTTGCGGTTGGAATTGCCCAACCATTTAACGCTTGCGGGTCTTGATAGTTTAATCCTGCGTAGATGAGTGCAGGCACCGCCATACCACCAATTGCACCTACAGCAGGTAAGGCTATTTGGCCTGGCTTTGATAGTTCACCTTCAAGAAATTCACGCTTTAGCTCAAGACCAATCAAGAAAAAGAACATTGCCATTAAGCCGTCATTGATCCAAAGTAGTAAAGGCTTAGCAATTTCAAAGCTGCCGATCGCAACCACTACGGGGATGCTCAAGAACATATCGTAATATTCATTTAGTGGTGAGTTGGCGAGAATAATGGCAATAACAGCGGCAATCATTAAAATAATACCGCTGGCCGCCTCAAGTTTTAAAAAGTCTTGTATCGCTTTTACTGTCATAGTTTACTTCCCTAATACATTTCAAGACATAATATGTCACCAAAAAGTCAATAAGCCAAATAATATTTTAATTTATTTGTATCAACTTCGAAATTAGTGAGCTATATTCGGAATTATTCCATTATTTAGATATTTGTTCTTATAAGACGAGATTGCAACGTCTGACGTATATAATTGAGCAAAAACTCTCGAAAGACAAGAACACAACACAGAGCTTAGACAATATTTTGAAAAAATTAGATGCTATCGACTTAAAAATATTAACAATTTTGTTTAACGACGCGGATATCACGAACAAAGAGCTCGCGGCGAAAATCAATATTGCCCCTTCAACGTGTTTAGAGCGTGTTAAACGGTTAAGACAATCAGGTGTAATCAAAAAAGCTTATGTGGATATCAACTTTAAAACTATTGGTGGCAACATTGAGGCAATCGCCGCCATTAAGTTACAACCTTATTCTGAAGAAATAGTGAACCAGCTGCGCGATGACCTTTTGCTGCTGCCTGAAATTGTCAGCCTTTACCACATGGGTGGTATGTACGATTACTATATTCATATGTCGGTTAAAGACAGTGAGCACTTACGTAAATTTGTGTTTGACGCGATTACGTCGCGAGATGAAGTGCAAACCGTCGAAACGTCGTTAATTTTTGAACATAGCCGCAGCGGCGTGTTGCCAAACTTTTCGGAAGAAAATTAAAGTCGAAGATTGTTGGAAAGAATAAAGAAGTTAGCAAAACTAACAATTGATTAGACTAAAAGTAGGCGGGAAAAATAGATAAATATATTGTGTTAAATTTAGGCAACATTCTTCGTGCGACGCAAAGTTCTAACCTTAAGTTATCACTTTAATTGCGTCGCACTTTGACCACTTAATAATACTTAAAACACCCAAAACCAGCTTATTTACCCGCAAAGTCCTCTGTTTCGTAGTAAAGCGGCTTCATCGTACCGCAGTTAAGTAGTTTAAATAATACTTCTTTTTCTTTGGCAACGGCACCAGACGTTGCAAATTTGGTTGGGCAGCTTGACTCAAGGTCAACATAAACAATATGGTCGTAGCTTGGTGCTTGTTGAATGTGATGAACGTATAAACGCCCTGTTTTGCTTCTGTATTCAACAGCGCTGTATTCTTGAATATTGCTTGATGCTTGTAACTCGGTTAGCTCACGTACAAACAGATGCTGGTCAAAATCTAATGTCATACCTTCGTAAACTAGCATGCCATCGCGCTCGTAATGCCCGATATAAACATCACCTTTAACACTAATTTTTTCGCCGCGTATCAAACGCTGTAAATTGAATGACTCAGGCTTTACGGTTACTAATTCATTGTGCTTAACCAACTGTACTAGATTTACGTCTTTTACTTGCAGCTTATAAAGAATTTGATAATTGCCAGGCTTTTCATACGTTGGCATATGTGAAGCAAAAATATTGGCATTTTTATTCATTAGTACAATACCGTGAACACCTTCAAAAGCAGGGTCTGGTGGTGGTAATGGTTGCTCTTCAGCAAGAAGCATTGAACTTTGTAATAAGGCGAATAACGAAAATAGAAGTTTGCGCATGTTACTTTCCGGAAAATAAGCCAGTGTTTTAAGACCACTTAGCAAGCAGTGTTACTAAAATTTCGCCAATTCTAATGTATAGCTGCAAAGCTTGTATAGTGACGAATTGTAACCCGATGATCTAGCCTAAGGTTTTCACTAAATAACTCGCCAAATTTAGCTTAGCTTACTTTAATCACACTATTTTTAGTGCTGAGCACGTAAACATTGTAATCAGCCAAGCATAGCTAGCTTTACTGAGTTTGCTCGCTATACCCGATTTTAGGAATGGTGCAGCCTGACTTAGATTACTCAAGCATCGCGCCTCAATCTGGAACTATTCTTAATACTTCATTTCTTAATACTTCATTTCTTAATACTTCATTAAAGTGTAGAAAAATTCACCTTGGTCTGCGATTTGATCAGCGGTCGAATATGAACTTAAAAACCGACTCCAGGGCGTTTGTAGCATACTATTCATTACCCTTTGCCAGCTGTAGCTTGCTAACTCCTTTCCTTTGGCTTCACAAACACCGTTTTTACAGATCACACTGGCAAGCTCTACTTCGTTAGCAAGCGCGTGCAATGTCACAAAATCTTGAATTTTCATTTCTAGTTCAAAATCGCGCTCTACTTGGCTGTTATCTGCCACGCCGCTGTGAAGGGTTGAATACAAGTTTTTTGCTTCTGGCTCTAAATTGCTAAGCATACTGACATAAGGCGCCTCAGCTGACTCCAATAATTGTTCAAACGAGATATCTTGCACATGTAGCTGCTCACCATTACCCTCAACCAGGCCTTCAGACTGATGATAAATAGCTGAATCGTGTGATGCTTGGGAATGTACTTTATCGGTTAAAGCGGCTAACTCTTGTTGTAGTCGAGCTATTTGCTTGTCTTTATCAGCGAGCACATCTCTTAATTGTGCGTTGATGTCTGCAGAAGATAATTGTGTTGTGTCAGATGGTATATGTTCAACAATCACATCATTGTCAGACTGTTCAGCATAAGCGTTGATTGAGGGTATTGTCTTGGCTTTGCCATTATCAATAAGCTCATCTGTTATTGGCAATGTTGATAGCCCATACCCCGTCGCAATACCAAGTAGGCCAGCAAGAATAAATTTGATGTTCATCAGCAGCGTCCCTTCTATTGATTATGATACTTACCTAATCCCCTCAAATCATATTGCCTGCTTTTTATTTCAAGATCAAAAATCCCGCCGAAGCGGGATTTTTAGAAAGTAATTATTGAGGCTAGCAATTACGACTTAAGATCATCGAAGAACTTACGCACGCCGTCAAAGAAACCGGTTTCTTTCGGGCTGTGCTTCTTGCTGCTCGCTTCCATTTTGCTATCTAACTGGCGCAGTAAATCTACTTGGTCACCCGTTAAGTTCACCGGCGTTTCAACTACAACTTTACACATTAAATCGCCTGGACCTGAACTGCGTACTGACTTAACGCCTTTGCTACGTAAGCGGAACATTTTGCCTGTTTGGGTTTCTTTCGGTACCTTAAGTTTGACTTTACCTTCAAGGGTCGGTACTTCAATTTCACCGCCAAGTGCTGCTGTCGCAAAGCTAATTGGCACTTCACAGTACAAGTGGTTTTCGTCACGTACAAAGATTGGGTGATCTTTAACGTTTACCTGAACATATAAGTCACCGGCTGGTGCACCGTGCTCACCTGCTTCACCTTCACCAGATAAGCGAATGCGATCGCCCGTATCAACGCCTGCAGGGATTTTCGCGTTAAGGGTTTTGGTTTTCTGAACACGGCCTTGACCATGACAAGCATTACACGGGTCGCTAATTACGCTACCTTTACCGCCACAGGTTGGACACGTTTGCTGAACCGCGAATAAACCTTGGCGCATTTGTACTTGGCCATGACCGCCACAAGTACCACAAGTTTTAGCTGATGTACCTTTTTTCGCACCGCTGCCGCCACAAGGCTCACAACTTGCGTAAGTTGGTACTTTAATTTCGACAGATTTACCTTTAACCGCTTCTTCTAGCGTCATTTCTAGGTTGTAACGTAAGTCGCTACCACGACGAGCACGTGAACCGCCACCGCCGCGACGACCGCCGCCACCGAAGATATCGCCAAAAACATCACCGAAGATATCACCAAAGTCAGCACCGCCGCCGAAGCCGCCACCGCCGCCCATGCCACCTTGTTCAAAGGCTGCGTGACCGTATTGGTCGTAGGCTGCGCGTTTTTGGTCGTCGTTTAATACTTCGTAAGCTTCTTTAATTTGCTTAAAGGTTTCTTCTTTTTCTTTGTCACCTTGCGTACGGTCTGGGTGGTACTTCATCGCAAGGCGTTTGTAAGCCTTTTTAATGTCACGTTCTGACGCGTCTTTTGATACGCCTAATAACTCATAATAATCACGTTTTGACATAGCTTTAATTCTTTACTGTTACTTCAAATTTTCGAAAATTAATTGGTTTACTGGCTTTGTTAGTTAAACACCAAGTTTAATCAACAGACCTAACCATCAAACAAATTAACTTTATGTTTTTTTGATAATCGTTAGTGGTTTAAACAAAACAAAGCGTCGAATACCGACGCTTTATTATTTCAGTTCGCTTTATTTACCCTTAAAACTCACTTGAGAATTAAGGGCTAAGAAGCTTTATGCCAGAAAGTTTTAGTTCAAGGCGGTCACGCGGAGCATACGAATGTATGTGAGCATGACCAACGAAGAAATAAGGCTTTCTGGCGACAAGATTCAAGCCCGACTATTTGTCGTCTTTAACCTCTTCAAACTCAGCGTCTACAACGTCGTCTTGAGGAGCTGCTGCTTCAGCTTCTGGCGCTGCGCCTTCAGGAGCTGCACCGCCTTGAGCTTGTGCTTTAGCTTGCGCAATTTCCATTAACTTAGCTGACGCTTCCATTAATGCTTGTTGCTTAGCTTCAATCGCTTCTTTGTCGTCGCCTTTGATGACTTCTTCAAGTTCTTTGATTGCTGCTTCGATTTTCTCTTTGTCTTCTGCTGGTAAGTCATCACCCGCTTCAGTTACTTGAGTTTTGGTTGCGTGGATCATACCGTCAGCTTGGTTACGTGCAGTTACTAGCTCTTCGAACTTAGCATCGGCATCAGCATTCGCTTCTGCGTCACGTACCATTTGCTCTACTTCATCATCCGATAAACCAGAAGACGCTTTGATCGTAATCTTCTGCTCTTTACCTGTATTCTTGTCTTTCGCAGACACGTGCAAGATACCGTCAGCATCAATATCGAAGGTTACTTCGATTTGTGGCATACCACGTGGCGCTGGGTCAATACCTTCTAGGTTGAATTGACCAAGTGATTTGTTCACAGAAGCTTGCTTGCGCTCACCTTGAAGTACGTGAACAGTTACTGCCGCTTGGTTGTCTTCCGCTGTTGAGAACGTTTGCGATTGCTTAGTAGGAATCGTCGTGTTTTTCTCGATAACCTTAGTCATCACGCCACCCATAGTCTCAATACCTAGAGAAAGTGGAGTAACGTCTAGTAGAAGAACGTCTGTTACGTCACCAGCAAGAACACCCGCTTGAACCGCTGCACCTGAAGCTACTGCTTCATCAGGGTTAACGTCTTTGCGTGGCTCTTTTCCGAAGAAGTCCGTTACTACTTGCTGAACAAGTGGCATACGTGTTTGACCACCAACAAGAATAACATCTGTTACGTCAGAAGTTGAAAGGTCAGCATCAGCTAAAGCTGTTTTTAACGGCTCTAATGTCGCTTTAACCATGTCTTCAACAAGTGACTCAAGCTTAGCGCGAGTTACTTTGATGTTCATGTGCTTAGGACCAGTCGCATCAGCAGTAACGTAAGGAAGGTTTACGTCAGTCTGCTGTGCTGAAGAAAGCTCACATTTTGCTTTTTCTGCGGCTTCTTTAACACGTTGCATCGCAAGTGCATCGTTTTTCAGGTCGAGGCCTTGGTCTTTCTTGAATTCGTCTACTAAGTAGTTGATTAAGCGGTTATCGAAATCTTCACCACCTAAGTGCGTGTCACCGTTTGTCGCTAATACTTCAAACGTGTGCTCGCCTTCTACTTCGTCAATTTCAATGATTGAAATATCGAATGTACCACCACCAAGGTCATATACTGCAACAACTTTATCGCCTTGTTGCTTGTCCATACCGTAAGCAAGAGCAGCAGCTGTTGGCTCGTTGATAATACGCTTAACATCAAGGCCCGCGATACGACCAGCATCTTTAGTTGCTTGGCGCTGTGAATCGTTGAAGTATGCAGGTACCGTGATAACAGCTTCAGTGACTGTTTCACCTAAGTAGTCTTCTGCAGTTTTCTTCATTTTCTTAAGTACTTCAGCAGAAACTTGTGGTGGCGCAACTTTTTCGCCTTTCGCTTCTACCCACGCATCGCCATTGTCAGCTTTCTTGATACCAAATGGCATGATGTCGATGTCACGTTGTACTTCTTTATCTTCAAAACGACGACCGATTAAACGCTTGATTGCGAATAAGGTGTTTTCTGGGTTAGTAACTGCTTGACGCTTAGCTGGTTGACCAACTAGTGTTTCACCTTCTGCAGTGTATGCAATGATTGAAGGGGTTGTACGATCGCCTTCTGCGTTCTCAATAACTCGTACGCTGTCACCATCAAGAACAGCTACACATGAGTTAGTTGTCCCTAGGTCAATACCGATAATTTTGCCCATCGTGAGGATCTCCGAAATTCTTTAAAAATTCATTTTTGCTTAGATGATTTACTTAGTGGGGTCGCGAAAAAGCATTTCAAGTAAAAAAATAAAAAAAGATCACTTTTTGTAAGGAATTCTTACTAAGCAGCGATTTCACATTAACTGGCTTAGATGTGCGCTGAAAAACCAAGTAGTAAAGTTCAGCAAATAAGTAAGAAAGATAGATGTAAATAACAAGGTATAAAAAAACCAGCCATTTGGCTGGTTTTAACAAGATATGGTTTGTACCTAGTAATTAGGCTTGGGTATCAACTGGCGCGGCTTTAGATACCATTACCATTGCAGGGCGAATTAAACGACCATTTAGCTCGTAACCTTTTTGCATTACAGCAATAACGGTATTTGGCGCAACACCCGGTACTTCTTGCATTAACATGGCTTGGTGAAGTTCAGGGTTAAATGGTTGGTCTTGTGGGTTAACCGCTTTTACGTCAAATTTTTCTAACGTAGATAAGAAGCTTTGTAGTGTTAGTTCAACACCTTCAAGCATCGCTTTTTGGCTTTCGTCTTCTTTGTCGAATGATTCGATAGCACGCTCTAGGTTATCAACCACAGGTAGTAAATCACCGGCAAATTTTTCTAACGCGAACTTACGAGCTTTTTCAACGTCTTGTGCGCTGCGGCGACGAACGTTATCAACCTCTGCTTTGGCGCGAATTACTGAGTCTTTTTGATCAGCAACCGTTGCTTGAGCAGCAGCTAATGCTAGTTCTAGCTCGTTAATTTTTTCTTGCTCTTCGCTTAAAATTTCATGCGCGTGTTCGTGCTGCTCTTCTACTTGCTCTTCAGCTTGGGCAATTATCTCTTCAGCAGCAATATCTTCGGCTGTCTTATTTTCATTGATAGGGTTTTCGTTCGACTCAGTGGTCATGAAAATCTCTCCGGTAAAACATAATTGTTGCTAATTATGGGGTTTAGAATTTTGGTTTCAAGCTCCATTTTTCAAGATTTATTAAATCCCTGACTTTACAAGTGAAAATTTAAGAGCGACACTGCCGATAACAAGAAGAATTCAGGCATATAACGTCATGAGCCAGTTGTATAAAACCGTTGGCCTTATTGGTAAACCAAATCATGAAGGCGCTAGCGCGACCATCTCAACACTGCACCAGTATTTAATTGAAAATAACTACCAAGTATTAGTTGAGCGCTCGGTAGCATGCGCTATTGACGCTGACTGCGAACCGGATATTCAATCATTAACAGACATTGGCGAACAAGCTGATCTGGCGATTGTCGTTGGTGGTGACGGTTATATGCTCGGCGCAGCACGAGTGTTGTCTGGCTACAGCATAGGTGTTATTGGCGTTAACCGTGGCAATTTAGGATTCTTGACCGACTTATCACCGCAAGACGTTATTCCGCCGTTAGAGGCAATATTACGCGGTGAGTCGCGATCGGAGCAACGCTTTATTATTGAAGCAGAAGTGTATCGCCACGGTAAACTGAAAAGCTCCAATAGTGCCGTCAACGAAGCCGTGCTGCATGCGGGTAAAGTCGCCAATATGATTGAGTTTGAAGTCTACATTGACGACAGCTTTATGTTTAGCCAGCGCTCAGATGGTTTAATTGTTTCTACACCAACAGGCTCAACTGCTTATTCAATGTCGGCAGGCGGGCCAATTTTAACGCCTAATCTGAATGCCCTGTCGCTGGTGCCTATGTTCCCACATACTTTAACCAGCCGCCCAATTGTGGTGGATGGTGACAGCGAAATTAAATTGATTCTTGCTAACGATAACCACGAGAATTTACAAGTTAGCTGTGATGGTCATGTTATTTTAGCGGTCATGCCGGGTGATCAAGTGGTCATCAAGAAGAGCCCCCATACCCTACGCCTTATTCACCCACTGGATCACAGTTACTTCAACGTGCTTAGAAACAAACTAAGCTGGGGTAATAAACTCTACTAGTTACAAACGGTTAGCTCAAAACCTTTAAAGCAAGATTCACTTTCTACTTGCACTACTGATAATTACTGTATAAATTGACAGCTAAACACTGTTTATTTATACATGACTATGCTGTTACAACTGACCATTCAAAATTTTGCCATTGTCAAAGCTCTGGATATCGACTGGCAACAAGGCATGACCACTATTACTGGTGAAACCGGTGCAGGTAAATCTATCGCAATAGATGCACTTGGCCTTTGTTTAGGTGAGCGCGCAACCACAAACACGGTAAGGCCTGGGGCAAAAAAAGCGGATTTAGCAGCCACGTTTGATGTCACCAATAACACGCTCGCGCAGCAATGGTTAATAAGTCAGGAGCTACAGCAAAGTCAATCCGATAGTGATTCAACAGGGGGCACTGTTGAAGCACAAGAATGTATTCTTCGCCGTGTGATTTCTGCCGAAGGTCGTTCTCGTGCATTCATCAATGGCAGCCAAGTACCTCTGGCACAATTAAAAGAGCTTGGCCAGTTACTGATCAATATTCACGGTCAGCACGATCATCAGCTTATCATTAAACCCATTGAGCAGCGCAAAATGCTAGATGCATTCGCTGGGCATGATGACCTTATCGACAACGTTAAGCACTATTATCAGAGCTACCGAAAGCAAGTAGCAGAATTAGAAGCACTAGAGCTTAGCCAGCAACAGCGCGAAGCCAAAAAACAGTTATTGCAGTACCAAGTACACGAGTTGGATGAGTTTTCATTGCAAGCTGATGAGTTTCAAACACTTGAAGCTGACTTCAAACGCTTTAGCCATAGTCAGCAGATTTTGTCTGATACCATGGAGTCACTGCATATTCTTTCGCAAAACGAACAGTTTAATGCGCTAGATGCACTGCAAAAATGTCACGACACCCTATCGACACTCGCCCATTACGATAGCGAACTCGCCAATATCGCCGCCATCATCAATGATGCGGTAGTGCAACTTGACGAAGCCAATAACGATTTGCGTCACTACCACGATCGCCTAGAGCTAGACCCTCAAGCCTTTAGCATGATTGAAGAGCGTTACTCACAAGCAATTCAATTGGCGAAAAAACATCAAGTCGCACCAGAGCAATTGCCTGATTACCACCAACAACTAGCGTTAGAGCTAAACGGCTTAACGGGTGACGAAACTCGCTTAGCAGGGCTAGCTGATGAAATAGAGCAAACCAAGCAGCGTTATTTTGAGGCCGCGCAAGTACTCACCGATTCACGCATGGCAGCAGCAAAAATACTTAGCAGCGACGTGACTACCAGTATTCAAACGTTAAATATGCCGCACGGTCAGTTTGATGTCGCGATTACGCCGCTTTCATCAGATAAGCCAAGCGCTCAAGGGCAAGACGAAGTATTGTTCGTTGTCAGTATTAATCCTGGGCAAAGCTTAGAGGCCATGCACAAGGTCGCCTCAGGTGGTGAGCTTTCTCGTATTAGCCTTGCCATGCAGGTTATCCTTGCCGATAAAGTGGTTTCACCAACCCTTATTTTCGATGAAGTGGATGTTGGTATTAGTGGCCCAACAGCGGCAATGGTCGGTGCTAAACTGCAACAACTGGCGAAAAATACGCAAGTAATTTGTGTCACTCACTTGCCACAAGTGGCGTGTAAGGGCCACCAACAGTTATTTGTGGCGAAATTAACCGATGGTGAGCATACCGAAACCAGCGTTACGGAACTTAGTGAGGGCGCGCGCGTCAAAGAAATTGCCCGCTTATTAGCAGGCAACACCATTACCGAGAGCAGCTTAGCGAATGCTCAAGAATTATTGGCAGGATAACAACGAAGTAAATTTATTGTGAATTGTTTTGTAACTCTCAGTTCGCTTGGGTATTATCCTCTGTCACATGTAGTAGGATTTTAGTTTTTCATGTTAGCAAGAAGCATAATTTTAGCGCTTGCGCTGACCACCAGCGCATGCTCAAGTTGGGTATATCGTATTGATATCCCTCAAGGTAACTACCTTGAACAAAAAGATATTGACCGTTTACAAGTGGGCATGACCAAAGAACAAGTAAAGTTTATTTTAGGTAGCCCAGTGGTGATTGACTCATTCGAGCAAGACACTTGGCACTATGTTTATCAATTCAAGTCTGGCAGAAACTCAGACTTTGATGCGCGTAAAGACTTTATCGTTAAGTTTGTTGATAACAAGCTAGTGTCTGCTGAAGGTGATTTTGAACTTTCAGAAAACTTCAACACACCGTATGATAGCTAGAAAAAGATAGCTAAAAAAGCAACTCACGCCTTGCTAATCATGAGTAACTAGCAACTTTGCTCAATTAGCGATAAGCGAAAAACTAAAAAGCAGCCTAATGGCTGCTTTTTTAATGTTGTCGTATTTAGTAAAACTTTCTAGCTAGCTAACTTATTTGCAAAGTGAAGCTTCTATGATTTTGCGCCTGCAAACATTTGTTGTTCGCTTTCAATGCACTGCTTCACCATAGGTATACTGAAGAAACGCTGCTGGAATGCAATAAGTTTCGGGTAGCTAGCAGCGTCAAGCTCATAATCAGCATGAAGCAAATTCACTAACGCACCACCAATACAAACATCTGCAATACTTAGTTTATCACCGACAAAAAAGTCACCTGTAAGCTGCGATTCTAAATAAGCAAGCTGCGGCGGAATCAACTCATTGATCACTTCCTGACAACGCTCTACATCAGTTGTGTGATTGAAAAATGCCGGGCCAACAACACGCTGAAAATAAAGGGCAGCAGTAACTTCGGTTAACTTGGTATCTGCATACTCCTCGAACCACAATGCTTGTGCATAGTCATTAGCATCATCTGGGTACAATGAGTTAGTGCTATTCGTCTTTTCAAGGTAAGCAATCATCACAGACGAGTCAGCAAAGCTAAAACCATCATCAGTCACGTAGACTGGCACTTTGCCAAGCGGGCTAGCGGCTCTAAACGCCTCATCGTCAGAGCCTGGCATCATCATTTTTACTTCATATGGCATATTTTTGTGTTCATGCGCCAAAATCACTTTACGAACATAAGGTGAAGGTGGCACACCAAGAATTGAAGGCATATTGAATTCCTTATTATTTAAACGCCCAAATGGGTTGTGTTGTTATTCCCAAAACCAGACCTCAATTATAGGAATAAATTTTCACAAGATCTTAACTAGCTGACGAAATTGGAAGCCAAACTAAGAAAATATTGTGTCAAAATTGTCGTCGCTCTGGTTGAAGCCTCAGTAGCAACTAATGCGATGGCACGTTATAACGTTAAGTCTTGATGCAGCCTTTTATGGATAAGGTAGCAACTAACCAAGATTAAGAGTGTTCCTGAATTCACATCCAAGTGCACCACTTGGCTTAGATAATTAAGCGTTTAATCGGTAAGTGTTTGATCAGTAGGTGTTAACTTGATAGGTGCTAAATTGATGCTTATTAAATTGGCAGGAGTCGGAGTGAAACGCTAAACCACAAAAAACTATGGTTTAGCTCTAAGATTGTTAACTCGGCCACCAGTAACTTTATCTGCTCGGCCTTCTTCTTTGGCTTTTTCCGCGCGGCGTTTACGCACTTCTTTCGGGTCGGCAATCAGCGGGCGATAAATTTCAATACGATCCAAATCTTCCAGCTCGTCACTTAATTTAGCGGCGCGGCTCCAAATGCCGACTTTGTTTTTGGTCAGGTCGATATCGTCAAACATATCCATAATGCCCGACTCAATAATCGCTTGCTCTATGGTTGTACCTTTGGCAACAGGTAAAGCAATAAGCTCTTGACGAGTCGCCAAGCCATAGACCACTTCAATATGAATCTGCTCTGCCATTAGCCGTATACCTTTTTCGCTTGCTGAGTAAATGCCTGAACCATGTTATTGGCAATGTTGTTGAAGATTTTACCGAATGCCAACTCTAATACTTTGCTCGAAAACTCATATTCTAGGCTCAGTGTGACCTTACAAGCCTCTTCCGACAATACGGTTAAATCCCAGCTACCCGTTAACTGTTTAAATGGTCCATCTACCAAGTTCAATACCACTTGCTCGTTTTCCACTAAGGTATTTTCTGTGGTAAACCACTTAGTTACCCCACCCTTTGAAATTTTAAGCGCAGCCGTCATTGAGCAATCATCTTGTGAGATGATTTTACTGTCGCTGCAATCTGGTAAAAATTGTGGGTAAGCAAGTACGTCATTGATCAGGTTATACATATCACTAACACTGTGCATAACCAAGGCACTACGATGAATTGATGGCATTAATTTCCCCCGTTAAGGGCGCAGATCATAGCAAATCGAAATTAAAAGCTCACTACTAGCACACTAAATTCAATAATTTTTCCTCTGGCGATTCAAAACTGCGGATTAGTCCGTATAATGTGCGCGGTTAACTGTGGAACGATTATGGCCAAGAAAAAATCAAAACAATCAAATAGCAATACTATTGCCCTCAATAAAAAAGCACGTCACAACTATGCACTAACCGACAAGTTCGAAGCCGGTATGAGCCTGCAAGGCTGGGAAATTAAGAGCATTCGCAGTGGCAAGGTCAATATTTCTGATTGTTATGTCATGCTCAAAGACGGCGAAGCCTACCTAGTCGGTAGCGAAATTTTGCCGCTTAATGCGGCCTCTAGCCACGTGGTATGCGACCCAGTTCGTAGCCGTAAGTTATTGTTAAACCGCCGTGAGCTTGACCGCTTAATTGGTGCCGTTGAGCGTGATGGCTACTCACTTGTTGCTACCGCTATGTACTGGAAACAGTGCTGGGTAAAACTTGAGTTTTACTTAGGTAAAGGTAAGAAAAGCCACGATAAACGCGCTGATATCAAAGATCGCGAATGGCAGATCGACAAAGGCCGTTTAATGAAAAACAAAAACCTTAATGGCTAACTCAAGCACATAGCCTTGTTAAGATATTGGTAGTGATAAAAACAACAATAACTGGTTAAAAAATACCACGTTGTTTCACAACACGAAGCGCTGTACAATGCGCTTATTGTAAGTGATTCACTTACCACAAACTTTGGGGCAGATTCAGGATTCGACAAGATTCGCGAAACCCAAGGTGCATGCCCAGGGGCGGTTGGCCTGGTAAAAAGCCGCAAAACTATAGTTGCAAACGACGAAACGTTCGCACTAGCAGCTTAATGCTAGCCATCCCCGTCAAGTTTTACCTGTAGACTAGCGGAGCGATGGTCATACTATACTAGGTTAGCGAGGGAACCTTGTCTGAGGGTGAACCGCGAAACAGTATCAGACTCACCAGAAAGTAGCCTGTCGTTCGGCGACTGACTGGTTAAATAATAGAACGACTAAGCATGTAGGACCGAGGATGTAGGTTTTTTGGACGGGGGTTCAACTCCCCCCTGCTCCACCAATTCTATAAAAAGACATAGCTCTTTGAATTTAATATTAGTAGCAAAACCGTTTACAGCTAATATTAAATTCTTGTATCCACTTAGCGAGAGCAAATGGATACTTTTAAATTCTAAGTAACCTTCCTTGTCTCTATCGATTTTGTAGTGTATTTAAAAATATTTGCGAATGAAAAAGACATTTACACCTCCTAAAACTAAGCAGGTTTATGTGAAGCTGCCAAGAGTATTTAAAGCAGCATATGACCAAGACAATGAGTGCATAACCATTGAGTCTCCAGAGACTCTCTGTATTTACAACCCTAATGAAAGCTATCAAACATACAGATTTGTAAAGTACATAGAAACTGTTATTTTTGAATATGGTACCCGTATTCATATAAGTTTTAGGAATTTAAAAAAGATTACTGCTGCCGCATCGTTATTAATCTTTGCTAGAGTTACCAAATGTCAGCTCTGTCTTAACCAACCTAGTGATTTAGAGATTACCCTGCCTGAAAGCAAAGAAGTAAAAAAAACGCTTGTTGAAAGTGGTTTTTGGAATGGGATAAAGCCCGGTGGAGCTAGTAAAGTAAGAAAGTTAATTCACACTAACAACGGCTATATTAGTGGAAGTAATCATGACTCAGAACACTATGGAAAAGTAATCAGCGCAACACTAATTAACTTAGTGCAAAACGGCGTTAATTTTAGCGTTCCTTCTATACGTATACTGACAAGGGGAATACAAGAAGCAATCCTAAACATTGATTACCATGCATATGACAAGAAAAGCTTAGCAAATCAGTTTGACCAATTAGGGGATAGCCGCTGGTGGCAATGTTGTTGGCTAGACTCCGGTAACAATCAACTAGTTTTTATAATTTATGATGACGGTGTAGGAATCCCACACACGCTTCAAGCTCAATACCCGGAACTATCTTCTTCTCAAATAATCGAAGAAGCAATGAAAGTGGGGATAACTAGAACGATGAACCCTGAGAGAGGAAAAGGCTCCAATGATATTATTAAAGCAACTTGTACTTTCCCTAACTCTCACTTAATTGTTATGAGTGGAAATGGCTACTTCAAGAGCGATTCCGAAGGCGTGACAACCAAGGAGCTTCCATTTACACTAGAAGGAACACTTATTCAATGGGTTTTGGACTATTCTGTGGAGAAGATTGATGACTGTTTATGATTTAAGTAACTTTTCAGATACCCCATTTGGTCGATACTCTGACGACAGTAAGCATAATGGAACGGCTTTTAGAGAAATATTGATCGATAAGCTCAAGCAAGCACGACAAGATAAAACAAAGTTAATCGTAGATTTTGATAGCATCAAAATTGGCATAGGCTCGTCTTTCCTAGAGGAAGCATTTGGTGGTTTAGTAAGAAAAGGGTATTTTACCAAAGAGGAACTCACTGGTGAGTTAGGCGTGCTAGATATAAAAAGTGATCAAGACTTTTACAAAAAAGAGATATTTGCATATATAAACGAAGCTAAATTAGAAGGTTAATCTAGTTGATTAATTTTCTTCTTTCTCATGATGAAATAATAAAGTTAATTCTATCAATTTTTGTTCCAATAATGGTTGTTGTTGGATGGAGGTTTATTCAGAAGAATTCACACTCTTTTGCCAAGAGAACAGAATTAAACGGATTAGCAAAAGACGTAAATTCTATAGTTGATGAGACTCTAAAGCTTGCTTCAAGTTACTGGCTTACCCAACTCAGTGATAATGACAAGAATGAAAGAATTTCTTATGAAATGCAGGTAATGTATCAATATCAAAAATTAACTTTAAAAAAGAAAGCACTAAAACATTACAAAGTTGTCTTGGATGACTCTGTTGTAGGCAAACTAAAGCAGGCTCTAACCTTAGATAGTAAGTCTAATCCTTCCAACAATAGCGCTGTATTTTTTAATATAGTTAATGCCGCTTCAAATTTAACAGAGCAATTAGAAAACAAGATTATAGAGAGTAATTTAACTCACACAAAATTTTTGAAATGGGTTGATAAACAGTTAGAAAAAGACGCATTCAAGAAAGGAACTTTAGCCTCTTTGATAGTCATAAATGTGTTTTTATTGTTCTTCAATTTAACCTGAGACTCACTTCATCTAGCATAGAGTTTTTTGCAAAACCTAGCCTTGTTACCCCCTCTAAGAGAATAATGACCCTATAGGTAACTTAGAACTGTGTTATTAATGGGGAAGTGGACAACATTCTTTTATTTTTAAGTGAAAAACCCACAATTTTGCGGGTTTTATCATTTAGCAATTAGCTTCATTGCTCAGCAAAACTATTTTGGCAGTTCGCTAAAGCCCATATTAAACAAAGTAAACGCGTAAATATCAGCGTATTGTTCAATGGTTTTTGAAACGGGTGTGCCTGCGCCGTGACCAGCATTAGTTTCAATGCGGATCATGGTTGGAGCACTGCCGGCCTGCTTAGCTTGCAGTTCAGCAGCAAACTTAAATGAGTGAGCAGGTACAACGCGGTCGTCATGATCGCCTGTGGTTACTAGTGTCGCAGGGTAGTTTACGCCCGCTTTCACATTATGCACTGGCGAGTAGCCTTTTAAGTACTCAAACATTGCTTCGCTTTGCTCGGCTGTGCCGTAGTCGTATGCCCAACCTGCGCCAGCAGTAAAGGTGTGGTAGCGCAACATATCAAGTACGCCAACCGCTGGTAGTGCGACTTTCATTAAGTCAGGGCGCTGGGTCATCACCGCACCGACGAGTAAGCCACCGTTTGAGCCACCGTTAACAGCTAAGTAGTCGCTTGATGTGTAGTTTTGGTCAATAAGGTATTCACCAGCGGCAATAAAGTCGTCAAATACATTTTGCTTTTCCAATTGTGTACCGGCTTTATGCCACGCTTTGCCGTATTCACCGCCACCTCGTAAATTCGCAACGGCATAAATGCCACCTTGCTCCATCCAAACTGCACGCGTCACGCTAAAGTAAGGTGTTAAGCTCACGTTAAAACCACCGTAACCATAAAGGATGGTTGGGTTCTTACCGTTTAGCTCAAGCCCTTTTTTATGGGTGATCATCATTGGCACTTTCGTGCCGTCTTTTGAGGTGTAAAACACTTGCTTAGACACGTAATCATTGCTGTCAAACTTAGCGCCTGATTCACGGTAAACATCAACCTTGCCAGTGTCTGGCGTTAGCTTATAAATCGTGCCAGGTGTTTTGTAGTTGGTGAAGGAGAAATAAAGCACTTTGTCATCTTTTTTACCATCAATTTCACTAGCACTACCTGGCCCTGGCAAGGCAATTTCACGTACTTTATTGCCTTGATAGTCGTATTGATACACTTTTGAAATGGCGTCAAGCATATACTCAGCAAAGAAGTAGCCAGCCCCTGTTGAAACCGTTAACACGTCATCAGTTTCAGCAATTAGGTCTTGCCATTGGTCTGGTGATGGCTTACTTGCATCAACCGTTACTACCTTTTTGTTAGGCGCATTTAGGTTGGTGACTAAGTAAAGCTTGCTACCTTGGTTTTCAATCACATACGTGTCTGAATCAAAGTTATCTAAGATAGTAACTAGCGGGCTATTAGGGCGGGTTAAGTCTTTTAGGTAAAGATCGTTACCTGACGTAGAGGTTGCGCCGCTAATCAATAAGTAGTTGTCGTCTTCGGTGACATAGCCAGCCACATAACGGCGCTTTTCGTCTTCCGTTGCACCGAAAATAACAGGGTCATTGGCTTGTGGAGTACCTAGCTCGTGGTAGTAAAGTTTGTGCTGGTCAGTTTTGGCTGAAAGCTCGCTGCCTTCTGGCTTGTCGTAACTAGAATAATAAAAGCCTTTGTTGCCAAACCATGAAATGCCAGAGAACTTCACATCGACGAGTGGCGCTTCTAGCACTTTTTTCGTTTCAGCATCAATAATGATGATTTTTCGCCAGTCACTACCGCCCTCGGAAATGGAGTAAGCGGCAATTGAGCCATCTTTAGAAAAGCTTAATTGCGCTAATGACGTGGTGCCATCTTCGCTAAAGCTGTTAGGGTCTAAAAACACTTCCGGCTCGCCACCTTCAACCATACGGTAAACCACGTATTGGTTTTGCAGGCCATCATTTTTATAGAAGTAGGTGTATTTTCCTTCTTTGAAAGGCGCACCCACTTTTTCATAGTTCCATAAATCAGCCAAACGCTCTTTTAGCTGTTCGCGGTACGGAATTCGGTCTAAATAACTAAAGGTGACTTGGTTTTGCGTTTTTACCCAAGCACCTGTTTCTTCACTGCGATCGTCTTCTAGCCAGCGGTATGGGTCGGCAACGTCTTTGCCAAAGTAGGTATCAACTACCTCACCTTTGCGGGTAATTGGGTAGGCTTTGTTATCGAAATTACTATCAGCCTGAACTGTTTGCTTCATCACTTTTTCACTGTTATCTAAACCCGAACAGCCTGCAATTAAGCCTGCTGCTAACACGCTCACGGAGACTAAGCTCGTGAATTGTTTGTTCATTTTTGCACTCCTCTGCAATCCGTCGCCACTAGTCTACACAAAAACCATTGAAAGCAGAGAAAATTAACAAGTATTTTACACAACCTCTGCCAAGGGATATTTACACCAGTACGTATACCAGTTGGTTTTTGCCTTTTATTGGCTAATCAAATTGCAAAGTCACACTTCACCACTATTCAAATGCTTGAGTAGCAAAGTCACTCCACAAAGCTCCGTAGCGTAGCGACCACTAACTATTAGATAAAAATAAATACAATCATTAAATTTTATCTATTTTTATCTATCAAAAAATTTAGGCAGGATTAGGTTAATTCTTTAACGGAGGTGACTATGAAGTGTTTTATCCATGCGAACAATATTGAGTTGACCAAAGGTTTTAGAGCACAAATCGCCAATCGCGTTCAAAATGCTTTTGCCCGCGTTGACGACAAAATAAAATTCGTTGTTATTAGTTTCCAAGATATCAATGGTTTACGCGGCGGCAAAGACAAACAGTGCAAGCTAAAAGTTGTTGGAGAAGGCATTAATAACGTACAAATAATTGATGCTCAAACTACCGCCCAAGCGGCATTTAGTCTTGCCTTAAGTCGTTCAAAACGCACCTTTACCGACCGCATTAAAAGACCGCTGCGACAATTTCGAAAAGCGCGTTCAACAGTGCGAGAAAACTTTGAAGAACTTACCGCCGAACCTGCATAACTTTCTCAATCGGGCTTTGCCCAGTGGGAAAGTCTTAGAAGCTAAGACCAAGTGAAAATAAGCTTAGCCAGTCGAAAAGCCATACGATTGAATAGCAGCCAAAAAGTTTGGGCGACAAGTGGTTAACTTGTTGCTCATTTTTTATCCCCATGCTACTAATTGTATTTGTTAAAGCTTTATCGCTTGTTTCATCATTTCGCGCCCTTCTGTTTCTACATAATTTAGAAAAACATTCGCAATTGGCGATAAATGATGTGCTTTCGTCCACGAAAATGACCATTTAGATTTTATTGGCAAGCCCTCAACATTCAATACTTTCACCCCGTACATTTCGCCAAATGCCAACGTATGCGCAGAAAGAATAGAAACCCCAAGTCGAGAGAGAACTGAGTGAATGATGGCTTCATTACTAGCAATCGTCATTTTAACTTTAGGGCTAACACTTTGTTTGCTAAAGAATGACTCTGTCGCATAGCGGGTACCAGAACCAGATTCTCTGATCAAAAAATCTTGCTGGCAAAACTGCTCTAGCGAAACCCTTTTTTGCTTTGTAAGTGGATGGTTCTGCTCGGCGATAGCCACTAAATCATTTGACATAAACTCGATGGTTTCAAGCTCTAGCCCTTCAGGAACATAACTAAATACATAAAAGTCATCCAGCCCCTGCTCTAGTCGTTCGATCACTTTCTGGCGATTAGCAACGGTAAACTGAATATCAATACCGGGATACCGCTCGCAAAATGGTCCCAGCAAATGAGGAATAAAGTATTTAGCAGTAGTGGCGCTGGCAAGCCTTAGAGTACCAGACTTTAGCCCTCGCAAGTCAGACAACTGCATATCTAATGCTTCGCAGCTTTGCAGTATTTGTTGCGCTGTTTTGACTGTTGCCAAGCCTGCATCAGTAAATTTCAGCTTGCGCCCAACCTGGTGATAAAGCGGCAACCCAATTGCTTCGCTTAACTTTTTGAGCTGCATGGAAACTGTTGGCTGAGTTAAAAATAATGACTCGGAAGCTGCTTTAACGCTGCCTCCTTGATACAAAGCGAGCAAGATTTCCAACTGCCTAAAGGTGCCAATATGGGCATGAAGTCTTGATGCCACAATCACCTCCTATAGATTTTTATCTATTTAATGATTAGTAATTATCTATTTTTATCTAACTTGATTGATTTGTAAACTAACGCTCATTCGAAGTTGCTTGGTTTTTATTCAAAAGTCTTAGCAACAACTCGCTAATCTGCTCGAACAATTTCGAGAAATAATGATAAATGTGTCGGAGAAAATCGTGAGTAAAAGAACAACCTTACTAGTTATTATCACCAGTTTATTGCTATTTGGGTTTTACTATACCAGCACAGTGATTGGTCATGAGCTCATCGCGTTTGCATTGTTGGCCGCGGCGCTAATGACAATTGCATTGGTTAATACAGTAAAGTCGTTAGCGTCTTTCAACCTTGTGCGTGCAAATGCTTTGGGGTTTCCTAACAAACTATCTACCAAGTTCACTGCCAAGTTAACTCCCCAAACACCTACCAACATACTCAGCGATAAATAAGCCATGATGTTAGACGCAGTTGTTGCATTTTTTATTTTAGGCATTGTTTGCCAATTAACTGGCGCCAAGCTTTCTTTTCCTGATGGCCTTTATAAAACGCTAAGTATGTTTTTGATGATTGCCATTGGCTTAAAAGGTGGCTTAGCGCTGCAAGCACATGTTGACCCTAGCTTGCTCACCATGTCGTTAGTCGTTATCGCGTTTGGCCTAACCTTACCTTTGCTTGCCTATCCGTTACTACGCTATTTCGGCCAGTTAGATAAAATCAACTCTGGTGCGGTAGCCGCTCACTATGGTTCGGTGAGCGTCGCAACTTATGCGGTAGCAGTTGCCTTGCTCGAAGCAAGCAATATTAGTTATGAAGCTTATTTTCCGCTGTTTGTCGTGTTGCTGGAAATGCCCGCTATTTTGGTCGGTCTAGTGCTCGCCAAAGGCAACTTAAAAATAGTAAATGGCGAATTTATTAAAAAAGAACTTATCGCTAACCAAAGCATCCTACTAATGCTAGGCGGCTTGGCTATTGGCTATATGGGTGGCGCCAGCGTGCAAAAGCTTTCGCCAATGTTTATTGACTTATTTTCAGGAGTATTGGCACTTTTCCTACTGAAAATGGGCATAGTTGCCGCCGAACAACTTTCAACATTGAAAAAGAACAGCATATTTTTAATTAGTTTCGCGATATTAATGCCGATGATTGGCGGCTTGGCTGGCACTGGTTTGGGACTAGTGATGGGGCTAAGTGCAGGCGGCGTCGCGCTGATGGCTGTGTTGGGTGCAAGTGCATCATACATTGCCGTACCTGCGGCAATGAAAGAAAGCCTGCCAGAAGCAAACGCTGGCATGTCGATTACTGCTTCATTGGGCATTACCTTTCCGTTTAATGTGCTCATTGGCGTGCCGTTTTTTATTGCGCTGGGAAGCTACCTAGTGCAATAACCTTAGGAATATAGCGAAGTAACGGTAGGGAAATAACAGTAGCGAATTAACAGTTTGAAAAGCAGTTTAGCTATTACCAACAATAGCTTGCATTATTACTTTTGGAGGAGGATGTATGATGAACTCAGTTGATTTAAGCCCACTCTATCGCAGTAGTATTGGCTTTGACGGGTTATCCGGCTTGTTAGATAACGCACTAGCTGCAACAAATGAGGTAAGCAGCTATCCCGCTTACAATATTGAGGTCGTTGCAGAAAATTGCTATGCGATTACCATCGCAGCGGCAGGCTTTGCTGACGATGAACTCAATATTCAAGTAGAGCATGGTGAGCTAACGGTGAGTGGCGAAAAGCTGAAAAACGCGAATCGCCAGTATCTACATCATGGCATTATCACGCAAAGTTTTGAGCGAAAATTCACACTTGCAGAATATGTTGAAGTAACACGGGCTAAACTAAGCCACGGCCTTCTTGTTATCGAACTGGTTAAAACACTGCCTGAATCAAATGGTGCAACTTGTATTGCAATCAACCACCCGTATAAGTCAGCTAATCAAGAAGCTATGCAGCATCGCGCTAACCCACCCGCCGATGCCGATGCCAACAAAAGTAAGCCAAGCCACAATAGAGCTGTTAGCAATCACTCTATCGACAATCTTCCTGTTGACCAAGAGACTGTTCAAACGAGCTCTGGAAAAAATACAGAACGGAGCATAAATACGCGAACTAGTGTGCACAGGGGTTCGGAAAAAGACCAACTAAGGGGTAGTAAGCAGCGAATTAATTCAACTACTAGTGTCACAAAAATCACGGAAAAAAGTGATGCAGAGCAGCATGCAGAAAAACCGGTGCCCCGCGAAAAGCTTAAGCAGCACGATAAAATAGCGGCAGACGTTCGCTGGTTTAATGGCTAAAGTTTTAACGGCTAATGCTAAAATGGTCGAACACTAAATAACTGAAATAAATAGGGGAAAGTTAAATGGCTAAAATCATAAAGCTAGAGCTGAAGAAAGGGGAAGCTCCTTCCCCTTTCTTCGGGTAAGTTTAAATTTTGCCGTAAGCCAAAGTTAAAGTCGCGGTAGTTGGTTGTGAAATATCATTAGTCGTTGTCGCTATCGCTTACTATTCCAATATGCACTGGCATACAGCTTTTCAGGAGTGTATTGGCAATGATCTGATAAATACGCCTTAAGTTGCCTTACGATACTCACTTCTGCTGCAATAAAAATTGCAGTGTCAGTTAGCTCACATCCAACCGATTGCAACCCCGATAAAAACCTATCAGTTAATTTATTTGGCGTTACTAGCCAGTGAACCTTTATTCCTCTAGGAGCTATTATTTCTTGAATATCTTCACTATCAGGCACCTGTAACCAAGCTTGTCCTTGGGATGACTGAGGCAGTTGCTCCAACGTGGCAGCAATGGCAGGCAGCGCCGTGATATCGCCAAAAAACAAATGCTGATGGGCACCAAAGTCAGTGTGCTTGATGTCGCCTGGGCCTGCGACCCCTAAGAAATCATTTGGTTGTGCGTTGAGTGCCCAGTCTGCCGCTAACCCTTGATGGTCATTAACCGCAAAATCGATGGTCAGTTCTCGCCGTAACGGGTTAAATTGTCGAATAGTATAAGAGCGCATCCATTTTCTCTGATCAGGCGCGGTACTTAGCGTAGGAATTTTGTCTTGTGAGCTCGGATCAGGGAAAATAGCTTTTACATGCGCACTTTCTTTATCTACCGGAAAATCAGCCAGAGATTCACCTGTTAACACAACTCGGCGCATGTGTGGTGATACATCTTGTACCGATGATACCTGCGTCATATATAGATTTGCTGCCATATTTCCTCCGATAGTTACAAATATTAACTCGCTGAAATTTCAGCAAGCCTACTCCTGATCGCCACCAACTCAGTCAGTTGACCATCAAGTTGTGATAAATCTAATTTCAGCTCAGAAAAACTAATTACCTTGCATGCTTGGGCTTAGCAGCTGGTAACTACTGGCTTTTTAGAGAAACCTCACTGACGTTTTGCACGAGCAATAACTTCCTGTTCTACTTCAAAATTAACCATAACAGCAGTGACACTGGCATAGAGCAGTCCAACAGGTAAGGCGTATAAAAAGCTCGTCATGTACAAATCAAAAAACTCATTTATCGACTGGAAGTTTTGAATACTCGCCGTTGTGGTGAGCGCCATTATCGATTCTAAGATTAGCGTCATCACTATACCAATGAGCAAATTACGAAGCATCTCTGGCCATTTGCGAAATACACGCCCAATAAACTGATAAAGCGCTAAAAACATCAAACCGCCTATTGGCAAAACCGTAACGGTGGCAAAAAAGAACGCACGGCTCCAAGCTTCAAAAAAGCCGCGAAGTGTCGATAAATTCACCCAGGTCATAATGGTGATAATGATGGCAATAAGCACCAGCACTGCAGGTAACAGCTTAAACACCTGCTTAACATTCGATTGCATATTTACTCTAATAAAATGGTTACTTGAATGGAAAAACGGCAAAGAATTGAATAAAGTTGACAAGGTCTACTATAATAAAAGTTGGTTGACATTATCAACCAACTTTACAATTTGATGCATTTTGCGCTTAGCAAAAAAATGTGGAATCAACATGGAACTTAGCGACACGCTTTTTGAATTAATACATTCAGTGCGAATGAACATACTAACCAAGGTCAAACAGCTAGACTTTGATTTAACACCAATGCACCTTAAATCGTTGAAAGTTATTAGCAAGATTGATCTGTGTACTGGCCAAAAATTGGCAAACTTTATGGGACGAGATAAAGCCCAGATTAATCGACTAATTAAAGAGTTAGTCACTCAAGGCTTAGTCATTAAAAAAGACCATGCACAGGATAAGAGAAGCCAATTATTGGTTTTAACATCATCTGGACAAGCAATAATGGCTGCATTTAAGCAAGCGGAACAAGAGGTGTTTGAAAAAATGCTGACCGATATTCCTGCCTCACAAATTAGCGCATTTACTGAAATTGCCAGCAAATTAAAAGCAAATTTGGAATAATTGCCTCTAGCACACAAGAGGCAATTGATACCAAGTGAAAGTTCGTGATGTTATTGTTTGGGGAACAAGGTAATACGGTTACGACCGCCTTCTTTTGACTGATAAAGCGCAGCATCTGAGCATTCAATCCACGCTTCGTAGGTGCTGATACCCGGCGTAACTTGTGCAATACCAATGCTGATGGTGTACTTCACATCAATATCATTGTATTTCACCACCGAAGCCTCAACTGTCTTGCGCATACGCTCAGCAAATATGTGGGCATTTTCTAAGGTCGTGTCGGATAACAAAATAGAAAATTCTTCACCGCCATAACGCCCAGACACATCGGTTTCTCGCACTTGTTGACGCACAACATCTGCCAAATGTCGAATCACTTGGTCGCCTACCATATGACCATAGCTGTCATTGATATTTTTGAAATGATCAATATCAATCATGACTAGACAGCTTGGGTTATGGCTGCGAGTCCAACGTTTAAATTCAGCTTCTAAACAACGTTCCCAATGGGTGCGGTTAAACAACTTAGTTAACCCATCAGTTTGACTTAGTATCGCCAGTTCTTGGTTAGCCGCTTCAAGATCTTTCTTATGCACCGCACTGTCGGTTACATCATAAACAATCAAGCACAGGTGACTCACTTTCCCATTGGCAGCCATAAGCGGGATAAAAGTGGTATTCTGGTACATGTAATCAGCTGTACCCGTGATTGGGCGATAGTTTTGAAACTTGAACACATATGGGCGCTGCTCCCAAATGGTAAACGCTTTGTTTTTCAGTAAAAATACCGATTCCGCTTTACGAACAAACCAGTCTTGAGGAATTTCCTCAAACAAGCTAAACAAGTTTTTATCTTTAACCTCGCGTGGCAGTAAACCACTGTGGTTCTCCATAAAACCATTCCAAATCTGGATATTGTACTCACGATCAAGTACCACTAAGCCAACGTCAATGTTGTGCAACATTTCCATCAGCCAATGTAATTCATTTAATTGTGATGCTTCTAACGACATAACTAATCCAGTAAATAGGAAATTTTATTGTTCAAAGTGCGCATTGATTCTTCAGTAAATAGCAACAACAAGTCACATTTTATTGAATAGTTTTCAATGTTGTAGCTAATCTCGATGGCAAGCGTTTGACGCCATTTTGCTGAGTTGGTGGCAATTAAGTCTTTAATATTGCGGTGTTGACCAAGCACTACGGGGTGACCTTGGCTAAACGTCATATCAAGTTGCTCAGAAACACCACTTAAGCAGGCACCAATTAAGGTATTGGCCATGTCCATTAACAGTTCAAGTTCAGCACTTTCATCAATATCTTGGTGATAGTTCATCAAAGATGCGATTTCTTTGAAACTCGAATCATTGAGAATTAATAACGCTTCGCCGCTGACGCCTGCGCCAATAAAACCCTGACATACGCCCGATGTTGTCTCATTAGTGGCAACTGAAGTTAGTGCCATGCGAAGCTCGCTAACTTCAATCAAATTAACATTCGGAATTGGCAAGAGTACAAATACATCGAGTAAGCGCGCCAATAAATCCCCTGCTCTGCCCATGGCAACATTGGCGATTTCTTGATAACAATCTCGTAAATCTGTCGCTAAGGTGATTGGCTGGTATACGCGCTCTTTTACTTCCTGCGCTTTAGGCACAGGCTTGTTGATGGCAGGTAACTCTATTTTATCTTGTCGGCTTTTCGTTGCAGTTTCCTGGTTTACTTTACTCGTAGAAAGCTCTTCGCGAGTAAAAATACCGTAAGACAGTAAGATCTCGGTTAGTTTATCTTTGTTCACAGGCTTTTGAATAAAATCCAGCGCGCCCATACCCGTAACGCGCTGATGCGCTTCTGGCTGAATATCACCGGAAATCACTACGGTAAGCGTTGGTAAATCTTCTTTGACGATGGTTTCAAGGACTTGATACCCATCCATGACTGGCATATTCAGGTCCAGTAGCAGCACATCGCCTTTGCCAGCTTTAATCGCGGCAATCGCTTGTTCGCCATTTTCGGCAAAACTTACATCGACCTCCCAGTCTTCAGGCAGTGAACGTGCTACCTGCTTGCGCGCCATATTTGAGTCGTCGCATATAAGTAATTTGGTTGGCATTATCAGTAAACAACCTCTGACACTTCAATGGATGTGAGAGAGTTAAGCAAAGGCTAAAGCCCCAACTGCACTCTATTGTTATATCGGTAAAATAACCAAGACCAGCCTTATTCATTAGCAATTTAATCAGGACGAAGGTAAGCTTGTATTACATACGATATCTATACGTACACTATATATGAAATTTTCAACTTTACTATTAACTAGTGCATTAAATTTTGCTGTTATTTCCTCTGCTTGCGCTGATTTCTTCACGCAAGACTCTCTGCCGCAAACCGACAATTTAGTGAAAGCAGGCAACAAGTTTGTCACCTTATTAGGCAACCAAGTTAAAGAAGGTCAAAAAGCACCAGACTTTAAAGTGGTAAATGATTCATTTGGGCCAGTATCGTTAAGCGACTTCGCAAACAAGCCGGTGCTTATTTCAGTGGTACCTAGCTTAGATACTGGCGTGTGTTCATTGCAAACTAAACGCTTTAATGAAGAAGTTGCTAATCTACCTGGCAACGTGGTGATGATGACTATTAGCAACGACTTACCTTTTGCACAAAAGCGTTTCTGTAAAACTGAAAACATCGACAAAGTAAAAGTGCTTTCCGACGCAGTATGGCGAGACTTTGGTAGTAAGTACGGTTTGCTAATTAAAGATATGGGGCTGCTAACGCGCGCAATTTTTATTATCGATGAGCAACGTAATATCGCTTACAAAGAACTCGTTGCAAACATTTCTCAGCATCCAAATTACGACAATGCCTTGGCAACCTTAAAAGCACTAAATTCAGCGGAAGCTTCGACATCAACAACTTCGGCTACTGAAGATGGCGCTGTCGCGGGTCACTAGACTTTTCGATACTTTAGAGCTGTTCGTTGCTTTCGAGCTTTTCGTTACTTTACATTTTTTAAAAGAGCCGACTGGCTCTTTTTTGTTTCTGAACGTTCAAAAAACAATCCATATATTCAAACATTTAAAAACAAATAAAAAATTAATTTAAAATTTTTTAAGTTTTTTCCTTGAATCTATTTTCATCAACCACATATAGAAATTGTAGTCGCCTGATAGGGACTACATCACATTAACCGCCCGTTCATTATGAAGGGCACGCTTAATGAATTTAGCTTTATCTTGCAATGCAAGAAATGGCAACAATCGCGACAAACACAGCATTTAAGTGTCACTTTAGTGAGCTTTAACTAACTTTTATTAGCCAATGATGCTAGCTAGTCGGACTGCCTGCCACAGCCAAATTTTATTAAGTATTAACATATTGCTAAACAAATATAGGATATGACGATTATGCGTACATCTACAGATTTCAGCCCACTATACCGTTCATTCATTGGTTTTGATCACTTAGCTAGCCTAATGGATAAAGCCGCACGCAACGAGAAACAGCCTTCTTACCCGCCATACAACATTGAATCACTTGCGGAAGATAAGTACCGCATTACCATGGCCGTTGCAGGGTTTGCAGAAGAAGAGCTTGATATTGAATCAAAGCAAAATCACTTAATTATTACTGGCACAAAAGCCAATGCAGCTGACAAAGCTGAACGAAAATTCTTACATCAAGGCATTGCCGAACGTAACTTCGAGCGTAAGTTCCAACTCGGTGACCACGTGAAAGTCGTCGGTGCCTTTATGGAAAACGGTTTACTACACGTTGACTTAGAAAGAGAAATCCCAGAGGCCCTAAAGCCAAGAAAAATTGCTATTAATGGCAAAAGTTTATTAGAGGGTAATACCGAATAAACTTTTCAACGACATGTTTTCCCTGTTTTAGTTTTTGCCCGGTATAGTTACCGGGCTTTTTTTGTCGTTTTCATACCAATTGAATTAATTATGGCGCAGGAAAAAGGTTCATAAACAAGGCGTTATTTTTGGTAACTAGTTGTTCTAATCTCAAAAATAACAACGCAGTTAATGAGCATTTTAACCAGCTAGAATGATCAATTATTTATTGAAATTGGTATCACTAGGCTTTATTCAGCACTTTGCGACGCACTTTTTGCTTGAGTCAATGCCGACTCAAACTGAGTAAATAAGTCTTGATAATGTGCCGAGCCCCTCACTTGTTCAACCTTGCTATAATGGCGCCCGGCCTCATCAAGCTGACCTTGTGCTAAGGCAATTTCTGCTCGTCGGAAATTAATTAAGGTGTGATCGTTATCGCCAAATTTACCTAACTGTTCGGTCTGTAACAGAAAATCTAACGCCATAGGATAGTTTTCAGCCATTTGATAGGCACGAGCAACATTGTAAAGTGTTATCGCTACTTGACTGTCATTGCCTGTTAACCTTGCCCACTTCAACGCTGAAAGACGATAGTCTACATGCTCATCAAGTTTATTGAGCCGATATGCAAAATGCCCTAAATTTCCAAATAATTCGCTTTGAAAACGTGGCATATGTCGGTTTTCATATTTGGCAACCAGCGGCAGCAACATGTCATAGCCGCGCTGATATTCCTTTTGTTGATTTAAGCTATTGGCAATTTGCACCACGATCATCGGATTGCGATTCACTTCACTGACTTGTTCAAGTAACTCAATCGCGTTGCGCATATACTGATTAGCGATATCTTTATCGCTAGCTGGTGAGGTTTTAGCGGTATAAATTAGCACGCTGATTTTAAACTTCAGCGGAATATCGTCTCGAGCAATCCAAGGTTTAAGCTCAGTTACCAATAGCTCTAAGCGCTCTAACTCAAATAAGGCGTCAAGTTGATAATTCTTATATTGAAACCAGCGACGGCTTTCATTGGGTTCTAGTCTCAACAATTGTTCGATATGAATTAAACATTGCTGCGGCGATTGTGCACAAACCGCATGAATATCAGTATCAGGACGAAGAGTGCTAGCCTGAGCAGCGGAAGCTCCCTTAGCCATGATCACACAGGTCAATAAAGTCGCGAGTAACCCGATAATTGATCTGGTTGCTTTAGCAAGCCCACTCACTAGCCTTAATTGAGCACCTTGAGTAAGCTTGCGACATGACACTCGAAAATGGTGTGAACTAATGATTCTCAGCATGTTGTTGAATAAAGTCAGCAATGATAGGTAATACTAACTTACCATGGCTAACTGGCGCCATATGTCCGGCTTCAACTTCTACACTTTTTACATTTGGTAGGCTGCCAATAATGGTTTCAGCTAAGCTATGACTTAATTGCGGGCTGTATTTACCGGTTAAAAATAAAGTCGGCGCTTTAATTTCAGCAACATTAGCAAGAGAATAGCTCGCCGAAATTAACCCTTTAAAGTCGAGCGTCACTTTAGCCATGTCATTCGCCATTAGGGCTTGCATCTTATCCGGCAATGATTGAAAAAAGCCTTTCATATTCCAAAAATCAGTAAATACTTCTGCCGCTTTAAACTTATCTTCAATATCAACGCGATTGGCAAATTCATCAGCGACATTACGCAGCTCACTACCTGCCGGTAATAAATTAAATGCTACTGGCTCAAAAAGTGACAAGCTAAGCACGCGCTGTGGTGCCTCAACCGCCAATTTAAGTGCTATCGCACCACCACAAGAATGACCAACTAAGTGATAACTGCCATTGCCAATAACCGCAGCCAGTGCTTGTTTGATGCGAGCAATTTCAACATCGAAGCTATAGTTTTCCGGGTCACTCACACGGTCGGCACCACCATAGCCCAAAATATCAACGTTGATGCAAGTAAAGTGATTCTCCAGCTGTTTGACCAGCGGTAGCCATTGACGGGAAGAGCTCAGCGAGCTGTGCAAAAATACGATGGCAGGGCCCGTGCCCGAAACATAAATCCCTTTTGCTATTCCCTTGGTTGTAGCCCTTTGTTTAACATCAGGTTCAACATAACTTTTCGAATCAGACAACGTATTTGCTGACATAAATACTCCACCAATCTAACAGGGTGTCAAATAAAAGATTGCTTATTATGAGAATCTCTACTCGATTGTCAAAAATAATTATTACGATACGTGGTTAGTCTTGGATTTCGCTATTAATACTCGAGTCTAAACAATAACTCTGCTAAGTCAGGCTGCCATTGGAATTCTTTCAGTTTGATGCGTGAACCGATCACTACCACTTGTTCATCTTGTAGGTGCTGTTTTTGCCGCTCAAATGACTCAGAGCCGACAGGAAAAGAGATTTTCCCTGCTGAATTTATCACGCGAAACCAAGGCACAGGCTGGCCTTGGTAACCTTCTTTTGGGACAAAGCCCAATGACTTTCCAACGAGTCGAGCACGCCCCGGTAACCCTGCTAAATCAGCAATTTGTCCATAACTGGCAACCTTACCTGCAGGGATCATCTGTACCGTGCGCCAAATTTTAAAGTAGCTTTCTTTCATTAAGTAACTAGGTCTATTTCGCTGTAACTGGGGTAAATACCAATTTCAATAAATACTTGATCATTCTAGCTGGTTAAAATGCTCATTAACTGCGTTGTTATTTTTGAAATTAGAACAACTAGTTAACAACAAATAACGCCTTGTTAATTAACCTTTTTCCTGCGCCATAATTGATCAACTAATTAATTCAATTGGTATAACTCGACACGTTTTAATATTACCAAGGTAATTGTTGGCCATTTGAATGTCTAAACTGGCCGCTAGTCGCTAGCGTTAATTCGTCCACCAATCCAATAATGCGGCTTGCCGACTCGTTTGCAGAAATATCACCACGGCCGCCAACCATATCGGTTTGTACATAGCCTGGGTGATAAATACCAACAGTAATTTCTTGCTCTGCTAAATCATGGCTAAGCGACACAGCAGCAATATTTAAGGCCGCTTTTGACATGCGATAGCCAAAGCGACCACCTGAAGTGTTGTCGGCAATTGACCCCATGCGCGAGGTGATCATTGCCACTTTAGCGCCCGCACCAAGGTTTGCTTGCAATGCGTGAACCACGCGAAGCGGAGCTAAGGTGTTAACCTCAAACTGTTCACGCATGGTATCAAGGTTAAAGTTGGCTAAATTCTCGTCTCGTAAAATACCGGCATTACACACCAGTACATCAATTGCTTGACCTGTTAGCGCTTGTGCCATTGTCGCCAAGCCGCTTTCCTCGGTTACATCAACGCCTTCTACTACAGTTACGCCTAACGCATCAAGTGCAGGAGAGCTTTGGCGACAAACGGCATAAACGCTGTCGCCACGCTCACTAAAAATTGATGCCATCGCCAAGCCAATGCCGCGATTAGCGCCAGTAATTACGATTGTTTTTGCCATTTGAATAACTCTCTTTTGTACGTGCTTTTACGTTGTCTTTATTTTGTACTGCCTATCTGTTGACCAATACTTAATAGCAGTGTCATTATGTGGAGTAATGGTATTATTTTTGACAGTATAGAGTGTAACACCAGTGAATAAAATGGACTTATCCTGCCTAACCCCTGCCAATTTATCGTTTCGCACTGAGCGTTTATCCATACGCGTTATGAATCAACACGATTTACAATATTTCAGTGCGATACAAACAGATCCTGAGTTGATGACTTTTATTGGCGATGTGCTTGAACCAGAAGCTTTTGAAACTAAATTTCAAGCGAGAAATACGTGTTTTAACGATCATAGCCAATGGTTCACTTTGTTAATATTTGATCGCGCTAGCAGCGCATTTTGCGGTAGCGTCGGCTTCTTACTTGAAAACATTGATGCGATGCGCGTTGAAATTGGCTACTTACTGCTAAGTGAACAGCAAGGCAAAGGCATTCTTACCGAAGCCGCGAAGCCGATGATGGACTTTATTTTTACATCTTTAGGGGCAAGAAAAATATTCGCCAAATGCGCCATTGAAAACACGCCGAGCTGGAAAGTAATGGAAAGGTTATCATTAAAGCGTGAGGGCTGCTTAGCATCGGATTTTTGTGTTGGCGACACATGGTTTGATAGTTACTACTACGGCTTAATCAACCCGAGTTTGGCTTGATCACAAGCAGTGATATTTAAACCTCTTATATTTTAGACATTAGCATCTAGACAAGCGGTTTACACAAAACGGTAAGAATCCAGTAAAGCTCATAGAGCAAACTACAAATCCAAAACAAATATCAGGGAAGAACCATGACCAAGGTATTAGCACAACTCAATATTGCGACCGCACTCGCACCGCTTGATAGCCCACAACTTGCCGATTTTGTCGATAATCTCGATCGCATCAATGGTGTTGCCGAGCAGTCGCCCGGTTTTATCTGGCGATTAAAAGACGACACTGGCAATGCCACCGATATTCAAGCGTTTGACAACCCTCAAACCATCGTCAATATGTCAGTGTGGCAAGATGCCGACGTCTTAAAAAACTTTATGTTTAAAACAGATCACCTGAGCTTTATGAAACGAAAAGCACAGTGGTTTGAAAAATCATCGCAAGCCACTTATGTGCTTTGGTGGGTTGAGGCAGAGCACAGGCCAACAATTGCAGAGGCTGTAGCAAAGCTAGAGTACCTTCGCGTACACGGTGAAACTCAAGCAGCCTTTAGCTTTAAGCAGCTTTTTCCTGCAGTATGAGCCAGCTGCAATAGTTTGAGATTAGACAAATAACAGGTATTAAACCTCAACAACGCAAATAACAATTATTTTCATTTATGTAAAAGTTCGCTATAGTCTAGCTTTATTAACAGCATTACTCGAAAGCAGACCTTTAATGAAAAAATTAGCCCTTGGTTTATCACTAGCCGCTAGCTTAATTTCAACAGTAGCAAACGCGCACGCACATAAAACTGATCACTGGGATAGCTACCAGCATCTTGCCAAAGAGATCGCTGCAAGTGTAGATAGCGCACCAATCGCCGAATTAGCAAAAAAAAGTGCTGAACTAACTACCTTATCGACAAAGTTGTTACCTGTATTCGTTGCCAAACAACCGATTTGTAAAGATTACTTAGGTGCAGCCTTGGCCGCAGCCAACGACATGATGACGCTTTCTTTGGACGAAATAGAACGCGATTACCACGCTGACGGTAAATTACCTGCGGTAAAATCAGCGGCTTGTTACCACGCTAAAGACTTATTAGTGCACCCAGCAACTATGGCTGTGATTGCCAAAACTTCGAACGATTCAACAGACACACGTAAACAAATTGAGCATGAGCTTGAAGAAGTACTAGAGCACTTTAGCCAAGTAAAACAAGCGGCAGGTCTTTAGGCATCAAATAAACGAATAAAGATAAAAGGCAGTTTTGTACTTGTGACTGACTGCCTAAATCTTAGTTGTATTAGCTCAGACTTAAACTGACATCAATCAAACCCTTTCTCATAATTTTT
This sequence comes from Thalassotalea euphylliae, assembly GCF_003390375.1. Lineage (NCBI taxonomy): Bacteria > Pseudomonadati > Pseudomonadota > Gammaproteobacteria > Alteromonadales > Colwelliaceae > Thalassotalea > Thalassotalea euphylliae. Next base: position 3,857,759 of record NZ_QUOT01000001.1, on the reverse strand, counting down.
CGGTGGCGGTGTCCAGCCACGCTCAGCGCCATCGTGTTTATCCATACGATCACGCTGCATTGCCTGTTTAATGCTTTCTTCCATTTGCATAAACAGTTTGCGGTAGTTAGGATCAAATTTCTGCCCTTCACTGCCACCTAGCCATTGCTGATAAAGCTGATTAGAAGCAGCGGCTTCAGTTTGACAAAACGCGTATTTCTTCTGCTCTGTTTCAAATGGATGAAAACCTAGCTCAGTCATCGCTTCTGCGCCTAGCTCTAGTGCTGAAAAATAAGTTTCGTTAACCGTATAGTCAGCCCCAGCTTGCAACAACTCATAGTTATGGCCTTTATCAAAAGCGCGGGCGAGAATTTTTACCTTAGGGTAAGTGTGTTTCACATATTTGATGAGCTCAATCGCTTGTTCACGATTATCAATCGCGACAATTAATAATTTGGCGTTTTCTATGCCTGCGGTGTGCAGTAAATCAGGTCGCGTTGCATCGCCAAAGTAGCTTTGAATTTCTATTTTTCTCAGGTTTTCCACTTGTGACGCTTCGTGATCCAGCACCACAGTTTTAACGCCGTTAGCGACCAGTAAACGATTAACAATCTGTCCAAAACGGCCAATACCGGCAATAATCACACTTGCTGAGTGACCAATATCGTCATAAGACTGATTACTGGTATCCGCCTGATAGCGCGGCATAATCACATGTTCAAACAAGATAAATAACACAGGCGTTAGGAACATCGACAAGGCCACAACCAGTTGTAAAATAGTCGCTACATCGGTTGGGATCACATGCTGTTGCACCGAGAAGCTAAGTAAAACAAAGCCAAACTCCCCTGCTTGGGCAAGGCTTAATGAAAACAGCCAGCGATTGCTATTTTTAATGCGAAACATCACGGCTAAGCCCCAAAGCACAGACGCCTTAACCACAATAACCGCTAAAGTCAGCAAGCCAATAACTAGGGCTTGATTAGCTAATATCTCGAAGTTGATGCCTGCCCCAACCGTAATAAAAAACAGGCCAAGCAACAAACCTTTAAACGGCTCAATATTACTTTCTAATTCATGGCGAAACTCACTGTTGGCAAGTACCACGCCAGCTAAAAAAGTGCCGAGCGCTGGCGATAAGCCAACTAAACTCATTAATGCTGCAATACCAACAACAAGCAGCAATGCCGTGGCGACAAATATCTCGCGCAAACCTGAACTTGCTACATAGTGAAACAAAGGACGAGAGAGGAAATGACCGAGTACAATCACCCCGCCAATACTGGCTAGAATAGCAATGGCATAAGCCCATGTTGGCAAATGCGCGACTAAATTTAGCTGCTCATGATGCTCTGCGCTGCTTTGCAGCCCCTCTGCCGCCGCGACTAAATCAGGTAGAGCCAGCATCGGAATAAAAGCGAGCATAGGAATGACCGCAATATCTTGCATCAATAATACGGAAAACGCATTGCGCCCTCCCTCTGTATTCGATAACCCTTTTTCGTTAAAGGTTTGCAGTACGATAGCGGTTGAAGAAAGTGAGAAAATTAAGCCTATAGCTAGCGCCACAGACCAAGGCTGCTCAAACAACAAGGCAATACAAGCAACTAAACCTGTCGAGATAACCACTTGCAGACCACCTAGCCCGAATAAACGATTACGCATTTGCCACAGCATGCTAGGGGCAAGTTCAAGCCCGACAAGAAATAGCATCATCACCACGCCAAATTCAGCAAAGTGTTGAATAGTTGCTGTTTCTTGCCCCACTAAATGCGTTACAGGGCCAATAATCACCCCTGCAATTAAATAACCCAGTACCGAGCCTAAGCCGAGTTTTTTAGCAATAGGTACAGCAATCACCGCAGCAGCTAGATAAATAAATGCCTGTAAGAAATATTCGGTCATAATTTAGCGCTCGTTAAACGGCCATGCTGGCCAAATTAGGCAATGCGGGTAAAGCATCATTGATGGTGGTCAGTTCGGCCACTTTGTCATCATTGATTAATTCAAACGATAGGGCTTCAAGTAACTTGCGCCAGTTAGCAAGGTGTTGTTGGCGCTGACATTCGGTTGAACGGCTAGAAAATATTGCAAACGGTGGTAAGTAACGCATCCCGGTTAACCTAGCAGTTTGTTCTAATGGCTGTAGTAACTCACGGACAGTAAAGTGGTTATAGCCATCTGCCCGATAAGCTTGTTCTGCACCGCCCGCACTTAATGCACAAATAAGAGTTTTACCATGCAATGCCGTACCATCCGGACCGTAGGCAAAATTATATTCGAGCACCAGATCTTGCCATTCTTTTAACAATGAGGGCGTGGAATACCAATAAAATGGAAACTGAAAAATCACGATATCGTGATCAACTAATCGCTGTTGCTCACGATTAATATTGATATGGTGGCGTGGGTATTCGCTGTAAAGATCAACGCAAGTAACAAAATCAAGCGATTTTGCCAATTCGAACATAGGTAAGTTTACTTCCGAGCGCTTCTGCGAAGGATGAGCAAACAGTAATAAGATTTTTTTACGCACTTGGTTAGCAGACATAATATTTTGATTTTTCTAGTTATAGTAGAAGCTCTCTCACATCATTTTTTAAGTGTAGCCAAGCTTTTCTATGCTGTCGTTTAAACGCCAGGATTAAGCTTGGCCACAGAGTACTAATGTACGCTAACAGAAGACCTGCAAAGTGCGATGCGAAAGGCTCGCTTTTTTACGAACCCAGCCGTTTATCTAATTTAGTAATTTATCCAGTTCGGCAACTAAAGATAAACATTTAAGTTCATCCAGCGCATCAGGATGTGGGTTGGCAAAGCGTTCATTATCGTTATCAAAGTACTGACCGTTAGCTTGATTAAATTCATCACTCAGTGCGGCGCGCATTAAAATATCGGCACCTAAGCTCAAGTCACCACCTGCAACACCATAAGCCTCTTTAACCATTTTACTGCCTAGGAAAGACTTAGGGTTGATTGAAACATAAAGCGGCTCGTTATCAGTGCGCTTGGCAGCAAGTGCATTGGTCCACATAGTGATCGCTAACTTACTTTGTGCGTAGGCGGCATTATCGGTCAAAGCGCTACCGCTTAGCATACCTTGTACATTAACCGGCGCTTGCGCGGCAGAAGATAGGTTCACCACACGACCATCTTCATTCATCAATGGCAACAATAGTTTAGTTAACAAGTAGGGTGAAAACGTGTTAACGACAAAACGAATATCAAAGCCGTCAGCCGTCATGGTTTCGGGAGTATGGAAAACACCAGCATTGTTGATCAGCACATCGATGCTGGTGTGTTCAGCGTTGATTCTTGCAGCCATCTCAGCGACATCGCTTAACTTTGATAAATCGGCTTGATAGCTGCTAACACTACCACCACTTTTTCCATCAACAGCAAGTGATTCAAGCTGTGCTGTTATTGCTGCCAGTTTCTCGGCGCTGCGACCATGAATTAGTACGTGATGGCCTTGCTCAGCCAGCATAGTTGCGGTTACTTGGCCAATGCCATCAGTTGCACCAGTAATAAAAATGGTCTTTTTCATCATCTCTATCCTATTTTTAGGTCAGTTTTGGGCAGTGTCGTGAGGGGTAAATAAAACTGGCTGATACTTTATTTACTTTATAAAGCCTTGAGAACAGTCAATAGAATAGAATCTGTTTTTATTTTTTGTTAAGAATAGGTGTGTTTTTCAGAGGAATATTTCGAGTATAAGGTTTTTGCTAGGTTATGAACGACTGCGGTAACAGTCATTGGCCGCTTCAACCACAATAGCATGGCGCTCAGCCAAACGCTGGTGGTTTTTATCATAGCCACCACCAATTACCGTCGCGACGGGAATGCCGCGAGCTAAACAAGCATCAATCACATAATGATCACGCTGGTAAATACCTTGCCAGCTAATATCGAGCCGACCTAGGGCATCGTTTTGCCAAACATCAACACCTGCATCGTAAAGCACTAAATCTGGCTTTTGCTCTGCAATCAATTGTTCAAAGGTATCGCGCACCACGCTGAGGTAAGCTTGGTCATCTAGGCCGATAGCTAGACCCACATCTAAATCACTGGCTGACTTTCGAAACGGAAAGTTCTTTTCACAATGAATCGAGCAGGTAAAGGCATTGGGTTCATTCGCGAGAATGCTGGCAGTTCCATCTCCTTGGTGTACATCTAAATCAAATATTAAAATACGCTCGACAGCTTTTTCTGCCAGCAAGGTTTTAGCAGTGTAGGCAAGATCATTGACCATGCAAAAACCTGAACCAAAATCGTAATGGGCATGATGCGTGCCGCCCGCTAGGTGGCATGCTAGGCCAGTTTTTAGGGCGACTCGAGCGGTCAATAAAGTACCATTAGGTGCTGTTAAGGTACGAGTAATCAGCCCTTGGCTCCAAGGTAAGCCGATGCGCCGCCACGCCTTTTCATCTAGTCCGTTATCACAAAGCCCTTGCAAATATTGCTGAGCATGGGCAATGGTGAGATCATCCACACTCGCTTGTTTGGGGCGGATAATATTAGATTTGGCGATACCGGATTTGACTAAGTACTGATGTAACCGAGCAAACTTTGACATCACAAAGCGGTGCTCGGTCGGAAAATCACACGAATAGTTATCGTGATAAATAAGGGGTAGCAATACGGTTACTCGGTAGGCTCTTGGCTAGCTTAACACTCTAGTCCGATAAGGTTGACGCGTATGCTTGCGCTTTCGCTAAGTCTTCAGATGTGTCGACACCTTCAACTGGGGTGCGGCTTTGCGCTACCGCCACGTGAATTTTTTCACCTTGCCATAGTACGCGCAGCTGCTCTAATGACTCGATTTTTTCTAAATCGCTTGCTGGCCAACTAACATAATCAGTGATAAAGCCGGCACGATAAGCATAAATACCAATATGGCGCAGGTAAAAATCACCGATTTCAGCTGGCAATTCGTTCGCGGCTTCTGAGTCTGCACTGGTTGCCAAAAAACGCTCACGATCATATGGGATAGTGGCGCGGCTAAAATAAAGCGCATAGCCATCTTTATCGGTTAACACTTTAACTGCGTTTGGATTAAATGCTTCTTCAACATCGTGAATATGCACAGCTAAAGTTGCCATGCGTGCGGCTAATTGTTTCCCCGAAGGCTGAGAAGCAAGGTTTTCAGCCACTTGTGCAATATTCTCAGCGGGAATAAACGGTTCATCCCCTTGCACGTTCACAATCACTTGCTCTGGTGGGAATTGATATTGCTCAACCACTTCCGCTAGGCGCTCGGTACCTGACTGATGGTCGGCACGCGTGCGACAAACTTCACCGCCAAAGCCTTCCACTACCTTAGCCACTTCATCGTTATCAGTAGCGATAATCACCTTGTCTGCGCCACTAGCTTGCGCCTTTTCGGCAACCCATTGGATCATCGGTTTACCAGCGATATCAGCCAATACTTTACCCGGTAAGCGTGATGATTCGTAACGAGCAGGAATAATAACGACAAATGACATATGTAATCTCTAATTTATTAGCTTGAGGGTGATAGTTAACAGCAGTATTGCGCTAGCTATCAGTTGACTCTAGGCGGCGTGCTTCATTTTCCAGTAATACCGGAATATCGTTTTCTATAGGGTAAGCCACACGGTCAAACTTACAAATAAGCTCGTTGTTTTCTTTGTCTAGGGTCAGCTTGCCTTTGCAAATTGGGCAAGCAAGGATTTCCATTAATTTAATATCAAAAGCCATAATATTCTCTTAAATTTTAATACGTTATTTTTCTAATAAGCGCTTAAGTTGCAGCTGTAAAAACTCTGCACTCGTCGGCTCAAAACTGGCATTAACGGCCAAATACCACCAATTATCTTGTGCAAAGGCTTGGCATTTGACTGCATCTTTTTCTGTCATCACCAAAGGCAAAGAAGTTGATAGCGCATTTAATTCCTGAGCACTAAATGCATGATGGTCAGCAAAGCCCTGCACTTTATTTAACGTAAGTTTACACTGCTTAAGGGTGGTAAAAAAGCGAGCTGGATCGCCAATCGCCGCTATTGCATTTACTTTCGAATGTATTTGAATAAACTCATCAACACCAAGGGCCTGACCTGTCGCCAAATTGATAAACTGACTGGGTGCTAAAGCCATCTCTAATACTGGGGTTTTAGGCCTTGAAGATCCAAATGCTCGTTGCTGGCTAGCGTTAGCGTCGGACTTGCCATTAACAATGATAAAATCAACCGCGTCTAAACGCCACTTACCTTCACGAAGCGGTCCTGCTGGTAACAATAAGCCATTGCCAAATTGACGTTTGCCATCAACCACAATCACTTCCGCGTTACGCTGCATTTTGTAATGCTGTAAGCCATCGTCAGCAAGCACCAACTGACAACCCTGCTCTGCCAATAACGCGATAGATGCAATGCGATCTGAGCCAACGGCAATAGGCACGCTAGTGCGGTCAAAAATCATCTGGGGCTCATCACCTGCTTCAGCCGCCGTGCTGTGCTCGTCAACTAAATAAGGGTAATGTGGCGCTTTACCGCCATAGCCTCTGCTGACAATACCCACGTTAATGCCAAGCAGTTGGCATTGCTCAATAAGGTACAGTGTTAGTGGCGTTTTACCATTGCCACCAATACCAATATTACCAATCACCATTACCGGCAACGCAGGCTTAGTAGATGATTTAATGCCTAGTCGATAAAACACGCGACGAAGCGAGGTTATCAACCAGAACAAAGCTGATAACGGCAATAATAGCGGTACTAAAGCCCATTTAACGGGGTGACGGTAGAACCAGACTTTTTCAATTAAGCGCATAAAACTTAGCCTGCCTTATTAGCCATTGTTATCTTTGCTTAGGCATAAGCCCAAGGCAAAGCACAAGTAAAAGGAAAAGGAAAAGGCAGACATAAAAACATATCAATTGGGTGAATTTCGCTATTGTAACGACAATCAAACGCCTAACCAACTGATAAACCTTTAATCGCTTACAAGTAATAACATCTCCCCTAATTATTAAACCAATAGGGTGAAATATCGGCTCGATAAGTGCTGACTTGCCAGCCTTTTTGTTCATAGCCGGATGTAGCCGACATAGAGAACTTAACCATGCCATCATGCGCTGTAGAAAAAACTTGCGTATTGGTATCTTGATAACGGGCAACAACTTGTTGGCTAGGCATTTTCCATTGATTTAAATACCCTGCGCTAAACACCACTGCCTTGGCATTAAGATGCTTGATAAAGTCTTTGGACGAAGAAGACTTAGACCCGTGATGAGGCGCTACCACAATATCAGAAGCCAAGCCTAAACCGGATGTGTCTCGAATAAGTTGGCGCTCTACTTTCTTAGTAATATCACCTGTGAGTAATACCGAGGCCTTACCGTCCGAAATGCGAACAACACAAGAGTCATCATTATGCTCTGCGGCTCTCTTTTCCGGCCATAACATAGTGAGTGAGAGCCCTTGCCAATCAAGCGTTTGGCCTTGCTGACAAGGGTGCGTTTTGGTTGCTACTATAAAAGGTAACTCGCCGTTAAATATAAGCTTCGCGTCTGGATATGCAGTTACTACTTGTGGCGCGCCCGCAGCATGATCGCTATCGTCATGGCTGACAATGAAATAATCCAAAGTGAGTCCATGGTATTTGAGATAAGGCAGAACAGCTTGGTCAGCCAAGTTCCAGCCACTGGGGTAAGCGTTGCCAGTGTCGTATAAAATTGCCTTATCGCCTTTGCTGATAACAATTGCCAGTCCCTGCCCAACGTCTAGAACCGTCACCTGCCAATCGCGATTTGACGAAGGCACATAACCAGATAACAGCACAATTGCACCCAGTGCCACACTCGTGGGTAGAATAGCGCTGCTTTTCGAGCTACTTTTCCCTTGAACACTATTGCGCCAATAGCCGCTGCTCGCCCGTTGAAACCTAAATACAGCGAGCAATGTTCCAATTAAAACAAGTACACAAATTACTAACGTCTGCTTACTAGATAAACTAAGCGAAGCACTTGGGATATGAGATAACCATTGCAAAAACAACCAAAGCCACTCCAATACTGCGTTGGCAATATTTGCTACTAAGCTAAATAGTGGTTCGCCGAACGCTAGCAGCAACATAGCAATAAACAATAAAGGCATAACAACAAGGCCAACAATCGGGAGAGCCACGCTATTGGCAAGCACGCTTATTGTCGATATTTGCCCAAACAACAGTGCTGTTACTGGCATTAGCAAGATAACAATTCCTATCTGGATGAGCATAAAACCCGCAATGTTTTTAACGACTTTGGGGTATCTTCGCGGCACTTTGCCAAGCCAAAAACCAAAGCGCCAATAAACTAACATAATGGCCGCAACCGCAAGATAAGAAAGCCAAAAACTAACGCTGTAAACACTCGAAGGGATCAAAATAATCGTCACTACAACACTTAACAAAATAAGCCGTGTTGGTGAAAGACGTATCGGTAACAGCGGGCTGATTACAAACAGCAGAAAAAAGATTAATGCGCGTACGGTAGGAAGTGAAAAGCCAGCAAGGTAACAGTAAAATACGGTAACAAGCGTGCTAAAAGAGAGTAAAAAAAACTGTGAATTACGCTGGGTCACTACCTGCCTACCTCGTGCTGAGAGCAAGTAAAACGGAATAACTCTTATCAATATTTTTGCGAAACCATAAGCAATTGCGACAACTAAGCCGACGTGCAGACCTGAAATGGCAACAAGGTGCTGAGTCCCTGTTGCTTGCAGCACTTGCCATGTTTGCTCATCAAACAGTGATCGTTCGCCAAACAGCAAGGCTAAAACTAACGGCTGTTGGCTTAAGCCTTGGGTAAGTGATTTAACGCGCTGATATAACTGTTCTCGCACTGACTTACCAATACTATGATCAACACTATAATGCGCGACACCTGCGAACTGACTTGACTGCTTAGTTAAAGCTCTAGTCGCTTCGAACTTTTTTAATACAATATAGCCTGTTGCGTGAATGCCATTAGCTCTTAGCCAGCGCTGGTAGTTAAAGCCCCCTTGGTTCGCTAGGCCATGAGCGGGTTTAAATTTAATTTTGGTATTAAGTACATCGCCTTGATGCAAAGCAATTGGCAGATTATCGAAACGATATTTAGTGCTTTTATTTCCATCGTCATGATATTGGGCTTGACTGTTTTTGTGGCTTTGGCTTTGGCTTTGAAATGTATAATTTTTAGGAAAGTATCGATTATTTATCGACAGTCTTACTTTTATTGGCCTAGCCAATGGTTGTTGTTCAAGCTTTTTAATTAAGCCAGTAAAGCGCAGCCCTGTTTGGGTTGCTACTGGGATATCTGTAATTTCAATCAATGCTTGATGTTGTTGCCGAAAAAACTGCTCAGAATTTATCTCGTTATCACGCCAAATACTATTGTAAGCATCTCCATGATTTAACACCCAAAGGGCACCAAAACACAGGCATGCAAATACTCGCCATTGCTTAAACAGCACGCCGATGATGATTACAAATATCAACAAACATTCATAAAAAAGCGCTGGCACTTTTGGGGGCAAAAGTGACAAAATAGCACCCACGATGAAGCCGAGTAGCCACCTATCCATAGTGGTTAATCAAAAAATCCTTTAGTTGTAGTAAGTTATGCCCAAAAAAGTCATTAAACGTATCATGCCTGACCATCATACGATTAAGTCCAACAAACACTTAAAAATTTTTGGTGACCTCTTACACAATGCTAACTTGTGGCACTTAAACAGGCGTAGCGTCGCAAAAGCCTTTGCTGTTGGATTATTTTTTGCGTTTATTCCCGTGCCCTTTCAAATGCTATTGGCAGCAGGTACAGCCATTATAGTACATTCCAATTTACCGCTATCCATTGGCTTAGTGTGGATCACGAATCCACTGACCATGCCGGCGATATTCTACGGCTGTTATATTGTTGGTACTTGGGTTGTCGGCGCACAAGAGCAAGCATTTAACTTTGAAGCCTCGTGGCAATGGGTTGTTGATAGTTTGCAAACCATTGGGCCTGCATTTTTAGTCGGCTGTGGTGTGTTAGCCGTTGCCTTTGCTGTTATTGGCTATTTTGGTATTCAATTATTGTGGCGTTATTCCGTGACTAAAGAGTGGAGAAAACGGGCACAACGTTAGAAAGCTTTCTCTCGCGCTATACTCAGCAATCAAACTAAACCAATTTAAATTCCATAAAAGAAAAAGCCGTTAATCAAATAACTGATTAACGGCTTTTTCTTTTGTGAAGTTGTAATTGGTACAAACTACGCTTGCCCAAGCACTTGTGCAGGGTCTATTTTTGCCGCCTGCCACGCAGGATAAAGGGTTGCCAGTACACTTAACACCATTGCAACTCCGGCAGTTAAATACACTTCGTTAAGATTAAGTGCCGTTGGTAAGTAGTTTACAAAGTAAACATCCCCTGAGAGAAATTTAGTGCCAAACAATTGCTCCAAACCAGAAACAATATCAGTTAAATAAAGCGCTAAATAACTACCAATTAATGCACCAGACAAAGCGCCAATAACGCCATTGCTCATGCCTTGCATGACAAACACTGTCATGATCTGGCGGTGATTAGCACCCATGGTTTTTAAAATGGCGATATCGCCCTGCTTTTCTTTTACGACCATGATCAAAGTCGACACAATGTTAAAGCTGGCAACCGCGATAACCAACACCATGACAATAAACATCACAGTGCGCACTAATTGTATATCGTTAAACAAGTGTCCTTGCGTGTACGTCCAATCGTAGATGTAAACATAGTGATTGAATCGATACGCTAGATCACGGGCAATATTATTCGCGGCAAACACATCAGTTACTTTAATGCGTAAACCATGCACTGTGTCGCTATCATAGCCTTGCACTTTGGCGGCGGCTGCATGCGGCAAATACGCTAGCGTATCGTCAATCGTACCGCCAAAAAGAAATATCGCTTTTACTTCTACGTTAAGTCTTTTTGGTGCGCTAAAACGTTGTCGATTACTTTGCTCACCCGCCTGTTGCGGTAATAACACCTGTAGCTTGTCGCCAACTTTAACGCCCAGACGTTTTGCAACACCAGCACCTAGTACTATCGGCGTGCCTGAACGTTTGCTATCTGAGCCAGCTAGCGCGTCTGCTCCTTGATGTGCAAACCACTTCCCATCAACAATATAGTCGCCTATATCGCTTACTAAAGTCTCTAGCTGCGCATCAACTCCGCGCACTTCCACGGCTTTCAATGCCGCCTTATACTGCAGCATTCCAGTTAATTTAATGACAGGCGCAACTGCAATTACTTCTGGATGCGTTTGCATTTGCTGAGCACCTTGCTGCCAGCGTTTTATCGGTTCATTAACCGAAATTAACTCGGCATGCGGCACAATTGACAACAACTTTTCAGCAAGTACTTTCTCAAAGCCATTCATAGCGGAAAGCACCATGATCAATACTGCCACGCCAATGGCAATACCTATGGTAGAAGCGGCAGAAATAAATTTGGCAAAGCCTTTACCACGACGGCTGCGAATATAACGCAAGCCAACAAATAAACTCAGTGGCTGAAACAACGAACTATCCTCTAAAATCCATGTTAAATGCTGCTAGCCTATTTGGCTTGCTTGCTCTACTGGCGCAACCAATGAAGCAAGTTTGCCGTGGTCTAAGCGCAATTGCCTGTCCATTTTTGCGGCCAATGACAGATCGTGAGTAACAATCACAAAGCTAATGCCTAGTGAAGCGTTTAACGATTTTATCAGCTCAAAAATTTGCTGCGCCGTATCAAAATCTAGATTACCCGTTGGCTCATCAGCAAGCACCAAGGCAGGCTCTGTCACTAAAGCTCGCGCAATTGCAACGCGCTGACGTTCGCCACCAGAAAGCTGCGATGGGCGATGACTTAGACGATGTTCTAAACCCACTTTTACTAGCATTGCCTTGGCTTTGTCTTGCGCCGTTTTGGCAGACTCGCCAGCAATCAACAAAGGCATCGCGACATTTTCAAGGGCGCTAAACTCCATCATCAAATGATGAAACTGGTAGATAAAGCCGATGTGCTGATTGCGAAATTTTGCCTTTTGCTTATCGGTTAATGAGAAAATATCAGTGCCCTGAATCATCACCTGCCCGCTGCTTGGTGAATCCAGTGCACCAGCTAAATGCAAAAACGTGCTTTTACCACAACCAGAGCTGCCGACAATCGCCAGTAGCTCGCCGCGTTTTACATCAAGCTCTAGTCCAGACAAAACCGCAGTGCTCTCGCCTCCCTCTTGATAGGTCTTCGACAGGTTTAAACATTGCAGAACACTACTCATTTCGTAACACCTCAGCTGGAAGAGTTTGACTGGCACGATAGGCCGGATAAAGGGTGGCGATAAAACTCATGATAAAAGCGCCAATAACAATAATACCGACGTCTTGCCAAGCAAGTACGATAGGCAATGTTTGACTGACATAACCCGCGCCAAAAATATTAATGCCGAACACTGCCAGCATAGGATTTAACACCACAGTTAATAGCAAACCTAGCGCAGTACCCAGCACTACCCCCCAGGCACCATTAACCATACCTTGGGTAATAAATACTTGAATAATACCCGACTTATCCATTCCCATAGTTTGTAAGATACTGATCTCACCCTGTTTGTCGTTAACCACCATAACCAGCGCAGAAACAATATTAAATGCGGCCACTGCGACAATGAGTCCTAACATTAGCCACATCATATTTTTTTCCATCTTAACGGCGGAAAACAAGGTGCCTTGGCTTTGCTGCCAAGTGGTTAATTCAAGGTTAGGCCACTTTGCTTGCAGCTTAGGCGTTACCAACGAGACATCAAACGCGTCATGCAAGTAAACCCTGAGCAGTTGCTCGTCGCCACTTCGCTTACGCATAATTTTTCGTGCGTCGCTGTGGTGTAAATAAACCACAGTATCATCAACTTGTGAGCCCAAGTTAAACACACCAGCAATGGTAAAGTTACGCTGCATTGGCACGCGTCCCATCGGCGTGAACATAGTACGACTCGGCAATATTAAACGCATTTTATCGCCAATGGTGACATTGAGCTGGCGCGCCAACGCTTGACCAATCACCAGTTGGTATTTACTGGGTGCTAAATCAGCCAAGTTACCCGCTATCATGTGTGACGCGATAATCGAGTCTTGCTCTAAACTTGGGTTGATACCTTGAATCAAAATGCCTGACATACCGGTTGCCGACTGCACAAGAGCTTCGGTTTCCTCGAGTGGGGTTACTCTAGCAACCTCGGGCAATGCCAACAAATCTTGGCGAATACTCTCGTCGTTTAGCTGCGTTTCAACTGTGATATGTGGCACGAGCCCAAGTACGCGGGTTTTCAACTCATTTTCAAAGCCATTCATTACAGAAACGACGGTGATTAACGAAGCGACACCCAAAAGGATGCCCGCGATGGAGAAAAAGGTAATAAAAGATACAAAGCCTGTGCGACTTCTACTTTGGCTGTATCTTAGGCCAATAAACCAATTAACAGGCTGGAACATATAATTTTTTTGTGTCCATTTTATTTGTCTTCTTAGTATGTCGACGTTTGGTAAGTAACAAAATGAGTAAACTCAATACCAATTGGTAATAAGTTATTTGGTGCAGAGCATATCATACTGCTTCAAAGCAGCCTACCTAGCGACATTTAACCCTAATCGTGAGTGACAAATTACTCGAAAAAGTTCAATAAATATTGAATACTAATCCCTATCAGCGATAACTCACACCGCGCACAAGCACCATGCAATGCTAAAAAGCAGGGCTTTGAATGTTGTTAGGTCAGCACCAGTTCGCGCAGTAAGGTAAACAAATGAGCACACAAATCACCCCGCTAGATTTACAAACTAAATTGCAGCAATTTGATGAATTTTTTTCTATCGAGCATCAATTCAGCATTAATTTGCAGCCGATTGCGGCATACCAAGCCAGCAGTTTTGAAGCTTTTATGGCAGGTATGCCGCTGCCATTTAAAATGGCTAGCGATATGGTGTCTATTGATCAAGCTGCCATTCGCTCAATTCAAGGCTTAGGTGGTGTTGCTACCCAGTTAACCGACTTCCTTAATCATCAAGCCCATAAGATCGACTTATTAGTCGGCTATATTCTGAGCCAACAAGACGAGCCCGCAATGCGTTATCAAGGAATTCGCTTCGGCGGTGGCGGAGTGATTTTTAACAGCGAGCAAACGTTTGCGGTTGGCCAACGCTTAGAAATGAAAATTTTCTTGTTAGAGGAAAATTGCGCAATTTACTGCATTGGTGAGCTCGTTGAAGTGATGCCCGCCGACAGTGCAGCCCCAGCTGAGACTGACGAGCTAACGGAAAACCAAGCTAACGACCAAGCAAAGCAACATGCCTACAAAGTGATTTTTGAGCATATTCGCGAAGAAGATCAAGAAACTCTGGTTCGCCATAGCCTGCACCAACAATCAAAACAACTTCAAGCACTTGCACAAAAGCGCCGAGAACAAGCGGGCGATTAAACCCGCCCAGAACACGCCCAGAACATGCGCAAAACACGCGATTAAAATTAGCATTGAACCTAAGCGCAAACAAGGTTAGTATTTTGTCGAAATTCTAGGCAATTCAGTGCGTTTTAGTAACTTTTGCATACAGTTTTCGAATGTTTAAGTAGAAAGAAAGCGCTGAATTGCAAGTTAACACAACGCACTATTTTTTGCATGTTAAGGGACTGACACCATGCCGACTCAGCTGTTTGGCGTACTTTTCGCTTTTTTTACACTCTTATTCTTCTCATTATCAACCCACAGCAAAGTTTACCAATGCACTGACGCCAACGATTCAGTGGTATTTCAAGGCACGCCGTGCGCTGAAGAAGCAAAAGAAACCGAGCTTTACAAAGCCAAACAAGGAAAGTTTGGTTTTCACCCATCATGGTTTGTCTCACCGCGAATTGGCGGCGCTGTAGCGCGATGCACTGACACCGGCTGTGTTTGCAAAGGCAGCACCTATGAGTATCAACAAAACTTAAATTCCCGACTGCTCAATGCAATGTCTTCGCTACAAGGCGCTTGGCGCTATTACCAAACAAATTTTGATCGCTATATCGAAGTACAAAAGCGCGGTAACGCCGCTAGCATAAAAAAGACGGTTGGAGACGCCGCGTGTAAGGTGGCGATTCACCAAAAAACTATTGAGCTTTACTATCAAGAAGTCGCTGACACCATTATCAACGAACACGAAATGGCATCCTCGGCGATGAATAAAATTGACGCGCAATGCAAACAACCCAATGAAACCGGATGGACGAATAGCGACCGAGCTAAGGCATGGGTGAAGTGCAAAGACCGAAATCGCAAAGCCCACAATCAAGCAAATCGACTTAAACGCCAATATTCAAGCTACTACTATTCACTGATGCAAGAGCAGAAAAAGCTTTTTAAACCGCGACAAGTTAATGGTTAACTCGTGCGGTTGTATGAACTTTCACTAAGAAAAAACCGAGGAATAATAATGCTAAAAATAACAATCATCCTCAGCCTATTGGTCATTGCACCATGGCAAGTTAACGCACAAATCTATAAGTGGGTCGACAAAGACGGGAATACTTACTTCTCACAAACACCACCGCCAGATCTCAATGAAGAAATGGAAGAGCTTAAGATTGGTGTGCAACCCAAAAAAACAGGGCAAAGCAGCGTCGACACTCACCTTGATGGCGCTTGGTGGTCAATGACCTCTAAAGGTGTTCGCACCCTATTTTTACGTGATAATGGCTTATTCAACATTCATCAATGGTCGGCTCGTCAGGGCCAACTTGATACCCTATTTAGTGGCCGCTGGCGTGAAGAAGGCAAAGAAATTATTTTAACCTACACCCGCGACAGTAAAAAACCACAAAATAGCGCTATGGTTGGCATTTCAGAAAAGCTAACGGTTAGTTCATTAAACCATACACGGATGAGCGTGATTGACCCAGACAATCGCACACAACACTATCTGCGCGTCAATGGCGACAAATTTGCGAAAAGCTATCACAAAGAACTGATGATGGGCGATTGGTACGATAGTAAAGGTAAGCGACTAGAGCTGTCTTGGGGTGAATTCAAAGTAGCAGAGCACAATCACAGTAAGTCATTGGCTGAAGGCAACTGGGACCTGATCAATGGCGAACTAACCTTAGAGTACGTTTTCGATTTTGAAAAACACCCACAAGGCAAAATTGGTACTAAACAATCATGGCGCGTGGAAACACTCGATGAAAACAAGATGATACTGCGCCACACTCACAACCCCATACTGTGGCACTTTACTAAAAAGTCTTAGTTTCAAGTGCGTTGAGGGCGTTTCCTTCCGAGGAAACGCCCTATTCACACTACCTGAACAATGCAACGGGTATGTTGAAATAAAGTAACACAACACTGTGCTTCCCCGTTATTTGAAAACCAATGTACTTGTACCTGAAGACCAAGGCACTTGGCTAAACTAAACTTCCTTACCGCTTTCTGGCTTACCGCTCTCTGTTCAGCTAGTGGTTACCCTAACTAGCTCGGTGTAACATCAACATTAACCACCACCAAACTAATTCAAACTAATTCAAACTAATTCAAACCAAGAAAAACCAAGACCAACTAATCTTCACTTTACTTTTGTTACATTGTAACATTACAATAATTCCAATGATATTCGCCCCCCTCTTTTGAGTTAACCCTAAGAGCAAGCGTTAAACTCAAACAGTGTAAAAATAACGAATAAAACATGTATGAGGCGTTAAGGGAAAGTGAATCACCTTTATGGTGAAAAGAGATAAAGTAACAGGTGTAATTATGAGCAGCCTCGCCACATCAATGTCAGTAGAAACGCCATCACACGCCCCAAAGTCTGAGGTCGTGGCACTATCACCAAAAGCTGAGCCTGAAAATCCAGTACGCAAAGCGTGTTTTGGCGATCAACCTGCAATTTTTACGGACATTTACCAAGACAATATCAATATCGCGGTGTGGCAAAACGCCATTTCATCGAGCATTAGTGAAGAAGCTAAGCAGCTATTGAAAAACGCTGCAAACTTGAAAGTAGTGATGACGACCGATGCCGATAATGTCGTCGAGAATTTACTTGAACAATCGGCTGAGTTAAATGCTGCACCAGAGCTTTGTCAGCATATTGCGCTACTTGTTGATATGTTTTGCACCTTATTTGAACTAAAGCGTGTGGGGTTAAGGTTAACTCATTTGACCCATGCTATGTGTCCTAAATTCCATGTCGATAAAGTGCCCTGTCGGTTGGTAACAACCTTTACAGGCAACGCTACAGAGTGGTTACCCAATAACGTGGTCGATCGCACTAAGCTTGGTTTTGGTGGCAAAGGCTTACCAGATAATAGCTCTGGTGTTATTCGTGACCTTAACCATATTAACCAGCTAGCTGCTGGTGATGTTGCCCTGCTAAAAGGTGAGTCTTGGTACAACAACGAAGGCGGCGGCATTGTTCATCGCTCGCCTAGCCTGAGTGACAATGAACAGCGTTTATTACTGACCCTAGACTTTAGTGATTAATTGACTACGTTAGTGATTAACCCAGTGACTACCTTGCAACCAACACAAAACTCAGGGTTTGGCTTAAGATTTGACTCAGGTTTTGACTCAGTTTCTGCCTAGCTCCATTGATATGAATTCCAGTTTATTACCCACAATTTTTCTCGTTTTTGTTAGCTTCTTATATGTCGCTTATATTGCGGCAGTGCACGCCAGTGAGCACAACCATAACAAGGCTGGGACTCCTCATCACGATCATCATGTCCATTCGTCAAACCTACAGGCACATGTCCATGGTATGGCAGAATTAACTGTGGTCGTCGAAGGCAAGCAAGTTCAAATCAACCTTATTGCACCTGCAGAAAGTATTGTTGGCTTTGAGCACCGCGCCCAAGATGAGCAAGAACTCGCTCAGATCAACTATGCCAAACAGCAGCTGACAAACACAGCGCAGGTTTTAAAATTTGCTAACGTAAAATGCCAACTGACAGAGCAATTTATCGATTTACAGAGTCTAATGCCAAAGCCTGACAGTCATGACGACAGTCACCAACACGAACACGCTGAAGTATCAGCAACTTACCTGTTTAATTGCCAGCAAGCTCATACGCTAGAGTCAATGACTATCGAACTCTTTAAACACTTTAGCCGCTTAACAAAAGTTCGTGCAATTTGGCTAACCAGAACACAGCAAGGTAGCGCAACGCTCATACCTTCCAACACAGTGCTTGAGTTGAGGTAATATAATGAAGAATTGGCAAACTCACATCGAGCAAGCAGAGCAAAGCTGCCGCAAGAGCGGTGAACGCTTAACGAAAAAACGCAAACAAGTATTAAGTGTTTTGCTTCAAGCAGATAAAGCGGTATCCGCTTACGAGCTGATTGAGTTATACAGCGAGCATTATCAGCAAACACTGGCACCAATGTCGGCTTATCGTATTTTAGATTTCCTTGCCTCAGTGCATTTGGCACATCGATTAAACATTGCCAATAAATACGTCGCCTGTGCCTACATCGGCTGTGAACATTCACACGAATTGCCACAATTTATCGTCTGCCAGCAATGTCAGCGCGTTGATGAACTCAGCGCCTGCTCTACTAACTTGGCTGCGCTAATCGATGAAATTAAGCAAACGGGTTATCAACTAAATTCGCCACAAATTGAACTGACAGGCACATGCCAAGCGTGTGCAATCAAATCGGAAAAACAATCCGATAAGGCTCAATGCAAGGAAGAAGCTACTTGTGCCGAAAAGCAGGTTAAAGAGGTGGTTTATAACCAACCACTTATCGACAATTTGTCGCCAACGGCTAATAGCCGGTAACTGGCAGCCAGTATCTAGCGGCCAATAACTGATAGCAGACAGAAACTAGCTAATAGCTTACTTAACAGATTTTTATGAAAACTTGCTAGATGCGCCAACAATAAAAGCACAGCTAGCTACACTAAAATAATAAGGTTTACTCAATGAAATTATTATCACTTTATGCCGACAAACTAGCGATCAGCCTCTCTATGCTTTGTGTCCTGCATTGTTTAGCGCTTCCGTTATTACTGGTCATCGTTCCTAGTTTGGCGGTATTACCTATGGCACAAGAGTCGTTTCATTTTTGGATGGTCATGGCAGTCTTACCTACCAGTATTTATGCACTTACCTTAGGCTGTAAAAAGCATCGTAATTATACGGTGGTAAGCTATGGCCTAGTGGGCCTTGCAACGCTGTTAGCGGCAGCACTATTTGGTGAGCACTTGCTTGGTGAAATTGGTGAAAAATTATTAACTACAGTAGGTGCAACCATTATCGCGGTCGCTCATGTGAAGAACTTTAGTCTGTGTCGCAGCCACGATAAGTGTGCATGTCCGTCAGAGCAAGCGAGTTAAACTGTTAGCATTGTGATGGCTTGTGCTTAACTTATTTTTGACTTAGTTTTGAATTGATACAGGCCCCTACTCCACATGGAAATGTAACTAGTTCGCGAAAGTATAATTAGGCCGAGAAAGCTTAATTTGGCCATAAAAACTGAGCGCAGCTAATAGCAAACCAATATTTTTACTCTGCAGTACAAGAGCAAATTCATGACTCAAAAAAACGATAAAATTCTCGCTGTTCCAACCAATATCATCACGGGGTTTCTTGGTGTAGGAAAAACATCTGCGATCATGCACTTACTCAATGAGAAACCCAGTCATGAGCGTTGGGCAATCTTAGTCAATGAGTTTGGTGAAATTGGCGTTGACGGCAGTTTATTTCAAGGTTCATCAGCAGCCGACCAACAAGTATTTATCAAAGAAGTGCCCGGCGGCTGTATGTGCTGTGCGTCTGGGCTGCCCATGCAAATCGCACTTAACTTGCTGCTCGCAGAAGCCAAGCCTGATCGCTTATTAATTGAGCCAACGGGCTTAGGTCACCCAGTTGAAGTACTGCAATTGCTGTCGAATAACTACTACAGCGAAATTTTAGATTTGCAAAAAACCGTCACGCTCGTTGACGCACGTAATTTGGCCGATAGGCGCTACACCGAGCATGCGACATTTAACCAACAAATCGCAATTGCCGATATTGTGGTTGGCAACAAAGTAGATTTGTATTCAGATGTTCACCAACAAGCATTAGCCAGCTATATCAGCAACCAACAAATTCAAGGCTGCCCTGCGCAGCAATTACTATTTGCAGAGCACGGTAAAATAGAGCTGAGCTGGCTTAGCGGTAAAACAGACCATGTGCCTGTCGTTCATCGCCATCATCACCACGAAAAGGCCTCAGCAGCGCCAATTGTAGCCGAACAGCCCATGCCAACATCAGGTTATTTAAAAGCCGCCAATCAAGGAGAAGGCTTTAGCAGTGTCGGTTGGCGGTTTGCACCTGACAAGGTATTTGATCGCGCAAAGCTAGTAGCGCTTTTAGCCCGTATTAGTGCAGAGCGGATTAAAGCCGTATTTATCACAAGTGATGGTATTTTTGGCTATAACAGCACCCGAGATGGCCTTACCGAAGCTATGCTAGATGAGTGCCTTGAGAGCCGAATAGAAATCATCTGCGATGAAGATAAAGTAGAAGAAAGTGCTTGGGAGCAAGCATTAAAGCAGGCACTTATTGACGAAGCTCGTTCATAATCGCCTTGGTGTAATTAACAAGGCTTAGCTAACACTACAAAACTAACAAGATGTAGCCAATACCCAGTTATTGGCTAAAACTGGTTTATTCAACCTCGATAAAACTTATACCCATTGAATTAACCATCATATTTTTCAATATGCGTAAGTCGCATCGTGTAGGCTGCGGTTGCTAGCTGGTCTTCAAATAGCTCAGTTGCCAACTTCCCCGACACCCAAATAGGTTCATAAAGATTCTCAAGCGCAAAACCGCGTTCAGACTCAACAAAGATTATTTGATTTGGCGGTGGTGGTGGCGCATGAATACAAGCGCCGAAAAAAGGAACTAAGAAAAAACTAGTGACAACTTGGTTATCGTTAAATTCTAATGGCACAACAAAGCCAGGAATACGAACTTTTTGCCCATTCATGGCTTCTATAATATTGGTAGATACCAGCGCTTGCTCGTAAGGTTCTATCTGCTTTTCGCCATTTGCAGCATTATTTGCCGCCTTGTTTGCTGCCATAGCATTTTGAATAGTGCTAGTGATTTGATCTTCGGCAGAGCCATCTTCAATCTGTATCAGAAAATCCGGTGGATTAAGCAAGGCTTGTAAATCATCTTCCGGAATTAGATCGCCCCACTCTATGGATCGGAAAACGCCAGATTTAAGATGTGAACCATCGCTAAAGGCCATTAGCTCTTGCTCAATAACTTGCTCAATCACTTGCTCATTAGGGTTTTCTGCCGCATGCACCTGCGTGCTAATTTCCTCGCCCTGCTGTGACTCACTGCAGCCACTGCTAAGTAGCACGCCTGCGATTAAGAGCACTGTAGAAAAAACCTTTAACTCCTTCGTTGTATTACAATTGCGAGGCTTAACTCCTTTGCACTTTGTTTTGCTACTTGTATTGCTACTTGTATTGCTACTTGTATTGCTACTTGTATTGCTACTTGTATTGCTACTTGTATTGCTAGCAATAGTAAACATACCAGCTCGGGGGAATTGGGCATTGCGAATCAGTTTCGCTGAGCTTCTCATGACAAATTTAACCTACAGACTTCTAACTCCTAACAACATCGTGATACTATCACAAAACACAACTTTAGTGACAATATAACAATTAATACCAATTGCATAAAACCAATTGCATAAGAATAGTCCGTTTATATGAGTCTAGCTGTCGAAATAGAAAACCTAACGTTTAGTTACAACCAAGGGAAAAGAAACGCAGCTCCAACAAGCCATGGTAGCGCAGAAGGCAGCGTTGAAGGTAGCGCAGAAGTTAGTACAGAATCGCCTGTGCTCGATATCCCTCACTGGTCTGTGCCCCAAGGGCAAAAATGCTTTATCTTTGGCGCATCAGGCAGTGGTAAAACAAGTTTACTTAATATACTCGCAGGCATCTTAACACCCGCATCAGGCACTGTCCGGGTGTTGGGTGAGCCCATCAACCAAATGAGCGCTCGCCAACGTGACAAATTCCGAGCGCAGCATACTGGCTATATTTTTCAGCAATTCAATTTAATCAGCTATTTAACCGCCGTAGACAACATCAAACTAGCCAATCATTTTGCTTCCCAACAAGGCCCTAAACGCAAGGTTAGCAAGAAGCAAACCATTATGCCCTTACTAGAGCGACTTGGTATTCCGTCAGCAGACTGGCATCGGCCAATTAATCAGCTAAGTGTTGGCCAACAGCAACGTGTAGGTATTGCACGAGCTTTTATCAATCAACCTAAATTGCTGATTGCAGATGAGCCAACCTCTTCACTGGACACTGCCGCGCGTAATAATTTTATCAATCTGTTAACGCAGCTATGTGCAAATGATAATAGCGACCAGCAAACTACTTTATTATTTGTTAGCCATGACACCCAACTGGCACCGCACTTTGATCATGTCGAAGCGTTATATGATTTCAATATTGCCGCCGATAACTGCCAAAGTGATAACTCCACAGATAATAACTACCAAGGCAATGAACATAAGCGAGAACACCGCTAATGTTATTGCAAATTGCCAGCAAGAGTTTATGGCACCGCAAAGGCTCGGTCATGCTGACCATATTTGCCGTCACTGTCAGTATTGTGGTGATACTGGCCACTGAGCATATTCGCCAACAAGCAAAAACTAATTTCGCTAATAGCGTTTCCGGTGTTGACCTTATTGTTGGCACTCGCACAGGCAGTTTGAACTTACTGCTCTACTCGGTATTTCGTATGGGGGCACCGACCAACAATATTAGTTGGCAAGCATATCAAAGCGTTAGTCAACACAATGCCGTAAAATGGGCCGTGCCGATTTCACTTGGCGACTCGCATAAAGGCTATCGCGTGCTGGGCACAACAACAAATTACTTTACTTATTTTAGCTTTGGTCAGCAGCAACAGCTCAGCTTTGAGGCGGGGCGAGCATTTAACGGTGTTTTTGAGCTGGTACTTGGCAGTGAGGTCGCGAAGCGCTTGGGTTACCAGCTTGGTGATAAACTGATTTTGTCACATGGCATTGGTAGCACTAGCTTTACTCAGCATAAGCAATCGCCCTTTCAAGTCGTTGGCATATTGGCCCCTACGGGGACACCCGTTGACAGAAGTTTACACGTAAGCTTGCAAGGCTTAAGCGCTGTGCATTTAGCACGGCCATTAAACTCTGGGCAGCAGCCGGCTAGCCAAGTGTCGATGGCAGCTCCTGAGCTGCAACCAACGTCAGTTACCGCTGTGATGCTTGGCCTTACTTCAAAAATGCGCGTATTTCAGCTTCAGCGACAGATTAATACCGACAATAACGAGCCGCTAATGGCAATATTACCGGGCGTTGCATTACAAGAGCTGTGGCAAACCATGTCGGTTGTTGAAAAAGCACTTAGATTAATATCAGCATTAGTGGTGATTTCAGCGCTGCTTGGGCTTAGCGCCATGTTAATTAGCTCCATTAACGAGCGCAGACAAGAGATAAAATTACTGAGAATGATTGGCGCTTCACCGCTATTTATTTATTGGTTTATTGAACTTGAGGCCATGCTAATTGTCATTGTTAGTGCGCTATTAGCGACAGGGCTTCTAAGCACAGGCTTAATATCTGCACAGCATTACCTGCTCAATCATTACGGCCTTGCCATAACACCCAACGTTTTCTCGCAAGCCAATGTCATCACACTTTTGCTTATCGCCGTATTAGCTTTTATCGCAGCAATTCCGCCTGCGCTGTCGGCGTTTCGCAATGCAAAGCAGTGAGCGTTATAGCGCTTAGTATATGACGCTAATCAAATGACATTAACTAACAGATATTAAACAATCTTGAAGTTATCAATTAAAGGACAACATATGGTCATTAGACGTAAATTTTGCCTCGGGTTGACGTCACTGGCATTCACTGGGCCGATAACGAACTGTACTTCTGTTGCACGAATGGTGGCAACAAACAGCTTGGTCAAATTATGCGTTATCAACCATCAGCATATGAAGGCAAAGTACATGAGCGTGCACAGCCGGCTCGTTTACAACTGTTTTTAGAAAGCGAAGATGAGTCACTGTTTAATTTTGGCGACAACCTAACCGTTACCCCACAAGACCACTTATTGGTGTGTGAAGACCAATATACCGAGGTGGTTAACAACCACCTGCGCGGTGTAACCCCCGACGGTAAACTATATGATTTTGCCCGCCTGCATGCACAAACAGAACTCGCCGGCGCCTGTTTCTCACCGGATGGTTCAACGTTATTTGTTAACCTTTATTCGCCAGCCAAAACACTCGCGATAAAAGGCCCATGGCAAGACGTAAGTGCACTAAGTTTAGTTAATTCTTAGCAAACAAAAGTAGCAAGAAAGCGAAGTCGATACAAATAGCTAGTAAAAAGCCACCTGCTCTGAGGTGGCTTTATTGTTTATTCATCAGCGACTTATTAACAAGTCCACTCAACTACTATGATAATTGTTGTGCTATACACTGCAATTCAAGACGCTGCTACTCTCGCAACAAGTGTAAGAAGTGCATATGCTTTTGGTATTGATCAACAATATCATTGAGTACTTCAGCTTCTGACCAGCCCATAATGTCGTAGTCTTGACCACCTTCCACTAAGTGTACTTCAGCGCGATAGTAGCTATCGGAATTGCTATCGGTATCGCTGTTGAAATCTGGCTGTAAATGCTCACTCTTTTTCACTGCGTAAATAAAGTCATGCTCATCACCATGAAAAACTTTTAGCTGCAAGCCAGAAGTCGTTGACTCGATGCCGACATCAATGTCGTTGGCTTCGAACTGCTCCTTCATTTTTTCAAACGCTTTTCGCACACGACTTTTAATAAACACATCAGCGTTTTTCTTGGTGGGTGTTGATAAAATATTATCCAGCTTTTCCTGCCAATCGTCTTTGTGGCGATACATATTGGTAGTAGACAAGTTCAATTGCATTGCATCGCGTTTTGCTGCTTCAACACGCAGCGCTTTCACTAAACCAAAACAAGCGGCGAGCAGCACTATTGAAAATGGCAAGGCACTAGCGATGGTCATGGTTTGCAACGCTTCTAAGCCGCCAGCTAAGGTTAGTATTGCCGCTACAACACCAACACAGCATGCCCAGAATAAACGCTGCCATACTGGTGTATCGTTCTCACCATTTGAACACAGCATATCAATGACCATAGCCCCTGAGTCACACGAGGTGACAAAGAAGATAACAATCATCAAAATAGATAATCCCGTTAGCGCTGTTGACCAAGGAATTGCTTCCAGAAATACAAACAAGCTAACCGCAGCATTTTCATTGACCATTTCAGCCAAACGGGTAAATCCACCATCAACAATCAGTGAAATTGCAGAATTGCCGAAAATGGTCATCCACAATAAGGTAAATGCCGTAGGTACCATCAGTACCCCTAAAACGAATTCACGAATTGTGCGGCCTTTTGAAATACGTGCGATAAACAAGCCAACAAATGGTGCCCATGCTAGCCACCAGCCCCAATAGAAAATTGTCCAGCCGCCGATCCAATCTTTCTTCTCGTAGGCAAATAAATTAAAGGTATTGGCAACAATCTCAGATAAATAGCCACCAATGTTTTGCACGTATACTTGCAACAAGTAAACGGTTGGGCCAAGTACAAAAATTAGTAGCATCAGCATTATCGCTAACCCCATGTTTACTTCAGACAAAATTTTAATACCTTTGTCTAAACCCGTAACCACGGAAATCGACGCCAACGAGATAATCGCTAGCATAATCAGCATTTGATTAATTTGGCTAACATCAACCTCAAACAAATAGTTAAGGCCAGCGTTGACTTGGCTTGCGCCTAAGCCCAGTGAGGTAGCAACACCAAATACCGTACCGACAACGGCAAAAATATCCACTAAGTGACCCGGCCAACCATAGATGCGATCACCAATAATCGGGTAAAGCGCTGAGCGCAGCGTTAACGGCAACCCTTGGCGATAACAAAAGTACGCCAATATTAGTGCAACAATGGCGTAGATAGCCCAAGCATGAAACCCCCAATGGAAGAAAGTAATTTTCATCGCCTCGCGCATTGCATCAATTGAGCCTGGCTCTGCGGTGGGAGGGGATAGATAATGCATTACTGGCTCAGCAACACCAAAGAACATTAAACCAATGCCCATGCCAGCAGCAAAGAGCATTGATAGCCATGTGCTCATGCTGTAATCAGGGGTGGAATGATCTGGCCCGAGCTTTATCTCACCAAAGCGAGAAATTCCCAAGTACAGCACAAACCCTAAAATAATGCCCACCGCTAAAACATAGAACCAGCCGCCATTAACAGTGATTGCAGCTTGCATAGCACTAAAGGTTGCCGATGCACTTTTTGGCCATAAAAAGGTAAACGCGAGCAGGGCAATGATAGCAAGGGTGGAGGGGAAAAAAACGGCGCGATTAAGCTTCGATGAATTCAATTTCATCATTAAGTGACACCTTAGCGCAAAGCGCAGGTTGTATATGAGAGTCAATGCTTAATTGTTTAACCGCTTTCAATAATCAGTTTTAGGCGTTACTCAACACCAAAGCTAGGTTAATACGCTTTACTTTAGCCACCTAGTCAGTAGGCAGAGACAAAGTAGAGAACCTAAAAAGTAACGAAAAACGGCGAAAGAATTAAGCTCGAATATAAAGGTTTTAGATGATAGCACAATTAGATAGCAAATTCGGGTTGATTGCTAATCAGTTTGTATATTCTGAAAATCATTGGGTTTAAGTACGATGTATCAAAAACACTGTTGTATGTTAAGCACAAGCTGTTAGCAGCTAAAACGTAGCTTGTAAGATGAAGTATATTAGTTGAGCTACTTAGTTTAAAAACCTTGTAAGCCAAACAAAAAATATCGGTAACAAGCCCGAAGTAAGCTCACCTGAAAGCCGCTAACAATCAGCATTATGAAATCAGCTCATCTTTTCATGAAGTATCTTCATTTTTATTCATCTCGTTAAGCCAGTATAAAAATAGCTAACAGCGATTACTTAGCGAAGGCTTACTTTCTAGTAATGTTTCCTAGTGAAGTTTCGCCATGACACAAGAAAAGTAACGTGCACCTTAACCAATATTTTAACTGGCGAGTATCAATCATCATGACTACAGATTTTAACTACAGCATCAAACGCATCAGCTTTGACGAAAACTACCAACCAGCAAACAGCACTCGTTTAACCACTAACTTTGCCAATTTAGCTCGCGGAGCCCATCGTCAAGCCAACTTACGTAATGCCCTAAAGATGATTGATAACAGTTTTAATGCCCTAGCCAACTGGGACAACCCAAACGGCGATCGCTACAGTGTCGAACTTGAGATTATTTCTGTGGATATGACAGTAACCACAAGCGATGAAATATTTCCGTCGATAGAGGTGTTAAAAACCAATATTCTTGACCATCAAACAGGTGAGCGCATTGAAGGCATTGTTGGCAATAACTTTTCTTCTTATGTGCGCGATTACGACTTCAGTGTACTGCTGCTGAACCACAATAAAGACCAAGCACAATTTAGCGTCCCAAATAACTTTGGTGATTTACACGGCAAGCTATTTCAGTACTTTTTAAGCTCAGACGCCTATCAGCAACACTTTAACAAGCCACCAGTCATCTGCTTAAGCGTATCTGACAACAAAACCTATCATCGCACCGAAAATCAGCACCCTGTATTGGGTGTTGAATACCAGCCGAATGAGTCGTCGTTAACCGAGCAGTACTTCGAAAAAATGGGCTTACAGGTACGTTATTTTATGCCGCCGAATAGCGTTGCACCGTTTGCTTTTTACTTTGTTGGTGATTTGCTAAATGACTATACCAACCTTGAATTGATCAGCACGATTAGCACCATGGAAACCTTCCAAAAAATCTATCGCCCAGAAATTTACAACGCCAATGCAGCAGCAGGTAAACGCTATCAGCCAAACCTTAAAAACCGCGACCATTCGTTAACGCAAATAGTGTATGACCGTGAAGAGCGCAGCAGACTAGCAATTGAACAAGGAAAGTTTGCCGAACAGCACTTTATTAAACCCTACCAAGGCGTACTTGAAAATTGGGCTGCCAACTATTCGGTTTAGCCACCTTGCGGTTTAGCAACTTAGCGCTTCTAGCGAGTAAAAGCGCATAGCAATAAGCCGAAAATAAAACAACAAAGAAGTAGATATTATTTTTATGAAAACACTATTACCCACATCAACCGCAGGCAGTTTACCGAAACCCGTTTGGCTGGCAGAGCCTGAGCAACTTTGGTCACCTTGGAAACTATCCGGCACAGCATTAACTGACGGCAAACAAGATGCTTTGCGCGTAACCCTGCAAGAACAGCAAACTACGGGTATTGATATTGTTAGCGACGGCGAACAAACCCGCCAGCACTTTGTCACCACCTTTATTGAACATTTAAGCGGTGTCGACTTTGAAAAACGTAAAACCGTGCGCATTCGCAATCGCTACGATGCCAGCGTTCCAACGGTTGTAGGCCCTGTAAGCCGCACTAAACCAGTATTTGTCGATGACGCTAAATTCTTGCGCCAGCAAACTAACCAGCCAATCAAGTGGGCACTGCCTGGGCCAATGACCATGGTCGACACCCTGTATGACGCGCATTATCAAAGCCGCGAAAAACTCGCGTGGGAATTTGCCAAAGCCCTAAACGAAGAAGCCAAAGAACTGGAAGCAGCTGGTGTCGATATTATTCAATTTGACGAACCTGCGTTTAACGTATTTTTTGACGAAGTGAACGAATGGGGTATTAAATGCTTAGAGCGCGCCATTGAAGGCTTAAATTGCGAAACTGCGGTACATATTTGCTATGGCTATGGCATTAAAGCAAACACTGACTGGAAGAAAACCTTAGGCGATGAATGGCGCCAGTACGAAGCGACTTTCCCGAGTTTGCAACAATCAAGTATTGATATTATTTCGCTTGAATGCCACAACGGTCGTGTGCCACTCGAAGTACTGGAATTAATTCGCGGTAAAAAGGTGATGGTTGGTGCCATTGACGTTGCCACCAACACCATTGAATCTCCAGAGGAAGTCGCCGAAACTCTGCGCAGCGCCCTTGACTACGTTGATGCCGACAAGCTCTACCCTTGCACTAATTGCGGTATGGCACCACTTCCACGCGAAGTTGCTAACGCTAAGCTAAAAGCATTAAGTGCGGGCGCTGCAATTGTTAGGGAAGAGCTTAAAAGCCAGTTTCAAGCAAAGCGGGCTTCAAGTAAAGCCGGCCTATAACAAGCGCATAAGCTAAATTAGCTGGTGAAGTAAAAGTTAAGGACAAGCTACACAACACCAAGCCAAATAGCTGCACCTGTTTGAAATCAAAATAATCGCGAGGCTTTTAATTCACTTGCCTCGCTTGTCTTGCTAAACAATTGTTCTTCATATTTAGCTAACAGTAATTCAATCTAGCATCACCACACTATACTCATTAATATCTAGTTGATTAATCGAAATTAATTTACGGGTACAAGTAGCCAGCATGAATATTGATCATTTAAAACTTTTCGTTCGCGTTGCAGCAACCCACAATATCAGTATGGCTGGCAGTGAGTTTGGCTTATCGCCTGCGGTAGCAAGTGCTCATATTAGCAAACTTGAAGAATCGTTAGGGGTGCGCTTAATGCACCGAACAACGCGCAAAGTGTCCTTAACCGACGAGGGGGAAACCTTATTGCCAATCGCTGAAGAGATCCTTGCCAACGTTGATGTGGATCGCTCGTCAGTAGGCAGTGGTAGCTTAGCTCCTTCCGGCACATTAAGAATTACCGCGCCAGCATCGTTTGGCCGCATGCATATTATGCCGGGCTTGTCGGGCTTTATGGCACAATACCCAAAACTGAAAATAGACTTAAGGCTTAGTGACAACATTGTCGACCTAGTTGAGGGCGGTTTCGACATTGCCATTCGTGACGCCGCCCTTAACGACTCGAGTTTAAAAGCAAGGAAGCTTGCACAAGACAATCGTAAAATTGTCGCCTCGCCAAAATACTTGGAGCAGCATGGCATACCACAAACTCCCGAAGACTTAACCCACCACCAAAGTGTTAATTTATTTGGTTTAGAAGTTTGGCAATTTGCTGCAAAACAGGGAACCAAAAATATCAAAACAAATACCGTACTGCGCGTTGATAACGGCGAAGCTGTACGTGATGCTTGCGCCGCAGGCTTAGGCATTGCAATCACCTCAACTTGGTGCTCTTATGAAAAACTTAATGCAGGTGAGCTGGTTGAAATTCTAAGTGACTATCCACTCAAGAGTTCAACCGATATTTGGGCACTATACCCCAATACCCGATTAGTTGCGCCTAAAGTGCGGGCATTTATCGACTACTTTATTGATTACTTCAAAGACAACCCTAATTTAATCTAAGTTAGTTAATTTCGATTATTAGCTTAAATTAGCTAGCCTAAATTAGTTAGTCTGAGTTGGCTTACCTCAATTAGCTTGTCCAAATTAATTAAACCAACTAACTCCCCTGCTCTTTCTAAATAACGGTTCTTTGCTTTCGTCCTCAAGTTGATAAAACCACACCTATTATCAATTTTTTCTATATAAAGATTCTTCTTTGGCGCCAATTATCAAAACATAGAAAGATAATTAATATTTTCATCACTGATTAATCAGCATTTGCTGTCGGTTAGTCACCCATGAGGGCGTGTTAATTCCTTTTAATTTTAGGAGAGTGAAAATGTTTAATAACTTTGGTTGGATTGTTGAGGCAAAACTTAAAGAAGGTGAGTTAGAAAATTTTAAAGCCGTGATGAACTCACAGGTAAACCAAGCGCTTACCGAAAACGGCACCTTTAACTATCAATACTATATGTCGGACGCTGGCGATATCTTGGTGTATGAACGGTTTGCTGATGCTTCTCATGAGCATATCGAAAATTGGGACGCCCATGCCGAACGCTGGTTAGCGGCAGCCGATGCCACCCGTATGTTGCACCTTGGTAACTTGCCTGACGATGTTCGTGCACGCCACGCTGCACTTTCACCACTATGGCTAAAACCACTCGCTGGCTTTGCTCGTGAAGATGCCGAAGGTAGCGAAATCAAGGTTGATGGCAACACCACCTTTGAAAACTATGGCTGGATTGTCGAAGCCAAGCTCAACGAAGGTATGCTAGAAGAATTCAAAGCAGTAATGAACTCACAAATTGCACGTGCCGAAACCGAAGAGGGTACGCTAAATTATCAATACTACCTTTCTGACGACGGTGACATCTTAGTTTATGAGCGCTTTAAAGATGTTGAAGCCTGCCACACCCATATCGACAACTGGGATGCACACGCCGAGCGTTGGATGGCAGCCGCCACACCAACGCGTATGGTGCATTTGGGCAATCTACCCGCAGAGGTAAGAGATCGCCACGCGGCCATCTCACCAGTGCTACTTAAACCACTTGGCGGTTTTGCCAAGTAGCTTGCCCCCCTAATTAACGCAGCTAGCGGTTACCTTCCATGAAGAAAAGCGCTAACTGCTATCAAACTTCAAGAGAGACATGATGAAACAATTTCTAAAAGCGACCGCAGTGTCGTTAACACTGCTGAGTATTTCCGCCTGTTCGGTAACAGCCGAGCAATTATCAACAACAAACAGTGAGCCATTGCCACCATCGCAATTACTGGCGAAATTGCCTGACAACTATAACTCACCAGCCAGTTTTACTTTAGATGCCTACAATAATGTGCTGTTTACGTCACCCAACTTGCATAACGACGCATTCGTTAAGCAAGGGCTGGTCGCCAAGCCAGCAACACCTGTAATTGGCATGATCGATGCCAATGATAAGGTCACTACTTGGTACACCTTTAAACCGCAAGATATGGAGCCAACCAGCGGAACAGTCGTACCTATGGGATTAGCGAAAGGGCCAGACGGCAATATTTATATCGCCGATATGCAGCTCTGGGCAGGTGGTGAGTCTCGAATTTTACGAGTTAATGTTAGTGAAGGTAAAGCCGTTGGTGTAGACGTAGTTGCCAAAGGCTTAGCATTTCCTAACGCGATAGCATGGTATGGTAGCGACCTTTACGTTAGCGATACTGTACTTGCCACTGAGCAAGGCAAATCTACTACAAGTGGCGTCTACAAAGTGAACATTAGTGAACTAAGCGCAGCAAACCCACTACAATTTTCTGCCTACAAAAATGCACAAACACATGACCAACACTTGTTTGACACTTTCACATCAAACGGTAGCTTAGGTTTTGGTGCCAACGGTTTAACATTCGATACTCAAGGCAATATGTACACAGGTATTATGGAAGATGGCAGCGTAATCAAAACTACTCAAGATGAAAATGGTAACAAGTTAAGCTCGACACTATTTGCAGAAGGTATGGTAGCAAATGATGGCATTCACTGGGATAGCCGCACGCAAGCGCTCTATATTACCGACTTGTTCGACAATGCGGTTTACCGAATAGATTTAGACGGTTCGCTAGCATTACTGGCTAAAAACGGTAATACCGATGGTGCCAATGGTGAATTAGATGCCCCCGGCGAAGTGATTGTGCGTGGTAATAAAGCTTATGTGAATAACTTTGACGCAGCCTTTGGTGCCCCGAATATGGTTAATACAACGCCGGATATGCCAGTGACTATTTCGGTTATTAATTTAAACGATTAAGTCATTAACACAAAACGTCTTTGCACTAGGTGTTAGCGCTAGCTTTTAAATGTCGAAATATTAAGCGTTTAAGCGTTAAGTAAAGGAAAAGGAGCTTAACGCTTTAAGAATTCCCAAGCGAGGCTGAAATAAATCACGGCAGATTAGAACTCCCTTCAGATCCGCTTTTTAACTTCGCAGCTTTAATTTCGCTGCTTTAACAAGGTAAAGGTGTAGCTGTAACCATATAACGCGCTAAAAAAGATACTCGGCGCTACCGTTAGCCATAAATTAGGTGTTTGATTAATAACGTTCACCATAATCACCAAACTCGCCTGCACCGAAAGAGGTACCAAAGGCGCAAGCAGGCTGCCAGTAACACACTTGCCTTTTAAGTGAGTTGCGGCGGCATCTAATGCCTCATTAAAGGTATTTAAAATGGCAAGGTTGTGGCGAGTTTTCGAGTGCACCGAGCAAAGCACGGGCACGATAAACACTAAAGAGAAACAACTACCGCCAAATTTAGCCACCGCTTTTTCCAGTACAAAGGTAAAAACTAGCGTAACAGAAGCGCTAAAACTCGCTTGCACAAAAGCCGCACGTAGAACAGTTTCGCGATCAATCCCTTCGATGTTATTAGCCCAATACGCCCAAGCAAAATAAAAGACAAATGCAACAAGTGCTGACCAAATTAACCTTAATTTTGATGACAACTTTTTCTCCTTCGTAAGGCTAGCGATGAGGAACAAAATAGGTGGAAAGCTTACATCAGCTTCACTGTTAAATCGCCCATATATGCATCAATGCATAGCCGCCAGCTCAAATTAATCGCCAATTTTTGCATATCACTAGCCTTATACCAACATTGGCTAGCAATAAAACCAACGATCTAAACCTACCACCTCAGCCTTCACAATGAAGAAAAGTAGATTGGCTCAGTATTTACTCCCGATCTCCGACATTAACTTAACTATGGGCTCGCGGCAGCCAGCTCTTTGCCTAACTATGTGTAGAACCAGCCAGCTAACTTTATGCTTGCGCCAAGAAAAAACATAATCACTTGTTTTTAATATATTTATTTTGCAGTATATATTTTAACCTTGGCGAGTCATTTTTAATCAAAATGGGTTGCTAAGTTTGCTACCGAGATAAAGGAATATTTTGGCATCAACGACGGCCAATATTTACCTGTTCGAAGATCACTAGTTGGTAAATATGGCGATTATGAACCGACGCAGCAAGATAACAGTATTACTTATAAGTGTTACCAAGTAACAACTGTTATTGACTTGCAACGAAAGGAAGGTATTACGTGTGCCCTAATATGCGTTGAGTGCCTCAGATAAAAGTTTTGCACCAAATAACAGGGATAGGATATGGATAAAACGAATCACAATGTCGTGATCAATCAGCAAGAATTGGACTTCATTGCTGGCTTAGAACACGAATCAAATGAAAATGACGGTCCTCTGAACGACTCAGAAGTGTTCGTCACTAATGCCGAGCTCAGCTTTTTCAAGCACTTTAGCAAAGCTGACAGCGTTGGCGTGGTCGCACAATACGGTAATCATCGTTTGTTTTTTCCTATCGAGTTTAATACTGACGAGCAAGGCTTGGACTCGATGGCGTTTGCACCGCCACAAATATTCGAAAAAGGTACACACGACCGTTCTTGGCGTTTAATTCCAAAACAGGAACTTATACTTATTGATCGTCAAGGACAACCACTACCCTACAAGCTGCGAGATATTTCTTTTTCAGGGTTATCGTTGCAGGCATCGGACACTGAAATCGAATTACCAACTGAATTAGAGGATATTTACCTTAAAATTCCTGAGCACCCGAAAATACCACTCAACGGTCGCTTCAGTCGCTATATCAACCCCGGAACGGTAGCGTTTGAGCTAGATGATATGAGCCAGCAAGGAAACCGCACCTTACGAGAATACTTATACTCTGCTCATCAAATGCTAAATAAACCTAAAAGCCTGCTACCAGAGTACTGAGCTCAACAGGAAATAATCTAGCTCTTTAAATTTTTGGGTAGTGCAAGCGAGTGCATTGCCCCAGAATAGTTCTGAAGTTAGGCGATAAGAGCTCAAAGGTTTTAAAATGTAATGCTAGTGTTGTCATAACATAGGAGATATTCCATGTTGTGATGGCTTGGCTAATATTCAGTGTTACCGGCTGCTTGCGAAGTTCTAATCTTGTTCTAGCGCTAATTAATACTTAACTTTCGCCAAATACGTTTGAAAACTTTTGTCTTTCTCATCCCGAAAGTGTTCATTAAGCGGCGTAAAATCAGAAATTCGATCGATGCGAAAATTCCGAAAATCCTCTCTTAACTCACACCAAGCCGTTAGTAACCATACAGGGCTAAATGAGGTCAGCGCTAGTGGCCGCACTGTGCGCTGTGTGAGTGATTCATTAAGATCGAGATAATCAAAGCGAATCAGTTGCTTGCGCCTAATACACTCTCGAAGTTCAGAAAAATCGACTTCCCATGGAATTTTATAGTGACTAGGCGCGGAAAACGTCGCTATTTGCGCTAACTCGTTAAGCATTGGTGCGGATAAGGTCGCTTGTATTTTTTGAAAGGCACTTTGCGCTTTTTCGGCAAATTTTTCATCAGTCCAGTTACTGACCATACCGATTCCTAATGCTATCGCTTCGATTTCTTTCGCATCAAACATGATTGGCGAGAGGTGATAGGTTTTATCAATCACATACCCCACGCCTGCTTCACCGAGTATGGGAACCCCCGCGCTTTGTAAGTCTTGTATATCCCGATAGAGAGTACGAGCGCTTACCTCAAACTGCTCGGCCAGCGTATCGGCCGTTACGGCATGATGCATTCGCCTGAGGTATTGAACAATTTCATTAAGCCTTTCTGCTTTTCGCATCGCTATTTCATTGTCTAATCTGTCACCTAACTAGTGTAATCAAACACTACTGACACTAGATGTCAGTAGTCAATATCTATAATCAATTCGAAGTCATTAAATAAGGAGAAATAAAAATGATCGGTTATGTAACCTTAGGCACAGCAGATTTAAATAAAGCCAGTGCTTACTACGATGAATTACTTGCAACCATTGGCGCAACTCGTTTTATGGAAGAGCCAAACTACTTTGTTGCATGGTCACAAACCCAAGATGGCAGCGGTTTGGCTGTAAGCCTGCCATTTGATAAAAAACCTGCAAGTGTTGGCAACGGTACTATGGTTGCACTGGAAGTGAAAACGCCAGAAGAAGTTAACGCTGTCTACCAAAAAGCACTTGAGTTAGGCGGAACATGTGAAGGTAAACCGGGCTTTAGGCCAGAAGATGCTAATCAAGGCTTTTATGCGGGTTACTTTCGTGATTTAGACGGCAATAAGTTGAATGCTTATTGTATTGTGGAAGGTTAAATCCTATCGGTGGCCAATTTATATTGGCCACAATTTTTTAACATTCGATAAAACTCTGCTTGCCGTGTTAGCTAGCTTTTGCCAAAATGATTTATAGGCAGGGCTCTAGCAAATCAAAGCCAACCATACTTCATCAATTAAATAACACTTTACCAACACTCTGTTTACATTTGTTTAGTTATAATTGCGTCGCTTTTTTTGGGGAATAAGGTATAGCGGTTTGGAATATCTGTTTTATTGGTGATTAACCGACCTATCTATTTGGTAGTAACCAAACCAGTTTAGGTCAATTATCTGTGTTGCCTCGTCACATACCTGAACACTCCCCCTCAAATACTATATTTAGTTTACTTGGTAACGGTTCTTATTGGCTTGAATAGCTAGCCTTATTAATATCGCAATAGGTTTGAATATTCGATGCGGCAAAGAGATAAAATTGAATTTATTCAATGTCGCTCGTGAAAGAGGCATTACTGCTTAATACAAGCTTATTTACAACAGACAAAACCTTAGTTCGGGGTAGTTATGCAAAAATTTAAATTACATTTAATTGGCTCATTAGGTGTCATCATCGTCGCGATTATCGCGCTATTGGTAACCCTGAGTTACAACACGTTCAAAAATGAGAGTGTTTCGCTTAATAGAGCAATCTTAAAAGAACAAAATGCCACGACCGAATCAGTATTAATTGAAAGGTTTAGTGCCTACAAAGACACGATTTCTGCAATAACGTTAACCGAAAGTGATGTTTTATCCAATACGCTATCTGCCCACCTTACTTCGCAATTAGCCACAATTGAAAATATCCAACGTGATATTAGCGATGGTATTTACCTGTTTAGAGAGAATGGTGATATTTACGACACAAAAGGCGAATTGCAAAGCTTCAACGTAAAGCAACTTAACCGTGAATATTACCGCGCTATTTTTGAACAAGGGCAAGATTTCTATATTTCTGCGCCTTTTAACTCTGCGGTATCGGGGGAGCAAGTACTTGGTATGGCACACAGAATTAATCGCTCATTTGCGATTCTTTCTAACATTAAGCTCGATGCGGTATTGGGCTCACTTGCCAATGCCAAAAACATGTTTATGTACACTCAGCAAGGAACCATTTTAGTTGCTCCCTACCCCGAATTTCTGGGCAAAAATATTTTTACTGAGCGCCCGCTTTATCAGCAATTTAATCAACAAAACCCAATACTTTCTTACACAGCAAATGTCGCCGGCGATAATATTGATTTCACCGCATTTTGGACTGAACTAGAGGTTAACAACTGGTCATTTGTGTCTTTCGTAAAAGACAGCGCTATTACAGAAAAGGCAGACTCGCAACTTATCATTGATTTGATCATTGGCTTAGCATGCTTAGCTATTGCCGTTATCGTGCTACAAGTATTACTGCAAAAGCTTGTGCTTACACCTGTGGGCGGCGCACCCGCCGAGATTGAATCGCTAATGGCAGAAATGGCCTCAGGTGACTTTTCCCAAACACTAGAACAAACAGGCAAGGAAACGGGTATTTACTTGTCGCTTGTAAATCTATCGAATCAGCTTTCTGACCTAATTCGAAACTCACATGCAATTTCTGAAAATGTTGCCTCAGCCTCGCAAGAGCTAAATGCTGTGATGGGCCATACCCTAAATAATGCGCAGCAAGAAATGGCACAGGTTGAACAAATATCAACAGCGATTCACGAGCTTTCATGTACCTCTAACGAAGTGAGTGACAAAGCCATCATTGCCGAAGAGCGAGCAAACGACGCACAAGCTAACGTTGCAACGGGTAAAGCAACACTGGAAGAAAACATTATCTTATCAAGCGATATTGATGCATCGGTTGCAGAATCAGCACAATTAACCCAAGAGCTGCAAGACTTCGCGGTAGAAATTGGCAGCGTTACCGATGTTATTAACAGTATTTCAGAGCAAACGAACCTACTGGCGCTTAATGCTGCTATTGAGGCTGCTCGCGCAGGCGAACACGGACGAGGCTTCGCGGTAGTTGCCGATGAAGTACGAAACCTAGCGTCAAAAACACAAGAGTCAACAGTGAGCATTCAAAACCTGATTGAAAAGCTGCAATCCCAATCACAAAAAGCTAGCCAAAATATGGAACAAAATGTTGAGCTGATCGCAAAATCGGTAGTACTAGCAGACCAAATTAAAGTGGCGTTTGAAGATATCTCAACAGCAGTTGAATCTATTTCAGAGGTAAACACCTTAGTAGCAACTGCCTCACAAGAACAACAAAGCGTAACCCAAGATATTTCACGAACAACCACACAAGCGTTTGATTTAGTGCAGCAAAATGTTTCAGCAGTTAACCAAACCCTGCAAGCCTCAACAGAACTTTCGCAGTTATCAGAAGCACAAAAAACCGAGCTTTCGCACTTTAAAGTGCAGCATTAGATAGGCTATCTACCTTAATCGTTATATTTAGTGGCATTGTAATCTAATAAACAAAGTTACAATGCCATTTAATAAGGAAGCTGCAAGCGTTGGCAACAGTCAAGTTACCTCGACCGATCGCTTTGCACCATAGAAAACCAACGCTTTACCCACTTTAGCGCATGAGTTAGAAAGTAGCTCGCTGGATAAGCTGGATATAAATCGGATCTGACCCTGTTTAATTCTGAATTTAACCATATAAGCACAATATTCGTTTTGGAGTAGCACATGCCAACGACTTTATTGTCTTTTTACGTTTGACAATCATTCAACTAAGCACCTGTTTATTAAGCAGTCACCTCAAACCAGTGGCATCTGCGAGAGATTCCACAAAACGATACTTAATGAGTTCTATCAGGTTACACTCCGTAAAAAGCTATACAGCTCACTTGAAGAACTACAAAAAGATCTGGACGAATGGATGGCTTATTACAATAATGAGCGAACCCATCAGGGAAAAATGTGTTGTGGCAAAACGCCATTTGAAACATTACTTGATGGAAAATCGATTTGGGCTGAGAAGAATGTAGCTCAAATCTAAACTGACAGTCACCGATTGAAAAACGGGTAACTGTCAGATCAAGTCTAAGCTAGTACACTTAATTACAGTCACAAACTTCATTAAAACGGTCACAAACTTTATTGTTAGTCACCAACATTAGTGATCAGGTCAAATCTAGTTGGAAAAAACCCCCAGTATTTTCAAAGGTCTCCCAAGTAGGGTCTGAGACATTGTAGTTGGATACTTTGAATGTTTTAGTTGCTGCTTCTCCAAGTACATATCCAATTCAAGTTGGAAACATGGCTACAGAGCTTGTATAGCTAGCCTAAACAATCCTAACCATCTATTCAATTTCCAACCTTTGATAATTTTTGCTGGTTTATCCACTACATCTTGACCAGCCAAAACAGGAGGTTCCAAACAAATTCCACTTTGGTTTTTGTATAATCAATGTCGTTGGTGACAAGATACATTTGGTAATCATGATTCTCCACTTTACCGCTGTATTCTGTGCTTCGTTCAGTCCGTATTCTAGGGGAGATATACATATGTACGTACTCTCTTAGAAATTTTATTTATCTAACATTGTTCTTTAGCCTTTGTTCATTTTCTTGTTAGCTTCAATCAAATTCCCAAACACAACAGTCGGCGCATCAAATTTGAGAACTGTCTCTTTCAACGTATTCTTTTCGGTGATTCATCATGTAGTGGTATAACAAATTTGGCCACCTAGTTAGAGGTGGTATCATCACCTCATAAAATTGATTAGGTGACAAAATGACAAGAACAGGCAAACGTAATTTCACACCAGAATTTCGGTTAGAAGCTGCTCAATTAGTTGTTGATCAAGGTTATTCCGTTCGAGAAGCAGCAGAAGCGATGAGCGTTGGTAAGTCGACAATGGATAAGTGGGTGCGTCAGCTTCGTAATGAACGCAAAGGCATCACCAGCAAAGCCAGCCCAATGACACCAGAGCAGTGTAAGATTAAAGAGCTTGAGAAAAAGATAAAACGCATTGAATTAGAAAAGGAAATTCTAAAAAAGGCTACCGCTCTCTTGATGTCGGACTCGATGAACAATTTAAACTAATTAAACGACTCAAAGAGAGCTATGCGGAATTCACCATTTGCCAAACATTTAATGTTCATCGCAGTAGCTTTAAGTATTGGAATAAGCGCTCTAAGAAGCCGAATAGCAAGCAATTAAAAGAAATCGCTGTCGTTAAGCAAATCCACCGTGAAAGTAATGGCGCAGCGGGTTCTCGTACAATATCCACGATAGCGATAGACCGTGGCTATGATATTTCACGTTTCAGGGCGACAGGCTATATGAAACGTTTAGGCTTGGTGAGTTGCCAGTTACCGAAGCACCGTTATAGAAAAGTAAATCAAGAGCATGTGGCGATACCTAACCATCTCAATCAGCAGTTTGATGTGGTTAAGCCGAATCAGGTTTGGTGCGGTGATGTTACGTATATCTGGGTTGGCAATCGCTGGGCTTATTTAGCAGTTGTTATTGATTTATTTGCGAGAAAACCGATTGGTTGGGCAATGTCTCTATCGCCTGATACAGCATTGACGAGCAAAGCACTGATGATGGCTTATGAGATGCGTGGTAAGCCTAAAGGTGTGATGTTCCATAGCGACCAAGGGACGCATTACACCAGCCGAAGCTACCGTCAATTGCTATGGCGTTGTCAGATAAAGCAAAGCATGAGTCGCCGTGGTAATTGTTGGGATAATAGCCCGATGGAGCGATTCTTTAGAAGTTTAAAAACAGAATGGATACCCACAACGGGTTACCGTTCCTTTACTGAAGCTAGAGCTGAAATAACACACTATATTGTTGGTTATTACAGCTCAGTTAGGCCGCATCACTACAATGCTGGTTTAACCCCAAATGAGTCAGAGAAAAGATACTGGCTTGAATACAAAACCGTGGCCAATTTAAGTTGACCACTACACTTCATTCCCTGTACAAATTGAAACTACCGTACAAATTTAGATTGTATTAGATAATATATTTATTGAATTGATGAATCGACCAGATTTTCCTAGACACAAATAAGTTGTAAACTTTGTGTCCTAGGAGGATGAATGAGCGCTAAAAGATTTCCCGAAGAATTTAAGGTTCAGGCCGTTAAGCAAGTGACTGAAAAAGGTCACTCCGTTGCAAGCGTTGCAGAACGGTTAGATATCTCGACAAATAGTCTTTATATCTGGTTAAAACGCTATGGCAGTAACAGCGAACACTACCAAGAATTATCCGAGCAAGAAAAGCGTATTAAAGCGCTTGAGAAAGAACTAAAGCGTACTCAACAAGAACGTGATCTATTAAAGGAAGCCGCCGTGTACTTTGCGGGCGAGTCAAAGAAAAGTACACGTTCATAAAGTCTCGGCTCAACCAATACCCCATAAAGCTGATGTGCCAAGCGTTGCAAGTTCACCGCAGTGGCTTTCATGCTTGGTTGCAAAAGCCAGAATCCAAGCGAGCTAAGGATGACAAGCGCTTAACGGGTTTAATCAAACAGTCTTGGCTTGAAAGCGGCTGCGTTTACGGTTATCGCAAAATTCAAAGTGATATGTTGGATTTAGGTGAAGTTTGCTCAAAGAATAGAGTTCATCGATTAATGCAGTTATCAGGCATTCAAGCTCAAGTCGGCTATAAGAAGCGCAAAGGCAACTATGGCACTAAGCCTTCTGTGGTCGCAGATAACCAGTTAAAACGACAGTTTGATGTAGTACAGCCAAATCAAGCTTGGGTAACTGATATCACTTATATTGATACGCACGAAGGCTTTCTCTATTTAGCCGTAGTTATCGACTTGTTTTCTCGGCAAGTCGTTGGCTGGTCGATGCAATCGATGATGCATACTGATTTAGTCTTAAGTGCATTACTCGCTGCTGTATGGCGAAGAAAACCTAAGCAAACGGTTATTATACATTCCGATCAAGGCAGCCAATTTACAGGTTATGACTGGCAACGATTTGCTGCTGAGCATAATTTATCACTCAGTATGAGTCGTAGAGGTAACTGCCATGATAATGCTGTTGCTGAGAGCTTCTTTCAGTTGCTAAAACGTGAACGGATCAAGCGAAGAAAATACAAAAATAGAGAAAAAGCTAAGGAAGATATTTTCGATTACATCGAAATGTTTTATAACAGCAAACGTAAACATGGTTATCTAAATAATCAGTCTCCAACTGACTATGATAAAACCTATTTTATGAATCAAGAAAACGTCTAGGGTAGTCTGGTCGATTCAATAATTCTCACCCAGCCCAAAAATATATTGGATGTAACTCATTTTTTTCAAGCAATTGGAAATGATAATTTCGCTCTAAATGAGAATACCGAGAAAACTCTCATTCTCGGCGAGATTAACCACACAAGACCGAAATGATTATGCGTTAATTAGAATTAGGTAAATTACCCTAATTTTATAGATGAATTGTTCTAACCGTCGAGTAAATTAAAACTGGCGTGGCATAAAAAAAGCGAGCTTCATAGCACTCGCTTTTTCATTTTGATAGTTTCCAACTAGATTTGCTGTTTCCAACTACAATTACCTAGTTTCCAACTTCAATTGTCCTGATCAATTAGTTAACTAATCTTTATAACTATCAATACTTGGGCAAGAACACACCAAATTGCGATCGCCATAAACATCATCTATGCGATTTACTGTTGGCCAGAATTTGTTGGCGGCAGCCGCTGGTACTGGGAATACTGCTTCTGCAACTGTGTAGGCTCTATCCCAACCAGCATCTGTGATATCCGCTAGCGTGTGCGGTGCATTGTGAAGTGGGTTGTCTTCTACTGTCCACTCGCCCTGCTCGACTTTGCGAATTTCATCGCGAATGCACACCATGGCTTCAATAAAGCGGTCGATTTCGACTTTGCTTTCTGATTCTGTCGGCTCAATCATTAATGTGCCCGCCACAGGGAACGACATAGTTGGTGCGTGGAAGCCGTAGTCCATTAAGCGCTTAGCCACGTCCATTTCAGTAATGCCTGACGCTTCTTTTAATGGGCGCATATCAACAATACATTCGTGAGCAACGCGGCCATTTGCACCTGTGTACAAAATTGGGAAGTGCTCGCTGAGCTTTTTCGCTAAGTAGTTAGCGTTAGTGATGGCGTATTTCGTTGAATCGGTTACACCTTTTTTACCTAACATGGCGATGTACAGGTAAGAAATACATAAAATGCCCGCAGAGCCAAATGGCGCGGCAGATACAGCATCGTTACCTTGCGTACCTTCTTTAACGTTAATCAATGGGTGATCTGGTAAGAAAGGTGCCAAGTGAGATTTCACCCCGATTGGTCCCATACCAGGGCCACCGCCGCCGTGTGGAATAGCAAAGGTTTTATGTAGGTTTAAGTGCGAGACATCTGCGCCGATAAAGCCCGGCGACGTAATACCCACTTGAGCGTTCATGTTGGCGCCATCAAGGTATACTTGACCACCGTTATCATGAACCACTTCACAAATTTCGCGTACGGTTTCTTCGTAAACGCCATGCGTTGAAGGGTAAGTGATCATAATACACGATAAGTTTTCGGCCATTTCTTCCGCTTTCGCTTTCAGATCGGCCATATCAACGTTACCGTTTTTATCGCAATCAACCACTACTACTTTCATGCCGACCATTTGCGCCGACGCAGGGTTAGTGCCGTGAGCTGATGATGGAATTAAACAGATATTACGGTGGCCTTCACCACGACTTTGGTGATACTTATGAATCGCAATTAAGCCAGCATACTCACCCTGCGCACCTGAGTTTGGCTGCATTGAAACCGCATCGTAGCCAGTCAACTCAACTAACCATTTATCAAGCTCGCCGATCATTTCTGCGTAGCCTTGTGCTTGGTCAACGGGCGCAAATGGGTGCATATTGGCAAATTCTGGCCACGACACAGGGATCATTTGTGCTGTCGCGTTAAGCTTCATGGTACAAGAGCCTAACGAAATCATTGAATGGTTAAGCGCTAAGTCTTTGTTTTCTAGTTTTTTGATATAGCGAAGCATTTCAGTTTCGCTATGGTACGAGTTAAATACTGGGTGCGACAGAATTTCAGACTCACGGACTAATTCCGCTGGAATTGACGAGTGACCACAATCGACGATTTTCGCGTCTAGCTCTGCTACGTCTAAACCATGACCTTCACCTAATAACACATCAAATAATGCCGCAACGTCTTCACGTGTCGTGGTTTCATCGAGTGATACTGAAATTTGACCATCTACGTCAGTGCGTAAGTTAAGGTCTGCCGCTAGTGCGCGAGCAACAATCTCTGTTTTGTTTTCAGTATTAAAGGTTAAGGTATCAAAGTAGTTGGCGTGAATTGCTTGCAAGCCTTTAGTTGCTGCACCTAAACATAAAATGTCGGTTAATCGGTGAATGCGATTCGCGATGGTTTTTAAGCCTTGTGGGCCGTGGTAAACCGCGTAAAACGCTGCCATATTGGCAAGTAATACTTGTGCAGTACAAATGTTTGAGTTG
Source organism: Thalassotalea euphylliae (assembly GCF_003390375.1). Taxonomy (NCBI): domain Bacteria; kingdom Pseudomonadati; phylum Pseudomonadota; class Gammaproteobacteria; order Alteromonadales; family Colwelliaceae; genus Thalassotalea; species Thalassotalea euphylliae. Next base: position 3,813,226 of record NZ_QUOT01000001.1, on the reverse strand, counting down.
GCTTTTTCGCGGCGAATGTGCTGCTCACGGGTTTGCATCGCCATCCGCAGTGCTTGGTTGCCACGGGTGTCTTTTGAAACACCAATAATACGACCCGGCATAGAGCGCTTGTACTTATCTGATGTCGTAAAGAACGCCGCGTGTGGGCCACCGTAGCCCATTGGCACACCGAAGCGTTGGCTTGAACCAATCACCACGTCTGCACCTAACTCGCCTGGTGCTTTCAGTAGTACCAAGCTCATGATATCAGCTGCGACCGCAACAATACCTTTTTTCGCTTGTACTGCTTCAATTAATGGGCGGATATCAACAATTTCACCGGTTGCTGTCGGATATTGCAGTAATGCACCGAAGACATCGTGCTCACCGACGGTGGCCGCAGGCGCTACGATAACGTCAAAACCAAAGAATTCCGCGCGGTTTTTAACAACAGAAATCGTTTGTGGGTAAACTTCTTCAGCCACAAAGAATGCGTTCGATTTTTTGTTTTTAGAAACGCGCTTCGCCAATGCCATGGCTTCAGCTGCTGCTGTACCTTCGTCAAGCAATGACGCAGACGCTAAGTCTAAACCGGTTAGGTCTAAACACATTTGTTGGTAGTTAAGTAAAGATTCTAAACGGCCTTGCGCGATTTCTGGTTGATACGGTGTGTACGCGGTATACCAGCCTGGATTTTCCAATACGTTACGCAAAATCACGTTTGGTGTTAACGTGCCGTAATAACCTAAGCCAATATACGAAGTATTGACTTTGTTTTTGCTCGCAACCGCTTTTAAGTCGGCTAGTGCTTTTACTTCTGTTTTACTTTCTTCAATCGCTGGCAAGTCTGCTAGGCGAATATCGTTGGGGACAATTTCGTCAATTAGCGCGTCTATCGACTCAGCGCCAATATCGGCAAGCATTGCCTTGGTTTGCGCTTCATCTGGGCCAATGTGGCGACGAATAAAATCTTGAGTTTGTTCTAAATCACTTAGCGTTACTTGTGCTTGGGATTGAGTAGTCATAAACAGCTTCACTAAAATTTGCGTACGTATTTAAAAAAGAAAGCCCCGAACAGGGTTCAGGGCTTGTATATGTGTGTTAACGATTAGTCTTCGTCAATTGAGTTTTCGTAGCCTTCTGCGTCTAGTAGGCTTTCTAACTCGCTTTCATCTTCAATTTTTACTTTGAACATCCAGCCGTCACCGTAAGCGTCTGAGTTTACTAGCTCAGGTGAGTCTTCTAGGTCTTCGTTAACTTCAACCACTTCACCAGTTACTGGCGCGTAAATGTCTGACGCTGCTTTTACCGACTCAGCTACTGCAACATCGTCACCAGTGCTCACGCTGTCGCCTACTTCTGGTAACTCAACGAATACCATATCGCCCAGTAATTCTTGTGCGTGCTCGGTAATACCGATAGTCACAATACCGTTGCCTTCGTTACGCACCCACTCGTGTGATGTTGCGTACTTTAACTCAGAAGGAATGTTGCTCATTTTTCTTGTTCCTAATATTTAACGTAATTTGTGAAGTGAATAATCCCACTAAAAATATAGAGGAATTAGTTCACAGATCAACTAATCTTTTAATGGCAAATTTGACTTAGAACGCCTTTTTGCCATTGCGGGCGAACGACGGCTTTATCACTTTCACGTCCACCAACTTCTTGCGCATTTCAACTTGCACGGTGTCTTCTAATTTAACGGCACGCGGTACACGCGCCATGGCGATTGAGTGGCCTAAGGTTGGCGAGAAAGTACCAGATGTAATTACAGCTTCGCCGTGTTCAGTGATTACTTTCAAACCTGAGCGCAATACGCCTTTCTCTTCTAGCACTAAACCCACAAGCTTAGGTTGGTCGCCAGCAGCACGCTGCGCAGCAATTACTTCTTTACCGATAAAGTCACGCGTTTCGTCGTCCCAGCTAATCGTCCACGCCATGTTTGCCGCTAGTGGTGAGATTGACTCGTCCATATCTAAACCGTATAAGTTCATACCCGCTTCTAAGCGAAGCGTGTCACGCGCACCTAAACCACAAGGTTTTACGCCCGCATCAAGTAGTTGCTGCCATAAATCTGCCGCTTGCTGGTTTGGCAACGCGATTTCATAACCAGCTTCACCTGTGTAGCCAGTCGTTGCGATAAATAAATCACCAGCTTGTGCTGAGAAAAATGGCTTCATGCCTTCAACAACAGATTTTTGTTCGTCATTAAGTAAGGTTGCTACTTTTTCTTTCGCTGTTGGGCCTTGCACAGCAATCATGGCGAATTCTGGACGCTCGGTAATGGTGACGCTGAAGTCTTTTGCTTGCTCAGCAAGCCAAGCTAAATCTTTTTCACGCGTAGCCGAATTAACCACTAAGCGGTAATCAGTAGTTGAGAAGTAGTAAATGATCAGGTCGTCAATTACGCCACCTTCGTGATTACACATACCGGTGTAAAGCGCTTTGCCCGCCACATCAAGTTTCGCAACATCGTTAATCACTAAACGACGTAGAAAAGCCTGAGCATCGTTACCTTTAATATCAACAATGGTCATGTGTGATACATCGAACATACCGGCGTCTTGGCGCACTGCGTGATGCTCTTCAATTTGCGAGCCGTAGTTAATTGGCATGTCCCAGCCGTAGAAGTCGACCATTTTTGCGCCCGCTTCGATATGCTTGGCGTGGAGTACGGTTTTATTCGTCATAGTGCACACTCTTGGTTTGCATCACATTAACTATAGAAGTTTCGGTGAGCTTGTTGATATTAATCTTTAGCCAATATACAAAGGCAATTTCGCGATGCTTTAGTTGCTCGCCCAAGCCTAATCATTGACTAGTCGCTGTATAGTCGCTAACGATTTACAAAAATTAACGAAAAGTATAATCAAGCACGCTTGTTGATTCAACAACCCAACGCCCGTTTATGAAACATAAATCAACTTAAAACCTGTAAACAAAATTTTATTTCAATAATTCTTCTTGTTCGAAATTAAAATCAATCATTATCAACATTCGTTTAATGAATAATTGACAATTCGCTCTACAGCAATTGCCTAACACTTTGATAACAATCGTTAACAGCATTAACCGCCAAAAAAACAGACAATTGTCACCGACATTGGACACCTGTTAGACCTAGCAAGTAATTAGCAAATCACAACTCTTGTCATCTTGTTGTGATAACACGCTAGTAAGCTCAGTTTTGCTTTATTTAGCTTAACTGCTGACATATTTGAAAGGCAGATAATTAATAATTTTGTGCCATAGTTAAGTCTAGCCAGCATGACATCACTGGAGAATGTATGATTAATAACAAGAAAAATGCACTGGGGGTAATGCTGATGGCACTGCTTGCCGCCAGTTGCTCCGAGCCACCTAGCGTTGATTATTCCGCGACCATAAGAGCGGTACAAATGATGAACATAGAGTTGGTAACCACTAAGGTACAGGCTTTTCCCGCGAAAGTTGAAGCCAGTAAACAAGCGAGTTTATCGTTTCGAGTACCAGGCAAAATTGCCAAATTTCATGTGCGCGCCGGCACTTTGGTTAAACAAGGACAACCACTTATTGACTTGGTGCCAACCGATTACCGAATTGCGGTAGAAGGACACCAAGCAGATTATCAACTGGCCAAAGTGCAACATGAACGTTCAGAGGCATTAATTGATGAACAGTTAATTTCACAAGATCAATTTGACCAAACTGAAACTGCGCTCAAAGTCGCCGAAAATGAACTTGAGCAAGCAAAAACTGACCTTTCATACACCCATATCTCAGCTCCATACGATGGCCGTGTTGCCGCCACCTACTTCAAAGCACATGAATACGTGCAAGCATTGCAACCCGTGATGTCAATTCAATCGGAAAATGCCGTTGATGTCGTAATGGAAATACCTGAACGTTTAATTGGTGCTTTGCGTCGCTCGCATTTGCAAGTGAACCAACCAACTGTCAGTTTTGCGGTAAAACCAGATCAGCAATACACAGTATCTATTAAAGAGATTGAAACGATCGCAGATCCAGAATCAGGCACCTTCACCGTTACCATGACGATGCCAAGCCCTGACGACTTGAATCTATACCCAAGTATGGCAGCCACAGCCAACGTCGAACTTGTGCTTAGTGAAGACAGCTTAACACAACGCATTCCTAACAGTGCAGTTATCAACGAAAACGGCCAACATTTTGTTTGGCGCGTTAGCACTGATAATCAATTGGAACGTGTCAGCATTGAACTTTCAAAAGACGGCAAGCTAGTAAGTGGTTTGCTTGATGGTGACCGCATTGTCACTGCTGGGATTAACGAGCTGACTGCTGGTCAAACAGTGACTGAGTGGGTTAAGGAGCGAGGGTTATAATATGAAATTCTACAATCAAATAGCACTAGTATTATTCGCCCTTGTCACGATTGCAGGCTGCACTCCTGCACCTACACCGCAAGTACAACCGATTAGAGTAAATGTTGAAACCATTCCTGAAATCAGCAATGAAAAACTACAAACCTTTCCAGCCGTAGTTCACGCCAGTGAATTAACCCAGTTAAGCTTCCAGCTTAATGGCGAAGTAAACGAGCTGATTGCCACCGAAGGGATGGAAGTTAAAAAAGGTGAATTACTTGCCAAGCTTGACGACACCTTATTAGTACTTGCGGTAAGTGAAGCGAAAGCAAAAGTTGAACTTTCGAAAGTACAGGCAGCACGTGCCAAACAAATGGTAGATCGCGGTAATATGCCAGAAAGCACTTATGACGAGCTTTTAGCGCGTTATGAAATTGCCCTTGCTCGCTACAACTACGCACAAAGTCAATTAGATTATGTGTATTTACGTGCACCGTTTGATGGCATTATTTCTGACGTTGCCATTGAGCGCTTCCAAGCCACGACCATAGGTCGCCCGCTCATTACTATGCACAAACTCGACATGGTGGAAGTGCGTGTTGATATGCCTGATATCTTAGTTGCTAGCGCTGATCAGCAAAAAGTCGACGGCCAACAACATACGGTTGATGTCAAGCTTGATGCCTACCCTGACCAAGTATTCAAAGCGGAATACAAAGAGCACACTACAGAGCAAAATGAAGAAAACCGCAGCTTCACCTTAGTATTGGAAATGCCATCTACGCAGGCAAAACCAGTGATTCAAGGTATGCCCGGTAGTATTTCTTTAGATTTAGCACAAATTGAACGCGATTCAGCTTATTACTCAGTGGTGCCGCTGCATGCTGTGGTATTACCTGATAGCTATTCATCATCAAGCTTTACTTCAATTATTTGGCGCCTTAACGGCACACAAGTTGAGCCAGTAGAAGTTACCCTTGGTCGACTTGTTGATAAGTCTCATGTTGAAGTCATTGGCGATATTAAGCCGGGTGATAAAGTGATCACCAAAGGGCTGCATTATTTGCGCCGTGGAACTGAAGTTATTGTTGCCGAGAAGGAGGCTTAGTCGATGAGTATCGCTGAATATTTTATTAAGAACAAAGTGATCAGCTGGATGTTTACGTTGATCTTGCTCGTTGGCGGCACGCATGCCTACTTCGGCTTAGGTCAATTAGAAGACCCTGATTTTACGATCAAAGATGCCTTGATCAACACCTCTTATCCGGGTGCTTCACCACTGCAAGTGGAAGAAGAAGTATCGTATGTCATTGAAAAGCAGCTAATGACGCTGGCTTACATCGACAAAATCACCTCAATAAATAGCCGCGGTTTATCACAAATTACCGTCAGTATGAAAAATACTTACGGACCTGATGAGCTGCCACAGATTTGGGATGAGCTGCGCCGCAAGGTGAACGACATCAAAGCGCAATTACCGCCGGGTGTGAATGAGCCACAAGTCATCGACGATTTTGGTGATGTTTACGGTATTATGTGGGCCGTTACCGGTGATGGCTTTAGTTACCAAGACTTAAAAGACTATGTAGATTTTCTCAAGCGCGATATTGAGCTTATCGATGGTGTTTCAAAAGTACAAGTTGCTGGTGAGCAACAAGAAACGGTATTTATCGAACTCTCTGCCAATAAACTGGCTAACTTAGGTGTACCACCGGGTTCTATCTACAATGTGCTACGTGCACAAAATGTTGTGCAAAGCGCTGGTGCAATGCGCAGCGGGCCAGATTATATCTATGTGCACCCTACAGGTGAGTTTAAGTCAGTTAAACAACTTGAAGACTTAATTATCTCTAGCCCGAGCAGCGATCGCCTGATCTACCTAAAAGACGTGGCTACCATCAGCAAAGGCTTCCAAGAAGTACCGCGCAACTTAATTAACTATAACGGTAACCAAGCCATTAACATCGGTGTTTCTTTTGTTACAGGTGTTAACGTAGTTGATGTTGGTACTCGCATTGAGCAACGTATGGCAGAGCTGGAGCAGTATCGCCCTGCAGGTATGGTGGTCGGTGAAATCTACAACCAACCTAAAGAGGTAGATAACTCAGTTGCCGCCTTTATGCTTAACCTAATTGAAGCGGTGGTTATCGTTGTCGTTGTGTTACTCGTCTTTATGGGCATTAAGTCTGGCCTATTAATTGGTTGGATCTTATTACTTACCGTACTAGGCACCTTCTTGGTGATGAACCTGTACGACATTAACCTGCAACGTATATCGCTAGGTGCATTGATTATCGCTCTGGGTATGCTGGTGGATAATGCCATCGTTATCGTCGAAGGGATACTGATTGGCCAAGCACGAGGGCAAACGAAACTGCAAGCCGCCAATGCCATTGTTAAACAGACTATTTGGCCACTACTGGGTGCGACAGTGATTGCCATTACTGCCTTTGCGCCAATTGGCTTAAGCCCTGACGCCACTGGTGAGTTTGCAGGTAGCTTGTTCTGGGTTCTACTAATTTCGCTCTTTATTAGCTGGATAACGGCGGTGACCTTAACACCATTTTTTGCCAGCTTATTATTTAAAGAAACGCCAACTTCGCTACTTAGTAGTAACAAAGACGGTGACAACGGCTCTGAGCAAGATGACCCTTACAAAGGCGCGATCTTTGTTTTCTACAAAGCGTTTTTAAACATTTGTATGCGTTTTAAAGCGTTAACCATCATTACGGTTGTTGCCTTGTTTGCCCTATCCATTGTCGCTTTTGGTTCGGTTAAACAAGCCTTCTTCCCGCCATCAACTACGCCTATTTTCTTGGTGGATTTATGGATGCCAGAAGGCACCGATATTCGCCATACTTATGAGATTGCACAAGAAATTGAACAGCAAGTCATGAGCTATGATGCGGTTGAACACGTGACCTCAACCACTGGCCAAGGTGCGCAGCGCTTTATGTTGACCTACGAAACAGAGCGCAGTTACGCGGCTTATGCTCAGCTAATGGTACGTGTTGACTCATTCGACAACGTTCTAGCGACAATGGAAAATGCACAAGCATATATCGACCAAAACTACCCTGAGCTGCTCAATAAATTTAAGCGCTTAGAAATTGGTCCATCGCCTGCGGCAAAAGTTGAAGTAGAAATTACAGGTCCAGATCCAGACACCCTACGCACATTAGCAACGGAAGTGATTGGTATTTTCCGTGAAGCCGGCGGTACGGTAAACGTTCGCCATAACTGGCGCGAGCGCACTAAAGTGTTTGAGCCGCAATTCAACGAAACCCAAGCACGTCGCTTAGGAATCACCAAGGAAGACGTTGATAACACCTTGCAAATGAACCTTTCAGGGTTAACGGTTGGCTTATATAAAGAAGGTACTTCATTATTGCCAATCGTGACACGTACACCGGAAGATGAACGTCCATCGTCGGCATCCACCATTCAAATTTGGTCACCAATTTACAACCAGTTAGTGCCAATTAATCAAGTGATTACTAGCACAGAACTTCGTTGGGAAGACCCGATCATTATGCGTAAAGACAGAAAACGTATGATCACGGTCATGATGGATCCAGACTTTAAAACCAATGAAACCGCTGATTCGTTGCGTAATCGAATCTTAGCGCAAGTGGAAGCTGTTGAGTTGCCGCAAGGTTATAGCATTAACTGGGGCGGCGAATACGAAGACTCGCAAGACGCTTCTGAAGCGATATTTGCCTCGCTACCTGTTGGCTATTTGTTAATGTTCTTGATCACTGTATTCCTGTTCAATGCGGTTAAAAAGCCACTGGTGATTTGGGCTTGTGTACCGCTTGCGTTAGTCGGTATCGTCACTGGCCTGTTAGTGCTGGATAAACCGTTTGGCTTTATGGCGCTGCTGGGTATGTTGAGCTTATCTGGGATGCTACTGAAAAATGGTATTGTCTTGCTCGATCAAATTAACAGCGAACTTGCCGCTGGCAAAGAGCCTTACCTGGCAGTATTTGACTCAGCGGTTAGTCGTGTTCGTCCAGTTTCTATGGCAGCGATTACGACGATTTTAGGTATGATGCCACTCTTGGTTGACGCCTTCTTCGAATCGATGGCGGCTGTGGTCATGTTCGGTTTAGGTGTGGCAACAATCCTTACGCTAATTGTTGTACCAGTGCTATTCTGTTTATTCCACGGTATCCAATACCGACCATTGGAAGATGTATACAAGAATTAAGATTGGCACTAGCCCGCTAAATAGATAAAAAGACAAATAAAAAGGCCAGCTTCGAAAGCTGGCCTTTTTAATGCGTGTTTGAGAATTGCTTAGACGGTTGATTAAGGGTATGAGTCAACTTATTGAGAAATCTCTGGCAGGTCGCCACTAAGTCCCATTGCTTGTTTAATCATTTGCTGTTTCACCGCCGGAATATGATTGATTAACCCCATGCCAAGGCCACGTAGTAGTTTAATCGGTGCGATTTGTGGCGTAAAACTTTGTTTGATCGCTTCCATCGCCGTGACCATTTCAAGCGCTTCTGCGCGTCGCCAGCGGTTGTATTGGTTAAGCATTTTATCGCTGTGCCATGCTCTGTTAACACTATCCGGGCCATTAGCGCTTGCTTGCGAGCCATTGTCACGATGATAATGCTCGCTAATAAGCTGAGCAAGACTGGCAGCATCTTGCAGCCCTAGGTTCACCCCCTGCCCTGCCAGTGGGTGAATCGTATGCGCAGCATCACCAATGAGCACAGCGCGCCCTTTGGTAAATTTATGCGCTAATCGCATGGTCAGTGGGTAGCTTTGCAGGTCACTGGCTAACGTCACTTGGCCTAGCTTGCCATCTGAGGCAGCAGTCAGCGCTTTTGATACTTCGCTAACGTCTAACTGCTGCAAGCGCTCGGCTTCTTGCGGCGAAGTCGACCACACAATCGAGCATTGATTGGTATTATAAAGCGGTAAAAATGCTAGCGGCCCTTCTGGCAGAAACACTTGCCATGCGGTGTCTTGATGTCCTAACTGACAATCCACTGTCGCCACTAACGCATGATTGTCGTAGTCGCGAAACGCCATCGCCATATCAAGTTGTTGACGCAGCCAAGAGTTTGCGCCATCTGCGCCCACTACCAACTTGGCCATAACTGGCATTTGGCTGGCAAAACTGGCGAATACTTCGTGATCCCCCATGGCAATATTTTGCAGTGGCTCTTTGGTCAATAAACTAATCCCGTTATTGGCCTCGGCTTGTTGCCAAAGCGCATTGCGGATCACTTTATTTTCAATGATATAACCTAAGTTCTCGCGATTACGCGCGTCACTTAATTGATTGATATCGAAATCTAAAGCGCCGATATTCGCCTTGTCCCAAACATGCATATGGCTATAGGGCTGCAGACGCTGCTGGCTAATTGCTGACCATACGCCAAGATTATTAAGAAATTGCTCACTGGCAGCGTTAATCGCACTAACTCGCAACTCTGCCTCATCGCTTAATTCTGTTGGCTGATGTGGTTCAACGATGGCAACCGTTAAATCGGTTAACTTGCGCACCGCTAACGCTAGACTTAAGCCAACCATACCGCCGCCGACTATCAGCAAATCGTATTTCTGCATTCTTTATTCCTGTATCTCGCGCTTAGCGCTAGTAACCCTCAAACGCCGCAACTCACAAGCTTTAGTAACCCATCGTTTTATTGACAAATGCTTTTTGCAAAGGCGAGAGATAGTTCATGACTTTCAAGCCAATATTACGTCCCGCCAACAGCGGCGGTAAGTCATTAGAGAATAAGGTTACCATGGAGTCGGTGAGCTTGATAATCGCTTGCTGATCGGATTCGCGCATAACTTGATATTGATTAAGTAACTTGGCATTACCTAGGTCAGCTTCGCCGCTGGCGATTTGCTGCTGCACTAAGTCAGCCAGTACTTTGACATCTCGTAGCCCTAAATTAAAACCTTGGCCTGCAATGGGGTGAATCGTGTGTGACGCGTTACCAACCAGTGCCATGCGGTGATAACTTTGCTGCTCGGCTTGCACTAAACTGAGCGGAAAAATAGAACGTTTACTGGTTGACTGAATACTGCCAAGCCAGCGCCCAAACGCCTGTTCAAGTGCCAAACAAAATGCTTTGTCGTCAAGCTCGCTTACCTGCTGCGCTTGCTCTGGTGGTAAAGTCCAAACTAATGAGCATTGCTGATTGGTCATTGGCAACATAGCAATCGGCCCATGTTCAGTAAAACGTTCAAAAGCGCGATTATTGTGCGGTAGCTCTGGACAAACGTTGGCGATCACCGCCCATTGCCCATAATCTTGTTGTGAAGTGCCAATTTTCGCAACCTTGCGGCACAGCGACTGGCCACCATCACAAGCGATTACAAGCTTTGCCTCAATATCAATCGGCTCAGCTTGAGCGCCAGCAGCTAGCTTGATATCGGTATGCTCAGCCTTGATAGTTAGCTGTTCAATTTGGCTATAGGTGTACCATTGAATTGGCTTGTTATGCTTATCGGCTGTTTTGAGTGCAGTAAGTAAGCCATTGGCGATACTCGCTAGCGGAATAACATAGCCAAGCGCTTCAACTTGGTGATCTGTTGCGTTAATGCGCGCCTTGCCATAGTTGCCACGATCTGAAATATGAATCGTTTCAATCGGGTTAGCATCATCTGCCATTAGCGTCCATACACCAAGCGAACGCAGGTACTCAACACTGCCATGGGAAAGCGCTAGCACGCGATCATCAAAGGGATTCATTTGGCTTGGTTCAAGATTGGCGGCTTCAATAATGGCAAGTTTACTGTGCTGAGCTATGTTAGGCTGTCTTAACAAGCTAACCGCCATCAATAAACCAGACAAGCCACCACCGACAATGCTGACATCGACTTGCTGTTCAGTTTGTTCTTTCGTTTGTTTTGAAGTGCTTTGGCTCATATTGCTAACTTCACCGCTTATACCACTGCTTTCACTAACTAGAACCTAGTTTGACTCAGCCATTAATGCTTCAATCGCATCAACCGTTTTGGGTGCGTTAACCGTTAGGTTTTCATAACCGCGCTCTGTAACCAGCACATTGTCTTCAATACGAACCCCTATGCCCTGCCACCTGTCTGCAACATCGCTCCCTTTCGGAATATAGATGCCCGGCTCTATGGTCATCACCATGCCTGCAACAAATGGGCGCAACTGCTGGCGTTTATCATTGGCGTGATAATCCCCAACATCATGAACATCTAACCCTAGCCAGTGGCCTAAACCGTGAATAAAGTACTGCTTACACGCTTTATCAGCAATTAGCTCGGTTAAATCGCCCTCTAAAATACCAAGGTCGTATAAGCCTTTGGTTAAGATATCGCAAACCAGATCATTAAGCGCTGCTAGTGTGTTACCGGGTTCGATAGCCTCAATTGCCGCCTGCTGCGCATCAAGCACTAGCTGATAAATCGCTTTTTGTGGCTCGCTAAATTTGCCACTCACTGGAAACGTTCGCGTGATATCAGCAGCATAGCCAGCGAGTTCGCCGCCTGCGTCAATTAATAGCAAGTCGCCGTCATTTAATGCCTCATTATTGTCGGTATAATGCAAAATATTGGCATTGTCGCCACCGGCAACTATTGAATTGTACGCGGCATACCGCGCGCCATTCACGGCAAACTCATGCAGAAGCTCTGCTTCAATTTGGTATTCAAACTTACCCGCTTGCGTGGCTTGCATCGCTCTTTGATGTGCTTGACCGCTGATCACGTTCGCCTGACGCATTAAGGCAATTTCACGCTCGGTTTTATGCAAACGAAGTTCGTGAATAAGCGCTGCGCAATTCACTAAACTCGCTGGCGCATGCTTGCCAATACGACTTTTAGCGGCAACTTGCGAAAGCCAGTCGGTGGCAAGCGACATCGTTTCACCGTTATCAAAGCAGCACAACACTTTGTCGACCTGTGAAAAACGCTCAACCGCAAATTCATCGATATCATCGATGCTAAGCGCTTGCTCAACACCAAATTCTTGCTTGGCAAGTTCAGGACCAACGCGGCGACCGTGCCAGACTTCCATTTGTGGATCTTTATCGCGGCAAAACAGTACACTTTGTTGCTCGGCAGACTTAACCAGCATCAACACTGCTTCAGGCTCATTAAAACCCGTTAAGTAGTAAAAGTTTTTATTCTGACAAAACGGATATTCGGTATCATTGCTGCGCGTTACTTCGTGCGCAGCGCTTACGATGGCAATACTGTTGCTTGGCATCGCGTCAAACATGGTTTGACGGCGCGCAACGAATTCTTCAACAGGTAACAATGTATGTTTTAGCATGAACCGCCTAATGACATTTCTCGGTTAGTGAATAGTTAGCTTAATAAATGATTAGTGAATCGTTTTTTTATCGTCAGTGCTTGGCGGGCTAGCAAGCTCAGCAAAGCAGAGTAAAACAGAGACTTTTACATACTCCGCAATTTCGTAATAAGCTTGCTCAGTGGCTTCATCGTCATCAATTTCATCAGATAAATTAGCGATTTCACTAAAGTCAGACAGCACTTCTTTAACATCTTCAGACGCCACAGCATTGTCTTTTTGCTGCAAGCCATAGCCAAGGTTAAAGCCCTGTACCCAGTGACCTAAGCCATTGGCGCGCTCTGCGATGGTATCGTCATCATCAGGCAGCATTAATTTGAAGCCAAACGAGTCATCTAGCAATGACTGCCAAATTTCGCTGTACACTTGCTTGATGGCCGATTTAACCGCCAATGGAAAGCCCTCGCCGTTGTTAAACATATCGTTAAGCATGGCAATGTAATCAGTGCTTTCAAATTCATAACCTGAGGCAATTAAGCCAGTTAATACGCCGTGAAGTTCACTAGCGTGCGCTTGCAGGCTTTCTGCACTTAATGTGGCTTGCAAATCAGCAAAGTCGAGTAAAGATTGATCAGACATAAAAGTTCACAAATGTCATGGTATTAGATACCGCTAATCGTACCATTGCCAAGCCATTTGACTCCAGTTAAAAACACCTAAGCACAGGCTTTTGTCAGCTTATTTGGCGTTTGATCAACAAAAAATGCCGCAAACTCAGTAAATTCACCAGCTTGCGTAACGAACTACTTGCATCTGCTTTTTCAGATGGCTATAGTTCGAGGTTATTATTGATTTATAAGGAATTCGCTCCGCCAATGCGCAATAAAGTTGAAATATCCGTCGCAGGTCGAAAGCTTAAAATCGGTTGTCCAAGTGGGCAAGAAAGTGCGTTGTTCGCCGCCGCTGCCGAGCTAGACAAGCGATTGGCTGCATATAGCGACAGCGAAACCATTGCGACAACAGAGCAGGCAATGACTATGGTCGCGCTTAATCTTGCTCATGATTTGCTTGCGGCAAACAAGCAGCGAGAAGTTGAACAGCAAGAAACCCAAAATCAAATCAACTTATTGCAGGAAACCATTGAACAAGCCTTGGTTTCGCAAATCGATAAGTCTGCATAACTTGGTCTAAATCGGAACAAGTTATCATGAATAGCAAGGTGTGGCTGGCAATTAGCTTACTCCTTGCCATTATCTTGTATTGGCAGTATCAAGCTGCAACACCTCAAACCGCTAGTGGCGATCGCCACTCTGCTAATCATTCTACCAACCAAACAAATAGCCAGCTTGAAAGCCAAAATAAGTCAACACATTGGGCAGACAGCTTTAGCCTGCAAGCTCAAGCCTCGCAAAATAGCCAGACACAAGCCAATCCCCTTACTGACAACATAAATGATGCACAAAGCTCACTCGATGATGATGAAGCGACAGAAGCGTCAGCGATTAAGCGTTGTCCATTTGCTGAGTTCACCGATCAAGAGCATCAACTACTTGATAGCCAATTAACGGCATTTTTTAATGAAGGTTACGCGGTTGATGATATTGAGCTGCGCAAACTAGGTTACATATTTTCGGCCGATAGCGGCGCCAGCAATCACCATAAACGTTTGTTTTTTAGTGACTACCTGCAAGACAACCCAAACGACAGTATCGCCGTACATCAACTGCTCAAGGCCTGTTTGCAATTGCCTCATGACAAAGGCTGCGGCGAGCAACTCGATACCTTGGTAGCGCAGTCAGACAACGACAATGGCTATTTGTGGCTGCAACTGGCCACCAATAAACTAGTTCAACGAAAGCCAAGCCAGTTTATTCGTTATCTTGAGATCGCAGCCAGTAAAAGTCGTTTCGACAATTACTATTTTAATTATGTCGACCTTTTCCTCAGTACCAGCATCGGCCGCATCGATATTGCCTACACTAAGCTGAGGAACACTGCCGATGAACTGGCCTCAGCGCAATTGAATAACCTGAGCTATTTAGTCGACTTCTGCACGGGCAACCTCAATAAGTACCAAGATAGCTGCCTGAGGCTGGCAAAGTCACTTGATGGCAATAGCAAGAATGTCGATCTGCAAAGCTTCGGTTCGGGATTGCTTAAAGAAATTTACCGAACATTAGATGACGACGAAGCGCTCGCCGAGCAGACAGCGCTTGACCAGCAACGTTACAGCGAGCTATACAACCAAGATTGGGTCAATGCTCAATCGCTAATGCAATATGATCAAGAGCTGATGGTCACTTGGCTAGAAAACGGTAAACTGTTTGGCGAACAAGCGGCAGTCAGCGCTTTGCTTAGCGAAGCGAAGCTAAAATCTATCAACCCTGATTATCTGCCCTGTCCTCTTAACCAATAAAAAGCCGACTAAGAGGCCGGTTAGACAAGCTAAGCGACAATCGAATAAACAAACTCCTACCAAGAATTAATCACTTAGCTCAAAAGGTCGGCAAACGATCCATTTAGCCAATAAATTACTTAATCCGTAATAAGAATTTGCTATACTCAACACCTGTCTTCTGGGATGTGCGTAAGTTAACTATGTCCCTGAGCCGATAATCTTTACCCCAGGGTTTCATTTACTGGCTATTGAGCAAGCTCGGCTTGTACCGAGAAGCCTACGGTGAGTATATTGATTCCCGCCTTGAGCACACGGTGTTCAAGGGCTGACGTTGGCTACGGCATTCTGGAAGCAGCTCTTTTCTTTTTATCCCAACTACTTTTCTGCAAACGTTGTTTAAGCTAGTTGGTTAACTACTTCTAATACAAGCTATTTATTACCTCCTTGCACGGCTTGAAGCCTTTTCGGCTTCGGCAAAATTTGGTCGCGTTAACGTATCCAATATTGAGTATAAATACATAACCAGCAACACCAATAGTGCTGCTATTACAAAGACCCAGGCACCGCCCAAGAAGTCGAGCATGGCACCACCACCTAACGGTGCTAAGGCAAAGCCAATATAATAAAAAGATGCCGCACCAAAATAAGCACCGCGCAAATGAGTCGGCGCTAGACGGTCAATATGGACATTCATGGTCGGGAACAAGATGGCTTCACCAATACTAAGAATAACCACTGCGCCAATCCATCCCCAAAAAGCCGTAACCGGGTTTATCGCCATCCACACTTGCGCAAGTGCCAGCAACACTAAACCCACTTGAATTCGGCTTGTTAGCGATAGCCTTGCCATTATTTTTAACAGCACGAACTGCAAGCAAACAATAACTGCCGCATTGGCAAAAATCATACTAGAGATAAGCTTCATCAACTCTGGTACATCTGCTCGGGTAAGGTATTGAATGAGTGTTGAATCCATCTGAGCATAAACAAACTTGCAGATGATATTGGCGACAATCAAGCATTGCAGTACCCTGTCTTTGGCCAGTATTTTAAGAGTATCCAGCATATTGGATTTAGGCTTGTATGACGCTTTTTGAGTGGTTTTCGACTCGGAATCTTGCGGTTGTTTAGCAGCTTCTTGCTGAACTTCTCTTTCGTTTTTCGCTTCTATCTCTCTTTGACTAGCTTGCTGATTCGCTTGTTGATTAGCTTGGCGATTTGCTTGGTATCTCGCAAAGTGTCGCATGCCATAAGCAAGCAATAGCATCCATAAAGCAAACGCTCCTGCTGTCACTAAAAAACCCGACTGCTGACCAGTAATACCGATATATACGCCAGCCATTGGACCAATTGCACAACCAACATTGATCACAAAGTAGCGGGCTTGCAAGCCTAATTCGCGCACTTGTACATCGGGTAGAATATCAGACACTAATGCTTGAGTGGGTGGATCCCAAATCGCCTTGGATATAGAGCAAAGTGCGATAACAATGACATAGCCTGCAACAGTTTCCACATTGGCTAATAACACGAATGAAATCACGTACAGGCTACCAGCGCTAAACATGATGATCTTTCGGCCAAATTTGTCTGACAGCGCGCCGCCGAAAAAGCCAATAAACACAGAAATTACCGCAGCGCCCGATAAAATTAACCCAACTTGCGTGGCCGAAATACCAAACGATTTATACAGCATCACCGCCAAAAACGGCCACACCATATAAAAGCTGCCACGAGTGATTAAATCGCCAAAGAGCACGATCCACATCAACCTTGGAAACTGTTTTAGCTGGTTGAACGACACTTTACTTTCCATTGAATTTCTCTGCTTTATACGAAGCCAACGACACCTGGACCCTATCAATACACGCAAGTACCTCGCCAAGTTACTTTACAAAACCAGTAAAACTCCCTATAACGGCAACGTTTTCTATTAACTTTGCTTTTTGATCACATAAATGGGTGACATGGTAACAACTCAGGCTAGCTGCAACACACAGACTCCTATTGGTATTTTCGATTCAGGTATTGGTGGACTTTCCATTGCGCGTTGTGTTGCGCAAAACTTGCCAAATGAGCAGCTAATTTATGTCGCAGACAGTGGCTTTGCACCATACGGCGACAAAAGCCATAAAGACATTATAGCCAGAGCTGACTTTGTTGCTAACTTCCTGATAAAGCAAGGGGTGAAAGCCATTGTTGTGGCTTGCAATACGGCAACTGTCGTCGCAATTGAAGAGCTGCGCGCAAAATATACGTTACCGATTATTGGCGTAGAGCCAGCAATAAAGCCCGCAGCGAAACAATCTAAAGCCAAGTCGGTTGGGATAATGGTGACACAAGCTACGGCCAAGAATGATCGCTTTCTCAGGCTTGTTGAAAGTTACAAGCAAGATGCACAAGTACATATTCAACCGTGCCCCGGCCTAGTGCAACAAATTGAACAAGGCGACCATGAAAGTGACACTTGCCAAGCGCTACTCGATAGCTTTATCGCCCCACTGGTCGATAAACAGATAGACACCTTAGTGCTCGGCTGCACTCACTATCCATTGATAGAGCAACAAATCAAAGCTCATTTACCAGCAGGTATTGAGTTACTAGAAACCGCCCAACCTGTCACCAATGAGCTTATTCGCCGGCTAACACTCAATAATCTGCTGGCGCAAAGCGATTTAGAGATTCAAGGCTTAACAGCCGCTCAAGGTTACCAAGTCTATTCCAGTGCACTAACGCAAGCGCAACAGCAAGTTATTCAAACCTTTTGGCCAAGCAAGTTGAGTTTTCACCAACTATCACGCTAAGAAACTCTATCGAATAAAAAAGCCATTTAGACGTCTAGGCGTAAAAAACTTTTCATCAATCTTCAGTTCGAGTAGAATGGCGAAAAATTTGTCGTGGCCTATTTTTAGTATTGCGATTAGTTAGCTTCATTAGCCTTATTGGCTAGCTAGGTTAACTAATAAAATCCTATCGGGTTGAAATTGCGTAGTAGCAAGCAGCTTGCACTATGTGCATAAGCGACAACAATTACCCTATTTCAATGATAATTGAGGTTTTATGTCTAGACACCTATTCACCTCTGAATCTGTTTCAGAAGGTCACCCGGATAAAATTGCCGATCAAATTTCTGATGCGGTATTAGACGCAATTATTGCTCAAGACAAGCATGCTCGTGTTGCTTGTGAAACTATGGTTAAAACTGGCGTTGCCATTATCTCAGGTGAGATTTCAACATCAGCTTGGGTTGATTTAGAAAGCCTAACGCGCAAAGTAATCAGTGATATTGGTTACACTTCATCAGATGTCGGCTTTGACGGTGAAACTTGTGGCATTATGAATCTGATTGGCCAGCAATCTTCTGAAATCGCACAAGGTGTTGACCGTGCAAAACCAGAAGAGCAAGGCGCTGGTGACCAAGGCTTAATGTTTGGTTACGCAACTAACGAAACGCCAACCTTTATGCCTGCACCGCTTTACTACTCTCACTTATTAGTAGAGCGCCAAGCAGAAGTTCGTAAGTCTGGTGTACTGCCTTGGTTACGCCCAGATGCAAAATCACAGGTAACGTTTGTTTATGAAAACAACAAGCCTGTTGCGATTGATGCGGTTGTACTTTCAACTCAACACAACCCTGACATCAGCCAAGAAATGTTGCACGATGCGGTAATGGAAAACATTATCAAGCACGTTCTACCAGAAGAACTGCTAACTGCCGATACTAAATATTTTATTAACCCAACGGGTAGCTTTGTGATCGGTGGCCCAGTAGGTGACTGTGGTTTAACAGGGCGTAAGATCATTGTTGATACCTACGGCGGTATGGCACGTCACGGCGGTGGCGCTTTCTCAGGTAAAGATCCATCAAAAGTTGACCGCAGTGCGGCCTACGCAGGTCGTTACGTCGCGAAGAATATCGTAGCCGCTGGCCTTGCTGAGCGCTGTGAAATTCAAGTGTCATACGCCATTGGTGTGGCAGAGCCAACGTCAATTACCGTTGAAACCTTTGGTACGGGTAAAGTTGCAGAAGACAAGCTAGTTGAACTGGTTCGTGAGCACTTCGACTTACGCCCATACGGCATTACTAAGATGCTTGACTTGCTACACCCTATGTACCAAGAAACAGCAGCTTACGGTCACTTCGGTCGCGAACCTTATGAAAAAACTGTTGATGGTGAAACCTTCACCGCATTCAGTTGGGAAAAAACAGACAAAGCTGATGCATTACGCGCAGCTGCTGGCTTGTAAGCCAAGTATATATCACTAAGAAAAAGCGCTAACGTGAATCACGTTAGCGCTTTTTTTATGTCTTGAATTCAAAATACATTCAGATTTTGAACGCTTGGGATAGACGTTATTCATACCTGAGCGCATGAACGGGATTGCGACGCGCCACCCAAGCGGCATTGCCACCAACGGTTAACCAAGCAATCAACAGTGATAAAACGCCAACGCCTAGGCAAATCGGTGCAATCCACCACGCATCAATGCGATATGGAAATGCCTGCAACCAAGTTAGCATAAAGTAAGCTGCGAGTGGCCAGGCAATAATATTGGCGAGCATCACAGGTTTAGAAAATTGCCAAATTAGCAGCTTAACAATATCTTTTACACTTGCGCCCATCACTTTACGTATGCCGATCTCTTTGGTGCGACGTTCGACGGTAAAGGCAGATAAGCCGTAAAGCCCCAAACAGGCAACAATAATCGCTAGTACAGAGAAAGCTAAAAATAATCGAGCTGTAGTGCGTTCATCTTGATATTGAGCAGCCATCATTTCAGATAAAAATTGCAAATTAATGGGGTGCTGCGGAACATTGCGCTGCCAGATATCTTCCACCTTATTCACAAGTGCAGGTAGATTTTGCGTATTAAAAGCAATATTAGCGATTCGAAAACGGCTTGGATTGAGCGTAAACACCGTTGCGCGAATGCCAAACTTCATTGAGCGAAAGTGAATATCAGGTATCACCCCAATGACCGTGAACTGATGATTTTGATTGACTAACGTTTTGCCAATGATGTTCTCAGGATTCATAAAACCAAGCTTTTTCACGGCCGTTAAATTGAGAATAATACTCGCCTGTGACTTTTCTTGTTGTGCCTCCTGTGTTTCAGTTGCATGAACAATACGATCGCGACCAAAATCTTCGCTAAATAGTCGCCCAGCAATAGGTTCAACCTCGTAGGCTTCAAAGAAACCAAAATCCATGTTGTGATAGTTTAAGAACATTGGCTCAACCATATCGCCATAATCATTTGGTTCAAGCAGCCTAAACTGATCGTTGTTTTCATCGTCTTGTGTCGGTGCTTCCGAGCTAAAGGTCACAGAATTTACTTCGGGTAAGCTAAGCAACTCTTGGCGCAAGCTTTGTAACCTGTCGGTGGCAGTGCGCACGTTAAGGATTAGTTTGTCTTCACTTTTAAAGCCGACATCAGCCATAGTCGAGTACAAGGTTTGTCCATACACAACCACTGTAGCAACCACTAACGTTATTGAAGCGGCAAACTGTACAACCACCAGAACACCGCGCATCTTTGTCGAATTAGCTGATTCACTGGCCTTACTCGCTTTTAAGATATGACTCGGAAGAAAACGTGATAAGTACAATGCTGGATAAATGCCTGCAAGAATACCTACCACAGTGGCTACTGAAATAAGGACAAGTAACAAACTTGGATCATCAAAAAGCTGCAGTTGCAAACTCGTGCCAAGAATTTGGTTGTAAAAAGGTAATACTATCTCTGATGCAGCAACCGCAAACAATAGCGCGACAAATACTAAGATAATCGCTTCGCTGAGAAACTGCACCGCCACCTGTTTACGTGAAGCACCAAGTACTTTGCGCATGGCAACTTCCTTCGCCCTTTTGCTCGCCTTGGCAGTCGCTAAATTCATAAAGTTAATACAAGCAATGATTAACACAATTAACGCAACCACCGAGAAAGTGCGGATCATATTGGCGTCCCCCATCGGTGTTAAGTCGCCCATATTACCGGCATCCTGTTTAGCATTGAGGTGCAAATCGGTGAGCTTCATGACTTTGATATTAAAAAAGTCTGTGACTTTTCTGCCGGCTGCTTTGTCACCTACAAGTTGCTGCCACATCGCGCCAAATGGGCTTTCGTTATCTAACCAATAGTTGATTCGCTCTTGCAATTGCGCTGCACTCACCTGCGGCTTTAACTTGAAGTAAGTGTAAACATTTACGCTAGTCCAAGTGTCCAACACATTATTCCCCGGCGGAAAAAGTGCCGGTTGCAAGTAGAACAGCATATTAATATCAAGATGAGTTTCACTTGGCAGGTCTTTGACAACGCCAGTAATCATTACGTCAGCAGGGCCTTGCGGGCCAACACAACAAACAGAAAGCGTTTCACCAACAACATCGGTACGACCAAAATATTTATGAGCTAGCGCCTCTGTCACCACTAAGTTCATCGGCTGGCTAAACGAAGACTGGCGATCACCATGAACAAAAGGCAATTGGAAAACGTCTAAAAAGCTACCATCAGCCATCGTAATGGCCTCATCGAAGATGTTTTCACCTTTGCGAATGGTCAAATTCCACTGAATCAAACGAACGCCTGTTTCAACTTCTGCACGCGCGTAATCTCGCACGGCTTCCATGATTCGACCTGGCGATCTCACCGTTAAAAATGGTTGTCTATCTGGCATGGTATAGGCGGTATGAATACGAACAACTTGCTCATGTTGAGGCAACCACTTGTCATAGCCAGTCTCAGCTCGGACAAATAGCATGATCAAAATACAGCTCATTAGCCCAACAGCTAAACCAAAAATATTAATGGCAGAAAAGACACCGTTTTTAACGATATTGCGCCACGCGGTTACTAAATAGTTTCTAAACATTTTGACTTCCTCGCTTAGGCCGCCCGAACGTTTTCAGTCACGACATGGCCGTCAAATAAATTAATGGTGCGCTTGGCATAATCCGCGTGTGCTGGGCTATGGGTCACCATCACAATCGTTGTGCCACCATCGTTAAGGGTGCGCAGCATGTCCATCACTTCTTGGCCATGAGCGCTATCAAGGTTACCGGTTGGCTCATCGGCAAGAATCAGCTGCTGATCACCAACAATGGCACGTGCCACTGCGACACGCTGTTGTTGACCGCCAGAGAGTTGGCTTGGCATATGACTCGCGCGATGACCAATGCCGACCTTATCCATGATTTGGGTGACTCGTGCTTTACGCTCAGCGGCGGGGATATTGTGATAAAGCAAGGCAAGCTCGATATTTTCCGCCACAGTTAATTCATCAATTAAGTTAAAGTTTTGAAAAATAAACCCAATATGCTTTTTACGCAGCGATGCCAATTGCCCTTCACCATAGCCTGAGACATCTTCACCATTAAATAGGTATTGACCGCCTGTAGGTGAATCCAACATGCCTATGGTATTGAGCAAGGTCGACTTACCGCAGCCAGATGGCCCCATAATGGCGACAAACTCACCTTGGTCTATTTCAATATTGACGCCATTGAGCGCTAAGGTTTCCACTTCATCGGTTTGATAAACCCGCGATAAGTTATGTAGTTTTAGCATCTTGTTTTTCCTGTAGTTAATTTTGTCATTAAGTCTGTTATTATCTCGGTAAATATTGCGATTAGTTGCTTGGCTAATTAAGAGCAAATTGCTCGTTTATTTATCAGAAAGCGCCAAGCGCTCAATATCTCGATAGCTGGTATAGGGGCTAGTGATCACTTGCTCACCTTGCTCAAGGCCGTCAAGCACTTCAATAAACTGATTATTACGGCGACCTAAACGAACTGTGCGTTTTATTGCTTCGCTACTACCTGGCGCAACCACAAAGACCCAGTTACCACCGGTATCTTGGTAAAAAGCACCGTTAGGTAGCAATAGTGCTTTACTGGCATCTCCCAGTGTTAATTTGGTTTGTACGGTTTGGCCACGGCGAATGCCGCTTGGCTGCTCACCAGCGAAGGTAAAATCGACTTCAAACTGGCCGTTTTGCACTTGTGGGTAAATCTTGCTGATCGTCAGCGGGTACTGCTCATAGCTCGCCTGTTGGCCGAGATCAACGCGGCCAAGATAGAATTCATCAATAAAGGCAGTGACTTTATAATCATTGGGCGTGTCGATTTGCCCTAAGCGCTCACCGCGGCCAATACTTTGCCCCACTTCAACATTAAAGCCTGACAACTTGCCAGCGACGGGCGCACGAACATTCATGTTTTCTAAATTTTCGCGGGAAATCGCCAAGTTGCTTTCTAAACGCTCACCCGTTTGTTTTAAAAAGACCAGTTGCGATTCCTGCATACGCGTATCTGACGCTTGGCTTTCCAGCGTCACTTCCCGCTGGTTGATATACCACTGCAGGGTATCGCGGGTATCATCAAACTGAGATTTTGACACAGCGCCACTAGCCACTAATTCTTGTTCACGCGCCACTTGGCGCGTTAGCAATTTAATTTGATACTCAATATCAATCAGGTTACGTTTATGGCGCAGACGATTTTGCTCTAAATTGAGCTCAATCGAGCGCATGTTATTAAGCTGCTCTGCCACTCTCGCTTCATTACCCAGCACACTTAATTGCAAGGAAGCATTGGATAGCTCAACAATTAAATCTCCTGCGGCAAGCGCAGCACCATCTTCCACTAAGATTCGTTCAACCCGACCGCCTTCAATCGCGTCTAAGTACAAGGTTTTAGCTGGCGCTATGCGACCACGAACCGGAATAAAATCTTCGAAGGTGCCACTGGTAACGGTTGAAATCACCACTCGCTCGCTATTAATCGCGAGCACTTTGCCACCGGTTTGCTGGCTAATATTAACGCCTAGCCAAAGGACAAAGCCGAGTGTGGCTACACTGAGTACCAATTTAGGCCAAACGTTTTTTTTCTTTGCTAGTTTGCGATCCATACCGGCTCCAGCTTTTGCTTGCCCTGCATATGGTGGCTGCGCCTGCTCTTGATTTGCCTTTGGCGTAACGGCTTTTAATGAATTACTCATATACTTGTTGTCTTAATGTTTGCTTATTACTTTCTGGCTATTGATTAGCTGTGTTATCACCACCCAACACTCAAATAATTCGCTATTTGAGGTGATTGGCGCAAACTTTGCGAGCTAACCTTTAGTGATTGAAAACAAATGAAACAAGAATCACACCAACAAAGTTAGTTATTGATTTTTATAGCCTTTTTATAAAGCACTAAGAAATAGTAATGAAAAAACTGTACGTTTATGAACACTAGGTGTACGTTTATGAACAGTTTGGACAACGCAGTGCTATAGGAATAAGTGCTTTGAAAAGTAAGTGCTGTAGAAATAAGTGCTTTGAAAGTAAGCACTTTGTATGCACATACCAAAACGCGCACGAAAAAATAAATTAAGAGAGTTAAGTGAAACAACAGGGTCATATTCTTATTGTCGATGACGACCAAGATATCTTGGTTGCTGGCAAGCTATTACTGAAACGAAAATTCAGCCAAGTCGATATCTGCAACCGACCAGAGCAATTACCAAGCCTACTGGCTGATAACAGCTTTGATGTGATTTTGCTGGATATGAACTTTGGTCCCGGCGAAAGCTCTGGTCAGCAAGGTTTTCACTGGCTAAGCCAAATTCAGCAACTAGCACCTGAAGTAGTAGTGATCATGATCACTGCCCACGGCGGCGTTGATATTGCCGTAGAGGCGATCAAACAAGGAGCGACCGACTTTATAGCCAAGCCTTGGCATAACGAAAAAGTAATTGCCACCGTGACTACTGCGTTAGAGCTTAAACACACCCGCGCCGAATCACAGCAACTAAAAGTGACCAATCAAGCCTTGGTTCAAGCAACTACAACCCGTAGCGACGCCATTATTGGTGACTCCCCTGCGATGCAAAACGTGCACTCACTGGTCAGCCGAGCTGCGCCAACCGATGCCAATGTGTTGATTTTAGGAGAAAACGGTACAGGTAAAGAGCTGATCGCTCGTGATATTCATCGCCAAAGTGCGCGCGCAGAGCAAGTATTTTTATCGGTCGATTTAGGGGCGATTTCAGAATCGCTATTCGAAAGTGAACTATTTGGCCATAAAAAAGGGGCATTTACTGGCGCTCAACAAGACAGAATTGGCAAAATCAAAGCCGCCGAAGGTGGTACATTGTTTCTCGACGAGATAGGTAATCTGCCACTTCACTTGCAAGCCAAGTTACTGACCGTTTTAGAGCAGCGCAAAGTCACGCCGCTAGGTAGCAACCAGGAAGAAGCGTTTAATATTCGTATCGTCGCTGCCACTAATGTTAGTAAAGCTAAGTTATGTGATGAGCAGTACTTTCGCCAAGATTTGCTATTTCGCTTAAATACGGTGGAAATCACCCTACCGCCACTGCGTGAACGTCGCAAAGATATTATTGCTATCGCCGAGCATTTTATTACTCTGTACTGTAAAAAATACCAAAAAGCGAAATTACAACTTAGTGACGAAGCGAAAGCCGCCATGCTTGATTACCAATGGCCCGGTAATATTCGCGCACTGCGCCATGCGATAGAACGTGCCATTATTTTATGCGAGGGTGATACCTTGAGCCCGCAAGACTTCCAATTAACACATGACACACCTAGCGTCGCTTCATATAGCCAAGCCGATAAAGCACCAAACACTGTCAGCTTGCCAGACGAGTTAAACCTCGATGCCATTGAAAAAATGGCGATTGCTCAAGCATTAAAAAAGCACGTTTACAATATCAGTCACACCGCTAAGGAGCTGGGTTTAACACGCGCTGCGCTCTATCGCCGGATGGAAAAACATGGGCTTTAAACAATTTTCCCTACGCATTATTAGCCGCACCATATTGGCAATGGTTTCATTGCTCTTGCTAAGCCTGCTGCTTAGCCAGCCCGGTTATCATGCTGCCACTATATTGCTCACTGCGCTGCTTATCGCCCAGCTTTATGAATTAATTCGCTATGTTAACAAAACCAATGGCGAGCTAGTGCGATTTTTCGAGGCGGCGCGCCATGCGGATTATTCGCAGCGTTTTGATTTAAGTGAGCTAGGTACAGGTTTTGATGAACTTGGCAAAGCCTTTGGTGATATTCTTGAGCGTTTGCAACAGGCGAGAAATCAAAAAGAAGAAACCTTGCGCCATCTCAAAGCGGTAGTTGAACATGTGCCTGTGCCACTGATCAGCCTAGTTTCGACTGAAAAGAACACCCACAACAAGCTTACCTTATGGAACAATAGCGCACGACGCCTATTCGGCACCCACTCAGTCACTAAGCTTAGCGACCTTGATAAATTTCACCCCGACTTTAGCTCACGCCTTGTCAGCCTGACACCCGGTGAGCGCTCACTGATCACCATCAAAATTGACGATACCCCACATCAACTCAGTATTTCAGCGACCGCCATCACGATTGGTCAACAGCAGGAATTATTGATCAGTTTGCAGGATATTCAATCTGAGCTGGATGCCGCTCAGCTCAGCGCATGGCAGGACTTAGTGCGCGTGCTAACCCATGAGATTATGAACAGCATTACACCTGTCGCGTCGCTAGCAAAAACTGCTGTTGATTTGGTTGACGATGTTGCTAAGCAGGTAACGAATCAACCAGAATTAGTCGAAGAGCTCAACGATGTCACCGACGCGGTAAATACAGTCGCCAGGCGAAGTGATGGCTTAATGCAGTTTGTTACCAGCTACCGACGCCTAACTCGCTTACCACCGCCGAATAAGCAGACCATCAAACTGAGCGAGTTTTTTGACAATGTTGAACGCCTTGCTTGCCAACATTGGTCGAGCAAAGGTATTCAATATCAGTTTAGCGTGATCCCTACTAGCCTGACGCTAACGGCAGATGCCGATATGTTAGAACAAGTACTGATTAACTTATTGCAAAATGCCGAACATGCCGTTGCAGAGACCAAGCAAGCTCAAATTACCGTTACTGCCAACCTTAATGCCCGTGGCCGTGTGCTGATTGAAGTCAGTGATAATGGGTGTGGCATTAACGAAGAAGTTGCAGAAAAGATCTTTGTTCCATTTTTTACTACAAAACGCGAGGGCTCAGGAGTTGGCTTAGCACTGACTCGGCAAATTATGCTGGCCCATGGCGGTTTTATCAGTTTGGCGAATAATTCTGATTTGGGCTGCACTTTTAACTTAACCTTTTAGCTGAAATGCGGTGCTTAGTTGCAGTCAAATTTGTTGCAATAAAAAGCGCTAAAACAGATTTACACAAAAGTTAATTTAAACAATGTAAGCTAGTAGACAATAGAATCTAGTAGTTAAAACTACGCAAACATTACACACCGCTGTTAAGCTCTATCTATCACCTTACTCGCTAAGGTGCTCACTAAGGTATAAGGTAAACAGCATGCAGCCTACTGATCCCAACCTGCCCTTAATTGCGATTTATGCACTTACTATAGTGCTAATTACCGCCCTACTAATTTCAGCAATTGCAGCAATCGTCGCCATTAAGAATGCGCCAGAGGCGGCTTCAAATTCACTTAAAGAGTTCTTTAATGGTGGTAACTCGCTAAAAATTCTTACCGTTTTTGCAATTTTAGTCACCGCAGCTTACTTAGCCTTAGCGGGGCAGCTATCGGAGGCGGCCATCGCTTTACTTAGCTCCATTGCTGGCTATGTGCTTGGGTCACTCAAACGTGAAGCCTAATTTTCAGTGTGAAAATTTTAGTAAGCAGTCTTGTTTTTTGCCCTGCCAATCCCAATCTTGTAAGCATTCTAACAAGCTGATTTTTAGACAATATCGCAATGCGTAACCCTCGAATTTACCTTAATCAGGCATTAGCCGTGAATACTCAAGTGCAATTATCTGATGATGCCTTCGGTCATGTGGTCAGGGTATTGCGATTAAGCGATGGTGACCCGATTACTTTGTTTAATGGGCAAATTAATGAGGGAGAAACTGCTCCTTACTATGCTCAATATCAAGCACGCTTAGTCAATGTCACGAAAAAGCAGGCATTTGCGCAAATTGAGGGCGAGCAAATTGTTGAAAACGAATCGCCGCTAAATATTCATTTAGGGCAAGGTATTTCGCGCGGTGATCGTATGGATTTCACCTTGCAGAAATCGGTTGAGCTCGGGGTGCAAACCATAACGCCACTATTTACGGAACGTTGTGGCGTGAAGCTAACTGGTGATCGCCTCAAGAAAAAACAGGAGCAATGGCAAAAAATTGTCATTAGCGCTTGTGAGCAAAGTGGCCGTTGCTTAGTGCCAGAAGTGAAAGCGCCGGTTAGCTTAAGCGAATGGCAAACACAGCAAACGGAAGCATTAAAATTAAATTTACATCCACGTGCCCAGCATTCAATTATGAGTTTGCCGGTGGAAACCAATCAAGTGCGCTTACTGATTGGCCCTGAAGGTGGCCTCAGTGACGAAGAGATTAACAGCGCCCGTGATGCTGGCTTTACCGACGTATTACTTGGGCCACGTGTATTAAGAACTGAAACTGCCGCGCTAACTGCGATTACGGCATTACAATGTCGCTTTGGCGATTTATAGGAAACAGTATGACGATTAAACTTGGGGTCGTAATGGACCCAATTTCTGAAGTAAAAGTACAAAAAGACTCGTCAATGGCGATGATGTTGGAAGCACAGCAACGTGGCTACCAATTATTTTATATCGAAATGAATGACTTATACCTTGAGCAAGGTGAGTGCCGAGCAACCGTTCGCCCAGTAAAAGTCTACGATGATGCCGAGCATTGGTACGATTTAGACGAAGCACAAGATATTTCGTTAACTGACCTAGACGCGGTATTAATGCGAAAAGATCCGCCGTTTGATACCGAATATATCTACGCTACTTACATGCTGGAGCGCGCCGAACAAGCGGGTACCTTAATCGTTAACAAGCCACAAAGCTTACGTGACTGTAATGAAAAATTATTTACCGCCTGGTTCCCTGAGCTTACGCCAAAAACACTCGTAACCCGCAGCAGTGATCGAATTCGCGCATTCCATCAACAAGAAAAAGACGTGATCATCAAGCCACTTGATGGCATGGGTGGTTCATCGATTTTCCGCATTAAAGAAGGCGATGCCAACGTTGGTGTGATCATTGAAACTTTAACCGCGCATGGCAGTCAATATGCTATGGTGCAAGAGTATATGCCAGCAATTAAAGACGGCGACAAACGCATCCTAATTGTTAACGGCGAAGTGATGCCATACTGCTTAGCGCGTATTCCGGCGCAAGGCGAAACCCGTGGCAACTTAGCAGCAGGTGGCAGCGGTGAGCCAAGACCACTTTCTGCTAGCGACAAGCTGATTGCAGAAACGATTGCACCAGAGCTGAAAAAACGCGGTTTATTCTTTGTTGGTCTTGATGTAATCGGCGATAAGGTCACTGAAATTAACGTCACTAGCCCAACCTGCATTCGTGAAATTGAAGCGGCGTTTGCCATTAACATATCAGGCAAGTTAATGGACGCTATTGAGCAAGAATTGGCTCAGCGCTAACTCAGTTGCCGTATCAAAAAAGCTGTATCAGAAAAAAGGAGCACTCGATGGAAAGTTTAGAAAATCAGTTGTTAATTGCTATGCCAACCATGGGTGATCCTTTTTTTAGCCGCACCGTCACCTATATTTGTGAACACAATGACGATGGCGCGATGGGGCTGATCATTAACTTGCCAGTCGAGCTCACTCTGAACGAGTTGTTAGAGCAAATTGACGCCGACAAGCCTCAGCTTGACTCGCTTGAGCAACAAGTACTGACCGGTGGCCCAGTTGCTCAGCAACGCGGCTTTGTTTTACATAGCCCGCAAGATTGCTGGTCAAGCTCACTCGCATTAAGCGATGAAGTGATGATCACCACCTCAAAAGATATTTTAATGGCATTAGGTACGGAGCAAGCACCACCACAATTTATGGTTACCCTTGGCTATGCTGGCTGGGGCCCAGGCCAATTAGAAAAAGAAATTGCCGAAAACTCGTGGTTAACCACGCCTGCTGATAACAAAATATTGTTTGAAACACCCATCGAGCAACGCTGGCAAAAAGCGACAGAAAAGTTAGGTATCGACCTTGCCCATCTATCATCTGATGTTGGCCATGCCTAGCATATCAAAGCGCTAATCCACTTAGCTTGAGCTATACATAACTGCGAATACTGCACTTTGTTAATTTTCTTTGGGGATAACAAAGTGTAGACTTACCTTCTATTATCATCACCTTAAAAGCGAGTAGCGTATATCTCTACTGCTCTGGCTTTTATCGCGAACATACAATCATCTTGAGAGTTACATTCAATGGCGAAATCCAAGCGTCCTGTCGGTGAGCGCACCGCCCTAGGTTTTGATTTTGGTAAAAAATATATTGGCGTTGCTGTTGGCCAAGAAATTACCGGTACCGCTTCGCCACTAGGCTCAGTTAAAGCGAAAGACGGTATTCCCCAATGGGATGCACTGACTAAATTTATCGAGCAATGGCAGCCTGATTACCTGATTGTTGGCTTACCGCTGAACATGGATGGCAGTGAGCAACAACTTACCCGAGATGCCAAAAAATTTGGTAATCGCTTATTTGGTCGATACGGACTTACGGTTGAGTTTAATGACGAACGCTTAACCACAGCAGCGGCAAAAGAATCGTTATTTGCCCGCGGCGGTTATCGTAATCTCGCCAAAGATAATATTGACGCCGAATCGGCGAAGCTGATTGTTGAAAGCTTTTTTGAGCAGCTATACGGTTAAGTTTCAAACTAGCGCATTAATGGCTTATCAACTCAGGGATCCTTTCTTTGATTAATATCTTATCGATTATTAGTCCACTGCTCATCTTGGCATTGCTTGGTTACTTAATCGCAAAACGTCAATGGCTTACTGACGGCCAGCTAAGCGGGTTAAGCAAAATTACCTTTACGATTTTTATTCCGGCCTTTTTGTTTTATCGCATGGCAACCGCCGACTTGGCCAGTGTGTTAAACCCATTACCAATAGCCGCTTTTTATTTCCCCGTACTGCTCTGTTTTGCACTGGGGTTTACGCTTAACTTTCTGCTCCATCCTGATTACAAAAAGCATCGCGGCGGCTCCGCGGTATTTGCGCTAGCTAGCAGTTACTCCAACAACATAATTGTCGGTTTACCACTTTTGCTCTTGGTCATCGGTGATAGCGCACTGCCCATTATATTTCTTATTGTTACCTTTCATAGCGCGATGCTATTTGCGCTGACTAGCGCGATTGCGGCGAGCCAACATATTGAAGTTAAAAATAACAGTGCAGAGCAAGGTATCAATTGGCTAAACTTTGCCAAACAAACACTCACCAACCCACTCGTTTTTGGTATTCTTTCGGGCTTGCTGGTTAATGCACTCGGCATAACCATTCCAGCATTAATCGCTCGACCACTTGAAATGTTAGGTCAACCAGCCATCACCTTAGCATTGATTGCGCTAGGTGCCTCGATTGCCAAATACGATATCCGCGGTGAACGCCGCTTTATCGCGCTTGCTAGCTCAATTAAATTGATTATCTTACCGCTGCTAGTTTACCTAATGGCAAAATATGCTTTTGCACTGGATACACTTATCGTGCAAGTGTTAGTGATTTTAAGTGCTTGCCCTACGGGCGTTAATGCCTACTTAATTGCTCAGCAACATCAAGTTCACCGTAAAGCTGTTGCCAGTAGCGTGGTAGTCAGCACAATTACGGCAGTAATCACTCTGCCACTTTGGCTAATTTGGCTTGGCCTTGCATAAGCAATAGGTAACATTATTTTTCGCCTAGTTTTGAAGCTAGAAAGTTTGCAAAAGTACAAATGACTCTTAGCACAAGCCGTATTGACAGATTTATCGCGAACTACCTGAACATCAATCGCAAGCAGGTACGTTTGCTTGTCGCGCAACAGCGTGTTGTTATTGATGGTGATATTGCCACTCGCGTTGACCAGCTCATCAATAAGTTTTCAGTAATTGCACTGGATGGCCAAATCATCCAAAACCATAGCGCTCATTACTTGATGCTGCACAAGCCTGTTGGGGTCGTATGTGCAACCAAAGATCAGCAGCACAACACCATTATAGACTTAATTAACGAGCCTTATAAACACGAGCTGCACATTGTTGGTCGCCTTGATTTAAATACCTCTGGGCTGGTGTTGCTGACCAATGATAGCCGCTGGTCAGAAGCCCTGACCGATCCCAAACACAAAGTTGAAAAGCACTATCTGGTAACACTTGCCAATAAACTCACAACTGAATACATCGGCGCCTTTAATGATGGTATGTACTTCGGTTTTGAAGACATCACCACCCAACCCGCCAAACTGACTATTCTCGACGACTACCGTGCTCATGTGGTGTTAACCGAAGGAAAGTACCATCAAATAAAGCGTATGTTTGGTCGATTTCGCAATCCTGTTGTCGCACTACATCGACAACAAGTTGGGAACATTATGCTGCCAGAATCACTTGCTAGTGGCGACTACCGACCGCTATCTCAAGATGAAATCTTACGCGCAAAAGCATAGCAGCTTGACGGTATTGTCCTACCCCCTTCAATAAGCAACACGAAAAAATCGCCCTGCTAATTAAAGAGGCTTACAAAGCACCTTTTAAATAAAGTCTTCCTTGAATGCACTACGCAAAAAAGTCTTATTTACAACTGCTAAACATAAAAGCTAAGACTTACTAGCTAGTCTAAATATTTCCAAAACTTAGATCTCTCGCTTATCTTAGCAGTGCAATTTATAGTCACCGAACCAGGAAAACTTGTGCCAAATCAATTTATTATTAAGTGCTGATAAAAAGCTCTAGATTTATTTTCTCTCTTGACTAAACTCAAACCTAAATAAGATCCAGATCACGCATGATAATTATTATCATTAGCATTGATTTTATAAATTAGATTCTTTAACCTATTGCGCGATTTAGAATAATTACTTCACCAACCCCAGTCAGAAGGCAACGCATGGCTTTACCCATGTTGTAAGCACTTAGTTATTGGGTTATCACACGAAAGACGAGGATAGAATGAAAGTTAGCTCATTGACGAAAATTGCTGCAGCACTCTTGGTTGCAACCACATTAACTGCTTGTGTTGACGATGGCGACGACGGCGCGCAAGGCCCTGCTGGCGCAGCGGGTGCTGCTGGCGCAGCGGGTGCTGCTGGTCAAAACGGTACTGACGGTGTTAGTGCACTGGTAACCCGTGACGACGTTATCAAAACGAATGCAAATATCGCTTATGCAGCTTACTCTGACTCTCTAATCAGCGCACAAACGCTAAAAGCAGCGCTTGAAGATTTAGTTGCTTCGCCATCTGACGCAACGCTAGATGCAGCAAAAAATGCATGGTTAGCGGCGCGTGAACCTTACGGCCAAACAGAAGTATACCGTTTCCGCGAAGGCCCAATTGATGCATTAAAAGCAGATGGCACTATCGGCGAAGAAGGTGACGGCCCAGAAGGCAAAATCAATGCTTGGCCACTAGGTGAAGCGATTATCGATTATGTTGCTCCACAAGTAGACGGTGATGCTGGTCCAGAAAGCGCGGCGAATGCGTTATCAAATAACATCATTGCTAACACAGCCGACTACCCTACCATCAGCGCTGCAACATTACGCACTACCTTCGAATTTGGTGAAGACGAGCGCAACGTAACCACAGGCTACCACGCCATTGAATTCTTACTTTGGGGTCAAGATTTAAATGCAGATCAAAGCGGTACAGGCCCGCGTGATGCAACAGGCGGCCAACGCCCAGCTTCTGACTACTTCACAACGCCTGGTACTTGTACTTCAGGTCCTGACGCTGCAGCAGAGCAAATTTGTGAGCGTCGTGGCGACTACCTAATTGCAGCAGCCGATCTACTAATTGAAGATTTACAAGCAGTTACTGAAGCTTGGGAACCGGGTGAAGGTGTTCACTACAAAGTATTTACCGCAGGTGGCGATCAATCATTAGCTCGCATTTTAGAAGGTATGGGTCGTCTAAGCTTCGGTGAATTAGCGGGTGAGCGTATCAATATCGCACTCGTAACTGACTCACAAGAAGATGAGCACTCTTGTTTTAGTGACAACACTCACCGTGATATTTTCTTAAACGCAAAAGGTGTTCAAAACAGCTACAACGCCACTTACACACGCATTAACGGTGAAGTCGTTGACGGTGCTTCTATCCACGATTTACTTGTTGTTGAGGGTGAGCCTGAGCTAGCTAACCAACTACGAGGTTCACTTGAAGCGACCATGGCTGCAGCAACGGTAATTGATACCAAAGCAAAAACAGGTATGCCATTCGATACCTTAATTCAAGAAGGGATTGAGCAACCAAACGTGATTGCCGTGATTGAAGCTTTAGTTGAGCAAACTGACGATATCGAACAAGCAATCGACGCGTTAAACGTAACCACTAACGATATACGTCAGGACACAGATCAAGATATCTAAGCACATACTCCAAAGGCGGCAGCGTAATATTTGTCGCCACATTCAAGGATGAAACTGGATAGGCTCAACCGAGCCTATCCTTGTTTTCACACAACTAGCAGAGCACGAGCAAGTAGGAAACAAAGCACACTTAACACGCTTGGAAGTTAGCAATTAATAGTAATCCAATCAGCAAGGCACATAGCTGTTTTATGCAGCGCTTGGATTTTTTAAGTAGAAAGCTCGAACAGTTTTACAAGATTATTTCACAAATCAGAGGGGCAGATTTTTGAAAGCACATCATTTAGCAACACTAGCATTATTACTTACCACCACTATTGGCTTAACCGCCTGTGGTGGTGGCGGTTCATCTGAGCAAGATCCTGTGACTCCACCAACCGCACCTCCGACGACTCCTGAGCCGCCAACTACGCCAGCGCCAACAGAAGATCACAGTGGCCTCACACCGCTAAGCGCAGAGACACCGATCAAGGACGAGTACCTAGCAGGTGGCGATACCACCTTATTTGTCACTAACGAAGATGCTTTTAGCACAAGGCCTGAGGCCATCGCCGATGACTTTCGTTTAGATGGTTTTTTTACCTCAGGCGATCATTTGTTTAGAACACCTCATGAAGATATTGGGCCACTACTGAATACCAGTAACTGCCAAGGTTGTCACTTAAACGACGGTCGTGGCGTGGTACCAGCATCAGCAACCGCACCTATGTTGAGTATGCTGGTTAAAGTTGGCCGCAGTGATGGTAGCGCCGACCCGATCTACGGCGATCAAATTCAACCGTTTGCTGAGCAAAGCTTTACTACCTCAGACTTCAATTCAGGCTTGCCAGTGCACAATGGCTCAGTTAATGGCACCGAACTATACGGTGAAGCTTTCCCATTTATCGAATATGAAATGATTGAGGGTAGCTACCCTGATGGCACTAGCTACCAATTACGCAAGCCCGTATTAAAAGTTCGTGACTTAAGCTTTGGTGCCTTTAGCGACGATATTCGCTTTTCAGCACGTGTTGCGCCACAGGCGTTCGGCGTTGGCTTACTGGCGGAAATTCCAGCCGACAATATTTTAAAATTGGCCGATCCTGACGACGCGGATAACGATGGTATCTCAGGCCGTGCCTCTATGGTCACCAGCGCCGTTAGCGGTGAAACTGAGCTTGGCCGCTTTGCTTACAAGGCACAAAATCCAACGGTTCTGCAACAAGTGGCAGGGGCCTATAACGGCGATATCGGCATTACCACCACTATATTCACCAATGAGCCATGTACCGATGCGCAAATAGCATGTCAGCAAGTGGCAGCGCAAGAATCTAAAGTTGGCGATGACGTTGATTTTTCCAATCGCGAGCTGGCGCTGGTTGAGTTTTACAACCGCGTGTTAGGGGTGCCAGCGCGTCGCGGTTTTGATCGCGACAGCGAAACATGGAGTGATGAAGTTACGCAAGGACGTAAACACTTTTTTGACTCAGGTTGCACCTCGTGTCACACCCCGCGCCACATTACCCAAGAAGCACCGGGTAGTGTCTTAGGTCAGCTAACTCTAACCAGCTTAGAGCCTAATCCAGCGCCTATTGAGATTTTATCGAACCAAGTTATTTTCCCGTATACCGATTTGCTATTACACGACATGGGCGGCTCTTGTCAGGTCACGCGCGAGTTAATCGACGGGCAAAGCTGTAATTCAAACGCGCAAGAATGCTTGTACGTGCAGCGCTGTGAAGGCTTGGCTGATGGTTTAATTCAAGGTGATGCCAGCGGCAGCGAATGGAAAACACCAGCACTTTGGGGCTTAGGCTTAGTACAAACCGTTAATGCTGATTCTACTTTCTTACACGATGGCCGCGCCCGCACCATCGAAGAAGCAATTTTATGGCATGGCGGCGAAGCTGAAACGGCAAAAAACAACTTTATGCAGTTAAGCCAAGCAGAGCGTGCACAGCTGCTGAGCTTTTTGGAAAGTTTATAAGTGATGAAGTTTAGCCAAATTTCTCCTAACGCAATAGCAACCGCAGTCGTGGCTGCTATTGCCGCCTTAAGTGCTGGACAAGCTATGGCAAAGTCTGACGATGCAAGCACCGCCCTTCCCGCCTCCTTACCGACAAAGCCCGGCGGTGGAATGACGATGAAGCGCATCTCGACCCGCAGCTATATTTTCCCCGGCGAAAGCGTCAAGGGTAAAGCGAAATTAGATTTTTGGACGGGTTTTTCGCTGTTTCGTGATCCTTGGGTCATTGCGCCAAGCTCGACCAAAGACAGAGATGGCCTTGGCCCGTTGTTTAATGCGCGCTCTTGTGTCGCCTGCCACCAAGGCGGCAGCCGAGGTAAAATGAGCCAACACGGTGAGCACTTACCCACTTCCTTGTTAATTCGCTTGGGACCAATTGCTGATCGTTATGCTACGGAAAAGTACACTGATGGGCACAACTATGGTGGCCAAATCCAACCGCGCGCTATTAAGTTTAACCATGGTCGATTGGAAAAAAGCCCGGTCGGTGAAGCTTGGTTAAACCTAAGCTATAAAACTATTGATGGCGAATATGCCGATGGCACGCCATACCAGTTGCAAAAACCTAGCTATCAATTAACGCGACTTGCCTATGGCGAGATTAGCGAAGGTATTGCACCTTCACCGCGTTTTTCACCAAATGTCTTTGGCGCAGGCTTGCTCGATGCCATTAGCGAACAAGACTTGCTCGCGCAAGAAGATGCTGACGATACCAATGGTGATGGCATTAGCCCGCGCTACAATCGAGTCGCGGATCATGTCAATGGCAGTAAAGGCGTCGGCCGTTTTGGCCTAAAGGCAAAACACCCTAGTCTAAAGCAACAAGTGGTGGCGGCGTTTCGCGATGATATCGGCATTACCAATAATGTCTTTCCACAAGAGTCTTGCGAACCGGCACAACTAGAATGTTTCGCCGCATCAAAGCTTGGCGGTCATACGAGCGTGGAAATTCCAGATAAATTGGTGAACTTGGTAATGGCCTTTAGCCAACATTTAGGCGTGCCACCAACGCGTAACCCGCAGTCTTTGCGAGCACTTAAAGGTCGTCAGCTATTTAACCAACTCGGCTGTGCCAGCTGCCATACCCCAAGTTACACCACAGCCAGTAACTACCCAGATAACAATCTCGCCAATCAAACCATTTGGCCTTACACCAATCTCGCTTTGCACGATATGGGTGAAGGTCTTGCTGATGGCGCAATGGAAGGACAAGCAACCGGCCGCGAATGGCGAACACCGCCACTTTGGGGCATTGGCTTGCAACAAGCCGTGCTTGGCGAAGCCAGATATTTACACGATGGTCGTGCTCGCTCAATTGAAGAAGCTGTGCTTTGGCATGGCGGCGAAGCACGACCTGCCCAGCAGAAATTTAAACAACTTAGCGCACAAGAAAGAAACGCCCTACTCACTTTCTTGCATTCAATTTAGGAGCTGCCATGACTAGCTACAACAAAATTTTAAGTTCGATGATTATCGCCTTTGCCTTAACTGGCTGTGGTGGCGGTGGTGGAGGTTCAAGTTCAGAGCCTTCGACTCCTTCTACACCAAGCACTCCATCAACACCAAGCACGCCGTCAACGCCAACCACCAATGTTGATGAAGAATTTGCTAAATGGTTAACCGATGTCAGTAATAACGTAATTATTCCAAGCTATCAGCGACTGGAAACCAGCGCGATAGCGCTGGAGTCGTCGGCACAAAACTTCTGTCAACTAAGCTCACCAAGCAATAGCGACCTGAGCGAAGTACGCAGCGCATGGCAAGCGATGAATGCCAACTGGCAAGCAGCACAATGGGTGCGTGTAGGCCCTGTGCTAGAGGAAAGCCGCAACTTTAAAATGCAATTGTGGCCAGATACCAATGATGCGGTAAACCGTGGTCTTAGCAATTTATTAGCAACCAGCGAAACCATTACCGCAGACATCGTTGCCACGCAAAATGTTGGTGCACAGGGTATTCCGGCACTAGAGCAATTGCTGTATGCCCAGAGCAATAACTCATTGCTAAGTGCCAGCGATAAAGATAAACGCTGTGAAGCACTGGTCGCAATTTCAGCGAATGTCGCCAATATCTCTGGCGATATTTATGACGGCTGGCGCGCCGACAACGGTAATTTTGTCGCCGAAGTGACGAGCGGTACAGGTGATTTTACCAGTCAAAAAGATGCAGTCGAAGAATTGGTTACTAACTGGCTAGAGCACGTTGAACGAGTGAAGGACGAGAAAATGCTAGAGCCATTAGCGATCAGCGCACCTGGTATTCCAAGCATTGCCGAATTCACGCTAAGCGACGAATCGATTCCAAGTATTAAAGTGAATTTAGATACCTTCCTGAGCATTTACACAGCAGGCAATGGTCATGGCTTTGATGACATTTTGACGGGTCATTTTGACCAATCGGCGATTGCTAATTCGATGACTGAAAAGCTCAATGCCGCCATCACCAGCGCTGCAACATTAAATGGCAATTACGCCGACGCGTTAAACAATGAAGCAAGTCGCACCAATATTAGTGAGGTGGTGCAAGCAGTGCGGGAAATCCGCGATGTAATTTCCACAGAATTTGTCCAAACCACAGATATCAACATCGGTTTTAACTCGAACGATGGCGATTAGACGCTCAGGTAATGCAGTAAGGATTAAGTAGTAATGAATAACAAATTTTCTAAACTTGCTATCGCGCTGGGCGTAGCATATTCGGCTTTAGCAGCAAGTCAGCTTGGCTATGCCGCTGAGAGTGCCGCAGACGCTAATGCGAGCCAACAAGCAAGCAATAGTAATGCAGAAAAAAGCATTGAAGTGATCAGTATTTTTGGTCATCGCAATCAATTGGCCACCGCAACTGGCTCTGCTTTTGTGCTCAACGAAGAAGCACTAAACCAATATGAGTTTGACGATATTCACCGCGTGCTACAAAGTGTACCTGGCGTTTATATTCGTGAAGAAGACGGTTACGGCCTACGCCCTAATATTGGTCTGCGGGGCGCAACAACAGAGCGCAGTAGTAAAGTTGCCATCATGGAAGATGGCGTACTGATCGCCCCTGCACCGTATGCTGCGCCAGCTGCTTACTATTTCCCTAATGTTTCTCGCATGGAGCAAGTGGAAGTATTTAAAGGCCCTGCGGCGATTAAATATGGCCCTAATACTATTGGTGGCGCGATCAATATGGTGTCGCGTCAGATCACAGATAGTGCCGATACACCACTAAGAGAAATTGATATTGCTGGTGGTCAAGACGGTTACCTGAAAGGTCACGGCGTTTATAGCCAGCGCTTTGAAAACAGTGAATACGGCGATTATGGCTTTTTAATTGAAGGTATTCATTTAGAATCCGACGGCTTTAAAGAGCTACCAAACGGTGAAGACACGGGCTTTGTCAAACGCGAGCTAATGTTCAAAGCCGACTTCTCGCCAGCGAACAGTAAGTACTACCAACTATGGCAATTTAAAGCGGGCTATTCCGATGAAGAGTCAGATGAAACTTATTTAGGCTTAACCGATGCCGACTTTGCGATTAATCCACATCAGCGATACATAGCCAGCCAAGACGATAAAATGGACTGGGAGCATTATCAATTCCAAGTGTCGCACTATATTGACATTACCGACAGCCTGAGTGTATTTACTCAGGCTTACCGCCGTGATTTTGACCGCGATTGGGATCGCTTTAACAGCTTTAATACCAATCGAAGTATGCAAACTATTTTAACTTCGCCTGACACCGGCTTAAACGCCTTGTTTATGCAGGTACTGACGGGTGAGCGCGACTCATTGACCACCGAAGAGCAACTGCTATTTACCTTAAACGATCGCAAGTTCTACTCGCAAGGTATTGAAAGTAAGCTATTTTGGGACACCCGTTGGTTGGATGCTGATGTTGCCATTGACGCAGGTTTACGTATTCATCAAGACCAAGTAGAGCGCAACCACAGACAAAACAACTTGTTGATGCAAGATGGTCGTTTGGTCAATTCTGGTGTGGCACAATCAACCATTACCGACAATGAAGATACCGCCACAGCGGTTGCTAGCTATGTTAATGCTGACATTGATTTTGGCCAGCTAAACCTGACCGCAGGTGTACGCATTGAATATATTGATGGCGAAGCGAAGGATTTCTTAGCAGGTACCACAGAGTCGGATACCGACACCGTGGTATTGCCCGGGCTAGGTGCGTTTTATCAAGTTAATGATGAATTGGGTTTCTTATTTGGCGTTAACAAAGGTTTTGTGCCAAATAGCCCAGGCCAAGACACCAATATTGACCCCGAAGAAAGCTGGAACTACGAGCTTGGTATGCGCTTTAGCAACGAGCTGTTCAATGCTGAGCTGATTGGTTTTTACAACGACTATGACAACCTCAAAGGCACTTGTACCTTCTCTTCAGGCTGTCGTGACGACCTAGACGTTGAATTTAATGGCGGTGAAGTGGAAGTTGTGGGGCTTGAATCAAGTATTCAAGCGGAGTTTGCCATTAGCCAATCGCTAACCATGCCAATTAACATCGCTTACACCTACACAGATGCCGAGTTCCAGAATGATTTTCAATCGACGTTCTCACAATGGGGCAATGTCTCGAAAGGCGATAAGTTACCTTACTTACCGGAAAATCAGATCAGCGTTGAAGTAGCGATTGCGCATGAAAATTGGCGTGCGGCGTTGTTATTTAAACACGCAGATGAAAGCCCAGAAGCCGCAGGTACTGGCACTGAACTTGAAAGCTTAATGACAGATGAGATTCAGCAGTGGGATTTCTCTGCTTGGTATCAAGTCACCGATGCACTACGCACTTATGTCAAAGTCGATAACCTGACTGACGAAGAAGTGATTGTCTCGCGCCGTCCGTTTGGTGCGCGCCCAGGCAAGCCTCAGCAAGCCAGCGTTGGCGTAAAATATA
Source organism: Thalassotalea euphylliae (assembly GCF_003390375.1). Lineage (NCBI taxonomy): Bacteria > Pseudomonadati > Pseudomonadota > Gammaproteobacteria > Alteromonadales > Colwelliaceae > Thalassotalea > Thalassotalea euphylliae. The sequence goes on along the minus strand of NZ_QUOT01000001.1, from coordinate 3,771,956 downwards.
CCTTCTAGCATAAAGTAATTAGTAAAGAGTTCGGTACCAGTATGAGTATTTCTAGACGACGTTTTTTATCTTTTACTGCAAAAGGCACAGCTGCCATCGGTACATGCGCTGCGGCAGTTGGTGGTGGCCTGATATTTTCCCAGTCAACCAGCGCAGCCCAGCATTGGTTGATCAGCGCCAGCACAGATAAATCAGGGAATCACTACGCCGCCGCTTATCGCTTAAATGGCGAGTTAGTCAGCCGCGTTAAGCTGCCGGCACGCGGCCACGATATTATCGAGCACCCATTTAAATCGGGTCATGCGATTGTTTTTGCCCGTCGTCCCGGCCAGTACTTTATTGAAGTGGACTTTAACCACGGCGAAATAGTCAAACAAGTATCACCTCAGGCTGGCTCTCACTTTTATGGTCATGGTATTGGCAATCAGCAGGTGCTGATCACCACGGAAAACAATTACCAGCAAGGTCGCGGCGCAATTGTGGTGCGTGATATCAATACCTATCAAGTGCTTGAGCAATTTGACTCCGGTGGAATCGGCCCGCATCAATTAGCTTATATGCCTGGTAACAAGCATATTGTTATTGCCAATGGCGGCATACTCACGCACCCAGATCTACCACGAAAAAAGCTGAATTTGGATACCATGAAGCCAAATTTGGCTTACATGGAGCTGACTTCAGGCAAGATCGTGGATAGCTTTGAGCTGGATAATCATCAACTCAGCATTCGTCATCTTGATGTCAGTGAGAAAGGTAAAGTGGTTGCTGGTTTGCAGTATCAAGGGGCGAAATCAGACCTTGTTCCGTTGGCCATTGCTCACCAAGGTGAAGCAAGTTTACAGTATCTCAGCGCTAGCGAAGCTATTTGGCGACGGATGAATCATTATACCGCCAGCGTATGTATTGATAATGCTGCTAACCTTGTCGCCATTAGCTGCCCACGCGCTGATATGCTGACTTACTGGTCGCTTAATGATAATAGCTTTATCGCCAAAGAGCGTTTTTCTGATGGCGCTGGGCTTGCTATGAGCACTGATGGTAAAGGCATTATCGCCACCAGCGGTAAAGGACAAATCTTGCCAATCGGCCAAGCTAACAACAAAGCTAGCAGCCAAGCTAGCGTATTTGTTGATGGTATTAAGTTTGATAACCATTTGGGCTATCTAACGGTAAGCTAGCAGTAAGTTAATGCCTTGGCGGGCAAAAAGCTAATATCTCAACTTTGAGACCTTAATAAAAAAATGGCGAGTTAGCAGATGCTAATTCGCCATTTTGTTTTTATATAAGCTAGCGCTAAAACCCTAATTCATTTTTATCTTTATCTTCTTCCATACCAGCGAGCGTCACCCCTTGCAGGCCACCGGTACCACTTTGATCGTTCGAGCGCAGTTTAATCATTAAGCGCAGATCATTTGGAGAATCGGCATGGTGCAGTGCATCGGCATAGTTGATTAAGCCTTGCTGATAGAGTTCAAACAGGGCTTGGTCGAAGGTTTGCATACCTAGCTCGTTCGATTTTTCCATCACTTCTTTGATGCTGCCCACCTCGCCTTTTTTGATCAGTTCAGAAATAAACGGAGAGTTAAGCAGAATCTCAATCGCCGCCACACGGCCATGGCCGTCTTTCGTTGGGATCAACTGCTGCGCCACAATACCGCGCAAGTTTAACGCTAGGTCAAACTGAAGCTTTTTATGCTGTTCTGCGGGTACCAAGTGCATAATACGGTCTATCGCTTGGTTGGCATTGTTAGCATGCAGTGTAGCGATACATAAGTGACCTGTTTCAGCAAACGCTAGCGCATGCTCCATGATTTCTTGCGAGCGGATCTCACCAATCAAGATAACATCTGGTGCCTGGCGTAATGAGCTTTTTAGCGCCGCATCAAAACTTTCAGTATCTAGCCCCACTTCACGCTGAGTGATCATGCTTTTACCATGCTCGTGAACAAATTCCACCGGGTCTTCAATGGTCAAAATATGTCCGCGCGCATTCTTGTTGCGGTAACCAATCAGCGCTGCCATCGAGGTCGATTTACCAGTACCAGTCCCCCCCACAAATAACACTAAACCGCGCTTAGACATCACCACATCTTTTAAGATAGGTGGTAAGCCTAAATCGTCAGCATCAGGAATATCAGTAACGATACGACGAATCACCATGCCAGCCATATCTCGCTGCCAAAACGCTGAAACACGGAAGCGGCCGATGTCGTCAATAGAAATAGCGAAATTGCACTCTTTCTCTTCGCCAAACTGCCCTTTCTGCTTGTCATTCATTGCATCGTGCACTAGCCCTAGAGCCTGATCAGGTGATAGCACTTCTTGGTCGATAGGCTGTAACTCACCATTAATTTTCGCACTCACTGGCAGCTTGGCGGTGACGAACATATCTGAGGCTTCGTTTTCCACCATGGTTCTTAGTAGTTGATGAAAGTCCATCATTTACTCCTTAATCTTTTACTACAAGCTTTTCGCTAGACGCTTGCCTGTCTACCTAAAAACCTTGGAACTGGTTTTTGTCTGCCGCTTTTGATGCCGCATCTTGGCGAGTAATCAAGCCACGGTTAACCAAATTCAACAAACACTGATCCATGGTTTGCATACCATGTGACATACCCGTTTGAATAGCGGAGTACATCTGCGCCACTTTATCTTCACGAATCAGGTTACGAATAGCAGGCACGCCGATCATAATCTCATGGGCAGCAATACGGCCACCGCCGACTTTCTTAACCAGTGTTTGTGAGATAACCGCGCGCAGTGATTCAGATAACATTGAACGCACCATAGATTTTTCTTCGGCGGGGAAAACATCAATAATACGGTCAATGGTTTTAGGGGCTGAGGTGGTATGCAGTGTACCGAAGACAAGGTGACCAGTTTCTGCTGCGGTCATGGCAAGGCGAATGGTTTCCAAGTCACGCATCTCACCCACTAGAATCACATCGGGATCTTCACGCAGCGCTGAGCGCAGCGCGTTGTCAAAACTCAAGGTATCACGATGCACTTCACGTTGGTTAATCAGACACATTTTGTTGTCGTGGACAAATTCAATTGGGTCTTCAATGGTTAAAATATGGTGGAATTTACTGGCATTGATGTAATCAATCATGGCTGCGAGCGTGGTTGATTTACCCGAACCGGTTGGGCCAGTCACTAACACTAAACCACGAGGGTTGTCGGCAATGTCACGGAAAATATCAGGACAACCTAAGTCTTCTAAGGTCAGTACTTTACTTGGGATGGTACGAAATACCGCTGCTGGCCCACGAGCCTGATTAAAAGCATTTACCCTGAAACGCGCTAAATTTGGCACCTCAAAGGAAAAATCCACTTCCAAATGCTCTTCATATTCTTTACGCTGTCGGTCGCTCATAATGTCGTAAACTAAGGCGTTTACATCTTTGGCATCAAAGGCAGGAATATTTAGCTTACGAACATCGCCATCAACGCGAATAGAAGGTGGCGTACCTGTCGATAAATGCAAGTCAGATGCATTATGCTCAACACTAAAGGCTAATAATTCGGTAATATCCATAAGAACCTCTTATATCGGGTAAATTTTCATTAATCACTATGAACATTAAAGACAATTTAACGCAAATCCAACAACAAATAACCAACGCCTGCCAACTTGCTAATCGCGCCCCTGATGAGGTGCAATTATTAGCGGTTAGTAAAACAAAGTCGGCAGAGATGGTGATGCAAGCCTATCAAGCGGGTCAGCGCCACTTCGGTGAAAACTACGTTCAAGAAGCCGTTGATAAAGTGTCTCAATTGTCGCATCTGTCAGATATATGCTGGCATTTTATTGGGCCTATTCAGTCCAACAAAACTCGACTTATTGCCGAAAATTTTGCTTGGGTACACAGTGTCGACCGAATTAAAATTGCCACGCGCCTTAATGATCAAAGGTCTGGTCAAGATACTCCCCTGAACATCTGTTTACAAGTGAATATTAGTGGTGAGCAGGCAAAATCTGGCACGACAATTAACGAGCTAAATGAACTTGCAGCCTATGTGAATAACTGCGAGCACTTAACCCTACGAGGTTTAATGGCCATTCCACAAAAACAAGCGCCAATGTCTATTTTTAACGATATGCACCAATTGTTTACTGACTTGAAAAGTCAATATCAAACCTTAGATACATTATCAATGGGGATGACTAATGATATGGACTCGGCAGTAGCTGCTGGCTCAACCATGGTGCGCATTGGTACGGCCATTTTTGGTCACAGAGATTAGCTCGGCATAATCAAAAAATGAGCAAATAAAATTAAATAGAACAAAAACGACAAAGCACAGAGAACTTTATGAATAAAATTGCATTTATCGGCGCAGGCAATATGAACCGCGCGATTATCGCAGGCCTAGTAAATAATGATGTTGAACCAAGCAATATCACCGTATCGAACCCTTCTGCGCCAAAGCGCGAAGCACTTGCCAATGAATATGGCATCAACCAAACTTCAAGCAATAGCCAAGCCGCTGAGCATGCCGATATCGTCGTACTGGGTGTTAAGCCACATTTAATTACCACCGTTTGCCAAGAGATTGCCGAAGTTATCGAGATTGAGCACAAGTGTTTTATTTCAGTGGCTGCTGGTACCACTATGACACAAATTCAAGCGGCTCTGGGTGAAAATAAGTCCGTGATTCGCGCCATGCCTAATACACCATCACAACTGGGCTTGGGTGTTACTGGTGCATTTGCATCGGAACAAGTCACCGACGAACAACGCGTAGCCGCCGATCGTTTGATGAAAGCAACAGGTATTGTTAAATGGTTAGCGCAAGAGTCAGACATCGACCACATTATTGCGGTTTCGGGCTCAGGCCCTGCTTACTTCTTCTTATTTATGGAAGCAATGGCAAGTGAAGCTGAACGCTTAGGTTTTACCAGTGCTGAAGCGCGAACCTTAGTGCAACAAACCGCACTAGGCGCGGCACAAATGGTGGTAGAAAATGATATTGCTATCGGCCAACTACGTGAAAATGTCACCTCAAAAGGCGGCACTACGCAAGCGGCGTTAAATGCCTTTACCGAAGGCGGCCTGCCAGAGCTAGTGAGCGGTGCAATGCAAGCTGCAATAGCTAGAGCTAAAGAAATGGCAGCAAAATAATTTAACAGTTTTTTATTGGTTTAAGCTCGATCATCAAGGCACTGTCACCTATGATTGAGCTGTTTTCTTAACTAGGAGTTTTTAATGGAAGCAGTCGTTTACTTGTTACGATTTTTCTTCGACGCCGTCGTTACCTTGCTTATTCTTCGCGTATGGCTACAGATGGTACAAGCCGACTTTTACAACCCGCTTAGCCAGTTCGTTGTTAAAGTCACCAATCCATTGGTGATACCATTTCGCCGAATTATCCCCGGCATAGGCGGGCTAGACATTGCCACCATCGTTGTAGCGTTATTTTTCGCCATTTTAGAATGGGTAGTTTTCCAAGGACTTAGCACAGGTCAAATTGATTTCTTGTTTGCCATGTATTTAGGAACATTAGCGCTAATTAAACAAGTTGGCTTCCTGCTGTTTATTATTATGCTGGTGATGGCAATCATGAGCTGGGTGGTACAAGGCTACAATCCAACCATGGTGATTTTCCAACAACTCACCGAACCATTCTTGCGCCCTATTCGCCGTGTAGTGCCTGTTATTGGTGGGTTAGATTTGTCGATTCTAGTTGCCTTTTTAGCGTTAAACGTCGTTAATATTTTGCTAACTGGCGCAGTGCCATACTGGGGTGGGGTTTAATCCCACTTCAGTAATATTAGCTATAATTGATAATAATTAATTTCGAATGGAGATTATCATGAAATCAATTCGAACCTGGCTGACAAGTGCGTTTGCACTTATCGCCTTAACGTTGACCAGCACAATCGTTAGCGCAGAGAACATGAAAACCTTAGGGGCAATGGATGTTCACTATATGGCGATTGGTGCGACCTTTTTAACGCCTCAAGTTGCCAAAGCTTACGGTATCGAACGCAGTAAATATAACGCGCTAATCAACATTTCCGTCATGGACAACACCAAAGCCAACAAGCCTGCTAAAGCGGTGGCAATTTCTGGCACAGCGCAAAACTTAACGGGTCAATACAAGCGCTTAGATTTTGAAGAAGTGCGTGAAGGTCAGGCGATTTACTACCTCGCCCAACTCAACTTTCGCGACAAAGAAAAGGTTAAGTTTGAGCTCACCATTACTGATGGCAGCGAAACCCATGAGTTAATGTTTAACCAAACCTTTTATGTTGATTAACTCAAAGCAGCCAGCACTGCTGTAGTAAATGATTTAGCCGCTTTTTAGGAAACTGAAAGCGGCTTTTTTGTTATGAAATTAAAGCTGTTGAGCCCAGCTTTATTATGCTGCTACATTTATAAACTGAATATAGTCACTGACAAATGTGCTTCGCTAAGCCACAAGGAATAACAATGATTGATTTTAATAATAAAGAAGTATTCAAGCTTAAACAAAATGAAGAATACGGTGAAATGGTTACCGAGCTGTTAATTGATAGCGAAGAAATCATTGATGCGTACAAGTCGATGCGTGACGGTGTGGTATTTACCAGCAAACGTATTATTGCGGTTAATGTTCAAGGTATTACTGGTAGTAAGAAAGACTTTACCTCGCTGCCTTACAAAAATATTGTCGCCTATTCAGTGGAAACCTCGGGCACTTTTGACTTGGATTCTGAGCTGGAAATTTACTTTTCAGCACTTGGTAAAGTGAAATTTGAATTTAATGGTCAAGCGTCAATCTTAGCCATTTCTAAAGTGATTTCTGAGCATACGCTTTAACGCCAAACATTAATTAGCTGGCAGCTAGACTTTTCAATTCAAGTTGCCAGTAAACCAACCTAAATTAACCTTTCACCCTGCTGCCTAATTTGTGCTTAAGCGTTTGCGCTAGCCACTCGCCTTTCATATTAATGACTAGGCCTAGCATAACGACAAAAATCCCAAGCCATTGGCCACCGGTGACTTGTTCATCTAAAAACACCATGGCACATAGCAAACCAACCACTGGCACAGCTAAGGTTAAGGGTGCAACTTGGCCTGCTGGATAATGCGCTAACAAATAGCTCCATAAGCTGTAGCCCAGCATTGACGCGCAAACTGACAAATACAGCAATACACCGAGGCCGACTAAATTAAACGACTGCAGGCTGGTTAAAATTGCGTCTTGCCCTTCAAAAACAAAACTGGCAATCGTAAAAGGAATAAACGCGAACCAAGACGACCACACCACTAAGCCTAGACCTGCACTGTTATTACCAGCCAAATAACCCTTTTGATTAATTTTGCGATTTATCACATTACCGCCGCCCCAAAGTACAGCTGAAGCAATCGTTAAGGCAAAACCAATCGCTGTCATCTCTGTCGCCTGCTCGCTATTGCCAATAATCACTAAGCCAAAGCCTGCTACTACCATCGCCACTAACTGCGCCGGCTTAATCGCTTCGTGCAGAATTAACACCGATAAAATTATGGTAAACAGTGCTTGAGATTGCAGCACTAACGAAGCAAGACCCGCGGGCATGCCAAAAGCAATTGCACAAAACAGCAAAGCAAATTGGCCAAAGCACAAGGTTAGCGCGTAAAGCGCTAGCCAACGCCAAGGAATATTTGGGCGTTTTACCAGTAAACAGCCAATCACACCGACAAATAGAAAACGGCCTGCGCCCATCATTAGCGGCGGCATCTGCTCTACGCCCCAAGCAATCACAATAAAATTAAAGCCCCAAATAGCGACAATAATTAGCGCAAGTAAACTATCTTTGAGTGACATCCATACACCTCAGCAAAGTTGCTTCACCGCCAATTGAGCGGCGAAAGCTTATTTATGAAAAAACTATTATGAAAAAACTATAAGAAAAAACCGTTAGCTAAATAATCACCAACAGCAAAATCAATCAGCAACAGCAAAATAAGTTGAGTAACTAACTTAGCAAGTAAACACAAAGAGCAACATACACAATTGCTTCACTTAAAATCAGTTTTTTGTATAGCATTGACAGCTAGCAACGAATAACGGCGGTATATCCTTTTCATTGTTTTCTTGTTTTTGACTACTCACTTATCGTTTGCTCTCTGCCACTTCTACCCAGCACCTGTGATTAACGGTATAATGCGCGCAAATTCAATTCCCGATAACACCTGATCAGAGCCCACATGAGCAAAATCGTTTTAGCCACAGGCAACCAAGGCAAAGTAAAAGAACTTGCCAACTTACTTGCAGAGCACCAGATTGAAGTATTACCACAAAGCCAATTTGACGTGCCTGATGTTGCTGAAACTGGCACTACCTTTGTTGAAAACGCCATTATCAAAGCACGTCATGCGGCAAAAATTACAGGTTTACCAGCGATTGCTGATGATTCAGGGTTGGAAGTAGACGCATTAAATGGCGCGCCGGGTGTTTACTCTGCTCGCTATTCTCATGATGTGACCAATTCAGTGAGCGATGCCAGCAACAACGACAAACTCCTGAGTGCACTTGCTGACGTGGCAGCAAGTGAGCGTACCGCTAGATTCCACTGTGTATTGGTTTATATGCGCCACGCTGATGATCCAACGCCTGTGATTTGCCATGGTGTATGGGAAGGTTCAATTTTAACGGAAAAACGCGGTGAGCAAGGCTTTGGCTATGATCCACTGTTTTGGGTGGAAGCGCATCAATGTAGCTCAGCAGAATTAACGCGTAGCGATAAGAACAAGCTTAGCCATCGCGGTAAAGCGTTAGCACAGCTGGTAAAACATTTTTAATGTTTTGCCTTTTAAGTCTAAGCAAAAAAGCCCAAAGAAAATAAAACCATGAGTTTATTGGTTCAACAACCGCTATCGCTATATATCCACATTCCGTGGTGCGTGCAAAAATGTCCTTACTGTGACTTTAATTCGCACGGTATGAAGTCTGACTTGCCAGAGCAAGCCTACACGGCTGCGCTGCTAAAAGACTTAGACGATGATATCGCCCGCTTTAACCTAAGCGATCGTAAATTGCACAGCATCTTTATAGGTGGCGGCACACCAAGCTTGTTTTCAGCCAAAGCAATTGGCGATATTCTGGCGGGCGTTTTTGCTCGCTTTGATCACGACAGTGATATCGAAGTTACGCTTGAAGCCAACCCTGGCACCGTTGAGGCAGATAAGTTCGTCGGCTTTGCTGAAGCTGGAGTGTCGCGCTTGTCAATCGGCGTGCAAAGCTTTGAATCAGACAAGCTCATTAAATTAGGTCGCATTCACGACAACCAACAAGCAATTCGCGCTGCTGAGTTAGCCAAGAGCTGTGGTGTAAAAAGCTTTAATTTAGATTTAATGCATGGTTTGCCGGAGCAGTCACTCGATGCGGCGATGGACGATTTAGCCCAAGCCATTGCACTTAAACCAGATCACCTTTCTTGGTATCAACTTACTATTGAGCCAAACACGGCCTTTGGCTCTAAACCCCCGAAACTGCCAGAAGATGAAACTTTGTGGGATATCCAAGAGCATGGCGTGAGTATGCTAGCCGATGCAGGCTATCAACAATACGAAATCTCAGCCTACAGCCAAATAGGTAAACAAAGTAAGCATAATTTGAACTACTGGCGTTTTGGCGACTATCTTGGTATTGGCTGTGGAGCGCACGGAAAAATTACCGATAGCGCCAGCGGCAAAATTTATCGCACCATCAAAGTAAAACATCCAAAAGGTTACCTTGAGCAAGGCCGTCCAGCGTTGGATCATCTTAATACCGTAACAACCGACGAATTACCGTTTGAGTTTATGATGAATCAATTAAGGCTTAGAGAGTCATTTGATATCAATCGATTTACACAAACCACTGGCTTAGCGTTAGCAACCATTGCAGAACCACTGGCACAAGCATCAGCCAAAGGTTTATTGATTAAAAACCAGCAAAACTGGCAAGTATCAACGCTGGGACATCGTTATTTAAACGACTTGCTAGAGCTGTTTTTATAATGAAAGAAATAACCGCCTTAACTTGCGAACAAAATAGCGAACAAAAAACGCCAGCATTTACCGAGCAAGACCAACAATTTATGGCCCGTGCTATCGAGCTTGCGCAAATTGCCGAACAGCATAATGAAATTCCGGTCGGTGCTGTTGTTGTCTATCAGGGTGAAATTGTTGGCGAAGGTTATAACCGCTCAATTATGGATAATGATCCGTCAGCTCACGCTGAAATGATTGCAGTGCGAGAAGCGGGAAAAAAACTAGACAATTACCGCCTTATCGATTGCACTTTATATGTTACCTTAGAGCCCTGCCCCATGTGTGCAGGCCTGTTAGTGCATAGCCGAGTAAAGCGCGTGTTTTTTGCTGCGCCCGATGAAAAAACTGGGTCAGCTGGTACAGTGTTTAACTTGACCCATGAGCCAAAATTAAATCACTTAATTGACGTAAATTCGGGCTTGATGCAAGCCGAATGTAGCGCTATGCTGTCGCACTTTTTTAAGCGTCGTCGCGCTGAAATTAAAGCAGCAAAAAAACTACGCAAACAAATAGCAAAGCAGGCAGAGCAAAACGCTCAACAGTAGCCAATTTATCAATAAGCCACCAGATAGTTATTGCGATATGACCCAGAGTAAATCAACACCCGCCAAGCCCGTCACTGCCAAACAACTACACGGCAAGCAAAAAGAAGAGCAACAATTACTGCAAGTATTTAAGTCGCTGATAAAGCAAGGTACTTATCGTTCGCAAGAAGAACTCGCTTTTGCTTTAGCCCAGCAAGGATACGAGCATGTCTCACAATCCAAAGTATCGCGTATGTTGGCCAAACTCGGCGCAGTTAAAACCCGTAATAGCCAAAATGAAATTTGCTACAACCTGCCAGACGCGCTCATTATCCCTAAAACCAAGCACCCGATTGAAACCATTGCGCTGGATTTAAAACACAACAACTACCAAATTGTGTTAAAAACAGGTACTGGCGGTGCCCCGCTAATGGCGCGGGTATTAGATTCACTAGAAGAATCTATTGGTATTTTAGCGACCATTGCGGGCGATGATACTGTATTGATTATCCCTGAAGATATTTCACAAATCGAAGCGATTTCTCAAGCTATCATCGATATGCTAGATATTCCAACAAGGCGCGACTAATACTTGCGCCTAGCAACCAACTATGTATTGGTAAATCAATCCTATTAACACACTTTCGTCTGCACACTTCTACTAACACACTTCACTCAATTCAGTTAACAAGCTGATTAACTAACAATCCCCATAAACAGCTTACTCCCAACAAATTCTATAACACCCGCTTAGCTCCATACGCTCAAACCTCAAAAGCCCAGCTTTACACAACATTTACATAGAGTAAGTTGTTTCAAATTTAGCCGTTCTATATATTGTTACCAATCAAGGATATTTGTGTTGCAAGAGGCTCGCTATGAAGTTATCCCCCTTCATTAACCCGATACTAGTTCCTGCGCTGACTAGTTTGTGTATATTAACCGCTTGCGGTGGCTCATCAGGCGGAGGCAGTGACGACAGCGCACAAAATACTGCAACACCGTCTACTGATACCACACCACCAACAACGACTCCACCTGCACAAAACAATGCCCCTGTCGCAAATGCGGGCGAAAACCAATCCAGTATATTAGGTGATAGCATTTCATTGAATGGTGCACAGAGTGCAGATAGTGATGGCGATAGCCTCAGTTATTTATGGGCGATTACCAGTGCGCCAAACGGCAGTGCAGTTTCACTCACCGATGCAGAGAATGTTAACACCAACTTTACTCCAGACATTGCCGGTGACTATGTAATTAGTCTTACGGTGAGTGACAGCGAGCTTGAACACACAGCCAGCGTCACGATTACTGTCACCCAAGCGAGCCAAGAAAACCAAGCCCCTATCGCTGACGTGGGCACCAATCAAAGTGCCAATGTTAGTGAAGCAGTGTTAATTTCGGGAGAAAATAGTCGCGACCCCGATGGAGATAGCCTCACTTTTCAGTGGGCATTTACTGCGATGCCAAAAGGTAGCCAAGTTGCCCTGAGCGAAGCACAATCATTAGCATCCTCTTTTGAATTTACCCCTGATGCCAGTGGTGACTACCAGTTGCAGCTCACGGTAAATGATGGCGAAGTCACCTCCTCACCCGTTAGTATCACCATTGCCGCCCAAAGCAATAATCTTGATATCACAGATAAAATTTTCGTTGAACAATCTGGTAGCTGTGCCGAATACCTAGGTACGTATCAATCAAATGTTGACGATATCAAACGCGGCTTAGCATTTAACGGCAGCGTGAGTATTAGCGCTGATAGTAGCGAGTGTTTAATTCAAGTAAACCAAATTCCAAACCACGACTTTAACGACCAAAGCGCCCGCTTTGCCAATGACGTACAGGAGGTGGTGTCGAGCTATCGCATTCCTATCAAACCGGAGCCAAGTGCTACGCCAGCTAATTTGATCATCGGCACAACAGAAGCCATTATGCTTAACGGTGTAACACTCGATATATTAGCGGCGGCCTGCTACGGCGTTGGCGACGAGCCGCTAGGTCGTGAGAAAATCGGCTGTGGCGCTAGCCAAAACGACAACCCATGGCGCTACGATCCGATGTCGCCACTAAATACCTTTGGCACCGACATTCACAATGCCCACACCCAACCAAACGGCAAATATCACTATCACGCCAATCCTGTTGCTATGTTTAGCCAAAGCTGCGAAGCAAATATCGCCTCGCCAGTGATTGGCTTTGCCGCCGATGGCTACCCGATTTTTGGTAGCTGCTTTATTGACTCAACAACTGGCGAAACGCGCAAGGCACTTTCAAGCTATCAGCTCAAAGACAATGGCGGTCCAAGACAAGCCGTTGATGGTTTTCAAACGCCACAAGCCGGCGTTGGCGATATTGCCAGTAATAACTACGATGGCCAATTTCGTGGTGATTGGGAATATGTTGAAGGCACTGGTGATTTAGACCAATGCAATGGCATGGTCGTTGATGGGCAATACGGCTACTTTGTTACCGACACCTTCCCTTGGGTGATCAATTGCTATAACGGTGAGGTAAATTCATCATTTAGCCGCTCGACTGAATTAGAGCGCCGCAGCCATAGCCATAGTGCTAGTCACAACGCTAGCCACGACGAAATGCATGAAAACAATATTGAGCATGAACATTAAAGCTGAGCATGAACATTAAAGCTGAGCATGAACACTAGAATTAGTGCTTCAATAGCAAGATAATAAAAAGCTAAGGGATTCTAAGATAGATCGTTTCAGTGCTAGGGAACAAAAGCGGCGCAAACAAAAAAGCCTGAGGGCTATTCCATCAGGCTTTGTTTGTAGTAGGCACTGCGGCGGCTACTGATTTTTCGTTGTGTATCGCGAAGCATGCGCTTGCGTTGGATACTAAGTTGTATTCGACGTTTATTTAACGGCATCACAACCTCCTTTTTGTCAAACATTGAGAACAAATCGCGAGAATTTACTACATCCTGTAGCAACATCACGATTACATATAGGCATAATAACTAACCTATATGACTCTTTTATGACAAATCTTGACTGATCAGTCAACAACCCAGCATATTTTTATTGTTACCATAAGTAACTGTCAGGTCAAATACTAGGGCGTATCGAAACAAATCCTATTCAGCGTTTTTATCAACTGGTTTGTTTGAACTCGTATCAACTATTCGCTCTGAAGCTCCATTAGGCGCTCCATTAGACAATCCATTAACAAGGCCATTACGCACCTTTTCATCAAAGTACGAGAGCGTATGGTAGTAGCGACGAATATTCTCGACATATTTAACAGGCTCATCACCACGGGCATAGCCGTACTTTACTGTTTTGTAGTATTTCTTTTGTTTAAGCAATGGCAATCGCGGTTTTACATCCACCCAACGGTCGGCATCGCCTCCTTGGCGCTGCGTGATAATGCGCGCATCGTTAACATGACCAAAGCCTACATTATAAGATGCCAGTGCAAACCACATGCGATCGGGAAATGGAATGCGATCAGGAATACGGTCAATTAAACGCTTAAAGTACTTTGCCCCACCCGCAATACTTTGCTCTGGATCTAATCGACTAGTCACGCCCATTTGTTTCGCCGTTGGCAGGGTTAGCATCATCATGCCTCTTACCCCAGTTGGCGAGCGTGCTTTTGGATTCCAGTGGGATTCTTGATAGCTAATTGCCGCCAACAACTTCCAGTCAATATCTTGCCCGTATTTTTCAAATAGCGGCTGGTAGGTTGGCAGGGTTGTTTCAATCGCCGCTAAAAATGCTTGCGTATCAACATAGTTAAATTGTTCGATATGGCCGTAATATTTATCATCAAGCGCCAGCAAAGTACCATCGTGATGCACTTGCCCAAAAAATTCTATCAGGCTAGCAATAATCGAATCATCACTGTGTTTACTGACCAGCCAAGCCAATGGCTCTGCTTTTTTGACGGTAAAACCAATGCTGATATCAGGGTAGTAACGACGGTTAATTGCCAAAACATGACTATCCACTATCGTGTAATCAATTTCCCCGTTAAGCACTTTGAGCAATAACTCTTCACTGTCAAACTCAGTGCTTTCTTGCCAAGTTAGTGCCTCATGCGTTTGCTGCAATTCAACAAGGTTTTCTGCGTGACTAGAGTTGGCAGTCACAATTAACGAGCCCGTTAAATCTTTTAATGCTCGTGGTCGCTTGTTACCTTGACGAAACACTAACTTTTGGCTGACAGAGTCATAGCTGGGAGCAAATTCATATTGGCTTAGGCGATTTGGCGTGACCGCTAATCCGGCTGCCAGAAAGTCGACTTCGCCAGAATCAAGCCGAGGAAATAGTTCATCTAGGCTATAACTAGGCATAATACGTAACTCTACGCCTAAAGATTGAGCATATTTTTTTGCCAATTCGTATTCAAAGCCGGCTGGCCCTTCCGGCCCGAGGTAATATGAATTGGGTCCATAAAGGGTGCCAACGGCGACATAACCGCGTTCAAGTATGCGAGAAATATTCGGTCGGTCAGCTTCTTCTTTACAGCCAGAAATAGCCAGTACAACTACCGCGAGCGACAGTTTAAGAAAGTTGAACAATTGGTTGGTTTTTTTATAGTAAATGTTCATACCCAATCATTGTGTCGTGAATTGAAAAACAGTTAAAGCATTTTTTCACTTTTTGCCGCTACGCCAAGGTTTTAGAGCCATTGCTCGTTAAAATCTTACAAAGATTTTGCTGTTTAATACGCCTCGTTTCTCCTATAATACGCGCGATTTTTACCCCATGTTTTCACCACGGAATTTGGTGCATGGTTGGTCTGTGTTTTACCGTTAAAGATCCGTGGTGACAAGCAACTAATTTACTAGTGAGTAAACTAATGGCGATGTTGATCCAAACCCTTCGTGGCGCTCCGGCACTTTCTGACTTTAGAGTTCAAAAATTATTAACGCAATGTGCTGAAGCTGGCCTTCCTGTTAACGACATATACGCAGAGTTTAGCCACTTTGCCCATTTATCAGCAGCGCTTAACACTGATGAATCAGAGGTACTTGCCAAACTGTTAACCTACGGCCCAACTATTGAAGAACACGAGCCAAACGGCACTTTGTTATTAGTCACACCTCGCCCTGGCACTATTTCACCATGGTCATCAAAAGCAACCGACATTGCTCACAATTGTGGTTTAGATAAAGTTATCCGCCTAGAGCGCGGTATTGCTTATTACATTAATGGCGGAACGCTAACGGTTGAGCAAGAAAAACTACTTAACAACTTGTTACACGATCGCATGATGGAGTCAATTTTTGCTGAGTTTAATGATGCACAAGCATTGTTTGCGCAAGCAGAGCCTGGCGAATTTAGTTCAGTAGACGTACTTAGCGGTGGTCGCGATGCACTAGTAAAAGCTAATACCAGCTTAGGCTTAGCACTAGCCGATGATGAAATTACTTACCTCGCTGATAACTTCGCCAAACTTGGCCGCAACCCTCACGACATTGAACTTTATATGTTTGCTCAAGCAAACTCAGAGCATTGCCGCCATAAAATTTTTAACGCTGACTGGACGATTGATGGCGTAAAACAAGAAAAATCCCTATTTAAAATGATCAAAAACACGTTCGAGGAAAACCCTGCTTACGTGTTATCGGCATACAAAGACAATGCTGCGGTTATGGCGGGCTCTGAAGCAGGTCGCTTCTACCCAGATCCAGAAACTAAAGAGTACGGTTACAGCCACGAAAACATTCATATTCTGATGAAGGTGGAAACCCATAACCACCCTACTGCTATATCCCCGTATCCGGGTGCTGCAACAGGCTCTGGCGGTGAAATTCGCGATGAAGGTGCAACGGGTGTCGGTTCAAAACCAAAAGCGGGTTTAGTTGGCTTCTCGGTTTCTAACTTACGTATTCCAGGTTTTGAACAGCCATGGGAAATTGATTACGGCAAACCAGACAGAATAGTAACTGCGCTAGATATTATGCTTGAAGGCCCATTAGGCGGCGCAGCATTTAACAATGAATTTGGTCGCCCTGCGATTACCGGTTACTTCCGTACCTATGAGCAACAAGTAAATTCATTTAATGGCGAAGAAGTTCGCGGCTACCACAAGCCAATTATGATTGCGGGTGGTTTCGGTAATATTCGTGAGCAACACGTGCAAAAAGGCAAAATCAACGTTGGCGCTAACCTCATTGTATTAGGTGGGCCAGCAATGAATATCGGCCTTGGCGGCGGCGCAGCATCATCAATGGCGTCTGGCCAATCATGTGAAGATTTAGACTTTGCCTCGGTACAACGTGATAACCCAGAAATGGAGCGTCGTTGTCAGGAAGTTATCGACCGCTGTTGGCAGCTAGGCGACGACAACCCCATTCTATTTATTCACGATGTTGGTGCTGGTGGTTTATCTAATGCCTTCCCTGAGTTAGTGTCTGACGGTGGCCGTGGCGGTAACTTTGAACTGCGCAACGTACCAAACGATGAGCCGGGCATGGCGCCACATGAAATCTGGTGTAACGAGTCACAAGAGCGCTATGTACTAGCCGTTTCTGACGAGCAATTACCGATTTTTGAAGCGATTTGTCAGCGCGAGCGTGCTCCATTTGCTGTGGTTGGTAAAGCCACCGAAGAAGAGCACTTAACAGTAACGGACGAACACTTTGCCGATGACGAGCACAAAAACAAGCCAATTGACCTGCCGCTTGACGTGTTATTAGGTAAAACACCAAAAATTATCAAAGACGTTAAAACAACTACAGCGGCGGGTGATGAAATTAACCTAGCGAACATTGATGTCGCTGAAGCGGCAGATCGTCTGCTGCGTTTACCAACCATTGCCGAAAAAACTTTCCTGATCACCATTGGTGACCGCTCGGTAACAGGTATGGTCGCGCGCGATCAGATGGTTGGCCCATGGCAGGTGCCAGTCGCAGATTGCGGTGTAACCGCAGCTTCGTTAGATTCATACCACGGTGAAGCCATGGCGATGGGTGAACGCACACCAGTGGCCCTACTAAATTATGGCGCTTCGGCACGTTTAGCAGTTGCAGAATCACTAACAAACATTGCGGGTGCCGATATTGGCGACTTAAACCGTATTAAACTTTCCGCTAACTGGATGTCGCCAGCAGGTCACCCAGGCGAAGATGCTGGTTTATACGAAGCGGTAAAAGCAGTAGGTGAAGAGCTTTGTCCTGAGCTTGGCTTAACCATTCCAGTGGGTAAAGACTCAATGAGTATGAAAACCCAGTGGGAAAAAGACGGCGAGCAAAAAGCGGTGACGGCTCCTATGTCGCTGGTGATCACCGCCTTTGGTCGCGTGGAAGATATTCGCAAAACCGTCACGCCGCAACTGCGCACCGATCAGGGCGACACGCGCATCGTTGCAATTGACTTATCTGGCGGTAAAAACCGTTTAGGTGGTTCATGTTTAGCACAGGTTTACCAGCACTTAGGCACAGAAACACCAGATGTAGATGAAGCGTACCTGCTACGCGGCTTCTTTAATTCGATGCAAACCTTAGTTGCCGAAGGCAAATTATTGGCGTATCACGATCGCAGTGATGGCGGCTTGTTTACCACCATCGCCGAAATGGCATTTGCTGGTCACACAGGTGTCACCGTTGACCTAAGTGTGTTTGAAGGCACTGATGCCGAAGTCCTGTTCCACGAAGAGCTAGGTGCGGTGATTCAAATTCGCGAAGACGATATCGAAGCGATTCACACCATTTTCTCTGAATACGGTATTTTAGATTACTGCGCAGACGTTGCTCGTATTAACGACACTGACATGATCACCTTTACTCGCAATGAGCAAGTGGTATTGGAAAATTCGCGCACCTACTTCCGCACCGTATGGGCAGAAACGACATTAAAAATGCAAGCGATGCGCGACAACCCAGAATGCGCACAAGAAGAATTCGACGTTAAATTTGATACCGAAGATCCGGGCTTAAACGCTGAGTTAAGCTTTGATATCAACGAAGATATCGTTGCCGACTTAATTGCAAAAGATGCACAAGCGGGCACTAATCCGAAAGTGGCGATTTTACGTGAGCAAGGGGTGAACTCGCACGTAGAAATGGCAGCCGCTTTTGTTCGCGCTGGCTTTAACGCTATTGACGTACATATGTCAGACATACTGGCTGGTCGCGTTGATTTAGCTGACTTCCAAGGCTTAGTCGCTTGCGGCGGTTTCTCGTACGGTGACGTATTGGGCGCTGGTGAAGGTTGGGCGAAATCCATTTTGTTTAACGCTAATGCTCGCGAGATGTTTAAAGCCTTCTTCCACCGCGAAGAAACTTTCTCACTCGGTGTGTGTAACGGCTGTCAAATGCTATCAAACCTAAAAGAAATTATTCCGGGCTCTGAGCACTGGCCGCGCTTTGTGCAGAACGAGTCTGAGCGTTTCGAAGCACGTTTCTCATTGGTTGAAGTGCAAGAAAGCCCATCTATCTTCTTTAAAGGTATGGCTGGTTCGCGTATGCCAATTGCGGTTTCGCATGGTGAAGGTCGCACTGAATTTGTTTCAGATGAAGCGATTGATGCTGCCAACGACTCTGGTACCGTTTCAATGCGTTATGTAAACAACTACGGCGATGTTACCGAAACTTACCCAGCTAACCCGAACGGCTCGCCTGATGGTATTACCGCGTTAACCACCACAGATGGTCGCGTGACCATAATGATGCCACACCCAGAGCGCGTCTTCCGCACGGTAGCCAACTCATGGCACCCAGACTCATGGGGTGAAGATTCACCTTGGGTACGTATGTTCCGCAATGCCCGTAAGTTTATTGGCTAATATTAAGTAGCCAGCAAACCTAACTTAATCAAGCCCGCTTAATGCGGGCTTTTTAATGCCTAATCATTTGTATTTTTTTCGCTATGGCGCTCTCAAACAAATTACTAATAGGTTTTTAACCTATTGGCTAGTAAAGGAAATTTCTCTACGTTAAAGTTCTATTAGCAACTAGGAAAATAATTTGTGATAAGTGTCACAGCTTACCTCAATAAAATCTATTAGCCCTGCAAGGAGTTTTAGTATTGTTTGACAACATTGTCGCTGGAGTTATCGCAACTCTAATTAGTGGGCCAATATTGGCTCTATTTTTCTTTTTTTTAAGAGAGAGGATATTTGGAATACCTGATATTACGGGAAAGTGGCATTTCGAAATGACTACAGTTAATAGTGACTACAATCCATATAAAGGCATGATCCTAAGATATATCGTTGTGATATGGAGAGAAGGTAGCAAGCTATCTGGTACCGTGGAAAAAGTTTACGAAAACTCATCAACTGGTGAGAGAGAGTATGTAGGTGACAAAAGATCTAGAGGCGATTTAAATGGTTATTACGAATTAAATTACTTATCAAAAGATAAATTATATATTCACATCAAAGAGCAAGGTAGTGGAAGAGAATCTACCAACTATTTTGAATTAATAAGAATGAACAATGATTCGTTAAAAGGGGCATTTAATTCTTTCGTCGCAAACCAAGATGGGTTATCCGAATGGCAAAGACATCCTTTTTAAAGCTTTGCTACTTTATAGTTACAATCCCTTATTTAGTTATTTCGAAACTCGCTTATAAATTTAACTGGTGGGGCTTTAGAAATGACACAAAAAAGTGCCTTGATATTGCTTCAAAATATGGCAATGTAAAACTCCCCAAAGAGCTATTACTAACACTAAAAATAGCCGAAGATCACCGCAACAACTTTCATTTTGAGGTAGATCAAATAGCATACATCAGAGCATTGATATCTAATCTCAGAGGTTCCATACAAGGAGCAAGTACAATAGAGCAACAATTTGTGCGGGTAGTTGTCGATAATTACCAACGAACATTGAAACGAAAGCTATATGAGCAGTTGCTTGCTGTTCATGTGGCTTCATTATCAGAGAAAGATAGAATTGGGACTGCGTATCTCTTTATAGCTTATTACGGCCAAGCAAGCATTGGTACTTTAAGGTTAAAAAATATCGTAGAACTTCCACTTAGCAAACTCAAATACTCTGATGCAATACTCATAATTGCTCGATTGAAATACCCTGAGCCCTCTAATATAAGTAAACAATGGTTAAATAAATTCGACAAGCGTATTAAACATATAGCTATAAGACTAAAAACGGCCAACCTTTTGCCTGATAGTGGGGAAAAGCAAATAACATTTGTATGCCGCGAAAGTTATAACCGAAAGCAAAATGTATTTAATTCAAGGCTCAAAAGTAACTAATTACCTATTAAATCTTAAGAAGGAACAACACATTGATTACATTAATTTGGTGTCTAATTATAGCAGCGCTACTGCCCTATATTGCAAAAGCGCCGTTGGCCGCGGCGATGAATAAAATTGGTGGTTATGACAACAACCACCCGAGAGAGCAGCAAACGAAGTTAACTGGCTTTGGTGCTCGTGCCCTAGCGGCCCATCAAAACGCATTTGAATCGCTGATTGTCTTTACCGCTGCGATTTTGCTAGCTATTGCGACAAATACTACAGGCGAAACAATTCAAACTCTTGCCATTGCTCATATTGTTTTAAGAGTTGCCTATCACCTGCTTTACCTACTCAATATTGGCCTTTTACGCTCAATTGTCTGGGGATTCGGCATAGCCTGTTCATTTGCCATTATGTGGCTCTGTATTCCGAGTTAATCGGTGCCTACCGAGTCAAAAAAGTAGCCACCTGAACACAAGTATTTTGCTCGTTTAAGTAAGTATCATTTATTATTTGGTCGGGGCTTAGAACTATCAATGCTATTGCAAGAAATGTACGAAGAGTTTAGAGCCACTTTTCCAGAAATTACACTCAAAGCTGATATCGCTCACATAAACCAGTGGGATGAACTTGATCCAAGTTTCGCATATTCGTGGTTTGAAAGTTTAGCGAATGCCATCAATGATGAGATGTCCAAAGGTAGCGAACCAGCCCAATACAAATCAATTTTCGAATACTTTAGACAAAAGTACCTTTTTGAAAGTGATGATATCAAAAACTGTATAGACGTAGCCTTTATCGAGAATTTATTCTGGCGGGTAAAAGCAGAGCATGCATCACCATATTGGACATTAATGCCTGATGTTCTCAAACAACTGTATATTCAGTTTCATGGTCGAAGCCCCTGCTAGTGCAGTTGTAAAAAACTAAGGAATATTAGTGAAGCATTTAACTATTGTTGTTTTAACAGTCACGTTGTTTGGTTGTGCTAGCGGCCAATTAGATCTATATAACGCTGAAGGTAAAAAAGTTGGTGAGTGCACAGCAGGTTATGATTGGCATCCATACGGCGTAAAAGACTCTGTCGACTGGCTACTTAATTGGTGTGCACAACAAGCGATCGCCCAAGGTATGGAGGTAGCAAGAGTTTCCGAACCAGCTATTCTGCAAAAAGACTATTCTTACCCTAAGCCCACTGCTGCTGATTATTGGACGAAAAAATCTTCGAAGGCTGCATTTCACGCCAATATTATTACGGAAACGGAATACGGCTATATTCTGGCAGATATTGAAAACCAATTTTATTTAAGAAATGTTGATGCACAAAAGCAACTTGAACAAGGTGAGATTAGCGAGCAAGATTATCGCCAGTTATTGGAGGAGTCAGCGCTTATTTTCTATGGTGACTAAACCTCACAGATCAGCAAAGCTTGTTAAACTCACTATTGTTTATCTCACTCTTTTTTATCTCACTACGGAGGCAGAGTTATGAGCATTAAGCCGTTAGCCATGTGCTGCTTGTTCAGCTTTTTTCAGTTGTCAGCACACGCCACTGACATAACTGAAAGTGATGAAAGTGCTGATAACTCTGCATTTTCCAACCTAACAATAGATTCTGCATTTAACACCCCCCACTTTTATGTTGAGAGCAATCTTGAATTTGCGCTATTGCACGAACTAGCCCATGCGATTATTGAGTTAAACAATATTCCAGTATTGGGTGGCCGAGAAAAAGCGGCCGATCAAATCGCCACTATGTTTATGATGGTAAACAGTCGCGATGTGGAAGATGATTTATTAGATCAGATGATTTCTATCTCCGCAGAATGGATGATTGAATGGCAGCAAGAAGTAGAACACTCATCTATTGCTTTTTGGGATGTGCATCCATTGTCGATTCAACGTTTTTATGACGTTACTTGCCTGATGTATGGTGCGGCAGTAGATAAGTTAGAGCAAATTCGAAAAGAGGCGTGGCTTCCTTATCAACGCGCTTGGGATTGCGACCTTGAGTTCCAACAAAACCGAAAAACATTGAGCTGGCTTGCCGACAACTACAGTTATGTAACCTTCGATGAAAACTGGCACCCTGTTCCCAAAGTAAACGCTAGTGCTGTTCACCCAAAAGTAAATGTGCAATACATAACGCCTTCTCGTCCCGCGCACAAGGCCATACTAGAGTGGTTGCAATCATCAGAGCGGGTTGCTTATATTCTTGGTCGAGTGAATGAAGCTATCAAGCTGCCCAAGCCAGTGACCATTTATTTTGAAAGCCAATGCTCTGGACCAGATGCTTGGTGGAATCCCAAAATTGATGGCATCATTGTTTGCTACGAGTTAATTGAGCAGTTTGAGCAAAATGAAAAACGCTTAAAGCCTTTAATTAATAAGCTAAAAGATGAAGCGAATCAAAGCCATTTGTTCTTGTTTCCTAGCAAATACGAAGCGCTGATATCAAAGCAAAAAGGTGTTCTTAGAGAACGTTTTATTCAAATGATGGATCAGATGCTAGAGCAAAATAAAGATGCCCAATCAAAATAATTGTTGTTATAAACCGCAATAGATAATAGGCGTTAATCACTGAAACCCGAAAACCATATGTTTCGTTAACCAAGCCCTTTGCTTTACGGTATCTATACTATGGTCATTTCTGAAAGTTAAAAAAGTAAACCGTGATTATGATTGCTAAGATCCCTAAACCGGCCTACTATGCCGTGATATTTACTTCCTTGATAAATGTAGATGGCACAGCTAATAACACCGCTAACGACGATGGCTATGCAAAAACCGCCGAGCATATGGTTAATTTAGCCAGCCAGCAATCTGGCTTTTTAGGCATAGAATCAGCGCGTGAAGGTCTTGGTATCACCGTCTCTTATTGGCAAGATCTTGACTCTATTCGAGCGTGGAAGATGAATGCCGAGCACCAACTAGCGCAGCGTAGAGGTCACGAGCTTTGGTATAAAAGCTTTAAAGTACGTATTACAAAAGTTGAACGCGATTACGGTATTTAATCACTACTATTTTTTCGAGGTTTAACAGGAGTATAGGCAGTTACTTGCACGAAAATACTGAAAAGCCTTTCCTATAAGGACACTCAAGGTAACATCATATAGAGCTGAGCAATAAACACCAAGGAGCAGCAATGTCTTTCACCGCCATTAACTTCAAAGAAAAGTTCGATAAGTTTGCCGAACAATGGTCGCCACGTGTCATAGCTGAGATGAATGATTATCAATTTAAACTGGCAAAGGTGGAAGGTGAATTTGTTTGGCACCAACACAGCGACACTGATGAAGTGTTCATTGTAATAAGTGGCACATTAACGATCGAATTTAGAGATGGTAAGGTTACACTGCAAGCAGGTGAAATGTATGTTGTGCCCAAAGGTGTAGAGCATAAGCCTATAGCGCAAAGTGAATGCCAAATTATGCTGGTTGAGCCCAAAGGCGTGTTAAATACCGGAGAGGAAACCTCTGACTTAACCGCTGAAAACGATGTGTGGATTTAGGGTTTAGGGTTAAGACTTACATCTCGTTACGATTTAAACGTTTGTATTTATCATATTTTGCGAAGACTATAGAACTCATTGTTCACTTAACAACCAACTACAAATAACCAAGCGATAAGCTATATAATACGCTAAGTAGCAATGTATCGCTGTTAGCCATCATTTGTCATAGATAAAAGGATTTACCGCATGAATAGACATGGACTCATTTGGCTTATCGCACTGTTAGCCACACATATCTCTGTAACTAGCCACGCTGAAGATATAGATTTTTCATTAGGTACTGGTTATCCCTACCTTGTTATTCCAGAAGTTTCATATTCCGCTAGTGGTGGTCAACAACGTTTATATGCGAATTACAAATTAGGTTTAGATGACGGTTTTGCTATCGGCTTTGAACATGGCCTTGATTCAGCTAATCAACACGCCATTGGCTTATTAGTCGGAGCGATTGGCGCGCAAGACGACAAGCGACCATGCCCTAATAATGATGACGAAAACGGTATTGCTGAGGGTTTAGCCAGTGTCATAGCGTGCAGTATAGTTGAAATATTCGACCATGAAACCACAAACGGAATAGGCTTATCGTATAGCTATAATCATCACGGTTTGAATAACTCTGGCTTTCGTATTCGCTTTGAGGCCGGTTACGGTGAAGGGGTTGATAGTAAAGAAAAGCGCTTTGATGGCGCTGTTGTGCTGAGTTATCAGTTCTAAGTGAATAGCGTTTGAGATATTTCTTATCAATTCAGGGAATACTAATGCCACTCGACTATTCAGGTGTAGACACCGAGTAACTAGTTAATAAATAGTACCTTTCTCCAAACAAACACTCGTGTTATGGTTAATTTATATCCCTTAACATAACAAAAACAGCAAAAATAACTAGGACAAGAGATGACAGACGCAGCAATTTTTTATCCCGTACTCGCACAAATTTTATTAGTGATCTTATTGTTTTTTACACTGGCGGCGCGAAAAGCTAAGGCGGTAAAAGCAAAAAGCGTTGATTTAACCAAAACAGCCACCAACTCAAGTGCTTGGACAACAGAGGTTGTCAAAGTGTCGAACAATATTGCCAATCAATTCGAAACCCCGATTTTATTTTTGATCTTGTGTGTTATTGCTTTTGTGTTGGGACTGGCTGATAACATTACTGTTGGCTTAGCTTGGGCATACGTCGTGTTTCGCTATATTCATGCCTACATCCATATCGGTTCAAACTATGTGCCATATCGAATGCGCACCTTCGCAGTATCGTTATTGATTATTTTAGCCATGGCTATTCGTATTGGACTTGAGATAAATACCATTACCTAGATAAAAAAGTGCTTAAGTAATCTTGCGAATTTCAGTGAGGTTACTTAACTGTTCTATTTACCTAGCTCTCTGCACTTAGGGCGAATTACATAGAACAAATTACATAGAACAAATTACAACACACTATTAAGACAACTATGGTTGCAGTTTATGCCATACAAAATTACCAGTGTAGTGCTTGGTTTATATGCATTAATTGGTTTAGCAGTTTGTTATTTTTATAATTTTACAGATTGGTTAAGCCTATTCGTTGCTGTTTTGAGTTACGCGCTACTACCTGCCTTGGGCGCCTACTGGACTTGGCAGAAAGTAAGAGTCGGTATGCTAACTGCGGCCTTGTATTTTGTGTTTCAGAGCATTCGCCGCGTTAGCCCTGAAAGCTTTTTACCACATATCGCGCCAATATCGCTGTCTTTTCCGTTGGGTGACTTTACTTCAGGAAATGGACTATTAATTGATGTATTTGCGATTGCCATGGTTGTTATTTTGCTTACTTTACAAGCCAAAGCTAAGCATTAATTTAAGAGCCGACTGCTGTATCAATAGAGTTAACTTTTAAGAGAGGAGCGCCATGAATATTCAACTGGATGATTTATCAAGTGAGCAAGTTATCGCGCTATTACAAGAACACCTTGATGATATGCAGGCAACCTCACCACCAGAGAGTAAACACGCCCTTGACTTGGATGGGTTAAAACATCCATCGGTAAAGTTTTGGTGCCTTTGGGATAACAAAACACTGGCAGGCTTCGCCGCCTATAAGCAACTAGATAGCGAGCACGCAGAATTAAAATCAATGCGAACCTCGGCGAGCTACAAAAATCAGGGGGTCGCTACCCGCCTATTAACACATATTATCAGCGACGCTAAAGCTAATAGCTATGCGCGAATCAGCCTAGAAACTGGCTCGATGGCATATTTTGAGCCCGCTCGTGCCCTTTACCAAAAGCACGGTTTTGAATATTGTTCGCCCTTTAGTGACTATGCTGAAGATCCCAATAGCAAGTTTATGACCTTGAGTTTGTGATGATTAAACGTTTTGCTTCAAATTGGTTACGACGCAGTATTGCTGCTTGCCTCGCGACATCGCTTACAGCGTGTGTTGTTGTGCCAGTCACCGATCATAGCTATCAAGCGAGGTGTGAAATTTCTACGGACAGAAAAATATTAAAGATAGTAGATGGTTATAAGGATAATAATACTTATTACTCTATTTCTGGCGTAATATTGCTGCCCATTACAGGTATTGTCTCTGGCGCATACGTTGCAGTAAACAATATTTACCACCTTGGTGAAGAAACCATTGTTTGCGGCAAGAAAGCGGCTAATGGCGGCTCAGAAACATCAGCTAAATAGCGAGGCGTATTTGCGCTCTCTAACCAAGCTATGGCCCATTCGCATCGCTCTGCTTTGCTCACTTGATATTAAAATTTAGAAACTAGTCAATGAAAACCGCTTTTTATACCCTACTTGCACTTTGTGCCTTTGCCGGCAACTCTATTTTGTGTCGTTTAGCATTAGGCGAAAATACAATTGATGCCGCCAGCTTCACCAACATTCGTTTAGTCTCTGGCATTGCTACTTTAATGATGATTTACGCCTTTATTAACTTAACAAATAAGTCAGCAAACAAGGTCACCGAGAGAGTTGCGCAAGACTCGAACACGCACCCGCAAAAATTAGCATCACTAAAAAGTACGACTGGCACTTGGTGGGCAGCCGCTATGTTGTTTACCTACGCCGTAACCTTTTCTTATGCTTACGTAACGCTAGATACAGGTACTGGCGCATTGATCTTATTTGCCACCGTGCAACTCACGCTAATCATGGTTGGCTTAATTACGGGGAATCGCCTTAATGCGTTGGAATGGTTGGGCTTGCTATTGGCCTTTTCAGGGTTTGTTTATTTGATTTTGCCAACGCTAAGCACGCCATCGTTGATGGGCTTTATATTAATGTCTATTTCAGGGGTTGCCTGGGGCTTATATACCTTGGCCGGTAGGCAATCAATGAATCCACTTGCCGATACCAGTTTTAATTTTTTAAGAACCCTGCCATTTGTCATTGTGCTGCTGGCATTGACCATTGCACACGCTGACATTAGCGCGCAAGGTGTGGGCTATGCTGTGCTGTCTGGTGCTGTAGCCTCTGGCTTAGGTTACACCATATGGTATAAAGCCCTACCTAGCCTATCCGCTATACAAGCAGGAGTTGTACAATTGTTAGTACCGATATTAGCGGCGGTTGGCGGCGTTATTTTCGCTGATGAAAATTTATCGATGCGTTTAATCATTGCATCGTTAACGATACTAGGTGGCATACTACTTGTTATGTCTTCAAAGCACTTGATCGCATTGAGCATCGGCAAGCCGAGCAAACAGGATTAGTCGCATCGACTGTTGCTAGCAGTAAGTTTAAGCGCGCCTTTCCTAGCCAAGCCTAGTTCACCCTAGCCTATTGAGCGTTATTTACGCTAGCTCTTGCCAAGTTGCATTGACCTGTTTATGTTGTAGATAGGTGTTTTAGCTATACCTTTTAGCCTAAACCTTTTAGCCTAAACCTTTTAGCCTAAACCTTTTAGCCTAAACCTTGTAGCTACACCTTATAGCCAAGCATACTCTTAAACAAGGAAGTGCAATTGTCTGATACAAATCACCCAATGCTCACCGGTAGCTGTTGCTGCGGTAAAGTGAGCTTTTCGCTAGCAGATGATTTTAGTCAATTCTATTTTTGTCACTGTCAGCAATGTCAAAAGCTAACAGGCTCTGCCCATGCTGCGAACTTATTAACCGCACCTGAAAATATTCAATGGCTGCAAGGAGAAGAGCTACTTAAACGCTACGATCACCCGAGGCGTTCATTTACGAAAGTGTTTTGCACTGCATGTGGCTCAGGTTTACCATTTTTGACGCAAAGCAAATTGTTTCTCATTGTGCCGGCTGGGTGTTTAGATACGCCACCGACAAGGCAGCCCGATGCGCAAATGTTTTGTGCCGAGCAAACTGATTGGCACCAATTAGGTATTGATGCGCCAAAGCACGATGGCTTTCCGTGTAATGACTAATTCAACACTGGCACCGAAAACAGACACTCAAGCGAGTGCACAATCACACACTAGCGCTAATTCTCAGGCAAATGACAAATTTAAAGCATTGCAGGCGATGGGCGCAGGTGAATTTGCTCACCTTAATGGCTCATTGATCGAACACTTATCATCTACAGCACAGCTATTAAGGAAATGGCAAGCTCGCACTGTGCTATGCGATGCTGGCCTTTATCATGCGGCCTATGGCACCGCAGGCTTTGACGAAAAAATGCTTTCCCTTGCACAGCGAAACGACGTGGCAATCTTGATTGGCAAGGAAGCTGAGGCAATTGTTTACTTGTATTGCTCTTGTGATCGCGATTTCACCTTCTCACGGCTTGGCACCAGCAATGAAATTCAATTTAAGGATCGTTTCACCGCCAATACCTTTAACTTAAGCCAACAACAAGCCGAAAACTTTTGTGAATTAACCGTTGCCAATGAGCTTGAGCTGGTTATCGCTAGCGATTAATTTCGGCAACAACATGGGCAAGGGTTAAAGCGGCTTTATAGTAAGATGAAACGCTGGCTTAGCCCATATGCGATTGATGCCTATGAACGTGAACTATAAACGAACTAAAAGCTAGCTAACAATCAAGGGCTGTAAACATGCATCAACAATTTGTGATTAGCTCATCTCCACCCAAGCCAAGTGAATTCATTGCCTTGCGCGCTAAAGCTGGTTGGGGCGACACGGACCCAAAACTTGCGCAGACTAGTCTAACCAATTCACTATATTGCTTAACCGCATATCAACAGGAACGCTTGGTAGGCATGGTAAGAATCGTTGGTGATGGCGCCCTATTTTTCTATATTCAAGATTTAGTGGTAGATCCTGAGTTTCAAAATAATGGCCTAGGTACGGCTTTGATGGAAAAGCTGGAATGCTACCTTTCTGAAGTTGCAAAGTCTGGCGCCACAGTTGGCTTATTTAGTGCTCAAGGAAAAGAAGCATTTTACCAACAATTTGGCTATACCAAGCGTACAGGTGAACCTTTGGGCCTGGGAATGTGTCGCTTTATTTAAGCTTTAATTTTCATGCTTAACTTTTCATGCTTAACGTTAGGTATTTTATAGTAGTGAATAGCGATAACGATATCGTACAACAAGGACAAGTGATTTGATAAAAATAAGCCAACAGCAACTTAAGGATGCCGCCGCAAAGCAAATTATTAGCCCGCAGCAAGCAACTGAACTGTATGCCTTTTTCGAAGAGCAGCAAGCCAACGTCGCTCAATTTACGTTTACCCATGTGCTCTACTACCTAGGAGGGTTGATCGCCATTGGTGCCATGAGCCTATTTATGACGCTAGGTTGGTCGTCTTTTGGTGGCGCAGGCATTCTAGCAATTTCTCTTGTATATGCCGTACTTGGCTTGTCGTTAACTCATCACTTTGCGAACAAACAATTAGCGATTCCAGCGGGCATTTGCGCAACATTTGTGACTTGTTTAACGCCACTCGCCGTATTTGGTTTGCAGCAATGGCTAGGGCTGTGGCCTGATGATAATGCCTACCGAGATTATCACCGCTATATTGCATGGCATTGGCTGTATATGGAATTAGCGACATTGGCGATAGGTACCATTATCGCGTGGCGTTATAAATATCCTTTTTTAGTCATGCCCATTGCTGTCACACTTTGGTATTTGACTATGGATTTAAGCGTCATGTTAGCTAAGAATACTGACTTTGAAACCAGCTGGGAACTGCGCAAGCTAGTTTCCATGTATACCGGATTATTAATGGTAGCTTTGGCGTTTTGGGTAGATATTCGCGCCAGAGCAGCGAGTGTAATCAACCCCAAAGACTACGCTTTTTGGATTTACTTATTCGGCACCATTGCATTTTGGGGTGGTCTTTCACTGCAACACTCTGATAGTGAATTAGCCAAGCTCGGCTACTTTAGCATTAACCTGACAATGATCGCCTTTGGTGTATTGCTGGTGAGAAGGGTGTTTGTTGTGCTTGGGGCATTTGGCTGCAGCTTTTATTTAGGTCATTTGGCTTACAATGTATTTGAAAACAGCTGGTTTTTCCCAATTGCATTATCATTAATTGGCCTGCTGATCATTTATTTAGGCGTATTGTGGCAAAGGCACGAACAAGTAATTAGCCAACGACTGCAATCAATTTTGCCGCTATCTCTGCAACAATTACTTGCCAGTAAACATGGCTAGTTGTTGATAATAAAAGAGCAAATATCAATGGTGAAAAACATGCAGAGAGTTGTTGTTATCGGCTCAAGTTGCAGTGGTAAATCAACATTCGCGATGAGCCTCGCCAATTTGATTAATTCGCCTTACATTGAACTAGATTCCCTGCATTGGTTACCCGATTGGCAAGAGCGACCAGACAGCGAATTTCGCCAATTAGTGCAACGAGAGGTCGATAAAAACTGCTGGGTGATTGATGGCAATTATGCTGTCGCTCGCGACCTTTTATGGCCAAAAGCGACAACCATCATTTGGCTTAACCATAGCTTTGCACGTGTATTCTATCGCGCGATTCGCCGCTCGATTATACGTGCTGCGACTAGACAAGTACTTTTCGCTGGTAATATTGAAACGTTTAAACAGAGCTTTTGTTCAAAAGATTCAATTATTTGGTGGGTACTGACGACCTATCACGCAAAGCGCCGTAACTATCGAAGTTTATTAGCACAGCAAGCGTCAACAGGTACAAAGGTGATTGAATTTACTTCCCAAAGACAAATAAATAACTTTTTCACCTCGCTTGCTAAAGCTGATGTTTAACCCAGATTAAAGTTTTCACTATAGCTGTTACTCAAAATTAACTAGCGGTATTAATCTTAAATTTATTATAAGGTTAACTCAGCGCGTATTGCTGAGAATAAATGCACAATCAATACGACCTACTTATAGCAATTGAATACTCATGGAGAATGTGATGAAAAAACTACTGTGTGTACTGGGACTAGTAACAGCATTAACGGCATGCTCAGACAATGAGGTTGGGGATGTATCACTCGGTTTGTTTACACTCAAAGATATTAAAATTTCATCGCTGCAAGATGAAGTTGTAACTGGAGTTACTTGTCATATTGCATCAATTGAAGCGGACTTAAGCTTGTCTGATCCCAGTGACAGCTCGATTTCTTGCCGACAAACGGGTGATATTACGTCAGCAATGATTGCGCAAATTGACAAATCGGCATCTGGTGAAGTGGTATTTAGGCAATCGAAAAGTATCTTTTTTAAGAGCATGAAAGTCAGAAGGATCTACGATCCGAAAAATCAAACCTTGCTGTATTTGTCTTACACCACCAAAGAAACCGAAGGTAGCTTTAAACATAGCTTGTCAACAGTGCCACTATGGGGGACACAAGCTTATATTGAACCTCAAACTGTGAACAGCAACTAGTTGGCACTTAAATGGTTAAAGTTGGTATGCCTGATTAAGATAAAACTATGGATAACCTGCAAACAATGGAGAGTGATTAATGAATATCAACACCACACTTATTGGTGAAGTGATACTTTGTTCGATTATTATTGGCGGAGCACTTAGCTATTATTTTGCAAGGCGTAAAACCACTAGTCCGAAAATAACTGCGATTGTCGGCGCTCTGCTATCGATTGTCCCAATTCTAGGGCTTATTTATGTCGCACTATTAGCCCTAAAAGACGATATTGCAAAAACCTAATGATAAGGCTTGAGTTGGAAAGCCCGAGCTGGAATCAGTAGTTTGAATAGCATAGCTCCCAAAATATCAGCGTATGCGCTAACACCACATAACAAGCTAGTTTATCCTAATCAGATTATTGACAGAGAATAACGATTAACGTGAATGCTGAATTTCTAATACTCTTGCTAAATCTCGCCATAGTACTCGTTGCTTATGGTTCAATTTATCCGAAGCTTGCGGGCAACAATGCGAATAAAATAGCACTATTTGACATACTTGCTAGCGGATTTGCTTTGCTAGTTGTAGGTACCAAGTATTGGGGCACAAGCTTTGAATTCTCTTTACTATTTTTGGAGGTCAATTGGTTTTGGTTTACCTTGGTGAGTTATGCTTTAGTCGAGTTGCCTATAGCCTATTGGTACATTAAAAAATACAAAGTCAATTTATCTGAATAGTCTGTTGGATTACACATGATAAGCCGTAAACGGCGTGGATTTAATTCAAAATTGCTAGTTTGTTTTATCTACCTGAGTGTTATGCCAACTCGCTGAGTGCATGCTAACGGCTTTGATAATGTAAATAACAACAATAACATACAAAAGGAACACAGAATGACAGCAACAGGCAGCTTTACGGTAAAACTCGATCCTCAACAAGATAAGAAAACGCCAGCCGGAAGAATGTTAATCAACAAGGTTTACAGTGGAGATATACAAGGTACTGGTGTTGGTCAAATGATCAGTAAGCGTACCGAAAACGGTAATGCGGTTTATTATGCGATTGAAGAAGTGCATGCATCCATCGCCGGCAAAAAGGGAAGCTTCACCTTACTTCATTCTGGTGTTATGTCAGCTCAAGGTCAGCAACTTTCCATCACGGTAATGCCAGGCTCTGGCGAGGGTGAATTAGCTGGAATTTCTGGTGAGTGCATTATCGAACAAAAAGACGGTGAACACTTTTATCAATTTAATTATCAACTCTAACGCTTTATGCTAGGGCGTTATTCTAGAGCTTTGCATTAGATAAGACACTCTCAGTCGATTAGTAACGATAAAATGAATACCAAGCACACGTTATGAACAACAATCAAGAGTCCATCAGCCCTGCTGCTTGCGAACATCGCCTATTTGTTTATGGCACATTGGCGCCTGGAAAACCGAATGAACATATTCTTGAAGACCTAAAAGGTGACTGGCAAGCAGCCACTGTAACAGGAACTCTTTATGCCGAGGGCTGGGGCGCAGCCATGGGCTATCCAGGGATAGTGCTTGCTCAAGAGCAGCTAAGCAGCGTAAATCAGGCCGAACAAGTGCAAGGCCAGCTTTTTACCTCTGAAGATCTACCAGCTCATTGGCAACGATTAGATGAATTTGAAGGTGATGGCTATCAACGCGTTGTAGCCCAAGTCCGGCTTGCCAGTGGTGAATATGTTCCGGCCTACATATACACGCTAACCAAGTCACCAGCGTAGCATTGATGGCCTATATAACCAACTACACTCATTCAAGTTCGACTTACATTCAACTAGAACGAGTTGTACCAAAATTGAATAGAATAAGGAAAAATCATGAATATTTGGGTTGATGCTGACGCCTGCCCTGTCGCCATCAAAGAAATAATTTTTCGCGCTGCAGAGCGTAAACAATTAATGACCACACTAGTCGCAAACCATAGCATGCGCACACCTAATTCCAAGTTTGTACGAATGCTTCAAGTTTCATCAGGGTTCGATGTTGCCGACGATGAAATCGTGCAACGACTTCAACAAGGCGACTTAGTGATAACTAGCGATATTCCGCTTGCCGCCGAAGTAATTGAAAAAGGTGGGCAAGCTCTTAGTCCGCGCGGTGAGCTGTTTACCAGCGCAAATATCAAAGCTCGCCTTAATGTCCGCGACTTTATGGACACCATGCGTGCCAGTGGCGTAAATACCGGTGGGCCACCGGCGCTAAGCCAACAAGATAAAAAAGCATTTGCCGACCACCTTGACCGCATTCTAAGCAAACACTAACCAAGGAAGCCTGACAAGCTGCGAAAAAAATGGAAGTGAAACTAGTGTCAGCGGATACAATTTACACTTCGGTGTTCAGCTTTTCCTGCGCACTGCTTTTTTCAAACCAAGGTTTTAATATAGTCAGCCATTTTTTCTTATTCACCTCGATTCACTAAGCTCACTGGACTAAGCTCACTGGACTAAGCTCACTTGACTAGCTGCTGTTTACTGGCCGTTAAGCATTACCTCTTATCACGAATAGTTTCGTGAGTAGGGAAGTTATAGTTCACTTAGACTTGGTTTACTTTTATGTTGTGTAGAGCCCATTCATTACTAACAAATTAGTAGACCAGTCTTTGTTTTAAACGCGTAGTTAATATATTAAGTCATTGCCAAATATAGCTTTTCAGCGACCTCCTGAAACCGCTTTCATCACTTGCAACGGGTTTAGTTGCGCAAAACTTCGTGCTAGATTAATCAATAACGCCAGCTCAATAACGGGTATCCTTAGTCTGTGTCAATCAAGGCAGCGATAAAAAATAGTTCTCTTTCTGTGCTACTACAATGCGTACTTTGCGTTAGTTTTCTGCTCGCCTTGCCTGCCAACGCATTAAAGCTAGAACCAGTGACCATTAATATCGCTAATCCAATGCAAGCTTACCCTCCTTACCATTGGCTAGAAAATGGCGAAATAAAAGGGCTTGTACCAGATATTATTGAAGCCGCCGCCAAACTGGTGGGTGAAGATGTTGAGATAAACTATGTACCTGTACCTTGGTTGCGGATGTTTTCACTAGCAGAAAATGGCGATATCGATGCTATTTTCCCCGTCAGTTTTAATCAAGAGCGTGCTAGGTATTTAAGTTTCGTGCCAGAAAGTATTGTGATGGAGCGCATGAATTTAGTTTCATCTAGCGCATTTGATATCAATTTCAGTGGCGATCTAACCGCACTTGCCAACTACAAAGTCGCTGGAATCGTTGGTTACTATTATGGCGAAGCCTATACCAATGCGAATTTAGAAACATTAGCGCTTGCCAATGAGGAGCAACAAGTCGAAATGCTACTTGCCGGACAAGCCCCACTGGCGCTAATGGATGCCAACATCTTGCCTTACTATGTCAATAAACTTGGTGGTGAGCGTGAGCATCGCATTAAAGTGCTTGAACCCCATTTATATGAAGCTCCTCTGCATTTGGCTTTTGCTAAAAATGGCCGCTACCCGGCGCTTGTCGAACGGTTTAATTCTGCACTGGCGAAATTAAAATCGACGCCCGACTATCAGAATATTTTGCAAACGTATCTTAGCCAAGAATAACGCAAATTAGCCAATAAACTGGCAACTTAATCATTCTTTCAACAAACAAAAACATAATTGAAAGCCAATCAAGCTATGCTAGGTCTTGTAAAATCAAGCTATTCGCTTAATACTTTTTACAAATTTAGTTATTGAAATACACATGAAAGAACACGATTGCTCTCCCCTAACCGACTTTATCGAATACCCTGCAAAAGAAATGTTAAGCCGCTCTGCGGACTTTTATGACAACATTAAGCGTCGCCATAGTATTCGTAAATTTAGCGACCGTCCGGTAGCACGAGAAGTTATTGAAAACTGTATCAAAGCCGCAGGCACAGCACCTAGCGGTGCTAACCACCAACCTTGGCAATTTGTGGCAATTTCTGATCCAGAAATTAAGCGCCAAGTACGTGAACAAGCGGAAAACCACGAGCGCGGTTTTTACAGTGGCCGTGCGGGTGACGAATGGTTAGACGCATTAAAGCCATTAGGAACCGACGATCAAAAACCTTACCTAGAGATCGCTCCTTGGTTAATCGCTATTTTTAGTGAGAAAAAAGGTGGTATCACCAAAGGTGAAGAGAATACTAACTATTATGTGCATGAGTCTGTTGGTATTGCTACTGGTTTTTTGATCAACGCGCTTCATAACGCAGGTTTAGCGACGTTAACCCATACGCCAAAGCCGATGTCGTTCTTGAATAAGATTTGCCAACGTACCGATAATGACCGTGCGTACATGTTGTTAATTGCTGGCTACCCAGCGGACGACGCAACCATTCCACATCATGCAACAGTGAAAAAGTCGTTAGACGACATCGCGACCTTTTTATAGCAAAAACTCTCATCGCTTAAGGCAAAACGCTTAAGTCAAAGAGCTTAAAAACGCTCGAGTTAAGGCCGGTAAACCAAAGCCCTTGGTTTACCGCCTAATTTAAGCGCTTATCATCAATGTACTCCTGAACAAATACCTGTAGGTCTGGAAAAAAAGTAGAAAACGCCTGCTCATATTCACCTAAAACGGGCATAACCTCTTCCGCAGCTCCGGCTAGCTTATTATCAAATCGAATACGACGGCTTACCCCGTTGATAGCGCCTGCTACAGACTGTGGCGATTGGTACTCTACAAGCCAGTTTCCATCAATCATACGAGACACCATCGACGCCATTTTTTCTGGCATATGGGTTTTATGGGCACTTAGCTCTTGATACCTTAACTCGGCAAACTCACTAAGTGGCACTTTACAGTACTGATGCCAATACTTTGCGAGCAAATGATCAAAAACAATGTCATTAACAATGCCTGCAAAACGTTTGCGCTGAGGGGATAACAAGGTTTTTAACGCGGCGACTTGGGGGTGGCTATCGGTAAACTTATCTATTGCCCTGTGCAGATAAACCCCTTGGCGAATTTGACCTGGCAAATACTCCAAATGATTACCTTTAACGAAGTCTCCCATCAAATTGCCAACCCGTACGGCTGGTAGATCTGGCGAGAGGAATAAATGGGCTAAATAATTCACATAACACTCGACTTTATAAGCTCTGTTAAACTATTGATTGTTATGCTACTCAAACTTGGTGATATTGGCTGGGTAACATTTAACTGCACTGTTGCTCCTAGCTTATATCTAATTCGATATCAGTGCAGCCTTGGGCACAACACACTTTCGCTGGCTGATTTTGGTTAGCCATATTGAACATTATCGGCTGGTGACAAACTTTGCAGCTCACAGCTCGACCCGCCAACACTTTTTTAATGATCGCTTTTTGATCGTTATACGATCGTTTACTATTTTTTTGCAGCGCTTCAAGCGCGGATAAATCCATAACTACATCACTTTACTCAAGAACCCATTGTAAAAGCTATTACCAATTCAAAGCCCGCCACTTACTCTGCTACCTGACAATACCAGCCGTCGAATTGGCCCCCAAATGCAGGGCAGTGCTCTTGCAATAAGGCTTGATAGGCCACAACATTTTCATAACTCAATGGCATAAATGGGTAAGCCGTTATCTCCCATGGAAATTCTGCATTGGCTTGATACGGGCTAAACGATAGTTTTTGTCCATTTTCTAACAGCATATGACCAAATTTCAGCGCCTGCTCTTGGCTTGGGAAAATAACCGAAAATTCGACTTCATGTTCAACAGCTAAATCTGTGCCTTGCGCCTTTAACTCCCAAAGAGCATTACCAATATCATCTTCAGGGAAAAGCGTTAAATCTCTGTTCATTTATTCATTCCTGTACTGCTGTTAAAAACACAACGCTGCGTGTTCATACTGAGTCGGGTTACAACAAGAGGCACAACGAGCATTAGCGGCGTCCGCTTGCTGCTGTTATGCGCTAGGGCTTACATGTTATTATTGGGCATTAATTCTATATTTAAATGCTAGAGCATTAATTTTCTGTGTCTCAACTCGAATTTCATTTGCAACACCAAGGCGATGCAGCCACAGCGCTCACTATTCTCAGCAAGGCAACTCAGCTTTCGAGCTCAGAATTAAAATCAGCCATCAGCAAAGGTGCGCTGTGGTTAGAAAAAGGTAAAAGCGTTCAGCGATTACGACGAGTTAAAAAGCTGATAAGTCATGGTGAAACACTGCACTTTTACTACAATCACACAGTGCTTGCACAAGAGCCACCTAACGCAACATTGGTAGATGACCAAGAAAGTTACAGTGTATGGTACAAGCCTAGTGGTATGCTGTCGCAGGGTTCAAAGTGGAGTGATCATTGTACCATTACCCGCTGGGCTCAACTGCATTTATCGGGTGATCGTCAGTGCTACTTAGTGCATCGACTCGATAGAGCCACGAGTGGTTTAATTGTTATCGCTCACAGTAAAAAGGCTGCACAAGCATTGACTCAATTATTTGAGAAACGCCAACTAACCAAGCAATATCAAGCGATTGTCGCACTTCCCTACTTAACAAATGCAGATAAATTTACGGTTGAAGAGCCTATCGATGGGAAACGAGCCATTAGTCATTTTAGTCAGCTGGCAATAGACCAAGAACGTAAAATTGGACATTACTTGATTGATATAGAAACCGGTAGAAAACACCAAATTCGCAAGCATGCCGCCTATGTCGGCTGTCCGATAGTTGGTGATCGCCTGCACGGTAATCAAGAAGTAAACGAACGCTTCGGTGTTGACCTACAACTTTGTGCGATAAGGCTAAAGTTTAACTGCCCATTGTTGGGGGAATTCAGAGATTACCACTTACCAAAAGATATGCAGCTAAGCCTAAATAACCTCAATTAGCTGATTGAAAAGCGAAAGTGACAAGTAAAGGGGAAATAGCAAGGTAAGCGTTCAGATTGGTAACTGCAAACCTGAACGCTAGATTTAAGCGCTAAACTCTAATAACAGTAGTTAAAGTCTTGCTCAGCTAACAAGTTTAGTGCATCACCGACTCGCTTATCAGCATCTATCGCTTCTAGTAACGCCAGCCCTTGTGCACGTTGCTCAGAGGTTAGTGCTTGATAAGGTAAGCGGAAGTTTGTCTGAACAGCACCAGTCATCATTAATGCGGTATTGATGGCAATAGGGTTGGGTTCACAGAATAACCAACTCATCAATGGCTGTAACTGCTCATTAAGCGCCGAATCTGGCTTATCCATTAGCGTACGCATTAGCTCTGGCACTATGTTTGAGGTTACCGAAATCACCCCGTGTGAATTGTGCTGATGGCGACCATCGAAACATTCATCGTCATTGCCTGACCAACAAGCAATACCGCGCTGCTCGTAATAAGCTATGCGATCATTACCAGTGCACTCTTTCAAACCAATAAAGTGTTTATGCTGGGCCAATGGTTCAATAATTTCAGGCGTTAGGTCTTGCCCTGTTCGCCCTGGAACGTTGTAAATAAAGGCAGGGCCAATATCGAGTACTTTTTCAAAATGAACACCAACGCCAACAGTTGATGTGCGGCCATAATAAGGGTTAATTTGCAACGCAGCGTGCATACCTGTCGCAAAGCCATTTTCCGTTGCTTTAATTGCTTCACGGGTATTATTGCTACCAGTATTACCAACGATCAGCAAACGTTCACCAAATTTGTGGGCACTGTGCGCAATCAGCATCAGGTGCTCTTCCCAGCTTAGCAAATGCCCTTCACCTGTAGTGCCACCAACAATAATACCGTCAACACCAGCACTAATTTGGCGCTCAACTAGCTTGTCATAAGTGTCTAAATCAATATCTCCACGCTGATCAAAAGGGGTTTTAACGGCGGTGATCAAACTGGCTTGGTTTAGCAATTTCATGACGTTTTATACCTATTATTGTGTTTTGGTTGCGTTAACAGTGGCCGATGTTATCAATTACCCGTTTCAGGATAAAGGACTCTTTTGAGATAAGGTGCTGATATGAAAAGCTATCGGCGCTTAGCTGTGTCACTTGATAAGCATGGTAATTGTCGGCGTTGTTTAGGTCTGCCGCATAGAGGTTCTCATCAACCACTTCGTTCTTTGTAATGGTAAAATGAACGTCGCCAACAAGTCCCCAATCCCCCATTTCAATCGTTTGCTCTAGAATATCGCCTTTTAAAGACATCGTCATAAAACAAAACTCAAAGCTACCGTCAGGGAAAAACTCAGCGTGTTCAACAAATGGGTTGCCTTGCTCGTCTTGGCAATTTCGCACCCACTGGCCTACTAGCTGGTCGCGGCTATATTGGTTCATCAAAAATTCTCAACAATCTTGTACTTGTCTTTTAATTTTGCCACAAGTTCCGTGTTGTCGCGTAGGAACTGATCAAATTTATGAATAATCTCAGGATGTTGAATTGTGGAGAAGTGGTAAGCATATTGCTGGTGAAAAATTCCTTCAGCTAAAACAATATCGCCCTGACGGTTTAGTTTTTGTAAGGCATTGTTAATTACATTCGCGTCAATATTGGTGGCAGTCGCATTGCCTGCCAACACATGGCGCACAACCGCTAATGGTGTCGACTCTTCAATCACAGAAAGGCGTTGCTTTTTGATCTCTTGTAACCAAAGGCTGGGGTGAAATCCGCGAATCGTTGCTAATGACTTTATATCCCGACGTGAAGCTGTAGCACTTTGTTTATTGACATAAGTACCAGCTGACAAGGTTATGACGGGCGCTGAAAAGGTGATGCCTAAGCTATTTGATTGGTCGTTGCGCCAACGAAAATTGTCAGGAAACTTAAAATCTATATTGTGCTCTAGATACCACTTATCAAAGCGCTTAACAGGCAGAGCCACAAACTTGAACGTTATATGGTGAGAGTCAAAGAAAGTGGTAAGCAAGTCTCGGGCAAAACTCGGTTGGTGGTTATTTTTCCCATTAAAGTCGAATA
Organism: Thalassotalea euphylliae; assembly: GCF_003390375.1. Lineage (NCBI taxonomy): Bacteria > Pseudomonadati > Pseudomonadota > Gammaproteobacteria > Alteromonadales > Colwelliaceae > Thalassotalea > Thalassotalea euphylliae. The sequence goes on along the minus strand of NZ_QUOT01000001.1, from coordinate 3,731,053 downwards.
GCGGGTAATAACTAACGTCTTCAACCCCGACCAAATAGACTTTGTCTTTAACTGGCTTTTTTACACTTTGTGGATTGCTAGGTTCAGTGGAGGCTTCTGCGCTAAAACTAAAAAAGCTAAAACTTAACAGCAAAAAATAAATAAGTTTCAACAAAACGAGTCCTTATTTAGTCCATTCGGCTTTCATCTATGCGCCCTTTCTCAATTTTTATCAATTGAAGTGCGCCATCAATTTAAAATCGATAATGACAGTTTGTTAACTTCAACCGATTACCGTCGATATTGTAGACGAAAGCACAAAAGGTGAACAGCTAAATAAAGACTCGTGATGCGTATTGATTGTGTCTATTAGTTACTTAATACCTTAATACTGCCGTTAACACTATCCAAGGTTAACTTCGTTGACCCGCTGCCAACTACCCCCTTCATTTGTTTGCCGGTAAACAAATTTTTATCCACTTTTAGTCCAAAATCGCTTTTAATGCTGCCATGCATCGTTTCAGCGTTTACTTTAATTTGTGCGTCAGTCGGTAAATAAACTTTAATGCTGCCATTAACGGTATCAATTTTTACTTTTTCCACTTGCTCTAGATCTGCAAAACGCGCCGTAACACTGCCGTTCACCGAATGCAGCTTGCTTGTTCCGCTAATGCCAGAGGCATCAATAGAGCCATTAACTAAGTCTGCATCTATGCGACCTAAAATATCGCTGACAGTTAAAGAACCGTTAACCAAGTCGATCTCAGTCTCAGAAACGTTTGCAGGCAGGTTGACTTCATAATTGACTTTGCCAGAGCTATAGCCTTTACCCCAATCACGCTTCAAGTACTTAGTTTCGACCATCACTTCGTTGTCACGGTGTTCCATCAACACTTTAATGCGCTCAAGGTCATCTTCAGAGTCAGCAATCAAAGTTGCTATTACTTCAATTTGATCACCACTTGCCCGGCCTACTTCAACCCGACCGTTTATGTTTTCAATCGAAAACTCTGCTCCTTGCTCGACGGAAAAAGACTGTTCAATCACTCGAGTTTCTTCAGCGAACACAGACGTTGCTACGCCAGAGCAAAGTACTAACAGTAATAATAATTTAGGGTTTAAGGTTTCCATGTTGATGTCCTTAGATTTATTATCTGAGCTATTGTTAAAAGCTTAGACGTGAGCCACCGATAAAAAGGTTTAAAGGAATATTATAAAATGTTGAATATTCAACTATTGCTAACAGGTAATGAGTTAATGTCAGGCGACATTGTTGACAGTAACTCGGCAATGATCGCCCAATCACTAACCAAAATTGGTTTAGCGGTAAAACGCAAAGTTGCAGTTTCCGATGATATCAATGATTTGATTGAAGAAATTAACGCTATCAGCATCAAAGCTGATGTTCTAATCGTTAATGGCGGATTAGGCCCTACCGTTGATGATTTGACCGCTGAAGCGCTAGCACAAGTTGCCGATGTACAAATTACCCAACATCCCGAAGCATTGACTCATATTACTCAGTGGTGTGAACGCCGTAATTTTAAACTGAACGCACCTAACCTTAAGCAAACTATGCTGCCAGATGGCTGCGATATTGTGCCCAATCACTTAGGTAGTGCCGTTGGCTTTCATCTCAGGCTCAATAACTGCGATATCTATTGTACACCGGGCGTGCCAAAAGAATTGCAGCTAATGCTGGACAAAGAACTGATCCCGAGCATTGAAAGCCTATTGCCAGAGAAAAGTCATCACCATGTGTCTCGCTATCAAGTCTTTGGCATTGGTGAGTCAAGTTTGCAGAAGTTAGTTGATGAAAAAATAGAAAACTGGCCGGAAAGTGTTGAGCTAGGGTTTCGCGCTTCAATGCCACTACTTGAATTAAAGCTGACCTCAAAGAGCGCACAAGCAAAAGCAGAAAAAGCAGAATGTTATGAACAGCTTAAAGCATTGCTGGGCGATCATATTGTCGCGCAAATTGACGAGGTTCCCCTGACATTTGGCGATCACCTACAAGCCCTACTGCGCGAACAAGGTAAAAAAATTACTTTTGCTGAATCATGCACGGGTGGCATGCTGGCCAGTGCCATGACTAGAGTAGCTGGCTCTTCTGCTGTCTTTGATGGCAGCTTTGTCAGTTACGCAAATCATCAAAAGCAAGCCATGCTTGGTGTTAATGAGCAAACGCTTGTGCAGTATGGTGCAGTTTCAGAGCAAACGGTTCAAGCAATGGCGCAAGGTGCACTTGTTAAAACGGGGGCAGATATCGTGGTAGCGGTATCTGGTATTGCGGGCCCAGATGGCGGCAGCGATGACAAACCTGTCGGCACGGTTTGGCTTGCTTGGGGCACGTCGCAAAGTATTCAAACCGTATGTTTACACATACCAGCAAATCGTTACTACTTTCAGCACTATGTCACTGCCATAGGGTTAGATTTAGCGCGTCGATTACTGTTGGTAAGTGAAGAAACACCTAGGTACATTACTGAGCGCCAAAAAAGCTAGATAATACAAGATATAAGTGCCATAAAATTTGCGTGTTATAGTAAAAATTAATATATTCAATAGTAGTTGTATTGCCTTCCTTTGTTGCTAACATTTTATTTAAATTTCAAGTAAAATTTACGTAACGAAACTGGCGGTCTGAAAATTGAGGAATGCATTTTGATAGAAAAAAATTATATAACCAGTGGACGTAATACAATCATCCACAAAGTCAGAAAAATTGACTTAATTATTCTTAACGGTACCCATAACAACGTTATCGTAAGCCATCGCGGCATTGGTGTTTATAAAGGCGTTGTACCACGCAAAAAATCTGAAGCGAAAAAAGCTTACCAAGAAGTTATTGATGTCGGTTCGATTGATGTGTTTGGTGAAGAAAAAAAGCTGTTGTTTATTCAAGCCTTAGATAACAAAGAGTATAAGATTGATTACACCAAAGAAGGTACGCCAAACTTTATTAAAATCCACCAAGAAAACTACATTTAGCATTAGTATCGACTTCTTAATCGACTGTAGTTAAAGGCGCAACAATGACTAAAGCAAGTTTAGTAGCTAATAAAAAAAATAATATAGACTTGGTTTTAGCTCCAGTAAAAGATACTGAACTTATCAATGAAGCCTTCATTAAAGAGCTAATAAACACTTCTGACTATAAGCCACTTTTTGTAAACTCGGCAAACATAAAAAATGCAATTGCCGAGCTAAACTCAGTATTAAAACCGTTGCAAGATGGCCAAACGGGTCGAGAAATCCGTTATGAAATTCTGATTCGAAAAGACGCAACCATTAATATTCAAATCGACAGTGAGGAAATGTTGGCTGAGGCAGAGATTACCTCAGCCATGGGCGGCGCCCACTTAACTGCCAAAGCAATTTTGGATGCAGCAAAAGCTGCTGGCGTCAAAAAAGGCTTTAGTAAAGCAGAGCTAATTAAAGTTGCTCACATGGCCGCAAAAGCCGAACCTGGAACGATTGTCAAAGACGCTATTGCTCATGGCAGAGAGGCAGTAAATGGTCGAGACGCACGAATCAAGCCTTTAGTGCAAAGCGCACAAGATCGTATTTTACGTCCGAAAGAACAAGATGGTGGCCGCGTCGACATGCGCGATCTCGGTGACATTATTTGTGTGAGAATTGGCGAGCCATTAGCGAAGAAGATTCCACTCACAGAGGGAATCAAAGGTTACACGGTCACAGCGACTCCTCTGTTACCTGAACCAGGGCAAGACACCTCGCTAATTCCTGGCGAAGGCACTGTCGTTAGTCCTAAGAATGAAAACGTGCTTATTTCAACCAAAGTTGGCCTACCCAAGATTATTGATAACGGCATGGAAGTTGACGAAGTTTACAAAATAAACAATGTCGATGTCGGTACTGGTCATATTGATTTCCAAGGGAGTGTTATTATCGATGGTGATGTCTGTGAAGGTATGAGAGTTTCTGCAACAGGCGATATTACCATTGGCGGCTTTGTTGAATCTGCACAATTAACCGCAGGCGGTGATATCACTATCGCAAGCGGTATCATCGGCAAAAAACAGGATCTTGATGGTCAAGATGCCGACATTCGAGACTTTAGAATGAGCGCAACAATTCGCGCTGGTGGGAATTTGTTTGCCAAGTATTGCCAGTATGCAGATATACAATGCACAGGTAATGTCCGAATTGAAAACCAGCTAATGCATAGTTTGATTGATGTTGGTGGCGTGCTATGGGTAGGTGAAGAAGATAAAGCAAATGGCAAACTTATTGGTGGCTTAATTAGCGCATCATCATCTATTCATGCAGGAATTGTTGGCGCGACTGCTGGTAGCAAAACGTTAGTCAATTTCGACAAACCACTTGCGGCTTTCGCAGATAAAATTGCCAAAGTCGAAGCAAACTTAGCTGTTGAAGATGAAAAAACATCAGAGCTACAAGCAGCCAGTAAAAAGCTCAAAAAATTACCACAAGAGCCGAAAATCAAAGCCATGCTGCAAAAAGTTGTTACGACTTATCAGTTTCATGCGAAGCGAATGGGTGACATACTTAATGAAAAGGAAAAGATGGAAAATCAGCTACAGGAGTTTATGGCTTCTGTTTACTTAGAAGCTAACGAAAAACTTTTTCAAAGTGTAGAGTTTACCGTTGGCGACTGCATGGAGCGCACCAAACGAGAATTTCCGCCAAGTAGAATGCGCTACAAGGATCGTAAAATTATCATCGACCCTATCGTGTAAAAGAGTAAGAATAACTTGAACGTAAAACGTCCCCTTATTGCCTCAGCATTGTTTATGTCGACGCTATTCGCCCACCAAGCTCAGGCAGAGCACTGTAATGTTAATTTCAATTACGGTGTGATTATCGAACCCAATCACGTAAGAATCCTTGATAACGGCCAAACGTATGTGCAAATCAATAATGACAACCAATTGTTTGTGCGTGGTAGGGAAATTCTTTTAGAAGCGCAGCAAACAGCGCTAATCAGTGACTTTAGCAAGGGAATACGCAGCCAAGTACCTGAAATTGTCTTTATCGCCATAGAGGGCGTTGAAGTAGGTTTAAAAGCGGTAAACAAAGTTATTGGTGGCCTAACAGGAGAAAACAGTGCTTCACACCGCAAACTTCAAGAGAAGTTTGATGATATGCAAATGCGTTTGAGAAAGAAGTTCAACCATAGCGATAAAAGCTATTACATTGCCCCGCAGGACTTCGATGACTTTGATGAAATATTTGCTGGTGAATTTGAGCAAGAAATTGAAGAAATCGTTTCTGAGTCGATTGGTACCATATTAATGGCCGTAGGCGAAGCAATGGCAAACCGTGATGAAGAAACTATCGAGCAGCGAGTTAGCACTTTTGACGATAGGCTTGAGAATATGGGCGAAGAGTTGAAATTAGAAATCGGCACACGCGCAAATCAACTGGAGCAAAAAGCCGAACAGTTCTGTCAAGCCTTATCAAACCTAGACAAGGTTGAAACGGAAATGCAAGTCACGATTTCGGCACTACAAGACTTTAACCTGATCTCAAGTGAACGATACTCTCACAGCGAATAACCTTCCACATAGAGCAGTAGCTTTGCTGCTCTAGCTAATTTGACATACCTTGTTACTTAAAATTAATTAGCTCCCTTTTGTTTTTCATCTACAGTCTAATAATGTAAAAAACAAAGAAAAACAAGGAATAGATCAATGAGTAAAAGAAGACGCGACGTTCAAGAACACGAAGCAGATGTTGATATGACGCCGATGCTGGACATAGTGTTTATCTTGTTGATCTTTTTTATAGTAACGACATCCTTTGTAAAAGAACTCGGTTTAGAAGTTACTAAGCCAAAATCAAATAAAACGCCTGCTAACGCCAACCCCACAATTGTTGTAAGCATTTCGGACTCTGGCGTCGTTAACTTTAATGGAAAGTTGGTTGATATCGAGCGGCTACCAGCCCGCATTGAGAACTTTCTTGCAGAGAATTCAACAACTACCGCCATTGTCATCCCATCAGCAGAGACAAGACACGCTGATGTCGTTAGTGTAATTGATCAGATTAAGACATTTGATGAGCTTACTATCGCTTTTGGTAAGACTCGGCTTTAAACAAGCAGTATGTTTTAAATTAAGTGCAGCGTAGTCGCCTTTATCTTTGTACACCGACCATAGTGTACAAACAATATTTTAGGCGCCTCTGTTGCACAATTTAGAATATCTTCTTTAGCTTAATAGGCTAGACAAAATATGTTTTAAGCCCTAGTGGCTATGACTGTAGTGGTCAACTTAAATTGGCCACGGTTTTGTATTCAAGCCAGTATCTTTTCTCTGACTCATTTGGGGTTAAACCAGCATTGTAGTGATGCGGCCTAACTGAGCTGTAATAACCAACAATATAGTGTGTTATTTCAGCTCTAGCTTCAGTAAAGGAACGGTAACCCGTTGTGGGTATCCATTCTGTTTTTAAACTTCTAAAGAATCGCTCCATCGGGCTATTATCCCAACAATTACCACGGCGACTCATGCTTTGCTTTATCTGACAACGCCATAGCAATTGACGGTAGCTTCGGCTGGTGTAATGCGTCCCTTGGTCGCTATGGAACATCACACCTTTAGGCTTACCACGCATCTCATAAGCCATCATCAGTGCTTTGCTCGTCAATGCTGTATCAGGCGATAGAGACATTGCCCAACCAATCGGTTTTCTCGCAAATAAATCAATAACAACTGCTAAATAAGCCCAGCGATTGCCAACCCAGATATACGTAACATCACCGCACCAAACCTGATTCGGCTTAACCACATCAAACTGCTGATTGAGATGGTTAGGTATCGCCACATGCTCTTGATTTACTTTTCTATAACGGTGCTTCGGTAACTGGCAACTCACCAAGCCTAAACGTTTCATATAGCCTGTCGCCCTGAAACGTGAAATATCATAGCCACGGTCTATCGCTATCGTGGATATTGTACGAGAACCCGCTGCGCCATTACTTTCACGGTGGATTTGCTTAACGACAGCGATTTCTTTTAATTGCTTGCTATTCGGCTTCTTAGAGCGCTTATTCCAATACTTAAAGCTACTGCGATGAACATTAAATGTTTGGCAAATGGTGAATTCCGCATAGCTCTCTTTGAGTCGTTTAATTAGTTTAAATTGTTCATCGAGTCCGACATCAAGAGAGCGGTAGCCTTTTTTAGAATTTCCTTTTCTAATTCAATGCGTTTTATCTTTTTCTCAAGCTCTTTAATCTTACACTGCTCTGGTGTCATTGGGCTGGCTTTGCTGGTGATGCCTTTGCGTTCATTACGAAGCTGACGCACCCACTTATCCATTGTCGACTTACCAACGCTCATCGCTTCTGCTGCTTCTCGAACGGAATAACCTTGATCAACAACTAATTGAGCAGCTTCTAACCGAAATTCTGGTGTGAAATTACGTTTGCCTGTTCTTGTCATTTTGTCACCTAATCAATTTTATGAGGTGATGATACCACCTCTAACTAGGTGGCCAAATTTGTTATACCACTACAAAGGAAGCACTAATGCCGCGAGAGCATGGATGCTCAAGAGCGGTCACTTCTGCCTTTTTTGGTAACAGCGCATGAGATCAGGTGGTACTACAACGCTATTGTCGCTAAAGTGTTTTGCCTATACGAAAAAACCCGCAGCGTTAGCTACGGGTTTCTCTTAATTAGATGCCTAGCGATGACCTACTCTCACATGGGACCTCCCACACTACCATCGGCGCAGTTGCATTTCACTTCTGAGTTCGGCATGGGGTCAGGTGGTTCTACAACGCTATTGTCGCTAGGCGAAGCTGTTATTTACCTGCTGCACAAGCAAGTAAATTCAATTCGGAATGCTGTATATATCATTTCAAGCACACGTTAGTACGTGAATTTCTTTATTCTGTCAGTCTTACAAACTCCATGGATGGAGTAAATCAGGTAACTGTCTGGAACAGTTACGTGAAAAACCATTTGGGTGTTGTATGGTTAAGCCTCACGGGCAATTAGTATCAGTTAGCTCAAGGCCTCACAACCCTTACACACCTGACCTATCAACGTCGTAGTCTCCAACGACCCTTCAGGGGACTTAAAGTCCCAGTGAGAACTCATCTCAAAGCCTGCTTCCCGCTTAGATGCTTTCAGCGGTTATCAGTTCCGAACGTAGCTACCCGGCAATGCTTCTGGCGAAACAACCGGAACACCAGAGGTTCGTCCACTCCGGTCCTCTCGTACTAGGAGCAGCCCTCTTCAATTCTCAAACGCCCACGGCAGATAGGGACCGAACTGTCTCACGACGTTCTAAACCCAGCTCGCGTACCACTTTAAATGGCGAACAGCCATACCCTTGGGACCGACTTCAGCCCCAGGATGTGATGAGCCGACATCGAGGTGCCAAACACCGCCGTCGATATGAACTCTTGGGCGGTATCAGCCTGTTATCCCCGGAGTACCTTTTATCCGTTGAGCGATGGCCCTTCCATACAGAACCACCGGATCACTATGACCTGCTTTCGCACCTGCTCGACGTGTCTGTCTCGCAGTTAAGCTGGCTTATGCCATTGCACTAACCGTACGATGTCCGACCGTACTTAGCCAACCTTCGTGCTCCTCCGTTACGCTTTGGGAGGAGACCGCCCCAGTCAAACTACCCACCAGACAGTGTCCCCAACCGAGATAATCGGCCTAGGTTAGAACATCACGCATACAAGGGTGGTATTTCAAGGTTGGCTCCACTCACACTGGCGTGCAAGTTTCAAAGCCTCCCACCTATCCTACACATGTAGGAGCAATGTTCACTGTCAAGCTATAGTAAAGGTTCACGGGGTCTTTCCGTCTAGCCGCGGGTATACGGCATCTTAACCGCAATTTCAATTTCACTGAGTCTCGGGTGGAGACAGTGTGGCCATGATTACGCCATTCGTGCAGGTCGGAACTTACCCGACAAGGAATTTCGCTACCTTAGGACCGTTATAGTTACGGCCGCCGTTTACCGGGGCTTCGATCATGAGCTTCGCAGAGCTAACCCAATCAATTAACCTTCCGGCACCGGGCAGGCGTCACACCGTATACGTCATCTTTCGATTTTGCACAGTGCTGTGTTTTTAATAAACAGTTCCAGCCACCTGGTTACTTCGACCGACCTCAGCTTAGGGAGCAAGTCCCATCACCAGAGCCGGCGTACCTTCTCCCGAAGTTACGGTACTATTTTGCCTAGTTCCTTCACCCGAGTTCTCTCAAGCGCCTTAGTATTCTCTACCTAACCACCTGTGTCGGTTTGGGGTACGGTTCCTTTATATCTATGCTTAGAAGCTTTTCCTGGAAGCAGGGCATCAACAACTTCAACTCCGTAGAGCCTCGTCTCGTATCTCAGCCTTAAGAACCCGGATTTGCCTAAGTTCTCAGCCTACATACTTTCACATGGACAACCAACGCCATGCTTGCTTAGCCTTCTCCGTCCCTCCATCGCAATATAAAGAAGTACAGAAATATTAATCTGTTTCCCATCGACTACACCTCTCGGTCTCGCCTTAGGGGCCGACTTACCCTGCCCTGATTAACATGGGACAGGAAACCTTGGTCTTTCGGCGAGGGGGTTTTTCACCCCCTTTATCGTTACTCATGTCAGCATTCGCACTTCTGATACCTCCAGCATGCTTCTCAACACACCTTCAACGGCTTACAGAACGCTCCCCTACCACTCAAACAAAGTTTGAATCCGCAGCTTCGGTGCATAGTTTAGCCCCGTTACATCTTCCGCGCAGACCGACTCGACTAGTGAGCTATTACGCTTTCTTTAAAGGATGGCTGCTTCTAAGCCAACCTCCTAGCTGTCTATGCCTTTCCACATCGTTTCCCACTTAACTATGACTTTGGGACCTTAGCTGGCGGTCTGGGTTGTTTCCCTCTTCACTACGGACGTTAGCACCCATAGTGTGTCTCCCGGATAGTACTCATTGGTATTCGGAGTTTGCAAAGGGTTGGTAAGTCGGGATGACCCCCTAGCCTTAACAGTGCTCTACCCCCAATGGTATTCGTCCGAGGCTCTACCTAAATAGATTTCGGGGAGAACCAGCTATCTCCCGGCTTGATTAGCCTTTCACTCCGACCCACAGGTCATCACCGCATTTTTCAACATACGTGTGTTCGGTCCTCCAGTTGGTGTTACCCAACCTTCAACCTGCCCATGGGTAGATCGCCGGGTTTCGGGTCTATACCCTGCAACTAAACGCGCAGTTAACACTCGCTTTCGCTACGGCTCCCCTAATCGGTTAACCTTGCTACAAAATATAAGTCGCTGACCCATTATACAAAAGGTACGCAGTCACCCGAAGGCTTCCACTGCTTGTACGTATACGGTTTCAGGTTCTATTTCACTCCCCTCACAGGGGTTCTTTTCGCCTTTCCCTCACGGTACTGGTTCACTATCGGTCAGTTAGGAGTATTTAGCCTTGGAGGATGGTCCCCCCATGTTCAGTCAACATTTCACGTGTGCCGACCTACTCGATTTCACTTATGTTTGTCTTCGTGTACGGGGCTATCACCCTGTATCGCCAAGCTTTCCAGCTTGTTCCACTAACGCCCATAAGCTTAAGGGCTAATTCCCGTTCGCTCGCCGCTACTAAGGAAATCTCGGTTGATTTCTTTTCCTCGGGGTACTTAGATGTTTCAGTTCTCCCGGTTCGCCTCATTAAGCTATGTATTCACTTAATGATAGTGGCTTATGCCACTGGGTTTCCCCATTCAGAAATCCTAGGTTATAACGGTTTTTATCACCTTACCTAGGCTTATCGCAGATTAACACGTCTTTCATCGCCTCTAACTGCCAAGGCATCCACCATATACGCTTAGTCACTTAACCATACAACCCCAAATAGTTTTACTTATTTAAGTCATGATGAGACAAATCACCATGCTAATGTATGACTGACATTTTCACGTACTCATTAACAATCCTTAAAAAAGAACAGTAATGGAGTATGCTTGAATTAGATTGAAATAAGATAAGGAAAAATCTTATTTCAGGTTTGGTTCATACAGCGCGACACTGTAATCACCATTCGAATATTTTTCTTATGTAAAACAAGAAGTATATTCGGGATATATATCAGCTTTCCAAATTGTTAAAGAACTCAATTTAAGGCACATTCGCTTAAATCGTGGTTTAAAAAACCAAATTAAATTTATCAGCATTCCGATACCTTTAATTTGGCTTCTCATTCTTTGTTAAGAAGTAGTGGTAGGTCTGGGCAGACTTGAACTGCCGACCTCACCCTTATCAGGGGTGCGCTCTAACCAGCTGAGCTACAGACCTATATCATCATTTCAAGAGTTCACCTTTGCCTATTACTAGGTCTGGGCAGACTTGAAAAAAAACAGGCCGACCTCACCGCTTTAAACACGTGGCGGGGTGCGCTCTTTATTCGAGCCAGTACCAATGGTAAGTGGTGGAGCTAAGCAGGATCGAACTGCTGACCTCCTGCGTGCAAGGCAGGCGCTCTCCCAGCTGAGCTATAGCCCCTCATTTACTGCATTAGTAAAGGGTTACTTCTTATACGTTCGTTATCAATGCAATGTGTGTGAACACTCAACATGGTGCGTTTTACTTCAAGATAAGGAGGTGATCCAACCCCAGGTTCCCCTAGGGTTACCTTGTTACGACTTCACCCCAGTCATGAATCACAAAGTGGTGACCGTCCTCCCGAAGGTTAAACTAGCCACTTCTTTTGCAACCCACTCCCATGGTGTGACGGGCGGTGTGTACAAGGCCCGGGAACGTATTCACCGCGACATTCTGATTCGCGATTACTAGCGATTCCGACTTCATGGAGTCGAGTTGCAGACTCCAATCCGGACTACGACGTACTTTCTGGGATTCGCTCCACCTCGCGGTCTCGCTGCCCTCTGTATACGCCATTGTAGCACGTGTGTAGCCCATCCCGTAAGGGCCATGATGACTTGACGTCGTCCCCACCTTCCTCCGGTTTATCACCGGCAGTCTCCTTAGAGTTCCCGCCATTACGCGCTGGCAAATAAGGATAGGGGTTGCGCTCGTTGCGGGACTTAACCCAACATTTCACAACACGAGCTGACGACAGCCATGCAGCACCTGTCTCAGAGTTCCCGAAGGCACTAATCTATCTCTAGAAAATTCTCTGGATGTCAAGGGATGGTAAGGTTCTTCGCGTTGCATCGAATTAAACCACATGCTCCACCGCTTGTGCGGGCCCCCGTCAATTCATTTGAGTTTTAACCTTGCGGCCGTACTCCCCAGGCGGTCAACTTAGCGCGTTAGCTACGCTACTCACGTTTCAAGAACACAAACAGCTAGTTGACATCGTTTACGGCGTGGACTACCAGGGTATCTAATCCTGTTCGCTCCCCACGCTTTCGTGCCTCAGCGTCAGTATCTGTCCAGGTGGCCGCCTTCGCCACTGATGTTCCTTCCAATCTCTACGCATTTCACCGCTACACTGGAAATTCCACCACCCTCTACAGTACTCTAGTCAAACAGTTCCAAATGCAGTTCCGAGGTTAAGCCCCGGGATTTCACATCTGGCTTATCAAACCGCCTACGCACGCTTTACGCCCAGTAATTCCGATTAACGCTCGCACCCTCCGTATTACCGCGGCTGCTGGCACGGAGTTAGCCGGTGCTTCTTCTGTCGCTAACGTCACAGCTAGCAGATATTACCTACTAACCTTTCCTCACGACTGAAAGTGCTTTACAACCCGAAGGCCTTCTTCACACACGCGGCATGGCTGCATCAGGGTTTCCCCCATTGTGCAATATTCCCCACTGCTGCCTCCCGTAGGAGTCTGGGCCGTGTCTCAGTCCCAGTGTGGCTGATCATCCTCTCAAACCAGCTAGAGATCGTCGCCTTGGTAGGCCTTTACCCCACCAACTAGCTAATCTCACTTGGGCTAATCTTTTGGCACGAGGCCCGAAGGTCCCCCGCTTTGGTCCGTAAACATTATGCGGTATTAGCAGTCGTTTCCAACTGTTGTCCCCCACCAAAAGGCATATTCCCAAGCATTACTCACCCGTCCGCCGCTCGACGCCAAAGGAGCAAGCTCCTCTTCGTTTCCGCTCGACTTGCATGTGTTAAGCCTGCCGCCAGCGTTCAATCTGAGCCATGATCAAACTCTTCAATTAAAATCGTTTGTGATGCCTAAGCATCGGCTCAATGAATTCTGTACAAATAAAACTTATATATTAAGTAGTTTTTGCATGAGTTCACTGAGTTAATTTTTGCTAAGACAAGCTTAGCTATATTTGTAAAATCAACATCATGTGAATGCTCACACAAATTGCATGATAACTAATTGTTAAAGAACTGAATCTTTCGATTCAAACAAAACATCTCACTCGTGTTTTGTGGTTGCTCTGCGCCTTTTGCCGTGTGACTTAAGCTGCGAGAGCGGATGCGCATTTTACGCTTCCTAGTTTTGATGTCAACAACTTTTTGAAAGAATCTTTAATTCATTTTTCTAAGTTATCTGACCCGTTTATTAAGCAAACTTGCTAACTAAACTTATCAAAACACTTCGTTGGGCTGCCCCGTGGAAGTGGATGCGCATTTTAGAGATTTTTAGCTGGGCGTCAACACCTTTTTGAAAGTTTTTTGATATTTCTGTTTATTCGGATTATTTTCATACAAAGCGCGCAATTATTGAGTGGCTTTGTGGTAAACCAGTGAAATTTGATGTTAAAAAGCCGTATTAACACAGATAAAGGTTAATACGGCTTTTTTATAATAAAGTGGCAATACTAGTAATAGGTAACGTCTTTTATTTCTTGTTTTCTCGTAGATGCTATATATATGTCATAAACATCTTTAAAGTCGATGCTTAGCTCAGTTGCGTACGTATCACCCACTGGATAACTCTTTATAACTTTAGCTCCCCGGATAACACCATGAACTGATGCTTTAAGTTGGTGATTTTCGATAAGTAAGTCACCCATGGTCATATTAGAGGCAACTTGTTGACCATATACCTGTTCAGCCAATTCCGCATAAGCGGCAAGTTTTGATGCTTTAATTGCCATTAGCATACGTTGTGTTTCATGCTCTGACTTTTGCAAACTGATTGGCGCATAGCCAACAGCGGTGACAACAGGAAAGACCTCTGGCTTCACTGGTTGCCACTGCACATGCTTATCATAAATGGATGTACAAGCAGAAACGGTAACAGCTACAACTAGCGCCAACGCAATATTGATAAGTTTCATTATCTCACCCTGCCACTATCTATTGCTGTATTCGAACAGCGCGGGCCTCTTCAGCCAAGTTCTCACTGGTACGAATTATCATGCCATCTTTCAACCGCACATTTTCATCGCGATAAACTTCATCACCGATCACCCATTTTGGTATAAATGATTGAGCACTGGCGACAACAACACGAGATTGCATACCGATCATTCGAGCATTAACTAATATACCTGTTTCTTGCTCCATCATGGTTCCGGTTACTACGTAGTCAATAATTTGTCGCTCAGGTAACTCTTTCCAGTCGCGACTAAAAACATAATCGCCATCTTTTGTTACTCGGATATGCCCTGTTGTTTTGTAATCAATCACTACCATGCCATGGCGTTGCAGCTCATGAACGAAGTTCTCTGATAGTTGATTACCCAGCCAGTTAGTCGACTCTAAGTCTTCCAAATTAACAAATGAAGTAACTGCGATTGGAGTTTTTGGTGAAACAAAGGAGCTATGCTCCAGCATTTGATACGCCAGCCCTCTCACCACATCATTAATGGCATGCTTGGGTAGATCAAAACTGTCTATCTCATCCATTTTCTGATGGCTGACACTGTAAAAATCTTGCTCACTATTCATTGAGCACGAGGCCAGTAAAGGAATACAGGCTGCTAATAGCCAATTTTTCATTGAGACACCTCAATTATTACTACAAGTTTAACGTTGACTTCTTGGCTTTGAATAATGCAGGAAACGCGCCAACAATAAATAATTATTACTAGGATAGGTTGAACAGGCATAGTTCATGCTTACTCATAGTTAATTGTCAGCTATTGGCTAACACAACCGTCTACTTTATGACGCTTACTTAGCTGATGGTGCTGCTAATTAGTTAGCTAGTTATTAATTTAGTGTTCACAAGATCAAACGTAACCTTAATGCCAAGATGTTGTGGACACCAATCAATTGGATTGCTTGTTATGCGAATTTTAGCATTATTCACATCAATATTAATTTCATTTGTGAGCTCTGCTCAGTGGTATGAATCACAAGGCAGTGCATACATCTTAAATAATGATCGCGAGACTGCGCGAACAGAAGCAATGGAAAACGCATTAAAAAAAGCATTACTTGTTGCCGGCGCCTCAGTGAGCAGCGCACAGCGGGTTATCAACGGTTTGCTTACTCAAGACGAACTAAGTATTCGCGCTAGTGGCACAGTGAATTCAATTGAATTAATCGATGAAAGCTACCAAGGAGACATGCTTAAAGTAACGATTCGCGCAGATATCTTTCCACAAGAGCAGCAATGCTTTGCCGCCGATTTCAAAAAGTCGATGCTAGTAACTAAAGCTCAACTGCTTCATCGTGAACAAGCGAATATTGGCAAAATTTATAATTTAGACAAGAAATTAGTTGCTCGCTTTGCTGACAAGCTTGGTGAGAAAAGTCGCTACATTGATATTAAACTAGCCAACAAAAGTAGCATCCCTTTTAGTCGCTATAACCGTAGCTTTGACCAAGAAAAAATCAAATACTTAGCAGTTGAGTTAGGTCAACGCTTTGACACACAGTTTGTTCTCTTTACTGAGGTTATCGACGTATCGTTTGATGGAGAAGTGCTAAACCAATGGCAGTTCTGGCAGGAGGATAATTTCGATCGTCACTTTGATACCGCCTTCTATATATATAGTACTGATAATGGTGAACTATTATGGGATAGCCATTACCAGAATAAAGCTCCTTGGACTTTTGGTAAGCGAGAATCGATCGACCTAAACGGCCAATCGTTTTGGCAAAGCGCCTACGGCCGTATGCTTGATCGCACACTTGATGACGCCTTACTCGATATTGATGAAAGCCTAATGTGCCAGCAAACAAGGGCAAGAATTGTCAGAGTTGAAGGTAATGAAGTTATTGTTAATGTGGGTAAACGCCAAGGCGTTAAGTTAGGCGATAAATTTTCCTTGCTACATTTAAATAGTTTCACAAGCGATCAAGGAAAAATGTACACAGGGTATAATGTAAGTAACCACATGGTGACGGTAAGCGAAGTATTTCAAGATAGCGCTGTCGCAAAAACCACTAATCAAAACTTGCTTGGCAATATTCAAATCAATGATCTCGCCGTGAAACAAGATCCCTAAAGCAACCACAGAATGCCATCACTGCCCTATTGAGCTGTTTTAGTCATTGTAAACTATTGATAAACAGTTTAAATTCAACTGAGCAGTCTCTGTAGCTCAGTTGGATAGAGCATTCGCCTCCTAAGCGAAGGGTCGCAGGTTCGACTCCTGCCAGAGACGCCACTTCAAGTTTTTCTCTTGTTTATTGAGTTTTCCAAGTAAACCTAGTTTTATTAACGCAATTATATGCACATCAAAGGCGTAAACGCTTCGCTGATACCCCCTTATCTATGGCACTTAAAATACCAATAAAAGCCAGTTAAAACAGTGTAATTAAAAACAAATAGAGTTAAAACTTAATTTCACTTTGTTACAAGGTGAATACATTTAGAATCACCCCTTAATTACATTAGTTTTTCTAATCCGACACAGGCAATTTTATTTGTTTGTTTTATCACCAAACGATCTGGATAATGCGCGTCGCAATTAAGCCACTAGAGCAACTTTTAGTGGCTACTTTTAATTAACATTTACCAACGGAGTAACACACACTAATGAACCCACTATTCTTTGACGCACTTAGCTGGATTGGGCTGGCCTTATGTATCGGTGCTTTTTTTATCAAAGATATATTAATGCTAAGACTGGCAACCTTGGTTGGGTGTGTGTTGATGGGCGTTTATTATACGCATATTGATGTAGCACAAGGCATGGTATCAAATGTGATTATTGTTGCTATTAATGCCTTTTACTTATTAAAACGCAGCGAGCGTGAGCCAAAAGTAGATGCCTCGCTTGAATGTTCAAGCACCTAGCCGCTAATTGAACATTTTCCATTAGACAAATTATTGACATAGATAAATTAAAAAGCCCCAAATAATGGGGCTTTTTAATTTAACAATCGACCACTCATTCTGATTGTTCTATTACGACGTCCATATCATCGGCAACCGATGAGTTACTTAACACTGCCGACACTGCCAAGACAAAAACAGCAGCAATAACAGTAGTAAGCTTAAATCCTTTGGAGGTTGGTTTATTCATACGCAAACCTACTTACTAAGTTGTTTATTATTGTTATTACTTAATAACCCTAAAAACTTATCTGAATATAATCGACATTTCAATCATTTATTTGCGCAGCTAAAATTAATAGCCTTTATTAACATCGACTTGATTAATAAGCGCTTTATTTTGAACAAAACGTTGGTAATTTTCAGCTATTTGCTCAACCACTTGTTGCTGATCCGTAATAGCTGAAACATGAGGGGTTACCGTTAATTGAGGCAGGTCCCAGAATGGATGATGGCTAGGTAACGGTTCTTGTTTAAATACATCAAGCGCAGCACCTGCAATCACGTTGCCTTCTAACGCTTTAATAAGCGCTTGTTCATCCACTGCATTACCTCTGCCAACGTTAATAAAATATCCGTCTTTAGGCATTGCACAGAAAACGCGCTCATCAATCAGATCATTAGTTTGACTAGTCGCCGGTAGTATAGACACGACAAAGTGGGCCCGTTTCACACTGTCAACAAGCTGGTTTTCCCCTACAAAGCTTTGCGCAATATAGTTAGCGGATTTGAGTGTCTGACTCCAAGTGCTGACCTGGTAGCCGTTTAGGTGGAGTTTACGTGCAACCACTAAACCTATTTCACCAGCCCCTAAAATGGTGACTTTGTTATCTTGTTTACGGCGCTTGAATATCCAGTCTCGTGCCTGTTGAGCTTGCCAATAAGCTGCCATATTGCGCTGATGATTGAGAATGCTCATTAGCACAAAGTCAGCCATCTGCTCAGATAAGCTTGGGTCAACAATTCGGCTAATGTTGAGGGTCTGCGGCCGCTTATCATCATAAATAAGTCCGTCTACACCGGCGCCCAATGACGATACCACTTTTAGTTTAGGTAAATGGCTCCAAAGTTGTGCTGGTTGTTGCCAGCAAACGCCAAACTCAACGTCACTATGAGCTTGATACTCATGCCAATTTTTTACTTCTACACCTGGTAGATGTTTTTTCAGCGCGTTTATCAATGTTTTCGCACTGCGATTTGAAATAGCGATTGCTATCGACATGACTTTCCTCGTTCAGCGTCTTATCACTTCTTATCACTTAAAGCCAAGTAATATATCACTTAATCCATAGCGCTGGATAACTATCATTGAGCAATTCTTGTCATTTCGGGTCTCTCGATAATTTACTCGCAAATTTAGGCCGTTAGACCGCAATCAGCTGTATTATACCCCGCTAAGTATTCACTAAAAATTAAACGGATGAATACCACCTTTTATGTCAAAAATCTGAGGTAGTGTTTCAGATCATATTTTATCTCGAAAAATTATGAGAATTGCCGCAAATTCATTTGCAGTAGCCTCGATGCTGAGCGAGAATACTGCTCACTTCAAGCAATTCGAATTTTCAATATATAAGTAGGAGCATATATGCCATCGCGTCAACAACTGGCCAATGCAATTCGTGCGTTAAGTATGGATGCCGTTCAAAAAGCTAAATCAGGACATCCAGGTGCCCCAATGGGCATGGCAGATATCGCAGAGGTTCTCTGGCGTGATTTTCTAAAGCATAACCCAGCTGATCCAAACTGGGCAGATCGTGACCGTTTCGTATTGTCAAACGGCCATGGCTCAATGCTAATCTACTCACTACTACATTTAACTGGCTACGACTTACCTATGTCTGAGCTAGAAAACTTCCGCCAGCTTCATTCAAAAACACCAGGTCACCCTGAATACGGTTACACGCCGGGCGTTGAAACAACTACAGGCCCATTAGGCGCAGGTATCTCAAATGCCGTCGGTATGGCGATTGCAGAAAAAACCTTAGCGGCACAGTTTAACCGTGAAGGTCATAACATTGTTGATCACTTCACTTACTGTTTCTTAGGTGATGGCTGTTTAATGGAAGGTATTTCTCATGAAGCTTGTTCATTAGCTGGTACCTTAGGTTTAGGCAAGCTAATCGCATTTTGGGATGACAACGGTATTTCAATTGATGGTCATGTTGATGGCTGGTTCACTGAAGATATTCCTGCTCGTTTCGAGTCATACGGCTGGCATGTAATTCGCGATATCGATGGCCACGACTCTGTAGCCGTTGCAAACGCTATTGAAGCGGCGCAAGCTGAAACAGGCAAGCCAACTATGATTTGCTGTAAAACCATTATCGGTTTTGGTTCACCAAATAAATCAGGTAGCCACGACTGTCACGGTGCACCGTTAGGTGATGATGAAATTGCTGCAGCACGTGAATTCTTAAACTGGCCACATGCGCCATTTGAAATTCCAAAAAATATTGCTGATGCTTGGAATCAAACAGAAAAAGGTACTGGCGCACAAGCAAGCTGGAATGACAAATTTGCCGCTTACCAAGCAGCTCATCCTGAGTTAGCAGCGGAGTACGAACGCCGCGTGTTAAAAGGTGAACTACCTGCTGAGTTTGAAGAAAAAGCCAATGCATTTATCAAAGAATGTCAGGAAAAATCTGAGAACATTGCTTCGCGTAAAGCATCACAAAATGCTATTGAAGCCTTTGGTGCCTTATTACCTGAATTAATTGGTGGCTCTGCTGATTTAGCAGGCTCTAACTTAACCTTATGGTCTGGTTCAAAAGGCATTCAAGACGACCCTGCTGGCAACTACATTTTTTACGGTGTACGTGAATTTGGCATGAGCGGCATTATGAATGGTATTTCATTGCACGGTGGTTTTATTAACTACGGCGCAACCTTCATGATGTTTATGGAATATGCACGTAACGCAGTACGTATGTCAGCGTTAATGGGTATTCAAAATATTTTCGTCTACACCCATGACTCAATTGGCCAAGGTGAAGATGGACCAACGCACCAACCTATCGAGCAGTTAACCAACTTACGTACGACACCAAACATGGTTACCTGGCGCCCAGCTGATGCTACCGAAGCTGCGACTGCTTGGAAGCATGCGGTCATTCGTCAAGATGGCCCAACGTCATTAGTATTCTCTCGCCAAGGTTTACCAGCATTAGCACGCTCAGCGTCACAAGTAGCTGATATCGAGCGTGGTGGTTACATCTTAAAAGACAGTGTTGGCGTACCTGAAGCTATCTTAATTGCGACTGGCTCTGAAGTTGGTCTAGCGATGGCTGCTGCTGAGCAGTTAGGTGACAGCGTTCGTGTTGTTTCTATGCCATCTACCAATGTGTTCGATGCACAAGATAGCGATTACAAAGAAAGCGTATTGCCAAGTGCCGTGACTAAACGTGTTGCCATTGAAGCAGCACACACAGATTTTTGGTACAAGTATGTAGGCTTCGCTGGTGGTGTTGTTGGTATGACAACATTCGGTGAGTCTGCACCGGGCGGTGATTTATTCAAACACTTCGGCTTCACGGTTGAGAATGTTGTTAAAACCGTAAATAGCTTATAATCGGGCATTATTTGCTAAGGCGCTGGCTAGTTCAGCGCCGATATTTAAAAAAAGCATTACGCTCTTAAGGTATACCTGTTAACTATGCCAATTAATATTGCGATTAATGGTTTTGGCCGCATTGGCCGAAGCGTCGCACGCGCCTTGTTTGAAACAGGCCGCCAATTACAACTTAATCTCGTTGCCATCAATGAACTAGCCGATGCCAAAGGCATTGCCCATCTATTTAAATACGACACCACTCATGGCCGCTTCCCGTTTGCCGTCAATTATGAGCAAGACAATTTAATTGTTGCAGGTAGCAAAGTTGCCATTAGCCATGAAGCTGACTTAGACAAGTTGCCATGGCAAAAAGAGCAAGTGGATATTGTGTTAGATTGTACAGGCAAATTTGCTAGCCAAGCTGATGGCCAACAGCATATTGCGCAAGGTGCCAAAAAGGTACTTTACTCACACCCAGCTAGCCACGATATCGATCAAACCATTATCTATGGCATTAACCATCAGCAATTAACTGCTGCTGATAATGTCGTATCCAATGGTTCGTGCACCACAAATTGTATTGTGCCCGTGATTAAAGTGCTGGATGACAAGTTTGGCGTTGAAAGTGGTGCTATTACTACCATCCACTCATCAATGCATGATCAGCAGGTGATTGACGCTTATCACAGTGACTTGCGTCGAACGCGTGCCGCCAGCCAGTCGATAATTCCAGTGGATACTAAGTTAGCCTTAGGTATTGAGCGTATTCTGCCAGAGCTAAAAGGTCGCTTTGAAGCGATTGCCGTGCGAGTACCAACCATCAATGTTACCGCGATGGATTTGAGCGTCACGGTTAACAGCGACGTCAGTATTGACGATATCAACCAAGCAATTATGGCAGCGCAGCAAAATGGCTTAGCTGGCATTTTGGGTTATACCGAAGAGCCACTCGTTTCCGTTGATTTTAATCACGATCCACACTCGTGCATTGTCGATGGTACGCAAACTCGTGTCAGCCATAAGCGCTTAGTAAAAATGCTCGTTTGGTGTGACAACGAGTGGGGCTTTGCTAACCGCATGCTCGATACCGCCAGTGAAATGGCAAAATTTATAAAATAAAATTAACCGATAAATATAACAACTTATATAGCAACAAGATAAACACAAAGCTGGAGCTTATTATGTCAGTCATCAAAATGAGTGAATTATCGCTGAAAGATCAACGCGTACTTATTCGTGAAGATCTCAATGTACCAGTCAAGAACGGCAAGATTACTTCTGATGCCCGTCTTAAAGCTGCCCTGCCAACATTAAAACTGGCGCTAGATGCTGGTGCGAAGGTGATGGTGATGTCTCACTTAGGTCGCCCAACTGAAGGCGAATACGATGAAACCTTTTCACTACAACCGGTTGTTGATTACCTAGCCGCAGCGCTTGAGCGCCCTGTTCGTCTGGTGAAGGACTACTTAAATGGCGTAGCAGTAGAAGCTGGTGAGCTAGTCGTATTTGAAAATATTCGCTTTAATGTAGGCGAAAAGAAAAACGACGATGCACTGGCGCAAAAATTAGCAGCATTATGTGATGTTTATGTGATGGATGCTTTTGGCACAGCACACCGCGCTCAAGCCAGTACGCATGGTGTCGCTAAGTTTGCGCCAGTTGCTTGTGCTGGCCCATTACTAGCCGGTGAATTAGAGGCACTAGGTAAAGCATTAGACAACCCTGCCCGTCCGCTAGTCGCTATTGTTGGTGGTTCAAAAGTATCAACCAAACTAACAGTATTAGATTCACTTTCTAAAGTTGTTGACCAATTAGTTGTCGGCGGTGGCATTGCTAATACCTTTATTGCAGCTGCTGGTCACCAAGTGGGTAAATCACTGGTTGAGAATGATTTGATTGATGAAGCTAAACGCTTAACCGCAGACGCTCAAGCGAATAATGGTGATATTCCAGTACCAACTGACGTGGTTGTTGGCAGCGAGTTCTCAGAAACTGCAAAAGCAACATTAAAATCGGTTACGGATGTCGCTGATACTGATATGATCTTCGATATTGGCCCTGATTCAGCAACAGCGTTAGCAGAACTATTAAAGTCAGCAGGCACGATTGTCTGGAATGGCCCTGTTGGTGTATTTGAATTTGACCAGTTCGGTGAAGGCACTAAAACTATTGCCAATGCGATTGCAGAAAGTGATGCATTCTCAATTGCTGGTGGTGGCGACACACTAGCGGCAGTTGATAAGTATAATATTGCAGACAAAGTATCCTATATTTCTACAGGTGGCGGCGCATTTTTAGAATTCCTTGAAGGGAAGAAATTACCTGCTGTTGCCATATTAGAAGAGCGCGCGAAGAGTTAATTTGGGCTCAAGCCTTCTTCGCCGAAACACTATTGATGCTAGCGGCAATGCCGCTATAGAGAAAATGCGCTATAGAAACAATGCGCTTTAGGGCAGAGCCGCTGGCAGTTTAAAGTAGACAATAAGTTAATCAAAATTAACGAACACAGATTTTAAAGATAATAAGAGCGAACACCGCCACTACACGACATACAATTAATACGGAGCACAACCCATGTCTGAAATTAAGCGTTCAGCCGAACAAAACGCTATGTTAACTAAAGTAAACTCTCAGTCAGGTTTTATTGCCGCACTTGACCAAAGTGGTGGTAGCACGCCAAAAGCGTTGAAGCTTTATGGTGTTGAAGAAAACGAGTACAGCAATGATGAGCAAATGTTTGATATGGTGCACCAAATGCGCACTCGTATCATCACTAATTCAGCATTCACCGGTGAGCGTGTGTTAGGTGCGATTTTATTTGAAAATACCCTAGACCGTAGCATCGAAGGTATGCCTAGTGCTCAATATTTATGGCAAGAAAAAAACGTTGTGCCATTTTTGAAAGTTGATAAAGGTTTGGCTGACGAAGCACAAGACGTGCAAGTGATGAAACCAATGCCAGAGCTTGATGCGCTATTAGACAAAGCTGTTGCACAAAATGTTTTCGGTACGAAAATGCGCTCTGTGATCAAAATGGCTAACGCTGATGGCATCGCTGCTATTGTTGAACAGCAATTTGCCGTTGCTAAGCAAATTATCGCGAAAGGTTTAGTACCAATTATCGAACCAGAAGTTGATATTAACAGCCCACAAAAAGCGGAAGCGGAAGCGCTATTGCGTGATGAGCTAATCAAGCATCTAAATGCACTAGCGGATGATGAGCTTGTGATGTTAAAACTCACCCTACCTTCAGCGGCTAACTTCTACGCTGACTGTGTTGCCCACAAAAACGTTGTTAAAGTTGTTGCCTTAAGTGGTGGTTACTCTCGCGAAGAAGCAAACCAAAAAGTGAGCGAAAATGCAGGCATGATCGCTAGCTTCTCTCGTGCATTAACAGAAGGTTTAAGCGCCAAGCATTCAGACGAAGATTTCACAAAGCAATTAGATCAAGGTATTGAAAGTATCTATCAAGCATCAATTGCGTAATCTAGCGTTTACCCAAAGTTAATCTCATTAGCTTTATTGCAAATGCCACCTATATCGGTGGCATTTTTGTTTGAATAATTT
The DNA here is from genome assembly GCF_003390375.1 of Thalassotalea euphylliae. NCBI lineage: Bacteria > Pseudomonadati > Pseudomonadota > Gammaproteobacteria > Alteromonadales > Colwelliaceae > Thalassotalea > Thalassotalea euphylliae. The sequence continues at coordinate 3,706,784 of NZ_QUOT01000001.1, read as the reverse complement.
GAAGGTCGACATCAATTCAAACACCTCCACCACGCATAACTGGCACTTTTTCTAATAGAAATCGCATGTTTTAATCGACAACCTATCTACTAGCTCGCTTTTTATACTACCCTTTTACAAACCAGACTATTATCATGGGTTTGGCAGTAATACTTGGATATAATTCACCAATAATAAAAATGGAGCAAAGTTATGGAAAGTATCACTAACTGGATCACTAATAATCAAGAACTAATGATCAGTTTTGGCATTAAACTCGTTGTTGCCATCATCATTCTAATCGTCGGTAAACTCGTTGCCCGCCTTGTGAGCAAAGGGGTTAGTAAAATCCTTGAACATAAATCGGTTGACCAAGCGGTTATTTCGTTTGTTGCTAGCCTTGTTTATGGCATCGGCATCGCGATTGTCTTTATCATCGCCATTTCACACCTAGGTTTTAATACTTCATCACTTGTTGCTATTGTCGGTGCTGCCGGTTTAGCAGTGGGTCTAGCGTTGCAAGGTTCATTATCAAATTTCGCATCAGGTGTATTGTTGATTAGCTTTAGACCATTTAAAGCAGGTGATTTTGTTGAAGTGGGCGGCGTTGCAGGCATTGTTGAGGAAATACTGATTTTCTCCACCAAATTAAGAACCGGTGACAACAAAACCGTGATCATCCCTAACGGTGCGATTACCAGCGGTACTATTACTAACTATTCAACAAAACCGACACGTCGAATTGATCTAGTGATTGGTGTAAGCTACGACGCAAATTTAGCTGAGGCACGACAAGTAATGGCAGATGTAGTAGCTGCCGATGAACGCGTACTTAAAGACCCAGCTGTGACCATTGGTGTATCCGAGCTTGCCGATAGCGCGGTGAACATTGTAGTGCGCCCTTGGGTAAAATCAGCCGATTACTGGCCAACTTATTTTGACTTGATGGAGAATATCAAAGTTGCTTTAGATAAAGCAGAGATTGAGATTCCGTACCCTCAAGTATCCTTACATATGAACAAAGAGAACGAAAATGAGAAATAACTTAGTTGCGATTGCATTGTGCAGTGTTGGATTTTCCGCTGCTACATGCGCACAAGAGCAACCTAAAGCCCCTGAACATGAATACAAAGCGTCTGCTGAATTAGGTTTTTTATTTAAAACCGGTAACAGTAAAAGTGGCGATATTAAAACCGCATTTGACTTCGAGCACAAATACGACAAATGGACAAGCTTACTAAAAGCTAATCTTTTATATCGTAAGACAGAAGTTGATGTAGTTGATGATCAGGGCAACCCCGATGAAGACTTTGAAACGAGTGATCAAAAGCTGAACATCAACGCACAAACCAATTACGCAATGGAGGCCGACGGTAAAAACTACATGTACGGCAGTGTTGGTTATATTGACGATCGCTTCAGTAGCTTTGATTACCAGGCAACAGTCTCTGCTGGTTGGGGTAAAAAGTGGTATGAAACAGAGAAGTCTTCATTGTTTGCCGATATTGGTCCAGGTTTTAAGCGCGATCGCTTAAGAGTAACAGACACACAAGCAGCTGAGAATGAAGATGCCTTTATTGTACAGGCTCAAGCCTTATACACACGTAGCATTAATGAACATGTAGAGTTTAAGCAAATTTTACGTGCTTCACAGGCCTTTGGCAGCGATGAAAACAATGTCTACCGCGCTGAAACTTCAATCACTACCAAACTGATTGAAACATTAGCCATGAAGTTTTCGTTTATTGTCGACCACAACACTGAAGTTGACGAAGGTAAAGACAAAACAGATACAGAAACCGCTATTACCTTAGTATACAGTTTCTAATGAAAGCGAAAGTTAGCGGCTTTCTTCAAACCTTAAAAAGCCTAACTCACTCTGAGTTAGGCTTTTTTCATTATATATGTTTGTATATCTAAGCTTTAATAGAAACTAAATCGCGCTTGTCTAAGAGCTAGCAGTTAAGAGCCAAGAGCTAAGAGTTAAGAACTAAGAGCTAAACTTTAAACTGTAAACTTAATTGATTTAGCTGTGCTGCTACTTCGCTAATACTCTGGCTAGCCGCGGTGACTTGATTAGCACTTGCCGAGTTTTCATAAGCAACGTCATTAATCACCGTTATATTCTGGTTAATCTCTTCACAAACGCCAGCCTGTTGCTCAACAGCGCTGGCGATTAGTTCCGACATCTGCAAAATATTGTCAATTTCTTGATGAATAGTATTAATCGCTTCGCCCGTTAAGTTCGCATTATTGAGCGTGTTGTCAGCAGTTGTATGGCTTGTCGCCATCACTTTTACCGCCTGCTGTGAAGATGATTGTAGATTACTGATCATCTCTTCAATGCTTTTGGTCGACTCTTGCGTTTTCTCGGCCAGGGTACGTACTTCATCAGCAACAACAGCAAAGCCACGACCTTGCTCTCCCGCCCGCGCAGCCTCTATCGCAGCATTCAAAGCCAACAAGTTAGTTTGCTCTGCTATACCACGAATAACTTCTAGTACCGCACTGATATTATGAGACTCCTGCTCTAAGGCAAGAATAACATTGTGAGCTTCACCAATTTCCTGATCTAACTGGTTAATGTCTGTAATGGTATGTTGTAACTGTTGATTTGAGTTACCCGACTGCTGCTGAGCATTGTGCACCGATGTCGCCACTTGTGACGCATTGTTAGCAACTTCACTAATACTCGCTGACATTTGCTGAATAGCGGTTGCTAACTGCTCAATTTTCTTTTGTTGCTCAGCAAGGTTATTTGATGCTTGCAAGCTGGCAACGCTGCACTCCTCAGAAGAGCTTGCCAAACTATTACTATCATCAACGATCTCGCTGATCATAGCCTGTAAACGCAGAGACATTTTATTCATTGCCAAATAAACACCGCTTGCAGAATCACCTTGCTCAAATTCAATCGTTAAATCGCCATCTGCTATGGTGTTGGCAATATCGACCATATCATTTGGCTCTCCTCCTAATGGTTTCGTCACCGTTTTTGCCACATAAATTGCGGTAGCGATCACCACTAGCACACAGACCAAAATCACCAATGAGATAGTAAAATAAAGCTCGTCTATTGCTGCAAATGCCTCAGCCACATCTATTTCAGAAAGTAGCGCCCAACGAATACCGTGAATATCAAGTGGTGTATATGCAGAAAGCACCGGATTACCGTTGTAATCAATAATCTCTTGTGTGCCACTATTACCAGCAATGGCAAGTTTAGCGGCTTTGGTATCAACGCCGTTATTACTGACATTTCCAGCAAAAGAAGCTATCACCGAATGCCCTTGTGGATCTAGGTAGGAGTCTGAGCGCATCAGAAGATCACTGCCCACTAGATAAGTTTCCCCAGTCTCCCCCATACCAGAGCGTTGTTGCATAATTTGGTTAATACTGTCGATTGACAGCTGCAAGGCAATGACAACCGATTCGCCGTTAATTTGAACTGCTAAGCTAATAAAGCTGGCTGGTTCATTATTACTAGGGGCATAGCGGCTAAAATCTTCCATCGCGAATGCTTGGTGATTTATGCTCTTATTAAATGTCTTTCCTAGACCTGAACTAGCATAAGGCCCAGAGAGCAAATTAGATTGATAGTCAGCCTCTTTAGTGACGCTATAAAACACATCACCATTTTTATCGACAAGAAAAAAGTCGTAATAGCCATAAGATTGAATGAAGCCTGAAAAGTAATCGTGATGCTGATGCGCGGCTTCCGCCAAGGTTAATTGGGAAGACGATAATAACTTACTGACACTTCGTGCCAGTACTTCAATATCCCCCTTACGTTCATTGAAATAGCTAGTGACTTGAGCGGTTTTGATATCTCTAACGGCAGTTAGCTGAGCAAACGCTTGTTGTTCAATTGACTGGCTAGCGACGTAAGTAGAAGTAATACCTATAATCAGTGACGGTAGTATTGCTATAAGTAAGAAGGTAATGATAAGTTTGTTTTTTAACTTCATCGTTAATCCCTATCGGATGAGTAACCACGTGTATTAGTGTAGTTGGTAACTGTTGACAAATAGCGTGTCCTTAGCGATAGGCTCTCGCCAATTATCAAATGACAATTAATCGCAGTAACTTTACCACTATTTCCTGATTAACTGGTCAATTAATCACATTCTTAAAAGAACTAAACATATAGCATTAGGTTATTGCAAGATATGACTTTTCTCCTATGGTTAAGATAGACTTAGCCACGTATATTTCATTCACCACACATACATTAATTTCAAAGAGGATAAAAATAATGAGTAATCTAGTCCCTCAGGTCACTTTTAAAACCCGCGTTCGCGACGAGGCCGTTGGTGGCGAAAACCCATTCCGCTGGCAAGATGTTACTACTGACGATATTTTTGCCGGTAAAAACGTTGTTATTTTTTCACTGCCAGGTGCATTCACTCCAACGTGCTCGAGCACTCACTTACCAGGTTACGAAGCTAACTTTGACAAGCTGCAAGCATTAGGCGTTGATGATGTTTACTGCTTAAGCGTTAACGATGCCTTTACCATGTACCAATGGGCACAGCGTTTAGGCGCAGATAAAGTCAAAATGTTACCTGACGGTAACGGTGATTTTACTCGTTTAATGGGTATGTTAGTGAAGAAAGAAAACCTAGGCTTTGGTGATCGCTCGTGGCGTTATTCAATGCATGTGGTTGATGGCGAAATCAAACAAATGTTTGTTGAGCCAGGCAAAATGGATAACTGCCCTACTGACCCATTTGAAGTGAGTGATGTTGATACTATGCTTGCCTACCTAAACAAGTAATAGACATTGAGCAAGTAATAAACTTAGTGTAATTAAATAATACATTTATTTAATTACACAAATAAAAAGAAGCCACTTAGCGGTTGGGAGCTAGCGGCTTCTTTGACTACTTAACTGATTGTTAGGCTCAGCGTGTTGAACATGCTGAGCTTATTTCTTCTAAGTTCTAGATTAGAACTGGTTCATGGTGTTGTCTTTACCACCAGCTTTTAATGCAGCTTCACCAGCGAAGTATTCTTTGTGATCATCACCGATATCAGAACCTGCCATGTTTTGGTGTTTAACACACGCGATACCTTGGCGGATTTCTTTACGCTGTACACCTTTCACGTAACCTAGCATACCTTGCTCACCGAAGTACTCTTTCGCTAAGTTATCAGTTGATAACGCCGCAGTATGGTAAGTAGGAAGTGTGATTAGGTGATGGAAAATACCCGCTTCACGTGCTGCATCAGCTTGGAAGGTACGGATTTTCTCATCAGCTGCCGCTGATAATTCGCTATCGTCATACTCAGCGCTCATTAAGTTAGCACGCTCGTAACCTGATACATCTTTACCTTCTTCAGACCAAGCATCGAATACTTGCTGACGGAAGTTTAATGTCCAGTTGAATGAAGGCGAGTTGTTGTAAACAAGTTTCGCATTAGGCACAACTTCACGGATGCGGTTAACCATGCCACCGATTTGACCAACGTGTGGCTTCTCAGTTTCAATCCAAAGTAAGTCAGCACCGTTTTGTAATGAAGTAATACAGTCCAGTACACAACGGTCTTCACCAGTACCTTGACGGAATTGGAATAAGTTACTTGGTAAACGCTTAGGACGAAGTAGCTTGCCGCCACGGTTGATAACAACATCACCGTTCGCCATGTTTGCTACATCAACTTCTTCACAGTCAAGGAATGAATTGTATTGGTCACCTAAATCGCCTGGCTCAGTTGTGTAAGCGATTTGCTTAGTTAGGCCAGCACCTAAAGAGTCAGTACGAGCAACAATAACACCGTCGTCAACACCAAGTTCTAAGAATGCGTAACGAACTGCGCGGATTTTTGCTAAGAAGTCTTCGTGTGGCACCGTAACTTTACCGTCTTGGTGACCACATTGCTTCTCGTCAGACACTTGGTTTTCGATTTGGATACAACAAGCACCTGCTTCAATCATACGCTTAGCAAGTAAGTAAGTTGCTTCAGCGTTACCAAAACCTGCATCGATATCAGCGATAATTGGCACAACATGGGTTACATGGTTGTCGATCTTGTCTTGGATTTCAGCAGCTTTAGCGCTGTCACCTGCTTCACGAGCACCATCTAATTCGCGGAATAAACCACCTAACTCACGCGCATCTGCTTGGCGTAAGAAGGTGTAAAGCTCTTCGATAAGACCAGCTACAGAAGTTTTCTCATGCATTGACTGATCAGGTAATGGGCCGAAGTCTGAGCGAAGTGCTGCAACCATCCAACCAGAGAGGTATAGGTAGCGACGGTCAGTGTTTTCGAAGTGCTTTTTAATCGAAATCATTTTTTGCTGACCGATGAAACCGTGCCAACAACCTAATGATTGAGTGTACTGGCTAGGGTCTTTGTCATATGCTTCCATATCTTTGCGCATGATCGACGCAGTGTATTTCGCAATGTCTAAACCGGTTTTGAATTGGTTTTGTAAACGCATACGCGCTGCATACTCAGGGCTAATAGCATCCCAACCTTGGTTTTGAGTTGCTTTTAAGCTTGCTAATTGCTCGATGTTTTCATTGTAGCTAGACATAGGTATACCCTTCTCTTCTGTCTGTTAAATTCTTTACTGCGTTAATTGTTGTTCTTAACGCTTGCTAACCATCCTATGCCACCAACAACCAATCATCATAATTTATACATTTTATCACTATCATTCACATGATTTATTAAAAGAATGATTAGATCAATCTAAGGCATACCATAAAAGAATAGCACTAGATTTCATTCAGGTGTTTACAAACGAAAACAAGACAAATATATTCAGTAGAAATAACAAACCCCAAAAGGATATATTTGGTGAATATTTCTAAAATAGATCTAAATTTACTTATCTACTTAGATGTTCTGTTGCGCGAGAAAAACGTAACACGAGCAGCGAGTCAGCTAAATATAACTCAACCTGCCATGAGTAATGGTTTAAAGCGTTTGCGCAACCTGTTTAACGATCCGATCTTAGTGAGAACATCTGATGGTATGGTGCCAACCGAACGCGCTCGCTCATTGTCGCCAGTTATCCGAAAAATTCTGTTGGAATTAGAAGAAGCGCTGCAAGGTGAAGAAGATTTTAATCAAGAGCACAGTCAACGTGTGTTTCGTATCATGGCGAGCGATTACGCCGCTTCAACTTTACTTCCTAAGCTTTTGAAAAAAATAAATAAAATCGCACCAAATGTCACTATGGATATCATGACGCCGAGTGACGTTAATTTCCACGACGTGGAAGCTGGCAAAATTGATATGGCGATCAACCGTTTTGACGAGTTGCCACAATCCTTCCATCAAAAAACCGTGTGGCGTGATAGCTTCTCTTGTTTACTGAGCGCTGACAACGAAGTGGTCACTAAATTCAACCTTAACAGTTACTTAGCTTCAAAGCATGTTTGGGTGTCGAAAACAGGCTTTGGTGTTGGTGTTGGTATGGACCCTAAAGACGTACAAAAGCTAGGCTGGGTAGATGAAGCGTTAGCACGCCTAGGTAAAAAACGTGATATCAAAGTATTCACACGTAACTATCACGTTGCGATGCAATTGGCGTATGAAGACGATTTAATTGCCACTTTACCAACGAAGGCTGCACTGCTGCACAAAGACGACGCTAACTTTACTATCGTAAAACCACCATTTGATATTCCAGACATTGAGCTGAAGATGATTTGGAGTCCACTGCTGCACCATGATGCTAGCCATATTTGGTTCCGTGGACTGGTCATGGAAGCAGCGGCAGACTGCTGATGCTAGCAGTTGACTAAGTAGTAATGAAAGCGCAGCAAGATCATTAAGTAAGCTCGCGCTTTCACTAATAAATAGTATGACTAGCAGAAATAACACCAAATTTAGCAAGCTAAATATAATTAACTAGAATACCAAAGATAATAATCAAAAATAAAAGTTATAAAAGAAACTACAACAAGCTTAAGTCATTGTAATGAATAACTTTTAAGTATTTACTCAGTTAAAATAGCAAGATTATATTTCGTACATTTATATTTAACCCCTTGCGATTATAACCTTGAGTGAATAGATTTTATAATCATCAATAAATAGAAGTGATGTTACCGCCATGAGTGAACGAATTTCCCAATTTGGTTTACAAGTTTCAAAAGAGCTTAACCAATTCATCGAACAACAAGTATTACCGTTAACCGAATACAACGCAGAGCAATTTTGGCAACAAGCTGCCGACGTTATCCACGACCTAGCACCAAAGAATAAACAGCTGCTAGAAAAACGTGATGCGCTGCAGTCACAAATTGACCAGTGGCATCAAGAAAATACCTACAGCGCTGAGACCTTTGCTGACTACAAAGCGTTTCTAACGGATATTGGCTACATCGAGCCAGTTGTTGAAGACTTCAGCGTCGATACAGAAAATGTTGACGCAGAGCTCGCAACGATGGCGGGTCCACAACTCGTTGTACCTATTATGAATGCGCGCTTTGCGCTAAACGCAGTAAACGCACGCTGGGGCAGCTTATACGATGCGCTTTATGGTTCCGACCTTATTCCTGCAGAAGAGAATCAAGTAAAAGGCTACGACCCGGTACGCGGCGCAAAAGTTATCGCGTTTGCTAAAGACTTTTTAGATAAGCACTTACCATTAGTATCAGGTAGCCATGCTGATGCCAAACAATACCAAGTTGACGGTGAGCAGGTCGTAGTGACGTTAGCCGATGGCAGTCAAACTCAGCTGCAAACAGCTAGCGCATTTATTGGCCAAGCACAGCATTCTGATAGCTTCCACAGCTACCTATTCAAACACAATCAACTTCTGATTGAGCTTTGTTTTGATCAATCAAGTCCAATTTCACAGCAAGACCAAGCACAACTATCAGACATTTTGCTCGAGTCAGCATTAACCACCATTATGGATTGTGAAGACTCGGTTGCCGCCGTTGATGCCGCCGATAAAGTGCTGGCTTACAGCAACTGGTTAGGCTTGATTAAAGGTGATTTAACCGAAGAAATCTCAAAAGGCGGTAAAACCACTACTCGCCGCATGAACCAAGACAAACAATTTGTTGGTGCCAACGGCGAACCATTATCGGTGAAAGCCCGCAGCGTTATGTTCGTGCGCAACGTTGGTCACTTGATGACGAACAACGCCATTTTGGATAAAGACGGCCAAGAAGTACCAGAAGGCATTTTGGACGCAATTGTTACCAGCTTGATTGCAAGTCTAGATGTTCAAGGTGAATTTGCGGGTCAAAACAGTCAGCAAGGCTCTATCTATATCGTAAAACCCAAAATGCATGGCAGCGAAGAAGTAGCGTTTGCTAATGAGCTATTTGGCCGTGTGGAAGCGATGCTGTCATTACCAGCCAATACCATCAAAATGGGTATTATGGATGAAGAGCGCCGCACCAGTTTGAATTTGAAAAACTGTATTTACCAAGCGAAATCACGTGTCGTGTTTATCAATACCGGCTTCCTTGACCGAACGGGTGACGAAATTCATACCTCGATGTTGGCAGGGCCAATGACCCGTAAAAATGATATCAAGCTAACCCAGTGGATAGGCGCTTACGAGCAAAACAACGTAGATGTTGGCTTAAGCTGTGGCTTAAGTGGTAAAGCGCAAATTGGTAAAGGTATGTGGCCTGTACCAGATAACATGAAAGATATGTATGAAGCTAAAATTGGCCATGTGCAATCGGGCGCAAATACCGCTTGGGTACCATCGCCAACAGCAGCAACCATTCACGCGCTGCACTACCATGAAATTAGTGTTGCTGACCTACAGCAAACACTAAAATCACGCACACCAGCGAGCATTGACGATATCTTGAAAATTCCACTAGCGGAATCAACTGACTGGAGTGAAGCAGAGATCACCCAAGAATTAGATAACAACGCGCAAGGTATTTTAGGTTATGTAGTTCGCTGGATTGATCAAGGTGTTGGTTGTTCAAAAGTACCAGATATCAACGATGTCGGTCTGATGGAAGACAGAGCAACACTACGTATTTCTAGCCAACATATTGCCAACTGGTTAAAACACGATATCTGTACTGAAGCACAAGTCATGGCCAGTATGCAGAAAATGGCGAAAGTGGTTGATCAGCAAAACCAAGCAGATCCACTTTATGTTGCCATGGCGGATAACTTTGATAACAGCATCGCCTTTAAAGCGGCATGTGATTTAGTGTTTAAAGGTGATGTACAACCTTCAGGATATACTGAACCATTGCTACATCACTACCGCCAAGTTCATAAGTCAGCCTAGTTATATCGCTGACTCACTAGGCTACAAGGTAAAACAAATAGTGAGTTAGACAAGGCTATACAAAGTAGCTTGTGAGATTAAACGCATAAAAAATGCCGAGCAGTTGCTCGGCATTTTCATATTGGCTAGCAACAACTTTGTGCTGACTAACAATTTAGTCAGGCTAGTTTTTAAGTTCACTTTGCAAATTCAACTTTCAAATTCACCTTGTAAAGCCTTCCAACAAAGCCATACAACAAGCAGAAATAGAGCTAATCGCAATAGCCCCGAAAAACTATTTGTCATAGAAATAACTTTTTTGGCAAACAGTCTGTTGTTTTAGAGTTTTTTACGCCGGTAGGTAACTGGGTTGAACTAATAACGGGTTAATACGTCAAAGCATTGCCCGAGAGTTTTTCGTGCTAGTCGGCTCTCTAATGAGTAAGTTTTTAGTAGCAGTTAACCCTATAACGTTAACTGACTGTTAATATAAAATTTAAGTTCGCTGCTTATCTCAACAACATTGCCGTTCATCCCATAAGGCTCGCGCAATCAGTCGTAACAATTTATAGTAAAATGGTGCAATTTAGTTACATACGCGGGTATTTTTTACTGCCTAATGTATTAAGTGACAAAGTTATTACGTTACAGAGTTATTAACACAATAAAATCTTTTTAACATTGGGTTAGAGGATGAGACGATGAACAACAAACTTAAAGGAATTACCAGCGCAATTGCGTTAAGTACAGTCGGTTTATGTTTTGCTGTTTCACATGCCGCTCCAACCATCAGTGACAAAGAAGAAGTGAAATATTTCGTTATCAAAAAAGTGTCGATAACTACTGCCCCTGTTATTTCTGCCAACAAGCATTTCGACGCGCTGCGCGGTGTAGAATCATCAACGCTGTTTCAACGTGAAGTGTTTGCTCAAATGTTCGATAAACCACTTGTTCGCATTCCGCTAGACCAGCAATATATCGCTGATAGCCAAGTGGCAAAATCAAAGCCGCAAAAAACCAACGACTTTTTTGCATTAGCAACCGTGTTGAATGACAAATTACAGCAATTTATTGCTAAATTTACCCAGAGTTCACCTAGTTATTCAGTGAACGAGGAAGGGGTTATGGCGCTGAACAAGCCATCAAATGAAACCTGTAACGTAAAAAAAGCACGTTTTTAAAACTAATTCATTTAAAACCTGCTTTCCCCAGCGGTACTAGCGCAGCAGATATATTTATCAAAAGCTCATAAAGAAATTCATAAAAAAGGCCACGCATTTGCGTAGCCTTTTTGCTTTCGATTGTTTCGTTCCATATGTACCGTTCTAAATGTTTCGTCCTACATAAGGTTAAATTCACTTAAAACTGATACGCGCTACTTTTTTTCAGTAATTGTGCGGTGCTAATTTTATCGGTAGCACAGCCATTAATATCTCGTTTGCTGAACACGTGAATTTTATCTTGATAGTGTCGGCCTACTCTATCGCCACCTGACTTTAATACCACAGTGACATACTCCCCTTTTGGTAATGCTTTAAGGCCATTACCATACAGACATAACGCTTCGGCAATTTCACCGCTCAGCTGGGCAAAGTAGCTTTGGCGTGCCTGTTCAGACTTCTTAGCAGATTCCGCTTGCTTTACGCGAAATTCTTGACCGCGCTTGGCGAGCGCTTGCTTACTTTCTAGAAGAGCTTTCTTCTGTTTCTCTAATTGCTTTTGCTTTTCTTTTAGCTCAGCTTTCTGTTCTTTGTCAGCACGGCGAATTTGAAATTCTACGTCACGGTTTTCACGCTCTACATCCCTTAACTCGTAAACTATATCGCGCTCTTCTTCACGCAAGTCGCGATACACCTCACGCTCATCACGATGAATTTCAATGACTCGCTCATATGCACGTGAAGCAGTCTCCATAGCTTTTGCCACTTCCCTTTCAACATCTATATTGGGGTACTCGTCAGCCACTTCGGCAACAGTGGCTTCAATATCAGCAATTTGATCTGGCGATAAAAGCGTAATTGGTGGTGCTGGCGGCACAGGAGGTACCGAAACTTGGAAGTTATAACTTCCCCAACTTCCTCTGCTGCTCTTGGACCTAACAGTAAACATCACACCTTGTTTTTGTAGATAGGTACTTTCAATACCGGATAATTTAATCGATTGTTTTGCTTTGCCAGTAGTGATCGACGATTCAATAATATTACTCATAATATCAAGCTGCTTGTGGAGCTGCTCATAATTGACGTCTGCGGCGGTGGCAAGGTTTGCCGTTAAGGCACTCGACACTAACATTGCTAATTTTTTCATCGTAATTTTCCTCGCTTAATTAGCCCAGTTAGCAGGCTGCATCGTGGTTGTTTGATTGATAAAGGTGCTTTGCTGTAACAAGGCATCTTCAAGTTGTTGAAAACGTATACGCTGATCTAGCGCATCATCATTACGCTGGGCGTTAACAAACTGAATAAAGTCGCTAATATCTTCTTTTCGCTCTTGCCTTGAGGTTTCAAGAATATAGCTAGCAAGTTGCAAGTTACTCTGCTGCTGTTTATCGCTCAATTCATTGGTGAAGTTGGCTAAGGCGAGCTGTTGACTTTGCTGGTATTGATTCAGCTTGTCGTCAACTAGCTGATTAACGCGCTCGGTAACTTGGCTTTCAATCACCTCGGGGTCAACCTCCGACTTACCAAAGGTCAATAACATACCTTGGTCACTGACTGTGAATTGCACATTGAACAATACTAAAGCCATGGCAAAACAAGAAAATGCCATTGATAACGCGGGTAAACCACTCCACTGCCACCATTTGTGACTAGTATGTTGATTATCCATGTCCATCACTGCCGTGCGATCCCAGTTAGGAACCTTTTTTGGCGCTTCCTGACTGGCTAAATATTCCACGTATTTAGCCGTTGCAATATGCTGTTTCATTGCGCTCTCATGTGCGTGATTATTCTCAAATTCGGCAGCTTGCTCGGGCGACAGTTGCTTGTCGAGCCACTTTTCAAATTGCTTATCTTCGAATTGATCAGATTTATCATGCGGCGACATCTTCCACCTCCAAATAATCTTTCAGTTTATCAAGGGCACTGTACAGTCGAGACTTGGCGGTATTGGTTGATATGCCCAGTTGCTGTGCAATTTCCTCAAAGGTGAATTGTTGAAAAAACTTCATTTCCACCATAATTTTTTGATTAAATGCCAAACGTTGCATCGCTTGATGCAATGCTTGGCTCTGCTGTCCCTGAGTAAGCCCAGTATCTAAACAAGCATCTTGGCTTTCATCTACTTGCTCAGGCACATCATCTATCGACTGCAGTGGCCTTTTCTTTCGATAATATTCAATGCAACGGTAGTGGGCGATTTTAAACAACCAGCCTTTAAATGGGCTGTCGCCGCGAAACGTACTTAAATTACGGTAAACCGCAATGAATATATCCTGCATTAAATCCATAGCATCATCTGGATGATTGACCATGCGGTAGGCGTAGTTATAAATGCCACTTTCGTAGCGTTTTACTAAACTCACCCACGCAGACTTTTTCCCTTTGAGTGCTTGCTTGATGAGCGACTCATCGCTTCGTTCGAACACTTATCTTCCTGCGATAGTTTGGCGTTGTTATTTAATAAGGTAGTGGCAAGCATATAAAAAGTTTGAAAATAATTTAAATTTTTTAATTTATTGTTTTCTGTTTTCTTGTTTTTCTTATTTTCCTTATATTAGGTAAGAGCGCCTTATTTCAGGCACAAAAAAACCGCTTAGCAAGCTAACTCACCAAGCGGTTTTTGAATGGGTGTGTTTGTGTTTGGTTTTAGCCTAGCGAGCTAGATAAAATCCAGAAGAACACAATTGATAAACCAGCACCTACTGGTAGGGTAATAACCCAAGACACAACAATATTGCGTACCACACCTAAATTAATTGCTGCGATACCACGCGCCATACCAACACCTAATACAGCACCAACTAATGTTTGCGTTGTTGAAATTGGTAAGCCAGTACCTGAAGCGATAACTACCGTACATGCCGCCGCTAATTCAGCAGCGAAACCACGGCTTGGTGTTAAGTGAGTAATACCTTTACCGATAGTTGCGATAACGCGATGACCGAAAATCGCAAGGCCGGCAACAATACCTAAGCCACCTAAAGGTAGAATCCACCACTCTAGTGCAGCTTTCTTAACGATTTGACCTTCATTGCCAACAATACTAACAACAGCCGCTAATGGGCCAATAGCGTTAGCAACATCGTTTGAACCATGGGCAAATGCCATACAACAAGCAGTAATAACCATTAATACCGCAAACACTTTTTCAACGTTAACGTAGTGGCTTTGCTTGTCAGCCGTTTCATCAAACTTGATACGTGCGATAAAGAATTTACCCACTATTGCAACGATTGCCGCAACGGCAACTGCGTAGACATAACCTTCAACAGTACCTACGTCTAAACCAATGTGCTTCAAACCTTTTTTAATCGTTACTAGCGATAATACGAAGCCCGCTAAGAACATGTATAACGGTACCCAACGCTTAGCTTGGCGAAGTGGTTGTTCAGTATCAAAAATCAGTTTTTGTGCACTGTTAAAAATGATAAAAGCAATAACACCAGACAGCAGTGGTGTAACAATCCAGCTACCAACAATGCCGCCTACTTTGCCCCAAACAACGGTATCCATGCTAACACCAATCGCGGCAAAGCCTATAATAGCGCCAACAATAGAGTGCGTTGTAGAGACCGGCCAGCCTAGTGCTGATGCAACCAATAACCAAGTTGCCGCAGCTAATAGTGCTGAAATCATACCGTAAACAAGTAAATGAGGAATATCAGTAAAGTAAGACGGGTCGATAATCCCTTTACGAATAGTTGATGTTACTTCACCACCGGCTAAGTAAGCACCAGCGAATTCAAACACCATCGCGATAATAATCGCTTGCTTAATGGTTAGTGCTTTTGAACCAACCGAAGTACCCATGGCATTCGCTACGTCGTTCGCACCAATACCCCAAGCCATAAAAAAGCCGACAATAGCGGCGATCATGACCAGCATTGGGCCATGTGTAATTAAAATGTCCATTAAAACGAACCTTAGTTTTTCGCTAATAAAATTTCTAAACGAGCACCAACACGCTCAGCTAAATCGGCTAGATCGCCGACCCATTCGATGATTTGATAAAGAAACATCACATCAACTGGGTTTAAGTCTTTTTCGATCGCTAGCAGTCCTGTACGCAAACCAATTTGCATTGAGTCTGTGTCGTCCTCAATTTCATCAAGCTTGTGGATCATTTTTTCAACTAAATCGACTTCACGGCCTCTAAAGCCCGTTTCTAATAAGTCATCCAATTCATTAATCGCGTCAGCCGCCATATCAATGGCATCTAAACAACGCGCTAAGTATTTGAAAAAATCGTTCTCTAAGTCAGCAGGAATAGACAACTCTCGACCGATAACACGGCCAGAAATATCTTTTGCTTTATTAGCAATGCGATCTTGCTGAGTGAGTAGCTCTAATAAGTCAGCACGGTCAACAGGCATAAATAAGCCACCTGGTAACTCTAAACGTAACTGTCTTTTTAGTGCATCGGCATCCTTTTCAAGTTGCGAAATTTCTTTACGCATCTTCGCCGCTCGGTCCCAATCCTTGGCTTTTACCGCATCAAAAAACGGATGTAACTGGCGAGCACACTTATTCACGATGCGAATGTGTTTCTCCAGCGGTTTAATTGGTGATTTAGCAAATACACCTAGTATTGAATTGTTCGGCATAGTCTTATGTCCCGGATACAAATCTCTGTTTTATTTTTCGACGCGGATTCTAGCTGAATGTCCACCATTTGCAACTAATTCCACCATTTTAGTTGACCAATCAGTCATGAATTTAATTAAAATCAAACACAAAAAAAGGTACATAAACTATGTACCTTTTCTACTTTAACTATAGTTCTTTTAAGATATATTGAAAAACAATGAGTTAGACGTTTTTCATATCTTCAGGGCTGGTGTGACGGAATACTTTACCTTTCACGAAATACATAATGTATTCACAAATATTCTGACAGCGATCACCAATGCGCTCTAGCGCACGTGCTGACCAAATAACACTCATAATTTGTGGAATTGAACGCGGGTCTTCCATCATATACGTCATTAGTTGGCGCATTAATGCTTCGTATTCACGGTCAATTTTACTATCACGCTGGTGCACTTTCATTGCTGCATCAAAGTCCATACGAGTAAACGCATCTAACGTTTTTTGCAGCATTTTCAATACACTATTACCTAGATTCTCTAGGTTTAATAGCAAGTCACGTTGTTCTTTAGAGAAGCTTTCTTGTGCCACGTTGGCAATTTTCTCAGCTTCATCACCAATCCGCTCTAAATCAGTGATGGTTTTGATAATCGCCATAATCAAACGCAAGTCACCCGCCGCTGGTTGACGCTTAGCAATAATACGCGAGCATTCCTCATCAATGTAAACTTCAAATTCATTGATTTTGTAGTCGTTTTTTAGAACTTCTTTCGCAAGGTCTTCATCTGCCTCAATCATTGCAGTGATAGAGTCTTGTAGTTGCTTTTCAACCAAGCCCCCCATCGACATCACGTGATTGATAACCGTTTCTAAGTCTTCGTTAAATTGCCCAGAAATGTGACGGCTAATATTGATAGTATCCATAATAAACTCTTATCCACCCTTTACCTTAATTATAACGATTAACCGTAACGTCCGGTAATGTAATCTTCGGTTTGTTTCTTCGCAGGTGTTGTAAACAGCGTGTTAGTGTCGCTGTATTCAATTAAATCACCCATGTACATAAACGCTGTTTGATCAGAAACACGTGCCGCTTGTTGCATGTTGTGAGTCACGATAACAACGGTGAATTGTTTCTTAAGGTCGTTGATTAGCTCTTCAATCGTTAATGTTGAAATCGGGTCAAGTGCAGACGTTGGTTCATCAAGTAATAACACTTCTGGCTCAATCGCAATCGCACGCGCAATTACCAAACGCTGTTGCTGACCACCCGATAGGCCAAGTGCACTGTCGTGTAAACGGTCTTTAACTTCGTCCCAAAGCGCCGCGGCTTTTAATGAGCGTTCAACTGCTTCATCAAGTACACGACGGTTTTTCTCACCAGTAATACGCAAGCCGTAAATCACATTTTCGTAGATACTTTTCGGGAATGGGTTAGGACGTTGGAACACCATGCCTACTTTACGGCGAAGCGCTGCAACATCGACATGCTTGTCGTAAATGTTTTCACCGTGTAAGTGAATACCACCTTCAATGCGACAGGTATCAACTAAGTCGTTCATACGGTTGATACAACGCAATAGTGTTGATTTACCACAACCACTTGGACCGATAAATGCTGTTACCTGGCCTTTTGGTATTTTCATATCAATGCCATGAAGCGCTTGTTTGTCACCGTAGAACAAGTTCAGGTTCTTAATTTCCAGTGCTGTTTGCTCTGGTGACAAGTTCGCTAAATCTAATGGTGCAGGTACATCACCGAGTGTTTTTGGGGTTACTGTAATCATAACTAATTCTTTTAACCTTTTTTACGGCGCCGCCAGTGCAGCGCTGATGAATTCTTTGTCTATTTTCAGCCGCTAGCCATACTTAGCTAGCGGTTTAATTTTTTTTTTGCTAGTGCTGTTACTAATATTAGTGTTCTAGTGCGCGATATTTTTCACGTAGCTTGTTACGAATATTAACCGCGGTCATATTCAAGCTAACGATAATGGTCACTAGCAGTAATGCAGTTGCATAAACTAATGGGCGCGCCGCTTCAACATTCGGGCTTTGGAAACCAACATCATAAATGTGGAAGCCAAGGTGCATAAATTTGCGTTCTAAATGTAAGAACGGGAAGTTGCCATCAAGCGGTAACGTTGGTGCCATTTTTACCACACCAACCAACATCAGTGGTGCTACTTCACCCGCAGCACGGGCAATTGCCAAAATAATACCGGTCATAATTGCAGGACTCGCAATTGGCAAAATAATACGCCATAAAGTTTCCGCTTTTGTTGCCCCTAGTGCCAAGCTGCCGTGACGCATTGATGACGGAATACGCGCTAAACCTTCTTCCGTTGAAACAATCACAACAGGTAGCGTTAGAATCGCTAGTGTTAGCGCTGACCAAAGTACACCTGGCGTACCAAATGTTGGGCTAGGCAGTGTTTCTGGGTAGAACAAACGGTCTAAGTTGCCACCAACCATGTAAACAAAGAAACCTAAGCCAAATACACCGTAAACGATTGATGGTACACCGGCCAAGTTAATTACCGCGATGCGGATAAGCTTAGTAAAGGCATTTTTCGCTGCGTACTCATGTAAATAAATCGCGGCAATCACACCAAATGGTGCCACAATCACTGTCATTAACAGCACCATTAATACCGTACCGAAAATCGCTGGGAATACCCCGCCCTCGGTATTAGCTTCACGAGGCTCATCGAAAATGAAACCGGCGATTTGGTCAAAGAAAGTCGCTACTTTGCCGAAAAAGCTCAACTGGTTATTGAATGAGATCTTGATGATTTGATCAAAGTTAATCGTCACTAGCTCACCGCCCATCGCGCGCATTACCACTTGGTCGCGTGATACTTGGCTGCGCAGTGCCATCAAGTCTTTTTCAAGTACTTCATATTCCTTACGCAGTTCTGCCGCTTGTGCATCTAATTCAGCTTTAACTTCGTCAGTTAACTCGCCATCAATAATGTATTTGCGCTCTCTTAAACGCAAACGCTCAAGATTGTAGTTAATCGCACCAATATCAACTTTTTGTAACTCGCTGATCTCTTCTTGGAACTCATTAACACGCTCTAGTAACTCATCAAGCTTTGATGCATCGGCTTCTTGACCATCAAGAATCACTTTTTCAACAAAACCATAGAAATTACCGTTGCTGCGACGCTCAACCACAGCAACGTCAGCAGGTAGGCTACGCTCAGTAATTTGCGGCGCTAAAATCCAACGGAAATCTAGGCTTACCAATTCACGGTTACCAGTTTTTACCAATAAGCGTTCAATTGTGTCTTCGGTAATTTCAACACCTAAGTCGACATGCGACAACTGGCTCGCTGGAATACGTTCACGGTCGTAAACTTCACCGATGACTACTAATGGCTGACCTTTTTCATCCACCATATTGAACTGATGAATTTTCGACGGCCAAAAGTACGATAAACCGTTTGAGGCAATTAACCACAATAGGCCAACTACTGAGATTAAACTTAAGCTAACCCCACCCGCCGATAACCAAACCCAAGGGGAGCCTGTTTTAAACCAATCTTTCATTTAATCAATCCTTCCCTTACAACGAGCTGTATTTTTCTCTGAGACGTTGGCGTACAAATTCCGCCAGCGTATTGAATACGAATGTGAACACGAATAGCACGAATGCTGCTAAGAACAGAATGCGGTAATGCGAGCTACCTACTTCCGATTCCGGCATTTCAACGGCGATATTCGCTGATAAAGTACGCATACCTTGGAAAATACTCCAATCGAGTACTGGCGTATTACCCGTTGCCATCAATACGATCATGGTTTCACCAACCGCACGACCAAGACCCATCATAATCGCTGAGAAAATACCTGGACTTGCCGTTAATAAAACAACTTTTACCAGTGTTTGCCATGGCGTAGCACCTAGTGCTAATGAACCACTGGTTAAGTGCTTAGGTACACTGAAAATCGCATCTTCAGCCATTGAGAAAATGGTTGGAACTACAGCAAAGCCCATTGCAATACCCACAACTAACGCGTTACGTTGGTCAAATGAAATACCTAAATCGTTAGTAATGTATTGGCGAATGTCGCCACCAAAGAACAAGCTTTCCATAAATGGTGATAACGCGAATGCTAAGAAGCCCGCTAAAATCAGAATAGGAATTAAGATGATAGGAGCCCACTCTTCAGGCAGCTTTGCCTTGTATTCACGTGGTAACTTGAACCAAGTGAAAGCCGTTAAAAACGTCGCTACTGGTAGGAAAATTAGCAGCAGGACAATCGCAGGTAAATAATCTTCAATTAGTGGTGCTAACCAAAGACCCGCTAAGAAACCAAGAATTACCGTTGGTAATGCTTCCATTAACTCGATGGTTGGTTTTACTTTTTTGCGCAATGCCGGTGGCATAAAGTAAGCGGTGTAGATTGCCGCGCTTAACGCTAACGGTACAGCAAATAACATTGCATAAGCGGCAGCTTTCATCGTACCGAATGAAATAGGGACTAACGAGAATTTCGATTCGAAATCATCGGCACCACCGGTTGATTGCCAGATGTAGTCTGGCTCAGGGTAACCTTCATACCAAACTTCTTGCCATAACGCCTTCCACGTTACTTCAGGGTGTTCATTGTGCAATGCGATTAGCGCTAAGCTACTGCCATCAGCGGCAATTAAGGCATCGGCACGTGGCGCAATCGCCAAGGCTTTTGGCATTTCTTTCGCAATGGCACCATGCCATAAGTCGGCATCACTTGTGGTGTAGAAAATACCCATTTCACCAGATGCTGTCATGGTGTAGAAACTCTTACGGAACATCTCAGTGTAGATGCCAGCAACCGCTTCAGTTTCGCTTGCGGTAAAACGACGAATTTCTTGGAATTGACGACCTTTTTTACCTGCGACTTCAAACCACTGGCTAACTTGGCCTTGGCTGTCACCAAACAGTACTGATGAACCACCAGAAAGCAAGGCCATTGCAGTAATATCAACGTTTTCAGCAACAATGTTAGTTAGCTCGGCTTTAACATCTACGCTAAATTCATCGTCCATGTCGTACACAGTAACTTGGTTGCCTGAACGAACAAACGCCATCATTAAATCTGGTGTGACCATGATGTCATCAACCTTTGTGCCTTCAAACTCAATTTCTTGATAAACAGGCTCAAATGCAGGGTCATAGTTAAAATCATCATCTGCAACTAAGGTTGTTTTGATCAGACGCTGATCATCAGTAAAAGCAACAAACGTTGCTTTTTCATCGTTCATCGCAAAACCAAGCTTAGTAATACCTTGTTCTTGCTCATCAATTGGCAAGGCTTCTTCACCTAACGGGTAGATAATTGAAGGCGTAATATCACGGCTATCTCTTGGGTAAATTGCCGTAAATTTTGCTGCGATTAGGCTAACTTCACCTTCATTATCGATAATTAAGTGGCGACCGTTATCCGCTGCAATAACCTTAGTAATACCGCCAGCAAATAATTGCTCAGATAAGATTTGGCTACCTTGTGCGCGAAAATCACTTTCCGACATTTGGTAGAAAGTCATATAACCTTCTGAATCTAGTTGATAAGCAACTTCTTTTAGCTCATCTAGGCCCGTTGCCAAAATATTCCCATTGGCTTGAACACTGATTTCATTTACTGGCTCGACGTCAGCTGATTCGAAAATCGGCTTAATCACGTAAAGCAAGTACAAGAAGATTAAGATCAAAGTAAATAGCACCATGACACCTCCCAAGGAGATGAACCATTTGGCTAGCTTATTTTTCACCTGACGTATGTCAGCTGATTGAGACGCTATAGACACTCAATTTACCTACATTAAATGATGGGATTAAAAAACTGGCGAGAGTATAAGACAGAAATATGACAGTTATGTGACAAAGAGAAATTCACAAAACTGTCATAAATAGAGGTACCCCTTATTTAATCAGGGGTATAGGGATTTTTGACCTTTTGGTTAATAGAGCGTATTGACGTTTCAGGGTTGTTTTTGCAGCAGCCTGTTTGGTTTTTACAGCAGGCGGAGCAGGTGCAGTGTAGTTATTCTCCATAAATCCTGCGACAACGCACTAGAAAATCCAAACAGGCGCTGCCCTGCGGGTTTATCTAAACACTTTCTGTTCATTGTTGCTCGTTTTTTATAGGGAAGCCCCTAACGCAAATCGAGCGCCGCGATCAGAAAGTGTTTAGATTGAACAAAATTCAACCTCGAAAGGCCAACACGCTCTACTATTTTTTACGCGCTTCTCAGCTCACGGCGTAGGATTTTACCTACGGTAGACTTTGGTAACTCATCAATAAATGCGACTTTCTTCGGTACCTTGTAAGGCGTTAAGTGCTCTTTACAAAAGCCTCGCACATCTTCTTCAGTTAAGCCTGTATCAGGTTTTAATACCACGAAGGCAGCCACTTTTTCACCCGTACCGTCGTCAGGTTCGCCAATTACCGCCGCTTCTAAAATATCATCGTGACGACTGAGCACGTCTTCTACTTCATTCGGGTAAACATTGAAACCTGAGACAATAATCATATCTTTTAGGCGATCAACAATGCGAATGCGTCCATCCTCGTCAATAACACCAACATCGCCGGTTTTAAAATAGCCATTAATAATAGATTTAGCCGTTGCTTCTTCTTGTTGCCAGTACCCTGACATCACTTGTGGGCCTTTGGCAACAATTTCACCCTCTTGACCCTGTGCTACGGCTTGGTTGTTTTCATCCCAAATCTGTAGGTCTGTATCGACAAGCGGGAAGCCAATCGTACCTAAGCGCTCATTACCCGGTTGGTTAAAGCAAAGCACTGGCGAGGTTTCTGATAAACCGTAGCCTTCAGAAATAGTACAGCCGGTAACTTTTAGCCAAATATCAGCAGCACTGTGAGTTAGCGCCGTACCGCCAGAAATCGTCATACGTAGCGAGCTGAAATCTAACTTCACGAAATCTGGATGCTGGCACAAGCCAACAAACAAGGTGTTGATACCAGTAAAGTGGGTAAAGCGATATGCCGATAAGGTTTTGACAAAGGCATCGATATCACGGGGGTTTGGAATTAGTACATTGTGGGCGCCATGAGAAGCAGCCAAGATCAAGTTCACTAAGAAAGCATAAATATGGTAAAGCGGCAGTGGACAAATATAGACATCTTCGCCATCGACACATTTAGGCTTAAAGCGCTGGAATGATTGTTCAGCATTTGCCAGCAAGTTAATTTGAGACAGCATTGCCCCTTTCGATAATCCTGTTGTCCCGCCTGTGTATTGCAGTACCGCCAAGTCGCTTAGCTCGCCAGCGACAGGTGTTAAACTTTCAACCTTGGCGCCCTGTTCAAGACAATCTAAAAGAGAAAGATATTCACCTTGGTAGCGTTTATCAGGCATTAAAAAGTCGGTTGCCTGTGTGACGATCACCTGCTCAATATCAGTATTGTCGATAATTTGGGTAAGGTTAGGTAATAAGTCCGCCAAAATAACAATCGCTTTGGCGCTAGAATCTTTAAACTGGTGCTGCATTTCACGTGGCGTGTAGAGCGGGTTAGTGTTAACTAACACAACACCAGCAAGCAAGGCACCGTATGCAACAACAGGAAATTGTATCAAGTTAGGAAGCTGCACGGCAATGCGGTCGCCAGCCTTAATATTAGTATGCTGTTGTAAGTATTTACTGAAATTTAATGCCTGCTCGTAAGTTTGTGCGAAAGAAAATGTTTGGCCTAAACAACTAAATGCGGGCTTGTCGGCAAACTTTGTACAGCTCTCTGTAATAAGTTCAGCCAGTGACGAAAGACCATGAAGATCAATATTATTTTCATTTTTTGTCATTTTGTTATTCCCTGTATTTACATCAAATCGGTCAGTCAATGATGCAACAATTTCTATGATGCTGAGATCATACCCCGTGAACTGTTTGGTAAGAATGATCAACATGTAACCCATTGTTGAAACATTCAACAATAGAATGTGCATTCCCTCTCGCCTAATGTCAACAATGGTAATTTTATCAATCATTTTTGCGAACAATCAGTTACATAACTAAAAACACGACTTAGCACCTTACCTAGCCCTTGCCAGCATTAACTAGCCAATTCCTTTAACAAATGATTTAAATAGACGTTTTAGCTGAGCCATCAAATACATGTAAGACAATGGTTCAACAAAAGAATGTTTAAACACGTACCTGAAATAGTACGCAGGCAAGTACGTAAACAAACTTAAAACTGTTCTATGCCGTGTTAAGTCGGTGCACAATGCTACGACGCGTTAATCTTCTATTAGCTATTTATTTGATTATTTATTTGTCATTGAAACTCGCATCTTACCTAACCTTGGGTATAAAATATTGGTCATTCAAACATTCATTTATTAAGAAGGTTTTTCATGGCATTGCCAGATAAATTTATTTACTCGATGCACCGTGTCTCAAAAGTGGTGCCACCTAAGCGCACTATATTAAAAGACATTTCATTATCGTTTTTCCCTGGCGCGAAAATTGGTGTATTAGGTTTAAACGGTGCTGGTAAGTCAACATTACTTCGCATTATGGCGGGCGTTGACAAGGAATTTGAAGGTGAAGCGCACGCATTAGCTGGCACCAACATTGGCTACTTACCGCAAGAACCTGAACTTGACGAAAACAAAACCGTTCGCGAAGTGGTTGAAGAAGGTGTTTCTATTGTTAAAGATGCCATGGCACGCCTTGATCAAGTTTACGCAGCCTACGCTGAGCCTGACGCAGACTTCGACGCATTAGCTAAAGAGCAAGGTGAATTAGAGGCTATTTTAGCCAGCGCTGATGGTCACAACTTAGATAACCAACTTGAACGTGCTGCTGATGCCCTTCGCCTGCCTGATTGGGATCAAAAAGTTGGCGTATTAAGTGGTGGTGAGCGTCGTCGTGTTGCACTTTGTCGTTTATTACTGCAAAAACCAGACATGTTGTTACTCGACGAACCGACTAACCACTTGGATGCAGAATCGGTTGCTTGGTTAGAGCGTTTCTTACACGACTACACAGGTACTGTTGTGGCTATTACCCATGACCGTTACTTCCTAGATAACGTTGCTGGCTGGATTCTAGAGCTTGACCGTGGTGAAGGTATTCCATGGGAAGGTAACTACTCTTCATGGCTAGAGCAAAAAGAAAAGCGCTTAGAAATTGAAGCGAAGTCTGAAAGTGCTCGCCAAAAAACCATCAAGCAAGAACTTGAATGGGTGCGTCAAAGCCCGAAAGCACGTCAATCAAAGAACAAAGCCCGTATGGCACGTTTTGAAGAGCTTAACAGTCAAGATCATCAAAAACGTAACGAAACCAACGAGCTATACATTCCACCTGGACCGCGTTTAGGTGACAAAGTACTAGAAGTTAACAACCTGACCAAATCATTTGGCGATCGCGTACTGATTGACGATTTAAGCTTCTCAATTCCTAAAGGGGCGATTGTCGGCATTATTGGTGCTAACGGTGCGGGTAAATCTACACTATTCAAAATGTTGTCAAATACTGAGCAACCAGACTCAGGTACCGTCGAATTAGGGGACACGGTAAAACTGGCCAGTGTTGACCAATTCCGTGACGACATGGATGGCAAAAATACCGTTTATCAAGAAATTTCTGAAGGCCACGACATTATTGAAATTGGCACATACGAAATTAACGCCCGCGCCTATTGTTCACGCTTTAATTTCAAAGGTAATGACCAACAGAAATTCATTGGTGACTTATCAGGTGGTGAGCGCAACCGTGTACATTTAGCTAAGCTAGTGAAAACTGGTGGTAACTTATTGCTACTGGATGAGCCAACCAATGACCTTGATGTTGAAACCTTACGTGCACTTGAGGAAGCTCTATTAGAATTCCCAGGTTGTGCCATGGTAATTTCCCATGACCGTTGGTTCCTTGATCGTATTGCCACCCATATCATTGATTACCGTGACGAGGGTCAAGTTAACTTCTTCGAGGGCAACTTTACCGATTACGATGCATGGCTGAAAAAAACGCTTGGACCTGATGCAAATCAACCACATCGCATTAAATACAAAAAAATCAGTTAATTGATAAATTATTAAGGCACCTAAGGGTGCCTTTTTTAGTTACAAAGGCTATGCTAAAGCTAAAATCGGTAACAAAATTTAAGTAATGGAAAATCGACGTCAATTCACCCGTATTCTGTTTTCTATCAAAGCAACCTTGTATGTTGAGGAGCAATTAGAAGAACAAGCATTTCCTGTTTCTATTCACGACATTTCCCTTAACGGCGCGTTAGTCACTAATCCGAAATGCAATTCACGATTGCAAGGTAAGTTAGGTCGATTAGTGTTTAAGTTAGGCGACAGTGATGCCTTAGTAGAAATGCATATTGGCGTGGTACACCAAGAGGCCGACACCATGGGGCTGCAATGCAACGCCATTGATATTGATAGTGTGACGCACCTACGTCGATTGGTAGAACTTAACTTGGGTGACCAATCTCAGTTAGAAAAAGAGCTTTCCCAACTTTCCAAAAGCCAATAGCAGTGATAAAAATCACACCATATTCAACCAACAATTGGCGCCTTTAAGCAACTCATTCAGCGAGGAAATCATGGACCATTTAGTTATAAGTTTTGTTGGTAAAGACCAACCAGGTATCGTTGATCAGCTATCAGCCATTATTCAACAGCACCAAGGTAATTGGCAAAACAGTAGCTTGCACCACCTAATCGGCACATTTGCTGGTGTTATTGAAGTGTCAGCAAGCGCTAATGATATTCAAGCACTCGATAGCGCATTAAAACAGCTGCCTGACTTGCAAGTGCAAACTCAAATCACCTCAACAGCAGATAGCGATGAGCAGGCCGCGATCACGTTAGAATTAACGGCCAATGATCGCCAAGGTATAGTGCAAGACATTTCTTCTGTAATTCATCATCAAGGTGGCAACTTGATCAAGTTAGTCAGTAAACAAGGGGCGGCGCCACATACTGGCCAAACTATGTTTAACGCCAAGGCGCAAATTCAAGTGAATCAAACTCAGTTAGACGAGCTTATCTGTGCACTTGAAAACCTAGCGGATGATTTAATGGTAGATATTAGCCAATAGTATTCTGGCGCTAGTATTTTGACAGTAGCATTCTGGCAGTAATATTTGGCAATATGCAGCAACACCTACAGGGCTTTTCCCACTGAGCTTTGTTTGCATTAAAATGCGAAAATTAACCTGCCATCTCAGGCGAGTAACGGAAAATACATGACAATTTAATGACAAGTGTCGCTTGATTGTCACAATTTTCAGATAACTTATCGGTATTAATGGAAATAAGCAGTATAAGTAGTAAATGAACGACTCACGCATCTATTTTGATAAAGAACTCAGTTGGCTTTCGTTTAACGAACGAGTGTTACAAGAAGCCGCAGACCCCAATGTCCCTTTAATTGAACGAATCCGTTTTCTTGGCATTTACTCATCTAATCTTGATGAATTTTTTCGCGTTCGAGTTGCCAATATCCGACGCAAACTGATTGTTACCAAAGCCACAACGACCGACAGTTCTAGCCAGCTCAATGAAGACCAAGCCTTACTTGATGAAATTATCGTTAAAGTAAAACAGCTTACGGACAAATTCCAGCCAATTGCGGCCGAA
Source organism: Thalassotalea euphylliae (assembly GCF_003390375.1). Taxonomy (NCBI): domain Bacteria; kingdom Pseudomonadati; phylum Pseudomonadota; class Gammaproteobacteria; order Alteromonadales; family Colwelliaceae; genus Thalassotalea; species Thalassotalea euphylliae. The sequence continues at coordinate 3,679,234 of NZ_QUOT01000001.1, read as the reverse complement.
GCATTTGAACAATTGCAAAGCCACAATATTGAATTGTTGTTTAACGATGAAAAATCAAAAATATTCAAAAAGCAGCTGTCTAAAAGCCAAAAAACTTGGCTAAAAACCTTCTTTGAACACCAAGTTGTTCGCCACATCACCCCCATCATTATTTCGTCGAATACACATTTAGTTAACTGCTTGAATGATGATGGTATTTATCTTTTGGTTGCCCTGAAACAAGGGATTAACTTGCAATATGCGCTGATTGAGATCCCTCGTGAAGAGGTCAGCCGATTTATCATTTTGCCCAAAGAAGACGACGAAAGCATGCAACGCGTGGTTATGCTTGATGATATCGTGCATTACTTTTTAGACGATATTTTTAACGGTATTTTCGAATATGAAGACATGGATGCTTATTCCGTTAAGTTAACCCGTGATGCGGAATATGACTTAAATGACGAGCTTGATCAAAGCCTGCTAGACAAAATGTCAAAAGGTTTAAAGCAAAGGCTAAACGCAGCGCCTGCTCGTTTGGGCTTTGACCGCCATATGCCGGAATACATGGTTAAATTTCTACGTAAGGCGCTGAAAATTAAAGATGAAAATAACCTAGTACCCGGTGTGCGTTACCGCCATTTTAAAGACTTTATTGGTTTTCCTAACTTGGGTGATGAAACACTCGAAAAGCAAGAGATAACGGCATTAGACTCTGAGCGTTTTTCAGCTTTCAATAACGTGTTTGATGCCATCAGCCATCAAGATGTACTGGTGTACTACCCCTATTATAAATTTAGGCACTTTACCGAATTTGTGCGCCAAGCGTCGTACGACCCGTCGGTCAGGCACATTAAAATTAATATCTATCGCGTCGCCAAAAACTCTGAGATTTTAAACTCGCTGATGGAAGCGGTAAAAAACGGCAAGCAAGTGACAGTGGTTGTTGAGCTGCGTGCCCGCTTTGATGAAGAAGCCAATATCGAGTGGGCAATGCGAATGAAGGATGCTGGCATTCACGTTGAATTCGGTATCGAATCACTCAAAGTACACGCCAAGCTTTGTATAGTGTCCAGAGTAGAAAACGAACTCCTTGTTCGTTACGCTCATATCGGCACAGGCAATTTTCACGAGAAAAACGCGCGTATTTATACCGACTACTCACTGTTTACCAAACATAAAGAGATCACCCAAGAAGTAGACAATGTTTTCTCTTTTATTGCACACAGTTATAAGCGTTTTCGCTTTAATCACTTGATAGTGTCGCCACTGACATCACGTCGACGCTTCTATCAGCTTATCGACAATGAGATTGCCCAAGCCGAACAAGGCCATAAAGCACAAATTACGATCAAGATTAATAACCTTGTCGATAAAGGGTTGATAGACCGCTTATACCGCGCCAGTAGCGCAGGCGTAAAAGTTCGTATGATAGTGCGCGGTATGTGTACGCTAATTCCGCAAATGGCGAGTGTGAGTGACAATATTGAAGTGATTTCCATTATCGACCAGTTTTTAGAGCATCCACGGGTACTAATGTTCCACAACAATGGCGAGAACAATCTCTTTATCAGCTCAGGTGATTGGATGGAACGCAATATCGACCAGCGTGTGGAAGTCGGCTGCCCAGTCTATGATGAAACCTTAAAGCAACGCATTATTGATATGCTAGAACTTCAGCTTAGTGATAACCAAAAAGCGCGCATCATTAATCAAGCACAAGACAATCAATACGTGAAACAAGGTAAACGTGAAGCTGTGCGTTCACAAATGGCAATATATGATTACTTGCAAGCACAAGAACGCCTTGATAAAAAGGCGCTGAAAAACGTGGAGTAGCCTGAATGACCTTAGCAAATGACAAACAAATAGCGTCTGATATTAATGCCAAGAACACCAACAGTGCCAGCAGTGATAATTATCATATCGGCGCATTAGATATTGGCTCCAATAGCTTTCATTTTGTCTTTGCTCGCGTCGTTAATGACAACTTGCAAATTTTGCACTCAGAAAAATATCGCGTGCGATTGGCGCAAGGACTTGACCACGATGGCATTCTTGATCAGGCAGCAATAGAGCGCGGCGTTAAAGCACTAAGTGATTTGGCACCGTTAACTGAAAAACTGTCACCAGAAAACTTTCGGGTAGTTGCCACGTTTACCCTTCGGCAAGCCCGCAATGCGCAAGCTTTTCTAGATGCTGCTGCGCAAGTGTTTCCGTTCGACATTGAGGTCATCTCTGGTCATGAAGAGGCGCGTTTAATTTATCAAGGCGTTGCCCATTACCTACCGCCAGCAACCCAGCGTTTAATCATCGATATTGGTGGGGGCAGCACGGAATGTGTGATTGGCAAAGATTTACAAACGTCACAGCTCACCAGCCTTAACATTGGTTGTGTCAGCTTTTCGCGCTTTTACTTTGCCAATGGCGAGATTACAGAACAAGCCTTTGCCAGAGCAATTTTGCACGCCAAACAGGAAATTGAATCTCACGTCAGCCGTTTTAAAAATGCTGGCTGGCAAGAAGTGATTGGCACTTCCGGCACGCTAAAGACTATTTTTCAGCAACTCAACCTTAGTCGCGGCAATAACCAAGCCTTTAATTTAGCAGAGTTACACAGCTTTAAAGATCAGTTAATCGCTTTTGGTCACGCCGACAACATACAACTGCCCAGCCTTAAAGAAAGCCGTCGCCATATTATTGCCCCAGGTGTTGCAATTTTAATTGGTATTGCCGAATTGCTGGCGATAGACAGTATTGATTATTGTGATTACTCATTGCGAGAAGGCGTACTTTCCGAACAACTTGAAGCCATTCAGTTTGACGATATTCGCGATCGCACGATTAATAGCCTATCTACTCGCTTTAATATTGATCAGCAACAAGTCGAGAAAGTACAACAGCTAGCAACCCGTATATATCAAGCAACCAGTCGATTGTGGCAACTTGACAAGAAAACCTATCAGCAGCTACTCAATTGGGCTATTTGGGTGCATGAAATCGGCTACGACATCAACCCATCGGCTTACCATAAGCATAGCCGCTATATCTTGCTGAACGCCGACTTACCAGGCTTCAACCTTGAACAACAGCAAGCACTTGCGTGGTTAGTGGGAAATCAACGTAAAAAAATACAATTCGAAGACAACCAGTTATGGTACCTGCTTGATGAGTTGCGCCTAGCCAAGTTGCTCGCTATTTTGCGTCTGTCCATTTTACTCAGCCAACAGCGCCAGCTAACAGAGCACGCTGACATACAAATGAGTGCCCAAAAAGACACCTTAAACTTACATTTTCCCGCAAACTGGCTAAACGAAAAACCACTTGTTGAGGTGGATTTAGCGCAAGAGCGCAAACAACTTAGCCTAGTTGGTATTACCGTCAACTTTCATTAGCACCTATCTTTGGAATATAACTATTGCTGTATAGCAATAGTTATTTGTCTGTTAGTGCCATTATCAGCCATACAAAAACACTTTATGATAGTTACCATTATTAGATTGATGTTATTACTGAGGCAAAAATGAAAAAAGTTCTTATTCCATTAACAAACCACACGACACTTGGCGAAACCGATCAAGTAAACGGCACCTACGCGCCAGAATTGACTCATGTTGTTGATGTGTTAGACGCCGCAGGCATTGCTTATCAACTGGCCTCTATCAAAGGTGGCGCAGTTCCAGTTTATGGTACTGATATCGAAGAAGATAGCATTAATACAAAAGTACTTTCACACCCCGCTTTTCAAGCGCAATTAGCTGATACAACACCTGTTTCAGAGGTCAATATCGACGAATTTGATGCTGTTTTCTACCCTGGTGGTTTTGGCTTACTATCTGATCTAGCAGAAAATCATGAGTTTGGTGCACTAGCAGCTAAGCATTATGAACAAGGCGGTATTATTGCTGCAGTATGTCATGGCCCAGCATGTTTACTGCCGATAGAACTTTCATCAGGTGACAAGCTGTTATCAACAGTAGCAGTAACTGGCTTCACTCGCGAAGAAGAAATTGATTACAACACAATTGATGATATTCCGTTTTTGTTAGAAGAGTCGTTAGCGCGCAATGCTGCACAATACCGTAAAGTTCAGCCATGGGGTGAATTCATTGTTGAAGACAAGCGAGTGATCACGGGCCAAAACCCAGCAAGTGCTCACGCAGTCGGTAATGCGCTAGTTAATAATTTAAAAGGCTAGTCACTTAAAAAGCTAGTCGCTTAAAAGTGATAGTCGATTAGCTGGCTCAATCTCAGTGACTTTCTAGAGGCGACATATCAGTTGTCGCCTGTAATACCACTCAAGCACTCATGATCCCTTATTTACTAATCTATCTCTTTAGCAATTTCTCCCTTTACCAACCTCAACCCTAACCGATCTATTCTTGCCAGTTTTCAAAATACGCAACTAAATGGTCGATAGCGGCGCGTGCCCTACTCGGTAAATAGCGACGATCTTGATAAACAATTGAGCTACTAATATCGGTATTCCAGAAAGGTTCTAGTATCGGAACAACGGCTTTTTCAGCGAGTAATTGAGTAAAGTTACTTTTGGGTAAATAGGCAATGCCATGCCCGGCTTGGCAAGCACTCATCACTGCGTTGGCGTTATTACAAACAAATCGCCCAGTCACTTTGGTCACAACTTCTTGCCCATCTTGCATAAACCGCCAATGGTCATTGTTACTGATGATGCATTGGTGTGCTTTTAGCTCATCTATCGATTGCGGTTCACCAAACTGCGCTAGATATTCTGGATTCGCTGCTGCCATCATGGAGCGATTAACCAACTTCCGAGCAATTAACCCAGAATCCTTCAACTGGCCATAACGTATCGCGAAATCAAAACCGTCTTCGACAAAGTTCACCATACGACTGTTAAAGTCGATCTCTAAACTAAGCGCAGGGTGTTTCTTGATAAAAGCTAATAATGCCGGCACTACATACATTTCGGCAAAGGTACCCGCAACACTAACACGTAATGTGCCACTCAGTTCTACTTGCTGGCTACTTACTGCTTCATTGGCTTGTTGCAAGCCGAGCACTAAGTCTTTGCATTGCTGGTAATAGGCCTCACCTGCCCGTGTTAAACTTACCATGCGGGTGTTACGCGCTAATAAGGCACAGCCTAGCCTTGCTTCTAAACGATTGACCTGACGGCTAACATGGCTGGTACTGCACGCTAAATGCTTTGCCGCCGCCGTAAAGCCTTGCTTTTCAGCGACAGTAACAAATTCAATAACACCTTCAAAGCTTTCCATTACTTGCTCTAGTCTAGTTCTGATAGTTACCGGTTATGTTACCAGCTTTGCGCTAATGGCCGAAAAACTCACTCGCAAAGGTGCTATGTGTATAAAGTAATAGGCACAAAAGTAATAGGCACAAAAGTAATACGCACAAAAGTAATAGGCACAAAAGTAATACGCACAAAAAAGGCCAGCAATGCTGGCCTTTCGAAACTTATCCGCTAAGTAACTAGCGAATCAGCTAAGTTAGATTAAAGCGTAATACCTAACTTTTTGAATTCTTTTGCTACCACTTTAGCTGGCAATGGAATGTAACCATCTTTTTCTACAATCTTTTGACCAGACTTAGACAATACCATTTTTAAGAACTCAGTTGTCATTGGGTCTAATGGCTTGTTCGGGTGCTTGTTCACGTAAACGTATAAGTAACGAGAAAGTGGGTACTTACCAGAAACAGCGTTGTTCATTGAAGCTTCAACAAAGTTGTCGCCTTTCTTAGCTAGTGGTAATGCGCGAACACCTGAAGTTTTGTAACCAATACCTGAGTAACCGATACCGTTAAGTGATGCAGATACTGATTGTACAACAGATGCAGAACCTGGTTGCTCGTTTACCGTATTTTTGAAGTCGCCTTTACAAAGTGCTTTCTTCTTGAAGTAACCGTATGTACCAGATACAGAGTTACGGCCATATAATTGAATGTCTTTACCAGTCCACTCGCCGCTTAGGCCTAAATCACCCCAACGATCCGCATCTTCTGCAGCACCGCACTTGCGGTTGCTAGAGAAAATTGCATCAACTTGGTCGATACGTAAACCTTCGATTGGGTTATCTTTGTGAACAAATACAGCTAATGCATCAATTGCAACGCGAACCGCTGTTGGCTTGTAGCCGTAACGCTTCTCGAACGATTCAATCTCACGAGATTTCATCTTACGGCTCATTGGGCCTAAGTTTGAAGTAGCTTCTGTTAATGCAGGTGGCGCAGTAGAAGAACCCGCCGCTTGAATTTGTACATTAACATTTGGGTAAGTACGCTTAAATTCTTCTGCCCAGAACGTCATCATGTTAGCTAAAGTATCTGAACCAACAGATGATAAGTTACCAGAGATACCACTAACCTTGTTGTATTCAGGTAAGTCTTTGTCGATAGCAAGGGCTGAAAAGTTAACTAAGCTTGCTAAACCAATTGCGCTTAATGCACGTTTGAAACTCATAATATTCTCCAATGAGCGTTTGTAATAATTAGCACCAAATTTGCACTTTCACGTAAATGCATAACTTGGTCATATGTAAGATTTGTGAACACTATATAAATCAATTATGACAATTATATTTCCACTTTGTGACACTTATATTACAGCCAACAAACTAAAATAAATTGCTCAAAAGGATGGAGAAAAAGGCGCTTTGAGCGCGCCTTTTAGATGAGGTTGTCACCGGCGAAAAGGTGATTATGCAACCTCAGTAAAGGAAGTTTTTACACTGAAGTCACAGAGTTTTCTTCAAAAACAATCGAAAACTCACTGCCTTGCTGCCAGCGACTGCTAATCACTAGCTCAGCATTGTGATGGTGCAGCACGTGTTTGACAATTGCTAAGCCTAAACCTGAACCGCCAGTATTACGCGAACGTGACTTATCAACCCGATAAAAACGCTCAGTCAGCCGGTTGACATCTTCAGGGCGAATACCCGGACCATTGTCTTTTACCGTAAATTTCGCTTTGCTGCCATAGCGCTGCCACGATACCAAGATTTCACCACCTTCCTGCGTATAGGCAATGGCGTTTGACAACAGGTTGGCAAAGGCACTTTTAATTTCTGTATCAATACCGAGAATGCCTAAGCCATCGGCGATTTCAGCGCTGATAGCATGTTTCTTCTCTTGGTTAAGCCAATGCGCGTCTTTAAGCAATTGTTGCAATATTTCAGGAACGTTTAAAACCTGCTTAATTTCATCATCAGTATTGACTTCAACTCTTGATAACACCAAAAGCTGTTCAACCAAGCGATCCATACGAGAGACTTGCCCCTCAATAACATCAATCGCTTGCTGCCAATGCGGTGCTAAGCTGCTGCCATCAGCTTGGATCATTTCAACATAACCACGCATTACCGTCAGCGGTGTTTTTAGCTCGTGCGAGACATTAGCGACAAAGTCACGGCGCATCTCTTCAACGCGATGCACTTTACTCACATCACGCGCAAGCAACAATAAATCGCCTTTGCCGTAATCCATAAAGCGCAATTCTAATTGAATATCCGTATTGACTGGCGAAGCCAACAAACAAGGGTTTTCAAAGTCGCCTTTGTCTAAGTAGTGGGCAAACTCTGGCGCACGTAGCAAGTTGTCAATGCGTTGGCCCTGATCGCCTGGCCAGCGAACACCTAAAAACTTCGCTGCACGCTTGTTGCTCCATTGAATGGTTAAGTCGCTACCCAGCACAACACCACCATCAGGAATTGCTTCAGCGCCATCTCGAAAGCGGCGAATGCGCTCATTCAAGCGCTTTTGTTTCTTTCGATGCTTGCGCACTAATCGATCTAAGCCATCAAAAATTCTCCCCCAAAGGCCATCTGCCTCAGGTGGTGATATTGACTTGGTGCGCCAAAGCCATGTCGACAAAGTAAAAATGTATTTATATTGATACGCTATTATCGCTAACGCGACTAACAGCATTACAAAGAAAACGTGCCCTATTAGAAAACCTAATAGAGCACTGATAGAGAAAATAAAGACAAGTTTAACAACAACTTGTCGTGTAGAAATTCTAAAGGGCATACAACTAGTTTAGTATCTTTCCGGAAAACCGATAGCCGGCTCCACGCACAGTTTGAATAAAGTCTTCATGACCATGGCCAGAAATTGCTTTGCGTAGGCGACGAATATGAACATCAACGGTTCGGTCTTCCACGTAAACATTTGTTCCCCAAACATTATCAAGCAATTGCTCACGCGAATATACGCGCTCTGTATGAGTCATAAAGAAGTGTAGCAAGCGAAACTCGGTTGGACCTAGATCAAGATCACTATTATTGATAGTGACCCGATGTGCCACCGGATCTAACTTCATGCCATGAAATTCAATCGCCTCTTCCAACGCCGTTGGTGAAACGCGACGAATAACCGCTTTGATGCGAGCGATTAGCTCTTTAGGTGAAAACGGCTTGGTAACGTAATCATCAACGCCAGCGTCAAAGCCTTTTACTTTGTCTTCTTCATCGGCGCGCGCCGTTAGCATGATAATCGGAATGTTGCGTGTGTACTCGTTTTGCTTCAAGGTTTTAGCTAACTTTACACCAGTGCCACCAGGTAACATCCAGTCAAGTAGAATCAAATCTGGATACGGTTCAACTACCTTAGCCATCGCTTGATCAATATCTTGCGCTTCTACTGCATTAAAGCCATTTTGCTCTAATACAAAAGTTATCATTTCCCTGATAGGGGCTTCATCCTCAACCACTAAGATTTGTCTGTTCATTCAAAATGTACCTGAAATAACTTAATCAATAATTAGCTCGCCACATCACTGAATGGGTTATCAATAATAGGAATTGAACGATGGTAATTATTGATTCAGTCATTAAAGCAATAATTAACTCGACTCTACATTCCCACTATTATTACAGAAATACTGTGACTAGCTCTAGTTAATAAGTCCATTGTGATAAACTTTGATTACACTTTTATTACACTACAAGCAATAACTGCATTCGTCGCGTAGTATCAAAATTCACAAGGCCGTTAGCTAATACATATGACTGATTAAGCAATTTATTAAATGATTTACTAAATGACTTACTCAATAAAAATTGCAATAAAAAAGCCGCACAGGGCGGCTTTTCTTATTTCAAACTAACAATCTGGATTAGAATTTGTATTCTACACCAACTGCTAAGTAATCTTCGTCAGCTTGGCTATCCATATCAAATGATGTGAAGTAACCAAATACTTTTGTGCTTTTCGCTAACTTGTAGTCAGCACCAACTGTGAAACCAGACTTGTCGTCACCGCCATCAGTGTCAGCAGTTTGAACTTGTGCTTTAAGGTCTAAGTTCTTCATAACGCTATATTTAGCAGAAACCATGAAGCCATCTGTTTCAACGTCGCTATCAACTTTCTCTTGAGTTTGAGCAATAGCACCTAAAGTAACACCAGCCACTTTAGTTGAAGCAACAATACGCGCTACGTCGTAACCATTAACTTCTGAATCAACAGCAACTGCTGCGTAGAATTTTGACTTCTTAAGGCCAGCATCACCGTATGCTAATGAAGCAGAAATACCGTCTTCAGCATCAAGGCTGTCTTCAGCAATGTATGTTAGTGCTAATTTGAAGTTGGCAAATTTTGGCGACTTGTAAGTGATGGTATCAGCAAGACGGTTTTCACCTTTCCAAATTTGCTTAATATCACCATCAAGGTCGCTGAATAAATCTACTTTACCTTGAGCTTTTTTCAATGCTGTATCGTTTTTACCTAACAATACTTCACCAAAACCACCTTTAAGGCCAACGTATTGATTACGAGAACTAATGTTGTCATCGCTATCACCGTCCATATCAACTTTGAACTCAGCCTTGTAAACAACTTCTAAACCATGACGTAACTCGTGGCTACCTTTTAAACCAATGCGAGAGTTATGGCTTTTAACTTCAGTGAAAGAACCTTCGCCTTCGTCAGAGTTTTGGACTGTTAGAATAGCTTTACCGTATACATCAACAGTAGCCGCAGAAGCTGCGAATGAAGAAGCAGAAAGAATCGCTAAAGCGATAGCTTGCTTTGTAAATTTCATGCTCATTACCTTTAAATCAATAGGCGGTTTTCAATTGCCGCGCATTGTGACAACCCTATGTGACACTTTTATTACAGTGTGTACTTTTTTTGAAACTTTTATGACTCTTTAAAGTCTTTTACGTTGCAATATTGTTACAAGTCGCTGATTGTAATGAACAATTACCTTTATTGCACGCAATCTCTGAAATTGATGAAGACATGTATTCAGAAACCGAACAAGTGAAAAAAGGCTGTTAACTTAACGTAAAGTGGCTAGAATCAAATACTAAGAATAAGAACCCGAAAGGCACTCAATGAAGGTTACCAGTATATCACGTAAGCTATTGGCGCGTGTGCTGTCGTTATACTTTGTTCTCACACTTATCGTTACTTGTGTTCAGATTGCGGCGGAGTATTACAACGCCAAAAGCCACATTAACAGCGAATTATTAACGCTTGAAAAAACATTCAGCGGTAGTTTAACGCGTGCGGTATGGGAGTTAAATACACAGCAAGCTATTGATATTGCAGAAGGCTTAGTCGCTATTCCCATGATCAAAGGGATTAAGGTAACCGACGAAAATAACCAAATAATCACCGAACTAGGTGAAACACAAGCGCTTAACGGGCAAGACTTTGACAATGCCCTGATCGATATTAACGCTGAGCGTCATCTAGATATGGGAACGCTCGCGGGTCGCTCATTCGGCCATACGTTTCCGCTAGTTTTCGAGTTTTCTGGCCGCACCACTACGGTTGGTTCTGTAACCTTATTATCCAGCAACGAGGTTATTTTTAATCGCATCGAAGTAGGTATTTACTTTTTAATCGGCAACGCCATGGTAAAAACCGCAGCGTTAGTGATCCTATTTAGCCTTGCCTTTAACAAGCTCCTCACTGTGCCACTTAGCGGCTTAACTGAGCAGCTTAACCGGCTAGACCTTGACGACCCTGAAGCATCAAAATTTCATTCCGCGAACTTTGAAAGGAACGAGTTAAATATACTGGAAGATGCATACAACAACCTGATTGACGAATTGGTGCAGTTTAAAGAAAAGCTTGCGCTAGCACAGACCGACTTGCTGAACGCCAACCAACAGTTAGATGAACAGAACCTGCTGTTGGAACAAGAAGTTGCGAAAAAAACCTCATCTTTGAGTACCAGTATGCTGCGCATGGAGATGCAGCAAAGAGAGTTACTAAAACAACAAGAGCAACTAACAGAAGAAAACCAACGCCGTAAAAAAACAGAGCTAACCTTAACGCAAACCAACCGCGACCTAAAAGACTCCATTATTGAACTAAATAAAGCGCAGGCGCGATTACTTGACGCGGAAAAAATGGCAGTACTTGGTAATTTGTCGGCAGAAGTTTCACACGAAATAAATACGCCTATCGGGGTGAGTATCACTTCGACTAGTTATTTGTCAGATCTGCTCAATAAATTAAAGCGTGATGTCGATGAACAAGTGATCACCAAACGCAGCATGGACGACTTTTTATTAAATGCCGAGCAAAGTATCAATTTATTGCTCAATAACCTGAGCCGTGCCTCTGATTTAATTGCCAGCTATAAACAAGTCGCCGTTGACCAAACCAGCGATAAAATTCGCCCAATTAATATGGCTCAGTATGTTGATGAAGTCATTCAATCGCTACACCCTAAGCTCAAGAAAACGACGCATCGCGTGAAAGTAAACTGCCCTGGAAATATCGATGTTCATGTTCATGCCGGTGCAATTTCGCAAATATTTACAAATTTAATTATCAACTCAATCATTCACGGCTTTGACGGCTTAAACCGCGGCGAAATTCAAATAGATATTAGCTACCAGCAAGAGCGCATTTATATTGATTACCGTGACAATGGCCATGGCGTAAAACCAGAAGCCCTGCCCTATTTGTTTGAACCGTTTTACACCACTAAATCAAGTGAAGGCGGTACAGGTCTTGGCACTCATATTGTCCATAGCCTAGTCACTGACACATTAAATGGGGTGATTCGTGCCGAAAGTGAGCCTAGCCAAGGGCTAGCTTTTCATATTGAATTTAACAATATGAAATAATTCACCTAAAACGACCATTCGAACTGCGTGATTCACGTATTTAATTACGGTATGATCTCGGCCGTTTTCATATTTACCCTAAAAGGATAGCTTTGATGTGGTTTAAAAACCTTTACTTCTTCGCTTTTACGCGCCCATTTAAATGGAGCGAACAAGAACTAGAACAGCATTTAGCGGAGCACCCGTACACACCATGTGCATCGACAGAGCAATCTCACTTTGGTTGGGTAAATGCACTGGGTAAGCATGGCAACACGCTAGTACATGGCGCAAACGGCAATTTTTTAATGTGTGCACGTAAAGAAGAAAAGATTCTGCCTGCACCGGTCATTAAAGAAATGCTTGAAGAGCGCTGCGCTAAGCTTGAAGAAGAGCAAGGGCGAAGTGCAACGAAAAAAGAAAAAGAACAATTTAAAGAAGACATCACCTTTGAGTTACTGCCTCGTGCCTTTAGCCGTTACAGCGACACACACGGTTATGTTTCGCCACAGCACAACATTATCGTGGTTAACTCAAGCTCTCGCGGCAAAGCCGAAGATTTTCTTGCCTTGCTCCGAAAAGTACTAGGTACGCTGCCAGTCACTAGCTTTAGCCCTGACCAAGCGCCAGATGAAGTCATGACAGATTGGATCACCGAGCGCAGCTTAGGAGAAAACTTCCAACTTGGTATGGAAGCTGAATTCAATGCCTTAGGTGATGACGGAGCCGTTGTTCGCGTTAAAAACCAAGACCTGACCAGCGATGAAATCAAAACGCATATTGATGCGGAAAAATACGCGGTAAAAGTTGCCCTAGAGTGGGATGAAGCGATGTCATGTATTCTTTGTGATGACTTGGCGGTGAAACGCTTGAAGTTTTTTGATGTACTTCATGAGCAAAACGACGACATTGATAAAGACGATATCGTTGCACGCCTTGACGCCGATTTTGCGTTAATGTCTGGTGAAATAAATCGTTTTATCACCGATTTGTTAGCGGAGTTTTCGTTAAAAACGACTGACTATCTTGATGACGAAGATAAGTAATATCATTAATTTAAGTTAATAAAACTAGCGTAGCCCCAATGGCTGCGCTGAATGGATTATCCCATTAAAAAAGCCGCATCTGCGGCTTTTTTGATCGTGTTTTAACTGGAATAAACATCTAAGCTATATAAACATTGAGCGGGCACTTTCGTACATTTCGATAAACTCTTCAGTTTTCATAAAGCCTTCATCCGGCATAATGCCTTTCCCCACATAGCTTCTCAGTAAAGCTTCTTGAGTAGACTCATTTTTGAAAATTCCGTGATACACAGCGCCAGCACGTATAAAGTCTAAATAATGTACTTCTGTTGGCAATACCGTTAAATCACTCCAACTTTCCACAAGTTCACTAAACTCTTCAGAAAAGCCCCAAGCTTGAGTTACAGCTGCCCCAATTTTACTACCCAGCTTAACAATCGCCTGCTGCAAGAACGTTGGGTTGGCAAAAACATCAGGGTGATTTTCAGCTTCGGTTAATATCGGTAAAACGCCAATATTATGTACCAGTGCACCAAGCGCTATGGTATCTAGCCCAAGTGACGTGTGTTTGTTGTCTTTTAGATAAAAAGTCATTAAGGCAATGGCCACAGACGTGACATCAATAGTTTTTTGCCATGAGCTTTTCATATGCATAGCGACAATTTCATTTTCAGATACGAAAACTTGCTCAATTGCCATGGCGGTCGCAATACTTTTAATTTCTCGTAAGCCAATTCGGGTAACCGCTTGGTTAACCGTTTCAACTTTAACTGAACGCCCCATTAGTGCGCTGTTAGCGACCTTAAGCATACCAATTGATAATGCCGGGTCTTGAGAGATGATATCGCTCATGCGATTTAAATTAATGTCAGGATCATCAGCCGATTCACGCACTTTTAGTGCAATCTCAGGTAAGGTAGGTAAAACGAGTGCATCATGCTTAATTTTTTCCACTAAAATGGTGTACAGAGCATTTTCCGTAGACATGAATTATCCTTATGTTTTGATATGCTTACCTAAAAAAGTAGCACAATTATCACTATTTCGACGAGTTAATTTTTACCGATTTATTCGGCACTAAACAGCCTGTAAATAGTCACAACTTAACCCAGCGCACAAAACTTGATTTACATCAAACTTTCCTCAAGTAAGTGACTCCCATAGACATATTTAATTGCCGTTTGTTTTTCAGACACTAGAATGTGCGAACTTTTACGTTCCCATAATTTATAGAAGTTGTTATATGTTTAAGCCAGAACTGTTATCACCGGCAGGAAGCCTTAAAAACATGCGTTATGCCTTTGCATACGGTGCGGATGCTGTATATGCAGGCCAACCTAGATATTCTTTACGCGTAAGAAACAACGAATTTAATCACCAAAACTTAGCACAAGGTATTCAAGAAGCCCATCAGCTGGGTAAAAAGTTTTATGTGGTCAACAACATAGCACCTCATAACAGTAAATTGAAAACTTTTATTAAAGACCTTAAGCCTGTCATCGAAATGCAACCCGATGCGATGATTATGTCTGATCCTGGTCTTATCATGATGACCAAAGAAGCATTCCCCGATATGCCATTGCACTTATCGGTGCAAGCGAATGCCGTAAACTGGGCAACTGTGAAGTTCTGGCAGCAGCAAGGCATAGATCGCGTCATTTTATCGAGAGAATTATCGCTTGATGAAATTGAAGAGATTCGTATGCGTTGCCCAGAAATGGAAATTGAAGTTTTCGTACACGGTGCACTTTGCATGGCTTACTCAGGGCGCTGTTTATTATCCGGCTATATGAATAAGCGCGATCCGAATCAAGGTACCTGCACCAATGCTTGTCGTTGGAATTACAACGTACATTCGGCGACACAAACTGAAACAGGTGATGTAATTGCTAGTGCACCGGTAGAGTTTGATCCGCAAGCGGGTAAAGGTTTTGATGATGTCGTACTAATTCAAGAGCAACATAAACCTGATGAATACATGCCTGCATTTGAAGATGAGCATGGCACTTACATCATGAACTCGAAAGATCTACGTGCCGTCGAACATGTAGAGCGACTGGTCAAAATGGGCGTGCATTCGTTAAAAATTGAAGGTCGTACAAAGTCTTTTTATTACTGTGCGCGTACTGCACGTGTTTATAATCAAGCGATATTAGACGCTATGACAGACCAATCCTTTGACCAGCAACTTAACGGCGAGCTTGAGCACTTAGCACATCGCGGTTACACCGCAGGCTTCTTGCAGCGTCATAAGCACACTGAAACACAAAACTATGACTACGGTTATTCGAAAAGTGATACCCAACAGTTTGTTGGTGAAGTGCTTGGCCGTAATGAAGACAATGGCTTAATTGAAATTGAAGTGAAGAACAAATTCTTGGTCGGCGACGAACTCGAGTTAATGACACCTGACGGCTGTCAGACCTTCACTTTAACACACATGGAATCACGCAAAGGTGAAGTTATTCGCGATGCCAAAGGTTCGGGCCATATCGTTAACATTTCGCTCGATACCGAGATGAAACTTGATTTCGGCATTTTAATGCGAAACCTGGACAATGGTGAGACAACTCGTCACCCGTTTTCGCAAAATCAAGCAGCCGATCAATCTGCATAGCTACTGACAGGAGCACCTCATAGTGGCACTGAAGATTTTAGCGAGTTGTATTAACTGTGATATGTGTGAGCCTGAGTGCCCAAACCAAGCGATCGCATTAGGTGAAGAAGTCTACGAAATCGACCCTGCCCGCTGTACTGAGTGTTTAGGGCATTACGATGAACCAACCTGTGTCAAAGTATGCCCTATCGACTGTGTCGTGCCAGACCCTGAGCATGAAGAAACCGAGGAAACCTTGGTGAAAAAGTTTGAGCTTCTATATCAATTGAATTAACGAGTTGAACAATTATGGCGTAGGAAAAAGGTTTATAAATAAGGCGTTATTTTTAGTAACTAGTCGCTCTAATTTCAAAAATAACAACGCAATTTATAAGCGCTTTAACAAGCCAGAATGTTCAAGTGGTTATTGAAATTGATATTGTATCAGCTCGACGTCAAATCAGCGTAAAAGACCTCTATTTACCGCTACTAGAAGTAGTAGCGGTAACCTATCTGGAATTGGCGCTCAATTAGTTCAATTGGTTGATCGAGATAAGCTCGGGCTTGTCGATCAGAGTCAATCCAATTATATTCTGCCAGCATAAAGCTCTTTTTGTTCAAACGGTAGCGGTAAGCCATAGAAATAGCATTGCCATTTTCGTTGTTGTTGTCACCTTGAGTATCATCAAGATCATCAACGTTAAAGTGTTCTAATCGCAGTGCAAGGTGATGGTTTGCCCAAAAATGACGAAGCATCATAAAGCCACTGTCGTAATCATTATTAACGACATCTTCAAACGTTGGTGATGTCATATAGGTGCTACCTTGCATATACTGCCCAATCACTTCCCATTGCTTGGCTAAGCGGTACTTAACCCCGATATGACTAAACTCGGTTGTCCAAGTGTATTGCCCTTGCTTAACAATACCCTCTTGCGCATGGTTATCGTAGTAGCCAATATTAACTCGCAACGCTCTATCATATCGCCATGACGCAGCGACATGGACTCCCCAGCGATCATCCAATTCACGAAATGGATCTGAATCACGCGCTTGCTCATCTAATTCGCCACTTAATGCAGGAAAATAGGGAATGCGGAGTTTTTCGTGTAGCAGTGTTTGGCGACTACCAATTGTCCAGCCATGCCAAGCTAACATAGCGCCTGCTGGGTCGTTATTTTGAAATAACGAAACGGTTGCACCAAACGAATGCGCTGAATCTGTAAATTTGCCTAGCTTCTCAAGGGTTAGTTGTCCGCCAGTACTTCTGAGCTCTTCACCAATCCAGTTGTTAATCGTACTAGAGGTAAGGGTGTATGGGGTAGACCAAGCAGTAGCAATGTTTTCCATACTGATCTGTGGATAAAATATGCCTAATTTAGACTGCCAGCGCCAACCTTTTTCACTAGGTACACCTTTATATGATAAGTAACCTTCGGTAAGGCCAATAGCGTTGTTTCCTCGATCAGCAAAGCCGTTACCGACCAAGGTCAAAGAAACGTTATTTTCCCAATCGACGTGGTATTGAAGCCCTAGCTGACCAACAGCAACACCTGCACCGTCATCAAAACGGAACTTTCCATAATCGCCTTTTAAGTAGCTATTTCCATCTGCGCTACTGTTAACATTGTAAAATCGTAAATCTACAAGTCCTTTTATGGAGGCATCAGCTGCCACAACTGTGCCACTTAGCATTAGTCCTGAAAATGCTAAAACCTTAAAAAGCGATTGATGCATTTAATTTTTCGTTCTGCTTATATGGTATGGGGTATTCTCAATCCATTGCTCAAATACATCAGCGGGTAATGGTTTACTGATGAAATATCCCTGTGCTAATTGGCACCCTTGCGCTTTTAACCACAGCAAGGCTGTTTCGTCTTCAATGCCTTCAGCCACCACAGAAAGCCCCATATTATGTGCAAGTTCTAAAGTTGACCGTACTATTATCTTATCACTTTCATCAGTTGAAAGGTGTTGAACAAATGACCGATCGATCTTTAATTCATGAACGGGCAAATGTTTTAGCTGTGCCAGCGATGAGTAACCCGTACCGTAATCATCTATTGATAGCTTAAAGCCGTGTTCACGCAAGTAACAAAGGATCTCTGTTGCTTTTTGTGCGTCTTCAACCACCGCCTCCTCAGTTACTTCCAAGGTAATTGCGTTGTCACTTAGCTGGTGTTGCTCTTTAAGGCTGATAACATAATCAGGATAAGACTTGTCCATGATATTAGCAGCAGAAATATTGATCGCGATATTGATATCAAAACCCATTTTTTGCCAGCTAACATACTGGCTTACTGCGGCATTCGTCACCCATCGTGTTAACGCATCCATTTGCCCAGTTTTCTCAGCAATGCTAATAAAAGCATCCGGTGGAATCAGCCCTTTCTCTGGGTGCTGCCAACGCACTAAAGCTTCAACATGGCTTATTGTCATATCAGAAAGCCTAAGCTTTGGTTGATAGAATAGCGTTAGTTCATCCTGCTCAATCGCTTGTTTTAAACTATTAGTTAGGAATAAGCGTTCAACAGCATGTTGGTCGAACTGCGGATCGTAGACTTGATAGGCTTGCTTATTCTTTTTGGCATGCTGCAAAGCGACATTAGACTTTTGCAGCAATTCAGTTTCATCGCCGCCATTATGCAATGAAGAAATCGCGACACCAACCGCAAATTGTAAATGCAAGCTTATGTTCTCGTATTGGCAACGAATAGTTAACTGAGCAAGCAATTGTTCAATCAGCGGCTCTACTTCTTGCATATCAGCTAACAATACAAAATTTTCACCGCCAAGATGGAAGCACGAAAGCCCTAACTGTGTTTTAACTATGCGCTCAGCAACTTCATTAATCACCTCGTCCCCAACCTGATAACCCAAGGTATCGGTAATATCTTCTGCGCCCAAGTAGCAAAGCTGGATAACAATAAAATCTTGCTGAGCTTGTTTACGCTTAGCTAATGATTTGAGTAACGAGTTGCGGTTCGGTAAGTGTGAAAGTGAATCGTGGAATGCTTGGAAGCTTATCGTTTGCTCACGAGAAACAATGGCCTCAGTCATATGGTTAAATTCATCAGAGAGCTCTTTAAGCTCTTTACTACCATCAACCGCAACGCTTTTGTCGTAATTCCCTTGTGATATTAATTTCACTTGGCTTACTAGCTGCGTAATCGGTTGGGTTAAGCCACGTGCAATTGCTACTGCGCCAATGACTGAAAGAGCAACTGTCAGTGCAATAAGCAGTGCTAAACGCAACCATTCAACACCGATACTTGCTAACAAGTCTGCTTTTGACTTATAAAGCACAGCATTAATATTGGAATCAACCAACTGCCCTACTAGCACCTCTTCGTGGACATAAGCGCCATCGTCGTTTTTAAGAATATTGTCGATGCTAACTATGCCATCGCTCAATCGCTTGTATTGGTTGGCTGCAATCAGCTCTGAGCTTTCACCATCATTGAGCACAAACGCAATATTAACATCAGTAAGGTTCGCTAAATCTAGGGCGAGGTCTTCATCAATCAAATAACCAAAACCAATCCAACCGATATCGCGGCTACCACTTTTTATCGGTGCCAAGCTTAACTGATATAATCTATCGTTTAGCTTGATTAGCTGGGTATTGGCCTCGGCAAATAATTCTCGCTCTTGGCTAAAATACGCACCTTGCCCTTTACCAACAACAACACGTGTTTTGCCTTCAGGCGTTTTAAGGGTGACAAGTTGCGCAAACACTAACCCATCATTATCAATCGCCATCGCAAGATCACTATTAATGCGTTTTCTATGATTGTTAAGCGCAACTAAAAAGCTTTTGTTATCTTCTTGCAGGACTGATTTAAGGCCGTAGTCTTTCGCGGCTGTTTCAGCGAACGCTGATAAATAATAGCTACGATTGGTAAACTGGGTTTCAAAAACATCTTTTGCGTTGCTAAGACGATTTGTTAATTGGATGTCCTCAAGCTGTTTACTAGCTTGAAAGGTAGATAAAAAGGATACCAGTTGAACAACCAAGAGCAAAAATAGAAACAGACTTAAAATTTTGCTCTGAATGCTACGGATTTTAAAAAAAGACATACGTGCTTAGTACTCTTCTAAAAAGTCAAACTCTTCTTGGTTCTCTTGCAGTGGGATTGGCAAAAGTTTATCAGCTAATCGCACTTGATAAGTATTACTTAAGGTACTTTCATTAATCACGGTGATACTGCTTTGCTGTCGATTGTCATTGTCTAGCTGAGGATGCCAAACAGAAACTTGGTATTCACCTAGGTTAGCCAGCACAAAGCTAACAATTCCTTGGCCGTTTGTTTTTCCGAAATAAGGGGTGTCAACCACTAGAGCATAGCCACTCATCCAATCGTGGATATTACACCCCATAGCGATTTCTTCTGTCGCCTGCATAGCTTCAGTATTTTTGCTTTTGCCCGCTTTTAATTTGAACTCAAAGCGGTTTTCACCCGAAACAGAGTAAATATGGTGGGTAATATCATCGCGATTACTAAACTGGATAGTTTGCCCTTTTTGCATCACGCTTAAATACGGTGCAAACTTTTTTCCTTTCTGGTCGACAATCAACTGCTCGGTATTAGCTGCTAAGCCTTCAATCCCGTTTGTTGGCGTGACAAAAACAACAATATCTTGTTGCGGTTGACCACTTTTATTCAACACTTGTACATTGAAATTGTTTGCCCACAAAGGTGCTGAACTCAATGCGCAGGCAAAAAATATAAATAATCTATTCAATTCAAATTCCACTATGTTAATTAGCGACTACGGAGAATAGTTAATGCTACCGATTATGCTCAACAGAAAAAGGTGAGCTAGTGTCAGCACTATAACAGCTAATTTGGTCGCTAGCAGTTAAACCTTAGATGTAATATGAGCGGATAATCAAGAAAAAACTTCTAAAATTTAATCAATTAACTAAAGTTTTGAATACACTAACACTTATCAGACCAGCTTACAGGGCAATTAAATTGGGAACTGTATTAAAATGTTATTAAAATTTATGAAACCTTATTCAAGAGAAGTCTAAAAAATAAAAGGGAGCAATTGCTCCCTTGTGATTTTTTATTTTCAAGCTATCGCCCGAGATTTTGTTTTAACATTGGTTACACTAAAACTCTATTGCCACTCGTGCATACAACTGGCGACCTCGTGGGTCGTGCACTTTTGAGTCAAAACCAGAGTTGGTAAATACTTGCGGTGGATCTTGATCAGTAATATTCGTACCGCCTAGTGTTAACACGTAGCTGTTTTCGGTATCAAACATGGCGCCAAGGTTTACGTTATATTGAAAATCAACAGTTACGTGACTATCAATCTCTCTAAAGCCACCTGGACAACCATCAGCCAGAGCACTGCCGTCAGCACAGTTTTGATCGTCATCGTAACTATCAATATAGCGGACAAATAAGTTAGCCGAGTGATTCTCAACCGCCCAGTTCAAGCCAAAGTTCATTCTCAGCTCAGGCGTTGATACGCCAATATTGCCGAAGTTCCTAAAACCTACACCATCAATCTTACCTGCCTGCGGATCGTCTAAATCATAGTCAAGGATATAAGTCGCATTGATACTTGGAGTAAACTGACCAAACTCAGTATCAATGCGATAGCTACTCACTAAATCTAAACCTGCAGTTTCTAACGATGTAGCATTCACATAGGTGGTATTAACTTGCAGTAAAGGACCATTAAGAGGATCACCCGCCCTAATAACACGGCTTGTATCTTGTGGGTCTGCATTTAATATTGCCTGAAAATTTTCCTGAATAATTAAGTCTTCGAACTCAAAATTCCAATAATCAATTTCTATTGAGAAATCATCAACTGGTTCTAGTGAGAAGCCAAGGTTATATGCTTTAGACTCTTCCGGCTTCAAGTCTTCATTACCACTTGCTCGAGCCGCAGCGAAAGCCGTTGCACCAGTAAGTGGGTCAACCATTTGGTTTAATGAAGTTGCACCACCATCACGTTGGAAAATAGAAGGCGCACGGAAAGACGTTGAATACGAACCACGCAACGAGAAGCTTTCATTAACTCGCCATGAAGCGGCAACTTTCGGGTCAACCGTATCACCTGTGCTTCCGCCGTAGTCTTCATAACGAACAGCAAGTTGCACGTCTAAATCTTCAGTAAGCGGCAGTGCTACTTCAGCAAACGCGGCCCAAGTATCTTGATCACCTTTTACATCAGGGTTACCAATAACAAACGAAAATCTATCCTGATTAGATAAAGCGTCGTAGTCTTGCGTCAAATCTTGATAGCGGTACTGAATACCAAATGCGATACCTGCCGCACCGGCATCCATTTCAAATAAATCAGTTGAAATTAATGCTTCAGCAACTTCAAGGTTCGATTCAGAGTCAATTTGCTGTTGTGCAGTAAACGAATCAATAACGTTTTGCGAATTAGGCAACACAGTATAAGAAGTTGCAAACGGGTTGAAGTATTCACAAGGACCTACACCTGCACTACCAGTAAATGGGTCACAGCCTTGCCCACCAAAACCATTTAACGCATTTTGAAACTCCTGCGCTAGCGTGTCGTTAACCGTGAACAAAAAGTCATTACGCGCTGCCGTATAACTCAACTCCCAAAAACCATCTTCTAACTCACCCGTCAATGTCGTGCTAAAGCGTGCCGTATCAGATTCAGTGTTAGCGGGGTCGCCAGGTGCACCAAAGCCGATAGCTCGGCCAAAGAATGATACAGGCGCCCCAAAAACGTTACTTGGATGATCTGCTGGTACCGTTGGGAAAGTTAGAATAGGGAACGACGGTGAGCCACCACGCTCAGCTCTGTTGCGCGCATAACTGACCTCGGTTGTCCATTTGATGTCATCAGAAAACTCTTTAGTGGCCTTAAAGTAAGAAGATACACGCGATTCATCCGCTACGTATGAATAGGTTCTTACGAAGTCAAACCCACAAAAACCAATATCTAGTCCAGGAACAGTACCTGAAGGAGCTAATAATTGCGGGAAGCCGCCAAATTCAGAACAGCCTGTTGGATCAATAAATGGCGTCGCGCCAAGGAAGAACGAACCAGGGTTACCTAGCGCACTGATGTCATCCTCAATCCGGCTTAGCCTGCGATCAGTCAGAAACATCGGTGAGCGGTTAGTATAGCTTACTGCTGCCATCAAACTGCTGTCATCACCTACCGTTCCCCATAAGCCTTGAATTACGTATTCTTTGTTGTCACCGTACTTACCGTCTTGATATTCGGCCGTTACTTTAACGCCCTCGTAGTCATTTTTGGTAATGAAGTTCACTACACCAGCAACCGCATCAGAGCCATAAAGTGCGGAAGCACCATCTTTTACGATCTCCATACGACCAATAGCAATCATAGGAACAAGTGAGCTGGTATCAACAAAATTCACACCACCATTGTTGGGCTGCGCTGTAACGACTTGTCGTTTGTTATTAAGCAATACGAGTGTTGACGCTACACCAAGCCCCCTAAGGTTAATATTCGATGTACCGGCTGTTGCGTTTTGCGTGAAAGCGTCAGGGTTGTTTTCTGCCCCCGTGTTAATCGTTAAGGTTTGTGTGATATCACTGATGTTTTTCGCCCCTAGCGCATCAATTGCAACACTGTCGACAACAGCCAAAGGAGAAGGTGATTCGAAGTTTTCACTGCGACGGACAAAACTACCGGTAACAAGAATAAGTTCAACTTCTTGTTCATCGGCACTAGTTTCTTGTTGAGCGTAAACTATTTGGGTCGGCAACAGGGTTGCAGCCACTATTGCACTAATAGCGCTTATTTTAGTTTTTAGTTCCATGTAGACACCTGAATGTTGTTGTTATAATTAGCCATGGCGTCTTGTTTTGTCATATTTATAATTGAAAACGCACAGCTAGTTAAAATATAGACACGTGCGCTAGATTGTTCAAACTGCAACTTTCTTAAAAAACAGATAGATACGTAATATTTTTGAAGTATTTATTCTATTTTTACCATGCCAATTCTCAAATCCAAATGTGTCATTTTTTGTACAAAACAAGCATCGTAGTGTTTATTTATTCATCAACCCCTTGAGTAATAAAGGATAGGTGAGTCTGGGTGTCTTGCTGATCACGATTAAAATCCTGGTTAAAGAATAAGCAATCATTAACACTCAAGCACGCCATATATCATCAATATTTATTATGAATATTCATTGTTTTTATCTAAAAACACAAAGCTAGAGCTAGCTTGACCTGCAGAAGAGAATTTAAAAGCTTTTTAAATAGCCACTCTAAATAATTCACATGAATTTAAGTGTATAAATAGCCCTTATAACTTAGACAAATTTAAAGCTTTGGTTGGAACGATAGCAGTTGCCATTTAGGAGGCAATATTTATTCGCTTTTAATTGACAGTTTCTCTGGCTTTAGCACATCGGTTAGCGAAAGTCATAAAGCGAGTGAATAAAAAGAGGGGATTTTGCTACACAGTTTTTGAAAATTCGCGACTAATTAATATTTGCGGCAGCAAGTCCTAAGGCAATCGATAATTTAAGAGAATAAAGCAATCAAGAACTGGCGTTATTGGTTCAAATAAATATCTACCAACAACGCCAATTCAAGCTGAATTAGCTAGCACTGATAAAGCGCTTCCATGCACCGCAAAGCAAGGCAAAGTAAGGCAACGCTTTAAAACTAGGCTAGTTTTTTTCAGGCAATGTAACGTTTAGTTCTAGTACCGCTAGATCGTCGTCTTTTTGTTCTAGCTGGACCGACACTTGATCAGAGTTAATGCTTGGCACATATTTGCTGATCACTTCAATGATGTCACGCTTCATTTGCGGCAAATAATCAGGGCCAGAGCGCGCATTTCGCTCATGGGCAACAATGATTTGCAAGCGCTCTTTGGCTAGCGACGCTGAAGTTTTCTTTGACGAACGAAAATAATCTAATAAAGCCATCACTTAACTCCCAAACAAGCGGTTTAATAGTCCTTTTTTCTTCGCCGTTAAGAAGCGAAAATCAACTTTCTCACCAAGTAATCTTTCAACTGCATCAATGTAAGCTTGGCCAGCATCACTTTGCTCATCCAAGATTACTGGTTGTCCGGCATTTGAAGCACTAAGCACAGCTTTAGACTCAGGAATAACCCCAATGAGCTCAATCGCTAAAATTTCTTTTACGTCTTCAACACTTAGCATTTCTCCCATATCAACGCGCTCTGGATTGTAACGGGTTAATAGTAGATGTTCAGGAATACTGCTTCCTTGCTCGGCATGGCGCGACTTACTTTGCAAAATACCTAAAATACGGTCTGAGTCACGCACTGATGATACTTCTGGGTTAGTGACCACAATTGCCTCATCGGCAAAATAAAGCGCCATTTGCGCACCAGCTTCAATACCCGCTGGCGAATCACATAGAATGTAATCAAAATCTTTACTTAAATCGTCTAGTACCTTGCCGACACCCTCTTTAGTCAACGCATCTTTATCACGCGTTTGTGACGCAGGTAAGATATAAAGGTTGTCCACGCGCTTATCTTTGATTAACGCTTGATTTAAGTTGGCTTCACCATTGATAACGTTAACAAAATCATAAACCACGCGACGCTCAACGCCCATAATCAAATCAAGATTACGTAAGCCGATATCAAAATCTAGAATAACGGTTTTTTTACCCTTTAACGCCAAACCTGTGCCAATTGCCGCACTTGACGTAGTTTTACCAACACCACCTTTACCTGATGTCACTACAATAATTTTTGCCATACAGCTCTTCCTTTATTTTAAATCTTCTACGGTTAACTGATCATCAACTAATCTAACGCTTGCCGCTTGTGCCCATACTTTCTCTTGCAAGGAATCACTTAACCAGTAATTACCATTGATTGACACCAACTCAGCTTGCAAATTGCTACAGTAAATTCTGGCTGTCTTATCGCCTTTAGCGCCTGCAATGGCTCGCCCTCTGAGCGTGCCATAGATGTGAATATTGCCGTCGGCAATAACTTCTGCGCCAGCACTAACCTGACCTTTAATTATCAAGTCGGTATCTTTTGCATAAATTTGCTGACCGGAACGAATGGTATGCTCAATAACTTTGGCGGGCTGAAACACCGCTTTCTCAATGAGTTTTTCTACCGTTTTTTCGACAACCTTTTCCACAATTTTCTCAGGTTTAGCCGCCACTTTTGGCTTTACTGTACCCGCTTTATCTTGGCTATGAGCGACTACCGCCAATCCAGCTTCTTTCGCTGCTTCCTTCTGTGCCTTGCTGCCACCACTAATACCAACGAAAATAAAATCGTGACGCTCAACCACTGCTTTAACCGCGGCGAAGTCAATAACGCTTTCTGCCAGTGCGGCAATATTGATGATTAAGGGAGCTCGGTAGAAAAATCCTGGGGCTTGTTCAACTTTGGCATTTAGCCAAGCTGACAACTTATTTAAATCATATTCAGTCATCTGCAGCGCAGATAATGTAAATAAGCTACCTTTGAGTTCAAACTCAGCTTGCGACATAAACTAGAAAACTCCAACAACCTAACAACCAGATGTCAAAAACTGATCTAAACGAATGCCTCAATAAAGTCGACTATTAGCCTGGCTGTTAACTCGGCTAGCAGTTTGGTCAGTATCAAGGCTTGAGAATAATGAAATGGTATAGTTAGCGATCTGCGATAGCAAGTAAAAATAGCGCCTTGAGCAGTGTAATCGACAAAATTTGGCAAAGAACAGGGAGCCATTTGAAAAATCATCGCGTAAGTCAAACCAAAGTAGCTTTAAGGTTAAGCTAAACCATAACAGTAAATGGTTCGTACTCGCCCCTCATACACCTTTCGTGTACCTTTCGTACGTTAGAATAATTCGACTGAAGTGGCCTGCTAGGATATAAATAAGCCCAATAACTCAAAAGACTACAATACGTTTAATTAAACTCTGTCATCTATGTCAACTTCCTTAAAAGATATTTTAACCACTTGGCACTCTCGAAAAGACCAAACTGAATGGGTACTTTGCACCCTCTATAAAACCGAAGGCTCTAGCTATCGCAAGCTGGGTGCTATGATGATGTTTTCCGGGGATGGCGCCCAACTGGGCTTGCTATCTGGTGGTTGCTTAGAGGGAGATATTCAGCAACATGCTAAACAAGTCATTGCTAATCAGCTAACAAAACAACTGACCTATGATGCAACAGATGAAGACGACCTGACGTTCCAACTCGGGATTGGTTGTGGCGGTATTGTCCATATTTTAATGCAGCCGGTTAGTAAAGCGAACGAGTACCTAGCGTTAGACAAGTTGCTGGCGTCACTTGAGCAAGAAGGTAGTGGTGTTTACCGCCAGCAAATACCGGGTAGCCCAAGTGCAGCGATAGGCCAATTTGAAGCTATTGAACAAACAGGAAAATGGTCTACTGATCGCAAGGCGACATTAGTAGAAATAGATAATACCACTTGGCTAGAAACCCACATTTACCCCGATCCTCACTTGCTAATTGTTGGCGGCGGTTATGACGCTCGGCCATTATCAAGTATGGCAAAAAACATGGGCTGGCAAGTTTCGGTATGGGATTCAAGAGCAGCAAATGCCCGTAAAGCCTACTTTCAAGATGCCGATCATATCCTTAACGGCAGTATTGAAGAGCTCGCAGAATTTACTCAACAACATAAAGTTGCCGGTATTGTTTATATGTGCCACAGCGTTAGCTTAGATGCTAAAACACTGGCAGCACTCCATCAAATGCCTGTTGCTTACATGGGGTTACTAGGCCCTGCACATCGTAAAGACCAGGTAATAGAAGCGAGTAGTATCGATATCAATAAAGTGACAGCACCGCTTTCAGGGCCAATAGGGCTAAACCTTGGTGGAGAAACACCTGAGAGTATTGCGCTAGCGATTTTAGCAGAAATGCATGCGGTAATTTGCCAAAAAGATGGTAAATCGTTAAGCAACGTTATTCCGTAGCTCTTTAGTTAGCACATGATTGGGAAACAAAAAGGGGTAATAACATCGGTGTTATTACCCCTTTTCAATTTTCGAACTTTAAAGCGAAACGCTAGTGATTTTCCGACACCATATTCACTGTGTATTTAGGAATTTCTACTACCAAATCTTCGTCTTTAATAATCGCTTGGCAGCCTAAGCGAGATTCTGGCTCTAAGCCCCATGCTTTATCAAGCATATCGTCTTCCAATTCATCTGATTCATCTAGTGAGTCAAAACCTTCACGAATGATGACGTGACAGGTAGTACAGGCACAAACTTTTTCACAGGCGTGTTCAATGCCAATGTCATTTTTAAGCGCAACGTTTAATACGCTTTCGCCCTGCTCTGCTTCAACAACAGCGCCGTCTGGGCAAAATTCTTCATGTGGTAAGAAAATAATTTGTGGCATGCTTTTACACCTTATCTACCGATTGGCCAGCCAGCGCAGTGCGTATTGAGGAGTCCATACGCTTTTCGGCAAAGCTTGCCGTTACCTGATTAACCACTTCAATTTGTTGTTCAATATCGTTAGTTGCTGTTGTTTTTGCAACCGCTGCTAACGTCGTTAACGCTGCGTCAATCTTTTCGATTTCTTCAGCATTTAATAAATCTTTATCTGTATCGAGCGCGGCGCGCACTGACTCTAATACACGAGCGGCTTCTACTTGTTGCTCTTTAAGCATACGCGCTTGCATATCTTGCTTGGCATTGGTCATTGAGTCTTTGATCATATTGGCGATTTGATTCTCTTCAAGGCCAAAAGATGGTTTGACTTCAATGCTGGCTTCAACACCCGTTGATTTTTCCATGGCGCTAACTTCTAACAGGCCATCTGCGTCCACTTTAAAAGTCACGCGAATATGAGCCGCACCTGCTGCCATTGGTGGAATACCGCGAAGCTCAAAGCGCGCCAATGAGCGACAGGCATCTACGAGTTCACGTTCACCTTGTAGCACGTGAATCGACATCGCCGTTTGGCCGTCTTTAAAGGTGGTGAACTCTTGCGCCTTAGCGACAGGGATTGTGGTGTTACGCTGAATAACTTTTTCCACTAAGCCGCCCATTGTCTCTAAACCAAGCGATAGTGGAATAACATCAAGCAATAACATATCGCTGTCAGGTTTGTTACCAGCCAAAATATCGGCTTGAATCGCGGCGCCAATTGCGACCACTTTGTCAGGGTCGATTGAAGTTAGTGGCAGTTTACCAAAGAACTTTTCAACTTCCGTGCGCACTAGCGGTACACGTGTCGAGCCACCGACCATGACCACTTCAATTACTTCATCAGTCGAAACATTCGCATCTTTTAATGCACGGCGACAAGCCCGCAAGGTTTGATTAACCAACTTGCCAATTAAAGCGTCAAAAGTTGCTTTAGTTAACTCATGCTGCCACGACTCGCCATTTTCTAACGCTAAGCTTACCGTATGTTGTTCAGCGTTAGACAGGGCTTCTTTGGCTAAGCACGCTTGTTGGTTGATTTGGCGTTCCATTGAAGCGGAAAGTGGACGCTGTAAGCCAGCTTGCTCAACTAGGTAGTCAGCAACCGCGATATCAAAATCATCACCACCTAAAGCTGAATCACCGCCAGTGGCTAATACTTCAAATACACCTTTATTTAAGCGCAGGATTGAAATATCAAAGGTACCACCACCTAAGTCGTATACCGCGATAACGCCTTCTTTGCCTGAGTCCAAACCATAGGCTACCGCTGCGGCTGTTGGTTCGTTCAATAAACGAAGTACATTTAAACCCGCTAATTTCGCCGCATCTTTTGTACTTTGGCGCTGCGCGTCGTCAAAGTAGGCAGGTACCGTGATTACCGCACCGACTAGTTCGCCACCTAAAGCAGATTCCGCACGTTCGCGTAACGTTGCAAGCACTTCACCCGAAACTTGCACTGGGTTGATTTGCCCTTGGCGGGTAATTAATTCAGGATGATTTTCATCACCACCAAACTCATACGGTAAGGTCGGATATTTGCTTTGAATATCAGCCAGCGAGCGACCAATTA
This sequence comes from Thalassotalea euphylliae, assembly GCF_003390375.1. NCBI lineage: Bacteria > Pseudomonadati > Pseudomonadota > Gammaproteobacteria > Alteromonadales > Colwelliaceae > Thalassotalea > Thalassotalea euphylliae. The sequence goes on along the minus strand of NZ_QUOT01000001.1, from coordinate 3,649,608 downwards.
AGCGCTTGGCAGAAACAATTGTATTATGTGGGTCGGCTACTGAAAATTCTTTGGCGGCATAACCCACTAACGTTTGTTCTGCTTGGTAGCTAACGATAGATGGCAAAATGTCTTGGCCATTTTTATCTTTTAAGGTGGTGCTTTCGCCACTTTGGACACTGGCAACTAAGGAGTTGGTAGTGCCTAAGTCAATACCCACGGCAAGACGATGTTCATGAGGGACAGTACTTTGCCCAGGTTCTGCGATTTGTAGTAACGCCATGGCGGTCTCTAATGTCGATATTCTTAACTAGTTTGGTGGTATAGCTAGGTATTGAGAAAATTGTCAGCCCTATTAACTTGTTCAGTTATAGGCGTAATCCTAGCCGAATACTTGTGCTTTATTTTGTTTTGCTCGGTTTTGTTCGGCTTTGTTGTTAGCTTTCGAACAATAAGTCTTCTAAGCGATCAAGCTCTACATTCAATTTATGATAAAACTTGAGCTTGCGTAAAATCTCACTGGCTTCTTGATTAGCATCACCCGTTTGCTCTGCTAGTTTTACCTGCATCGCTTTGTACAGCTCAGTAAATTCGCTTTCAAGCACCTGATTAGCTTCAAAGATAGCGGCATCGATATCGTCGGCAAACTTTACTTCTGCCAGCATTTCGCGCAATTCCATCTGGCGCATCAAAAACATATTGTCTTTAAATGATGCTTGCTCGTTCGGCATTTCAGTACCGCGTAGCGTCAGCATGTATTCAGCGCGTTTTAGTGGTTTTTTCAGGGTTTGGTAAGCATCGTTAATCAGCGATGACTTTTGCACCGCTAACATTTGCTCTTGGCTTGAGGCATGCGCGAAGCGATCAGGGTGAACGCTTCGCTGTAGTTGTTGATAAACTTGCGTTAAGTGAGAGGTATCAATGTTGAATTTCTCGTCAAGCGCAAACAATTCAAAGTAATTCAAAACAACTCCACTTATGTCTTACAAATTACAATCTGACTTAATTAAAAGTTAAGTTAAAAGTTAAGTTAAAAGTTAAACTAAATTTAACATCTTAAACGTTAAAGCTTTCACCACAACCACATTCGCCTTTGGCATTCGGGTTGGTAAATTTAAAGCCTTCGTTAAGCCCTTCTTTAACAAAGTCTAACTCAACACCTTCAAGATAAACTAAGCTTTTACCATCAATGATAATATTTACATCATCGATATTGTAAAGCTCGTCATCTTCATTGAGTTCATCAACAAACTCTAAAACATAGGCAAGACCTGAGCAGCCAGTGGTTTTAATACCTAAACGCAAGCCAAGGCCCTTACCTCGGTTGGTTAAAAACGATCTAACGCGATCGGCTGCTGCTGTTGTCATGGTTACTGCCATAAATACCTCTTAGCTGTATGCCTTCTTTTACTGAACCGACTATTATCTTGCCTAGTTTGCTTGTTTAGTCTGGTAATCTTCGAGCGCAGCTTTAATTGCATCTTCCGCTAAGATAGAGCAGTGAATTTTCACAGGCGGTAATGCTAGCTCTTCAGCGATTGCTGTGTTTTTTATTTCAGCGGCTTCTTCAATGCTTTTGCCTTTTACCCACTCTGTTACCAGTGAGCTTGAAGCGATTGCTGAACCACAACCGTAAGTTTTGAATTTTGCATCTTCAATAATACCTGCGTCAGATATTTTCAATTGCAACTTCATGACGTCTCCACATGCGGGCGCACCTACCATACCGGTTGCGACTTGTGGATCGTTTTTGTCTAGAGAGCCTACGTTACGCGGGTTCTCGTAATGATCGATTACTTTTTCACTGTATGCCATGATTCTTTACTCCTGCCTGTGTGCCCTTAGTGTCCTACCCACTCAACTGATTCTAAGTCAATACCATCTTGGAACATTTCCCAAAGCGGCGACATTTCACGTAGGTGACCAATTGCGTTTTGAATAAGCTCAATTGCGTAGTCGATTTCTGCTTCTGTAGTGAAGCGACCAAAGCTAAAGCGGATTGAACTGTGTGCTAACTCGTCATTTAAACCTAACGCACGTAATACATACGAAGGCTCAAGGCTAGCGGATGTACATGCCGAGCCACTTGATACCGCTAAGTCTTTCAGCGCCATAATTAGTGATTCACCTTCAACAAAGTTGAAGCTTACGTTTAGGTTACCCGGGTAACGCTTATCAAAATCACCATTTACAAATACTTGCTCCATATCCTTGATACCGGCCCATAAGCGGTCACGCATTTTGGTTACGTGCTCAAGGTCTTGTGCCATTTCTTCTTTGGCGATACGGAATGCTTCACCCATACCAACGATTTGGTGCGTAGGTAAAGTTCCACTGCGCATGCCGCGTTCATGACCACCACCGTGGATTTGCGACTCTAAACGGATACGAGGCTTACGACGCACGTATAAGGCACCAATGCCTTTCGGGCCGTAAATTTTATGTGCCGAGAACGACATTAAATCAACTTTCAAAGTCTGCATATCAATTGGTAATTTACCCGCACTTTGTGCTGCATCTACGTGGAATACGATTTTGCGAGCACGACACATTTCACCAATTTCTTGGATATCTTGAACCACACCAATCTCGTTGTTGATGTGCATAATAGAAACCAACACAGTATCTTCGCGCATTGCCGCTTCTAACTTAGTTAGGTCGATTAAACCGTTTGGCTCTGGGTCAAGGTAAGTGACTTCATAACCGTGGCGCTCGAGTTCACGAGTCGTGTCTAGTACTGCCTTGTGCTCAGTTTTGCAGGTAATAATATGCTTACCCTTTTTGCTGTAAAACTGCGCAGCACCTTTGATCGCCAAATTGTTTGATTCGGTTGCACCAGAAGTGAATACGATCTCGCGCGAATCAGCATTGATTAGATCAGCAATTTGGTTACGAGCGATATCAACCGCTTCTTCTGCCTGCCAACCGAACTTGTGCGAGCGTGACGCTGGGTTACCATAATGGCCATCCGTTGTAAGGTACGCCATCATTTTTTCGGCGACACGTTTGTCTACTGGGGTAGTAGCTGAATAGTCAAAATAAATCGGTAATTTCATGGAATCGTATTCTCCAATATTGGTAACAACTGGCCCTTACCAGTCGTTTACTATCTTTTGTGTTGCAATCAAGGTTTCGAGTCCACTATCAGCGATACTTTGCTGATCTTTGTCCTGTCGCTGTGAAACCGATTTCACATCTCTTTGTTCTACGAGCTCAGCCAAAGAAATGTTTTGTAAAAACTCTTCGATGCGTTTACTTAAATCTGACCATAACGTATGAGTTAAACATTGGTGCCCGCCTTGGCAGTTACCTTGCCCCATACATTTAGTGGCATCTACGCTCTCGTCCACCGCACTAATCACATCAGCTACGGCAATTTGCGCAGAGCACTTGCCTAAGCGGTAGCCACCACCTGGGCCACGAACACTGGTCACTAAACCGTGTTTGCGCAAACGCGAAAATAATTGCTCTAGGTAAGAAAGAGAGATCCCTTGTCTTTCGGAAATATCAGCCAGAGGCACAGGACCAGAGGCAGCATGAATCGCTACATCTAACATCGCTGTCACGGCATAACGCCCTTTGGAAGTTAATTTCATAGTGTGCCCTAGTTAATTTGCCGCGCAATTTTACATAACCTAGTAAATTAGTCAAACAAATACCTGAGTAAATTACTCAGGTATTTTAGATTCTTTACTTGAATGCAGTCAAGAAATACTTGAGTGAAATACTCAAGTATTTTTCAGGAAACATATTTTAAAGGAAATTAACGAATAATTTGAACAAACTAGACAATTAAATTTTAGGGTCGAATGATTCTACTGTTTTTAAACGTCGGGCCGCGGCCTTTTGCTCATCTTCTATAAACTCACCAACACGTAATTCAGGTAATTCTTTGTCGCAAACATTACCACCTAGATTGTTCACTTCTTTACATAAATCACCCACTTTATTGTCCATCAAGTGGATGTGGTCAAGTAGGCGGCCTATCGCTTTAGCCACAGGATCTGGGTTATCTTCAGATACAGCATAAGCATCAAAGCCATACTTTTTAGCGACTTCATCGCGAGTACCGTTGCTTTTCTTCTTGCCGTTTGAATTAACAATTTTACCTGGAATACCAACCGCTGTTGAGTTAGCAGGCACATCTTTAACCACTACAGAGTTCGAGCCAACTTTACCGCCATCATCAATAAGAATCGGCCCTAACACTTTGGCGCCTGCGCCAATGACTACATTGTTGCCCAAGGTTGGGTGACGCTTGCCTTCTTTCCAGCTCGTACCACCTAAAGTAACACCTTGATACAGCGTCACGTCATCGCCAATTTCAGCCGTACCGCCAATGACCACACCCATACCGTGATCGATAAAAAAGCGACGACCTATAGTTGCGCCGGGGTGAATTTCAATGCCCGTTAACCAGCGAGAAAAGGTTGAAATCGTGCGGGCTAGCCATTTCCAATCGCGTTTCCAAAGCTTGTGTGCAAGGCGATGAAACCAAATGGCGTGTAAGCCTGGGTAGTTGGTTAATACTTCAAAGCTGTTGCGCGCTGCTGGGTCGCGATCAAAGACACTGTTAATATCTTCTTTGATTCGGCTAAACATATTTCTTCCTAATATCTAAAAATCGAATGAATCGATAACGAATCAATAACGAATCAATAACGAATCGAAAGTTAAAGCGATTTACTTTCATTATTGTTGGCTAAAAGCATTACGCTTATTAAGCGCTAATCTAGCGGCAAACGCGACCTTGATTACAATTTAAAACAATTATTTGGCCTATTCGCCTAGGTTATCGCCTTTTTTATCGTCTTCTTACTGGCCTTTTGATTCGGCGTCACCTTTAGCAGAGCCTTCGCCACTTACCTTGGCAAGCTGCTTAGCCGTTTTCTCAACCGATGACAAAATACCGCGCCACATTTTAACTTCTTTAGTGTCTGGACGTGCGCGATTGATAAAGCGACGTAGCTTAGTCATTACCAAACCTGGGTGACTCGGCACAATAAAACCAGTGGCTTTTAGTGCTTCTTCAAAGTGGGTGAACATACGCTCTGTTTCTTCTACGACAGGGTATTCTTCTTCATCTTCAGCACTCGCCGGCTTAGCAAACTGTGCTTCATTGGCAGCTAAATATGCCATACGCACTTCGTAGCTTAAGGTTTGTACCGCCATTGCTAAATTTAATGAACTGTACTCAGGGTTAGCTGGAATTTGTACATGGAAGTGACATAGTTGCAGTTCATCATTGGTCAAGCCACTGCTTTCACGCCCAAAGACTAGCGCTACTGGATAATTAGGTACTTCTTCAATCAGCTTTTCACCGCAACTGCGAGGCTCAAGCATAGGCCATGGGAGAGTGCGAGAGCGAGCACTGGTACCAACGACAAGGCCACAATCTTCAATCGCTTCTTCAAGCGTGTTAACGACTTGCGCATTGGCTAGTACATCAGTCGCGCCTGCCGCTAGTGCTTGCGCTTGACCATTTGGCATTTCGATAGGATCAACTAAAACTAACTGGCTTAACCCCATGGTTTTCATGGCGCGTGCTGCCGAGCCAATGTTACGGCAGTCGGAGGTATTCACCAGCACAATTTTTACATTGGCTAAATTTGGCGTATTGGTTGATGCGTTTGCTGTTGAGTCGTTTGACATTATAACTATCTAGATGGCTAAAAATCCTGACATTTTATCACAAGAATATCAGGGGTGATTAGCGTATTTTGCATTTTATCAATAAAGCCCGCTATTTTGATTCGATCTCTATTAGTGCGTTTTGTTCTATATTCGAATTTTTCATACGGGATTAACATCTTCTATTCGTTGGCTCTAGCCAACTGGACACAATTCAAACTAACTACTCAATCCTGTCGGCTTTTTCGCTTTCAACTATACTTTTCTATGATTTAAATCATGTTCAGCTACATATTGATACAGGCTTAAACTAGCGACGCACAATGGTGAGTAGTAAAATAGCGCGCGAAAATTTGGTGGGTGGTCAAACCATTTATGTTTTGATTAATAATGCAATAAACAGCACGTTAAGTTTCTTCGTTATTGATCCGAAAATGACCAGATCTTATGCAACCAAATCAATTTAAAATTAACGCGAAATTAAAAATTACCACAACAAAGTGAGGACAAAAGCAGGCCATGTTCAACCTTGATCAACAACAAATTCAATCGGTAATGTCGAGTTTTCAAATTCCAGTGAAGCCAGAAGTGCTAACGGAAATTGAAAACTTAATGGACGAGGAATACCCAGATTTGGGTAAGATCTCTGACGTAATTGCCCGTGATGTTGGTCTATCAGCCGCTATTTTAAAAGTTATCAACTCACCTTTTTACGGTATGAATCGCCGTATTTCTGAAATTAAGCAAGCGGCGATGATGCTTGGCTTAACCACTATCAAAGCACTCGTAACAGCCTTATTGTTGAAAAAGTCATTCTCTGGCAATGCCAGTATTTCACTAGAGCGTTTTTGGGATGACGCTATCGATACTGCCAATGCGATGCAGTTTATTGGCAACCGTGTTAAAAACGAAGTGCCGGTAGACATGCTATTTACCATTGGACTATTTCACGATTGCGGTATTCCTTTACTAGCACTTAAGTATGACAACTATAAAGACATCTTGATTGCCGCTAATAATAATCACGAAAACCCAATTGCCTTAGAAGAAAAGCATTACGGCTGTAACCACGCTGTATTGGGCTATTACGTTGCGACTTCTTGGCACTTACCGAAAGATATTTGCCAATTAATTTTGCGCCACCATGACTTCAGCTTTATCAAGTCAGCGACCTGTGGCAAAGAAGAGTTAGTTTTTTGCGTATTAAAGGCAGCAGAAAACTTAACAGAAAACGTGAAACGTTATGGTAATTCACCTGATTGGCAAATTATCAGCAATCAAGCCTTATCCATTTTAGGGTTATCAGAAGAAGATTATCGCGACCTAATGGACGATTACACTGAACTTTATCACGAGCATTAATTTCGCCATTAACAAATATTGACCATTTATTAAGCGCATTCCAGTAGTAATTACTAAACTTAGCTGCTAGAATGCGCGCCGCTTTGACGACGAGTGCGTTCGTCAACCCTGTTCTTTGACATGCTGTTTTACAAATTTAAATAGGTAGCCCTATGCATCCAATGTTAAATATTGCTGTACGTGCCGCACGTTCAGCTGGAAATGTTATCGCTCGCGCATTCGAGCAATTAGATAAAGTGGAAGTTGAGTCAAAAGGCACTAACGACTTAGTGACCAACATCGATAAACAAGCTGAACAAGTGATTATCGATACGATTCGTAAAGCTTACCCAAACCACAGTATTGTTGGTGAAGAGCACGGCATTTTAGAAGGTGAAGATACGGACTACCAATGGGTTATCGATCCACTCGATGGCACAACAAACTTTGTAAAAGGCATTCCTCACTTTGCTGTATCTATTGCTTTAAAAGTAAAAGGCAAATTAGATCAAGCAGTTATTTTTGACCCGATTCGTGGCGAACTGTTTACTGCTAGCCGTGGTAAAGGTGCGCAACTTAACGGTTTCCGTATTCGCGTATCAAACGCAAAAGAACTAAGTGGCACCGTATTAGCGACTGGTTTCCCATTCAAGAAAAAACAACATACCGATGCTTACCTAAACATGTTTAAGGCAATGTTTACTAAAACTGCGGATATGCGTCGTGCTGGCTCTGCAGCGCTTGACCTAGCTTATGTTGCTGCTGGCCGTGTTGATGGTTTTTTCGAAATCGGCTTAAAGCCTTGGGATACTGCCGCAGGTGAACTATTAGTTGTTGAAGCTGGTGGTTTAGTTAGTGACTTTGCTGGCGGTAACAACCATGCAAAATCAGGCAACATTGTTGCTGGTAGCACCAAAGTACTGCGTGAAATCTTAAAAGATATTCGTCCTTTCTTAGGCGATAGCTTAAACAAGTAAGCAAGACTTTATAATCGAATAACTAAAAGCCGCTTATCGAAAGATAAGCGGCTTTTTTAACTCTTATTCTTTTTTCTCTTACACCTGCGCGGACGAAACTAGTTGTAACCACCAAACGAACCTGCTGGCCCTGGAAAAACTACAGGCGACTCAAAACCATCTTTAGCAACACTGCTGACACCAAAGAAGTAGTTATCAATGACGATATTCTCTAGTGTAAATTCACTTACATCACCAACATATTGGCTTTTTGTCCATGTTGGCTCAGTGGTTAAACGCCAGTGAATACGGTAGCCCGCAAGGTTTTCAGCCATTTTACCCGTCGGCTTTTGCCAGCTGAGTGTGGTTGAGGGCTGAACAGCGCCTTTAATTTGTACATTCGCTGGCGGCGCTGGCGCCCATGCCATCGAAGCCATTGTCACCGCATTAAGCGAAGTTAGCTTGGCATTAAAATCAAAATCAACGCCCGCCAAGACATCACCATATTCACGGCCATTCTCGGTGCGTAAATCTTGGTGTTGGCGATCATAATGCTCATTGGTTTCCATAATTCTTACCGCAGGAAAACCCACTTCATTAAATGGGCGATGATGGCCGCCACGACGGAAACGGTCTAATCGATAAACCATCATCACATCTAGATTGGGGATATAATCATCGGCGACTTTATCAATGTAGCGAGCAACATTACGTGATGGTGAATCTACTTCGCCCCCCGTAAAACGACGTAATCTCGCTTCTTCAGGTGTTTCAACAACGCGTACTCCTTCAGAAAATACTCGTGCTGTAGTGTTATTAATCACGCCATTAATACCCTCGATATTACCTATCATGTCGTTATTAATAACGGCTTCAACTCGCCAGTTTTCTTGTTTGGCAATATCAGCCATGATTTTGCCACCAAATAAGCCCTGCTCTTCACCCGAAAGTGCCGCATAAACTATAGTGCCATCGAATTTATATTGAGAAAGTACTCGAGCTGCTTCTATCGCGCCAGCAACACCCGTAGCGTTGTCATTGGCACCAGGTGAATCACTGGTAAAATCGAGCGGGTCACTCACCCTTGAATCTATATCTCCGCTCATCACAATATAACGATTTGGGTCGGTTTTACCGCGCTGTATCGCCAGCACGTTTACCACTTCAGTTGGGTTAGGAATTCTTGTTTCACCCGAAAAAGTGCGTTTTTGATAGACCACTTCCAAACAGCCACCACATTCAGCTGATATTTTTTCAAACTCCGTTTTTATCCAACGTCGTGCAGCGCCAATACCACGGCTATCTGACTTTGTTTCTGACAAGGTATGACGTGTACCAAAACTCACTAACTTAGTCACATCTTGCTTTAATCGCTCAGCGCTTATCTGTTTTTGAATGTCACGCAGCACAAGCTGCTCACTAGGTGGTACCTGCACAGCGCTAGCCGCAGTACTGACGAATGTTGCACAAATAGCACTTGTTATTAGGCTAATGCTTTTCGTATAGATTGCTGAAGGGCGCTTTAACTTAACGTGCGCTTGTGGACTCAGTTGTAGACTCATAAGAAGGCCTTACCTTTTATAATCGTTATTAGTAATGGCAACCACGTTACCTGCTAAGCTAAATATCGAATAGTTTAATCAGCTTAATCGTCAGTTTATTGAGATAAACGTCTAGTCACCAAGGCTTATATTTAAAATTGATATATGAAACCAAGTTTAAATATAGATAGTGTTATAAGAGGTGTTAAAATGAAACATAATTCAGCACGTCAGTAGTAGGTCAGTGTCGTTATGCCAAAAAACTTCAATCCCAACAAACAAGCTTTTACCGCAGGAGAAGCTGCCCTAGTCGGTGCCGGTCCTGGCGATCCTGACTTGCTGACCCTGCAAGCCTATCGTTTTATTACTCAGGCAGAAGTCGCGATTTACGATCGATTGGTCAGTGATGAAATAATGGCGCTGTTACCCGAAGGCTGTGAAAAAATTTATGTGGGTAAGAAGCAAGCTGAGCATAAAGTACCGCAAGAGCGCATCAATGAAATTATTGTTGAACAAGCCAAATTGGGTAAACGTGTAGTGCGTTTAAAAGGCGGCGACCCACTAGTCTTTGGTCGTGGTGGTGAAGAAGCGCAATACGCACTCAGCCAAGGCGTGGCCTGTCATATTGTCCCCGGCATGACAGCAGCATCTTCTTGCGCGGCTTATGCAGGTATTCCGCTGACTCACCGTCAAGTGTCACGGGCATGTACCTTAATTACTGGCCATGTTCAAAATGATGGTAGCTTAGATTTACCCTGGTCATCACTGCAAGATCAGCAGCAAACCATTGTTTTTTACATGGGCGTAAAAACACTCGGTACGATAGTGCAGCAGTTAAAGAAAGCAGGAAGACCGTTACCAACCCCTGTCGCGTTAATAGAACGTGGTACCACTCAGGCGCAGAAATTAGTTAAAGGCACCTTAGAAAATATTGAAGCCCTCGTTGCTGAACACCATATAAAGCCACCGTCTTTGATTATTATCGGCGATGTGGTAACCACCTTTGAACAAGCACAACTTGCTAATTTAGGTTACCTTTTACCAAGCAACAATTAGTACCAAGCAACAATTAGTGCCAAGCAACACTTAGCTCAAAGAAACATATTCAACGACAGACAAAAAGAGCGACAGTTAGTCGCTCTTTTGGGATTAATATAGATATCAAATAGTATTAACAGTTTTAGTTACTGCTACTATTATTTGAATCGTTCACTTTGCGCGGTTTAGATTTCTTCCCTTGCGGACTATTCGCGTATGGGTTGTTTCCTTTAGTGCCACTGCGAGAGCCACTAGGCTGCTTGCTTGACGAAGCAGAGTTTGGCTTACCACCTTTCTTATTTGGGCGAGTTTCTGCATTCTTGCTACTGCCACTTTTATGCTTGTCATCAGCACTTTTTACATTAGGCTTTCTGCCCTTACTCGGTTTATGAGCATGCTTTGGTTTAGCATCACTTTTATTCTGCGACTTTGGCTCTTTACGCACTTCGCTAGTATTACTTTGTGCCTGCTTACCCGTTTTCACATTAGACTTGTGATTAGCTTCAGGCGTTTTAGCTATTTTCGGCTTTTTCGGTTTCTTTTTCTTTAACGGTCGAATCGGGCGTGATTCATCTAATGGATTCGCAGGCTTAAAACCATCAACTTCTTTTCTCGGAATGTGCTGCTGAATAACGTGTTCAATATCGACTAGTTGCTTATATTCATCTGCTGCAACCAAAGAAATCGCTTCACCGTCAACACCCGCGCGCCCCGTTCGACCGATACGGTGAACATAGTCCTCTTGCACATTGGGCAGCTCAAAGTTAACCACTACTGGCAGCTGGCTAATATCAATACCACGAGCGGCAATATCAGTTGCCACTAACACTTGAATGGTTTTGTCTTTAAACTGAGCAAGCGCTTTGGTGCGCGCCCCTTGGCTTTTATTGCCGTGGATAGCCAAGGCTTTATGTCCTTGTCCGTCAAGATAACGTGTTAAACGGTTAGCGCCGTGTTTAGTGCGGGTAAAAACCAAGACTTGTGACCACTGTTGCTCAGTGATCAGCTTATCTAGTAAGGCAGGTTTCTTCTTTTTATCAACCGCTACTAGCCAATGTTCAATGGTGGCGGCAGTAGTGTTCTCTTGAGCAACCGAAATTTCGACTGGCTGCTTCACTAAGGTTTTCGCTAAGTCGCGAATTTCTGGCGAGAAAGTAGCTGAAAATAACAAGCTTTGGCGCTGCTTGGGCAGTAAGGCTAGTATTTTTTTGATATCGCGGATAAAGCCCATGTCTAGCATACGATCAGCTTCATCAAGCACGACGGCTTCAAGTTCATCAAATTTAACCGCATTTTGCTGATATAAATCTAACAAGCGGCCAGGCGTTGCGGTCAGCACCTCAACTCCAGCACGCAAGCGCATCATTTGTGGGTTAATTTTGACACCGCCAAAAACCACATCGCTGCGAATATTTAAATGCTGGCTGTAACGCGACAAATTATCTGCAACTTGCGCTGCTAACTCACGAGTTGGTGTTAATACCAAAACTTTTACTTGGTTTGCGGATGAGCGTGACTTGTTGCTTGCTAGCTGATGCAGAATAGGTAAGGTAAAACCTGCGGTTTTTCCTGTGCCAGTTTGCGCGGCCGCCATAATATCGCGGCCAGTAAGAATCGCAGGGATCGCTTTCGCTTGAATGGGAGAAGGTGTTTGATAGCCTTGCTCAGTTACCGCTTGAACTAATTCAGGTAATAAGCCTAATGCTGAAAACGACATAGAATTCCTTAACGCAAGCCACCCCGAATAATTTCTTGGCAGCAGATAATAAAAAAGCGCGGCAGTCTATCATATTCACAGCTGCCGCGCTTATTAATTAAACGTTAAAAATTGTTTGTCTATGCTTATTATGTATTTAGGTCAATTAGCTATTACTGTCGGTTTAACCAAAAAATAATCGCCATAACCAGCCATGATCTAACTCTTCTTCACAACTTTTTAATTGGCTGGAATAGCGGCGAGCACGATTATCTACTTTACGCGACACCTTCACCAACCAAGGTTTTTTCTTGTATGTTTTACGTTTAAAGCCGCCCCAGCCTTCGTGATAGTTCAAGTACTGATTGTAGGCATCCCATTTTGATACTTTATTGATTTTTTGCGTTTTAAAAATAAACCAGCCCATAAAATCAATTGCATCATCAAAATCATCGCGATCTGCGCCAGTATTATCGGTTTCGCGAATATAGTCATCCCATGTCATGGTTTTGGCTTGCGAATAACCGTAGGCACTACTTACTCGCCCCCACGGGATAAAGCCAAGTAAGTAGTCGCGCGGTGGCAGTGCATCATGCCTAAACGAGCTTTCTTGATACATCATCGCCATTGGCACATGAATAGGAACGCCCCAACGCTCGCGTGCATCTTTTGCAGCAAAATACCAATCGCGGTGCTCGCGAAAGATTTCGCAGATATTTTCAGGATTTTTTGGAGGAGGCGTTGCACAGCCAGCAAGTAATATTGTGCTGAGCAAGCTAATCAGAAACAGCTTAGTTTTACGCATAAAACAACTAAATTGAAAAAGTAAGCGACTTGGTAGGGTTATGATGCCAGAGCATTAAAAAAAAATCTTACCTTTCTTGGAACTTTTTGTTTTTACATCACTCTTACTAAACGAGAGACTTTTGTTATATTCCCCTTTTGGATATTCATCGCGCTATTCTTTTTAAGCATAGCGCGTTTTTTTTGCCCTGAATTTGCTGCCCAAATCACTATTCAAAACTTAGCCACACATCTCACTTTTACTTTTCTTAAAATTTTTTCAATTTAATTGAACTTTACTATCAAGCATGACTCAAACAAAGTGAGAGAATTACTCCCTTAGTGTTTTTATGTTTTTGAGCGCGTTTACCTGATACCAGTGTAAACGCGTTTTTTTTGCCTGTTATTTATCTCTTCTTTTTATCTCAGTTTTCAACAATTCTTATTGTTTAACAAAAAAGCCAAAACTTTGTGAACTTTTAAAGAAATACCCTGTCCTATTAATTGAGAGACTTATTTTCCCTTAGTGTTTCATGAGATTTGATGCGTTTAACTGATTTTTACCAGTAAACGCATTTTTTTTGTCTGAAATTTGAGAGTTTTGAAAAGCTAGAGAGTTGTTAGAAAAAAGTTAAATAAGAACAACAAGTTGCCAGTATATTCAGAAAAAAGTTAGCGATTAGGAAAATATAACAGAAATATATTGAACATTTTTTGAACTAACCGGATTAGTACTGGTCGAAGTGTTTGAGAGCAAAACCTCCCTGGACTGCTTTCATATTTTAGTAGCGCGTTGCCCTAACGCGCTTTTTTTTGTCTGATACTTTCGTCTGATATTTTTCTGATCAGTACCTAACGATTCGCAACACTTATGGTACTAAGTGTTTTTGAATTATCGAAAATTTAGCTAGAGCGAGCACTAGCTCGAGTTATGCTTTGAAATAGTCAGCTAAGAAGCTATCAAAGTCTAGCGTATCGTTTTCTTCAATCGCTTTTTGATCAAGGTGAGATTGTTTTGCCGCTTGCGTTAACATCGCCTGATCAAATGTTTGATAACCATTAGCCATTTGCTGTTCGCGGTATTCACTCGCTTTACCTAATGCTAATGCTGTGTATTTCGCTTCTTGGTTAACCACCATATCTACTAGCTTCGCAGAAGGCGTTAAGCTCGCATCTTTTACTTTGGCAAACTCGCTGCTCGTCACCACTTGGTAATCGTCCGTACCGTAGGCCTTATCTAACAGCTTAGCCACTTGCATAAACTCTTCAAATAGCTCACCACCCCACTCTGGGATGGTTTTACATTGATTGTCATCGTTAAGCTTTAGCTCAGGTTCGCGGCCGCGTAGCACCACTTTATCCATATTGTGCTCATAGCGTTTCTGTAGCTCAGCAGTCATCTCTGGGCTAGGTGCTAGTGCACAGTAGGTTATAAACACATCGAGGAAGCGCATTTGCTCAAGGCTAATGCCCGTTGCGGAGAATGGGTTAACATCTAACGCACGCACTTCAATATATTCAACACCGCGACGCTGCAATGCTTCTGAAGGCTTTTCACCTGACTCGGCCACGCGTTTAGGTCGAATAGGTGCATAAAGTTCATTTTCAATTTGCAACACATTGCTGTTTAGTTGGCGATATTCGCCATCTACCTTAACGCCAATTTTATCGAAATCATCTGAAGCCAATGAAATTGCTTCTTTAACCCCTTCAACATATGACGTTAAATTGTTGTAGCAAATATTCAGCGCTGATTGTGCGCTGTTGGTGTAGCCTAAATCGCTCATGCGCAGCGACGTGGCATGCTCTAAATACAAATACCCCGTTTTAGAGCGTTTGAATGGCAATTGATGCGGCTTGTCTTGCAAGAACGAACTACACAGTATTGGTGAACTGCCAAACAAGTAAGGAATTAACCAGCACAGTCGTTTGTAATTGCGAATAAGAGCAAAGTAACGCTCTGAAACAAAGGTTTGTAAATCTCGTGTATCACCATCTATTTGCTGAATAGCACGCCAAAAGTCTTCAGAAAAAGAAAAATTAAAATGAATGCCCGCGATTACCTGCATCATGCTGCCATAGCGGTTTTTCAGCCCTTGGCGATATACGGTTTTCATACGGCCAACGTTAGAGCTGCCGTATTGCGCTAGCGGAATTTGGTCATCGTCTTCAACAAAGCAAGGCATACTTAATGGCCATAACAACTCACCATCAATATTTTCGTAGGCATATTTTTGAATATCTTCCAGCTGAGCAATGGTTTGCTCTGCTGAATCACTTACCGGCGTAATAAACTCAAGTAAGGTTTCTGAATAGTCAGTCGTAATGTATGGATGTGTTAGTGCCGATCCTAAATTTTCGCGATGAGGCTGAGTTGATAGCCTTCCCTCACTTACCACCCGCAAAGCTTCTCGCTCAACACCACGCTTGATTCCTGAAACGGCAGCTAAATGTTCATCGGCTGATAAGGCTTGTAAATACTGATTAAGAGATGAGATCAAAATGGCTCCGCCGCCTAGCGTATAATTCGAATTGGTTACAATGTAAGGGTAATTGATGATAATTCAATACGCTAGCTAGTAAACTTTACCAAAAGTTACAAAATAAAAAGGTGCGCCCAGTGTCAATGGGTGCGAAAATAACATCCATTATTAGTATTTCGTATAAACAGCCCAATTTAAAGAACACTTTATGCAAGACTCCGCTCTCAGTTTACTTCCTCCATTTGTCGCTATTTTAATTGCCGTTTGGCGACGCAATGCCTTAATGGCACTGCTCGTTGGTGTACTACTTAGTCATTTAATGGTTGCGAACTGGCAACCGTTGAGTGGCGCGTCAGGTGCGATTTCCGGCTTTGCTGACGTGTTTTCGTCAACAGGTAATGTTTATATTATTTGTTTCAGTTTATTAATTGGCGCTATGGTAAAGCTACTCAGTGAAGCTGGCGCGGTTAATGGTTTTATTGAACACTTAGCTAAGTTAAAACTCGTTAAAACCAAACGCCAAGCCAGCATGCTACCAACACTGATCGGTTCCAGCATTTTCACCGACACAAATCTGAGTATGTTTACTGCCGGCATGGCAAGCCAACAGTTATTCGATCGCCATAAACTAAGCCGCGCTCGCTTGGCTTATTTACTCGATTCAACTTGCGCCCCGATAAGCATTTTGTTCTTAATTAATGGCTGGGGCGCTTATGTTCTTGGCTTGCTAGATGGTTTTAGTTTTGACGACCCAGTTAGCGTACTAATTGGCACAATAGGCTATAACTTTTATGCCATTATTGCCGTTGCTCTGGCTTATTACACCGCTTATTCAGGTAAAGCTTTTGGGCCTCTGGCAAGCGCAACAAGCTTAGTGAACACACCAAATGAGTCTGGCGACACAAAAATTGGCCCTGCACGCGTGATGTGGGTGCCATTAATTGCACTACTAGCAATCACTTTAACCTTGTTATTTATCACGGGTGACGGCGACATGCGTCGCGGCTCTGGCTCATTCTCGGTGTTTTGGGCCATCGTTAGTAGCTGCGTGTTAGTGATTGGCATGATCAGCTATTACCGCCTGCTTAGTGTGCAAGCAATGGCTAAAATATTCGTTAATGGCCTTTGGTATATGGCACCTGTGGTAATGATTCTAGTTTTGTCATTTGCCTTTGGTGATGTCATTAAAGCGCTTGGTACAGGCACTTATGTTAGTGAATTAATGCAGGTGGAAGTCCCACTATTTTTAATTGCGCCAATTATCTTTTTAGTTGCTGCGGTAATGGCATTTGCCACCGGCACCTCCTGGGGTACTTTTGCCATCTTAATTCCAATTGCCGTACCAATTGCCATGCAAACTGGGCTGCCCGTGTCTTTCCTTGTCGCGGCTGTGCTAGGTGGCGGTATTTTTGGCGACCACTCTTCGCCAATTTCAGACACCACAGTGGTTGCATCTATTGCCAGCGGCTGTGATCATTACGAACACGTAAAAACCCAACTACCTTATGCTTTATTTGGCGCTATGTTAACGATAGTTATCTACATCTTGATTGGTCTTAGCTTCTAATGACTAGTGGGTTTGAACTGGTCGATGAGCAACCAGATTTTGTGTTAGTCAACAAAGCGCCAAACGTTAACTTTCACGATGAAGGTGAGCTTGGCGCAGGCTTATTTTCACAAGTAAAAAGCCAGCTTGAACTGACTGAGCTTTACCCGGTTCATCGACTAGACAAGCTAACTTCAGGCTTAGTTATCTTTGCCAAAAACCTTGCTGCAGCGCGCACCTTTGAGCAGCTTTTTCGTGAACATCAAATTGATAAGTATTACATTGCGTTAAGCGATAAAAAGCCGAAAAAAAAGCAAGGGTTAATCAAAGGCGATATGGCGAAAAGCCGCCGCGGTATGTGGAAGTTAATTCGTACTATGGAGAACCCAGCAATTACACAGTTTTTTAGCACCAGCTTAATTGCCGGCCTGCGCGCTTATTTGCTTAAGCCACACAGTGGCAAGACTCATCAGATTCGCGTTGCACTAAGCAGTATTGGTGCGCCCATACTAGGAGATACTTTGTATGGTAATCCCGGTTCAGAAAAATTTGTTGCCGATCGCGGTTACCTACACGCCTACGCGCTGCGCTTTACTTACCAAGATAAAGTGTTTGACTACCTTCAAACACCGAATTTTGGAAAACATTTTCAGTCTTCTGAGGCGTTAGCATGGCTTTCGAGTATTTCGCCACCATGGCAACAGGCTTGGCCCAAGTGCTAGCAACTTTGCTAAATAACCTCAGCTCTGGATAACTAATGTGCTTCTAGCGGCTATTTTTACTGCTACCAGCGTTAAATTTACTTGCAATAGACCAGCTATTGACGCGCAAATTTGCCTTGATATCAGCAAAAATTTCTCGCAAGAAGATAAAAACCAACATCAGTATTTGAATTGATTTGTTATTCACTATTTCTTATCCAAACCTGAGGTTAAATAAAAATGGCAGTCTATTGACTGCCATTTTTGTTTGATACCTATTACAGCAAGCTGTGAACAAACACGCCACCAATTGCCACAGGGCAAACAAATTTGGTGTACCACGGCCAGACTTTCCAGAACAAGCTGTCTTCAACCGTTTCATTGCCTTGCTTTATTTCTGCTAATAGTGAGCTACGTTGCCAGATCCAGCCAGCAAACACACAGCAAAGCATGGCAATAATTGGCTGACCATATTCTGTTGAAAGGGTCGCCACAAAACCTAACATCACACCTAGATTTGAAATAATACCGAAGCTTATGAGTAAAATAACCAAGCCAATGATGGTTGTTGCCTTCTTGCGATCGATATTATGGCGTTCAACCGCATAGGAAACTGGCCCTTCAAGCATTGAAATGGAGGAAGTTAGCGCTGCAATCGACATTAACAAGAAGAAGGCTAAACCAATAAACAAACCTAAACCGCCCATACCATCAAACAGGCTAGGTAATACGGTAAACACTAAAGTCGGCCCTGCAATTAAGCTACCGTCGTCGGCAAAAATTTGCACGCCTTGTGCTTGTGCGACATACATCGCAGGGATAATTAACAAGCCAGCTAGGAAAGCAATAGAAACATCAATCAGGGTAACTTGCGCCCCTATGGTGACCATGTTTTCTTTCTTGGCAATATAAGAGCCGTAAATCACCATCACCGAGGTACCAAGTGACAATGAGAAGAACGCCTGACCTAACGCACTGACCAGTAGGTTCGGCTCTAACACGCGGCTGATATCAGGGTTTAGATAAGCTTCTAACCCTTGCATTGCACCGTCTAGGGTCATGACATAGCCAATCAGCAATATCAATAAGCCAATCATCATTGGCATTAAGCGCTTTGACCACTTTTCGATGCCTTGCTCGACACCGCGGCGAATAATAAACACGGTGAGAAACATAAATAAGGTGGTGAAAAAGACATTACGGGCAACGGAGTCGCTCACCGCCCAAGACGCGATAGATTGCAATCCGGCGATTTCAGCGGCAGATTCAACGGCAAACGACATCATCCAGCCGGCTAAAATGCCGTAAAAACTCAAAATGAGTGAGGCACAGATAATACCGCCAAAGCCAACAATAAACGCAAAGCGCTTTTGCCAAGCCTTACTCGACATTTTTTGTAAGCTAGTAACGGCATTTGCTTGGCCATAGCGACCAATTAATATTTCTGCCATGAAAGCAGGATATGCTAAACAAAACGCCAGCACTAAATACACTAGTACGAACGCTGCACCACCATTACTCGCAGTTTGTGTAGGAAAACCCCAAACGTTACCCAGACCAACCGCAGAGCCTGCGGCCGCCATAATAAACCCGATGCGCGAGCTAAACTCGCCTCTAGAAACAGCCATAAACTATCTACTTTTATTATTATATTTACGTTGTTAGCGACATAATTTACGTAAAACCGACCCGCGAAGACAAGCCAGTGGCGTAAAATAGTTGACTGACAACTTAAATAGACTGTGCACAATAATGTGCACAAAGATCAATCAATTTCTTTACAGGTAAGCATGCAGCTAAGTTGTAGTAACTCAAAGCAATGTAAACCTGTAAATGGGCGCAACAAAAAACGAGCTTAACGCTCGTTCTTTGTTTATATTTTTGGCTAATCGCGGAAGTTGTTAAACTGGAATGGCTGGTCTAACTCTGCTTCACGTACTAACTGCATTACCGCTTGCAAATCGTCACGCTTTTTACCGGTAACGCGCACTTGTTCGCCTTGAATAGCTGCTTGAACTTTGATTTTGCTATCTTTAATCAACTTAACAACTTTCTTAGCCACGTCTTTTTCAATGCCTTCTTGAAAAGTAACACGTTGCGTACAGTTCTTGCCAGAAAACTCAGGATCAGAGATTTGCATTGCTCTCGGGTCGATTTGTCGTTTAACTAATTGATTACGTAAAATATCAACCATTTGCTTAACCTGAAAATCACCTTCAGCTTTTACTGCCACTGCTGGCGATTTCCACTCAAAGCTCGCCTCTACTCCGCGAAAATCGAAACGAGTGCTCAACTCACGTGTTGAATTTTCCGTGGCATTGCGTACTTCTTCTAAATTAATTTCTGAAACAATATCAAATGACGGCATAGTGTGCCCTTCGCTAAAATTTTTCGCCAGTTTATCAAAATAGCCAAGAATTTCTAACTAACTCAACCGTTTTTTCTTACCTTTGCCATGATATGATGATGCTTTAATTTAATTGCCAACTATCAGGCACAATTTAAGCTCTGCTGAGATAGTTTAAACACAACGTTAAGAAATAATTTAGTTTGAAAAATCTCCATCACATTCTATTTTTTCTCATACTTGCACTTACCAGTATCGCATTCTTTTTCTCACCAGAATTACGCGACATTGTCGTGAGCAACACGCAAATCGACACGATAGGTCATGCCATCGGTTTTTTCGTGCTGACATGGCTACTCAGTAATTTATTCAAACTACCTGCTTGGCCACTGACCATAGCGTTAATTGGCTATGCAGCACTCAGTGAAGTTGCGCAATACTCTTTAGGTTTTAGAAACGGCGAATTTAAAGATTTTGTTGGCGATACAATTGGCATTTTACTCTTTATGTTACTGAAATTGTTATGGTTAGTTTACGGCCCAGCCAATACCTCGTGTGTTGAGAACCAAAGCAAAAGCCAAATGAAAGTATGAGTAAAGCACCTGAGATGAAAGCTGCTGCCCTAACAACTGACAAGTGTAAGCATTTAAACATCGTGGTGGCTGGACAAGGCGCTATTGGCTCACTTTGGTGTTGGTATTTAACCCAATACTCGGCGGTTAATTTGTCTACTGTCACCCGAGCGCCTGCTTTTCCTACTTCTCCAACGATCTCTAGTTTTCCCAATACTCCTAGTGCTCCTAAGCTAAAAAAACAGCTCAGCTTTAGCCATTTTAACGGTCAAAGTTACCAATATCACTGCCTCTTAGCCGATGACAAAACACTAAACAATGCTGACTTGCTTGTTGTGTGTTTAAAATCCTACGATGCTGCACAGCTCGTTAATAACATCGCCAGTAAATTAGCACCGACAACCGATATTTTATTAGTGCACAACGGCATGGGGGTATACGAAGCGCTGTCAGATAAGATTAAGGCAACACATAACATCTATACATGCCTAACCACCCACGGCGCATTTCGACCAACAAAAAGCCACGTAATTCATACCGGCTTGGGCAGTTTTGATATTGGTCGTCATGCTTTCGTGCAAAACGAACCAGCACCTTGGTTTAACGCGCTGAAATGCGCACTCCCTAATGCCCATTGGCAATCAGATATCAAAACCAAGCAATGGCAAAAATTAGCGATTAACTGCGTGATTAACCCATTAACGGCGCTTAACAATGTGTGTAATGGTGAAATTACTCAAGCTCAATATTTGCCGCAGATATCGGCCATCGCGAAAGAGGTATCGGAAGTTGCGAGCAGCCAAGACATTACGCTTGAAGCGAACACTATTGTTGAACAAGCATTAGCGGTTGCCCAAGCCACGGCCAACAATGTTTCATCAACACTAGCAGATGTTCGCGCTGATCGAACAACCGAAATCAATGCCATTAATGGCTACATTTGTCAGTTAGCGATAGAGGCAGGCATTAGTGTTCCGAGCAACTCGGCATTAGTTGAGCAGGTGAATGCGTTATTAAAGAGTGCTGCACCTAGTCAGTGATTTGCTAGCGTCAATGAGTATTAGCGAAACAGTAAAATAAAAAAAGCCGTGGTAAGCAAAGGCTAACCACGGCTTTTATAAACATTAAGCTTAAGTTTGTTAACTAGGCCACTTTTCTAAGGGCGATAAACGTGCACATTGCTAAAGCCATTGTCGTGCAGGTATAGTGCTTGTAGCTTACTCATCACACCGCGATCACAGTACAGCAAGTATTCTTTTGATTGGTCTAAATCGCCGAACTGAGTGCCGAGCTTAAAGAATGGAATATGCTTAACTTCAATACCGTCTAGCTCCAGCGGGCTATCATCTTCTTCCTCTGGGCTGCGGATATCCAAGATTACGGTATTTTCACCGACTTCTGCTAGCTCTTTAACGGCATGTACTTCTTCTTCGGTTTCTTGACCGATATCGCGAATATCAAATACACGGGCATTTTCAACTACTTGGTCGATAATGTTTAAGTCAAACTTAGTTTCTTCTTCTTCAACTTTCGCCAATACCGCTTTTACTGTTGGCTTCTTCGAAATAACACCACAGTACTCTGGAATAGTTTTCGCAAAATCTTCAGTGCCAATAGCGCGGGCAATATCAATAATATCTTGCTTATCGTACGCCGCTAAAGGGCGTAAAATAAGGGTTTCTGTAACTCGGTCAATAACGTTTAAGTTAGTCAGCGTTTGGCTAGAGACTTGACCTAGCGCTTCACCGGTTACCAGTGCTTGAATACCTAGTTTTTCCGCGACTTTAGACCCAGCACGCATCATCATGCGCTTAAGGACAACGCCCATGTGGCCATTGTCTATTTTTTCTAAGATTTCGGTCACTACTGGGTCAAAATCAACCGCAATAAATTTCACACGGTGAGATGCGCCAAATTTATTCCACAAGAAATGGCTCACTTGCTTAACACCCACTTCATGAGCGCTGCCACCTAAGTTGAAGAAACAAAAGTGAGTACGCGAGCCCTTTTTGATCATTTGGTAACTAGAAACACCCGAGTCGAAACCGCCTGACATTAACGACAACACGTCTTCTTGTGTTGCAATTGGGAAGCCGCCTAAACCTTTGTGAAGCTCAGTCACGATAAATAACTTGCTCTTATTGATTTCAAGGCGAATCGTGACGTCAGGCTTTTTCAATTTCACCTTAGCTGACTCAACCGCTTGATTTAAGCCGCCGCCAATATATTGCTCTGCCTTAATCGAGTTAAAGTCGTGTTCACCACTGCGTTTAACTCGCACACAAAAGGTTTTATTTTCAATTGTGCTGGCATGTACCGCTAAGGTTTTTTCGTAGATATCATGCAAATCGGTGAATTCGTCTTGCTGAACTTCTAAAAACGAGGCAATACCCGGAATACACTTTAGCGTTTCAACTAACGCAGCACGGTTCTGTGCAGTGTCATTTTTGGTATTAATTTCAATGCTATCCCAGTTAAGTTGCGTGGTGACTTGCTCGTCTATACGTCTTAAAACATTCTTGATATTTGACTCAAGCATCTTAGTAAAACGTTTACGAACAGAGCGACTTTTAACGGCGATTTCAGCCTGCAATTTAACGATGAATTTCATTGATTCCCCCAGCGCTGGATAAAGTGGCGCGCATTATACACTATTTCTAAGAAAATGCGCGTTAGTCAGCTTCACGGGATAAGTAAGTACTCTCAAGTGAGCGCTTTAGAACTTATGGCTTACCTGATGTCATTTTCTTAAGGGTACGGTCGCCCTTACCATAATGATGATAAAGCGCCGCTAATACATGACCTAGAATTAGTAGCCATACCAACCAAGCACCGAATATCTCTTTATGGATAAAATCAATCGGAGTTTCAAAAGCTTTAAACGACAGTCCCATCAAATCCTGAACTATGAAAGTAAATAGCCATGTATCTTCAAATTTTGGTACATCAAACAAAAAGAAGAATTCGGTATTAACACCTGTTCCCAAATAGCCGGTCAGCGGCATAATAATCATGACCGCATACAGCGCATAATGGCCAAGGTGGGCAGCCAAGTGCTCTAGTTTGCTGCCAGGTTCAGATTCAGGTGCTTGATTTATCCCCCGCCAGATAATGCGCAAAACAACGATAACCCCAAGCGACACACCAACTGATAGGTGAAGTTGTAATGCGGTCCAATTCTCCGGCGTTTTAGCCTCGGTAAACCATTGGCGGTAATAAACACTCACATAAGATGCTAAAAATAAAAGTGCCGTTCCCCAGTGAAAACACTTGGCAATAAAACCATAGTCGGTTGATGAATTTTTTAACATCATAAAGCTAGCCCTTCAATTTATGCCTGATTAGCGAATAAACATTGAGTTTAGCCTATGCTAATCAAGCGCTAGGCGTATAGCTGATTTACCTTTATTTACATACACAATGCATGAAGCTAGGTGAGCTGAAAAAAGGCAAAAAAATGGCCGACTATACAGGTATAGTCAGCCATTTTGATTCATCTTAAAGATAATGGGTGAATCAGTCGTTAATTGCCACTGCTCTCACTGATAGAAATTGGTTCAGTGACTTTCGCTTTACCTTGGTTAATCGAAATCTCGACTCGGCGATTGCGACGGCGATTCAAGGCATTGGTGTTTGGCACTAATGGGCGCGTATCAGCGTGACCAACGACAAGTAATCGCGTGGGATCAAAATTCGGCACTTTCACCATTTCATGGGCAATTGCCACAGCACGTTGGCTAGAAAGATCCCAGTTTGAACGGTAGAGTTCAGAATCAATACCTTGATTATCGGTATTACCTGAAATCATGATCTCGCCTGGTACATTGTTAAGCAAGACACCAATCTCTTGAATAATCGGCTTAAACTTCGGCTGTAAAAACGCAGAGCCCGAAGGGAACGAGCCATTTTCACGAATACGTATCGTGATTTGCTGCCCTAGTGATTCTAGTTCAATCGCGCCATCTTGAATTTGTTGTTCAAGCTGCTCGGCAATTTTCTTCACCAACTCATTCACTTGCTCTTGTTGCGCTTGTTCTAATTGCTGCTGAGCTTGCTCAATTTGTTGTTGCGACATTTGCGTGTCGGTGCTTTGCGATTGACCACCACGCTCAGTGCCACGTTGCTCTTGGCGACCACCCGCAGAGGTTTCATCACCCGCCTGGAATTCCAACATTTGTTGGGTCATTTCCATGGTTTGCTGCTGGATAACTTCTATCGGTGTTGGCTCAGGCTTACCTGGGCGAAATTCTTGTGCAATGATGCTGGTTCCTTTAGGAATATCTTTCACCTCAATTTTGTTTTGCACACCAAAGGCAAACTTCATCGAGCCAGCAATTTGCTTGAACTTCAATACGTCCATTTCCGAGAAGCTCAATAGCAAAACGAAAAAACACATTAACAGTGACATCAAATCCGCAAAAGTTCCCATCCACGCAGGTAGACCTGCGGGCGGGCACTTACACTCAGGAGGTGGAGATGACATGGCTTACCTCACTACTCTTCAGTGGTGTCTATTTTTCGCTTACTTTCTGCTAAATAGTTTTTCAGCAGACCTTCAATAACACGTGGGTTTTGGCCGTCTTGAATCCCCAAAACCGCATCTAAGATAAGCTCTTGGTTTAACTTTTCTTCTGCCATACGAAGCGATAACTTGTTCGAAATTGGAATGGCAATAACGTTTGCTAGGAAAGCACCGTACAATGTGGTTAATAGTGCAACCGCCATCGCAGGACCAATCGCTTTAGGGTCATCCATGTTAGATAACATCGCAACTAGACCAATCAAGGTACCAATCATCCCCATCGCTGGTGCAACTTCGGCAAGCGCACCTAGCATGCCTACGCCGGTATCATGGCGCTCGGTTGTTAGTGATATGTCTTTTTGCATGGTGGCGCGCACCACGTCGGCATCGTGACCATCAACCAACATGTCGACACCTTTTTGCATAAAGGCATTAGAGATCTCGGCCTCTTCCAAGGCTAAAAAACCACCTTTTCGCGCAGCGTCAGCCATTTCAACAGACTTTTCAATTAACTCTTCTGGCTTTTCCAGCTTGAACATAAATGCCTTGCCAATGATCTTACCAATGGTAAAAAACTGGCCAAGGTTGTAATTCGATAAAACAACGAAAATAGAACCACAGAATACGATAAGAATTGATTGGGTATCGACAAACATTGAAATGTCGCCACCTAAAATCATCGCCATCACGATGAAACCGATTGCGCCCAACATCCCAATTAGCGTAGCTAAATCCACAAATGCCTCCTAATGTGTGTCTTTAACGAGCAGAACTCTGCTGATAATACATTATCAATAAATGAATCGCGACCTGTATTACAGCCTGTTACACAGATAGTATCGCCCGAAAGGTCAATAACTTAACTTGTTTTTGATTCAGTTCAGCTATCGTTACTATAAGCGGGCGAATATGTGCCATTGATTGACCTAGACGCGCCGCTCATGTACCTTTGCGCCTTATTACTAGGTTGCAATGCTAAACTAACCTTAATCAATCGAAGCGATGCTTATTAAATAGGCAGAGAGTGCGTTTGGTCATCACTTGTTTATCATCAAAAACGGGCTATCCGTGGTATAGAAATGGCAAAGAAGAAACTGGAAAATCTATCGTTCGAAGAGGCGCTTGGCGAACTTGACACTATTGTTCAACAATTAGAGCAAGGTGAATTAAGTTTAGAAGAGTCAATGGCGGTTTTTGAACGCGGCTTAAAGCTTAGTCAATTAAGTCAGCAAAAACTGCAAGGCGCAGAGCAAAAAGTGCAAATGCTGATTAATCAAAATGGTCAAGGTACTTTAACGAACTTTGAACAAGACGATAACGCTTAGTTTAAGGCAATAAAGATTTTGACGACTTTACCTCAACTTAGTGAATATCAAGCACGCGTTAACCAGTTACTTGCCAACAAGCTTGATGGTCTACCCGTTAATGACACTAAGCTATTAGAAGCAATGCGCTATGGCCTGTTAATTGGCGGCAAACGCATGCGTCCCTATTTGGTTTATACCACTGGTCTAGCTTTAGGCGCCAAACTTGAAGATTTAGACGGCATTGCCTGCGCCTTAGAGTGCATTCATGCGTATTCATTACTACACGATGATTTGCCTGCTATGGATGACGATGATCTACGACGCGGACAACCAACTTGTCACAAGGCTTTTGACGAAGCAACAGCTATTTTGGCAGGCGATAGCTTGCAAACACTGGCGTTTGACTTTCTTGCCAATCACCCGTTTTCAGACTTTGGTCAACAAAAAATGCCAACTCTGTTACAGCAACTAGTTGCCGCGGCCGGTTACCAAGGCATGTGTGGTGGCCAAGCATTAGATTTAAGTGCAACCGATAAGCGTGTTTCATTGAACGAGCTTGAAACCATTCACAAGCTCAAAACCGGCGCACTATTAAAAGCCTCGGTTACAATGGCCTCAGAATGTGCGCTACAAGTTACTGATGAGCAAAAAACGACGCTCGCAACATTTGCCGAACTTATTGGGCTAGCTTATCAAGTACAAGACGATATTATCGATATTACATCGACACAAGAGCAACTTGGTAAACCTAAAGGCTCAGATATTGAAGCCAATAAATCAACTTACCCAGCACTACTTGGCTTAGCAGATGCCCAGCAAAAGGCAGAAACGCTATACCAAGAATCGCTTCAAGCTTTAGCTACTTTGCCCTACAATACCGACACTTTGGCAGACTTTGCGACCTTTATTGTTCGCCGTACTCATTAATTACTAATAAGACTATGACCATTAATCTAGCTGAATATCCTTTATTATCAACGATCAATTCCCCTGACGATTTGCGTTTACTGAGCCAAGATCAGTTAACCAAAGTCAGTGATGAGTTACGAAGCTATTTATTAAACTCTGTCAGTAAAAGCAGCGGCCATTTCGCCTCTGGTTTAGGCACAATTGAACTAACGGTTGCGCTGCACTATGTTTATCGCACACCGTTTGATCACCTGATTTGGGATGTTGGCCACCAAGCCTACCCGCACAAAATTCTCACGGGTCGTCGCGACCAACTTCACACGATTCGTCAAAAAGACGGCTTACACCCGTTCCCGTGGCGCGAAGAAAGTGAATACGATGTGCTGAGTGTCGGTCACTCAAGTACGTCAATTTCTGCCGCACTAGGGTTAGCCGTTGCTGCCGAAAAAGAAGCCAAAGATCGCAAAGTTGTTGCCGTTATTGGTGACGGTGCGATGACCGCAGGTATGGCTTTTGAAGCATTAAACCACGGCGGTGACATCAATAAAGATATGTTAGTCATCTTAAATGACAACGAGATGTCAATTTCGGAAAACGTGGGTGCGTTGAATAATCATTTAGCCAAACTACTTTCTGGTAGCTTATTTACTGGATTCAGAGAAGGTAGTAAACGCTTACTTAACAATATTCCGCCGATCAAAGAATTAGCCAGTCGTGCCGAAGAACATCTCAAAGGCATGGTAGTACCTAGTACCTTCTTTGAAGAATTGGGCTTTAACTACATAGGGCCAATTGACGGCCACGACGTTAATGGCTTAGTTGATACCATTCGCAATATGCGCAACCTGAAAGGGCCGCAAATTTTGCATATCGCAACCAAGAAAGGTAAAGGCTACCAAGCAGCAGAACAAGACCCAATTAAGTACCACGCGGTACCTAAATTTAACCCTGCTGAAACGTCACTACCGAAAAGCAAGCCAAGCTTACCAACTTATTCTAAGATTTTTGGTGACTGGCTATGTGGCATGGCCGAGCGCGATAGCAAGTTAATGGCAATTACACCAGCGATGCGCGAAGGCTCGGGTATGGTTGAATTTAGCCAGCGTTTTCCTGATCAATATTTCGATGTTGCCATTGCCGAACAGCATGCTGTGACCTACGCAGCAGGCCTTGCCATTGGCGGCCAAAATGCCGTTGTCGCTATCTACTCAAGCTTCTTACAACGCGGTTATGATCAGCTGATTCACGATATTGCCATTCAAAACTTACCGGTTTTGTTTGCGATTGACCGTGCTGGCATTGTTGGCGCTGACGGCCCTACGCACCAAGGTGCGTTCGACTTAAGCTTTATGCGCTGTATACCAAATATGGTGATTATGACACCGTCTGACGAACGCGAGTGTCAGTTGATGTTAACAACTGGTCACCTGCATAATGGCCCAGCTGCGGTACGCTATCCTCGTGGCAGTGGCACGGGCGCTGAATTGCCGACGCTTGATGAAACTATCACGCTAGGCAAAGGCGTGAAAAAACGCCAAGGTGAAAAAATTGCGATTTTGAATTTTGGTACGGTTTTGGGCGAAGCCTCACAAGCTGCGGATGCACTTAATGCAAGCTTAGCTGATATGCGCTTTGTTAAACCAATTGATGAAGCACTTATCAACGAACTTGCCGACAATCACGATGTGATTGTAACGGTTGAAGATAATGCCATTGCCGGTGGTGCTGGTTCAGCAGTGAATGAGTTCTTGTTAAGCCAAGGACGTGCAATAAAAGTACTCAATATTGGCTTACCAGATGTTTTTATTAAACACGGGACACAAGAAGAAATTCACCAAGAGTTGGGCTTAGATTGTCAGGGTATTATCGATAAAGTTAACGCGTTTATTGGTTAGTCTCTGCGACTTACCCCGCTATCCCTAACAACCAAAAAAGCCGCTATTGCGGCTTTTTTGGTTTTTCAGTCCATGACCTTCAATTCCATGAATATTAGCTTATACCAATTGAATTAATTCGTTGATCAATTATGGCGCAGGAAAAAGGTTCATAAACAAGGCGTTATTTTTTGTTAACTAGTTGTTCTAATTTCAAAAATAATAACGCAGTTAGTGAGCATTTTAACCAGTCAGAATGATCAAATATTTATTGAAATTGGTATTAGGTACCTGTTCTAACATTAAAGGCATCAACCGCGCTTTCTAGCGATTGAGCAAGTTTCGCGACCTCTTCACTGTAGCCAAGAGTTACTGTCGATTTTTCACTACTTTGCTGGCTCACTAAGGCTACTTGCGAAATACTATCGTTGATTTCACTACTCAAGTTATTCTGCTGTTGCGCTGCACTTGAAATATCAATACTCATTGAATGCATTTGTGAAATTGCTTGGCTAATCGTCGTCAGTGTTTCTAACAGTAACTCAGTGTCTGTCTGACAGCGGGTCGCGTTGTTTTTCCCTTGCTCAATCTCCTCTACAACACTGCTAGTTTGTGCCTGTAGCGAATCAATCATCGCATTAATTTCAGAAGTTGACTCTTGTGTACGACTGGCAAGCATACGCACCTCATCGGCCACCACTGAGAAACCTCGACCAGCCTCCCCGGCACGTGCAGCTTCAATTGCCGCATTAAGTGCCAATAAGTTAGTTTGATCAGCAATACTTTGAATAGTTTCTAAGATACTACTGATATTGGTTGCTTCTTGATTCAACAAACTGACTTTGCCAGCGGTATTTTGCAGCAACATCGTCAAATCATTAATCTTACCTGCCGTGCTATTAGCACGCTGCTCAAGTTCATTACTGCGATTTAAAGCTTCTGTCATCTGATTTTCAGCATCGGTCGACTTAGCCAATACTTCATCCGCATGTTCACTGAGCGACAAGGTATTATGATTAACTTCATCAACCGTTGATTGCTGAGAATCCAGTGAGGTTGCCACCGCTTGTAACTCGGTTTGTGAGCGATTAGCCGCTTGCGCCAGTGCATTCGCATTTTGCCCAATATCATCAATTAAGGTTTTTAAGTGTGATACCACAGAGTTGACATTTTTCGATAGCTGACCATATTCATCCTCACTAACCACATCCAGCTGTTTAGTGAGATCTCCCTGAGCAATGCGGTGCAGGACTTCATTGATATGAAAGAGCGGCTTGATCATCGCACGAATTGTCAAAACTGCGATAGTGACACTCACAAGCATAATAACCGCCAAAATAATTAAGGTTAGTGCTTGGCCATTATCAACATCGTCAAAAACATTTTGCTGTAAATTCGATAAGTTAGAATCAACTTGTTCAAGCAGTTTATCTATGGTCGCGAGCGCTTGTTCTATTTGCTGTTCAGAGCGATTAGCAGCCTCTATTAGGTTTGCTCTGTTTTCCAATTGTTCTCGCTTGATAACAAACAAACTGCGCTCATTAGTGAGCTTGTCATTCGCCTGTTCAAACTCGCTGACAAACTGCTCAATCAGCCCTTGCGTGTCATAGTCTTCGCCTTGCCTAACCAAATAGCCGACTAAATCTTTAATATTCAATAAAGACTGTTCGATTAGCTCTTGGCTTTGATTTAGCTCCTCTAAATCATTGATACTAAGTACACTGTTAGCGGCATCAGCAAGGTTGATCACATAGCCTTCTATTTGCCCAGCAGAGCCGATAATACGGTCGACAATCGCTTGCTCTTTGTCATCTTCCAAATACGTTAAGTCAACGAGCAAAGCTCCCGCTTCATTAAGATTGGCGCCAATCTGTTGCTCAACGCTTGTGAGTGACTGGGCTAGAGAAAGTGATTTAGACTGAAAGCCAAACATATTCGCCACTGTTTGTGCGAATAGTGACTGCTCTTGCTCAAAGGCGCTTAACTGCTGGGCTAGCGCAGTAGGTAATGATAATTGATCGAGGTTTTGCTTTGCTTCACTAAGCCTGATGCCTTGATTGCCAAAACCTGACTTAAGAATTGAAAGCTGCTGCTCGCTATCTACGGTGGTAATTTGGGAGGCTTGCTTAGCTTGTTTTAGCAAGCCAATTTGCAACCCAGTACTTTGTTTTTGCACGGGTATCGCAATACTGTCAACTTCCTTAGTCGCCTGCTCAATATCGGCGAGAATGCCAATGGAGCTGACACTGGCAAAGATGAGCAGTAAAAGTATGACAACGAAGCCAAGAATGATCTTATGGGCAACCTTTACATTCATATGAACACCTACTTGTAATATCTGTATTTATTATTTTTTTGCTGAATTACTGCTATTCAAATTACATTATTATGTAGCTGAATTTATTAGCTTATTTTTTATATCAGACACGGTTATTAAAACAGCGATACAGGTAAATGAAAAGATAAAATGAAAGTTTTTTGAGCGAAACTATGTCGTTATCTTGTTAGCGGTTGTGTCAAACGTTTACGGCAAAACGTGTAGGCATAAAAAAAGCTACTGACATCAGTAGCTTTTGAATTGGTTAATACCAATTGAAATAAATACTTAAGCATTCAGCGAGAATTAAAAGTCTCAGAGGCAAGGCATTGATTGCAGAGAATGGTCGTTCCCTTGTCAAAATCAATAACGATACATATGAGCCTTTTAAACTCGCCCTTAGGGAGCGTGTCAGCGTCGCGATAACTTCGCCCAATTGATGAGATGTAGAATAACTATATCAACAAAAATTTGGCTTGTTCTCCCAACGCTGACAGCGCTCTGAATTCCTAAATTAATTAATTCAATTGGTATAAGTCTTATCTAATTTACTCTGCAAGATACTCAACCACTTCTAGACCAAAGCCTGATAGTGAGTGATATTTAGTTTGTGAGCTCAATAAACGCATCTTGCTAACACCTAAGTTAGCTAAAATTTGCGAACCGACACCAACGTTACGCGAACCAATGTGGCGCTTCACTTCTTTGATTGTCTCGCCAGCATCAAGCTTGGCGTATTTTTCAACTTGCTCAATTAAGCTTTGCGGTGACTCGTGCTTACCCAGTAACACCAATACGCCACCTTCTTCAGCAATGCGCTCTAACGCTTTGCCAATAGGCCACTTATTGATGCTATCGCGCTGGCTAAATAATAGATCGCGGAACGTGTTTTCCAAGTGCACACGCACTAGGGTAGGCTCTTCAGCTTTGATTTCGCCTTTGGTCAGTGCGAAGTGTGTTTGGCCGTCAATGGTGTCTTTAAAGACCGTTAAATCAAAATCACCAAAAGCGGTTGGCAGCTTACACTGCGAAATACGCTCAATCGTAGTTTCATTGGCATTGCGGTATTCAATTAAATCGGCAATAGTGCCCATTTTGATACCGTGCTTTTCAGCAATTTTTTCTAAATCAGGACGACGCGCCATGGTGCCGTCTTCATTCAAAATTTCAACAATCACTGCTGCTGGCTCTAAACCCGCTAAGCGCGCTAAATCAACACCCGCTTCGGTATGACCAGCACGGTTTAACACGCCACCGTCTTTGGCAATCAACGGAAAAATATGGCCCGGCTGCACAATTGAGTTTTGATCTGCATCTTTTGCCACCGCCGCTAAAATCGTGGTTGCGCGATCCGCTGCTGAAATACCGGTTGTGACACCCTCAGCAGCTTCAATTGATACGGTAAAGTTAGTGGTAAACTGTGCGTCATTCTTTTCTACCATCAAAGGTAACTTAAGCTTTTGACAACGCTCAGCCGACATAGGTAAACAAATCAAACCACGACCGTGGGTAGCCATAAAGTTAATCGCTTCTGGCGTTACCAACTCGGCAGCCATAATGAAGTCACCCTCATTTTCGCGATCTTCATCATCCATCAAGATCACCATTTTACCGAGCTTGATGTCATCAATAATTTCTTGTGGCGTATTTAATTGCATAGCTGCCTCTTGTTTAGCCTTTCGTTACTTAATAAAGCCACTGCGTGCTAGTAAGTCATGACTAACACCAGAGGAAGTGGTTGGTTGATGGGATTTTGTTAATAAACGCTCGATATAACGAGCAACCACATCAACTTCAATATTGAGCTTAGTGCCGACTTGGT
The DNA here is from genome assembly GCF_003390375.1 of Thalassotalea euphylliae. Classification (NCBI taxonomy): domain Bacteria; kingdom Pseudomonadati; phylum Pseudomonadota; class Gammaproteobacteria; order Alteromonadales; family Colwelliaceae; genus Thalassotalea; species Thalassotalea euphylliae. The sequence continues at coordinate 3,616,243 of NZ_QUOT01000001.1, read as the reverse complement.
AGTCAGCAATGATAGTTTCTTGCGCTGTGTGTGGCACAATCGTTAAGCGGAATTGGTCACTGGCAAGGCTATTAACCGTTAAGCTTACGCCATCAATGGTAATAGACCCTTTTTCCGCGATATAAGGGGCGATATCCGCCGCCATCGTAATCCAATAATCCCAGCTATTACCTGATTGTGTAATCGACGTTACTTCTGCCACCGCATCAACATGGCCTGAGACCATATGACCACCAAAGCGCGTTGTTGGTAGCATGGCTTTTTCCAAGTTAACCTTTTGGCCTACTTGATAATTCGCAAAGCCAGTACGTTTTAAGGTTTCGTTTGAAACATCTGCGGTAAAGCTGCTATCGCTATAGTGCACGACCGTTAGGCATATACCATTGGTGGCGATAGAGTCGCCCAATTTGACATCAGCCATGTCTAATTTACCGACATTAACGGTAATCGCAGCCCCTTGCTGGTTCATTTGAATCGCCGCTATGGTGCCCACAGCTTCAATAATTCCGGTAAACATATCTTTTCTCTTTACGTTATAAGCTTAACGACCTGACTTGCCATGCTTAGCTAGGACAAAGCTTAACTATTGGCAAATTGCGCGGTAACTTTAAGATCTGTGCCAACCATAGTGACATCACGAATATTAAGCGCCTTTGCTTGCTTAAGTTTTGTAATACTTGGCATTGCGCATAAGCCTTTGCCATCAACGCCCATTAATTTGGGCGCTTGATACAAGATTAATTCATCTACCAAGTTTTGTTCGATAAAGGCACCAGCTAAGCGCTGACCCGACTCAAGTAAAATATCGTTTAAGCCAAGCGTGCCTAGATAAGCCAGCGCTGCCGCTAAATCAATTTTTCCATCGTGTTCTTTTATCGCTACTTGGCTGACAAAATGCGGCCAGTCTTGCTCATTTTCAACCTTAGTTCGCAGTAAAATGACGGGATGAGGAGATTCGAACATCGGCAAGTCTGGTGTTAAACGCTGCTGACCGTCAATCACTACTCGCACTGGCTGACGTAAAACCTCTGCAGGATAGTCGCTGGCAAGTGAGCCAAGCTCTTGATGTCGCACGGTCATTTTCGCACCATCCATTAACACAGAGTCAGCGCCCGTCAGCACAGCACAGCTTTGCGCGCGTAAACGTTGTACGTCTTTACGTGCTTCTGGCGAGGTAATCCACTGACTTTCACCGGATGCCATAGCCGTTTGCCCGTCCAAGCTGGCAGCAAGTTTACAGCGAACATAAGGCATTTGGGTGCGCATTAATTTAAGAAAACCTTGATTGAGCTGCTCAGCTTCATTAGCAAGTAAACCATAGGCTGTTTCAATACCAGCAGCTGCGAGCATATCAAGGCCACGACCAGCAACTTGCGGATTAGGATCAACGTTGGCAGCAATCACTTTTGCCAAGCCATTATCAATCAAGGCCTGTGCACAAGGTGGTGTGCGACCAAAATGTGAGCAAGGTTCCAATGTGACATACGCTGTAGCACCACGTGCCTGCTCACCTGCTTCACGCAATGCATGAACTTCAGCATGTGGCGTACCAGCTTTTAGATGCGCACCTTGGCCAATAATTTGACCGCTTTTAACAATGACACAACCAACACGAGGGTTAGGTGAAGTGGTGTAATGCCCTTGTTTTGCCAGCTTTATGGCTAGTGCCATATATTGATGATCTTGGTTGCTAAATTGTGTCAACGTTGTTCTCAATCAAACCTAACTTAAACTTTAAAATACACCAAAAAAAGACTTAGATATCCTGCTTGGTGTTTTGTTACTTCTCATCGCCCAGACGAGCAATCTCTTCACCGAACTCTTTGATATCTTCAAATGAACGATATACAGAGGCAAAGCGAATATAAGCAACTTTGTCGAGTTCTTTAAGCTGCTCCATAATTAAATTGCCTAGCATTTCTGAGTCTAGCTCGCGCTCGCCAGTTGCACGTAATTGCGATTTAACCTTATTCACCGACAGCTCAATTTTTTCGATGCTAACAGGTCGCTTTTCCAGTGCACGTTGCAAACCACTGCGCATTTTGTCTTCGTTAAACGGCTCTCTTGAGCCATCGCGTTTAATAATGCGCGGCATCACCAATTCGGCAGTTTCAAAAGTGGTAAAACGCTCATGACACTCGCTACATTCACGACGACGTCTGATTTGGTGACCATCAGCCACAAGTCGTGAATCGATCACCTTAGTATCAGTTGCAGAGCAAAAAGGACAATACATGAAGTCGCTCGATAGGTTATAAATTGTCGAGCATTTTAATCGAAAACAAACAGTTAAGCGAAAGCTTTATGATGCCTTTTATCGCAATTAGGCGAGTAAATGATATAACACACCGAAAACAGCAAACTAGCAGCACTCGGTGTGTTTTAACTAACTAAGACAGCTAACCGTGAACGATGCGATTGTCGATAAGATCTTTAACAACGCTTGGGTCAGCTAAGGTTGAAGTATCTCCAAGATTCTCCAATTCATTTTCTGCTATTTTACGCAAGATACGGCGCATGATTTTACCCGATCGTGTTTTTGGTAAACCCGGCGCGAATTGAATGTAGTCAGGCTTAGCAAAGCGACCTAGCTCGTCTGCGACCAAGGCTTGCAATTCTTCGGTAAGGGATTGCTGACAATCAACTCCCGACATCAAGGTGACATAGCAGTATATGCCCTGGCCTTTGATTTCATGCGGATAGCCAACCACTGCTGCTTCAGCCACTTTAGGGTGCAAGACCAATGCACTTTCGATTTCCGCTGTGCCTAATCGGTGACCGGAGACATTAAGCACATCGTCAATACGGCCGGTGATCCAATAAAAACCATCGGCATCACGCTTGGCACCATCGCCAGTAAAATAGTAGCCTGTGTATTGGCTAAAGTAGGTATCAAAAAAGCGCTGATGATCACCATATACAGTGCGCATTTGTCCAGGCCAGCTACCTGTCATCACTAAGCGACCACGTGCTTCACCCTCAAGAACGTCGCCTTCTTTGCTGACAATCGCTGGTTTTACACCAAAAAATGGTTTGCCCGCCGCACCTGGTTTCATATCGACAGCCCCAGGTAGTGAGGTAATTAAAATGCCGCCAGTCTCAGTTTGCCACCAAGTATCAACGATTGAACAGCAGCTTTGACCAACCACTTCATAATACCAGTGCCAAGCCTCAGGGTTAATTGGCTCGCCAACCGTCCCTAACAAGCGAATACTTGAGCGATCATGCTTTTCAACCAGCTCATCACCTAGCCCCATTAATGCACGTATTGCCGTTGGTGCGGTATAGAAAATATTGACCTGATGTTTCTCACACACCTGCCAGCATCGCCCTGCATCTGGATAAGTCGGTACACCTTCAAACACTAAGGTCGTTGCACCATTGGCCAGTGGGCCATAGAAAATATACGAATGACCCGTTATCCAGCCGGCATCTGCAGTACACCAATAAATCTCACCTTCTTGGTAATCAAACACATATTTATGCGTCATCGCGGCATACAAAATATAACCGCCACAAGTATGCAGTACGCCTTTAGGTTTACCGGTTGACCCTGAGGTGTAAAGAATAAATAAAGGGTCTTCAGCGTCCATCATTTCCGGCTCACACATTGGCTCGTAGTGATTAATCACTTCCTGATAGTTGACATCTCGCTGATCTTGCCAGTTAACTTCAACGCCAGTACGTTCGACCATGATCACCGAGTGGACATCGGGGCAATCAACCAGCGCTGCATCAACATTTGCTTTCAGCGGTATTTTTTTACCGCCACGAACGCCTTCATCAGCAGTGATCACCACCTGACAGTCAGCATCTAGTACACGTGCTTTTATCGATTCGGTAGAAAAACCGCCAAACACCACTGAGTGCACCGCACCAATACGTGCACAAGCGAGCATGGCATAGCCCACTTCGGGGATCATCGGCATGTAAATACAAACTCTATCGCCTTTGCTAACACCGCGAGTTTTTAACAAATTAGCCAAACGACAGACGTTATCGTGCAACTCTTGATAGCTAACTCGAAAGTCATCTGTTGGCTCATCGCCTTCAAAAATAATGGCCGTTTGATTTGCTTTGCTCGCTAAATGGCGGTCGATACAGTTATAGCTAACATTGAGTTGCCCACCTTTAAACCAACTGATGTCTGCGGTTTGATAATTAACCTCAGAGACTTGCTTCCAAGGTTTATACCAATCAATAAATTGCTCTGCTTGTTCAGCCCAAAACACGTCTGGTTGTTCAATCGATTGTTGATACATTTGCTGATATTTATCAGCGTTAATATGTGTATTTTGTGTTGCCTGTGGTGATACCGGATAACGGCTCAATAGTTCCTTCATATCCTGACTCTTATTGTTTTAATATATTATTGTTATAGCTTGTTGTAATCGTTTGTTTTTATTACTTTTTGATAGTTGGATAAAAACGTCTGCGCTACTTTTTCATTTATCTTTATATTTATTCTTGTGCTTTATTCGAATGTTTTGGCGTCATCCTTAATCGCTTTGTATAAACTATCATCAAATTATCAATAGCACTACACCTACACCTCTGCCTGCACTTATACAGCAATACACCTATTGATGCTTGCCGAATAGCAAGCTCTTCCGCTATTCATTGAAATGCTATTTCGACTACTAACTTAGCAAGTGGCACCAGCTAATTTTATGAAGTTTTTGTTCAACTATTTGTCTAACTAAAAGGTTTGTTGCAGATTTCTAGTTTTAGAATTTTTCCCAACAGTACCACTGCCGCATTTAAAGTGTAAAAAAGTAGGAAAAGTCAACAGGATATATCTGCGAATCGGAACGCTACTTTTAGCACCAAAACTTCTCAAAATTGAAATTTATGTTCTACAGTTTAGATAGCTAAAATTAGAGGACAAAGTATGAATTTTCTTTATCGACTTTCTATTGCTCAAAAAATTTATTTGATACCAGTAATAGGCACGATCAGTTTTACCATTTACCTCGCCCTCTCCATTTTTAATGCCACTAACAACGTTGAACAGCTTTCACGGGTTAAAGACGTTCAGTTTCCTGTCGTCCAACTATCGGAAGCCGCTGCCGTTGATATCGTGCGACTATCGGAAATCCTCAATGCTGCGGTAACCACAGGCGATGAAGATGGTATTGCGTCAGCAGACGAGTTATCAGAAAAAATTATCGATTCCATCACCCAAATAGGTGCAACTGATCAGCAATTTGTATCTGACCAACAAAGCCTTTTAAACGACTTTAATAGCTATTACCAACAGGCTAGGACGCTAAGCAGTGGCATGATTAATGACACCATAGATTTTGAGAAGCTGCCAGAAATGGGGAAAGCCATGAACGCCGCCTTTGAACAGGCTAAAGGTGGGCTTGAAAACTTTAATAAAACACGAGTGCAAGAATTTGAGCAGGCGATTACCGATGCTAATAACTCTGCAGAAACCTTAGTTAATATTGGGTTTATTGTCGGCATTATTACTATTATTCTGCTATTTGGCACCGCTATACCGATAATTTCAGGCATTAGATCGTCATTATCGAGCGTGGTTAATTCTTTGCAAGACATCGCAGAGGGTGAAGGAGACCTAACGGTTCGCCTAAATTCAAAAAGTAGCGATGAAATCGGTGAACTTGTTAATCGTTTTAATATGTTCATTGAAAAGCTCCAAAACACCATCAAACAAGTCGTCGATATCGCCTTACCGCTTTCACAAATGGCAAACTCTGTTAGTGCTAACGCGGAACAAACCAATACCATTACTCAACTCCAACAAGATGGTGCACACAACACTAAAGCCGCTGTTGATGATTTAAATCACAGTGTCAAAAGCGTTGCTGATAGTGCCGCTTTAGCTGCCGATACAGCAACACAAACTCGTACAATTTCTACTGAAGGCGCGGATGTTGTTGCCAAGACGGTTGAAACAATTCACCAACTGGCGAAAACCGTTGAAGATTCCTCGGAAGTAATTGACCACCTAGACAGTGACGCTAATCAAGTAGGCGTTGTGCTTGACGTGATCAGAGGTATTGCCGAACAAACTAATTTATTAGCGCTAAACGCAGCAATTGAAGCGGCGCGAGCGGGCGAGCAAGGACGTGGTTTCGCCGTTGTTGCTGACGAGGTGAGAACACTGGCCTCTAGGACACAAGACTCGACGGTTGAGATTCAAACCACCATTGAAAAGCTACAGCAAGCTGCCCGTAAAGCCGTAGGTGCAATGAGCAATGGTCGGTCGTTGGCGGAAAGCAGTGTTGAACAAGTAACCATGGCGGGAACTTCGCTTGCTGAGATTACAACATCAGTTTCGCAAATCAGTGAAATGACCACCAATATAGCTCACGCCACCGATTCGCAATCACAAGCTGCAGGCCAAATCGTCTCGCATGTAGACGATATCAGCCAAAGCACTAATCAAACTCACAGCGCTTCTCAAGAACTAGCGTCAGTGAGTAGCGAACTAGCAGGCTTAGCACACAACTTAGAAATTATAGCCAAAGGCTTTAAGGTCTAATTGGAATTTAGACTGCGCAGATTATGCTCGAGTAGGGCCTTATCCCGAAAAACCAGTACCTAAAAAGGTTAGTAAATATGAAAGCACGATATTTGACCATGGCAATCATAGCAACGTCGCCCTTTTCTCAGGCACTTGCTCAGATCGACTTTAATGGCTTTGGCTCTGTTAGAGCAAGTTATTCAGACTCTGATTTTGGGGCTGATCCCTTTAGATATCTCGAAGAAGGCGAAGTCACATTTAAAGGGGAGTCTCTATTTGCACTGCAAGCAAGAAGCGAATTAGGTGAAGGTTTATCGGCGACGGTTCAACTATTTGCAGAAGGTCGCGATGATTTTGATGTTGAGGCAAGGTGGGCCTACCTTAGTTATCAACTCAACGATACTCATCAGTTGCATGTAGGAAAACTCGCCAACCCCATATTTCATCAATCAGAATATGAAAAAGTTGGCTATGCGCATAATTTTTCAAGATTACCGACTGCCGTCTACGTGGATTTCGAATTTGCGACTATGGAAGGCATATCACTCGGCAGTCAATTTAGTTTGGGAGATAGCGATTTAACGCTAGAAACCAAGCTGTCTTATGGCAGCTGGGACGGTGAGGTTTTTATCGCTTCCATTCGCAATAATGTGCCACTTGGCTTTGATAACCTGTTCTCGCTCAACCTAACGCTATCTAGTGATTGGTGGAAGCTTTTTGCCGGCACATTTATCACCGAAATAGATGGTGAACAGGTAGATCAGCAAAGCATTTTACCCGCTGTTCAGGGCAGCATTGATTTAGCCTTGGCACAGGGGGCTACTCAGGCCGATGTTACGACTTATACTGATGCGATCACATGGGATGAAAAAGATGCCATGTATTGGTTCGCTGGATTTGGCATCGACTACAACAATATTTTATTGGACGCTGAATACGTCAACTATGTTATTGACGACTCTTCAGATGCAGAAAACGACGCTTGGTATGTCGCGCTTGGTTATCGAATCAATGAATTTGTGGTGACCATACACACAGAAGAGCAAACCCAAGACAGAGACTTTAGCATCCTTAACAATGTGCAATCACCCGTGCTCTTAGCTAGCGGTCAACGGGTCATCAGCTCATTAGCTTTTACCGAGTTTGATGCCTCTGGTATTACGCTGCGTTACGATTTTCATCCGAGTGCCGCATTCAAAATTGATTACCTAAAAGGTGAAAATACTCGTACCGATATCGGCGACTATTCAATCGTTTCTGCGGGCATTGATTTTATTTTTTAAGTGATAAAGCATGAGTGCCAAGCCTTAAACTCAATGACTATAAGAGCAATGAATGAGCAACTAAGAATTTACCTATGTGAGCAACGCTGTTGGTAATTGCAAGTGAAGACTTAAAAGTTCTACTCACGCAAATAAGGGTGAAAGCGCAAAACAAAACAAAGTCGATAAAAATTAAGGATAAGAATCACGAATAAAGTGACTCGACAACTGGGCAAATCATTATTAGTACCGAAAAGGGCAATTTATGATGAAAAAACGATATTTGACGGCAGTCATTGCCGCTTTAATGTGTTCTCCCCACGCATTAGCTCAAATAGAATTCAACGGTTTTGGCTCAGTTCGAGCCAGCTATTCGGATTCTGACGAGGGTGCTCCCCCCTTAACTTACCTTGATGAAGGCGAGGTCACCTTTAAAGGAGAGTCATTGTTTGCCTTGCAAGCCAGAGGGGAGCTAGGCGAAGGCCTGTCAGCAACAATTCAACTTTTTGCCGAAGGTCGAGATGATTTTGATGTCGAAGCAAGGTGGGCATATCTTAGCTATCAAATTAACGATATACATCAAGTACACATAGGTAAACTCGCCAACCCAATCTTCCACCAATCCGAATATGAAAAAGTTGGTTATGCACATAACTTTTCGCGACTGCCAACGGCGGTTTATTCCGACTTTGAGTTTTCCACGATGGAAGGTATTTCACTAAACAGCCAGTTTTCACTTGCCGATGGTGATTATACCTTAGATACCAAATTATCATTTGGGAATTGGGACGGCGCTCTATTTTTGTCTGCTGTTGGTGGAGAGGTGCCACTGGCATTCGACCAAATTATTTCACTTAACCTCACCTTATCTAGCGATTGGTGGAAGGTGTTTGCCGGTATTTTCGGCGCCGAAATTCAAGCAGAGCAGTTTGACCAAACCGTAGTGTTGGCAAGCGTTCAACCTGGTATCGATTTAGCCCTTGCTCAAGGAGCAACCGCCAATGATGTTAATAACTTTATTAACGGTTTGGGCTGGCACGAGAAAGATGGCCTTTATTGGTTTTCAGGTTTTGGTATCGACTACAATAATATATTGCTTGATGCGGAATATGTTAGTTACGGTGTAGACGAGTCCTCTGACTCGACAAACGAGGGTTGGTACGTCGCGCTTGGCTATCGCTTCAACGAATTTGTTATTACTGTTCACGCAGAAGAACAAACACAGGAAATTGACTACAGTGAGGGACTATCTGGAGTGCAATCGCCAATTTTATTGGCTACGGGGCAAACTTTTATTGAGGTGTTAGGGCAACCCGAATTTGATGCGGTTGGCATTACACTGCGATATGATTTTCATCCCAATGCAGCATTCAAAGTCGATTATATTAGTGGAGATCATACTCGCCTAGATATAGGTGATTACTCTATCATGTCCGCTGGCATTGATGTTGTTTTCTAGGAGCTCATTATGAATAAATTAAAATTATTATTGTTGTCTTCGTGTTTCGCGGCCTTTAGCAGCCAAGCAGTCACTGTTATTGTGCACCCTTCCAATGCCGATGCACTTGATAAAAAGGCGGTCAAAAAAATATTCTTAGGAAAAACTAAGAAGTTTCCTAATGGCGATGAAGCAATTCCTATTGATCTTAAATCTGGTCAACTCAGAGGAGATTTTCTCAAAGCCGTTGTCGGAAAGTCAGAAAGCCAATTCAAAGCTTACTGGTCAAAGTTGGTCTTCACAGGTAAAGGCCAGGCCCCAAGAAGTGTTGATTCTGAAGCTGAGATAGTCGATCTGATCAGCAAAAATCCAAACTTAATTGGCTATGTCAGTGACGGGGCTGTCAACGACAGTGTTAAATCGGTTGGACAATTCTAACTAAACATTAGTCATATCTAACTAACCATTAGCGAGCTCTAAATAAGCTAAAAAACACTTATAGCGCTACTCTACTGCCGAATACTGAAAAGCTTCAGTATTCGGCTTTATTTATCCTATTCACTTTCCATAAAACAAGGTGCAAGTGATAACACTTTTCCATAAGACTTTTTCCATTCTGATTTGTACTATTAACGCAGAATAACCACTTTATCTTATTGTTATCTGGTGATTTATGAGTGACACACTGATCATAATTCTTCTCACGACCTTAGCGGGCTTATGTATTCCACTCGGCGCCTTTTTCGCCAGTCACGAAAATATTCAAAACCAATGGCTTGAACAAGAGTTTCGCCATTTGGTTATCGCATTTGGTGGCGGTATTTTATTAGGGGCGACAACACTTGTACTAATTCCTGAAGGCAGCAACTATATTGAGCCTGACTCACTGAACGTAGTTATTATTTTGGCTGGCGGTATATACTTTTTCTTACTAGAGCGTTATCTAGGATTAAAGCGGCGGGAAAATCCTCAGCTAATGGGCATGATTCTAGACTATATTCCGGAAGCCATCGCATTAGGCGGCTTGGTTGCTACGCAATCACCAACCGCGTTGCTGCTGGCTGTGTTAATAGGCTTACAAAATTTGCCGGAAGGCTTTAATAGTTATAAAGAACTAAAAGCCAATAAAGTAAAGAACAAAACAATTTTTAGCTACATGTTCATTCTTGTTTTTGTTGGCCCTGCAGCAGGTTTAGCTGGCTTTTATTGGCTCTCAAGCTACCAAAGTTTGCTGGGCATAATGATGCTATTTGCGGCGGGCGGTATCTTGTATTTAATCTTCCAAGATATTGCCCCACAATCACGCTTAGAAAAACATTGGGCACCGCCACTAGGTGCAGTACTAGGCTTTTGTTTAACACTTTATGGTCAACAACTACTAGGCCATTAACCGCGTCTCTAGCCTTTATTAGAGAGGTAAAACAGCTAAATTAAACTAAACAAAACAAAACAACTAAACAATTGAATAAAAGAGCCACGCAAACCAAAAAGCCCGTAATTATAAGATTACGGGCTTTTTAGTTGCTTATTGAAATTAGTTCAACATTAAAACTAAAGCTGAACCATATCACCTTTACTCTGCAACCAATCTTTGCGATCCCCTGAACGTTTTTTCGAAAGTAGCATATCCATGGTTTCCATGGTTTCATCGTGTTCATCTACAGTAAGCTGAACTAAACGACGCGTATTTGGATCCATGGTCGTTTCACGCAGCTGCATAGGGTTCATTTCACCTAACCCTTTAAAGCGCTGCACATTGACTTTACCGCGTTTCTTTTCCGCTTCAATACGGTCTAATACCCCTTCTTTCTCGCTTTCATCCAGTGCGTAATATACCTCTTTGCCGATATCTATACGGTATAAAGGCGGCATCGCCACATAGACATGGCCTGCACGAACTAGTGGTAAGAAGTGTTGCGTAAAGAGCGCACACAATAATGTCGCGATATGTAGTCCGTCTGAGTCCGCATCCGCAAGAATACAAACTTTACCGTAACGCAGTGCCGATAAATCTTCGCTATCTGGATCAATACCCAGCGCAACGGAAATATCATGAACCTCTTGCGAAGCAAGAATTTGGCCTGATTCCACTTCCCAAGTATTAAGGATTTTACCGCGCAGTGGCATCACCGCTTGGAACTCGCGATCGCGAGCCTGTTTTGCACTCCCGCCCGCCGAGTCACCTTCCACTAAAAACAGCTCGGTTTTTTCTGGGTCTTGGCTACCGCAATCGGTCAATTTACCCGGCAGAGCAGGGCCTTGGGTGACCTTTTTACGGACAACTTTTTTGCTCGCCTTTAAGCGACGTTGAGCGTTAGAAATACAAAATTCAGCAAGCGCTTCAGCAATTTCGGTATGTTCATTGAGCCACAAACTAAACGCATCTTTAACCACACCAGTGACAAAAGCGGCGCATTGTCGCGATGACAAACGCTCTTTGGTTTGACCGGCAAATTGCGGATCTTGCATTTTTACTGACAAGATAAAACTACATTTATCCCAAATATCATCAGGCGTTAGCTTCACCCCTCTTGGGATCAAGTTACGAAACTCACAAAACTCACGCATCGATTCCAACAGGCCTTGGCGTAAACCATTAACATGTGTACCACCTTGAATGGTTGGGATCAGGTTTACATAACTTTCAGAAACCGTTTCACCACCTTCTGGTAACCAAGTAACTGCCCAGTCTGCCGCTTCATGTTGTGCACTAAAGCTACCAATAAATGGCTCTTCTGGCAGGCTAATACTGTCACCAACACTTTCTTTAATATAGTCACTTAGGCCATCTTCATAACACCAAACGTGCTTTTCGCCTTCGTTTTTGTCGTGAAATTTGATGGTTAAGCCGGGGCATAAAACCGCCTTTGCTTTAAGTAAACGTTTTAGCTTAGTGGTTGAGAATTTAGCCGAATCAAAATAACTAGCATCTGGCCAGAACTTAACACGAGAGCCAGTATTTCTGCGACCTACTGTGCCAGTTTCCGTCAACTCTTGTACTTTTTCACCGTGCTCAAACGCCATCTCAAACACTTTACTGTCACGTCTTACCGTCACTTCAACGCGTGTAGAAAGCGCGTTAACGACAGAAATACCTACCCCGTGCAAACCACCAGAGAACTGATAATTTTTATTAGAGAATTTACCGCCTGCATGCAGTTTACAAAAGATCAGCTCCACCCCTGAAACGCCTTCTTCAGGGTGAATATCCGTTGGCATACCTCGGCCATCATCAATCACTTCTAACGACTGATCTTTATCTAAAATAACCGTGATATTTTGGGCAAATCCCGCTAAGGCTTCATCCACCGAGTTATCAATAACCTCTTGCCCTAAATGGTTCGGTCGGTCAGTGTCGGTATACATGCCAGGACGGCGGCGTACGGGCTCTAGGCCACTTAAAACTTCAATGGATTCGGAATTGTATTGTTCACTCATCGGGTTTTCTAATCGTCGTTATTATTTTAGTTAGGCGTTTACTAAATCTAGGAAATCAGTGATTGCTGGTAACATATCAGCGAAATTAATAAAGCTGTGATCACCACCTTGCTGCACAATTAATTGGCTATTGGAGAATTTGTTCACGGCAAGTTGGTAATCTAACACTTCATCCCCTGTTTGTACCATGACTTGATACAAGTTTTCTGTGATTTTTTGCTGTTCAAGCTGCTTAAGTTCGGCCATATGTGCTGACTTTACTTCATAGCGCTCTTGCGTATACGGGTTGGTTTGCCAACCAATATAATCGCTAAGTAACAAATAAGGTGTAATTGCAGGGTTAACCAGAACCGCTTTACATTGATACTTTTGTGCTAAATAAGTTGAGAAATAACCTCCCAGCGAAGAACCGATAAAGTGCCAGTTGACATCAGTTTTGCTATTGATGATTTCTTCTAACTGCGCAATCGCAGCATTAGGTGAATTCATTATTAGTGGGCAGTGAAACTCTACTTCTGGGCAATTTTTTGCCAAATAGTCACGAGTGAGCTCCGCTTTCTTTGATTGTGGCGAAGAATTAAAACCGTGAATATATAAAACCGCTTTAGACATAATAAAGACTCATCATAATGTACTTAATAACCTCAAGTTAGATGGACAACCTTAAGCTAAATAAACTTTGAGCTAAACAGGCCTAAGTTAAATAAACAACCTGTGTTTTAATCTCACCATTGGCGAAGAAATCAAACAAACGATACCCGGGTTGTAAACTCTCTGCGATAAGCTGTTCTGTATCGCGAGCAAACTTAATTGACGTTGCAGGGCAGGTATAAACCGGTACATTTCTTTGTCCTGATTGCGCTGGAATCTCAAAAGCACGGTGCACGTGACCGCAGGCAATACCTTTGAGTGAACGCCAGTTGTTCATACATTGCCAAAATTCACTATGGTTCGTTAACCCATGGCGATCAATAAAGTAACCCAGATCAACGGGGTGATGATGCATAAAACAAAACTGAAACAGCTCAATATCTGCTTTAACAATTTTTAGGCTACTGTCATCGCTCACGCTATTTTCTGCGTTGCTATTGTTCGCGCTTGAGTTTAGCGCATCAGAAACAAGTTCACTCAGTTGCTCAATGCTAACATAGCCCGCAGGCGTAGCAGATTTCGAATTAAGTAAATGAAAGCGCCAGTTACCCTGCAAAAATGACTTTGCTTGGTTAAATGGCTTCCCCGTCAGCACATCATTTAACACGTCAATATCGTCATGATTACCGGCAAGAAAGTAGACGGTTTTATCGCATAGCAGGGTTTCAACAAGTGCCTTAAAGCGATGATATGATTCAACCGAATGATCTTGTGTTAAATCACCGGTGAACACCACAATATCAATCGCTTTGTTACTGGCAAGTTGCTGACAAACCTTGGCAAGGTTTTGATAAACATCTGCGCCATGATGCATTGCTTGCTTATCAGCAAACAAATGGCTGTCGCTAAACTGAGCAATCGTAAAACAAGGCGCAGAGTCAAGGTGGTTGGTCATGGTATTAAAGCAACGTTAAAGCAAAGTTAAAGCAAAATAAAAACTAATAAATAAGGTGCTATTGCGCAGTATTGCTTACCGCGGAGCGACCGTGCATTAAACAAACTTGCAACCATTCTTTTAGAAACGCATTAACTTGCAGTTTTTCATCTGGCAGTAACATCAAATCATTCGGGTAATGATACTTAGGCTTAATGTTGCGGATGGCTTGGCTACTGATGACCTCTGCCGCTTGTGCATCGTGATACAAGCGGATCATCATCTTAGGAGCGAGTAAATTATCTAGGCCAGAAAAATCAAACTGTTGAACTTGCTCAACCGTGATCAGTGACGTGTACTTGGTAACCTCTTTAACCGTAATAGCATAGTGCAGCTTATCGGCGATAAAAAACTCTCTGACCTCGCCCACTTCTTCCTTATTTGCCAGTAACTTTAACGCCAGCATATAGTTGACAGCACATAGCTCCATCAAACTGGGCAAGTTAGGGCGATAAGCAGGTTTTGCTGATGCATTAGTTGAGGTCATTGATATTCCAGTGGTTAACAAGCTGTTGCGCGTTTAATGCCAGCCACTGTATACCAATGATGGTCATCGCATTGTTAATTGTACCATCATTTACCAAGGCGAGCGCATCGGTAAGCGTTAAGACGTGCACTTTTATATCTTCGCCTTCGTCATCTAGCCCATAAACGCCGCCGAGATTTTCACTATTTATTGGCGCAGCAAATAAATGAATTTGCTCTGAAGTACCGCCTGGCGATGAAAAATAGCTGGTGAGGTGGATAAGTTGCTCTGGCGATAGATTAAGGTTCGCTTCTTCTTTTGCTTCGCGCACCGCAACTTGCTCTGGCGCTTCGTCTTGGCCGAACATGCCCGCAATAAATTCAATCAACCACGGGTTTTCTGCTGAACGCAGCACACCCGCTCGGAACTGTTCAACAACAACTATTGAATTGTTTTGGGGATCAAAAGGTATCACCGCAACGGCATCACCTCGTTCAAAAATTTCACGAGACAACACTTTGCTTTCACCACCATTAAACAGTTGATGACTCACTACGTATTCATCAATGCGAAAAAAGCCTTGATAACGGCATCGCTGCTCGTGCAAGTTCACATCGCATCTATCGTATTGATGAATTTTGTTTTTAACTTTCACGCGAAATATCCTATCATTCCACTGTTTAATAATATTTTGTTACATAAGCATAACACTGGTAAACACTTATTTGTTTCAGTTAGTTATTTAAGCCTAGTACCATATCCGGCTTACAAGAATAAGAGTAAATCGCACACTAAGGAATTGCTTGCCCATGAAAAAAACACTAACTTCCCTGGTTGTAGGGATGTCACTTGCGATGAGCGCGACATCAGCATTTGCTGATGACCTAATGCAAGTCTACCAACAGGCACTAACTAATGACCCTGTGCTACTAAAAGCCGCTGCGCAATTTGAAGCATCAAAAGAAGGCATTGAACAAGCTCGTGCGGTATTGCTACCACAGATCAGTGCAACTGGCTCATATACAGAAACCGATGTAGACAATATTGCTCGTCAAAATAACGGTTTTGGTATTCCAGCGGGCGCAGTATACACCGCTGAGAATGACAATATTTCGTACGGTGCCAGCCTTAGCATGCAACTTTATCATCACGATACTTGGTTGCGTTTAGATAATGCCGAAAAATCAGCACACCAAGCAGACCTTGCTTATCAAATCGCACAACAAGATTTGATTATCCGCGTAAGTGAAGCCTACTTTAATTTACTAAGCGCAAAGGACACTCTAGAGTTTGCTGAAGCGCAAAAAGTCGCTATTGAGCGTCAACTTGAACAAACCAAGCAGCGCTTTTCTGTCGGCTTAACCGCGATTACTGATGTGCACGAAGCACAAGCGCAATTTGACGATTCTGTAACTCAGGTAATTCGAGCTCAGAACGATATTTACAATGCGGAAGAAGCGATTCGTGTATTAACGAACGTGTACCCGCGCGATATTTTCGTGCTAAATACAGATCGTTTTTCTGCCTCTCGCCCAATGCCAGACAGTGCAAACGAGTGGCAACAAACGGCAGAAGCGAAAAGCTTAGATATTATCTCGCAGAAAGTATCTGTTGATATTGCCAAAGAAAATATCAATATCGCCCGTTCTGGTCACTACCCAACACTAGATTTATCAGGTCGATACTCAAATTCAGAAGACACATTCCGCTTGCCGAATATTCCAGAAATTGAAGATCCTGATTTAGATACCAAGTCGATTGGCATCACGTTAACTGTGCCAATTTACTCAGGTGGTGCAACATCTAGTGCTGTTCGCCAAGCACAGCACAACTATGTTGCCGCTAGCCAAGATTTACAATTTGCATACCGCGATACCGTTCGCAACACACGCAACGCATACAACACAGTAATTGCAGGTGTATCGGCTATCAAGGCACTTGAACAATCAGTATTAAGTGCAGAAAAAGCACTAGAAGCAACAGAAGCGGGCTTTGAAGTGGGTACGCGTACTATTGTTGATGTGCTAAACAGCACGCGTAATCTGTACGATGCTAAGCGTAACTTATCAAGCACGCGCTACCTATACATCAACTCAATTCTTGCGTTAAAACGTGCCGCAGGCACATTAACAGGCAAAGATTTGAAAGATATTAACGCCGGTTTAGCTGCAGAAGCAGCAAAATAAAGCGCTCTACTTGATGACAAATAGTAAAAAGGCAGCCTAGGCTGCCTTTTTCGTATCTTGAGCTCGGCGGTTACGAGTTCTGCGATTATTAATCTTCTAACCTAATGGTGTTGATTATCTCTGTGGTTGAAATGCCTTGCTCAAAGTTAAGTACTTTAACTTCACCGCCATTAGCAATAACTTCTTTGCCGCCTGCAATGTCTTCAACTTTGTAATCGCCGCCTTTAACTAAGACATCTGGCAAAATATTGGCAATTAAACGTTGAGGAGTATCTTCCCCAAACTCAACCACCCAGTCTACCGCGCCTAACCCAGCGAGAACCGCCATACGGCGATCACTTGGGTTAACAGGTCGGCCAACACCTTTTAATGCTGTTACTGAGGCATCGCTATTAACCGCAACAATCAATCGGGTACCAAGCTCTTTTGCATTGCCGAGATATGACACATGACCGGCATGCAAAATATCAAAGCAGCCATTGGTCATAATGATTTTTTCACCACGCGCCTTCGCTGCCTTTACTGCGATCGCCAATTGCTCTTCAGTTACGACACCGTAGCCACTTTCTTGACCACTATGTGTTGCGGCAAGTAACTCAGCTTCGCTCACGGTTGATGTGCCTAACTTACCAACTACAATACCCGCTGCTAAATTCGCTAATGCTGATGCTTGGGTCAAGTGCGCTTGGCTCGCAACTGCAAGTGCTAACGTGGCAATAACCGTGTCACCAGCACCCGTCACATCATATACTTCACGGGCAAGCGCAGGTAAGTGAAACTCTTCACAGTCTTTGCGAAGCAGTGTCATCCCTTGCTCACTGCGAGTAATAAGCAGCGCATCTAATTCCAAGTCAGCAAGCAACTGCTGGCCTTTATCAACGATGGCGCGCTCACTGTCGCAAACGCCAACAATCGCCTCAAATTCAGACATGTTAGGCGTTAACATAGTGGCGCCGCGATATTTATTAAAATCGCTGCCTTTTGGATCGACTAATACGGGAATATTCTTATTCTTAGCGAGCTGAATAAGCTGTTGCACGTCAGACAAGGTGCCTTTGTCATAATCAGACAGCAGTAATACATCGTGATCCGCCAGCTTAGCGTCAATTAGTTCATGAAGTGCTTGTTTATCAAGTGCTGCCATCGATTCTTCAAAGTCTAATCGGATAAGCTGTTGACTACGGCTTACCACACGTAGCTTAGTAATCGTTGGCGCTGAGCTTTGCTCGGCAAAAGCACAGTCAACATTCACAGCAGATAAATGAGTATTTAGCGTCTGCGAGGCTTCATCTTGTCCGGTAATCCCCGCTAACGTCACTGAGCCCCCTAGCGAAGCGATGTTTAACGCTACGTTAGCAGCACCGCCCGGACGGTCTTCATGTTGATTAATTTTAACCACAGGAACGGGAGCTTCCGGAGAAATACGCTGGGTTGAACCTTGCCAGTATCTATCTAGCATAATATCGCCTGCAACTAGCACGCGCGCTTTGGCAAAGGAAGGAATATCTACTTTCATCCTGACTTCCAAAATATGTATAATGCCAATAGTTTATCATGCCTAGAATGTATCCCGTGAGCAAAAATAAAATATTACAGCCGAACTTTAAACTGTCTTTTTTCCTACCTAAATATTGGCTCACATGGATTGGCGTATTGGTGATGTTCGCTATTTCTTGGCTACCTTATAAATTGCAGCTCGCACTGGGCAAGCAACTTGGCCGTTTACTCTATAAAATTGGCGGCAAACGCAAACATGTTGCCCAGCGCAATTTGGCATTATGTTTTCCTGACATGCCAGAAGAAGAACGTCAACAAGTCCTTAAAAAGAACTTTGAAAATACAGGGATTGCCCTGCTTGAAACAGGCATGGGCTGGTGGTGGCCAGATTGGCGAGCAAAACGCAAAGTCAAGGTTGTAGGCCTTGAACACTTAGAAAAGGCTCAACAAGAAGGTCATGGCGTATTACTGCTAGCGATGCATTATCTCAGCGTTGAAATTTGCTGCCGAGGCGTAGGCTACACTCACCCGATGGTGGTATTTTATCGCGCTCACAACAACGCTTTAATGGAGTATTTTCAATACCGTGGTCGTGGCCGCTCAAACAAATACATGCTAAGTAAGCGTGATATTAAAGGCTTAATTGGCGCGCTTCACGAAGGCGAAACTTGTGTTTACTTGCCAGATCAAGACTACGGCAAAAACCGCAGCTTGTTTGTACCATTTTTCAGTGTGCCTGACGCTGCAACAACGACAGGTACATTAATTTTTGCCCGCCAACCAAATGTTCAAACGCATATGGTTATCCCGACAAGAAACGACGACGGCTCAGGCTATACCATTGAAATTACGCCAGCGCTGAAAGACTTTCCAACCCAAGATGACGTTGCAGATGTCACGCGTGTCAATCAAGAATTAGAGCAAGCCATTAGCCGTAAACCCGAGCAATATATGTGGCTACACCGCCGCTTTAAAACAAGGCCAGACGAAAATTCGCCACCGCTCTATTAATAGTAGTCAACCTGCTCATTTTTAGAGAAAATTGTATAAATTTTGATTTTTCAGTATGGTTATATTGAGTTGCACTTGATATATGAATGAATAATCAATGAATTTTTGGATCCGTAATGGGCTTTTTGCCATTGTGCTTTCTGGCTTAGCCTACTATTTATTGGCTAACCACGAGCTTATCGCCTCGCTTGGTGATAGCTTTGCGGAATCCGAACCTGAGCAGGTAAAACCAGCTGAGGCAGCAGCACCCGCTGAAGCATCACAGGTGACTGAGCCACCACAGCACGCGAAAAAGCCATTAACCAACTCAAAAAACAAAGCCGCAGAAGGCTTATCACGCTTCTACGCCAGCATCCAAGGTCCTGACGAGAAAGGCAGTGGACCGAAAATTAGAAATAATGTGGTGTACCTTCCTGAACCACGCGGCGATTTAGAAAAAATTTTAGAAGCCAAAACCGTTATCACTCGGCCATTAAAAAAAGATTGGCAAGGCTCAACAGAGTCACGTCCCTTTAGAACTGGTTCAACACTTTTTCAAAAGCTGGTTGAGTATGCAGAACAAGATGGCCTAGAAGTCATGTGGCGATTAAACCGAGATTTAGTCATCAAAGATCCATTTCGCATCAACAAAGAAATTTTGGCGACCGCTTACCAAGTAGGTAATGCGATTAGCGGCCACTTTCCTGAAGGCGTAGACGTATACTTTTGCTACCAACAGCGTACGATTGTGTTCCAAACAGGCCCACAAGACTACCTTGCTAAAAAATGCCGACTACTCAGTTCAACGGGTAATGTCAGCAACTCCCGTAGCTACTATTAGAGATGAGTTACTGCCACTGTCGATAATGTGTAAGTCAGTAGGTAACTCACCTATTTTACTTTGTTTACTCCATAAAACTTTGCTTATTCCATAAAACTTTGCCAAATCTGTGCAACTGAACCTGCCATCTGATTAAACATTGTTTGTGATAGCTGTGCTTTACCGTCTTGCAATACTGCCCGATGGCTGGCATTGCGAAGTTGGCAATAGCTGTCAACTAAGCACTGAGCCGACTCGTCAGATACTACCCCCACTTTCGCTAGCCCTTCAATAATTCGAATATTGTCTGAAAATTCAGTTAGTTGTGGATATTTCCCACTAAATCTCAAGACTAAATATTGCGTTAAAAATTCAATATCTACCAAGCCACCGTGACCGTGCTTGATATCGATACATTGCCCTGACGATGTATCAATGTGGTTACGCATTTTCTCGCGCATCTCGACAACTTGCTTTTTCAATTCACCGTTTTCTCTAGGATTAGTTAATGCCCGTTTTCGAATAGCGGAAAAATTATTTCTAATATCGTCATGACCATAAACCATGCGGGCTCTGACCAAAGCTTGATGCTCCCATGTCCAAGCTTCAGTTAGCTGGTAGTCAGCAAACGAGTCGATGTGAATCACTAATACGCCGGAATTACCAGACGGCCTTAAGCGCATATCAAGTTCATACAAAATGCCACTACTCATCCGAGTATTGAAAATATGCATCACTTTTTGCGCCAACTTCACGTAAAACTGGCTAGCAGCAATTTCTCGTTCACCATTAGTGGTATCGTTAAGTGAGCAATCATGAACAAAAACCAAATCTAGATCTGAGCCATAACCCAGCTCAATGCCGCCCATTTTGCCGTAGCCAAGTACGGCAAATCCTTTGTGGTTAGTACCTAAGGTAGATTTGGGTTGGCCAAAACGCGCTGTTAATTGATGCCAAGCCTGTTGAATTACCTCGCCAATAATGGCTTCTGCCAAGGCTGTTAAGTGATCGCTTACTTTCATTAGTGGTAATACACCGCTGATATCCGCAGCAGCAATACGCAGTTGTTGCGCTTGTTTAAATTGCCGTAAGCCATTCATTTGGCTTTCAACATCATCTTCAGGAATGCGCAACATGGCTTGTTGTAATTCATTGACATAGTCAGCCAACGCTGGCGGGTTATGCAGTAGCTTAGGGTCAATAAGCTCATCTAACAGTATTGGAAATTTCGCAATGTAATCACTAATCCAGTGACTTTGCTGGCACAAACGAATTAAGTGAATAAGTGCGCCGTCGTTTTCATAAAGCAGTTCAAGATAAACCGTTCGACTCGCTACTTTTTGAATAATTTGTAATACCCTAGGCAGCACTACCTCGTAAGTATTCTCGTATGCATTCTCAAAAGCACTATTACTATGTATGTGAAACAAGACGCGTGGCATGAGTTTGTCTAAGACCACTCGACCTCGCTGACCAATAGGCTGCTTGTCTAACTCTTGCTTAAATTCGTATAGCGTTTGCCAAATACCGTCTTTTTGCCAATTTGAAGCAATCGCTTTTTGCCAGGTGAAGTCGTCAGTATCATGCCAGCTATCGTGCCAAAGTGTTTGCCACTGGGCTTGTATATCTTCATGGTTGGGAGCTTCTTCTCCAATCAGCTGATTAAACTCATCGTGCACAAAGCCTAAATGCGCATTGAGCCTAGTCAAAAACTCCTGCCAAGTATCAATGCCAAGCACGTGTAATAATCGCGCTTGATCAAGCTCACTATCCGGTAGTGTTTGCGTTTGCTGGTCGTCTAACGCTTGAATCACATTCTCAACACGGCGTAAGAACCGGTACGCATTGGTCAGTACGCGGGCACTTTCCGGCGGCACTATTTGATGTTCAACTAACAGTGGCAATACAGTCAAAAGGTTGCGCTGCTGAAGTTCTTTGACACGGCCACCGCGGATTAACTGAAAAACCTGAACAATAAACTCAACTTCGCGAATTCCACCGGCTCCCAGTTTAATATTGTTGGTTAATTGCTTGCGCCTAACTTCACGGCTGATCATCAGTTTCATTTTGCGTAAGCTTTCGATGACACTAAAATCGATATAGCGGCGATAAACAAACGGGCGTAATAATTGCGACAGCTCTTGGTGATGTTCACCTTGGCCTATTGGCCGAGCTTTGAGCATGGCGTAACGCTCCCAATCTCGACCTTGATCTTGATAGTAATCTTCCAGTGCAGAAAAACTTAGTACCAGTGGCCCACTATCACCAAACGGGCGCAGTCGCATATCCACGCGATACACAAAGCCATCGGCTGTTTGCTGATCTAGAACAGCAATGAGTTTTTGCCCTAGTCGTGTAAAAAACGTTTGGTTGTCTAGCGATTTTCGAGCGCCATGCGTTTTGCCAGTTTGAGGATAAGTAAAAATAAGGTCTATATCGGAAGAAAAGTTGAGTTCACCGCCACCTAATTTCCCCATTCCGTAGACAAGCAAGGTTTGCTGTTGACCATCAACGCCATAGGGCACGCCCCAGCGCTCTTGGCAAAAAAGAGTAAGCCAGTTAAGTGCTGATAAAATCAGCGCATCGGCTAGTTTGGTTAGGCGAGCAAGAGAAACATCAAGATAAGCATGCCCAACCATATCAGACACGGCAATATCGACCATTGCCTGTTGGCGAAACTGACGCAGCACTCGATGCAAGCAGGCTTCGCTGTCACAGCCTTGGAGCAAATTGGCGAGTTGTTCCTCATAATCTGGCACGTGACTGTCAGTGAAATCTCGCTCGGCAAACAACTGAGCAATAGCCTCAGGCTGTTGCTCAAATGCACGAAAAACAAAATCGCTCAGCGTGACCGCTGCCATTAAGTTTTCCACCGCACTGCTATCAAGCGGTTCAATGTAGTTTTGATAGTCATCAACTAATTGCTGATTCCGCTGCTTAGCAAGTGCGACTAATTCATCAAAATGTGTATTTATGATCGGCAGGTTTGGCATACATTTCCTTTCAACATCGCCCGAAGTAGTGTGGTTGGTTATCGAGCGCTCAAGTATTAATCGTTAGAAACTTTTTGAAAGATATTGGCATAAAAATAATGTTTCAATAAACAACGGATAAGATTTAGCATAACAAGTATGGACTGGACTTATTCTAGGTCATAAAACTATTACAATCGGCTATTGAGTCAAAGGATATCGCTATGTCTACAACAAGACATAAGATTGACCTTGAGCAGGGTTTCAATAGACATATTATGTCATAGATGTTATTAATGAATGATAACCATAGCATTTTTAAGGATGAGATGGCACAAATGCAAATCACCAAAACCTTAGTCTTAGCATTCGTTTTGCTGCTGAGCGCCTGTGGCGATCCAGTACAAGAGCAAATTGATGCACAAATCCCCTTAACTGAACAACGTGTTCAACAACTTGGCGACATGCTTGATAGCGGCCAAATACGCAATGCTAAATTTATCACCCAATACGCTGATACCGTGGCAAAAAAATCGCCACAGTTACTTAGTATTGTTGATGAATTTCGCAAAGACGCCACTTCCAGTGGCCCGTTATACCAAGCACTGCTTGAACGCGTTGATTTAGTAAAAACACAGCCGCAAATGTTTGCTAACAAGCAAGCGCGATTTGAAGAGCTTTTGAACATCTATCAGGCGGCCGATCCTATCCTGTATTCTGATGCGCTCAGTGACCCGCTTAATGTCTTAGCCGATATGTCTGACGGTGAGCTACCTCGCGTTAACTCGATGTCAAAAGCGCAAAGTATGGCTGCGAATAATGCACAAGACTTCGGCGTTGGCGAACAACTTATCGGCAACCCAGCATACGGACAATGGCAAACCGATAGCAATGGCATGTCATTCTGGGCTTGGTATGGTGTTTATCGCCTGCTTGACGATGTGTTAGATATCGATCGCAAGCGTCGCGGTAAAGTGTATTACAGCCGTTGGGGTAAATCGCGAAATTACAGCTACTACCACGATTATGGTCGCACCCGATATAGCTCTCCAACTCAGTTGAGTAAGCAAACGCAATTAGAGACTCGTACTCGCAAGTCATTTGAAAGTCGTGGTCAACGATTCACTAGCGCTTACGGTAAAAATCGCAGCGGTGCATCAGGTGTTTCGAGCCAGAGTAAAACAGCACAAGCCAGTGCATCTCGATTTTCATCAAACAACACTAATAAAAGTAAATTTGCTAAGTCATCAAGCGCCACGTCAAAAAGCAAATATAGTAAAAGTAATGCCAGTTTCAGAAACAGCAGCAGTAGTACATCACGCGGATTTCGTCGCGGTAAATAAGAATTAGGAGAATAAAAATGTTAAACACCTTATTAGAAATTACTGCGTTGAATTCGAATTTAATGACATTCCTCGCCGTTGATATTGCCATTGCCATTGTCTTGTTAAGCGCGATGCGCTTTGTTTCTGGCGTAACGGCTAAAGTTAACACCACAGACGAATTGGCTAAGCAAGACAACTTTGCATTTGGTATTAGTGTCGCAGGCTCGATTGCCGCTCTAGGGATTGTGTTAACTGGCGCGATTACTGGCGAGGCTGCCGAAAGCTTAACGATGGAAGTTATTGGGATGACTTCTTATGGTATTTTCGGCTTAGTATTAATCAAAGTTGGCCGACTTATTCACGACAAATTTGCGCTTAATCAAATTGACAAAACAGAGCAAATAAAGGCTGCCAACATCACTGTTGGTATTGTTGACGCTGCTGGCGCTATCGCAACTGCGATTATCATTAAAGCGGTTTTGATTTGGGTTTATGGCTTAGATGTAAACACCTTTATCGCCATCTTCAGTGGCTTTGTTGTTTCACAGGCTGTGCTGATTATCGCGACGCGTATTAAGGAACGTCAATACGCTAAAAACAATCAAGGCGACTCAATGCAACAAGCCTTTGCCAACGGTCAGGTAGCGCTTGCAATTCGCTACGCAGGTCAAGTAATTAGTACTGCACTTGCGGTGACCGCCGCGAGTTACTTCTTTAGCTATAGCCCTGAAACGCTGGTCGTCAATTTAGCTGGCTGGTTAGTGTTTGGTATCTTAATGACGTTATTGGTTACCCTACTCACCTTTATCGCCAAAAAACTAATTTTATGGGGTATTAACCTTGTTGAAGAAGTTGATCAGCAGCACAACATTGGTGTTGCAGCAATTGAAATGGCGATTAGTATTTCAATTGCGATGATTTTAACTGGCCTAATGGCCTAACACTGTTTCACAAGTAGCCATTAATACTTGTGATGACGGTATGATTGAACATTGCCAAAGCTAACGATGCCAAATTGGGCAATCATACCGTCAACAACTCACGGTTTATCAAATGAACAATACTCGTCGTCTATTACTTGACGACACAATCCTTATCTTAACCATGGCCGTACTTGCTGGCTGTGGGCTTATCTACGAATACCTGCTCTCTCATTATGCTGGCCGTGTACTTGGTGTAATGGAAAGTACTATCTACACCATGATCGGTTTGATGATAGTTTCAATGGGGTTAGGTGCTTTCGCGGCGCGTAAAATATCTTGCCCGTTTAATGGCTTTGTCTGGCTTGAAGCCATTATCGCCCTACTCGGCTGCAGCGCCATTTTATTAATTGGCGGTGCTATTGCCGCCACGCAATTACTTCCTCAATTAATTGCTGATACTTTCTTGTTACCACCAGATGCCATGCCACGTGGTGGATTGTTTCAAACACTAAGCTGGCTCGCGCTCAAGCTTCCTTACATTTTTGGTGTGCTTTTAGGGTTTTTTATTGGCATGGAAATTCCGCTGATCGCCAAAATTCGCGAGCATGTTCACCAAAAGCACCTACAACATAACTTAGGCACAATATACGGCGCAGATTATATTGGCGCAGGCATAGGCGCGGCGATTTGGGTTATTTTTTTACTTGCGATTGATATTAGCAAGGCTGGCGCGCTGACCGCAGCATTAAACCTCTTGGCTGGAACCGTGTTTATTACGCGCTTTTGGCACCAGTTAAAATGGCGAAAAGTTTTGGTAAGTTTGCATGTTTTACTGGCGATCATCATTATGGTTGTCTACCAGTTTGGTAACGGCTGGCTTAATCAAATGAATAATTTACTTTATCTCGATAAGGTCGTTTATACCGATAAAACCCGTTACCAACAGTTAACCTTTACCGAACGTAATATGGGTTTGGAGAATGAGTCGGTAATCAGCTTTTACCTTAACGGTCGTCTGCAATTTTCCTCTATCGATGAAGACATTTATCACGGCTACTTGGTTTACCCTGTCATGGCAAGTTCAGCGCGTACTGATAAGGTATTAATCATTGGTGGCGGTGATGGGCTAGCCTTGCGCGATGTGCTCAAGTGGGGCGCAAAAGAAGTCACGTTAATTGACTTAGATGAGCAGTTACTCGATATTTTTGCTAAGCCGAGCGAACACCTGCCAGCACCGCTTGCCAACAAGCTTACTCAACTTCATCAGAGCAGCCTAACTGATGATAGAGTGACACTGATGCCTGCTGATGCATTTATTGCAATTGATCAGCTTATCGCTAATCGCCAGCACTTTGATGCCATTTTGGTAGATTTACCTGATCCAAGCCACCCTGATTTGAATAAGCTTTATTCCGTTAATTTTTATGCGCGACTTAACCAGTTGCTCTCTAGCGATGGGATTATTGGTGTGCAATCAACCAGCCCTTATCATGCTAAAGCTTCTTTTATCGCTATTGGCAATACCTTGAAGGCTGCTAACTTTCTTCATGTTGAGCAATACCATGACAATGTGCCTAGTTTTGGCGAATGGGGGTGGAGTATTGCATCAAAAGCTGGGCTTTCACCTTCACAGCGACTGAATCAGCTAACAGGTTTACCTATTGAGCATAACTGGCTTACGCTGCCTTTGATTCTCTCTTCATTTAATTTTCCGCAAGGGTTTTATGATGAGCAAGAACAATATGGCATCAACTATTTGGGCAGCCATACGATATACCAATTGCATCAAGAAGCATGGAAAGATCAACAAGGCATTGTCCAGTAATACGTTATTTAAAAGCTATCTAAAGATATTTTTTATTCTTGGGTAGCCTACATATAACGAGCAAAGATAAAAAAGTAAAAACTTCACCGTAGCAGCTTGACATATTATGTCTGAGTGCTACATTAACAACCAATGACATATTATGTCGTTTAGCAATTAGTGTCGATATCGCCACTTTGCTACTTAGTTTGCATGAGGATAAACATGAATATACATAAGATAGCTGATCACTTAAATGCGCTAGCAGACAACTCTGAAACCGGGATGGTTTTTGATTGCCAGCCTATTTCAGGTGATGTTGATGTGCTGCAAATTACTGTTGAAGGTCGTGAAGAGTTACCTATTTTTGTATCGGTAACCGATGATCAAATTCTTTGCATTACCTACCTTTGGGGTAACGACGAAGTGAAACAAGAAAAAATCGCTGATATGCACACCGCTATGTTAGAAATGAGCATTCCAATGCCATTGTCTTCGTTCTCAAAAATTGGCGATAAGTACGTTATTTTTGGCGCCTTATCGATCGGTTCAACGTTTGCGGACATTGAGCACGAGCTAGCCGTTTTGAGTAACAACGCTATCGAAATTATCGACGATATGAGCGACTACCTAGTTTAAATTCGACCATCATTGAGGAGCAATTTTTATGAGTATTTTTAAGAAAATTATGACAGCGATCCGTGGTGGTGCTACGGAAGTGGGTGAAGCAATTGTTGATGCCAATGGCACTCGAATCTTTGAACAAGAAATTCGCGATGCAGAGCACCATTTGACCAAAGCTAAGCGTGACTTAACCAATGTGATGGCGCAACAAATGGCAGCAAGCCGTGAAGTTGAGCGCTTAAACCGTGAAGTTGCCGAGCATGAAGGCTACGCAGCACAAGCACTTGAGAAAGGTGACGAGTCTTTAGCGTTAGCGGTTGCTGAAAAAATTGCGAGTTTAGAAACTGAACTTAGCTCACAGCAACAAGCGTTAACAAGCTTCGAAACCAATGCTAATCGCTTAAAAGAGCTAGTACGTAAGAGTGAACGCCAAATTCAAGAGCACAAACGTCAATTATCTATGGTAAAGACGACTGAAAGTGTACAAAAAGCAACTTCAGCCATTACCGACAACTTTTCGTCAAGCAATTCAAAATTGTTAAATGCTAAAGACTCATTAGAGCGCATTAAAGCTAAGCAACAACAGTTTGATGACAAGATGAAAGCGGCTGAAGCGCTTGAAGCGGAAACCGGCGACGGCTCGCTAGAAGCACAGCTTAAAGCAGCGGGTATTGGTGCTGCTGATAACAACGCAAGCTCAGTGTTAGATCGTATAAAAGCGAAACAAAACAAAAGCTAATTGCGCGAGTGTTACCCAACCAACTCAGTCTGTCTTGTCGTTCCCCCTGCGACTTGTTAGGCTGAGTTTTCTTGTTTCTAGATTAGGTTTCAATTGCGCCTAATGTGTGCAACAAGAATACCGGCAAAGAACAAATAACTGGAACTACCATGAGTTTTATCAAAAAGCTATTTGGCAACGAAGAAAAGCAACGTGCCGTTACCCATGTTAAAGACTTACAATTAAATGACATGATTGCCATGTCAGACAGCTTTGGCTTACCAAGCGTATTGCGCGACCAACAATTTCAAGTGACCGCCATTAACTGCTACGAATTTGAGCATCGCACGCAAACAGAGTGGGTACTCACCGGCCAAAGCGATGTCGAACTATACCTGTCGCTCGAGGCTGATGATAAAACCTACCTAAAATTCTCACTTAAAATTGCCGACAACGACGTTGAAACCTTATTTGATTTGGACCAGTTTTCAACGGTATTTGATGAACCAGGCCAAGCACAACTTGAACGACAACAAGACTCAACACTCAGCCTAGATTGGAGTGATAGTCAGTACCAACAACAAGCGTTCGCGCAAGTGGGCTATTTTCATCGCAAAGACAACCGGGTGAGCAATCTAAGCCAATATGAAGGTAGTGATAGCGGCGAGCAATTTGAACTTTATACCTTGTACAATCAAGATGAAGATAAAGGTATTGATATTGAAGTATGGCAAGATGGAGATACCGATGTTTTCCTAACGCTGTTTCGCCCTGTCACGGATATTGTCGATATGTACCCTGGGAGTTAATCATGTCACGTAAAATACCAGATAAATGGCAATCATCCGTTAAAGCCATGAAGGCCGTTCAGGTGGCCTTTGATATGGACGAACAATTTCAGCTCGCCATACGCCGTGAAGCACTTGATGCTGGCCTTAGCCCGTCAGATCAAATTCGCACTATTCTTGGCCTACCAACAAGCAAGCGCCCTAAACGCCCAAGATTAACTGTAAGCTTATCGCCCGCTGATTACGAATTACTCGCTGAAAAATACGACTTAAATGCTGATCAGCAGCTAGAAATCAAACGCAAATTGATGGATGATTTAGTGATGTACGTTAAAAACCAACAAGATTAATCCACTAACATCATGATTGTGTTCAAATCTATTATCGAAAAATCTGGCTTTTACAATATCGACGAATATGGCGTTAAAAATTATAACCTTGGTGTTATCAGCCTATTTGCCATTGCACTGTTTATCTCATTAACGTTGAGCTTTGGCTACATCACCTATCAGGCAGAATTCGGCCAAGATGGCGCAACTATTGCCGATTATGCGGATGCGGTCTGGTTAATGTTAATGGCCTCTTCAACGATTGGTTTTGGCGGTGAATTACCGGTTACTGTGCTCGGCAGAGCCATGGTGTTTTCGATGTTTGTCTTAGGCGTTGGTATTCTGGGCTTGCTTGGTGGTGTTTTTGTTCAAAAAGCCTTTGGGTTTTCAGACACGAACATTAAAAATCGCGAGCTGAGAAAACAAAACCAAGAAATTCTCGCTAAGGTTAATGACCTCGAGCAAAAAATTGATCAATTGTTGGCGACCCAGCGCCAACAATAAGCTTTTCACTTAATCGCGTTGTCTCCCAAAGCAACGCGCTTTGCATCCTATTCACCACCTCAAATCATAGCTTTAATGAATAGCTTCGAAGTACAAGCAAAGTCTAAGCTTACCTAACTAAGCTACTCACTTGGCGAGTATTTCAAGCTATGCCATACTCACTAAAGTTGCTAGTAAAAGACCTAGCAACACAATAAGAAAGTGTAATAAGAATAAAAGGGAAGCTTATGAATAAATTCACATTAATTGCTGGCGTAACCGCTGTCTTAGGCTTATCAGGCTGCGCTAACAATAGTCAGCTCGATCAAATGTCTAACCAAATCGACCGATTGTCTAATCAAGTTAGCAAGCTATCGCGTGAAGTCGACAACTTAAAGACGCGCCAGCAACAACAAAAACGTAAAATTACTGAAGCTAACGAACTCGCTAGCCAAGCGAATGAGCGCGTTAACAATATGGTTGCCACGTTCAAGAAGTAACTGTTCGAAAAATAAATTTTCGCCGCTTTAACAATTAGTCGGCAGCTTGCTGTGCTGCCGATTTAGCTTTTTCAACGCGAATGACTAATCCTGATGGCTTCTCGAAATCTGCCCGATAACGTTCAATTTCGCTTTCCCCAATAAACTTTACTAACCTTTGCCAACCATCTGCATTTTGCTGTGCAGTTTGCTCCGAGGTGAGCGCTTGGTGTACTTCAAAAAGTTTCACCCCTGGCTTTTCGTAAGACATTTTTATCGGCTGATCGATTATCTTAACTTGTGTGTTGAGCGGTACATTTTCAAATAGCCATTTAATATCATCGTCATACATGCGAATACAGCCCGAGCTTGCACGAGTACCTATGCCAAAGCGCTGGTTTGTGCCGTGAATTAAAAATTCACTGGTGGCTAGGCGTAGCGCATATTTGCCAAAAGGGTTGTTTGGCCCTGATGGTATTTCATCCGCTAAAATTATGCCTTTTTCGGCAAGGTAACGGGCCTTCATTTCTTGTGTTGGACGCCAAATTGGATCTTTTCGCTTCTCACCGATATAACTCGTTAAATTTGGTGTCGCCAATCCCTTACGGCCAATTCCGACAGGAAACACATGAACACGATTTAATTCCGGTTGGAAATAATACAACCTTAATTCCGGCAAGTTGATAACAATCCCCCTGCGCTCAACAAATGGGAGCAATAACTGTGTCGGAATATGGATACTTGCTTGGCTTTGTGCCTTTTTTTCTGATTGGCTTACGGCATGTTCTGCTGATTGCTGAGCGCTAACCAATGTATCGGAAGGTTTTTGATAAGTAAGAAATGGATCAACACCTGGATTTGCCGCAATCAAGGCAAGAAAGCCAACATTAAATTGCTCTGCTAATCGCTGAAAATAGTCACCGCGTACAACGGTATGTTTAGTTGGCTCCCCGATAAGGCGCTGATGGGGTGGCGGTAAAGGATAAGCTGTAGCGAAAGCTAACTTAGCTGTTATTAGAAAACAAAGTAAAGCGATAAGGGCATTACATCTCCATGGTTTAATCATAGTGCTTTGGATACCCTCTCCTTGTTGATTCAGTTCGATAGCCGCTTTTTCACTAGTTCGCCATTTACCATTGTGTTAGTCGTTATTTTTGTTGTCATCAAGTCACGGTTATTAAAACTATTAGGCCAGTTGATCCGAATATAACAACCAATAGTTTCAATAACTTGTGCTGATTTTACAGCCAGTACGGCTCAACTTTAACGGCCGCTTGGTATGACTGATTAATCACTTGCAGCAGGTTATCAACTTTTGTATTGAGCCAACGGTTGAGCTTTTGCGAGCTTTGTTCGATACCGTTAAGCTGCTGTTGCAACAGATTCAATGTCGCCAACTCTTCAATGCCATTAAACACATCTAGCCAAGTTCGGCGGTATTCGGTTCGGCTTCCTTGTTCATACAATGCACCAAACCAACTCCCTGTGTGCAAACTAGAAAATAGGTGTTTTTGAATCACTAAATATTCTTGTGCGGATAACTGTAATTTATTGCCACACACATCTTTAATGGCCGTTAAATTAGTACTCAGTTTGGTTTTAGCATGCTCTGATAAAGAGCGTGTTTTATCTACTGGCTTAACCACGGGCTCCAAAACGTACTTCAACAAATGCAACTGAAGTAAATTAAATGTCGCCGACATTAGCTCTTGTTGAATCGCCTCTTCACTTGGGAACTGGCTGCGCTCTATTTTTAAGGTAGACACCAACTGATTGCTGTACTCGAGTTTTTTGCGGTAATTACCTGACTTCAGCGTTAAATCGTTGATATGAATAGCCGTTTCAAGCCAACTTAAACTGTCTATTGCGTGTTTTAACAGCGTATCGAATTGTTCAAATTTAGCGGATTCAATTAGGTTCTGATGTAAATGCAATCCTTGCTGAATAAAACTCAATGCTTCAAATACTTGTTTCACATGAGCCAATTCAGTTGCCGCCAACGATTGCGCAATCGCCTTTTGCAAGCAATTTAAACCATGCTCTAAGCCAATAACCATGGCTTTTTCAACAGAAAGCTCTGGATTTAGCGGCACTTGAAAACTTATCGTTTCCTCACTTTTTAGCGCAGCCTTTTCTTGCCACAACATATAACCACGAGCTGCTTTACTTAGACGGCCAGGGGTCAGTTGAAATGACTGACAAAGCAGTTCGGCAAGTACAAAAATCGCATCACGCTCACCACTAACCAGCTCTAATTCCAATTCATTAATTGGAAGTATTTGCCCTTGAGCGCTAATTTCGCCGCGGTCATATGCAACTTCAATTATTGAGCCACTAACTTCAACCCGCCAACTCGTGCGATGAAAATTCGTGGTAAATATTGCCACTAGTTGATTTTGAAGTTCCGTAACATTGGCAGCTATAGGCCAAATATCACTTGGAAATAAGGCTAAATCAGGAATATTTTGCTCAATGGCAACGTTATATTCGGGGCGCTGATGTAATCCACCAACGACGATTCCGGCAGTTTTTATTGTCTGCTCAGTATAATCATCGGCTTTACGTACGCGTAGGCCAAAGTCAAACTCGCGTAATGTTCGTTCATTCGTATCAAAGTAAGTATTACTTAACTGGCGTGACGCTTGGATGAAAGTAAGTTGGTGTTGATTAAGTAGTTGAGTAAATTGGCTAACGACATTGTCGTCGCTAACTAAATATTTAAGCTCGATTTCTGTGGACATGTATTTGTTGTTGGGACACCTAGCTATTCGCAAGCTGATATGGATGTCCTTGTGAAAACCAGAAAATTAGATTACAAAAGCGCCATTTAACAAGCAAGTTATTTCTCAGCTAAGCACGGCTAATTGGTGTCGAAATAAACGAAAAATCCACGGAATTTGTGCAATTGGTGCTTATTCCTCAAATTACAGCGCTCTGGCTTGCGCTCTTGTTCACAAAGCCCTAATATCGTGTGCATCTTTGGGAAAGTCTTTCAATCGGTATCGCATGGGGAAATTCATTAAGCTGGCCAGTGCAGCTTTATTTGCAGTGTCTTTAACTAGTTTTGCTCAACAAGCTACTCCTGAGCTTGAAGACGGCTTTATTTCTGACGAACTTTTCATTTACATGCACTCAGGTGCTGGTAACAACTATCGTATAGTTGGCAGCATCAATGCGGGCTCACAAGTTAAACTAACGGGTGAAAAACTTAATGGTTATACCCAGATTGTTGACGATAAAGACCGCACCGCTTGGGTTGAAGACAGATATGTTTCAAACAAGCCTGGCCTGCGCCATGTCGTAGCAGAGCTTAATGGCCAACTCGCTTCAACCGGTGAGCAAGAAGCCCAATTTCGAACACAAATTGCTGAAAGTAAAAAATTGCTCACTGCTGCCCAATCACAAAACACTGAGCTCACTAACAAGATCACATCGTTAGAAAGCGAGCTAGCAAGCGCCCAAGCTAAACTAGAAACGCAAGATATGGACGTAATGAAGGAATGGTTTTTCAATGGTGGCATTGTGGCTGGCCTTGGCCTACTAGCGGGGTTATTTCTCCCTCAATTATTTGGTCGTCGCAAATCATCAATGGACAGCTGGAAGTAATATCAAGATTAGTTAAGTGTTGACTGCAGTATATTAAAGCCTCAAGAAAGAGGCTTGTTGGTTTACGAAAATGCTGACGTTTCCTAGTTCGAAGAGCCCAATAAATTTGGTGCTAAATTAATTTAAGGCTTAGTTAATCTCAGGCTTAGCTGATTTCAGACTTGGTTAAGTTCAAGCATAGTTAACTAAAGATTTAACATAATAAGCAGTAAGTTACATTTAAGTTCAATCACTTAACTATCACAATCTGCTAGCAAAATGCATTTATCTGAAACCGAGGCGAACTTACGCGTTAATGGATGGTCTATTGCAAGTGAATTTAACAATGATAGCAGTAACACTAGTAGCTAGAAGCAATTGAGTTATCCAAACTTTAAGCTGTTAGTGATAGCATTGACCGGAAACTGTAGTAATGCACATAATTTTTGATGTACTTCACCTCTATTACCTTCCTCAGTATTTACCTGTAGCCAAAGAACTTACTCAACGAGGTTGTTCCATTGAGTTTGTCTTCTACCACAGTACTCACGATACTGTGATCAAAGAAGTCATTGCCACCGAAGCGCTGAACGCACATTGGGTGAATGGGCAGCAAGAAGCAACCAATTTATATCTCGAAAAACAGGCAGACTGGGTCGTACTTGCGAACTCTTACCCGCATCTAGATCAAGTCCATCAGGTCAGTAAAACGGTTCAATTAGGTCATGGCATAGGTCCTAAGTCGAGCTACTACAAAAAATCTGATACACCAACTACGGTAAGATTTGTTGAGGGAGCATATCGCACCCAACGATTCCAAGAGATGTATCCTGACGATACTTTTATTGATGTTGGTTTTGCTAAGCTCGATCCAATAATCAATGGCGAAAATGTAGGGTTTGACTTAGGTTCTCTTGGTTTAGACCCCAATAAACCGACCATAGCTTACGCACCAACATTTTACCCAAGCAGTCTTGAACTCTTTCCTAAACATTGGCCTGCGTCATTTGCTGATTACAACATCTTGATCAAGCCGCATTATTTTTCGGTTAGTAAGCCCAAATATAGCAAACATAAAAAGTTACTCGAACACTGGGCGACATTCGACAATGTATACCTCGCTAAAGTGTCTGATTACTGTTTGACTAGATTCCTAAGTTCAGCCGATATTCTGATCAGCGATGCATCTTCAGCCTTGTTTGAATTTGCGGCACTAAATAAGCCGGTAATTTGGTGTGATTTCTTAAAGTTGCGCTGGGGCTACCGCGGCGTATTTAGCTACCGCTTTAAACGACGAATGGATGAAGATTACGGTGAATATGCAAGCATTGCTGCCCACGCCGCAAAATACCGAGATGTAAAAAGCTTGGTAGACAGCCATGTTGCCAACCCAGAGCAACTCGCCCACGTTAGACTCTCATTGAGTGAAAAACTAGCCGGTAAGCTCGACGGCAAAGCCAGCTTGCGAATAGCCGACTACCTACTAAGCCACTAATTGCTGTGATAAACTGCCACACAATTTCATAACGCCAACCAACAAAGAGGTCTCATGAAGAAGATTGGTTACACTACTGGTGTGTTTGATATGTTCCATATCGGTCATTTAAATGTACTAAAGCGCGCTCGATTGGAATGTGATTATCTTATCGTCGGTGTAACTAGCGATGAGCTCTCTTTGAAAGCTAAAAACAAACAGCCAATTATTCCGTTTAGCGAGCGTATGGAAATTGTTGAGGCTATCAAGTTCGTGGACGAAGTCGTTCCACAAACAAGCTATGACAAAATGGCAGCATGGAACAATCTAAAGTTTGACATGATGTTTGTTGGCGACGATTGGCAAGGCACAGATAAGTGGCTGAAAATTGAAAAAGAGTTCAACGAAGTTGGTGTGGAGATCATGTATTTCCCCTATACAACGCATACTTCAAGCACGATCCTACGCGAAGCATTAGGCGACTTAGTAAAATAAAGTAAAGTAAACATATCTTATGCAATTATTCTCATCTCTAAAACATCAGGCTTTTTTGCTGTTTGCAGCAACCAGTTTTCAAGCGCTCGCCGGCCCTTGGGTTGATACCAACGATGCTTTTTTAAGAGAGAGTATTGAGCACCTAGCAGACGTCAACATTGTCACGACACCAACGACAACCTTCCCGCTGATGTGGCGCGACATTGCCAGAGATCTTGAGCAAGCTCCTCTTAATTTGATGGATGAACAAACACTTACAGCGTATAGCTACGTCAATCACCAGTTAAGGCTTGCCAAGAAAAGTACGAAACGCATAGAGCTAAACCTTGCAACCAAAGACGCTCGTTTCACCAGCTTTGGTGATAAATACCGCGATAAGAATACCATTCAGATCCACAACTCCTTTATGACGGATCGCTTTGCATTCAACTTTTCGCCGAAATACACATCTTCACCGAGCGATGATGACAAAGTAACTTATGACGGTAGTTATGCGGCCGCCTTTATTGGCAATTGGGTAGTTGCCGCAGGCATGCAAGACAGGTGGTGGGGGCCAGGCTGGGACACTAGTTTAAGCCTTTCCAACAATGCTCGCCCAATGCCAGCACTATCGCTGTCAAGGTTATCTGCCGAGCCAGTAACCGTGCCATTTACTGAGCATAACATTCCATGGACAGTAACCACGTTTATGGGATTAATGAATGATGACCGTATCGTCGACGACACCTTGTTGTGGGGCTTTAGACTTAATTTTCGCCCTGCTCAGAACTGGGAAGTGGGTATTTCACGCCTCGCGCAATGGGCAGGCGACGGTCGACCTAGTGGTTTAGATACTTTTGTTGACGTTCTCGCAGGGCGCGATAACTGCGGTGGTGTTGGCCCTTCTGTTGAAGAATGTGCTGCCGGTGAAGAGCCCGGCAACCAGCTTGCAGGTTATGATATTCGATACTCAACTAAGCTCTTGGATCACCCTGTAGCACTTTACTTTACCTCCTTTGCAGAAGATGGTGATAGTAAAGGTGGCTTAAGTATTTTAGGTGAAGAGCGCTATCAAGCGGGCATAGATACGCGCGCGACGGTATTCGGTAGAAACTGGCGTTTATTTGCAGAATGGACTGACACTTATGCAAAGTGTCGAGATGGTGTTAATGGTGATGGTACTTCGGCAATTGGCGATTGTTATTATGAACACCATATTTACCAAACAGGTGTTCGCTACAAAGGTCGAGCACTAGGTAACTTATATGAGAATGATGCAACAAGCATCGTTTTTGGCGCAATTTCGCAAGTCAATAACGATCTTGGCTACCAGTTCAAGCTACGTTGGCTTGAGCTCAACCAAGATAATAACGATAAAGCACCAAACAATCCGTTAATCGGTAACACCCTGACCCCGATAGCTGAAGATATCGTGATGCTATCAGGCAAGGTGCAATATAGTTATCAAAACTGGCGCTTTACGCTAGACGCAGACATCAGCCAATCAAGCTTTGAAAACGACATTGATGATGACACTAACGCTAACCTTTCAGTTAATATCGAATTTATGCTTTAGCTCAAGTGCAAGCACTATCGACTATCTAGATACCACCTAACCATTACTAAGCTATTACCTAGCGATTTAAAACTGCCGGTTGAAAAATATCGGCAATGCCTCTCTTTAGCAATGAATACTCACTGCGCTATAGCTTCCAATAGTTAAATTGCTTACGTATTTTGAACCGACGCAATAAATTTAACGGCTTTCGCTTAGCTGGCTTATGCAAACCAGCCAAACGCTCATCAACTGCTGCTAATACACGTTCTGCAGACTTCCCATCCTCGTAGGGGTGAGTTTGTTGCTTATATTCGGCTATTTTGGTCATTAAGGGCTCAGGGTGAGTTAACGCCGTTTCTATATGCTGTTCAAGTTCAGTTGGGTTATCAAAATCAAGTAAATAATCTTTTGGGCGAGCCGTTTTAAAAGTCACAACAGGTTTACCCAATAACAAAAACATAATCAGCACCGATGAAGTGTCACAGACCATGACATCTGCTTTTTGTAGCAAAGGCAGGACATTATCGGTTTCAACAAATGTTAGGTGCTCGTTTTGAATGCCCTTGTATTGGTCAACGATCGCCTTGTCCATTTTCGGGTGAAATTGTACCAGCCAGTTCCAACGCCCTGTTTCGCTAAGTCTCTTTACTTGCTCAAATAAATGCGGCGCACAGGTGAAGTTTCGAGAAAACGTCGAGCACAATAAAACCGTTGATTTAGCATTGACAACTGGCGTGTAATTATAGAGCGGATCAATCGCTGGCCAGCCTGTTTCAGCAATACTAAAGTGTTGATGTCTCTGTGCTAATTGAAGAAACGGTAGGGTAGTGTTTTCACCTTGCGTACAGTACAAGTCAAAAAAACCTCTGATGTTAAAATGACCTCGTTTATCTGACACTTTACCGGCATTAAAACCATGAAAAACCTGCACTTTCAACCCAGGAATAAAGTCAGGAACAATATTACCAGGCACGAATACCGCATCGGGCTGATACGCAATCACCTCCTCAACAGAACCTAAACGTTGCTCACCTTCTTCAAAATAACTTTGGTTGACTTCATCGCCATGAACAAACCATTTTACGTCATCACCGCGTGCAAGAATTGCCGCTTGCAATGGTCTTAAAATCGCGTACGAATAATTTTGAGCAATGTACAACAAATATTTTTTACGACGATTTAGGCTAGTACTCGATGACTGAGTTGGCATATTTTCTTCAGAAGGTTTTGTTGGCATAAAAAGGCAGTAAGCGCTCCAGTTAACGCAAAACAGCGGATTTATCGCATTGTAATATATTTGTCATTAAAATCACTGTTCAAAAAACTTAAATTTAAAGCAAATTAGCTATTGACCTAGAGCACCATTGTACGTTACTAATAGCTGCAGTGAATTTTGATGCAAGTTTTCAAGCTGAAATACGCATCAATATGCAAAAAAAGTAAATATTTAATAATTTTAGTTTACATTAGAAAACACCATGTTTAGCAACAACACAAACATCACCATTATTAAACTCCTCCTCGCCTTCACTGCGCGCGGATAGATTGTTGTTACTTAACAGATAAAGCATAAAGTAAAGAACACATAAAACCCGCGCTACAATCCGCGGGTTTTTTTATGCCCGCCTGTTTAGCTTGATGGGGTTGCACAGCAACCAGAAACACAAACAAGGCAAAGGCCGATTAAGGATATAGAGGAAAGAATGATGGATAACAGAGTAATCATTTTTGACACCACATTACGCGATGGCGAACAAGCATTAACAGCCAGTTTATCCGTGCATGAAAAACTTCAAATTGCTCAAGCGATTGAGCGTTTGGGAGTAGATATTATCGAAGCTGGCTTCCCTGTTTCCTCTCCCGGTGATTTCAACTCAGTGCAGCAAATTGCCAAAACGGTAAAAAATTCCATTGTTTGTGGCTTATCTCGTGCGGTCGAAGCCGACATTCAAGCTTGTGCCGATGCGCTAAGCGTTGCTGATCAATTTCGCATTCACACCTTTATTTCCACATCAGATGTGCATGTTCAACAAAAGTTACGTAAAGACTTTGCTGACGTCGAAGCCATGGCCATCCATGCGGTGAAATTTGCCCGTCGTTTTACCGATGACGTTGAATTTTCCTGTGAAGATGCTGGCCGCACGCCAATCGATAATTTATGTCGTATGGTTGAGCAAGCAATTAAAGCGGGCGCCAACACCATCAATATTCCTGATACCGTTGGCTACACCCTGCCCCATGAGTTTGGCGGCATCATCGAAACGCTATTTAACCGCGTGCCAAATATCGACCAAGCGCGCATTTCTGTGCATTGTCACAACGATTTAGGGTTAGCCGTGGCTAATTCCATGGCGGCAGTGCAAGCGGGTGCACGTCAAATCGAATGTACTATTAACGGTATTGGTGAGCGTGCTGGTAACTGTTCGTTAGAAGAAGTGGCGATGATCATGAAAACCCGCGCCGACTTGTTAGGCGTGCACTCAAACATCAACCACCAAGAAATCGCTAAAACCTCTAAGTTAGTTAGTCACTTGTGCAATATGCCAGTGCAGCCGAACAAAGCGATTGTTGGTAGTAATGCTTTTAGCCACTCTTCAGGTATTCACCAAGATGGAATGTTAAAAGCGTCTAACACTTACGAGATCATGACGCCTGAAAGTGTCGGTATCGCGAAAACGAAATTAAACTTAACCTCACGCAGTGGTCGCCATGTAATTAAACACCGCATGGAGAGTTTAGGCTATCAAGCCGATGACTTTGATTTAGATACCTTGTACCAAGACTTCTTAAAATTAGCCGACAAAAAAGGCCAAGTCTTTGATGATGATTTAGAAGCCTTGTTATTCAATATTCAACAGCAAGATGAAAAAGAGCATTACCGCATCGAAAGCTTAAATGTGCAAGCGGGCAGCGGTCAATTTGCCACTGCCGGTGTGCAATTGGCGATTGGTGATGAAGTATTTACCGAATCAGCAACCGGTAACGGCCCGGTTGACGCGTTATACCAAGCAATCAAAAAGTGTATCGATGTTGATATTGAAGTCGCCGATTACAAAATCTCTAACAAAGGCGCTGGTGAAGACGGCTTAGGTGTTGCCAACCTAGTGGTCAATTGGCAAGCCCGTAATTTCCACGGCTATGGTATCGATACTGACGTCATTGAAGCGTCAGGACAAGCACTGGTTTCAGCATTAAACGCGATTTATCGCGCCCAACAAATTCAAACGATTCGCGCGCAAAAAGCCAATCAAGAAGCTGCGGCAAGCGAAAGCAAATAAATATAAAGTTAATAGAACTAATATAGTTAGGAAGAAAGATGTCAAGCATTGCAATTTTAGCCGGCGACGGTATCGGCCCAGAAGTAATGCAGGAAGCCAAAAAAGTGCTTGCTGCTGTTGCGGATAAATTTAATTTCCCATTATCAACACAAGACTATGATGTTGGCGGCTGTGCTATCGACAATCACGGAGAAGCCCTACCTGCATCCACGGTTAAGGGTTGTGAACAAGCAGACGCTATTTTGTTTGGCTCAGTAGGTGGCCCTAAGTGGGAAAACTTACCACCAACAGAGCAACCAGAGCGCTGTGCATTATTGGGCTTACGCGGTCATTTTGAATTATTTTGTAATATGCGCCCAGCAACACTGCAACCGGCACTAGCAAGCCTTTCAACATTGCGTAGCGATATTGCTTCTTCAGGTTTTGATGTTTTAGTGATGCGCGAGCTAACCGGTGATATTTATTTTGGTCAACCAAAAGGCCGTAAAGGTGAAGGCGAAGAAGAGTCGGGCTTTGACACCATGATTTATTCGCGTAAAGAAATTCGCCGCATTGCTCGTCTTGCTTTCCAAGCTGCCCAGAAACGCAACAACAAAGTTACCTCTGTTGATAAAGCCAATGTGTTAGCGACCAGTATTTTATGGCGCGAAGTAGTCAACGAAGTGGCACAAGATTACCCAGACGTGGCGTTAGAGCATTTGTATGTTGATAACGCTGCTATGCAGTTAGTACGCGATCCAAACCAATTCGATGTCATGCTGTGCCCTAACTTATTCGGCGATATTTTGTCTGATATTTGCGCCATGATCACAGGTTCAATGGGCATGTTACCTTCGGCAAGCCTAAACTCTTCTGGTTTTGGTATGTATGAGCCAGCTGGTGGCAGTGCACCTGATATTGCTGGCCAAGGTATCGCTAACCCGATTGCCCAAATTTTATCAGCAGCGCTAATGCTACGTTACAGCTTAAACCAAGGGGCAGCAGCAGATGCAATTGAAGCTGCGGTAGCAAAAGCCCTAGATGAAGGGGTGTTAACAGCAGATCTGTTACCAGCCGAGCAAAAACATTTAGCGAAACGCACAGCAGAAGTTGGCGACTTTATTTGCCAAGCAATTCAAGCAGCACCAGCACAATAGGACACTCACCATGGCTACTACTTTATACGAGAAATTATGGCAACGTCACGTGGTTGACGATACTCCCGGTGAAACACCTTTGTTGTATGTCGACCGTCACCTAATTCACGAAGTGACCTCACCACAGGCATTTGCTAACTTAAAATTCCATGATCGCCCAGTGCGTCGCCCTGACAAAACGATTGCAACCATGGATCACAATATTTCTACGCGCTCAGTCGCGATTGACGCAGCCGGTGAAGGCGCGGCCAATCAGCTACGTACGTTAGAAAAGAACTGTGAAGACTTTGGCATTAAGCTTTTCGGCATGGGCCATAAAAACCAAGGTATCGTTCATGTTATGGGGCCAGAATTAGGCATTACCCAACCGGGCCAAGTGATCGTTTGTGGCGACTCACACACCGCCACGCATGGCGCATTTGGTGCATTAGCTTTTGGTATTGGTACGTCCGAAGTAGAACACGTGTTAGCGACACAAACGCTACGCCAAACCAAAGCGAAGACCATGAAAATTGAAGTACGCGGCCAAGTAGCACCGGGCATTAGCGCGAAAGATATTATCCTTGCCATTATTGGTAAAACTGGCAGCGCGGGTGCAACGGGTTATGTGGTTGAGTACTGTGGTGATGCGATTAGCGCATTATCGATGGAAGAACGCATGACCATTTGTAATATGAGCATCGAGTTTGGCGCTAAAGCTGGCTTAATTGCGCCGGATCAAACTACCTTCGACTACTTACAGCACAAAGAATATGCGCCAAAGCTAGACGAATGGGACGCAGCGGTAGCAAGCTGGCAAACGTTAAAAACAGATATTGAAGCAACCTTTGACGCCGAATTAATACTAGAAGGTAGCGAAATTAAAGCACAAGTGACTTGGGGCACAACGCCGGGCCATGTAACTTCAGTTGATAGCACAGTGCCTGCGCCACAAGATTTTAGCGATCCAGTTGAGCAAGACTCGTGTGCCAAAGCATTGGCTTACATGGGCTTAGAAGCTGGCACTAAAATTACTGACATTGAAGTTAACAAGGTCTTTATCGGCTCTTGTACCAATTCACGTATTGAAGATTTACGCGCTGCGGCCAGCATTGTTCGCGAATACAGCGCGAAAGGACAAAAAGTCGCAAAAACCGTTGATGCCATTGTCGTACCCGGCTCATACCGAGTGCGTGAACAAGCAGAGCAAGAAGGTTTGGCTAAAGTCTTTACCGAAGCAGGTTTTGAATGGCGCTTACCGGGCTGCTCTATGTGTTTAGGCATGAATGATGACAAGCTAGCTGAAGGTGACCGCTGTGCCTCGACCTCGAACCGTAACTTTGAAGGCCGCCAAGGCCGTGGTAGCCGCACTCATTTAGTGAGTCCAGAAATGGCGGCAGCGGCGGCAATTGAAGGTCACTTTGTAGACCTAAGTGCAAATTTAGCTACTCAGTCAGACCAGCAACACTAGGAGTCTTATCATGGAAAAATTTTCAACCCATACTGGTTTAGTCGTCCCCTTAGATGTTGCTAACGTTGACACCGACCAAATTATCCCAAAACAGTTTTTGCAAAAAACCGAGCGCGTTGGCTTTGGCCAACACGCCTTTCACGATTGGCGCTACCTGGATGCTGAGGGTACTCAACCTAACCCTGAGTTTATTTTAAACGCGCCACAATATCAGGGGGCAAGTATTTTGCTTGCTCGTGAAAACTTTGGTTGTGGCTCTAGTCGTGAACATGCGCCTTGGGCATTGCAGGAATATGGCTTCAAGGTGATTATCGCACCAAGTTTTGCCGACATTTTCTACGCCAACTGTATAAATATTGGTATCGTGCCGGTAAAACTGAGCAGTGAAGAAATTAACGAATTATTTCAACAATGTAACGGCGACACAAAATCGTTGACGGTAGATTTAGTTAATAATAAAGTCTCGCTTAACGAGACCTGCTACACTTTCAGCTTAGACAAGTTCCACCAGTACTGTTTGGAAAATGGTGTTGATAGTGTTGGTTGGACATTGAAGAAAATCGATGCCATTGAAGCCTATGAAGGTAAGCTAGCGAGCTGGCAATAACCTTTACACACTTGGCATCTCCTGCATTAAAGAGTGCCAGATGCCAAGTGATCAATTAGCTAACGACAACTCATCTAAATTCAACGAAATCGACATCAACCAGCTTCGTCCTGGTATGTATGTTAAATCTATCTCCTTTCAAGATAAGGGCTTTATTCTAAAGTCTGAAGGCTATGTGCTGAGTGCTAGCAAAGTGATGCAGCTCAAAGCGGCCGGCATCAAAAAACTGATTATCGACCCAGCTAAGCAAAAAGCTGCTGAGCAGATTGATAAGGTAATGCCCAACATTACCTCTAGCCCACTAACCAAGCTTAATAAAGTGGGGAATCACAAGTCGGTATCGCTGGAAGACGAGCTTAAAAATGCCAAATCACTGTATGGCAACGCAAAAGACATACAAAAGAAAATTCTCGGCACTGTACAAGCTGACCGCTCACTAGATGCCGAAGAAGTGCGTGAAACCACCGATGCTATGGTGGATTCCATTTTTCGCAACCAAGATGCGCTGGCTTGCTTATCACGTCTGCATTCTAAAAGTGACTACCTTTCTGAGCATGCGCTAAATTGCTCTATTTTGATGGCGATTTTTGCTAAGCACTTAAAGCTTGATCGCGAGATTATTGAGCAACTTACCTTGGGCGCTTTCCTGCATGATGTTGGCAAGGTGTTTATTCCAAACGATATTTTAGATAAGCCAGGCGCGCTTAATGATAAAGAGCAAAAGTTAGTGCAAACTCACGTTGCTTTGGGCGCTAAAATACTCGAAGACACGCCGCATATTTCTCA
Organism: Thalassotalea euphylliae; assembly: GCF_003390375.1. Classification (NCBI taxonomy): domain Bacteria; kingdom Pseudomonadati; phylum Pseudomonadota; class Gammaproteobacteria; order Alteromonadales; family Colwelliaceae; genus Thalassotalea; species Thalassotalea euphylliae. Next base: position 3,571,275 of record NZ_QUOT01000001.1, on the reverse strand, counting down.
TATTGCGATGACCTGTATTCGCGAACATCATGAACGCCTTGATGGCAGTGGCTACCCTCGACAGCTAAAAGATGACGACATCAGCAAGTACGGCAAAATGATGGCGATTGTCGACAGCTACGGTGCGATGATTTCAGATCGTTGTTATCAAAAAGCGGTGCACCCAACAGCGGCATTTAAAACCTTAACGCAAGAGTCGTCAACCGCTTACGATGAAGAGTTGGTTGAGAAATTTATCCAGTGCTTGGGGGTTTATCCAGTTGGTACGCTCGTACAGCTTAACAGCGGAAAAATTGGCTTAATTTCAGAAATTAACCAAACCAAGCCAACTCACCCAATTGTTAAAGTGTTTTATAACGCGCGCTTAAATCAAACCATCCCCATTGAAGATATTGACTTAAGCAAGTCGAAATATCGCGATCAAATCGACAAATGCATTCGCCCAGAAGAATTTAACCTAAATTTAATGAGCTTTTTCAAAACTGCGTTTGAAGCATAGTATTGTAAAACGCTTACCAAGAGCTTAAGGCTGGCAGTGAAAACTGTTGGCCATCAAGCTCTAGCACAACGTCTTCTTGATTGATTTGCGCTAATACCACACGGCCAGCAACCACATCACCTTCATATCTCTCTCGACCATTGACCCTGACCCAACCATTGCCATCAGTGGCAAAAATATGAACTTCAAAGGTCATAGCCGGTACGCTATTTTGAATATGGCTCGGCATGTCTAATAACGAAGGTACTGGCGATTCAGGAGCAGCTGGAGCTAGCGGCTGTTGCTGCTCGGTGTCATCTACCGCCTGCTGAACTTTAGCGAGTAATTCTGGTGACACCCCTTCTAGTTGGCTTAAATCAAAATCCAAATTTTGTTCAGCGGCTGGTATTGGCTCAGATGCGGATTGAGGCTTCAAATTTCGTTCAGTCGCTTGCTCTAGGTTAGCATTATTGTTCGCCAATTCATTTTGCATATTAGCAGGTACTATTTCAACCGACGCCACTTTAGCTGGCAATACTTCCGGCTGTGTTGATTGGTTCAAACTCACTTGAACTACATCTTGTGCTAGCTCGCTTGATTCAACCAATGTAGCTTGCTCGCTACTACTTTCATCGACTGGTTTCTGACTTGATAACTTAGCGTTGCTGCCACTTAGATCCTTATTAGCCACTTCATTAGCTGCTTCATTTACAGTACTTGTTTCCGCTTGAGTTTGTGTCTGATAGTAGCCACCAAACCAGTAGGCACCAGCAACCACAATCGCTAGGTTTGCCGCAATGCTCGCTGCGATTAATGACTTTTTCTGCCACCAAGGCGTTAAGTGAAATTCGCTACCTAACGCTTGCTCAGAGGCAGTGAGCACAGTTTTGCGGTTAACCACAGAGTCATTATTACCATACGCCGTGGCCAAGGCGCGATCACAGAGTAAGTTAATTAGCCGTGGAATACCTTTTGAGATTTTATGAATTAAGGCAATCGCGCTTGGTTTAAACAATTGACGATGGCAATCTGCAACCGTCAAACGGTGTTTAATATAAAGCGCGACTTCTTTGCGCGTTAATGGCAGCAAATGATAACGGGCGGTAATGCGCTGCGCTAATTGGCGTAAATCACGACGTTGCAACAACTGCTGTAGCTCTGGCTGGCCAATTAACACCACCTGTAGCAACTTTTTGGTATTCGTTTCTAAGTTAGTTAACAGCCTTAACTGTTCTAGCACTTCCGGTTGCAAATGCTGCGCTTCATCAATAATCAGTAAAGTATTAATGCCTTCTGCTTGATTACTCAGCAGCTTTTGCTGAATTTTGTCGGTTAAGTACTTAAGCGTGGTACCTGTTTTTTTATAGCGAACGTTAAGCTCATCACAAATGGTGGCCAATAGCTCTAAACAAGAGAGCGTCGGGTTTAAAATAAAGGCGACTTGGGTGTTTTCTGGCAACTGCTCCAGTAAACGGCGACTAATAGTGGTTTTCCCTGTCCCGACTTCACCGGTTAATAAAACAAAACCGCCCGTATCACCTAAGCCATAGCTCAAATGCGACAAGGCTTCCTTATGACGATCACCTAAGAATAGATAATCAGGATTAGGTGCTATCGAAAACGGGATATCATTAAGACCAAAAAAACTTGTGTACATGAAGCCAATACGTTGGTTAATTACACGCTCAAACTACCTGCTCAATCAGCATAAGTCAAAGGCCATACAAGCATCCGCCTGATTCATGGTAAGATGGCACCGTAATTTAGGTAAAATCATTAAAATTCAAATAGCTTATGGTAACTAAACTAGCTGACTTAGAAGTCTACTTGGTCGGCGGCGCAGTGCGCGATCAATTACTCGGCCGTAAAGTGCTCGAACACGACTATATGGTGGTGGGCGCCAGCCAACAGCAAATGCTTGATTTAGGCTTTCAACAAGTTGGTAAAGACTTTCCTGTATTTTTGCATCCAGAAACAAAAGATGAGTATGCCCTAGCGCGCACTGAGCGTAAGCAAGGGCAAGGTTACACTGGCTTTATTTGTTACGCCGAGCCAGATGTTACCTTAGAGCAAGATCTAATCCGCCGTGATTTAACCGTCAATGCCATGGCGCAAGCGCCAAATGGTGACTTAATCGATCCCTACCATGGCCAGCAAGACCTCGACAATCGCATTCTTCGCCATGTATCACCTGCGTTTAGTGAAGACCCTCTGAGGGTATTACGCGTTGCTCGCTTTGCCGCGCGTTATCATCAGTACGGTTTTACCATTGCCGATGACACTCTAGAGCTAATGACTAACATAGCAACTAGTGGTGAACTGAAGGCATTATCAGCAGAGCGTGTTTGGAAGGAAATGGAGCGGGCACTAACTGAGCCTAACCCGGAAGTATTTATTGAGGTGCTAAGAGCCTGTGGTGCTTTAAAAGAACTTTGGCCAGAGCTAGATAAACTGTGGGGCATTCCTAATCCTGTCGAACACCACCCTGAAATCTGTTCAGGCGAACATACTATGTTAGTGCTGAAACAAGCTGTAAAACTGTCAGCTGAGCCGAAAGTTAGGTTTGCCGCCCTTTGTCATGACCTAGGCAAAGGCTTAACCCCCGAAGCAAAATGGCCAAAACATTACGGTCATGAACTGGCAGGCGTCAAAGTTATAGAGCAAGTCGCGGCGCGTTTAAAAGTGCCTAACGATTACAAACTATTAGCAGCTAAAGTCTCGCAGTTTCATCTTAATGTGCATCGCGCATTTGAGCTTAAGCCAAGCACAGTATTAAAACTGCTAGAGCAGTGTGAGTATCAACGTAAACCTGAGCTATTAGCGAATATTTTGCTCGTTTGCCGAGCCGATAGCCTAGGCCGGATGGGCGCAGAGCATAATGATTACCCACAAGCAGATTATATCGCCGAGTTAGCTAATGTGGGTAAACAAGTGATTGCTAAACCTTTCGTTGAACAGGGCCTGCAAGGTAAAGCAATTAAAGAGGCGATGACTGCTGCTAAAATCAACGTAATCGCTGAGAAAAAGGCAGAATTATTGGCAAAGCTAAGCTAGCGCCCCCTGTTTCAGCAAAATTGCCTAAAAGCCATTCTTATACGCTATCATCGTTTGTTTACTCTATTTTTGCAGTAGGCATAAAAAAACCCTGCCAAGGCAGGGTTTAAAAGGGAGTGGTGACAGAATTAGAAGTTGTACGTTAACTTCGCGTAGTAGAAACCACCGTTGTAGTCGAATGGACCACTTTCGTAGTACTGCGCACCTAAGATCTCAGGAACACCGTTTTGTAGCTCTTCAGCTTCTTGGTCAAAGATGTTACTTGCACCAACTGATACAGTGAACATGTCATTAATAAAGTAGCTAGCTTCTACATCTACCGTTACTGCCGCATCAGCAGTCTCTGAGAACAAGTCTGATGTATCATCAGCATGCACTGCGTAGTATTCACCGAAGTAGTTCAAGCGAACGAAAGCAGCAACCTCATCCCAGCTTTGACTAACCGTGAAGGTTGCACGGTGATCTGGCATACCTTCTTCTAAACGACGAACTTTACCTTCACTAACCGTTTCAGGGTTGAACTCATCTACTTCCGTTTCGTTAAAGTTATAAGCAAGCGCGAATTGCGTATCGCCGCCCATTAACGACATTGAGTAGTTAGCAACAATATCAACACCGCGAGTGGTAGTATCGAAATCGTTCGCGAAGAATGTTACCGCAGAGATTAATTCAGGGTTTTGTACACCACGTGCACGTAACTCGTCGTAATCTTCTGGCAACACGTCAATTTGGCTAGACTGTGCTAAACGGTCAGTTACTTCGATGCTGTAGGCGTCAATCGTTAAGAAGAAATCACCTGATGAGTAAACAAGACCCGCTGCATATGATTCTGACTCTTCTGGGTCTAGTTCACGACCACCGTAGAAAGAAGATAGAGGATCTGTTGGTGGCGCTAAGAAGCTTTGAATTAGCTCACCGTTCACAAGTGACGTTGCTGTGTTAACCACGTTTGCTTGACCAACCGTCGGTGCACGGAAACCAGTACTTGTTGAAGCACGTAATGACACTTCTTCAGTTAACGAGTATTGCGCCGTTAACTTGTAGTTGGTTGTGCTACCAAAGGTGTTGAAGTCTTCCCAACGTAGTGCACCACCAACCATAAAGTCGTCAGTTAAGTATGCTTCTAAATCAACATAAGCTGCCCAGTTGCGGCGGTCGTTGCGTCCAGCCGCTGCTGGAGAGAAACCAGCAAAACCGTGTGAACCGATGTTAAAGCCTTGTTCTGCATATGGACCAGCGACCCAAGACGCTTCTTCACCGGCAATAATTTCAAAGCTTTCTTCACGGAATTCAATACCGGTTGCTACGTTTAATGGTTCTTCTAAACCGATATCTACACCTTTAACTAAATCAAAGTTAAAGGTTTTTTCTAACTGAATATATTTACCAGTATCGAAATCAACTGGAGTCGCTAGACCAAGTGAAGGGTTTAAGGTGTTTTTCAAGAAGAAATCAGATTCGTTACGACCAACTGAGCCGCTTAAATCAAAATACCAGCCTTCTAAGAAGCCCGATTGAATATCACCTTTAACACCTGCAGTTAGTGATGTATCCGTAATATTACCGCCAAATTGAGGCGTGTAACCACCTTCGAAAATTTGGTTCATTGAGAAACAGTTTGGATCTGCAACTAAATCTTGATACGCCTGCGTATTCAATACGTTACCAACATTTGCAGAAACACTTGATGAGCTGCCGTCGCCACCTAGGAAGGCTTCCGCATAAGCGTTAGACAATGTACAAGTTGGTACACCGTCAGTTGCAAAACCAACATCGCCCACTAATAGCGTTTGGCCACCATCAATTGAATATACGTTACCGCGGTTATGAGGGTTACGGTAGTAGAAGCCACCAGTAACATCACGCTCTGCGTAGTTACCAAATAGATAGAATTCTTTGTCGTCACCCAAATCTAACTTAACGTTACCAAACAAAGTGATATCGTCGTCAATTTCAGGATTACCCCAGATTTGTGCAGGGTTTTGAATTGCCGTGTTACCAGCGTCAAAAATGCCTTGAGCATCGGCACGCTGAACAGAGCGGCTAGTTGCATCAGCTTGCTTGTATTGGAAGCTTAAGTTAACCGAGCCATCATCAGTAAATGGCATACCGATGTTACCATCGATAGTCGTTGTAGCACCGTCGCCTTCGTAAAATTCACCACGTTTAATCGACAGTGAACCACCATCGGCATCGTCTTTTAAAACGAAGTTCATTACACCAGCAATTGCATCAGAGCCGTATTGAGCCGCAGCACCATCACGTAGCACTTCTACTTGCTTTAATGCAACTGAAGGGATAACTGAAATATCAGGACCTTGGGCACCATCGTTAACACCACCACCTTGGAAGGCAATAACTGATGCACGGTGACGACGCTTACCATTGACAAGAACTAGGGTTGAATCTGACGATAAGCCACGTAAATTCACTGGACGAATTAGCGTAGCAGCATCTGAAATAGGTTGAGCACGTACGTTAAACGACGGTACTGAACTTACCAGCTGATCAAGCATATCGCTCGAAGCAGACTTACCTAGCTCATCACCACCCACAATATCAACGGGAACAGCAGAGTCGGCGATTGAACGTGGCGCAGCACGTGAACCAACAACAACGATTTTTTCAACTTCTTCAACGGCGGCATCATCATCGAACGCGTAGGCTGGAGCTGTACCCAGCGCAGCGCCCACGGCTAAGGCTAATGCGCCAGCACGGAATGTAGTAGACATGTTATTTCCTTCCAAAAATTTATAGTTATTTTTAACTAATTATTTTTATGTGTTTTGTTTTTTGAGTGCGTCTTTGCGCACTTATTTATTTTGCTTAGCTAGTGATTAGCGGCTAAACGCAGCAACACAAAACGACTAAGTTCAATTATTTATAAAACAGCTAATATGGCTTTACAAGAGAGGGTTTTGGGAAAATGGATGAATTCTGTTCAGCTCATCAGAGTATCTACGAAAAATACGGAACATGATTCATTGCACATAAATCATTCAAAGCTAGCGCTATCAGTGTCTAGAGGCTAAACAGGGTTAGCGTACTATGCGAACAATTTCGTATAAGTGATTACAAAAAATTTTTTCAAATTTTGTTTAAAACCTGTGTTTGAATAGACCAAAAAACAGCCTAAATTAGTGAGCAGCAGCAAAATTAACATCTAAATTACAATGTGAATTTTAACTTACATTTCTGCCACTTAGGCGATATTTCCATGATAAAAAGTAAGGTTAATGGCGAATGTACTTGTTCACTAATCACTCACTACTAATCGAATTCAATCGGGAAATTAGCGTGCAAATAAATCTATTTGCTCAGTGCATTTATTAAGAATTCACTGATCAATCTAATTGGCAATAGAGCCACTTCAACGACATAAAAGCCCTGAAATGAAAGTAGTATTATCAGTATTTAGTAGAGGTATGGTTTTGTCAGTGATCAGTAAGCGACCTATAGATATTAATCAGTAACTGACGGAAATGAAAAAGCCCTTTGTAGCACGCTACAAAGGGCTTATACGAAACCGTTTAATCAACAATTTGTTCGGACAAATTACCGCTAAATTGGCTATTTTAGGCGGAAATATGCAGCGCCGTAGGCTGTTAATTCAACTTGCTTTTCATCTGCTTGCACGGCATCGAAACCATGTCCTGATAGTTGCTCAAGCAATTGTACTTGACCCAACTGATAGCACTGAGCGGCATCTGAAAAATTGAATACCGCGAGTACTTTCTGCCCTTCAAATTCTCGAGTAAAGGCTAGCACGCTATCGCTCGCTTCGAGGAATTCAATATCACCGTATAGCAATTCGCCCTGTTGCTTGCGCCACGCCATAAAGCCTTGGTAACGACTCAACATTGAACCCGCAACACCTTGCTGAGCATCAACGGCACTGGCAAGTTGGCTATCAACAACAGGTAACCAAGGTTGCTCAGCATTAGTGAATCCACCATGTTGTTCATTGGTGTGCCATGGCATAGGTGTACGACAACCGTCACGGCCTTTAAACGTTGGCCAAAAGGTAATACCGTAAGGGTCTTGCAACTGCTCAAAGGTTAGCTCAGCTTCAACCAAACCGAGTTCTTCACCTTGATAACTGCACACACTGCCGCGTAGCGAAGCTAACATTGCATTAAACATATTTACCTGAGCAGGATTTGCTTTGGTTTTGTCATGCTTATTCCAACGTGTGGCGACACGTTGCACATCATGGTTACCGATTGCCCAGCACGGCCAGCCGTCCGCCATATTGGTTTCTAATTCTTCAATGGTGTCGCGGATGTATTTCGGCGAACAATCTTCCGTTAACAGCTCAAAGCTATACGCCATGTGCAAACGCTTATCACCTTCTGTGTACTCAGCCATGGTTTGCAGTGAATCTTCAGAGGAAATTTCACCTAGCGTCACCACACCTGGGTACTTATCCATTAAGGCGCGGATTTCTTCCATGAACTCAACATTTTCTGGCTGAGTATTGTTGTAGTAGTGATATTGGAAGGCATAAGGGTTGTCTTCACTAAAGCCACGGCCTTTGCGATCTTCAATGGCTTTAGCAGGATTATCGCGTAATAACTTATCGTGGAAACAGAAGTTAATCGCATCTAAACGGAAGCCATCAACGCCTTTTTTCAACCAAAATTCAACGTTATCTAACACATGCTTGCGTACTTCAGGGTTGTGGAAGTTAAGATCGGGTTGCTCTGTTAAAAAGTTGTGCAAGTAGTACTGTTGACGTCTTGGCTCCCATTGCCAAGCTACGCCACCAAAAATCGACAACCAGTTATTCGGCGGTGAACCGTCTTGATTGGCATCAGCCCACACATACCAATCAGCTTTGGCATTGTCTCGGCTCTCGCGACTTTCCAAAAACCAAGGGTGCTGATCTGATGTATGGCTAAGGACTTGATCAATGATAACTTTAATATCTTTGGCTTTCGCATCAGCCATTAACTTATCAAAGTCAGCCATGGTGCCAAACATAGGATCAATATCACGGTAATCACTAATGTCGTAACCAAAGTCCTTCATTGGTGATTTAAAAAACGGTGAAATCCAAATCGCATCGACACCTAAGCTTTTGATGTAAGGAAGTTTGGCAATAATACCTTGCAGGTCACCAATGCCATCGTTATTGGCATCCATAAAACTACGAGGATAAATTTGATAGATAACGGCGCCGCGCCACCAAGGTTGTTGCTGCATGAGAATCCCATGATGTTTACATTACGCGCTCAGAAGTACAGCTTCCCCCTACCTTCTAGGCTCGCTATAAACAATTGTTAGTTATAGATGGTGCTCAGTATCTGGTATCTAGCAAGTGATGTGAACGGCCTGCATACGTATGCAAGCCAGCGTATGCAACAATATAGTTTGCATACGTATGTAGTTTGTTTCCAAACAGCTAATGACGCGATAATTTGGCACTAAAATACAAAATAAATAACAACTAATCGACGCCACTATGATGAAACTTAACAAGCCTCTCGTCCTCTCAAGCATGGCCTTGAGCGTGACGCTAGCACTTTCCGCCTGTAACGATTCAAATAACTCGAACGAAAGCGATAATAATACTTCGATTGTCGAGCAAGAAAACACTTCGACGCTCGCGCACTACTTAAACCGTGACATTCAAGATGATGTGTTTTATTTCGTCATGCCGGATCGCTTTCACAACGGTGATACTGCCAATGACCTAGGCTCCGAGAACATTGCAATTTCACGTGGCGGCTTTGATAAAACCAGCAAAAGTTACTATCACGGCGGTGACATAAAAGGCTTAACCGACAAAATTCCTTACCTAAAAGAAATGGGCATTACCGCCATTTGGTTAACCCCTATTTTGCGCAATCAAGCAGTGCAAGGTGATGTATCTGGCTACCACGGCTATTGGGTGCTCGATTTCACGGAAATAGACCCACACCTAGGCACAAACGCTGATTTAAAGCGCTTTATCGATACCGCACACGATGAGAACATTAAAGTATTCTTCGATATTATTACCAACCACACAGCTGATGTGATCCGCTATAAAGAATGCCATGGTGAAGGCGAAACTGCCTTTTCTGATGGCGAACAGCAGTGTGAATATAAGTCGTTGGCACAAGTTGCCGCAGGCGATAAGTACACACCGTTTGTGCCAGATGGTATGGAAAATCTAAAGGTACCTAGCTGGCTAAATGACACTAAGTACTATCACAACCAAGGTGATTCTACGTTCCAAGGTGAAAATTCTATTTATGGCGACTTCTTTGGTTTAGACGATATTAACACTGATGATCCAGAGGTAGTGGCGGGTTTAACAGAGGTATTCAAAGACATTATCACCGAATTCAAGCCTGACGGTTTTAGAATAGACACAGTTAAGCACGTAAATATTGAGTTCTGGCAAGCATTCTCGCCTGCCCTAGTTGAACATGCAAAATCGCAAGGTTTGCCCAAGTTCTTTATGTTCGGAGAGGTTTTCGATGGGAACCCTGATGTCTTGAGTCGATTCACCACCGAAGGCAAAGTGCCATCGGTACTCGATTTCGGCTTTGCCTTTGCGGTTCGCAACGTTTTAGTAGACCAAAAAGGTACAAGTGAATTAGCTAATTTGTTTGCGCAAGATGTTAAATATCGCGATCACGATAGCGATGAAAACCAACTACTTAATTTTGTCGGCAATCATGACTTTGGCCGATTCGCTTGGTATTTGCAGCAAAGCGAGCACAACTACGTTGAGGCAGAAAAACTTGCGCGTTTAACGTTAGCCCATCAAATGATGTACTTCCTGCGTGGTATCCCTGTGACCTACTATGGCACAGAACAAGGCTTTGTTGGTGACGGCGGCAACCATGACTCACGCCAAGATATGATGCCATCGCAAGTGGCGAGTTATAACGATGATGACCTGTTAGGTACAGATAAAACCACCGAGGATGACAACTTTGACCAATTGCACCCTTTGTATTTAGCGCTTAAAGAAATGGCAGAAATCTATCAAGCTCACCCTGTACTGCGCTACGGTCAGCAACAAGTTGTTCATAGCAATGACAAGGCTGAGATTTTTGCCGTGACGCGCACTTTGCCATCGGGCGAGCAATATTTGGTAGCGTTTAATACTGCCAACCACACTAGTAACGCCAATATATTGCTGTCGCAAAATGTCGAGAAGTTAATTTATCAATCCGGGGCAGCAGAGGGTAATTCGCAAAGTAACCAATTAAATCTAAACATGGCACCACTTAGCGTAGCAATTTTCCAATTGTCAAACTAGGCTAAGTCTCAGTCAGTTAAAAAAAAGGGCGCTTAGGCGTCCTTTTGTTTTCAATGTTTTACCTTTCTTTAATGCTGCAATTTATCAATGTATTACATCGATAGATTCGTATTATGCCTATCAAAGTTTAACGCACATCCTGCCAAGAAGGCTTGAATATCTTTTTCTTGGTATAAGTCACCCTTGCCCGGCTGATTTGGGTGTAACAGCGGAAACGCGCCATAGCCTGCCAATAAACAATGCCATGAGATCTCATCAAAATGGCTACTAATGTTTTTTCGTGCGATTTCTTTGGCAATATCGCCTCGGCTATACCAAACGTGAAGAATTTCCTTTAGCGAATCAGAAAGCTTCATATTGTCGCGGTTAGCTCGCCAATACTCACTGTCGTTTCGGGTATTCAGTTTATAGTGAGCAACTATGTAATCGCGCACCCGTTCAAATCGCTCTGAAACCAGTTCGTTATATTCCGCTTGATATTGAGCACTAAAGTGCCCTGCTTCAAGTTTTTGCATAAACAGCTCGATACTCACTTGCACAAGGTGCAGCGCTGTTGCTTCAAGTGGTTCAATAAAGCCTTGTGATAAGCCAAGCGCCAAACAATTATGTGACCAGTGTTGATTCAGTTGCCCGACTTTCATTTTTAAATGCCGAACTTCAACATTGTCATCTAACACACCAAGGTGTTGTCGAAATTCTTGCTCTGCTTGCTCCGCGCTAATAAAGTCTTGGCTATAGACATAACCATTGCCAAAGCGCTCTGTTAAAGGAATTTTCCAACACCAACCCGCCGACAATGCCGTTGATTCAGTTTCAACGGGAATCTGAGCAGCCTGCTCTGGCGAGTAAGGTGTTTGCAGCACCACTGCGGCATCATTGAACAAGTTTTCTTTGTAGGAGTTAAAACCCACCCCTAGTGTTTTTTCCATCAACAAGCCAGCAAAGCCAGTGCAATCAACAAAAAAATCAGCGGAAATAGCTTCCCCTTGATCGGTAACAAGTGAATTGATATTGCCATTTTCTAAACGGGTAATGTCGGCGATATGCGCTTGCTGGTAATCAACACCGAGACCCTGTGCAAATTCTGCTAAAAACTCCCCCAGTAATGCTGAGTTAAAGTGGTAACCGTATTCCATTTTAAAGGGGAAGTGAGCCCCTACCTTTGGCCCTTTCCCTTGACGTGCTAGGACACCATTAAGTAGAAAGTCTTCCGGTTGAATATGCGTGTCTAGGCCCATTCGGCGAGTTTGCGCATTCACCATAAAAGCGCGTTTGGTGAAAGTGTCTACTTGTGCAGGGAATGGGTGGCTATAACTGGTAATACCGGATGCCGGAGACCAATCATTAAAACGAATATTGAGTTTGTAAGTTGCCTGACAACGCGCCATCCACTGGTGCTCTTCAATGCCCAAGATTTCAAAAAAGCGTTTCAAGCTAGGCGTAGAGCCCTCGCCTACGCCAATAATACCAACATCAGGCGATTCCACTAAGGTCACTTTCACCTTATTGCCCCAGCGCTTGGCAAATAGATTAGCCGCCATCCAGCCTGCGGTACCGCCCCCTAGAATAACAATATTGAATGGCTTATTCATTGAGTGCACAACTCCTCGCTATTTTGTTAACTACCACTGACTTTCTAACTGACGCTATTTTCCAAGCTGACACTATTTTCCTAATTTGCAATAGTGAGCTAAAAACTCATCATGCGATGGTAGCTTACTGACCGGATCCGCTTTAATCGCTTTGATTTTTTTCAACGTCTCTTCAATATATTCAAGCGACATACTATTAGCCGTGGGGTGGTAATCTTTCGGAATAATGCCCTGCCCCACCATGACCTGAAGCCAAGAGTTCTCCAAGAATAAGTCGTTTTGATCGCGAAATAGACGACCATTCTCTTGGAACAAAGCAATTTTGTGGCGCAAGCTATCTGGAATTTCCATTGCCCGCATATCACGCCAAAACTGGCTATCGGTGCGCTCTGTAACGTGATAATGCAGAATTAAAAAGTCGCGAATTTGCTCAAACTCAACTTTCGATTGTTTATTGTATTCATCGACAATATCCGTCGTAATGCCTTGGTGTGGGAACAAGTGTACTAAGCGCACAACGGCCGACTGAATTAAATGAATACTGGTGGACTCCAGCGGCTCTAGAAAGCCACTAGCAAGGCCAACGGCAATCACATTTTTATGCCATTGCTGATAACGGCGACCGGTTTGAAAGCGAATGAGTTTCGGATCAGCAAGCGGTTTAGTGTCGATGTTGCTCATCAAAATATCAGCGGCTTCTTGCTGCGAGTAATGGCTGCTCGAGTAAACTAGGCCATTACCGTTTCGATGCTGCAGTGGAATACGCCATTGCCAGCCTGCACTATGTGCGATTGAACGGGTATAAGGTGCCGTTTTTTCATGTCGCTCTGTTGGCACAGCAAGCGCACTATCGCACTGCAGCCAATGACTCCAATCTTCGTAGCCAGTGCGCAAGGTGTCTTGAATCAGCAAGCCTTTAAAACCTGAGCAGTCGATAAACAAATCGCCTGTCACCTTTTGCCCACTTTTTAATACAAGTGCTTGAACACTGCCGCTTTGCTGACATTGAACAACCTGTTCAACCAAGCCTTCCGTGCGAACAACACCCAGCTTTTCACTAAACTTTCGCAAGTACTGAGCATACAACCCCGCGTCAAAATGATAGGCGTAAGGCATATCAATAATCGGATCTTTGCTTTTTATTTTGGCGAACTTGCCTGCTTCTGCACACAGGTAATTTAAGTCATATTGCCACAGCTGAGATTCGTCATCTAAACCACCAGCGCGTTTAAGCAAATGATGAAAATGGCAAAACGCCATGCTTTTGCCAATCGCGCCAAATGAGTGGTAGTACTGGTGACCTTGTTGTTTCCAATTTTCGAAACGAATAGCCAGCTTAATGGTTGCTTTGGTTTCCCTTAAAAACTCCGCCTCGTTAATGCCAAGTACAGAATTAAGCACTTGAATCGGGGGAATCGTGGCTTCACCAACCCCTACTGTGCCTATAGTTTCAGACTCAACGAGTTCAATGGCAACTGCCTCTCCAAGTAACTTTTTAAGTAAGGCTGCTGAAATCCAGCCTGCGGTGCCACCACCTAAAATGACGACTTTTCGGATGGGTTGAGAATGTAACATTGAAGATTCCGCTTTCGTTGAGTTGTTCATCATATATTGACGTTATTGTATAAGACTGCTTATCGTAATTATTGTTAATGTTTTATTTTTTATAATTTTCTAGCTTCTTAGTGTACCCACTTTTACAGCGAAAAAAGTGAGCTTAATCAAACTAGAGGAGCCAAAGTAAAAGAGCCAAAAACAAAAAACCTGCTAAATAGGAATTTAGCAGGTTTTATTCGCTAGGTTTACCGCATCAAATTAGAAGCGGTAGTTTAAGCCTAAGATAAAGTTACGGCCGAATGACTGATGACGTACCACTAAACGCGGATCGTCTAAGTTCACCTCAACATCGTCTTCATCTGTTAAGTTTTGGCCTTGCAACGTAATACGCAAGCCTTTTAACGACTCAATACCTGACGCATCAAAGTCGTAACCAATTTGTGCATCCCAAAGTTCAGCACCTTGGCGTGCAACTTCGGTTAACGCTAAGCTGGTACCACGAGTTTCAGTCACGAACTCATCACGCTTAGTACCCGAGATACGCACTTCCCAACCGTTATTTTCATAGTAAGCGGTGAATGAGTAAGACTCTTCAGACAAACCGGGAACACGGCCAGCAGGAACACCTGCCTCTTCGTTTTCGTCTAGCTCGCCATCAAGGTATGTTGCGCTCGCCACAATACCAAAGCCATCAAGTGCATCAGCAACTAAACGAAGTGGTAAACTTGCTTGGAATTCGTAACCGCGCACAAAACCTTCGAAACCATCAATGTTAGCATCAACAAAGCCGTTTAGGGTGGCTGGTGCATTGCCGTTTGAGTCTTGATGTAGCGATGGGATATACACTGGCGTGAAGTCAGTTAAGATTGACGTACTACGGTGCCAGTTTGTTAGTTCTTTGTAGAAGAAAGTCGCAGCAAAGTAGCCATCATCAGCGTAGTAGTTCTCGTAAGATAAGTCGAACTGGTTTGCTTCATATGGTTTTAACAGCGGGTTACCTGAGTTACCGCTCCATGGGCCATTTGAAGGATCTGCACTGTTAATTTGGTTATCGTTGTAGGCAAAAGTAGCACGCGCATTAGGACGCATATCATCGATACGTGGGCGTGTTAATACTTTTGCCATAGCGGTACGAACAAACTGATTTTCAGCAACTTCGAAACTTAAGTTTAACGTTGGTAGTAAGTCACCGTATGAGTCACCACCGCTAACAGGTGTTGCTTCAACAAAACCTTGCGCATTCTCAACCGTTGAGAAACCGAAAGATTCTTGGTCAACATCAACGTACTGCAAGCCGAAGTTACCGGTCATGTATACGCCGCCAAAGTCAGCATCTAGATCTACTTTTACGTAAACCGTGGTTTGCTCTTCGTTAACTGTGTAGGTATCGCCCAAGCGGTCTGTTTGTACTAATGACGCTGGCGTTTCTGTGTAATAACCGCTGCGGTACAAACCAACACTGTCGTAAGCTAAGACACCACCTAAACCTAGGAAGCTTAAGTCAGCAACACCCAACACATCCGGAATAGGACCGTCACCTGGGTATGTTGGTGCAGTTAAGTAATCACCTTCGTTGATCTTCTCTTTCTTGCGGTCTGCATAAGCCACACCTGCAGTTAGACCAGACACAATACCGTACTCAAGTACACCGTTAACTTCTAGACGAATGGCATCAAGCTCTTCTTCGAACGTTGGACGGTTAATAAAGCCATCTTGTGCATCTGCACCAATCACTGGCGCACCCCATGCTTGTGGGCCAGCTAAACGAATTAAGTTTTCATCGGTATAGTCGACATCAGATAATGTCGGGTGCGGACTAAAGAAGATGCCTGATGACGTTTGTTGCCATGAACGTGCTGGCGTTGGGCGACCGTCAGTACCTGCACGGCCAACACCTGAGTAGCTTTCTACGTCAATAATGTCTTTATCAACTTCACCTGTAGAGAAGTCAGCAACTAACGTCCAATCATCGTTAATCGCATACTCAATGTTTAAGCCGAATGTCGTTAATTCTGCTTCTTGGCTTAAGCCATCGTTACGAACAACAGAATGGAAGCCATCGTAAAAGCCAGAGGTTACAAAACCATCTTCAACGTTAGTTGAGGTGTAATTTACACCGCCCCAAATTAAACCTTCTTCAAGACCACGTTTCACGTCGTTTTCTTCGAAGTCGATGTATAAGGCATCAAATTGAATTTTTAAATCATCAGTTGGTGCATATTCAACAACTGCGGCAATTGAGTCACGCTCAAGCATCGCAGAACGAACAAACGAATCGTGGCCACCTATAATAAAATTGCCATCAGGATCTGTTGCATAGTTGCCGTCACCCCATGCGCGGAATTGCTCTTCCTGACGCGGCGTTTCTTGTGACGCAATAACAAGTGCTAAACCTAAAGTGTCGTCCATAAACTTATCAACATAGTTGAAAGATAAGCGATGGCCGTTGTTGTCAAAGTCAGGGTTTGCGGCTTCGTCACCGTTTTCTTCGTATGACGCGTTAAACGCTAGTGTGCGCTCAGTCGTGTTTAGTGGGCTAACCGTTTGTAGGTCTATGGTGCCACCAATACCTTGGTTTAATAAGCCAGCTTCTGGCGACTTGTAAACCACGATATTTGAAACAATTTCGGTTGGGTATAAGTCAAATTCAACACCACGGTTGTCACCCATACCTAAAAGTTCACGACCGTTAAGTGAAGTGGCAACGAAGTTTTCATTGAAACCACGTACCGATAAGCCACTAGTACGACCGTTACGACGCTCACCCGTTACACCCGGTAAACGCGACAAAGATTCTGCAATTGAAGTATCTGGTAATTTACCAATATCTTCTGCTGAAAGTACTTCAACAATCGACTTCTCACTCATTTTGATCGCTTGTGCGCGTTGTAATGAGCCGCGGATACCACGTACTTCAATAATTTCAACTTCTTGCTCTGCCGCTTGTTCGTCAGCGTTTTGGGCAAGTACTGGTAAGCTGGTCGCCATTAAACCACCAGAAACCATGGCAAGCGTTACTTTGCTTGGTTTGAACTTTAACATGTAGGTTTCTCCCCCGTTTCATCCTTGTTGTTTTAATTGTATTCAGCATCCCGCTGATGTGATGACTTCTTATTAATAATTGATAGTTCCAACGCCCCTCTCACATACAGCTCGTGACACTAAGCTCATGACATAGGTACAGATGGATATGCTAATAGTAATTTGCAGCCTAAGCTAAAAACACATTTTGCATACGTATTCATCTTTGTCAGCAATTACCAACAAGGCCAACAAAATCAACATGTAAGCGCTTTCAAAAAATTAAAAAACACAAGTTAATTTGTCATATAAAAGATGGGAAACTCTCGAAGAATAAATCGCCTGTACTATGACGTTAAGCACCTTAATTACTTGATTTATATGTGCTAGCGATTAACTCAATAGGAAGATAAAAAGGCATTATTCTCCTGTTTATTGGCTATTGTTGAATGAAAATCGTTATTTTATTAGCTAGGGGCGCGATAACTGCTTTCCTTGAATTATGGGATATTGAATACGTATGCAAACCCGTATGTTTGTCATATTACTTGGATGTTATTCGAGAGCAATTAGTAAGTAAGTTGAGTTTAATTTGGCTAGAGCACTGGTTAGAGCACGTCCAAATACATAAAAGCTTTGAAACCAAACAAACTTTTAGGGGCTTACTTAGGAGTAAAGAGTTTGTTGAAAAGTTAACTAAAACGTCCATGTTTTAGTGTCAATTAATATCTTAGTGCTTTTTAATTACAAGCTGTTGCTGCGACTTATTCAACGCTAGTTTCACCTGTAATTTTTGTGTGTCAGCGTCCCAAAATGCGCCAGCACTTGCTAGCGAATATGCGCGCTTAGAATGCAACAATGGCAGCTTCTTGTTCGCCCATAACACTTCCTTAGGGTTATGTGGCAAATGATGCACCATCAATTCAACCGCTTGGCTCGTTGCTAAACCAGTAAAACCCTTGCCAGATTGCCCAAAATCTATCGCTAGCTGGTTTGAGTTATTCGTCGCCTCAAATTGCCAAAGCTGGTAAGCCTTATTAGCCAAGCTATTCTGGCTGATACCATCATCTTGGTATAGCTGACCTGTGCTGTTAGCAATGCTATCGTGGTAATAATAATTCAAGTTAAACTGATTTGGATTGTAGGCTTTGGTGTTTTCAATGTCTGTGGTTGTTGGCACAAAGCTACCCGCACGAACAAATACAGGTAAGCTTGATAGCGAAACAGGATAAGCTTTCACTTCTCCTCCCGTCACCAGCTGCCCCGTAAAGTAATCAAACCACACGCCATCAGGAAAGTTAACATCAACTTGCGCTGCTCCAGCTTGCGTTACAGGAGTCACTAAAAAAGCATCTCCCCACAAGTAAGTGTTTTGCTCATCAATCAGCGATAGATCTTGTTCATTCTCGAACATGAGTGGGCGCATTAATGGCATGCCGGTCGTTGTGTTGTCAAACGCTAGCGTGTAGTTGTATGGCAATAAACGATATCTAAGCTTGATAAACTCTCGCACGATACGCTTGGTTTCTTCGTCGTGAAACACTGGCTCAGGCGCAATATGCTCTTGCGCATGTGGGCGATACACTGGCTGAAATACCCCATATTGCAACCAGCGGGTATACATTTCTGCGTCAAACGCTTCACCACCAGCAAAGCCACCAAGGTCAGAGTGGGTGTAAGCAAGGCCAAATAAACTCATTTGCAAGCTAAGCTCTACCTGCGGCTTTAAACCACCCCATGAACGGCTCACATCGCCTGTCCAAGGGATCATGCCGTAGCGCTGACTACCAAGAAACCCTGAGCGCATCATCACCATTGGTCGCTGATTTGGCACCAGCTCCAAACTTTTTTGATACACCATTTCCGCCCATTTATGTCCGTAAACATTGTGAACATTATCGCCGCGCACTTGCGAGCCATCAGCTAAGGTATGCAAAATATCATCAGGGTGCACTTCCGGCTCGCCCAAATCGCCCCACCAACCGGTAACGCCTTGCTCAGCTAAACGCTCGTATGCTTGATTAAACCACTGGGTGCCTTGCTCGTTAAATACATCCACCAGGCCAGTATTACCAAAGTAGAAATCAAAGCGATACGGCTCTCCTGCACTGTTGAGCGCTAACGCTTGGTTTTCAACGGCTTTTAACCACCGATTTGAGGTTGACAGAATAAAAGGCTCGGTAATCACAACCGTATTCACACCGTCAGCGCTTAAGTCAGCGATCATCTTTTCAGGCGTTGGAAAGGCTGTGCGATCCCATGCTAGGTTGCCCATATGCCCCTTGATGTCTTTGCCAAACCAGTACAAATCAAGCACCAACGCGTCTAACGGCATATCTTCTTGCTTAAAACGCTCGACAACATCGTAAACTTCCAGCTGATTGTGATAACCAAAGCGAGAAGCGAAGTTACCAAGTGACCAACGCGGTGGCAGCGGTTGCTTACCGGTTAGTTCCACGTAGTTTTTCACTAACGCTGGGTATGAGTTATCAGCCACAACAATATAACTGGCACGGCCACCAACGGCAGACAACTTAACGGTATTCGTCGCACTGCTGTCTAAGTCCAATTCCCCAGTCGCTGAATTGTCAAATAACAGCATGTATTTTTTCGATGAGAGCACGGCTGGCAGGCTGTAATACATTTGGCTTGATTCAGTGGTGTAGCCATAGTGAGCCTTATTGTAAAGCGGCAGTTTATGTCCCCTGCGATCCATCCCAAGCACACGCTGGCCACCACCAATAAGCTTTTCTTGCTCATCAATGGCAAAACTAAACGAAATGCCTGCTGGCTGACTGGTAAAGTCCGTTTGAGTTAATAACGGCTGACCATCACGCTGATAACGAATGGTAAGCGACGTTTTATCAACAATCGCCGTAATAGCACCATTGGTGACTTGTAAATTGCTAGGGGTTTCTGTTACTTGAAAGGCACTGCCTTTAGCATTGGGGGCAATGGCATACGAGGACAACTCCCGGTGATGCTCACTGGCAAACACAGCCTCAATAGCGTTGTGCTGGTATGCGGTCAACGTGAATGAAGCCTCATCACCGAGAATGTGAACGCTATGCTCCTTGACAGCATGCTCAATATAACTGGCTGATGCCATAAATGAACTGCTCGAAAGTACTAGCAAGCCTGTTATCAGGTAACGCATTGCTATTTCCCCCTGTTTTGATGTGGTACGTAATGCTTATTTTGTCGTTATCGATTGCACAATTAGAGCCTAGCGTATTCCTCAAAGAACTATGTAAATGTCTTGTTTAAAGCAAGCTACGCTAGGCATTCGCTATGCTTAGGAGATCAATAACCAACTGCATGAAATATTTATTTTTGTAGGTTCATTGTAATTATTTTGCTGGCTTGAGTGTTGATGGTAGCCCAGTTAAACGACTGAATACGTATGCAAATGATATCTTTGCTACCCAGACCTTTTACCATGGCAACCATAAAAACAACATGCTTTAACATAAGCAATTAGTCGGGGAATTTTGGATCATCATATGATTAGCAAACACGCCACACTACCAACACTTAGGTTACCAAGAGTCAAATTGACAAAAACTTTACAACCGTCATTACTGTTACCAACACTTGTACTGCCAACAATGCTACTGACAACTGGCTGCCAGCCAATTAGCGACGAGTCAACCAGCAAAAGCCAAGGCAAGCAACTAGTCACCGATGATATGGCCACTGGCGATTTAATTAATATCGACAAACAAGCATCATCTTTTAGCGCGCATTGGCTAAGTCAAAACGTGATAGTGCTGGCAAATGCAAACGCGAAAAAAAGTTATCGTTTAGCCACTCAGTCAATCACGCCCGCTACCAACCAGCTTTCAGGCCAACAACTAAGTACAAAGTTAGTGCCAATTGATTTTCCACCAGCATTAGCTATCAAGTTTCCACACTTATCAGAATTCCAAGCTTTTACTGTGAGTATTGCTCCAGCAACAGCAAAAACTTGGTTAAAGCAACCGCTGTATGTATTTGAGCAGACGGCTAACGGTAAAACTGGTCAACATAAAACAGCTCAGCATATTGTTGCCTATGTGCAAACTGGCGCTGTTATTGACGATTTATACACACGCGAAGCCAATGACGCCGATGAGGTCAATGATCTAGGGGCGAGTGTTTTAGATGGCGCAGTTAACGTTAAACTTTGGGCACCAACAGCACTTTCGGTCGACTTATTGTTATTCAACCAAGATAAATCGCCAGCAGCTCCAGCACAAATGGCAATGGGGTTCGATGAGCAGACAGGTGTTTGGCAAACCAAGTTGCCAACCAGTGCCGAAACACTGTTTTATCAATACCGAATTAGTGTTTACCATCCAGCAACGGGCAAGGTTGAAGAAATTGTTACCACGGATCCCTACTCGCTGAGCTTGTCGACTAATAGTGAATACAGTCAGATTGTCAATTTAAATGCCAATTACACTCAGCCGAAAAATTGGGAAAGCCAAGCGCAACCGGCGCTTGCCGCATCAGAGGATGCAGTTTTATATGAAGTGCATATTCGCGACTTTAGCGCCAATGAGGCAAAGCTCTCTAACACTGCATATCGCGGAAAATATAAAGCCTTTACTGAGCAAAATTCAGATGGCATGAACCACCTCAATACACTCAAAGACGCTGGCCTTAACCATATTCACCTACTCCCCGCATTTGATATAGGTACGGTGAATGAAGCGCAAGGCGAGGCGTTTGATTTACACTCAACCGTTGGTGATATTTGTCAAAAACAACCAAACATTAGCCTGTGTAGCCAAAACCTAGACGCCAAGCTATCGCTCAAGCAAGTGCTATCGCAATTTGACCCTATGGGCAGCGAAGCACAGGCACTTGTTACCGAGCTGAAAACCTTTGACAAGTACAACTGGGGCTATGATCCATTTCACTACACAGTGCCAGAAGGCAGCTATGCCGTAAATCCAGACGGTATTAGTCGTATTGTTGAATTTCGTGAAATGGTCCAGCACCTGCACAATTTGGGTTTTAGGGTCGTGATGGATGTGGTTTATAACCATACACATAAAGCTCGCCTAGAGCGCACGGCAGTACTTGATAAGATAGTGCCAAACTATTACCAGCGTTTGCACCCACTAACAGGTGACATTGAACAATCAACCTGTTGCGACAACACGGCCACCGAGCGCACTATGATGGCCAAGCTGATGACAGACTCGTTAGTTGTGTGGGCACGCGATTATAAAATTGACAGTTTTCGTTTTGATCTAATGGGCCACCAACCCAAAGACTTGATGTTAGCAGCGCGAGATGCCGTGCGAGCTGTTGACCCAGACACCTACTTTTACGGCGAAGGTTGGAACTTTGGCGAAGTGGCGAACAATCGTCAATTTATCCAAGCTTCTCAACTTGAACTGGCTGGCACCGAAATAGGTACATTTAGTGATCGTTTACGCGACGCCGTGCGCGGCGCAGGCTTTAATATTCAAGGGGACGATATTCGCCGCCATCAAGGCATTGGTAACGGCCTTAACGTAAAGCCAAACGAATTAACTTCAGCGCATGCTACAGATAGTCATGCCAACAAACCTGACTATGGCTTACTGCTTGATCAGTTGCGCGTTGGCCTAGCGGGCAACCTAGCTGATTACCCACTTATTGATCACGATGGCACAACCGTTACTGGTAAAGACATTCTCTATGGTGGTCAACCAACCGGATACGCGCACGATCCTGCCGACACCATCAACTATGTCTCGAAGCACGACAATCAAACCTTGTGGGACAACAACCAATATCGTAACGCCACTGACTTAACGACAGCAGAGCGCGTCCGTTTACATAATCAAAGTTTGTCTTACCCATTGTTGGCGCAAGGCATTCCATTCTTGCATATGGGTTCAGAATTTTTGCGTTCAAAGTCTTATCTGCGTGACAGCTATGACTACAGTGATTGGTTTAATCGCGTCGACTTTAGCAAACAGCAAAACTTTTATTCCGCAGGTTTGCCGCCAGCAGAGAAAGATCAAGCTAACTGGCCGCTTATTTCTCGCTTACTCGCCGCAAATGAAGGGCGTGACAAGCCAAGTGCTAACGACATTGGGTTTGCTAGCGATGTATTTACCGATTTCTTGGCAATTCGCACTAGCACACGTTTGCTGCGCTTAACGAATAAGCAAGACATTATCGATAAGCTAAGCTTTTTAAATACGGGTAAAAACCAACAAAGCGGCCTCATTGTCATGCATATTGATAACGGCAAAGGGCGTGCATTAGCAGATGATTTTCAGCAGCTGTTGGTGGTATTTAACTCAGCGCCATCTGAACAGTCGTTTGAGCTTAATAGCGCTTCTAAAATGAGAGTAGGCCTTAAAAATATCAGCGAATTCACCTTGCACCCTCGCCAGCAAGATGGCGCTGACAAGATAGTGAAAGCCAGTAAAATTACCGCCGGTGTTGTGACTGTGCCAGCTTTTACCACCGCCGTATTTGTGCAACAAACAACGCCAGCCGCAAATTAAGAGTAATTTAATTTATGCAAAAAACATTTTTCAATAAGTTAGCAACCAAAACAGCTGGCAAGTCGTTAACCGCGATCGCAGCTGTGCTGCTAACACATTCATCCTTAGTAAGTGCCGCAGCTGCTTCCGAACTAGCTAGCACGGCGGTGGCAGCGAGCAAAACAGATAATGTAAATGTAAGCTATCAAATCAAACATTTAGAGCCCAGCTCTTGGTGGGTTGATATGAAAAGCCCTGCGCTTCAGTTGTTGGTGCATGGCGATAATATCAGCGAACTGACACCGCAAATAAAAGCCGATAAGGTCGTTATCAAGCAAATTAACAAGGTTGCTAACCCCAATTACCTGTTTGTCGATGTGATCATTCGCGAAGGCACAAAACCACATCGCTTTAATATCGATTTTTTACAAGACAACGAAGTGGTTATCAGCCACCCTTATCAACTGAAAGCACGTAATAAAACCTCTGCAGCCGATATTAGTTTTAGTGCCAAAGATGTTATTTACTTAGTGACGCCTGACCGATTCGCTAACGGCAACCCTAATAATGACCAAGTGCCCCAGCTGCTGGAAAGAAAAAACCGCACGGCACCTGGTGGCCGCCACGGTGGTGATTTACAAGGTATTATTAATCACCTCAATTACATTGAAGACATGGGCTACACTCAGATTTGGCTCAACCCAGTGGTCGAAAATAATCAGCAAGAATATTCCTATCACGGCTATTCAGCCACTGACTTTTATCAAATTGACGCTCGCTTTGGCGACAATGCGCTTTATAAAAAATTAGCGACCGAAGCCCAGAAACGTGGTATCGGGCTGATTATTGATGTGGTATTAAATCACAGTGGCTCAGGTCACTGGTGGCACAACGACCTACCAACTGAAGATTGGTATAACAACCAAGGCAAGGTATACGTAGGTACCAATCATAAGCGCGAGGCACTGCACGACCCTTACGCCGTTAACGCCGACAAGCAGCTATTTAGCGATGGTTGGTTTGTGCCAACTATGCCAGATCTTAATCAACGTAATTCATACCTAGCTAACTACTTAATTCAAAATACCTTGTGGTGGATTGAGTACGCCAACCTGTCGGGAATTCGCGTTGATACATACTCTTACCCTGATAAAGCGTTTTTAACGCAATGGACAAAACGCGTGACCGACGAATATCCCAATATCAATATTGTCGGCGAAGAATGGTCAACCAATCCAGCTATTGTCGCCTATTGGCAAAAAGGCGCTAACACACACGATGGTTATCAATCTTATTTACCCAGTGTGATGGACTTCCCAATGCAAGACTTGCTCGTTAAAGCGTTAACGAATAAAGAAAGCTGGAATACGGGGCTCAATCAGCTATATCAGGTGCTTGCTAATGACTTTTTATACGCAGCGCCAGAAGATTTAGTGATTTTCCCAGACAACCACGATATGAGCCGTATCTTCACGCAATTAAATGAAGATTACGAGTTGTTCAAAATCGCGATGACCTACCTAATGACAACCCGTGGCATTCCACAGGTTTTCTATGGTACCGAGATCTTAATGGCTAATCCGGGCACTACAAATCACGGTGTGATACGTACCGACTTCCCAGGCGGCTGGCAAGGTGATGACGTGAGTGGGTTTACTGGCAAAGGATTAACGTCAACCCAGAAAAAAGCGCAAGAATTTATGCGTAAATTGATGAACTGGCGTAAAAACACGCCGACCATTCACCACGGAGAACTTCGCCACTACGCACCAGAGAGCGGCGTTTACGTATATTTCCGATATGACGAGCTGAACAAGTACATGGTGGTGATAAACAAAAACGCCAGTGAGGTTACGCTTGCAATGGAGAAATATTCAGAACTCTTAGGTAAAGCCAAAAGCCTTATTCCAGTGCTAAATAATAAGCCTATTGCGATTCAAGAAAATATGTTGATGCCAGCAAAGACAGCGACAATCTTTCAAGTACGATAGTGAGTAAATGTTTAACCTCAGCTCTGGATAACTACCTGAAGAAATTTGTTTTTCACTATTTCTTATCCTAACCTGAGGTTATTTAACCTCAGCTCCGGATAACTAATGTGCTTCTAGCGGCTATTTTTACTGCTACCTGCGTTAAATTTACTTGCAATAGACCAGCTATTGACGCGCAAATTTGCCTTGATATCAGCAAAAATTTCTCACCAGAAGATAACGTTGAGCATAACTACTTGAATAAATTTGTTATTCACAATTTCTTATCCAAACCTGAGGTTATTTAGCCAAAACTTAATAGCCATTACTTTAAAACAAGACTTAAAAATTAATAAAGCCTGCTAAGTGCAGGCTTTTTCTTGGTAATTTTTCTTGGTAAAAAATGGCGTTATTTGCGCAGTAGAAAGTAAATCAACCGTTTATATTCATCGATATTAGTGATTTGGCTGGCCAATGGCTTGTATCGCCCATTAATAATAAGGTTAGGTAAATTAGACTCGCCTTGTGCCTTTAACGCTTTAGCAGTTTGTTGCATTTCTGCAAGCTGCATGTCGATACTATAGCTGCCAAGGCTACTATCAAACATAAACTCGTTACCACCAACTGAAATAAACAGTTTTCGAACATCGTCCACCGTTTTAAAGTCTAGTTTTTTCTGATGTATATGGTCGAAAATTGCTTCAACAACTTGGTCTCGCATCCTCATTTTATCTGCGATTAACACTGCACTGGTCAATAAATTCTCGACCTCAGCTGAACGATTGGGTTGACCTGTGACATGGTTTTTAACATAGCTAGCACGGCGTGGGATACGCTTAACCAACTGCTGCATAAACTCTTGTTGGCTATAACACTGCTTGCAGTAAAAAGAAAAAAACTCTCGAATTTCTTGTTGTTGGCTCTTAGGTAAATCAAGCACACGATAGTGTCTGCCTTCAACAAACTCATCAGCAGCGACAGAAAAGTTAAGTAAAGGCAAGATTACGCCAATAAGCACTAATAGCTTCCACGGCATGTTTACATCCTTTTCTTTTAATTATTCTTAAAACATTGGAAAACAGCTAGATAAGGGCTGATTTAGATATAAATACCAATTTCAATAAATACTCGATCATTCTGGCTGGTTAAAATGCTCATTAACTGCGTTGTTATTTTTGAAATTAGAATAACTAGTTAACAAAAAATAACGCCTTGTTTATGAACCTTTTTCCTACGCCATAATTGCTCAATTAATTAATTCAATTGGTATAAATGTGTTTCGCTTGTTCACTTTTTATTGTCTTCTTATCGTTAATAATAAGAGAAAATAGCGATAGATCAACAAGATCGTGTATTTTACGATCAAATAGGTGACATTTACGTGACTAATTGCCTAAGTTCAGCAGATAATCATTACTGAGAGTGCGCAAGTTATCGTTAGCCTTGAACTAGCTCCTTAAAGCAATAAACAAGGAAGTATTCAGCGAAGAGTATGGAGCTAATCAAACTGATAATCTAGCTTAACGCCAACAGTGCGCCCTTGCATTAACGAAGCATCTTCATCAGCACTGGCAAACGCCAATTCATCCGTTAAATTTTTACCATAAAAATGCAGTGTAAACTTTGATGTGAGCGATTTACTCAATGATGCTTGCCACAAAAATCGATGTGCTCTTGTCACTTCACCACTGCCTACTTCGGACTGATTCTTTAGCCAAGTTAACTGGTTGCTAAATTCAATCCCTCGCCATTGCCATTGGGTATGCCAACTCAATTTGGCTGGTGTTAAATCAGCTAACGTATCGCCTTGCTTGTCTTCACCTTGTTGATAATGACCAAGCCACTGCATACTCATTCCGCTATCACCCTGCCAACGCACGCTTGCTTCAATACCCTGAATATCCGCTCGACCTAAATTTCTATAGCTGCGAAAACTCTCACCTTGATCATTTTGGCTGGTAAACCGTTCAATGTAATCATCAAGTCCGTAGTAGTAACCCGCAACATCAATAGACCAAGCTGAGTTGATTTGGTATAGCCAGTTTAGCTGAGCGCCTCGGCTTTGCTCAGGTGCCAATTCAGAATTACCTAACGTAGTGCCACGTGGCGTTTCGCCAGCAAAGTAAAGTTCTGACAAGGTAGGAAAGCGAAAACCAGTTGCCATTTCAGCGCTTAACATATGCTGTGTGTTAAGTTGATAGCCAATGCGAAAGCTAGCACTAAACTGCTGATCATCACGTGACTGCTTACTAATAAACTGCGTTTGATTGATGTGGTCAAAACGTCCACCGAGATCGAGTTGCCAATTCTGCCACTGCCAATGCCAGTCACTAAATAAAGCAATATTATCTTGCTTGCCATCCACTAATGGTTGCGCAAAGTTCTGCTGGCCGCCTAATGAAAATTCAGATTCAGCTATCTTTACGCCGCGCCTTGCCAGCCATTCAACACCTAATCGCCCCTGCCCGCCAACAGCGTCAAGACTTGCCAAGGCAAGCGCTCCTAAGGTATGACTTTGGTACTGGGTTAGATTTCGTCGATTGCCAACACGTAAGGTATCTGTCTCCCAGTTTTGATAATGCTGATATAGCTGTACAAACCAGTCTTGATCTTTTTGCAATGAGAGCTGCGAAAGCCAATGCTCATCAGTTGGGTACTGCACTACGCGATCATTAGGAAATTGACTTGAAGATTTACCAATATCGTTACCTTGCGAAACAATGGTACTGCCATTTACGGTAAAGCCTTGCCAAGTCTGGCTAAATTTGAGCAATGCTGAGCGCTGCTCAAAATCACTGTCGAGTGGCGTATTGTCAGCGGCACTCGCCTGATTTGCATGGCGATAAGCAAATCCGGTTTGCCATGTTTCACTGCCCCACAGTAAAGCTGAATTAGTCGCTTGATCGTCACTTTGCGCACTCGCCGTTAGCTTTTTAGTGCCTAGCTCGGCAGAGATCAAATTTATCACGCCACCCATGGCCTCAGAGCCATATAGAGTAGCACTTGGACCTTGCTGAATATCAATTCGAGCCAATAGCTCACTATTGATAAACGACGCTGAATTGCCAGCACGTCTATCGGTAATAATGGGAATACCATCAACCTCAGTGCGAATGCGAGAGCGACTAAAACCGCGAATACTATAACTTTGAAACAAGCCACCTTGCCCATTCAAGCTAATGCTCGGCGCATTGATTAGCCAATCGGCAATCGTAGGGTTAACAGTAGCGCTATCCATTATCTCAATGCTCGACATGGAATTATCGACCAACTGGCTAGATAGTAAATGGCTTCGTGAGCCACTTACCTGCATCACCTCAATTGCACTAAACGCCTGTGTCGCTGGTAAGTTGGGAAGCTCCTCTGCACGCAATTTGCCATGACCCAAAGCTGCGCCGATTAAAGCGCAATAGATAGGAGATAATTTGGCAAAATGAGAAAACGTCATAACAACCTATGTGATTCACTGATAGCGCACTAAAAGAGCATCGGCTAAGTGAGTTAGCAGAGCTAGGCTATCTAAAAGAAAGCTACGCCAAACAAAACTAAGCAAAACAATTAGGGTCGTGAGTGTAGCTATATTTAGCTTAATGTCGATACCTAACAGCCGACGATCGATGTCAGGTATCTAATTTGCGACGAACTGTTACGAAAACTTGCCAACGGCAGTTTCAGCAATTACCCAAAGTTTGGCTACTAATAACTACAACTGCCATGCATAGCTAAATTTGGTGAAAATACTACGCTGATCTCGCTCTAAATTTTCCAACGAATCATCTTGAAAGCCGCCATCGGAATAGCCTATGAAAAACAAGGTTTGCGGATTGATTTTGTAGGAATAAATTAACTGAGTGGCAAAAAATCGCTCAGTCGCTTGAGGTCGGTCATCAATGGTGTCGTATTGGTATAAATCGACATTGCGATCAATATCTGTGTACTGCACGACAAGTTTAATAATGCTGCGTAAATCAAACTGATAATTAATGCGAAAATCCATTTGGTTGGCGGTAAATAAGCGCCCTTCATCAACATCAAGCTCAAAGAAATTATAGGCAATATCTAACTTTAAATGTTGATTCACATCCCACAGTATTCTTGGCTCTAACACAATAGCGTCGCCAAGCTGCGTATTGGCAAAGTCTACTTGATCGCCAACTCGAATAAAGTTTGCCAACTCAAGCCCAGCAATTGGGGTAAATTCTGCATAAACCATGTACTGGGTTTCATCAAAATATTGCTCGTCAAACAAGCGCTCACGCGTCACAACACCAAAATTGCTATAAAACTGAGATTGCCCTTGCAAGTTGCCGTGAATCTCATACTCACGTTCAAGCAAGTTACCCGCTTGATCGTAGGTGGCATCCCAGTCACCAAAAACACCCCAACGGTGGAACCAGTTATCTTTTTCACCATACCAAGTGTAGCGTCCACCTAATACGGCTCGTTCAAAATCAACCTTAGAAACAAAGCCTAAGTCAGAGCGAAAATCCTCCCCCACATTTCGATATGAAGCACGCAAATTATAATCACGAGTTTCGCGCCCGTAACGAATGCTGTAAGCATGGTCTTGCTGCTCTTCGTCTAACTCAAAATCGTTTTGTACACTCTCTGGGTTTTGCGTATCAGCAAAGGCAAAATTGACTCGTAAACTGTCGGTATCAGAAAACCAGTAGTTACCATCAATTGATGCCAGTGTGTTGCGATAATCATCGCCACTGCGATTAGTCATTAACACGCCGACATTGTGACGCTCCCCAAAGTCCACTTTATAACGGGCTAGTGCCACGTCTGACTCTTGCGATAGTTCAGCAATGTCAGAGCCGAGTGCGCCAGGGATCAAAAAATTCGTGTGTTTATCGTTAGCAACAAGCACACCGTAGCTGTGATTTTCGGTTTTCCCTGTCAGCTTTACGCCGTAATCTGGCTCAACTATGTTGCGCGTGTGAACAAAGTTAAACTCTGCGACATCAAAATAAGACGCCCCATCCAAGAAAAACGGTCGCTTTTCAGGAAAGAACAACGAAAACGTATTGTTCACGTCTAACTGACTTGAATCTGCTTCTACTTGAGAAAAGTCTGGATTAATCGTGGCATTAAGTACCATATCTTGGGTAATGCCCCAACGCACATCTAACCCAGGTTCAACTTCGATATCACCTTGTTGCCAGTCGCCTGGAACTTCTGGCTTTTCATCAAAGCGAGAAATGGTCAGCGTTGGCGTTAGCTGAAAGTTATTACCGGCTTTGGCAGATTCAAACCCAACAAGTTGGTCAAATTGGCATAAGTTACACTTTAAGTTGCGGTCGTTTTTATAGCTTGCCAATTCATAACGCACTTCGCGTGGGTAAATACGACGACCGGCAATATTCCACGTTAAGCTCCCCGCTCGCTCTGGGAACCTGAGTGCATTAAATGGGATAACCATTTCAACCACATAACCAAAGTCGGTGATTTGACCCGCACTATCCCAAATCGCGTCCCAGGAATCATCATCGTCCCAACCATTACTGTCATCCATACGTAAATCGGCTTGAATACCTAATGGGTTAACATAAAACTCGTAGCCACTGCGCTCATCATTGAACGTATCAATGACAATACCAACATGATCATCACGCCATAAGCTGTCGCGATCACGCAATACGGCGCGAATATCGCTTGGATTAGGGTCATATGCTTTAAAGGCAATATGCAATGCTTGCCCGTTTTCGAAGACCAGCATTTGCGTTTTTACTGGCGCAGTTTGACCTTCTGCTGGACGATTTTCATAAGCAAGGTCAATCACTAGCGCACTTTGCCAAATCGCTTCGTCAAGTTTTCCATCCGTTTCAATGGATGTTGAAAAGTGAGGTAATTGGTAATTTTTTGCTGGCTCGGCATAAGCAGCAATTGAGCTTTGCGTAAGGACTAACGCAGCTCCTATCGATAAGAGTTTTTTCAGTGACATGTAATAAAATTTATTATTGGAACGAATTCCATTCGTTGCTTTATGCTTGGTATTTTAGTGGTTTAGTCGGGAAATGGGGGATTTTGGTTGACCGCTAAATGTAACAAATTGTGTTAAAAATAAGAGGCTACTTTTGTAGTGATAAAAAACGCTATGATAAGTAACGCTCTAATACGCCAACCGCTTCAACGAAGTTTTCCTGCCCTAAACCCAAGCGAATGTATGGCTCATTTAGTCCAAATAATTCGCTCGGCAGCAGCAATATCCCCGTTTGTTCGGCAATATGTTTGCACCACTGTGCTATCGGCTGATTAGTATTAACCTTAACAAGCGTTAACAAACCCGCACTTGGTGGATGCCATTCAAATAAACTCGGAAACTTATCAACGCACTGGGCAAAGCGATTAATATTTCGTTTAGCGATTGCCTTTGTATTTTGGATGATTAATTCATTGTTTTCTAAAGCGACTATCGCGAGCTGCTCATCAAAACGAGATGTACAAATACTATGGCTGGCTTTGAAAGCAACTAATCGTTCTATTAATTGACGGTTGCGCGTTACTGCCCAGCCAATCCGAACTCCACCAAGGCCAAAGCTTTTTGACATCACAGATACTGATATCGCTTTATCGTAGTTCAAATATTGATGTGTAAGTGAGGGTTCATAAGCCAATGGCTGCGTAACGTCATCGCTTAGCAGGTAACAACCGTAAGCTTTGACAGTTGCTAGCACTTCATTGCGCTGTGCTTGAGAAAGCGTCGCCCCCGTTGGGTTGTGTGGCGCATTGATGACCACTAAACGGGTCCGCTCATTAACGCTTGCGCTAAGCTGCTTAATAGCAAACTGCCAACCACCATTTTCCTTATCTAACGTGACAGGTATTTCAATTAGCTTGCCACCAAGTGGCTTTACCATCGCCGTTAATGAAGGGTAGTTTGGAGTAAAAACAACGACTTCATCACCGCTGCGGATCAAGCTTTGATAAATCCCCATCAATGCCTCTTGTGCCCCCGAAAAGGTAACAACACATTCTTTGGACAATGCACTAAGCGAGTTTGCAGAGGGTAGCTGCTCACTTTCATTGATGGATTGATGAAAACTTGCAATTTCCTCTCGTAACTCCGGTAGCCCTTGCACGCTGGCATAATCTAATGGCTGATCTGCAAATGATTTTAGCCGCCCATGTTTATCCATCGCAGTTAATTCGGCGAGTGAATACGCTTGTCCACAGGAGTGGCTGAGGTTATAGCGAATGTCAGCGTTTAGTGCTCGCGTATAAGCAATATGAGGAGGTAAGCTGTCGTATTTCATGTGTACATTTAAATTAAAAAAACAAAAAGGAACTTCTTACGAAGCTCCTTTTACCTGGCCTTTTAACTACTCTTTTATCTAGCCTTTTACCCAGTAATGGTTAATAGCCATTAATTAACTCGAACCTTATCGATTAGTTATCAACTGGCTAACGCGATTTGCTAGCGGCTGATTAGCAAGTGCTAAGCAAACCATTATGCATTAAAGCGCCATAAGGTTACGTGCTTTTCACTGAGCTGGCTGGTGCGTTTGGTCACTTTAATCACTTGGTTAAGTTGAGTTTGTGCCAGTAATTCAAAGCTATTACCCAAGGTTTGTTGAACACCTTCAAATCCCACTAGGTTTTCGCCATTAACCTTGATACCTCCAAGCCACTTTTCTTTTGGAGCAACCTGAGCATCAAACTGATAATCTGAAGCTATCACTAACAAAGCACCGTCGTTCAAACGAGTCGAGACTTGCTTTAGAAACTGCTTTGGATCATAACATTGCTCTAGTACTTGCTGAGCGAGTATTACGTCATAGCCAGTGAAAATGTCTTTTAGATTCGTTGCATCGCCTTGGCTAAACAACACATTTTGGGCAGCAGACAAGCCAACATCTGTTAATGAAAGCTCATGAAAGTCTACAATATCTCCCTCTTGCACTGTTTCAAAACGCACCGCTTCACCAAGTTGAAGTTTAACGCCGTGCTGAATATAGCGCGCAGAAAAATCGACCCCATCAACATGCTCAAACAAGTCCGCAAGAGCAAAACTTGTGCGGCCAACACTGCAGCCTAAGTCCAATAATTTCTCGGTGTTGGCATTGTGCTCGACAAGCCAAGTACGAACCTGCTCGGCTAATTGCTGCTGGTAATTACCACCGCTAAGACCGACATTTTGATAGTGACTTTGCAGTTGTTGGCAAACATCTTGGTCTTGTTCAAAATGGTTGGCAGGCACCAATGGCATAGCTTGTTGCTCACTTTCCACATAACGGAATCCCGCATGTTGGAAGAAGTGGCGACGAAACGCGTAACGCGAACTCGCAATTGCTTCGTTACCGGTGGAAATCCATGAGCCGCCCTTAATCAAGTTATGTTTACCGTCAAAGGTTGGTGTGGAAAAGTCATCGTATAACGGATGCACTTTAAAGCCTTCAAAAGCATCAATACTCGACTCAGTCCATTGCCAAACATTACCCACTACGTCAAAAATGCCTTGGTTATCAAACTTATCGACAGGGCAGCTAGAGGCAAAATATTCTAGGTTTGTATTGCCTGGAGCCTCTTGCCAATCGGGTAAGTCGCCAGCGACTTTTTCACGCAGCACATACCACTCTGGCTCAGTAGGCAACCTGACATTGCGCCCCGTAACACTCGACTGCCAATTACAAAAAGCTTTCGCTTCCAAGTAGTTAACTTCAACTGGCCAATTTAAAGGTAACGGCATTTCCGACAACAGATTGCGCTGATAATAACCATCGTCTTTTTTCAACCAAAAACGCGGCATAGTCGCCTGCTTATAACTCAACCATTGCTGACCTTCAGGCGACCAATACGAAGGTGTTTGATAACCCCCAGCCTCGACAAAAGCCATAAACTCTTGGTTAGAAACTAAATACTTACTGGCGCGAAAATCAGGTACGTCTAGCGATACAGCGCCATATTCGTTGTCCCAGCCATAGGTGTTATCGTCGGCTTTTTTTCCTAGCTCAATCGCTTGTGCGACAACTGGCAGCAACTCATTAATTGGTGCTTGGCCTTGATAAGGACATGACTGCCATGCTTCAGTCGGTGTTAAATCTTGCAATGGCAACATACGCATGATTACTGATGAGGTTTCCAAGTGAATTCGTTCGTGCTCGCTCCCCATCAAAATGATCCAAGCAAGTGAGTCTTGCGTGATAGGCAAGCTCAGCTCCATGGTATCAATTAACTCGCAGACCAAATCAAACACTTGATTGCGATATGTTCTAACTTCGTCAACACTTGGCCAGTCGTAATGTGCACTGTTGAGATCGTCCCAACTCATTTCATCAACACCCACAGCGCAAATCGCTTCAAGCTTTTCATTTATTCGCTGCTTTATAAACTTACCCAGCATCAGTTTGTTAATGTAAAAAGTTGCCGTATGGCCGTAATAGAAAATCAATGGGTGGCGCAAGGGCTCTGGTCGAGAGTAAAACGCCTCGTCGTTATTGATCAAAGCAAACAGCGACTCATAAGTCTGCCAGCTGTTGATAAAGTAAGCTTTTAATTCCGCGCGTTTTGCTGCAATTTGCTCGATGTTGCCTGATTGCGAGTCTGCTGCGGTTAAATATGGAGTTTTTAGTTGTTGTTTCGTAATATTCATCATAAAAACGCATTATCCTGTCGTCAGTAATGCAATATTGTTATTGGGCTGATACTTAGTGAGTACACTACGAGTTAACTGCTCGCCTAGCTCACGGTGCAGTAAATTGCTTTTATTCAAGGCTTGGCCAGAGCGATTAATGCGTTTGGCCAACCAATCACTGCCTGCAAATAACTCGTACGCACTGGGTTCCTGCGCCTGCTTAGTTGTGCATTTATTATCGAGACCGTTGTTAAGGTGATGTTCTTTTATCCGAGAGTACATTTGAACGGGTAAGGCTTGTTCAATAAACGGCGTGGCTAACAAAGCTCTTCCTTTGTCGTTGTGATATGCCTCAAGTGCATCAACAAGGTTAGCAAGGGCAAATACCACATTGACATAAGGATCATATGCCATGCTAGCTGAGCCTAATCTATGCTCCACTCGTGCAGTTTTTTGCCAGTTTTGTTCGCTTAGCAACGCTTGGCTGTGTTGATCATACAATATGACTTCAACACCCATGGGTTGGTTGTGTTTTCCTCGCTCTTTATAAAGCGCAATACTACCTTGATGACCACCAGAAATGTCGGTTGGCGAGCAAAGTTCTTGTGCTAGGCCATATTTGTTTTTCAATGCAAGTCGTTCAAATGCATCCGGTTCAGGCATAAATAACAAACAGTTCGCTAGGCTAGTATTGAGAAAACAGCGTTGCAGTAATTCGCCGAAATTATCGCGTGCGACTAAGTTTTCACCGTCGCTATCAAGCACACTGACATTGACTTGAATGGCATTGGGAATATGAACAGCACGCGCTTTTTCGGTAAAGATGTTTTTACTGCCGAGTGCTAATTGCCCCTGATCGCCAGACCATACCACTGGCTTAATTAGGGTTTGATCAAAGCCGTGCTGAGCAAAAAGTTTCGGCAACAATTGCATAGCCTGCGCAAGGTTCTGTGCCTCTTTTAATGGCGATTGACCTGCGAATAATGACACGTACTCCCACTGGTTATGCCAATATTCAGCAACTAACTGCCCCTCAATACCTGCATGTTTTAGTGCTTTGTTAATGTGAACAAAGTGTTCAGAGGATAACTTTCGCTCGCGAGTATGCTCTCGACCTCTGTGCGAAGCTGACTTTCTATGTGAAAGTTCAGCGGCAGTAGCTAATTTGTTGCCAGTTTTAGTGCCTGCTTTAGTACCTGACAATGTACGATTAAACGGAGCTTGACTCGCTGAGTTTTGGCTTGAATGACAACAGCCTTCTAGCTCAAAATGAACCAGCGGCTTATAACCGAGCGCTTCAATATGATCTTGGAAAATAGTAATTGCTCGCCTTGCGAGCGCGCTAGTTGTCATACCGTCTTCTCTATTGGTTTGGTACGGCTTTTTGCTTAGCTTTTGATTCAAATGCTTGCCCGTCTATTTAAGCTATGTGTATTACTTATTACCAACTTCAATTAATTAATTGGCATTAATTGCAAACAGACCTGCTTAAGCATCGATTAACTCTACCCTAACAATATCGCACAACAAATAAAACAGCCAAGATTTCGCTATTATTCTTGATAAATCACTACTTGGTTTTTACCGTTCATTTTTGCTTGGTACAGCGCTTTATCAGACTGCACATAGAGCGTTGCTCTATCTTGCATGCTACTGTCAATAGCACTAATACCGACACTGCAAGTAATAGTAATTTGTTGACCAGATTCATTGGTAAACAAGGCTTGTTGAATATTTGCCGCTAACCGTTTGGCAATAGTTTCAGCTTGCTCGGCATCAGTTCTGGGTAAAATACACAAAAATTCTTCGCCGCCAATGCGCCCTAGAACATCACCAACACGTAATGTGTCTTGCGCTATCTGGCTAACCCGATAAATCACTTCATCGCCAAATGGATGGCCATAGTTATCGTTAACTTGCTTAAAATTATCAATATCAAACAACAAAATCGCTAAATCACCGTTTCTGCCGTGACTGGTTGCGATGAGCTTATCTAAGTATTCAAAAACATAACGACGATTAAAAACCCCCGATAATGGGTCGGTAATTGACAGCTCATAAATTCGTTTATTCTTGAGGTATAAAACAACGGCAATGGTCAACGCTAGTACTAGCGCTGTAGCTATACCAGCCGTAATGGTTATTTGCTGCCAAGTGCTTTGCTCTTTGCTTGCCTGCTGCAACGATTGCACCCTACTACGTTGCTCTAATAAGGAAAGTTCAACACTTTGTCGTTCCAGCTCCATGGCCGCACGAACACGAATAAGCTGTCTAGTGGAGTTATTAATGAGCAATGAAGAGTAAGCTTCATAATAGTCTTTCAATAGCTGATAACTTTGTTGATATTGCCCTCTGGCATAAAGTAAAGCGGCGCGAATTTTTTTGTTTTCCAGCGTCCATGTAGTGTCAGCAAGTTCTGGCATTTTCGCAAAAATTTGCTCTGCACGAACAATGTTTTCTTCTGCTTCCTCCAGTTTCCCTTGCTTAATAAAACAGCTCGCTTTTTGCTTATATAGCTCAGCATCATAATCTATCTGGCCGTTGAGCATTAACGCATTGTCTATGGTGGCTATCGCCTTTGAACAGTCGCCTTGTTCGGCATAAGTCATTCCCAATCCATAAGCGCCAAAGTAACTAATGTCTCGATTTGTGGTGTAATTTATGCGCTTTAAATACAAATTGAATTTCGCAATAGCCTTATCGTATTGCTTCATATAACGGTAGGTTGAAGCCAAACCATAAATAGCCTCAGCAACGAAGGGACGGTAGCCTAGACGCTCATAAGTGTCGAGCGCGCGATTATAATATTCAATCGATTTGTCATATTCATGCATGTAGCCATAAACAGCGCCATAGGTTTCATTGATCACGGCAATAAGAAAATGGTCATCCATGGCAAATGCTTCTACATAGGCTTCTTGTAAATCTGATAAAGAAGTTTCATAAAGCTCGGTCAGGCTAAGTGAGTATGCTAAATGTTGTTTTCCCCATGTGTAGGCGTAATTGAGGTTTTCTTTTTTTGCTAGCGCCATTGCGGCCCTAAGACTCGCAATAGCTTGACCGTACTGCCCTTGGCGTTCGGCAACAACGCCACTATAAATGCCAATATGGGCTCGTATTTCAGGCGAGGTTTGATCAGTAATTAAGGCTTTTGCGGCAGCAACGGTTTGCTCAAATTCCTTGTGAAAATACAGTAAATCTTCAGCGTGGGCTTTACGGTAAAGTAGCCAAAGATAAGCTTCATCACTCAGCGCTTGTTTATTGTTTTCAATGGCGAGCAGCTGTTGGTAAACCGGATGTGGATTGCGATTAATATCATTGCCAATAGCTTTAAAATGTTCCACTGAGTAGCTGTTAGCTAAAACCACAGCACTAAATAACCCAGCGCCAAAAAAGCAAGCAAGTATGATTGCACATCTAAATTGCAGCACTTACAACGTCCTTGTAGATGGTTAACCGATTAAATAAGGGCCATGATAACGCAATTCAAAAGCGTTTAACATTTGTACAAGAGGTTAATTTCAAACCTTATTTTGATAATTTTCTAGCTTTAGTTATTCATTAAGCGCTTAAAGTCTTTTATTGAAAAGCCATTGAGTAGTTGGTCACCTACTTTGAGTACTGGCACTGCGCGAAAGCCAAGGCGGTTTAACTCTTTTTGCCCTGCGGGTGTTTTAACATTCACCAGCCGATATGGGTAATTATTTTCGTCTAAATAGCGCTTTGCCGTATCGCAATGAGGGCAACGAGCCATAGTGTATAAGACTATGCGTTTCATAAAGATAAGCCTGCCATTTGAGGGTCAAACCGAGTTAACTAGAGTGGAGTTAACTTCATTTTAGTTAACAAGAAAGCAAGAGTAGGCAAACTACCTCTTGCTTAAGGTTGTTTCTTATTTCGTGAGTCGATGCTAGTAAAGCAAGGTATAAAGCTTGCGACGGTATTTGCTAGCAAG
Organism: Thalassotalea euphylliae; assembly: GCF_003390375.1. Taxonomy (NCBI): domain Bacteria; kingdom Pseudomonadati; phylum Pseudomonadota; class Gammaproteobacteria; order Alteromonadales; family Colwelliaceae; genus Thalassotalea; species Thalassotalea euphylliae. The sequence goes on along the minus strand of NZ_QUOT01000001.1, from coordinate 3,532,340 downwards.
TGGATCACCGTCTGGTAACGCCTTCATCACATCTAGTAGTAGCTTTTTGCTATCGGCATCATCACGGGCAGTTTGCACGCGTTTAAATAGCAGGGCGAGCGCATCTTCATGGCGGTTAACCTGACTATACTGCGCTGCCAATTGCTGAATAAGCTGAGGGTCATCAGGGGACTCTGCAAGCTTAGCTTCAAGGGCTTGTAATTCAGGTGAGTTCGACGCCTCGTTTGCCAGTTCAAGCTTAGCAACAACAGCTTGATAATAGCTGTCTTGATCAACCATCATGACCGTATCAAGCAATGCTTGCGCATCTTCAGTTTTACCACAACTAACACATGCGTCAGCCAGCACTAATTTAATGTCTGCACGGCTACTATCTAAGTCGAAGGCTTGCTTCGCTGCCGAATACGCTTGGTTAGCATCGCCATTGGCTAGCGCAGCTTGTGCTTGAGCTAAAAATTCATCTTGCGGCTGCGGAAGGTGTTTAGCCAAAAACTGCTCAATAGCTTCATCAGGTTGTGGGCCTGACAACGCATCTATTGGCTGCCCAGCTTTTACCAGCACCGCTGTTGGTAAACCTTGAATACCAAACTGCATAGCAATTTGCTGTTGTGCCTGACAGTCAACGTCGGCAAAAATAACGTGTTCACCAGCAGTTGCGGTTTTGCTTGCAAGCTTATCTCGTAGCTCAAGACTTTCTGGTATCTGATCAGCCCAAAAGGCCACCAACACAAGCTTTTCTTTACTGTCTTCCAGTACAACTTGCTGAAAGTTTTCTAACGTTAGCGATACTGCGTTTGGGTTCACGTTTTATCCTCAATGATTTTGTCTAATAACGTTAATTGGGGCAAAAAAAGTAATTTCAATCAAGTCGAATACTATGTTTTCCAACCGCTGACAATGATTAACGATACAGATTGAGACAAGCCTAAAATGAATCAAATAAGAAACTTTTACTTTTCAGTTTCGACGAACGCTACTTCATGGGCTGATTGAGCGGCAATATACTGCACAGCAAGCCATACTTGTTTGCGCCACTTATCGAGGTGAGACGTTTTGTCTTTTGCCCGTGCTAGTTGTTTAAATAAGAAAGGTTCTACGCGATCGTGATTCAGCACATCACGGCTGATTAACTTCATTCGCCAGTTAGGAAACTGACGGCAGTCAATATTATCAAATACCAAACAGTTTAAAATTTGATGGCGAGGATCCGCTTTAATTGTTGCAAAGAGTGCATCAACTTCGTTGGCTTCACCTTCAAAGTACTGAATAAACACCTCTTTAAAGCACAAAAAACCCGTAATGCCATAGGCTGCGTTTTTTACTTCAGCGCTGGCAACTAGCCTCTCTAACGAAGCACTATCGACAGGAACTAACGGCTGGCTAATATAAAAATAGGCTTTCATAACTGATTTTAGAGCACTTTATCAAACTAACATGTCGGTTGTTCAAGACATGCCCAACCTTGGGTAAATCAAATACTGATAATAGAAGTTACAGCTTAGTTTGCAACATTACGTTGAGTGAGAACTTGAGGTAGCACAAAAACTCTAAAAACATTTTGAATGTTCATGCTATTAGCCTACCTAACACCTTGCAAAAGTTTAACTAAACGCAAACGCTAGCAAACCAGCGCCAAGCAACAAGCGATAAATCACAAACGGCATCATGCCGAGCTTATTAATTAAAATTAAGAAGAAATGGATGCAAGCATAGGCACTAATAAATGATAACAAAGCACCAATACCGATATCGCCCCAAACTAAGGGTTCAGAGTCGCTAATTGCTTTGTACGTTAAATAGCTACCCGCCATGGCTATTGCGGGAATCGACAATAAAAAAGAAAAGCGCGCAGCATTGTCGCGGCTCAAGCCCAGCATCAACCCCATGGTCATGGTGATACCTGAGCGTGATGTGCCGGGAATAATAGCAATTGCTTGCGCCAAGCCAATCATCATGGCGCCTTTAAAACCTAATTTTTCAAGCGAGACATTTTGTTTGGCTTTAATATCAGCAAAGCCTAATAGCACGCCAAATAATACCGTGGTTGCGGCTATTACCAATATTGAGCGCGAGTATTCTTCAATATAATCTTTACCAAAGTAGCCAAATAAGCCAGCTGGAATGGTGGCGAATAAAATCCACCAGGCAAGTTTGCCATCAAAATTGCCACTCGCCCTGCCACTGGCTGAGAATGAACCCAACCAGGCCATAAACATACGGCCAACTTCCTCACGAAAATAAATCATCACCGCCAGCAAGGAGCCAACATGTACGGCAACATCAAACGACAAACCTTGATCTGTCCAGCCAAATAGCTGAGATGGTAAAATTAAATGTGCTGAGCTAGAAATTGGCAGGAACTCTGTTAGTCCTTGTATGAGCGCCAAAAGAATAATTTCAATAATATCCATAAATAATAATTGGTACTGGCTATTGGTTTGTGAAAACAGGCTGTTGCCACGGTAATGGCAATTGTTGAATGTGCTGGCTGGCTTGATCGTAGGCCTGCCAAAGGCTTGCATAACTTTGCTGAACAATTGGATGGCGCAACCTTGGTGCAATTTCCGCTAATGGGCAAAGAACAAAAGCATTTTTTAAAATTTCATCACGCGGAATTTGTGCCGGTGAATCGGCGATACAATCGTCGTAAAGTAAGAGATCCAAATCTAACGTGCGCGGACTAAACTTTACCGCATTTGGGCTGCGACCATTAGCATACTCAATATCGCGCAGCACTTTAGCAACCTTATCAAGCGACATTGACGTACGAGCTCCCACCACTAAGTTATAAAACTCAGGGCCATCAAAGCCAACGGCTTCGCATGCATACAAAGACGAAACCTCAAGCTGGCCAAAAGCTTGAGCTAAATCATCGAGCCCTTTAACCACATACTTTTCACGTTCAACATTGCTGCCAAGCGATATAAAAACTTGTGCCATTAGCTTAAGTGACCACGTTCAATTTCAATGCCTACCGTTTGCGCGTTATGCACAGCCCCTGGCTTACCTATCGCTAATTTAAGCCAAGGAATTTGATATTCAGTGATCAGAAAGTTCGCCATGCGTTCGGCAAGTGTTTCGAGTAAATCGACCGGATTTTCATTGGCAAATTGCTCTAGTGCAACAGAGATTTCAGCATAATCTAACGTTTTATCGAGTTCGTCATTCTCTGCTGCCAATCGCGTGTTCCATCCCATGGTTAAATCAATCATTAAGGTTTGCTTGATTTGCTTTTCCCACTCATAAAAACCAATCGTGGTTTGTATCTTAAGTCCTTGAATAAAAACTTTATCCACGCTTATTCCCAGCCATATCAGGATTTGCTAAATTTAACCGCGAGTTTACCTCTCAAGGTATAGAAAAACCAGTGCTATAAGCGCTAGAATGGCCAACCAATAACCAAGAACAAGCGTATTGATGGATTAAAGACGAGATGATTGTTACCGCAGCTATGATAGTGATTGCCTATTTGCTTGGCTCTATCTCAAGCGCGATATTGATCTGTCGACTTCTTGGCCTACCAGATCCCCGCTCTACAGGCTCAAAAAACCCCGGTGCTACCAACGTACTTCGCATCAGCAACAAAGCAACAGCCGCGACGGTATTACTACTTGATGTGTTAAAAGGTACCTTACCAGTTTGGGGGGCTTACTTTATGGGAGTTGAACCAATATGGTTAGGGGTGGTTGGTATGGCAGCATGTTTGGGCCATATGTTCCCCATCTTTTTTGAACTTAAAGGGGGAAAAGCCGTTGCGACTGCATTCGGTGTGCTAGTACCAATCGGTATTGACCTTGGAGTGTTACTGCTACTTACTTGGATTATTGTTGCCAAGTCGACCCGTTATTCGAGTCTCGCCGCCATCGTTACGGTATTGCTGGCACCGCTGTATGTTTGGCTATTAAAACCGCTTTATGTCTATCCGGTACTTATGCTGTCTGCACTAATAGTGATCCGCCACAAAGACAATATTTCTCGGCTGATTAAAGGTACGGAACCTCAAATCAGCTAGAAGCAGTAGTTTAATTAATAGTTAGCGCCTTACTTATCAGCAAATTCCCCGTTAACAAATTACCCGTTAAATCGCTGGTAACGTATCAAGCGGCCAGCGCGGTGTTGCCTTAAAAGTTAAGTCGGCTGACACACCCGCTTTCAAGCGTTGCATACCTGCATAAGCGATCATTGCGCCGTTGTCAGTACAGAACTCAGGTCTAGGGTAATACACGTTACCACCAAGCTTACCGGTCACTGCTTCGAGCTTTTCACGCAATGAAGTATTCGCACTTACACCACCAGCTATAACTAAGCGTTTTAAGCCGCATTGCTCTAACGCACGGCGACATTTAATTGCAAGAGTATCAACCACAGCTTCTTGGAACGCATAAGCAATATCTGCGTACGTTTGTTCGCTACTGTCTTCTTTGGCTATCGTGTTAGCAGCAAAAGTCTTTAAACCACTAAAGCTAAAGTCTAAGCCCGGACGATCGGTCATTGGGCGAGGGAACTTAAAGCGCCCTTGTGTGCCATTTTCTGCCATTTTTGCCAAAACTGGGCCACCTGGGTAGTCTAGCCCCAGCAGCTTAGCGGTTTTATCAAATGCCTCACCTGCCGCATCATCGACAGATTCGCCGAGTAACTCATAGTGACCAATGCCATCAACACGCACTAACATGGTATGTCCGCCAGAAACTAATAAGGCAACAAAAGGGAATTCAGGGACATCGTCTTCTAACATTGGCGCGAGCAAATGCCCTTCCATATGATGCACCGGTACCGCAGGTAAATCCCAACCATACGCTAAACTGCGGCCAATTGAACAGCCAACTAATAAGGCACCAACAAGACCAGGGCCAGCCGTGTAAGCCACCCCATCAAGATCTTGAGGAGTTAGGTTTGCTTCGGCTAGCACTTCTTTAATCAATGGAATGGTTTTGCGTACGTGATCACGCGATGCGAGTTCAGGTACTACTCCGCCATAATCAGCATGTACTGCAATTTGGCTATAAAGGCGATGCGACATAATGCCTTGCTCTTCATCATAAATTGCAATGCCTGTTTCATCACAAGAAGTTTCAATACCTAAAATTCGCATACTAATAACCTATTAATCTGGTTCAGCGGCAACCATAGTAAAAATACTGGGGCGCGATTTTAGCAGTAACTGTATATCTATAGCTATACAAACCGTAAAGATAAAAAGCCAAGTTGCTGCCAAATTTATCAAAGTAGCTTTTACCTAAAAGACTTTTATAACTTTTCACTATCAAAACGCGTTTTATCTTTACAAACCTCGCTATTCGGCATAGAATGCGCGCCCCAATTAACACAATATGAGCGTATAAACGTTAGGTCTAGTTGCTGTTAACAACCAACAGTAATAACCGAAAGCGTTTATAGATTTATATAGAAATATTAAGGTAAGAGGCATATGCCAGTAATTAAAGTAAGAGAAAACGAACCATTTGACGTAGCACTACGTCGTTTCAAACGTTCTTGTGAGAAAGCAGGTATCCTTTCTGAAGTACGTCGTCGCGAGTCATACGAAAAGCCGACTTGGGAGCGTAAGCGTAAGAAAGCTGCTGCTGTTAAGCGCGCTGCTAAGAAATTATCTCGTGAGAACGCACGTCGCGTTCGTATGTACTAATCACTGTTTTACCCTGTTAAAACACTAATTAGTCAACTTGCTTGAGACTGAAAACATGAGTTTGCTTGTTCAATTAAAAGATGAAATGAAAGTCGCAATGCGCGCCAAAGAAAAAATTAAACTTGGTGCAATACGTATGGCGCTTTCGTCAATCAAACAAGCGGAAATCGACAATAAAACCGAGCTTGATGATGCTGGTATTATTGCTGTGTTAACCAAAATGGTTAAACAACGCAAAGAGTCGATTACTATGTACACCGAAGGTGGTCGTGAAGAGTTAGCCGCTAATGAAGCAGCCGAAGTTGCCGCATTAGAAGCCTTTTTACCAACGCCTCTTACCGACGAAGAAATCGCAAAAATGATTTCTGATGCTATTGCCGATACCGGAGCCAGTTCAATGGCCGATATGGGCAAAGTCATGGCAGTATTAAAGCCTGCAATGCAGGGTAAAGCCGATTTAGGCGCTGTCAGTGGTAAAGTTAGAGCAACTTTAAACGCATAATTTTCTTGTTGCTTTGAAAGCAACAAGCGATATGCAAAGAAAACCGTGATGTTTTGCATCGCGGTTTTTTTATGTCAAAATGCTCTGTTATGCGGGTATTTCTCTTTGGATAGTTTCCATAAAATCTCAACTCGCATTGCCGCTATAATGATAATAACTTAGGTAGTTTTGTTCCCAGCCATGGCCGGATTAATCCCACGACAATTTATAGATGACTTGCTTGCTCGCACTGATATCGTAGAGCTTATCAATGGCCGCGTTACTTTAAAAAAAGCGGGTAAGAATTATCAGGCTTGCTGCCCATTTCACACCGAAAAAACACCGTCATTTAGTGTTAGCCCCGACAAACAGTTTTACCACTGTTTTGGCTGTGGTGAGCATGGCAACGCCATCTCATTTTTGATGGAATACGACCGACTTGATTTTGTTGATGCAATTGAAGAACTCGCGTCAATGCAAGGCATGGAAGTGCCGCGCGAAGAGCGCAGTCACACACCTGAACAGCAGCGTAAATATCAACAAGCCCAACAGCAAAAACAAAGTGACTACCAATTACTAGAGCAAGTTTCACGTTTTTATCAGCAACAATTGCGAGTTGCCAGCGACAAAGATGTCGCGATTAACTACTTAAAAAGCCGAGGGCTGTCTGGAGAAATTGCCAAACGTTTTGGCATTGGCTATATCTCAGATAACTGGGATGGCATGATGAATACCTTTGCTCACAATCATCAATTAGCCAAGCAACTGATTGATCTGGGGATGGCGATTGAAAGTGAAAATGGTCGCCGTCCATACGACAGATTTCGCGGTCGCATTATGTTTCCCATTCGCGAGAAGCGAGGCAAAGTAATCGGTTTTGGCGGTCGAGTGCTTGGCGATGGCACGCCTAAATACTTAAACTCACCGGAAACTCGTATTTATCATAAAGGCCAAGAACTCTATGGCCTGTACGAAGCCAAACAGGCAAATAAAAACCTACAGCGACTAGTGGTCGTAGAAGGTTATATGGATGTTGTCGCACTTGCCCAGCACGGTATTGACTATGCGGTAGCGTCGCTTGGCACCTCGACCACAGCAGAGCAATTGCAAACCCTGTTTCGCACCGTTAATGAAGTGATTTGTTGCTATGATGGTGACAGAGCTGGTCGTGAAGCAGCGTGGCGCGCCATGGATAACGCCCTACCCCTAGTGCGAGATGGTGTATCGTTAAAATTTGTGTTTTTGCCTGACGGCGAAGATCCTGACAGTTTAGTGCGCCAGCAAGGGCAACAAGCCTTTGAGCAAGTGCTAGAACAAGCACAGCCTTTGTCAAAATTCTTGTTGGAGAACCTTATCGCCAAAGTGGACATGACCAGTTTAGAAGGTCGCGCCTCACTCGCTGAATCTTTCCAACCGTTCTTAAATAAAATGCCCGCCAGTATTTTAAAAGAAAGTCTGATCAATGAAATTGCCAATAACTTTGGTACGGGTAGTGAGCATTTAGCCAAACAGCTTAGCCAAGCCTCACCATCACCGGCGCAAGCGCAAGCCAAAGCCAATACGCCAACAAGAACAACACCGGCAAGGCTTGCCATTGCACTTTTACTCGAATCACCAGCATTGGCACAAACGCTGCCAAATCCGCAAGTACTCGGCCAGCTAGATCAGCCCGGTGTAAGTTTATTAACAGAGCTGCTTGAAATTTGCACGCGCAGCCCCAATATCAACAGCGGTCAAATTATTGAGATGTTCCGTGACCGTGTTGAAGGTAAACAACTTGCCAAACTATTGTGTTGGGAACATCAAATAAACGCTGACAATGCTGAGGACGTATTCCTTGATAGCATTGAAAAGTTGCTGAATACCTTAGTTGAACAACGCACCGAATTACTGCTGCAAAAAGGTCGACTAAATCAATTAACAGCACAAGAAAAAAGAGAATTACAGGCCTTGTTAAACGAGCAATCGCTGTAACAAGATCTGACAATATGTAACGCAGTAAACAATGAAAGCGCTGGCAATTTTATCGTCAACTTGCTAGAATTTATCGCTTACTGTTCTTATTTTGATAGCCATAAATAGGTGGACATTCGTCAATGGATCAAGCCCCACAATCTAGACTTAAAGAGTTAATAACCAAAGGTAAAGAACAAGGTTATTTAACTTTTGCAGAAGTTAACGATCACCTCCCTCAAGACATTATCGATTCCGATCAAGTTGAAGATATTATTCGCATGATCAACGACATGGGTATTCAGGTATTTGAAAATGCCCCTGACGCCGATGAACTGATGATGAGCGAGGCCAATACTGATGAAGATGCTGCCGAAGCTGCTGCTCAAGCACTTGCCACGGTAGAGAGTGAAATAGGCCGCACAACCGATCCGGTACGTATGTATATGCGTGAAATGGGTACGGTTGAACTACTAACGCGTAAAGGCGAAATCGTTATCGCCAAGCGTATCGAAGAAGGTATCAAAGAAGTACAACGCTCGGTAGCCGAATACCCGCCAGCGATCAATTTCCTATTAGATCAATGGGACAACTTTGTTGCTGAAGAAATTCGTTTAAGTGACATTATTGTTGGTTTCTTAGACCCTGACGCTGAAGACGATGACGTAGCCGCAGCGGCAACGCACGTTGGCTCTGAATTATCGGAAGAAGAATTGGAAGATGAAGATTCAGATATCCAAGATTCTGACGATAGCGATGATGATAGCGAAGAAGAAGCAGATACAGGCCCAGATCCTGAGCTAGCTAAAGAGAAATTCACTGCCCTGCGCGAAGCGTATGAAGCAGCGAATAAGGTAATTGACGCTAAAGGTCGTGGTCATGCTGATTCAGAAAAAGCAATCGACGCACTAGCTGACGTATTCAAAGAGTTCCGCTTAGTACCAAAAGTTTTCGACCGCTTAGTGAAAAACATGCGTGACGTGATGGATCGTTTACGTGTTCAAGAACGTCTTATCATGAAGCACTGTGTGGTTGGTGCTGGCATGCCAAAAGCTACCTTTATCAAAATCTTCCCAGGTAATGAAACCTCATTAGACTGGTTCGAAGCACAAAAAGCCTCTGGCGAAAGCTACGCAAAACGCTTATCAGACATTGAAATGGATGTTGAGCGCAGTATTCTTAAGCTCAAACAGCTAGAAGAAGAAACCTTCTTAAACGTACACGGTATTAAAGATATCAACCGTCGTATGTCAATCGGTGAAGCAAAAGCTCGCCGCGCGAAAAAGGAAATGGTTGAAGCGAACTTACGTCTTGTTATTTCAATCGCGAAAAAATACACCAACCGTGGTTTACAATTCTTAGACCTTATCCAAGAAGGTAATATTGGTCTAATGAAAGCGGTTGATAAATTCGAATACCGTCGTGGTTACAAGTTCTCAACTTATGCAACATGGTGGATCCGCCAAGCGATCACTCGCTCGATCGCCGACCAAGCACGTACCATCCGTATTCCTGTGCACATGATTGAAACGATTAACAAGCTTAACCGTATTTCACGTCAAATGTTGCAAGAAATGGGTCGCGAACCAACACCAGAAGAGTTGGCAGAACGCATGGTGATGCCGGAAGATAAAATCCGCAAAGTATTGAAGATTGCCAAAGAGCCAATTTCAATGGAAACGCCAATCGGTGATGATGAAGATTCGCACTTAGGTGACTTTATCGAAGATGGCAGCGGTGAACTTCCAGTAGACTCTGCAACATCAGAGAACCTTAAGCACGCAACTCACGAAGTACTTGCAGGCTTAACTGCCCGTGAAGCAAAAGTACTACGTATGCGTTTCGGTATCGACATGAATACTGACCACACGTTAGAAGAAGTTGGTAAGCAGTTTGATGTTACGCGTGAGCGTATTCGTCAAATCGAAGCAAAAGCACTTCGTAAGCTTCGCCACCCTTCTCGCTCTGAGCAGCTTAAAAGCTTCTTAGACGGCGAGTAATTGGTTAGCAATGAGTTACACTCATTGAATTCATAATATGAAAAATCCAGCCTAGTGCTGGATTTTTTATAACTATTTCTTTTTTCAACTTTCTCTTAAACCTTTCACTTTTAACCTTTCAGTAAAACGCAGTGGCGAGTAAAACAAGGCTTTCACTTAACCTGCTGCTAATTTATCTACTTCTGATGTCGTATCATCAGCACTTTTTGGCACTGTCGGCGCTGTTGAATATACAAAAACTAACATTGGCTGCTCGCACTCTTCTTGCAGCAGCTTTAACGTTTCTAGATTCGCTTCTGTCAGCACTGAATGTTGTGTTAACAAACACTGCTCCAGGCGATCAAAAACATCTTGAGCTAGCACTTGCCCAACGTTTAATTGGCTAATAGTGCGCGGAAGTTCGTACTGGTGGTTAGGCAATGGCTGACAAAGCAATTTTTCAGCTTCAAGAATAAGTTTGCCGTTAAAGTATTTTTTCATCACAGGTTTAAGAGTTTTAAAAGCCGCAACAGGTTGATGTAACTCGCCATCAATTTGACCGCAAATATATAGGTCTAAAAACACCACTAACGAAAGTACTTTCGCGGCCAATGCATATACCGAATTGTCTTGCTGAAATGGCTCCGCATCGTCAAGCTGGCAATGAGTGCTACCCCAAACAAAATAAGCACTGCTTACGATTTTCGCACTTGCACTCAGCATGGGCGTATCTAGCAAAATATCACTGCTTAACTGAGGTAGTTTTTGCCAGATATGCAATGCTTGTGGTTTTAGCTCTTCCAATGGCGTGCCTGCTAAATTGGCATCTTGTTCAGTCAACGCAATACGATAGAACAAGCCCGCCAAATAAATTGCATTCCCCAATTCCATCGGCAACCCAGCTTGTTCTGCCAATATTTTTGCCTGCTGTGCAATACGGTTAGCGTGACCAGAGCTGTCCTGAGTGTGACTAGCGACTAGGTTAGCCGACAAGTTAATTAGATCATTGTGTGAACTGACTAGACGCTCTGTTTGCTGTTGAGAATGCTCATTGCTTGACAACATCATAGTGCTGATTAGCTCACTCGCCTCACTTTTATCTTTAAGATATTGGTTTTTTTGCTTCAGCTTTTTAACCGCAAACGCTCGTTTATTTTCTCGCTTTAAGTCATTAATCAAGCGCTCTAGGGTTGCCAGCAACACTTCGTTGTCCCATGGCTTGTCTAAGTAGGCTTGAACATGCCCCTGATTAATTGCCGCTTGCGCCATTTCGGCATCAGCGTATCCCGTTAAAATCACACGACGCGTTTTCGGACTTAGTTTGTAGATGCTCGCCATCAAGTCAACGCCATTTACCTCTGGCATCTTCATATCACTCAGCACAATATGTGTTGGCGACGACTCAAAAAAAGCCAGCGCTTGCTGAGGATCGGTAAATCCATGCACTTGGTAACGCTTAACCAATAAACGTGTTAAGGCTTTTACAATTTCTTGCTCGTCGTCGACAATTAAAATTGACGGCTTCATGATACTTCTCCACAAATAACAACTCGATATTTAACTTTTGCAATATGCATCTCTTTGCAATCACCTATGTCTTACAACACCTTACTCCTAACCCTTTTTATTGCTTATTACGATTGAGGCAAATACAGCGCTGCGTCAGCAGCACGTTGCTGCCATGATGCTTGTCGAACACTCGACACTCGCGCTTCTTTCTCTTGCACGCTAGCGCGTCGGCTGGCAGCAACAATAGTTTTGGCGAAGCTGTGTTGCTCACTCGCTACCTCAACTAAATGCTGGTATTCAGCCAACGCATTAAAGTAGGTGCTGGCAATGGGTGTACCACTAGCCAAATATTCACGCAGCTTTAACGGGTTGCACATACGTATTTGCTGACTGTTTTTAAACGGTAACATCGCCACTTGCCAATGCTGTAAATAGGCTGGCAAAGCGTCATGAGGTTTAGCGTCCAGAAAGTAAATGTTATTCTGATTTTCAAGCAAACTGACATCGCACTCAATATTACCAATTAGCACAAAATTCCAATTAGGCAATGCTAAGGCACTTTCCTGCAATAGCGCTTGATCAAGCCATTGCGATATACTGCCATAAAACCCAGCGATAGGTTTTCCTAGCGGTAAATCTCGCGGCCAAGGAGTTCCTTGACAACCATTATTGACACTGTCTGATTGAAACAACTGGCAATCAACGCCATGCGGAATAACCACAGTTTTATTTTCAGGCAGCTTGCCGAGTAACGGCTGACTCGCAGCAAATACCGTGCTTGCTCGTTCACACAACTCTTGCTCTTTGCTAACCACAAATTCATGATCAACACCGGCCAACGCACTAAAGTCATCGCCACAATAATAAACGCAGTCACATTCATGCTCAGTGCTTTCAAAAATCGATAGGTAATCGACCGCTGTTGGCAGTGACGTCCAAACGATCGGACGGCCTGACAGTGCATCTATGGCACTAGCTAACTGCCGTTTCAGTAAGAATTTATTAAGCCAGAGCAATATCGGCTGATCGGTACAAGGAAGCACTAGCGGATTTATCACTGTAAATTGATACGGACTCGCCGGCAGTTTTTGTGCTGTACATTCATCTTGTACATCTTGTTCATGTGGGCCGAACTGCTCATATTGCCCATTCATGCGCTTGCCAGCTTTATCACTTGCATTAAAAAATCGCGCCTTGAGTTTGCTAAAAACACGGCTAATATCACGCCAGCTAAATTTCGGTTTACGCAACCCAATCGAGTTAATCCAGATAATATCTCTTTGCGTGCTCAGTACTTTTACTAAGTGCTGGGTCGAGCTTGGATGTTTCCCCCAGTCTTCGCCAAAAACGACCATAGGGCGACTCGTTTCACTGTTGCCCTTAGTCGCAGTCGCTTGCTGAGCTTGCGGGTCATGAGTAACTTGTTCTCTTTGCTTCGGAGCATATGACTTATTCATTACTTACTCCTTTAACGACTTCACTACTTTTGCTGGAGAACCCGCAACCAAGACATACTCAGGTAAGTCTTTGGTCACCACACTACCAGCCGCAACTATGGTTCCTTTACCTATGGTGACTCCAGGCATTACTTTTACACCGGTGGCCAGCCAAACATCGTCATATAACACAATATCACCCACTTGCTCTTCAGTATCCGGTAGCCCTTTTGCTCTCGCTTGGGCGTCAACAGGGTGACCTGGATAGCCAGCTAAATAACAGTCGCCCGCAATACGCACATTGTCGCCAATCACCACATTGTGCCCCACTGAAATTGAAGTACGCCAGCCAATGCCCACATTATCGCCAATCACTAACTTAGGTACTCTATTACCGACGGCTCGGCCACTGATCGTGGTCATTGCTGCCAATCGTATTCGGTCACCCATATAAATATCTAAACTACCAATCACCACAGGCAAACCGCCGTACAAGTAAAGCTTTTTAGGCTGATTGCTTAATCGCGCTTTAAAAATAGGGGTGTAGTAAAGTATGCGTAACACATCACTAAAACATTGCTTAAGCAAAACATGCAGGTGATACAGCACATTAAACACTAATGGTAGATTAGGCACTTCGGCCGATTTAACGGCTAACCAAGCTTTCTTAATTAACTTGGCTAACCAATTGTCACTCGTTTTCGCCCATTGCTTGGCATAATGAATACTAAAGCTTTGCATACTGCCTCCTGCTCATGTGAGCTCAATTACCACTTTTGTGTCTGCTAGCAACCTGTGACGCAGATCTCTCGCTAATTGCTAGTTCCTAGTTCCAAGTTGCTATTTGCTGTTTTTGAGTTGCAGAAATCGAACCAAAAATTAAAACCATAAATAACAACAACTTAACCAAAAAAGAAAACTTAATTGCAGATTGCAAGCTGGAAACTTATTAAATTGAAAGTGCTTTTGTGATTTGCGAATAACAGTTTGCTGCTCGATACTGCTTACTTTTTGCTTTACCTTTTGCCGCGATACGACGACAGCGTTTCGGGTTGTGAATAAGCCTTGCCAAGCATTGCGCCAATTCAAGTGGTGATAATGCTTGATACTTGGCACAGTCTTTACCGTCTTCAAGCACTCTATCCCAATAAGCACCATCACTTGGCACGACTACTGCCAGTTTTGCTGCTAGCGCCTCTAAAATTGCTAAGCCAAAAGGCTCCTGCTCAGAAGTAGAAACAAAAATACTGGAACGGGCACGCAACTGAGCTAAATTTTCTGGTTGTTCAAACAGCCTGACATTCGGCGGTAACTCTCTGCTCAAACTATCAATATCAACACAGCTCGATTCACCTGCAGGTGGTTTGATGTAACAAACATTGACGGTAAATTCGGTTAGCCCATAGGTATTACGCAGTATCTTGAGCGCCTCTAGCAGCACATCTAATCGCTTCCATTTGATCAACGAGGCGCTCCATAAAATTTCGATACCTTGCTGTTTGCCGTTGTTTTTAGAATGGTTTTTGGCGTTGTCTTTTCCGTTGCTTCTACACTCGCGATGAACTTTGATTTCACCTTGGTCAATCGCATTGGTAAATTGCTCGACCATTATTGCGGGCTCGCGACTGCTCGCAAACGAAAAACTATTGAGAAATCGCCCAAGCGCTCGTTTTACGGACGGTACTGCCGTTGTAAGCGAGAAAATTCGCGCGGCTCTTGAAAGCCCAAAGCCCGCCGATCTTGAATCAGGAACAGGCCCTTGAACGAGCTGAATTAAGGTGGAACGTTTACAAAACTGTAAAATAGCCAGCGCGAAATCAACCGTTGGACCAGAAAGCCCAACTATACGAGCAAAACCACCCGCTTCTTTGTTTAATCGCAATAATTGCAAGGCGTAACAGAGATGTTTGAAATAAAACGCCACACCATATTTTTTGTCGCGTAAACCAGCCGGTGTCGATAGCGGATAACAATACACAGCTTCATCTTGCCACGTAGCAACATCATTAGTGGCAACCCAAACTTCAATATCGCGAGGTAATTGGGCTACGAGCCTTTTCGCCACTTGCTTCGAACCACCAAAATAGGCGACTGGATCAAACACTAAAATTCGCTTTGCCATAACAACCTCCAACACGCCCTGATGCACCCTGATGCGCCCTAACGCGTATCAATGACGACTATGCTTATCTACTAAATTGCTTATTTACTGAGTTACTTATCGACCTAGGTGAGTACTCTCCACCTATCCGCTTACGTTCTACCGGAGCGATTATTTGGCTGTCACTTGACGCACACCAAGCTGCTTGAGCCCTTGAGAAATTTTGCTAGTCACTTTTGCCAACAATGCATTGCTTACTTGTGACAATTGATAACCCACAAACCATGTGAAACTTTTTTGGCTGCCTCTAGCGACAGTTTCGTGATAACAAGTGTCGAATTGTTGGAACTGGTGCTGGCAGCTAAATGATTGAGCAATATGGCGCTGCGCAGCATTAGCAAAACCTTTAAACCTTGATGGATGGCGGGTATATTCGCTAATTGCTTCAGCTAAGGCTTTGATATTGCCAGCAGGTACTAAGCGAGCATTAACATTGTCTTGGTAGATTTCGTTGACACCTGGCACATCTGTTGTGATAACAGGTAAATTAGCAAGACTCGCTTCTGCCAGTGTTAAACCAAAGACTTCCTCACTAGGCACAGAAACAAAACAATCGACATTGCTTGAATAAAGCGCTGCAACATCTTGCTGTTCCCCTAAAAAGAAGACTTGTTCACTGAGCCCTAGCGACTCAACTTGCATCATCAAGCGGTGCTTTTCTTCGCCTTCACCAACGATGGCAAGTTTAACTTGTGGCTGGCTTGTCGCTCCCGACATCACTTGACGCGATGCTTGTGCTGTTACTTGAGAAGAGTCTTGAGAAGAAACTTGAGCAATAGCTGAAATGAGCGTTGCCAGACCTTTACGTGCGATTAACGAGCCAACGTAGAGCATCACAGTATCTTTGTCCGTTGCGCCTACAATTGAGCGTAAATCGGTAGGCTGTTCAGAAACTGCACGTTGTTGCTCAATACCGTTATAAATAACAGAATAGGATTTTTGATTGGGCTCAGCCTGACGAAAAACCTCTGTCACTGAGTGGCTAACCCCAACCGTAAAATCGGCGCCAGCAAAACCAAGTGCTAGGCGATCAAAATACTGATAACGGGCATGCAAATGCAGTAGCAAAGGCACCTTTAGGTATTTACAAGCTAATGAGAGCCATTGACACGGTGCGCCGTTATTACAATGCACCAGCTGAATACCACAGCGTTTAATCAATTTTCTAGCAGTTACTAGCTGGCGAATAAACGATCCAAACTGCCACCTTGGTTTGAACCAATAGCCAATACAAACCATTGGCTGGCAAATCACTTCAATGCCTAGCTGTTTAGCTTCATCAGCCAGTAATTGGCTATTGCACCAAAGCACAGGTTGATAACCCTGTTGTTGAGCGCTGCTGATCATATCAAGTAATACAATTTCACTGCCTCGTAGCCAGTTGTCACCAAAATGCACGTAAAGTACTCTCGTCACCTGACGATCGCATTCGACACTTGCTTTGTTTCTGTATTCGCTAATCACATGAACCATAACTACCTCAACAACTGATATACGTTATGCGCCCGTAAGGACGTTTGCTTATTAACATTGAGCAAATGGCAGACCAAGTGTTTAAATCATCAACTAAGCACCTGTAATAATTAAATAATTATTAATTTTGGAAAAATTATTTGAATACCAACACAACCGCTTATTTGCGATTTGCAACTTGCATGTAGGGGTGAGTGGGCTTGTCACTGCAGTTTGCAAAAAACTGCTCAGTAAATTTATTGAGGGCAATAACCAAAGCCACTTGCAGGTATATCGGCCAGATAAAGCCTTGCGTTAGGAAGGTACCTGAGATAACAAACCCTGCGATACCGGCAGGTGCGGCACAAACAACCACACGTATCATAGGTGCCAACAGCACTCTTCGTGGATCATTAACTAAACGCCAACTCACCCGAAAAGTAGACACAATTAAGCAGATAAACAAAATCAAGCCGCCAAAGCCGGTTTCTGCCAACACGCCGAACCAAGTAGAATGTACCGCGTGGTTTAGACCATCCCAATGAGCACTATAGAAAAAGTAATTAAAATAGAAGTTACTAATACCAACACCGGCAATGGGATTGTCCAACGCCATATTCCACGCCGCTTGCCAAGCGTAAAGGCGCCCCATCGCAGACTCATCTATACCCTCCTCTGCCGCACCGCCAGACGAACGTTCACTAATACCAGCGACAGCAAATAAAACAATTAGCGCCAGCCCACCACCACTAAACAGTAAGACTTTTGACTTCACTCTTTGATAGGCAAACAAGCCAACAACGGAAACCATGCCCAATAGGCCACCACGACTTTGTGTGGCCAGCAATGCGAACACTAATACGATAAAAATCACTGCCCCGAATAAGCGTTCAAATCGAGATAAACCTTTTTCAAGCGCAGCACCAATTGCAAACGCCATGGGGTAAAGCAATA
The DNA here is from genome assembly GCF_003390375.1 of Thalassotalea euphylliae. Taxonomy (NCBI): domain Bacteria; kingdom Pseudomonadati; phylum Pseudomonadota; class Gammaproteobacteria; order Alteromonadales; family Colwelliaceae; genus Thalassotalea; species Thalassotalea euphylliae. The sequence continues at coordinate 3,514,771 of NZ_QUOT01000001.1, read as the reverse complement.
CCAACGCAAGATCGTTAGGGTCACCTAACAAAGAGCCAATATCGCGCCCAATGGTAACGCGTGTTCCTTCAACCAAACCAATGCCATTAGCTTTGTTCATCAATGCAACTATAGCCACACAGGTTCCTGCTAATAAGTAGATTCGACAAGCATTAACAAAATGAGACTCAGCTCGCATCATCCAGGCGATGACAAAGGTCATGAGAATAATCTTGCTGTAAGTGCCTGACCATGAATTCATTGCGACCCCAACATTGGCCGAGAATGGCAACGCAACCGTGACCAAACCAAAAAACGCCATCAGGTAAGTAAATTGGCGGCACCAATACGGCGCTAAGTTTTGAATAATGGCCAAGCGCAGAAAAATCACCATCAAAGCACCGAGTGCAAACAACTGCGGCAATTTAAGTGGCGACAGCATCGGAAAAACTTCGTGAATTCGAAAAAATGAACACACCACAAAGCCAAGCACCACGTAGAAAGAAAAACGCACAACGCCCCAGATAACAAACGGCACTAAGCCTATCGCTACCAACAAAACAGGATGCGGAAAAAAGTACAGCGCAGCGCCAGCTAAGACAAAGAAAAAGCCGTAAAGCGAGGTACTTAAAACAGGCCAAACCATGGCGATACCTCAATAAATTGACCAACAAAGTTTGCTAAAAACGCACCCGCGACAGCCAGATTAAAATAGGCAAATTGATAGGGTAACGCCAAGCGACGTTGGCTCCAGCAATAAAACAGTAGTACGCGAACTGTGTAGGCGATTACTAAGGCCGCCAGCGCACCGTTAATGAAAAAGTCAGGAACAAGCAGCACCAATAACACTGCCCCGACAGCAGAAGCAATCAAGTTTATATACATTTGTCGCTGGCTGTCTGCATCGATATAACACCCAAGGTTCAGTAGTTCAGCAACCAGCTTAAGTGCCGTACAAAGCAATAACCAAGGTAAAATCAACGCCGCCCCATGATAGTCGCTAGGCGTTAACCAGCGAATAAGATTTGGTCCTACTAGCCCTAGAAGGCCGCACGTTAATACCGCCAGTACAGCTCCTAACATGGCAAAGCGCGCATTAACCGCTTTGCCATCGTCTGCTTTTAGCACGCTAAAACGTTTTGGGTACCACCACAGCGTAAACGGCTGAATTAGTAACGTTGGCACCAGCGCAAATTTTATGGCGATCGCATAGGTTGCAATATCAGCAGCACTGAAATGCGCAGCTAACAGCCAACGATCCATACCGGAAAGCGCAAAGGTAGCTACGCCACCAATGAAAATCGGCCAACCGTAGTTACAAATAGCGAGTAAGTGCTTAGTGCTTACCGACAAGCCTGTTTCTTTGATTTGAATCACACTTAGCCAAATGGCAACCACGACTGAAGATACCGCGCCAGATGCTAAAATACTCTTTACCCCCCAGCCCTCAGCCAACCAATAGAAAGACAGCCCGACTTGAATCACGACTTTTACCATAGTGACTGAAAAAAACAGGCGAGCACGATTAGTAATTCGCAGCCATGCCAGTGGCACATTAATAATGCCGCCAAGCGCTAGCGCAACACCAAGTAAATAAACTTCTTCACCCTGAATTTGATCAGGCAATAAGGTTGCCAATTGTGGGCTGAAAAAATGGAAAACTAAATAGGCTCCGCCACCGACAAACATTGCCAACAACAAACATTCACCGGCGTGCAGTCGCTTTGTAGCTTCACTTTCAGCCAAGCCGACAAAACGATATAACGCCTCAACTAAACCAAAGCCCAGAAAAATAGAAAAAACGTTGGCGAACACCACTAAGACTTCTAAGCGCCCATAGTCTGCCGTTGATAAATAATGGGTATAAACAGGCAGCATTAATAATGAAATCCCCTTCATTAAAAAAATCGCTAAGCCATAGAGGGCTGAATCGCTGAGTAAACTTTTCACTTGTCGAGATAACATGGCAAAAACTCCTACCAACCAAATTGGTGATCCAAATTAGTAATACAGCTTAGTGCTGCTGATTACTTCACTGGCTGAGCCAAAACTTCATGGCTCAGTGCTTGGCGATAAACCGTTTCAATTTGCGGCACCACTGCTGTCGTCGAAAACCTATCAAGAATCGTTTTGCGCGCATTTTGACTAATCAACTTGAAACGACTTGGGCTAAGTGCCATGACTTGCTGTAGCGTTTCGATAAACTTTGCAGGCTGGTGTTCATCAACCAACCAGCCATTAACTCCGTGGTCAACCAAGCTGGGTAAGCCGCCTACGGCATAGCTCACTACAGGAATACCGTGTGCCATCGCTTCTAGAGCAACCAACGGTAACCCCTCTGCTCGGCTTGTAATGCAAAGCACTTTAATCTCTTGCCAGTGTGGCAACATCGACGGTACCTGCCCCAACAAGCACATATTCAGCGGTTTACTTTTATCAAGAGATGAAAATAGTGGCCCTGCACCGTACATTGAAAAAATATGTTCCGGCATGGCTTCGGCCACTTGTAAGAAATGATCTGGGCCTTTCTCATGACTAAAACGCCCGACAAAGGCCAGTTGATTGCAGCGAAATGACACGGTTTTGAGTGGTGCAGGTTCAACGAAGTTTTGAATCACATCGCTACTCACTCCCAACTCATCAGCAATGGGTTGAGACACACTAATGCATTGAGTGCCCTTGGCACTAATGCGATCTAACCAACGATAGAAGCGGATTTTTAACGTGCCACGCTCGCCCGCATGAAACGTCGATACCACCGCCTTATCCAACATACGACAAATAAAGCGACCAATAATACCCGCTTTGTAACCGTGAGTATGAACAACGTCAATGGAGAGTCTACTTAATGTTTGGTAAAGCTCTACCGCACCGCCACTTAACTTAATGGTTTTCGTGCGCAATTTAGGGTCAACATCAAACACGGGATGTTCCCCATAATTCGCCATCAAAATAATTAAGACTTTATGACTCGCTTGCTCTAACCCCAAGGCTAAGTTAGCGATATGACTTTCGATACCACCAAAACTGCGGCTATCGACTAACAGAACAATATTTAGCGAAGAACGACTCATTGATAATCACCTTATGTTGCATCCGAGCTGTTTGAGGTGAATATCAGCACAATATGCGCCAATCTATTTTTATATTGTTTTACAATCAGTTAAGTTTTTAATGTGGGAAGGTATTCGCAAACTGCAATGCTATATTTGTTGAGAAATAAGAGGATATTTGCAAGCTGCTAACGAAACGAAACTGACTAAGGCTTTTACAGAGAGGCATGTAAAATAGAGGAGTTAAAAGAGATACTTTTCAGGGGAAGGCCATCAGCTGAGGCATAGCAAACCAATTAAGTCAAAACCAGACTCTTCCTAAACTGCCGCGAAGTCTATCGAATGCACTTTTGACAGGTTCACACGCTGTTTAGCTTGCCATAAATCGTAGTTAGACTGTAACAATAGCCAACTTTCAGGAGTTCGCCCTAGCGTTCTAGATAAACGCAATGACATTTCGGGTGTGATAGAACTCTGACATTTTAGAATCCTATTTAGCGTTGATGCCGATACATCTAGCTGTTTGGCAACAAAACGACAACTGTAGCCAAACGGCTTCATGTATACATCGAAAATAAATTCACCAGGATGCGGTGGATTATGCATGCTCATTAGTGATAATCCTCGTAATTCAAGATATAAGCATTTCCATCAATAAATTCAAAAGTAATACGCCAGTTGCCACTTACAGTTATTGACCAAACGCCATCGCGATTTCCTTTTAACGGGTGCAATTTGAACCCAGGTAAATCAATATCATCAATCATTGTCGCAGTATCTATTGCTGCTAGCTGCATTCTCAATCGACGCTCATGTTTAGCTTGAATACCAGCTTTACTTCCTGTTTAAAAGAATTTGCGCAGCCCTTTATGCTTAAATGATTTGATTATAAGGCTAATTATAGTGCGTTGCGCAACGCGCAACAACTATTCATCCCAAGACTGTTTTTTTCGGTAAATTGTTGATGGGCTGACATCGAGCAAGGCGGCCGCTTTCGGTATATTACCGTCACATGCTGTAATCGCTTGCTCAATTGCCTGCTTTTCTACCAACCATAGCGGCATAATGCTTGAGCTGCTCTCTGCGCTATCTGCTGAATTATCTCCTGACTTATCTCCTGAGTTATTTGCTGAACTAGCTGCTAGCGTATTAACTGAGGTTTGTTCTGAATTATCAGACATAGCTGCTTCAGCCACAGGTGTGACCGACTGAGTAAAGCTCGTTGCAGGCTGCTTAGTGCTTGATGAAAATTGGTTGAGTGGGGCGGGCAGCATGTCAGCAGTCACCGCTTCAGCATTATTCAGTACCACTAGGTTGCGGATCACATTTTCCAATTCTCGCACATTGCCCGGCCAGCCATAAGATAAAAAGACATGCTCAGCATCTGCGGCAAAGCGGCTAAAGGCTTTGCCTTCTTCATTGCTAATCGATTGCAGTAATTTTTTCGCGATTTGCAAAATATCATTACCGCGCTCACGAAGTGCAGGCAAAACAACAGGAATAACGTGTAAGCGGTAATACAAGTCTTCACGAAAGCGCCCTTCTTGCACTTCTTTTAACGGTTCTCGGTTAGTTGCACAAACAAAGCGTACATCTACTTTCTCTTGCTTGCTTGAGCCAACTTTTTGAAAAGTACCAGACTGAATAAATCGCAAAATTTTGCTTTGTAAATCCAAGTCCATTTCACACAATTCATCAAGAAACAAAGTACCGCCGTCAGCTAGAGCAGCTGCGCCCTTGCGTTCACTAGAAGCACCGGTAAACGCGCCTTTAACGTGACCGAAAATTTCACTTTCCATCAAATCTTTGGGAATAGCCGCACAGTTTAAGGCAACAAAAGGTTTGTCTTTACGAGCACTGAGTTGGTGAACCGATTCAGCGCACAGCTCTTTACCTGTACCGCTTTCACCCGTAATAAATACAGTCGCATTACTAGGCGCGGCACTTTCAAGAATACGATACACCCCTTGCATTGCCATTGATGAGCCAATAAAACCACAGAAGTCTTGTCGGTCTAATTCACGATATTCATCAATAATCTGGCTCATTTGCTGATTTTTGATAGCGTTACGCAAGGTGATCAATAAACGCTTAGGCTCAACTGGTTTACTAATAAAGTCGAAGGCCCCGTACCTCATCGCATCTACAGCAACGTCTACCGAGCCATGAGCCGTTAAAATCACCACCACAATCGGCAATTTCTGCTTGTGAATGTATTTTAAAATGTCCATGCCAGACATATCGGGCAAGTTTAAGTCCAACAGCAGGATGCGTGGGCACTGGGTATTGATAATGTCTAGAGCAGCCTGACCATTGCCAGCCATTAGCAAGTCATAAGGCTCTTTTGAAAGAAAACCAGCGTAAATCGCGGATAATGTGGGACTGTCTTCAAGCAGTAGGATTTGTGTTTTTTCCGTCACAGACTTCATTCCTTGGCAAGGTGCTCTGTATAACTCTATGACAGCTAACGAATAAACACCATAAATATTTAAGTCTAAGGCTTATGTTAACAGCTCAACTAGGACTTAGTTAACAGTAATAAAGTTACGTCATCATTCGGTTTTGGACAAAGTGTTAAAAAATGCTCAAAGCTCAACTCAATAAAAGTCTCTGCACTACAGTGCTTACTCGCTATTTCAAACTCTGGTAAAAATGCCTCGTCTGAATGACCCTGGCAAGTACTTTTCAAACTCAACAATTGGTCAAAAAAAGCGTTTGGTTTCATGTCTTTTGGTAGGCAATCGGTTAACCCATCGGTAAACAATAAAAGCTGTTGACCTAGCTGTATTGACAAGTAGGTTGATTGATATTCAAGACCTGGGCACACACCAGCAAGCGCCCCTTGTACATTAAGCACTTTGTAAATTGGCATATCAGCGGTTGATGAAGCTGTCAGCAAAAGTGGCTGCGGGTGACCAGCACTGGCAATTTCCAAACCTTGTTCATCAATTAGTAGCGCCAAATAAGTAAACATACTGCAACTGAGCAGTTCATCTTCAAACAACTTATTGGACAAAGCAGTCATCATCGCTGTTAAGTCAAAACACTTTGCCTGAGGAAATGGCTGCGTATTCAGTGATAACCCCGAAAGAAAGCCAGAGAAAAAACCACTAAAGCTATGGGCAAACAACTTTGCCTGTGCATCGTGCCCCATAACGTCAGCCAGTATTAGCAGGGTTTTATCACCTATTGCTTGCTGATAAACAAAATCTCCACCGCCAGTCTTTGGCGAAAATGAGCGAGCATGAATTTGATAGCCGCAAATACTGTCACTTACCTCAGGCTTTAATGCTTGATTAAGCGTGTTATCAAGTGAGCGGTTAAGCCGCGCTTTTTTTTCTGCTTCCAATTGCTGATGACGTATCAACGCCCGCTCTACCGACAGGCGCAGTTTTTCTTTTTGCACAGGTTTTATCAGGTAATTATCAATACCTAAGTGGTTAGCTTGCATTTCAACGTCGAAGTCATCTTGTGCTGTCAAAAAAATAAACGGAATATGCGAAAGTTTAGAGTCGGCTGCTAGGCGTTTTTTTAGGTTTAAACCATCAAGATTTGGCATCGAAATATCAGAGATAACTAAGTCATAAACCCCACTCTGTGGTCTAGAATGCGGTCTAGCATGAGGTTTAGAATGTTGTCTAAAATGCTGTGCAGTCTGCTCTGACGACAGCTGATTAACATCCGCAATGCTATTTTGTTCAACGTGCTGTAAAAACGCTAAGCCATCGTTAAAAACACTGACTTCATAATAGCTAGGTAAATAACCTTTGATCAATTCTCGCATCATCGGCTCATCCTCCACCACTGCAATACGCACATTTGCTTGCGAACGTGTTTGATACTGAAGCGAGAAACTAAAGCGATTTACTTCTGGTGCACTATCACCACAACCTTGAATAGGCAGCTTCGAGAAAGTTTGTGCACTCGCCCTTAGCCTTCGCTGGTATTTGCAATCAGCAAATAAGTTAAAAATGATATCAAGCCCCATACCCGATTCGCCAAAGCTAAGCGAAGCCTGTTGAGTGTTAGCCCTAGCCTCGTCATCTTCCGATGTGGTGGTTGGATTACTTTTATTTAAACCATTGACCCGCATTTGGCGCTGATTAAACTCGTCAAAATAACTACTATTGTCTTGAAGGCTAATAGTGATGCGCTGACTACTCACCTCGTCATTGCCATTGCCAACTCCACCGACAGAGGGTAGTAATTTGGCTTGAGAAACCATTAGCTGAATAAATGTTGCGGGCTCAATAGCGTGTTTTACAATGTTGGTTGCCCACTCCGAAATTACCAGCTTTGCTTTATTGACTTCGGCACTGTCAACGCCACATTTTGTTAGTACATTCGTTGCCGCATCTCGAATGGTTTTAATTTCATTCAGCGATGCAGGTCGAGTTAACGTCAGTAATAAGGTATCCATCATATTTTGCTAATAACTCCATGTATGGCTTACTGTTTAGCCTATGGTTATACCAAGTTGAATAACTGTTTGATCACTTCGCGAACAACTCAGCTATGTGTATTTAAAGTCCTTTTAAACACTCTATAGGCTATTTGTATTAGCTGTTTATGACAAGCATATGTTTTGGCCGTTATTTAACGCTGAGAGCTAACGGTCAGAGCTAGCTAACCGAATTAGCCGCTAGAATTAGCAATCAAGTAATCTTGCTCAAGTACCGCTAATACCTGCGCGACCAGCTCAGCAAGCTGCGCTATCAGCTCGATAGTGGCATCAGACAAACTGCCATCACTCGGTTGCCGTTGACAGACATGCTCTAATTGCTTCGCCAATTGCCCTAGGCCAATCGCGCCAACACTTGCCGCGCTGCTTTTTATCGCATGGGCCTCTTTTTCAATCTGACTGGCATCCGCTTCTGTTTTTGCTTGCTGAATTACCTCAACACGACGACGAGTTTCATCAACAAAAAGATGCAGCACTTTATTGAAGATTTCCGCTCCGGTATCACATAGCAACTGGTCAATTACCGCTTTTTCGATTAGCGGCTGTGATGGTGTTTTTTCGGTGGCTTGTGGCTCTCGATTTAATGTTGAGCTGGCTTGGCTTGCTTGGCTGGCTTGGCTTGCTTGGTTAACGGGTGCTGATACTATCAGCTGTTTTTGAACTTTGCTGGAGGAAACAGGGCTTGCTAGCGCTTCTTGTTGGCGTATTTGTTCAAAGTAGCTGTAGATTTTTAGCAGCAAGTGCTCACGATCTATCGGCTTTTCAATAAACTCATTCATCCCAGCAGCAAAACAATGCTGCATATCATCTTTGGTGACATTAGCGGTCATTGCCCAAATGGGTAAATGTCTGAATTGAGCCGATTTACTGCGAATGATTCGACATGCTTGCGCGCCATCCATAACCGGCATCGACAAATCCATCAAGACTAACTGATAGCTTTCACACTCAACCTGCTTAACCGCTTCAGCGCCATTATTAGCAATATCAATGTGATAGCCAGCACGCTCAAGCATGGTGGTGATCACCAACTGGTTCGGCAGGCTATCTTCTACCACTAAAATTCGTTCGCCATTACCCCTTAGCTGATGCTGCTGAGCGCTAATTTCTGACGCTTCTTGTGCGGCTTTAATTTCCGATGCTGCTTGCACTGCTTTTTCACCTAATACTAACGCCATTAATTCACTGGGTGGCGCTAACCAGCGATTTTCCGCTTCGTTGACGAGCAAAACATCATCAGAGCCGTTTTCATCGTGCAAATTAATGACTTGGCAGCTATCACTGGAGTCACGAATAAAGTCCACTTGGCATTGCCATAAGTGCAGTTGTTTTTTTATGGATACTTCATAGAAGGGAGCAAAATTAACAAACGCTATTTTTTTCGGGTTAATCGATTCACTCTGAGCGATAGGCGCAGTAAAGTGGCTATGTGGTATCGCCACTAAAAACGTACTTCCCTCACCTTCTTTCGAGCCAACTCTCACTTCACCGCCCATTAATTCGGCAAGCTGTTTGGTAATAGCTAAACCTAGCCCCGTCCCTTCAAATTGACGTTTGTAGGAAGAGTCTGCCTGAACAAACTTGTTAAAGAGCTTAGCAATGTCTTCATTTTTGATCCCAACGCCTGTGTCTTTCACTTCAAAATGCAGCACGGTGTCGTTGCCATAAACGCTCACTTCAACACCGCCATGCTGGGTAAACTTAATGGCATTGGCGATCAAATTAATCAGTATCTGTTTCACCCGCTGCTCATCTAGCAACAACTCGCTGGAAAGCTGCGGTGATAAACAAAACATTAAGCCAATATCTTTGGCTTTAGCGCGTTCAATAAACAAGCTGTGCAAGTCATCCATCAAATCCAGCGTGTTAAATGTGTGAGGCGATAGTTGCAGCTTACCGGCTTCAATTTTGGAAAAATCGAGGATATCGTTAACCAAGGTTGATAGTGATTCACCTGCCGTTAACGCATTATGAAGTAGTTGACGCTGCTGGTCGTCAAGTTGCGTACTGGTTAGTAGCTCCATCGACCCCAACATGGCATTCATTGGTGTACGAATTTCATGGCTCATTACTGCGAGGAAGTTACTTTTCTCTTGCGAGCCCGAGTCTGCCGCCAGTTTCGCCTGCTCTAATTCATGATATAAATGATTTACGCGACTGCGCATTAAATTACGGGTTTGAATAGCTTGTTGCAGCGTCAAAATCAGCTGTTCGCTGTCCCACGGTTTTTCAATAAAACTCCAAATACGCCCCTTATTAACCGCGGACATAACCAAGTCAGAGTCGGCATTACCGGTTAACATAATGCGAATAGTTTCAGGGTAATTGGTTGCCACTTCCGATAAAAAAGTGACACCATCCATTTCCGGCATGCGCATATCAGAGACGATAATATCAATGTTCTTTTGAGCAATAATTGCTAAGGCTTGCAGTGGGCTGGTGACAAATTCAAAATGCGCAGGAATTTTTCGAGTTAAACGTTTTATTGCCGCTAGAATGGCTTGTTCATCATCAACAAATAAAATACTCACTGGCGCGGCGCTGTCATTTTCGCTCTGACCCCGACTTTGGCTATCAGTTGCTAGCGAGTCAGCAATACCTGGGCTAATTTGCGCACTGTTTCGATCTGCCATAGCGCTTTGGCTATCTGTTTCGTTTTGATTAGCCAAATAAGAATTGCGATCAATTAACGTCATATGATCTCCCTTTACTTACCGCTGTTGAATTGATGGTTTTTGCACCTTGCTTTCCGGCATACGGCTATACCCAACTCAGTCATTATTTTTACCTTACACCGCGACATTGAGCATCACAACATTTGCCAGTTTTGCTCTTAACTTGCTCATCATTTTAGGCAGCCAAGCATCAAGTTTGTGACTTTCGCGGATCATTTCATCAAGCAATGATGGATTTGATTTATCATTGACCACAGTGCCAACAATATTCACTTGTTTTGCCACCAGTTTTTCAATCCCTTCTTCTATTAGATTAGCAGGAGTTTTACCAGCCTCTACTACCATAATGGCACCATCACATACTTGGCAAACGGTACAGGCGGGAATATTGTGTTGATTAAGCATTGCCAATGATGCCGTATCAAAAACAATGCAATCGAATTCACTTAACCATTGATTGATAGCCTCAATCAGCAAACTCGCTTCGCGATATTTTTTGATGGTCATCGCATCATTGCTGACCGGCAGCACGCTATACCCTTGCTCGTTTAAATTGATAATGCCTGTATTAACTTGGCCTTGTGCTGCTTGGCTTTGTGCAACTTGTGATGCTGACTTTTGTGTTGGCATTGGCGCGTTAACCGCCTCTTGAAGTCGCGATTTTAACACGGGGTTAAACGTATTGAGCTCGACCAAAAGCACCTTTTTATCGGAAGCCTGAGCTCGTTTCACCAAAGCTTCTGCGAGCGTCGATTTGCCTTCACTCGGAGCCGCCGAGGTGATAGCAATGGTGCGATAGTTAGCCCCCAAGGTTTGGCTATAAACCGCCTCTACTTCGGCATAATGACTTGGTAAAGTAATCATCTAAAAGCCTCCTGTGATGGCAACAAGTGACACAACACTGACCATGTCTTTCACGTTTGACACAAACACATTCCAGTCACTGTTATTGATATCTGGTACGTAAACAGTGTCACCACTGCGTACCAATGGCAGTTTGGTAAAGTCGGGGCGTTTAACAAAGGTTTTTAAATCAAAACGTTGGCTTTGATTTTCACTAGCCTTAGCGGTTGAAATATTAACCACCATAATGTCTGTCAAATGCGCTTTATCGGTTGGCCCGCCTGCTTCCGCCAACAAATCTAAAATGGTCATTGCTTCGTTAAAGGTGTAACGACCAGGCTTAGCAACCGCGCCAATAATGCGCACCGTTTGTTCCTTTTTCTGATCTAACCACGCTTTGTCGCGCTGCGGCACATAAATGGTATCGCCTGCACGAACCAGTGGCAGCAAGGTTTCGTCACCTGTTTCAAAGTACAGACCTAAATCTACCGTGGTCACTTTACTGGTGTAACCGTTACGGTGTGTTACTTTTATCGCATGAATATCTGCAAATTGATTCGGGCCATCAGCAGCCGACAAAATATCTAGAAAGTGCAGTTTGTTGTCGAAGGCATAACGGCCTGGTTGACCCACTTGACCAAATACGTAAATCGAACTTTCTTGTGACTGGCGCAACCAACGCGCTTTGTTATCAATCACGTCTCTTGGTTTTTCCGGCACGATAATAGTGTCACCCGCAGACACTTGAGGCAGTAATGAAAAGTCACCACCATCGGTAATAAAGGCCGCTAAATCAAAAGGTTTTTCTCGGCTTGCTTGGCCGTTTTTTAGTACCTTGATTTGCGAAATATCTGCATCTTGCGTTGGGCCACCGGCGTGCGCCAAAATATCAAGAAATGACATTTCATCACCCCACTCGTATCGACCCGGTTTAATTACTGCACCAATCACGCGAATAGCACGATCTGGCGAAATCTTTAACCATGACTTCTCATTCATATCGGTTTTTTCTGGAACAAATATCGCGTCACCCGGTGAAATTTCAGGAATTTGGCGTGCGGCTAAGCCCTCGGTGTAAGCTTGCAAGTCAAAGGCATCTACTTGTCCAGATGAGCGAATAATGCGTACTTGGCGCGTTTCAGCAAAACGTGTTGGACCACCAGCATTGGCTAAAATATCAAAAAAGGCAGTACCATCAGGTGCTTCATATGCGCCGGGCTTAAACACTTCGCCCATCACATAAATAGTACGCAAGCCCGTTTTAATCTCTTCTTCTTGGATAGGTACAAATAAAGTAGAGCCTGCTGTAATGGTCGGCATGCTAGTGGCATCACCAGTATCAAGATAGTTTTTTAAATCAAATAGCTGAGGAATACCTTGGTTAATCACGCGAATATGTTCAACACCCGCATAACGAGTAACACCGCCAGCTCGCATCAGCATATCAACAACCGTATTACCTGCTTTGTAAGAAAACACGCCTGGCTTTAACACTTCGCCAAATACTTTAATTGCTGTACCCGCTTCAGCACCGTCACCACTGGCTGATAAGGTTGCAGCATCAAAGTCCATTTGCACATTGCCAATTAGTGGAGAGGCTGGCACAAAAATCACATCTAGCGGTTGTAGCTCAGGCAAAATCGCAAAATCACCCGTATCTAAATATTTTTTATAATCAAAAGCTGTAACTTCACCGGCGCGATTTAACTGGATTTTATCGAGTTGAGCACCAGCGCTTGGCCCGCCAGCTTGCTGAAGTGCAAGTTGCACATTACCGTCTGCTGGTAAGTCAATCATCCCTGGCTCTTTCACAAACCCCAGTACCCGTACAGGCAAGCGGCGCTCAATTAGCACAAGGTCAAAATCATCAATCGCGCGGTATTGCTCAGCGAGCAACGCCTTAACATGCAAGCTTGCTGCCGCTAGCGGCATACCGCCCAAGGTGACTTGTCCAATCTCAGGTAGCATCAGCAAACCTTCTTGGTTAATTTGAAAGTGCTTTTCAAAATCAGCCTCACCCGGCAGGTTTAACTGAACAATATCACCAGGGCGCAATACCACTTGCTTCTGTACTACTTGTTCCTTTAGCAGTTGCTCTTGAACCACTTGCTCCTGTGCTGAGGCAGATGATGACGCAATGATCGAGGTTGCTAGCGCTAGCCAAGTGAGTATTAGCAAAGCAAATGCTAAGCAGCTTCGAGTAAAGCTATTCACATTCAAAATTAAACAAGATAGAAAAAACTGCTTATTCATCATGACTCTCCTTGCCGTTAACTGCTATCAGCTGGTTACTCTTTAACTGTTGAGTAGCTGCCTGACTTGGCAGTGCCAAGCGTAATGATATTTTTGTATAGCGATTGAAGACTTGTTGCGTTTGGTTAACTTCGCCTACCCTAGGCGCCATTTCACCAAACGCTTCAATGGTGACTTTTTCAGCCGCAATGCCAGAATCAATAAAGTAGCTAGCCACTTGTTCGGCTCGCGCTAAACTCAATGTCTGGTTATATTCAGTGCTGCCGCGGCTATCGGCATGACCCGTAATCACCAGCGTAGACTCAGGAAAGCTTTTCATTAGTAACACGAGTTTTTCCAACGCTGGATAATAAATCGATTTTAACTTGGCCTGATCAAAGTCGTGTAAGGTTTCCGTGATCACCGTATAACCGTGCACGCTGACATTGTTACCAGCTTTTTGAACTTGCTGCTGTTTTCGGCCTTGGTTTTGGCTTTGCTCTTGGCTATATGAGTCTGCCGATAAAATTGCTACTTGGCATTGCTCGAAAGAGCCCTCTTTATACCAGTCTCTAAGTACCGTCACTTTATTTGTCTCGCTACAGCCGAAACGCCCATCAATGTAGTGACTAATGCATTCCAATTTGCGTACTTGTCTGTCTAACTGAGTAAGCGAAATAAAGGCATCAGCATACATTTGCCCGGTGAACTCTTGTTCAGTTTTGTCCAGCAAGCGGTAGCCAACTTCAAGCTGACCAGCAACACACTGATGGCTCAATCGTGTTGTAAGCGACATCATTTTTAAGCGCGATGCTTGCAAGTACTCTTTCAGCACTAACTGTTCTGGGCTTAACGCTGCGACATTGCCATCAGCCGTGCGCTCGTTTGATGAGCTACACCCAGTCAAGACAAGCGCGGAACTAGCAAGGACGATGGCCGACAATAAAGTGTGTTTCATGTTACACCGCCTTCAACATACTAGCGGTCGTTACGTAGTGCTCCAAACTGTCAAAGCAGTGAATAGTTTTATCTAGCATCAGCATTTTAAACAGCTCTTTGGGTTGCTCGTTCAAACCAACTACTGCCACTAACTTCCCTTTAGCAACCATACGCTTGTATAAAAATACGATGGCACCAATACCTGACGAGTCAATAAAATCGACATCTTTCAAGTCAATAACAATATCGGAAGATAATTCGGCGTAACTGGCTAGATCAGCTTTCATTGCTTTAACTGCATCAGCGTCTAAATCTTCGAATAACTTAATGACGACATCATTATTTAAGTTGTAAATTTCGTTCAGCATAAACACCTCGACTTATCGCTTTATACGACTTTGTTTGATTTAAATTTATTGTTCATATTTCTTTATTCGTATTTTCTTATTTAAAAAGAGCAAACTTCGAACCAAAACAAATAAACTTTATTTTACAAGCAGTTAGCAAAATAAACCTTCTTTGGGCAATGTAGGTTTTTGCAAATACCTGCAACTTGAATTGCAGAATGCAAATCGCGAAAGTTCAAAGTTAGTAACTAGAAATTAGGAACTTGAGACTAGACAAGAAGCTCAAGAACAGTGGGCATTGAAAGCAGTATAAGAAAAAGGCCCAAGATTTTAGCGGCCTGTAGAATTCTATAATTGGAGAGTTAGGGGTGAAGTAAAATCAACTAAAGAGCTTGTATTAACGGCGCCAGCAATTGTTTTAATTCTCTGGCATTGTGCCTACCTAAGCTATCGCTTGAAACGGAAACGGGGTGAACCTTACCCTGCACCTCTTGAGTTGTTGGTGAGACTTCTGCCATTCTTTGCTCAGGAATAAGAAAAATTACTTTGTGCCCAATACCTAGCGTTTCAAAAAACTGCATTTGTTTATTTAATTCGCCCTGCGCTGTTTCAAACTCAGGCGCTACATTGGCAATAAAATAAAGGCGAATATTTGAGTTCGCATTGATGGCTTCAACGACACCTGCGACAAGTAAGCTTGGAACAACGCTTGTATAAAAGCTACCAGGGCCAAGCAGTAGCACATCAGTTTTAGCAATTGCAGCAAGTACTTCTTCACTGGCACTTACAGCAGGGCGCAGTGCCAAGCGTTCAACCCCTAGTTGAGCTTTGTTATCAACTGCCAGCTCGCCGACAAGCTCTTCGCCACAATTCAAGTAGCCAACTAAATGGGTCGCCTGATCTGACATCGGCAGAATATCCGCTTGAATCCCCAAGAATTCTCGCATCACCTTCACACTATCGGTCGGCCTCAAGCAGAGTGAGTCCACCGCGCTGCACATTAGGTTACCCAAGCTGTGACCTGATAAGTCACCCGCATTGTCAAAGCGATACTCAAAAAGTAGTGATTTTATTGAGCTTGATTCACTGAGTTTAGACAAGCAGTAGCGGATATCGCCCCATGCAATGCCTTCACTATGTTCACGTAAACGCCCCGTTGAACCACCATTGTCTGTAGTACAGACTATGCCAGTGAGGTGACAATGTTCAAATGTGTTGACGACGCTGAGCAGGTGACCAAGGCCATGGCCACCGCCGATACAGGTAAGGTTAACTAAATCCATGTCATTAAATATAGATAATATCCCAAAAGCTAAAGCGCCCGCTAATGCTAACTAACGTCAGCTTAAAAAGGCATAGTGTTCAGAAACTGTCGTTAACTTTAATTTATGCGCTTGCAGGGATTGTTGTCAATTTAACTTACTGTTCTCCTTACTATCCGTATTACTGCCCACGTCCTAGCACCATAATCATCAGGGTTTTCACCATAATTTTAATATCCATGTATAGCCAGCGAGCGACTGAGGTTAACGACATTGCATAAGCAAAGTCATACGCTATTTTTGAACGCACATCGGCAAGTGAAGTGTCATAGCCTTGATTCACTTGCGCTAACCCCGTGATGCCAGGAATAACACCATAAGTACGTTCTAGGTAAAATGGAATGTTATCTTCCAGCTCTTTAGCAATTTCTGGACGCTCTGGACGCGGGCCAATAATTGACATGTCACCGCGTAGTACGTTGATAAACTGCGGTAACTCATCCAAACGCACCTTGCGTAAAAACCGGCCAACAAGCGTCAAGCGGTTATCGTTAGCACTCGCCCAAACCGCACCTGTACCAGCTTCGGCATCAACGCGCATGGTGCGAAACTTGATCATTTCAAAATGATGGGCGCCCGATGTTGAAATCGCGCCAATACGTTCTTGGCGATAAAACACAGGCCCCTTGCTGGTTAACTTAATGGCTATGGCAATAACCACAAAAAATGGGGCGCTAAACACTAAGCCAACGGCTGCGACGAATACATCAAATACGCGTTTTGCTTGACTAACTTCTGGGGTGATAAAAACTTGCTTGTTCATATACTACTCCTAAGCTTTGCGACTCTTACGAATTTTTACTAGCTTTTTTTTACTAGTCTATTTTTTACGAATCTATTGTTACCAACGAATGTGACGACTGTTTACTCAATTTTTGACCATACTTTGGCTTGTAAACCTAGCATGTACTTAGTTGAGCCGATTAATGCGACCCAATAACCGTTTACCAAGTAACAAATCATTTTTATGATGCCGCTTGCCGGTACTTTCCGGCTGATATTAAGCAGGCTTACACCTAAATAAAGCACCAGTTGTCCCGCAAGTGTTAACTGAAATAGCCATTGCCAATTTGTATTTAGCTCGGTGCCAGAGTCTGCAAACAAGCCTAAAACCCCCACCAGTAGCACATTGCTTAGCAATATAAAAAGCAAGATAAAAGGCATCAGCGCTCTTAGCACTTTACCGGAAATAAAGTTCACGGCATTCCACCCGTATTTCGGGTTCATTAGCGACGCTAGCATCAACATTTGTTGAAAGTTACCCGCCGCGATACGTAAACGTCTCTGCATATCTTGCGCCAACTCAACTTGCTCAAGCTCAATCGCCGAGACGCGTGAATCATAAAGTACACGGTAACCTTGTTTAATTACCTGCATAGGGATTAGAAAATCATCGTTGATGGTATCGGCCGGAATGTCTTCAAAACAGTCAGAGCGAATTGCATAAAATGCACCGTGCGCGCCAATAACACTCGCTACTGAGCTTTCACGCTCGCGCACTTGGCGTTGATATTGCCAATACTTTTGCTCACCAACAGAGCCTTTATTGGCAAAACAATAACCGCCTGAAACCGCACCTACGCTAGCATCTTGAAAATTAGTATCGAGCATTAACAAAGCATTTACTGGCAGTAATGCTGAAACATCAGAAAACACGATATATTCATGTTTAGCGCGTTTAACACCGTCTTTAAGCACTGCCACTTTGCCGCGGTTCACATCAAAGTTAACCACTTGATAGTCAAGCTCTTCTAAGCCTAATTCAGCTAACGCTTCCGTGGCTAAGCGATAGGTTTCATCGCGGCAACCATCACACAATAAAATCAGTTCAAAGCGATCGCTAGGGTAATCCAAACAACCTAAATTCCTGACTTTATCCGCAATAAAGGCAGCTTCGTTATACGCTGGGATCACGATAGAAAAACGGCGCATACTTTTATCTTCACCACTTTGCACATAATGGCGAGTAGCAATTTCACGCAAAGGAGAGCGTTTATGCTTTGCCAATAGGCTAAGTAATACTGGGTAAAACACATGATGATAAATCACCAGAAATATCGCCAATACGAACAATGCTGCTAACATCATGGTAAAAGTGAAATAGCTCATACTTTCCCCCTAAGGCTTGGTTGCGTTAACGCGACATATTGTTTGATCATGGATTTAATCGAGCGTTTTTGCTCGACAAACAAACGCGGTGATTTTTGTAACGGTTGGGTCAGTCGCTGTTTTAGTGCGTTTGCCAGCTTTTGCACATTGTTTGGCTCAACAACTTTCCCCGTGCGTTCGCAAATAGCTTCTTTACATCCGCCAACATTGGTGAGTACCACTGGCACATTGCACGCCTGGGCTTCAAGTGGCGCTAATGGCAAACCCTCATTACTCGACGACAGGCAAAACACATCTAACAATTGGTAAAAGCTGCGCATGTCATCTAAGTGACCGAGGAAAAACACGCGATTGTCTAATTTTAAACGCTTAACCTGCTGCTTTAGGGTTTGTTCTAAACTGCCAGAGCCCGCAATTAACAAACCAACATCTTGTGGCAATTGCGTCAGCGCATCGATTAATAGATGGTGCGACTTCACTGGTTCTAAACGCGCCGCACAGCCAATAAATCTTAACTCACTAGGTAAATCTGCTTGCTCTTTCAGCAAAGATTTCGCCTTTGGACTTGGCTTAAAGTAATCGGTGTCAACACCGTTAGTGATCACATAAGGTTTAGCCGCCGGCAACAGGGCTTTAACCTGCTGGGCGACAAATTCGGCATCTGCTACTAGCACTGGGCGTACTAGTTTCAGACATAGCTCTTGCAACAACCTGCGCTTTTGTTGGTTTAAATGCCAGGCGTCGTGCTCGGTGTGAATTACGCAATCAATACCAAGCATGCGAGCGGCTAAACCACCGTAAATTAATGGTCCGATATGATGCGTGTGCACATACATGGGCTTGATCTCAGCAAACAGCTCTTTGATTTTGCCAACTAAACTAGGACGCCAGCCCGGTTGTTTATTTAAAACATGAATAAACTTTCTTGAACCGTGATACTTGCCTTTAATGCTTTGGCTATTACTGCGCTCTAACGCGATAATATGAACATCATAAAATGGCGCGGCTGCGCGTTGAAACTCCAAGGCAAAATTTTCAATGCCGCCAGGTTTAAGATGTTGCACCACATGCACGATCGTAGGCTTCATAATGACTCTCCTGCTTGTTGTTGCGAAACTTTATTTAGCTTTTCATTTGATAAGGTTTCGTTAGCTAAACTTGTTTTCGAATATTTGTAAGGACATAAATTAGGAATTCGTGTGAGCACTGGCACGCGAGTTAATGCCTCTAGCTGTCTTTTAGCGCGAATAGAGGTATCTGCGAGTTCAGCAAAAAGTGCCATACCTGTGCCAAGCGCCAAACCGCCAACTACGCCAGCCAGCAAAAATATGACTAGCGGGAAATTGTTTGGAATCGACGGCTGGTAAGGTTCATCAATGATTTTGATGCGCTCAGGTTGCTCAAAACGCCCTAGTGCGCCGGTGATTTTTGCTTTTTCAAAGCGTGACAACAAATCATCGTACAATGAGCGTTTAACCGCTAAATCTCGCTCTAGCTCTTGCAGTTGACGCTCCATATCACCCGTGCCAGCAATCGCTGATTGCAATTGCTGCGCTTGCTGCTCGATAGAAACCAGCTCTTCGCGAATTTGCTCAACTTTGCCGTCGGCTGACTGCAATTCTTTTAATTGAGACACTAATAATGGATGCTGCTGATTGTCTAAATCACCTGCCTGCATCTGGCTAGCCACTTCCCACAAACGACTTAGCGCTTGTTCGTCTAGCTGGTATGAAGCTTTACTTTGAATTGCACGCTCATCTTGTAGCTGTGCTAGTTTGCGCAGTGCACGTTGCACCTTGCTGTGCTTATCGGTGTAACGCGACCGTAGAATGGCCAACTCACCTTTGGTATCGACTATGCTCTGCTCTATTTCACTCATAACAGGGTCAACTTGCGCCAACCGTGTGCGAATAGTTTTCTTAGCGGCGATCGCCCCTGACAGGTCGATTTTGCGCTTTGCAATTAGCTCAATTAATTCCGCTAAGCGATTGCTATTTCTGCCATATAAACGCGGTAAACTTTCAGCATGTTGTTGTTTAAATTTCGCTAAGCTCAACTCTGCGCTTTGCAGGTCGACTTTGGTAATTGCCAATTGTTCGTTTAAAAACGTTTCCGAAGCCGCGATTGCCGAGATTTCTGGCGCCAATAACTTCTCAAGAAAACGATGACGAATAGCCAGCAAGGTTGTGTCAATATTTTCTGGCTGCTGACTACGGTAAATTAACTTCACCAAGTCTTTACCTACTAGCTGAACACTTAACGAACTCGATACACGCTTCACAAATTCCTCTTGTGCTAGCGGCGATGATTCATTAGTTAATTCGCCCAAGTCTTCACCAACTTTCAGCAACATATGACGACTGTGTAATAAGGTGTCGAGGGCCGTAATGCGATTTTCTAAATCGGTAGAAACCGATAAATCTTCCAAGAATGGGTTCATCTTGGCACTTTCCTGAACCAGAATCGTCGTATGTGTTTGCCAATTGCGTGGCGTAATTAAACTGACGACAACGGCAAGGATCGGCATGACAATTAACGGCACGACAATTAGGTAACGTCTACGCCATAATGCCGCCAAGATTAAGTGGATATTAACGATGACAGATGTGTTCATGTTACACCTCCACCTTTATCTGCAAGGTGTCATCAGCTAGCGATGGTTGAAAAGCGATGACAAGCTTTGTATTGCGCTGTGCTGCGATCGCTTGTAATGCTGCAACGCGTTTGTGAGTAAGCGATAGCTGCTGCCATAAAGAATTGGCTTTAGCTGGCGCAATACTCACGGTTAGCTGTTGCTTTCCATTTAAAAGCTGCATCAGTTTTAAGCGGTCAACCACATTCAACTCTGCGTCACGTAAGCCATAATCAAAGGTGATAAGCTCACTCTTGCGCGCCGCTTGATCTGATGATTGCTCTGATGGTTGATTCGATTGCAATGCGCGCAGTGATTGAATGGCATGCAACATTTGATGATTCACTGCAGGCGCTTGGTTAGCTGTCGTTTTTTCTTCCTTTAGCGCATTGATTAATAAAGTAGATGCACAGCCCGATAGCCCCAATTGGGCACTCATTGCGATAGCGATTAAAGTCATTTTTTTTACTGCTTGCATCTTGCTAACCTTTAACTCCAATTTAACGAGGAAAAGCTATTTCCCCAGTGGTTAGCATTAGTACTTCAAGTTGTGTACCAATCAGTCACAAAACCACCAAACAGTTGTTTTTATTGACTTTAATAAGCTTTTAAATAAGAACTCACGATTATTGTAAGAATTAAAAACTAAACGTATTTTGCATTTTGCAATGCGTCTTCAATAAAAGCAGAATGCGAATACAGCCTAGGCTGTTTACTTTTAGCCGAGTGAAATTTATTCAGCGTCAGCTTAAGGCTGTTGAAATGGGTGTAGGTAAGAAGATTAGGTCTAAGCGCCAACAGTAGACCTAATCTTATGGTTAACAAAATAGCCGAGACGAGGCTGTGGTTTAGCGTATCTGTTAAAGAGTAATTAACCACTCATTGTTTTGTGATTGTTTTTGCCAGAACAAATCCGTCGGTATCGCGCCATTTTCCATCGGCCAAACTTGGGCGATTAATTCACTTTGCGACTCACTTAACGATAAGGTGAACACTTGCGCTTGTCCGGTAATAAAGGTGCGCAATAAGCAGCTGTCATAGTTGACTTGCCAGCTCGCTGGAGCACCTTCTTTTGCCTCTATCTGCTCAAAGTCGCTGCAAATGTTAACGTAATACTGCGTGCTGCCAGCTGGGGCAGCTGCAATGGTAACATCAAGCTCAAAACTACCTGAAAAATCAAAATCAGGCGTACTCACTAACTCCGCTGTTGTGTCTGCCGCTTCATTAGCAGCTTCTGCCTCAGTTTGCTCGTTACTAGCATCGCTACTGGTATTGTTGTCGCTCGGTGTCGCTGGCGCAGGCGGCGTAGTTGCCGGAACTGGCGAGTTAGTACTCTCGCCGCTTTCACCACCACCGCATGCCATTAGCGCTGCTGAAAACAGAGCAGCTAACACCAGCTTGCCTAATTGATTTGGGAAAAAAGCTTGGTTTGTCATAAAAGCTTGGTTAGGTTTAATCGTTTGATTTGGCTTAGCTAAATTATTTTGTGTATTCATAATCTACCCCAATTTTTCTTTAATACGATTCACCTGTATTGGTATTGATAAGTACAGGTCTTAGTAAGTGAAGGTATTTGTAAGCACTGCTATTGATACGCACCGTTATTTGTAGACATTTGCAGACTTGGCTTTGCTTTCTAGATACCAGTCACTCGATGATGCGCCACTGCTCGTTACGTAGTCTCTAAACATTGGATACGCCTCTAACAAGTCGACTTTTTCCAGCGGATGGCGCCAGTTTTGTGAAGAGCCAGGGTTAATCGCTAATGCCCAAGGCAGACCAGTTTCTGTTTGAAAAGTGTGGCCAGTAGCAAGGTTACTGCGATCTGACGCTAAGCCAAAGTAACCGGTATCCATTTTTGAGGTTGGCATTTTGTTTTTAAGGTGAATTTCCATGCTACGGCCAGGGTGATAAAACGAATCACCGTGGTAGGTAGCAGGTTTAGCGAACACAAAGGGATTAAATGGCGCTTGCGGAAAGGTCGCATAGGCAATTGGCGCAATAAAAGGTACTTGCAAGCTGAACTTCATTTGCTCGCTGTTGTTACAACCTGACTGCGTTTTGTAGAAACTACAGCCCGAGCGAGCGCTGAAATAATCACTCAGATTGTCAGATATCATTAGTACTAACGAATCCGTACCTGTTTCAACCAGTGATGTGGTTTGTGCAACACCGTTGATTTCAAAGCGCACAAGTGCTTGATTCACGGTGCTTGGTGCGACATTATCAATTTGAATTGCAAAGCCATTCGCGTACGCCGCACCGTACGCCATCATTTCACCAGTTATCTCAAGTTGGTGCACTTCATTGCTGGCACTGACTAGCAACGACGAGTCTTGTTTCACCACAACATCGTTCATGTCGTAGTCACCCATTTCAGGCCAGTTGTCTTCAAAAGCAATGAAGTAAGTGTTGTGCTTAATTTGACTTAAATTCGGATTCGTTACGTACACGCGGTAGTCTTCTACCTCACCGTCGGTAACACCGCCGTAGGCGACAATTCCCGGCTCAACACTTAAGCGAGCGCGCGCCCATGTGTACCCTGGCACAGCCTCAAAAGGGGCTTCTACTAAAAAGGTTTCGCTGCTGTCGTATAGATAGTGATCGGTAAGTAGCTTTTCGTTTTCGGCAAAGGTACCGTCTTGATCAAAATCAACCCAGATATTTACGTAGCCACCACCAGTAGCCGTTACTTGCAACAAGCCACTCATACCGCCAATTAGCGGTGTAATAAACACCACACCGTCGTCGTCATTACTACCTGTGGCATCATCACTTGCTGGGTACAAGTGGGCATTGTGTTCGCCGTCAACACGAGTGCCTAAAAAGTTGTCGCCAATGCTGTGACGAGCACCATTACTGGCAAGCGAGGTGCGATAGCTATCTGGCGCATCACCGTAATCGACAGTCGGAGCAACTGAATCATCAACAATTGGCGCTGTTGCACAGCGGGCACCATCATTGTTTGACGAGCTTGGACCATAAGCAAACAACTCTGCTTGAGGGGCAGCAGCATCAACATCAATAATAAAGATGTGGCCATCACTATTGCGGCTAATATAAAAGTTTCCATCAACATCAAAGTAAACAGCGCCAAACGTGCCTGACTGCCCAACATTACCCAGTTGTTCACTGGTGCCAGAAGCAACATCAATTTTGTGTAGTCTACCTTTGTTATCGACCGAATAAGCAAAAGAGTTGTTTGGATGAAAGGCTAAATCGAAAATGGTTAGCGGCAATGCATTGGCACTCGCTACTTTCTCTGCAGCTAGGTAATTAGCATCTTGTTCATCTAGTGGAACCTTGTACAAGCCGCTACCTTTTTTATAGAAAAAGTAACTGTTTTCACTTAGCGCGACATCGCCAACGTAAAAATTCCCACCAGGGTTATTTGTTATATTGATTGGCGTTGCTTGGTAGTCATCACCGATGCGCACTAAAGTGCCCCACTCATAGCCCCAACCATAGATATAATTATCGTGAAAGCTAAAACCGACACCGTTGATTTTATTATTGGTGCCTAAATCATCAGAAAACAACGAGTACTGGCCAGTCACTAAGTTAACCCCATAAAGCTTGGCAACACTTTGCTGCACAAGAAATGCCTTTGACGGACAAGTTGCAAAGGCATCAGCCTTTGCAGGAGCGCTCAATAAACCGGTACTCATGATTAATGTTCCCAGTATCAAACCATACTTTGACAAACTTGTTCTGAACAT
Organism: Thalassotalea euphylliae; assembly: GCF_003390375.1. Lineage (NCBI taxonomy): Bacteria > Pseudomonadati > Pseudomonadota > Gammaproteobacteria > Alteromonadales > Colwelliaceae > Thalassotalea > Thalassotalea euphylliae. The sequence continues at coordinate 3,490,459 of NZ_QUOT01000001.1, read as the reverse complement.
AGTTAACCCCTTCTACAATGTGTTACCACTACAGGAGCAAATTACATTCCAGATAACTTTATACTTATTATTCAGCAGCTTAACTGTTTAACGAGAAGTTTTACAAAGCGCATGTCGCAATTTGCAATGCAAGACGAATAGCGTCTACAGTGCAATACATATTTATGGAATGGTTAGGCACACTAGTCTTTGCGATAGTAATCATATTTAGTAACTAAGCTAGGTTTAGCATTTGTCTTACTTAAGAGGAAAATCAAAGGTAACTTGACAAAGAACATCGCAAAAAACTTAGCGAAAAAAGTTAACAGATTGAAAAACAAAGACTAAACTCAGAGCTAATGTGAAAGCGAAATGGAGTCGTTTGATGAAAGGAGCTATATTCTGTGGTTACAGCGAGTACATTGAACAAGCGCACGGCCTGCTTACTTGGTTAGATATCGTTGATAAAAGTGAGTTAGCTGAGTCCAGCAGCTTTATCGCGACAGATATTTATGAAGATAAAATATTTGTTGAGCTGCTTACCATCAGCGCTGAGTTACTCAATGTTTCGCTTAGCGACATTCTTACCGAGTTTGGCGAGTTTTTGTTTCCTACCTTGCTAGGCAGCGCTAAACATCATATTGGTGAATGCACTAACGTATTTGAGTTTCTTGATCACGTTGAAAACGTTATTCACATCGAAGTGAAAAAAGCCGACCCGCTCGCTTATACGCCCTCACTAATTCTCGATACGGTTTCCAACAGTGAACTGTTGATTAAGTACACCTCTCATCGCCAGGTTTGCTTTCTAGCTGAAGGGCTAATTTATGGCGCCGCCAAACATTTCAATCAGAAAGTAACCATCGAGCACTTAAGCTGCACGCATCAAGGAGACAAGCATTGCCTAATGAAAGTGACCACAGTGCAGCCAAGCTAGCCCAACTAACCAAACAAGTTTCACTGTTAGAAAATGCGTTAAAAGACGAAAGAAGCGCCAAAAAAGCGCTGGAGGCGAAACTTGATAACGTGGACCAGCACAGGTATGACTCATACCGAGAACTGATCAGTGCGCTTGAGCAAGCTAATAACCGTCAAGTACAGCTAAAGGTACTGTCAAATCTTGCCAACCATCATGCCAGCTCAGGCTCAACCGCTGAAATGTTGGTGAATTTCTTAAAGGAAATATCATTGCTACTTGAAGGGGCGACGGTGCTCTTGTTCGATTATAAAAATCCAAAGCGTGCCATCGCCTATTTATTAGAGAAAGACAGCAATAAACTCGTCAAGCCATATAGCAATAGAATAGATATCACAGCTTTACTTAATCAAGCTGCAAATTCTTCACAAACTGATGATCAATTAGAACCTACAGAAGCGGGGAGTAGCCATTGGCAAAGAATTGCTGAAAACTCCTCCTTAGAGCCAAGCTTGCACGACTTATTTCACCATGAAAACCAATTGGTTTTCAGTTACCAACGACTAAAACAACGTAAAAACTTGGTAGTTATCGACCTACCGCACTATTGCTACAGCAAAGAGGTAAAGCAAACGTTAGATACTGCCGGTCAGCAATTTGTTTCTGCAATACAAAAACGTGCAACAGAAGAGAAGCTCGCCAAGAACTATCAACGCTTACAACGTGCCGTTCATAAACTGAGCTCAGTGCAGCACCAACTGATCCACAGTGAAAAAATGGCTTCTATTGGCCAACTTGCAGCAGGTATCGCGCACGAGATAAATAACCCAATAGGTTACGTGAAAAGCAACCTATCGGTGCTAAGCGACTACATTACATTATTTAAAAAAGCGATTAACGAAGCGAGGCCACATATTGCAGTAGACGATGAATTAGACTTCGCAAAGCAAGACGTAGCAGAGCTCATTAGTTCATGTTTGGATGGTGTTGACCGCGTTGCCGAAATTGTCAGTAGCCTAAACTCATTTGCTCGCAAAGAAGACAGCACTAAAATCGCTAAGGTCTCTCTCAATCAAGTGCTACAGGAAAGCATTAAAATCACTTGGAACAATATTAAACACACGTGTGAAATGGTAGTTGAACTCGACGAAAATTTACCAGAGGTAATGGGACACAAAGGCGAGCTTCAACAGGTGTTTATTAATTTAATCGTCAATGCACTGCACGCAATAGAAGATAGCGGCAAAATTACCGTTCGCTCTTGGTTTCAAGACACTGTGAACGTCAGCGTCACTGACAATGGTTGCGGTATGGATAAAACGACCCAAAAGAAACTGTTTGAACCCTTTTACACAACAAAACCAGAAGGAAAAGGGACTGGGCTTGGCTTATCAGTATCCTATGCCATTATTGAACATCACAGAGGGAAAATAACAGTACAGTCGGAAATAGGTAAAGGGACCCGCTTTGAACTGAAATTCCCAATCGCTGAGCAGCAATTAGCACAAATGAATGCGTATGAGAACAAAGATCTAATGGCGAGTAGTTAACACTTTATTCAAAAGCGATTGCCAAAGTTAAACCCTTTCAGAAATGGTGACCGCCAACAAAACGAACAAGAATTAAGCTATTGAATGCTATCCACTAATTTTTTGTTATCACGCGGGTGACAATAAAAGTAAAAATGCTTATACTGCCCCCGCTTATTTCGGAGACTTTACTCTAAGTCACCAAGCAAAACAAAAAATGGCCCTTTAGCTCAGTTGGTTAGAGCACCCGACTCATAATCGGTAGGTCCCCAGTTCTTATGTGGGGTTAAGTTAAGGGTTGTATTTGGAACTACTGAATGGTAGCATTCAAACAGCTTGAAAAGACTAGTTTGATATACTTAGCTAGTATAAAAAATAGGTATATGGAAAATAAAGAAAAGATGGCCCGTTAGCTCAGTTGGTTAGAGCACCCGACTCATAAATTATTGTGACCTTTAGCAGTAATGTTATATGGAAAAATCGGATGAATTGCTGGAAAGCTTCGTTTATCTAAATAAACATGCCAATCAGCAGCCAAGCCTGATAAGCGTATCAGGAAGGTTCAGAGACTAGGTGGAGTAACACGAACTTGTTACGTAATACACCATTAGCGTCCGACACCCCACCGTTTATAACGAGGGTGATGATATAGTCCAGCCCATTGTGAAAACAATGGAATAGCCGAATCGGTAGGTCCCGTGTTCAAGTCACGGACGGGCCACCATCTTTCCTTCCACAACTAAATTCTCCTTTCCTATCAATACAAACACTCATCGTCCAAGTAAAATAATCCTCCTTGACACTTTTGAATATTTTAATTATAACCTAGCTATGGTTGCATTTGATTTTTCGGTTGTACTTGGAAGGCGTCATTATTAAATGAAAAATTTTGTAAGGATTAAGGGGAGATTGCTTTCTGATGGAATGGCATTGATGAATGTACATACCTCAGAGTATTACGAGCCATTTGAGGCTTATGTAAGGATGTTGCTAGATAAGGAAGGTGCAACAACCACAACAAAGCAATATGCTGAGCATGTTAGTAGATTTCTCGACTTCCTCTATGAATACCAAGCTGTAGCTATTGAAAAACAGATGGATATTGATGCAAGCCGCCTATTTGCAAATTATGAAAAGTTTTTAATCAAGGGGAAACATAATGAAGATGAGCTGTTAAAGCAAGTCGCCAAAAACCTAAACAAGACAAAAAACACAAGCTATGTAAGTATTTCGCAAGGAATTGAATCCGCACTTAACTACTTCATGGAAATGCAGTTATTTAATAATGTTCAAGAAGAGCACTTTGATTTTCTGACATACACCTCTGAAATTTCCACAAAACAAAAAGCTAAGATGAAGAAAAACTCTTGGCTCTATGCAACCACTAAATTACTGTCCGCATCTAAACCCAAAATTAAAAAGAAGCTCTTCCCTAAAGCAAGTAAAAGAGCGAATAAAAATGGTTCAGACAATAATAAAGAAAAGGCATACAGGAGAGCGATCCCTGCTAATAGCAGCATTGACTTTTTTACTCATCATTTGAATGAACAGCATTTTGATAAGTTTTCCGTAGTTAGAGATCTGCTGATGTACTCTTTTTTAGCAGCCTCAGGAGTGAGACAGTCTGAGTGCTTACAAATTACCGTTGATGATATTGATTTTGATAAAAGAGAAATAAGAATCGTTAACCCATTTACTCGCACTCAAATTGGACTAACTGAAAAAGAAGAAGAGTGTCTTTCTTGGAAAGGAAGAGTGACTGAAAAAACATTCTTGATCCAGCCTTTCGCACATATATTCTGGGGCTTATTAGAGACATATATAAGCACTCATTACAAAACGAATGTTAATCATAGATATCTCTTTCAAAAATTTAATGGCAGACCATTTTTCGCTGCCGACAGGTCTGAAAGATCCAAAACCTTTAAAAGATATTTAAGAGCAGTAGATGAGGGTTTAGGCAAACACAACTTGCATGGCTTAAGGCACTTATATGGTTTTTATGTCTACAACTATCTTCCAATAGTTAACAGTAAAGGAGAACCTACAGGTGAACAAGGAATGCCGCTAGGTTTTGTCAAAATATTAATGGGTCATGCACAAATATCTTCTACAGAAGTATATGCTAGAGAAGATATTGATTTAATAGAGTTTGTTATAGCTTCAGCAAATTCATATGTTAGAAAAAAAGGGATAACACCTAAGCAACTCTTATCCCAATACTATACAAAGCAAATGAAAATGCTAGAAAATAAACTAGAGGATCTTTAATGGAGTTCCCGATTTATAACACTACTGAAAACTTACAGTTTATTTGCCATGATAATGAAGTTGGTGACAGAGCTATCAAAGCATTAAACCTGGCAATGGAGTGCATAAAGAAAGATTTAAACGCTAATAACCTTACTCAACATGACATTGAAAATGAAAGTGCAAGAGCAGCCCTACCTCGCTTATCATTGTTTAAGTTTTTTGGTGATATTAGAGCTACACAAACTGACAAAAAATGGATAGAAGGTATATTTGAGTTATCAAAGTCCAATTATAAGCAAGTACGTGTTGAGGTAGTCAAATTCTTACCTCAAGAAGCCAAACATAAACCTATAACGCAAAACCATGCAAGAGCATTAAAGCGAGATCTTCAGCTATTTATACATTGTTGCTGGGTTTCAAAATTATTGCTTATTCCCGTTTCATTTAGTCCACTTCCAACTCTACGCAATAGTCAAGGACAACAGTATGAATGGGCTTTTGATGCTTACCCTGAGTTGTTAAGGTATATTCGCTCGCCATTTTGTTCAGAGTTAAAAAGTCAAAATATTACGGAATATATCAGTGAAAAATCCCTTACAAACTTAAACTGGTATGCACATAGATATATTAGAGCCTGTGCAGCATGGGTAGTTGAGGATATAACACCAGATCTTCTCAGCCTTATGAATAACTCCCCCAAACAAAAAACGCCAAGAACTGTGGACTGGTACATAGCTCTTATAGACATGTTGCCAGACAAAGTTCGATATACCATTGCTGATGTTTATGATAAGTCCTCTGGTGGAGCTTTTGGTAAAACTAGTTACAAGACATCACCTGATTTATCAGTTGAACACTTTCCTCCACTTGTCATCGAGTCTAACCCTAATATTGAAAATTGGGCAACGATTAGCAATGACTTTGTTAAACAACTGTACGATAAAGGGACTAAATCGTATTACTCGTACTCTCTCGCTATCGGTAAAGTTTTAAAAAAGCTCATTGCACAAGAACTACCAGTACCATTAATTCGTGATATCAATAGAGAAGCCCACATTGGCTTGATTAAAGAAGCTCTTAAAAATGGTGTAGGAAAAGAACATTATCGAGAGCAGTTCAGTAAAGTTAGTGATTTTTTCGACTACGTATCACTAATTGAACAAGGTTTTTCAAATCCCATTTCAAAGAAATTAGATCTGCCAATCGTTGGTAGGCAGAAAGGAACCAACAAAGAAGTCGTTGACGAAGACGTTTTCGCTGCATTTTTATCTTATTTGTATGGTATTGCTGAGTGGCTTTGGTTTATTAGTGAAAGCTATGACAATAAAGATAGTTTTTTAACAAAGGGTAATAACGATTTACAAAGCATTGAACCTGCCTCGACAGGGTTTCAGCCCTTGGTTTATATTGAAGGTCAATATAAGCCAATAGATAGGATTCCTAGGCAGTTTGTTTCCCCTCTTTTTGGACATAATTCAAAAGATAGTCAATTAACCCAAACGTCACTTATGCTTCACTTTATTCACCTAGCTGTAGTTATGGCTGAAACAGGAATACGCCATATGCATCTCAGGTGGCTGGACAAAAACCTGTACGATGAAAAAGTTGAAAGAGTAGACTTTCAAGAGAGATCATACGTGCCCAGCAAACTATATGTGAATACAGATAAATCACATGGGGCATGGGTAGCCGATGTACCCGAATCTGTCATAGGAATACTCGACAGGCAATTAAGATGGCGGAATAAATATCTCACAGGGAAAGACTGCCCAATACCTTATGACCACTTTGAAAACTCAGAGTTTGAAGACATTACTCCACTATTTGCTACAGCAAATAGTGCAAGCACAACTTCTGACAACTTTTCTGTAGTCAGTGACGATACTTTCAGAAGACACTTTAAAAATTTCTTAATCGGTTTTTCATGGTTTTATAAGCAAATAGGATATGTGTCACCACTAGATATTAGCGACTGTGACAGCCTTGAAGGGTGTATGAAAAAATGGAGAACTACTTCTACAAATTACACACCTCACAGTATGCGATCTCAGGTAGTAACAGATAATATTACAATGCTTCCTCCAAGTGTGATTCAAAGAATAACAGGCCATTCAAATGACGCGCATGTCCTTTACTACGCCAAACTAAATGAAAGTTGGGTAGATAACCAACAAAAAGCTCAAGACGAAGAATTTAAAGACTTTATAAGCCCTATGTTTATTGATGCGAAAAGTGATCACTCTGCGCTAACCAGCGCAATGAAAACAGATCCTTTAGGTGCATTAAAAGACTTCGGTGGAATTTCATTTGGCACGGGAATAAAAAGTGGACTGAATAAAGTTATGGATGATATTAGAGAAAATAAAGATGTTCATGAAATCATTGCGTTTAACTCAACACATATGTGCCCCTTTACTAATAAATGCCCCTCTGACATTGAAAATACAGAATTAAAGGAATTCAAAAATTGCGGTAGTTGTCCATATGCTTTGAAAACAGTAGATCATCTGCCAGCTATTGCGGCAAAAATAAGAGCATACGCTGATAAATCTGCCGAACTAGAGGAAATAATCAGTTCAGCTAAAGAATCCAACTCTGATCTATCCATATATCGAGGAGAGATTGCTCTCAAAAAGTTTTATGCAAATGAAATTTCTGCTTGGACCGTTACTGCTACATGTCTTGAACAGATGGCCCATAGCTTGGAGCACAAAGACAAGTGGCTAGTCGCTAAACCAGAATTTCTAACGAAAAAACTCCAGTCGATGAAATCTTCCAACGAGTTGACAAATACCTTAGTTCGAATTGAAGAGGCACTTAATAGTGAAGAGTTTTTAACTCCTCAATTAAGAGCAAAAGTTTCACTGTTCCGCAATAAAATACTTGTGCAGTCTGGGCAATTTCAAAAACTAATATCTGATATCCCAACTGGAAAAAACTTAATATCCGAATTTAAAGGTATCATTAAAGGAATATGTGATATTACGGGGATCAGTGTTAATCAATTGCCAAAAGCTTTAGAAGAGCAAAAAGCTGTAATTCCAGACACCTTACAGCACACTATAAGCCTCCCTAGTAGCATCAAAGGAGAATGTAATGACTAAAGGAGCAAAAAAAGGAGAAAATCGCTTCAAGACCTCTCAAGAAGCTAGAATACAGGCTCGGCTTCAAAGAATACAAGAAATTGTCATACCAAAAATGAAGTCTTACTTGGATCTCATACATTTCAAAAATAAAACTAAGTTTCAAGAAATGTGTGCGGAGGTTTTCAATGAAGATCTTCCAGTAAATATGAAAGTAATCTCTAGGCGCACAATTGCTAACAGTCCTTATTGGAATGAGCTTGGGCCAATCTATTATCTCCACTATGGTGATGACCAGCATAGCGATTTAGATAAAATAAAAGCTAAGGCACTTAATAGCTTTTCTGATATGGAAAAAAGGGAAGAACTTGAGCGCGAAATAAGCAACTTAACCTTACAGAATGAAGCCTTAATTAAGGCAATTGGAGAAGCCAAACTTAGCTCTACAAGCATAGAAAACAGTAATTCTTTGCAAGAATTAAAACAAGACTTAGATGATCTCATCTGTGTAATTGACTTTTTGGTCAAAGCTACCGAAGGCATTGTTGTTATAGACAAAGAGAACAACACCATCATCAACATGGCTGATGATTTACACGGGAAGTTGCCTTCTCAATTTGCAAAAACCTACTTTAAACATATAGGTAACGTAAATGACTAAAAAAACGCCATTTGAACGTTATCAAGCCTATGTAACTACCCTCAAAAGCTCTGGTGAAAAGTTTCCTTGCAATAACTTTGGTGATATTAACTTCACTATCGTGGCAAAAGAATGTGGAAATCGTAGACAATGGTTTAGTGAAAACACTAATAAAATAATGGGAAATACCAATAAAAAGTTATCTCAAATTATTCAAGAAGATGCTAAAACCGTTGGTACAAGCCAAAATACACCTAAAAATCCAGAATCACTTCTAAACGATATTTCTGAAAAAGTTAAAAAAGAAAATAGCAGATTATTGAAGTCCTTAGAGCAAGCCACAGCAGAGATTGAGAAGTTGCGAGCGCAAGTAGAAGAATTAGAGTTCAAAGTGTCCAATATTCAACAAGAATCTGATGAGCGCTATAAAGAAATGTCTGAAAATGGAAGGTCGTTCAGTTATGCTGAACCATAAGATTAGAGTCACCTCTGTAAGTTTAGGCTCTTACGGTGGATATATATTTTCAGGAAAACCTATTCAAGGCGGAAAAACTCTAGTTTGTAAGGTTCCGTATCAAATTGCGACACGCTCACCTGCTACGGGGGAAGTATGGGAAATAACAGGTCAGAAAGTAAATAGCGATGAATACAATAACTATATCGACTTAACAGAATGTCACCCTATCGAAATCAAATCTGTTTTAACTAAAGAGCTATTACGATGGCATCTTCTAAAACACCATAGGTTCAGGGGCTTTGGTCTGGGTAAAGCTAAAATAGACAAGCTACTAGGCGAGCATGGAATTGGTGCTGAAGCATTAATTACACTGCTCAATAACAATAAATGGCAGCACTTAACTGACCTGCTTAGCGAACACATTGCAAAATTGCTTTGCCGAAATTGGCAAGCCCTGAAAAACCACTTCGAAACACTTCAATTTTTGAAAGAAAATAGTATTCCATTGAGCGTTGCAAAGCCTTTACTTAAGGTCTGTGGCTACAATACAGTATCTCGTCTAGAGTCCAATCCGTATTCTCTAGTCGCTTTTTATGATATCGCTCCCAATATTTGGCACAGCATTGAAAGAACGGCAGCAAAACTAGGAATAGAACAAGACGATCCAAAGCGGCTAATTGGTCTAGTTGAATACTGTCTCTATGAACAATTAGGTATGGCTCATACCGCTTGCAGAAGAGAAGACATTGTAGCCTATTTGGAAAAAGAGCTTGGGTCTTATGATACAGCGATAAATGCTTTAAAGGCTGCACTCAAGAAAAAAGCAATTTGTCATGTTACTTATAAGGGGATCAAATACTACCAACTTTCTTCGATTGGCTATATCGAATATGAAGTCGAAAAGGAAATACGCTCATTACTTGAACATCCTTCACAAGAAGACATTTTTATTGATGTAAATTCTTCAATCGATGTGTTCAAAGAAGAAATTTACACAAGAGATGGGTTCTATTTAACAAACGCACAATTGGAAGCTATTAAAGGGGCTGTTACTAACAGGTTAGTAATAATCGATGGCTATGGCGGCACCGGAAAAACTACCATTTTGGAAGGTGTAGTTTCCGTTTCGAAACCCGAAACGAGCTATGTTCTTGCTCTTGCAGGAAAAGCTAAGGAACGAGCAAAACAATCTATTGGTGAAGGTGCAGAAGCATTTACCATACATAGCTTTATTGAAAAAGTAAAAAGAAAAAAGTTAGCTCAAAATGAAAAAGTCAGGATTATAATTGATGAAGCTTCAATGGTAGATATACTGCTGATTTACAGACTAATAAAGTCATTAAAAGATATCGACTACTCCTTGCTACTGGTGGGAGACAGAGCACAATTATCCCCCGTAGGAGTTGGACTTTTCTTTCACCGCTTAGTTAACAGTGATAATGATAAAATAAAGATTATCAAACTCAGGGAAGTACACAGAACAAAGGCCACGGGAATGCTTCACAAAGTATCAATGGGGGTTAGATCTGGCAACTTACATAAGCTTGAAGAATGGAGAGGTGAAACTGAAGGTGTCTACCTGTTGCCTTGTGACGACCAAACTCAGCTATTCAATAGATTGTTGCAAGTAAAGCAACTGATGCCTAATGCTCAAGTTGTAACTGCACATGTTACTGAGTCCCGTAAAGACTCCGCTAGACTTATCAATAATTTCATACAAAGCAATATTCAAACTAATCAAGAAGTTTTCATGTCTCTAGGCAAGTTAAAGATCATGAAAAATGATTGGGTAATTGTTAATCAGAACTTGTATGACATAAACCTTTACAACGGAAATACAGGTATTGTTAGCTCGGTTTACTACTCAGAAGAACACGGGGAAATATGCTGCAATATTGTGTTTGATGGCAAAGAAATATCAATTACTAAATCAACCGCATGGGAGCTTGGCCTACAGTTAGCCTACGCAATATCAACACACAAATCCCAAGGTTCTGAGTACGACACAACAGTTGTTTGCGCAATCGAAAGCAGTAAACTTTTAGATAGAAGTATGTTTTATACTGCAATCACTCGCTCAAGAAAACTTACTTTAGTTGCAGGTAAACTGAAAGTCGCAATTAATGCGGTAAAAAAACCAAATAGATTTGAATTATTAAAATCACCTTTTCAGGTTTAGTCACAATTTAGCAACAGCATACATTCCAATGTTTTTACATTTAACTTAAGAATTCCTAGCGCCTTTACTCTTCTTTCTAAGGATGATTATTCATATTAATTCCTTATCTTGTCATTCATTCAAATAAAGTTCTGCCATGTCATCTAACTTAGCTTTTACTTCCTTCCAATTAGGCATCACTTGCGTTAGCAAGCGCCAGAACTTGTCGCTGTGATTATGTTCAGCGATGTGGCAAAGCTCGTGCAAAATTACGTAATCAATGCATTCTTTTGGGGCTTTAACAAGGTGGGGGTTTAGCATCAAGTTGCCTTTTGTTGAGCAGCTTCCCCATTGTTTTTTCATCGTCATTATTCGAAAGCGCGGCAAGCCAGTTACCCATGACGCTTTGGGTAACATTGCTTGTAACCTCTCATGATAAATAGCGTCGGCCCGACGGGTGTACCACTTATTCAAAAGTGCTTTAATTTTAACCACCCGATCATCACTATCTTTTTTGAGGGTGACGGTTAATTTTCCTCGATGAAGCTTCACATTTGGTACTTGTTCACCGTCAACAATCACCTTTAAAACATAGCGTCTACCAAGATAAAACTGGGTTTCACCGCTAATGTATTGCCGTGGCATTACATACTCATGTTGAGCTGAAAACTCACTAATGCTTTCCCAGATCCATCGAGCACGCTTTAGCATTGCCTCTCGAATAGATTCCGGTGTCGCGTCATGCGGTACAGTTGCAACTACACGTTGGTCAGGGTGCACTTTGATGATGACTTTTCTTGCCTTTGACTTGGCATCATTTCTTTCAAAGGTACGGCGAATGATGTCATAGTTAATAACCTCATCACCGTACATAAATACGCCTTGCTCTTGCGTAGTTTTGTTTATTTCACTCATTTAAAACAACAATTTCACTATCATTGACGAGAAAGCCCTAATCGCGTGATCTTCAGTACCTCTTCAATAAGCTTTTGAGCATTCTCAATACCGAAGTCAGCGAATAGCATAGGTAGTAGTTTTACGCTAATAGCGTTTTCAATTTCACTTGGGTTAATTGAAAACTCTGCTACTGCGGTCTTAACTACTTCGTCAATGTCGAAGGCATATTTCACAAGTTTATCTTCATCAATATCACTGCCTGTGTGAGCGTCTTTTTCGAATAATTGTTTAAATAATCCAAAATATGCTTGGGCATGTTTGTTTAGCTTGCCGTCAGTATCAGTAAACTCACTCGGCATACCTTCTACTTTGCGCTCTTTAACCTCTTGCTCAAAGTCGGCAAATAGCATGTATTGCTTCACTGGCGCATCGAACATGGCCTTGGTTTCATCTATCGCTTTTTTGAGTAAGTTTGAGAAATATTCTTGCGCATAAGGATCATCAGCCAAATCTTGCTCGATCATTTTAGTGATACGGCCCGTGATCTTATCCGTTTGGTTTCGAGCTTCGTCGTCAGTTAGATCTTCAGGTTTCACATCTTTGCCTAAATTGCCAACTAGGTATGCACCATCAGGCTCTTTTACTTCAATGCCTGCAATATGCTTGTCTAACAACTGACGCACGTCTTCAGCATATTCGTCATAGTCTACGGTTTCATTAGCATCTTCACGTACTTGCTTACGCAAGTTAACGAACATTTTAAGCGTTTCTTTGTAGTGGTCGCGCTTATTATCAAAACTTTTATCATCGAAGAAAGTCGCTGACTGTAAAGCTACTTTCATACAATTAGAAAAGGCCGTTAACGCAGCATAAAACTCATCGCGCTTTTTAAGGTTTTTATCTAAAAGCTGACCTTGAACATCCTCAATCTTAGGTGCAAGTGCTTGACGTAATGCGGCATGATCTTTTTTGTTAGCAACACCATCAAAAATAGCCCACAGATCGTTGTACAAACCTGGTAGCTTTTTATATTCGGTATCCATTCGGTTATACAAACCTTTAAGATCATCAACATCAAAGCCATTTTGATTACGCTCAGCAAGTTCTTGATACTTCTCAATCGTCATATCAAGCTCTTTCAAAATTCCACGATAATCAATTAAGTAGCCGAATTGCTTCTTACTGTGTAAGCGGTTTACGCGAGCAATAGCTTGAATCAAGTTATGCTCTTTTAACGGCTTGTCGATATAAAGTACGGTATTTTTAGGCTCATCAAACCCAGTAAGAAGCTTATCTACAACAATCATGATGTCAGGGCCATCATCACGGCCATAGTCTTTGATTATTGCTTTAGTATATTCTTTCTCGTCCTGCCCATACATTTCGGCAACATTGTTCTTCCACCAGTTTTGAACAATATCTTTACTTTCTTGATCAACCGCCTCGTGCCCTTCACGCGTATCAGGAGGAGACATTGCAACAACTGATGTAACTTTACCTATTTTATCCAAAAGCTCCTTATAGCGAATTGCAGAGGCTTTAGAATCACATGCTAGTTGGCCTTTTAAACCTTGTTGCTTAAAGTTTTGGAAATGATCAGAAATATCGTGTGCAATTAGCTCAATTCGGCCTTCTGTTTGATAGATCTGACCTTTCTGAGAAAACTTCTTCTTTAAATCAGTTCTTTGTTTTTCCGTGAGCTTTTCTGTAATTCGGTCAAACCAGGCATCAATAGCTTTGTCATTCACATTAAGATCAGCAATACGCTCTTCATAAAGCAGCGGTGTTACCGTTTTATCTTCAACCGCTTGCTGCATAGTATAAGAGTGAATAATCGAGCCGAATTTGTTTTCAGTTTTATCGTCTTTAAGCAACGGCGTACCAGTGAAAGCAATAAACGCAGCTTTAGGTAAAGTTTGCAACATTCGAATGTTGTTCTCACCGTTCTGGCTACGGTGGCCTTCATCAACCAAAACCAAAATATTCGGACTATCGTTATAGCATTCATCATATTTAATTGCTGAACCAAACTTGTTAATAATTGAGAAGATAACTCGCTCATTACCTTTACCAATTTGCTCTGCAAGACGTTTGCCCGATGTTGCCATAGCATCTTTTTTATCGCGCTCGGTGAGTACACCACCTGAGGCAAAAGTGCGGCTTAACTGATCTTCAAGGTCAACTCGGTCAGTTACAATAATCACGCGACATTGTGAAAGTTCTCGTAACCAAATAAGTGCTTTTGATAAAAACACCATAGTAAATGACTTGCCACTTCCTGTGGTATGCCAAATTACACCACCGTTGCGTGCACCTGGGCGTTCGCCCGTTTCATCAAAGCTAGTAATACGCTCTATCAGTGCTTTAATGCCAAACACCTGCTGATAACGCGCCACTATTTTGCCAGCTTTTTGGTCAAACAAAGTGTATAAACGGGCCATTTCAAGAAGGCGGTCTGGTCTCAGTAAACTAACAATTAGCCTGTCTTGATCTGTCACCGCAAGGTCGCCTCCTGCCAATAAAGTTAAATACTCGTCTTTGGCTGCGGCTGGGCGGTGGTTGAAAATAGCATCCAATTGCTCGGTGCTTAAACCTGCATTTTTTAACCGAATAAACTCGGCTTCAATGATTTCTTCTTCTTTCCATTTCGCCCAAAATTTTTCAGGCGTGCCACAGGTGGCGTACAAGCCCTCATGTCCATTCACTGCGAGCAGTAATTGGCTGTAAGCAAACAGGTGTGGGATTTCTTTTTGGCCTTGATTTCGGATTTGTTGCGAGACCGCTTCGCTTAATGTTGATTTTCCTTCAGTTGAAGAGTCAGGACGCTTTGCTTCAATCACCACCCAAGGCAAGCCATTAACAAAACAAACAATATCGGGAATACGGTTTCCTGTGCCTTCACTGTTTTGCACCACCATTTCTTCAGTAAAATGGAAAAAGTTATTTGAAGGTGTTTGCCAATCGATAAGCTGAATGGTTGGTGATGCCTTCTTACCATCAACAAACTCAGTAACCCCAACGCCATACATCATGGCATTGTAGAGCTTTTCATTCGCACCTTTTAAGCCCTCGTTCATAGCAGGGCTGAGGTCATGCATTATTTTATCGATTGCAGCATCTGATAGCTTATGGTCTTTACCTGCAAACGGGAACGTTTGTTTGCTCAAAAACTCACGCATAACGGGCAACAACATCACTTGGCTTGTTGATTTTCCCGTTACAGAATTGCCTCTAACTTCTTCACAGCTACTAGGTGGTATAAACGAGTAACCAAGTTTACTAAGCAAGGTCAGCGCGGGAATTTTAGAGCTGAATTCTTCTTTAAAATTTGCGATTTCATTAGTCATTTGTCATGCACTCCTGAATAATTAAAAAGGAGTTGCTGGTTGTGAATTTTCATCCCACATTTCAGCAGCAGACTTTTCAATCTCAATGTATGATTTTGGAACCAAAGGTGTTCTAATCGGTGCCTGAGATTTATCCCACTCAAGGGTCGAACCTTGCTTATCTTTTCTTTTTAACTTTGAACCTGCTCCTAAACTCATAGAGAATAGATCCAAGAACCTTCTTGGGCCTACACCAATAAATGGTTCAAACGCAATCAAATTATTATCTTGTTGAGATGTATCAAATTCAGACCTCAATTGAATTGATTCTGAATGAAAGTCAAGTGCGCGACTTTTCGGATATGGCTCGACATAAACAACTCTTTTCATCCCGCCTGCAATGATATGCTTTGCACAGTTGTGACATGGAAAGGTTGTACAATAAAGGGTTGTACCAATTGTAGGTATGCCTGCTCGACTACATGATAATAAAGCATCCATCTCAGCGTGAACAACACGGCCAAATTCAGTTAAATCGGAAATCTTACTACCTTTTAAAACCTGCGTTAAATCAATTTCTTTATCGGCTTCTACCACTCCACCATCAAGTAGTTTTTTAGCTATTTCTTCTACAATTTCAGCTTGAGCTTGTTTATTCGAGTCACCATCTCTAGTGTAATCTTTTCCATCGGGGTGATCGTTTACTTCTCCTGTTTCAGGATCTGCCTCAGCCCAATATAACCCTCCGCCTGAACGAGGAACATCATTTGCGCCTGTTGCTATAATTTGATTATTTTGGCTAATAACAGCCCCTACTTGACGAGACAGGTCGCCAGAGCGCACTGAACTGTTAAACGCCATAAACATCGCAAACTCATCAAATGTTGGGTTTTTATATGGGTGTGAAAAAATGAGTTCCAAAAACCGCTGAAGTCGATTTTTAACATGGTCATCATTTTTGCCTAAGTTTAAGAAAAAATCAGATAGGTGGTAAGTATCTCTGGTTTTTTGACCATAACTAAAGCTTTCATCTTCGTCTATTTTTATTAATTCACTTGCCTGTTCTTGAGTGCAGCCTTTATCGGCAGTTAGGTATTTGTGTCGTCTTTTTTCATCAGCGTGAATACCTATTAAATAAAAACCGTCACCATATACTTTTCTTAGTAAATCTACTTCGCTAGGGTGCTTTAAAGAGTTAACAATATAAGCTTTTTTGGTTAGTTGACTGTCACGCTGTGTAGAAACTTGTTTAGTTACTCCCGCAGCCAAAATAGCATTATTTTCGGTTTCTTTGCGTAATTGATCACCTGAAGCCATATAATGCTTTATACGCTCATATTCATGAGCACTTTCATTAGAGAATGCAGGTAATATTCCTGAAACCCTAATTTCTTCAACGCTGTAGCCAAAGCCTTGTAATCTATCTTTCAAAGGATCGATGACTCGCTTCGATTCTGTTCCAACAGCGCTAACGATTCCAATAATTAACTCGCTATCATTGATCTTTGAGTTAAGGTATTTTCGTTCGATTGTGAGGTCGCTATCAGGTATATCCTGAGTTAATGAACTATCCGTATTTTGCGCGACAACAACTTCTTTCTGCTCAAATTGCTCTGGGTAAATCAAATGAGGAACTTGACTCACCAATTTTTCTTTATCAGTACCTCTGCCTTGAAATTGAATCGTGCCCGTAGACTCAAACCAATTTAATATGCCAGTGCCTAAACGGAGAACTTTTTTGTTTGACTGTGAGTCATCCCACTGACCGCTAAGCGAAGCAAGCTTACTTTGAAGTTCCTGAAATGTTCCTGTAAATTTTAGGCTCATAAATCCTCCTTAATTATTAACTTTTACTCTGCGCTTGCCCGTTAACAATTGCTGCATCAAAGCTTTTTTCTCTTGTTTTAAGTCAGCAAGTTGTTGTTCTAAAATCTGTATTTCTTTCTCAGCAGAGTTTAATACAGTAGCTATTTTTCGTTGCTCTTCTTTTGCTGGAATCTTTAATTTAATTCCTCTTAAAGCGTTTAAAGACAGAACCTTCTGTGATGTACCAACACTATGCTTCCCAAAAACACCTCGGAACTGCTCAAATAGTGCGATGAAAAATGAATTATTTCCTTTGGTAGAAAAAACAGGGTAGTAATGACTGATAATCCCATTTTCATTACTTTTAAAGAGATTGAAAGTGAAAAAACCGTCATCACTTCGAGAGCGATAAGTAATATGCTCAGGAGGAAGCACATGAAAACCGATATTATTTCTATCCGCTATCCTAGAGTTTCCGAAATACTCGTCTTGTGGTACTAAACCCGCTCTAGAAGAGGTGTAGACACGATGCTGATCTTGTTTTATGGATTTTTCTTTAAACTCGACAAGCCAATCAGATAATAAGGTATCTTCCCAATCACTCTCAAATGGTTTACCTGAATCATCAAGCAAACGCTTTTTGCCTGTCAGCAGTTGTTGCATCAGCGCTTTTTTCTGCTGCTTACTGTTGTCGATTAGGCACTCTGTGGTGCTTATCGCTTTATCCCAAGTGGATAGGATTTTAGCTATTTTGTGTTGTTCTTGAAGTGGCGGAATAGGAGCAGGCAGCTCTTGTATTTGTTTAGCAGACAAGTTAGCTTGCTTAGTTCCTCCGGGAATTGCATATAAACGCGATAACACTATTTCACTTCGCAATAAGTTCAGCAAAAAACCAGAGCTAGATTCATGCTTTGGTACAAATTTAATTACTCGCTGGTTTAACAGAGAGCAAGGGGCACCTTCAGGAATTTCAACGGTAAAACCATAATCCCTTTTACCCATAGTCCCTGTCATGGACATTACCAAGTCGTTTGGTTTAACGAGAAATCTTTCATATTCGTTTTTAAATGATTCAGGTAAATAAATAGGACTACGCTCAAAACTCAATGTGTTCTGGTAAAGGTTACCCATTCTTAATAGCGGAATACCTGTTTTAGTAAAGTCTGCACTCTTAAAAGCGTAACCCATAACAGTATCAGCAAGTTCGCTTATTACTCCAAGTTTCCAACCATTAGGCACCATAACCCAACTCCTTTAAATAGCCTTCCATTTCTGCTTCTAGAGTTTTTAGCTCATTCTGTAGTTGAACACGTTCATTCCGAACAGCCACTAAATCAATCTCAGCTTCTTCTTCAAAGGTATCAACATAACGCGGTATGTTAAGGTTGAAGTCGTTTTCTTTAA
The DNA here is from genome assembly GCF_003390375.1 of Thalassotalea euphylliae. NCBI lineage: Bacteria > Pseudomonadati > Pseudomonadota > Gammaproteobacteria > Alteromonadales > Colwelliaceae > Thalassotalea > Thalassotalea euphylliae. Next base: position 3,472,011 of record NZ_QUOT01000001.1, on the reverse strand, counting down.
CTTCATCAAATGTTGCTAAATAAGCGTATTTGTCAACGTTTTCACGGGCTTTGTAGGTGTCTATAATCTTTTGAATATTACCTTCAGTTAGCTGGTTTTGGTTTTTACCTGACTTAAACTCACGACTCGCATCAATAAACAATACATTGTTGTCAACTTTATGTTTTTTGAAGATAAGAATCGCCGCTGGAATACCAGTACCAAAAAATAGCTTTTCTGGTAAGCCAATCACTGCATCGAGTAAGTTTTCTTCAATAAGTTGTGTACGGATTTTGCCTTCAGATGATGCGCGGAATAGTACACCGTGTGGCACTACCACCCCCATGCGTCCTGACTCTGGCTTCAATGTTTCAATCATATGGCTGATAAACGCGTAGTCACCTTTGGTCTTAGGTGGCACACCACGGCGGAAACGACCAAACTCATCATTAGCCGCACCTTCAAAGCCCCATTTATCGAGTGAAAAAGGAGGGTTTGCAGTAACAATATCGAAGTGAAGTAAACCAGTACCTTCTTTGTCTAAAAGCATAGGGTGGCGAATGGTATCGCCCCATTCAATGCGGTGGTTATCTTCACCATGAAGAAACATATTCATTTTAGCGAGTGCCCAGGTAGAGCCGATAGCTTCTTGCCCGTATAGTGCGTACTTTTTAGAACCTGAGTTCTTGCGTACCATTGCGCCACACTTCATTAATAGTGAGCCTGAGCCACAAGCTGGATCGCAGATTTCATCCCCTTCTTTTGGCTCTAAAATAGCTGCCAATAAGTCTGATACTTCAGGTGGTGTATAGAACTCACCAGCCGACTTACCACTACCTGCGGCAAAGTGCTTAATTAGATATTCGTAGGCATTACCGATAATATCGAGTGAGCCAACACGACTTGGGCGTAAGTTAAGAATGTCTTTACCAAAGTCTTCTAGCAGGTGACGTAGAATGTCGTTCTTTTGCTTTTCTTGACCTAGCTTATCAGTGTTAAAGCTAATGTCTTGGAACACATTTTTTAGCTTAGTGCCGTTTGCTTCTTCAATAGCATGTAGTGCTTGGTCTATACGCTGGCCGTTACCAGCTTCGTGACGTTTCTCGTATAGATCCCAAAAGCTTGAGCCTGAAGGTAATACAAAGCGTTGCTTTGCCATCATTGCGTGAATTAGTTCAGGATTGTCTCCATATTGCTCTACAAGCTTGTCGTATTCATCTTGGTATACATCAGAGATATACTTTAAGAACAGCATGGTTAAGATGAAATCTTTATAAATAGAGGGGTCTACCGTGCCTCTAAAGGTATCGCAGGCAGCCCATACCGCCTTATTAATTTCGTCTTGATTTATTTGTGTCGTCGTCATCTTTTAAGTCCTTAATTTTAATTCTGTTTAGCCCTGATAATCAGAGCCTAATAATTCTTTAGCTATGCCTTGCATCTGTTTCGCTCTGTTCTCTATTAGAGCATTTAGCACCTGTTTTTCCTGTTTAACTTTGTTATCAAACTCGACGATAGCTCGCTGCTTTTCGATAGTTGGAATCACAAGTGGAGTTGCTTCTAATACAGCTCGCCTAATGCTCGTTTGTGCGCTTCCTTCAGCAGAGTTTGCAAAATACCGCTGGGCACCATCTTGATTTAGCTGCCAAGCTACAAATTCAGGTAACACTGATTTATCGGTTACTTGAATTAAAAAATAATGGGGTGCGCAAACCGTTGGTTTATTAATCTCGCCAACACAACCTGCTAAGTTACGACCACCACGAGCCGCAAACAGCACATCGCCTTTTTGTAACCAGTCAGGTGTTTTACGCCCCGTAATATTTGTGCGAATGAGTTGATGCCACTGTATGATCCCATCGTTATCAATATCCCTGATCTGTACCGCATAAGCGTTACCTTCCGTGTCTTCAGGTATCTTTCCCCTAAAAGGGTGGCCTGCTTTCACAATCGCAATATCAGATAATGTTTTATTCATTATTAATTGCACCATATAAATGATGCATTAAAGATAGCGAGGAATGATTATTAAGTCAACACTTAGTTTGCATCTTTTGGATGGTGCAATTTATTTGTGATCGAAATTGACTGTTTAGGAGGTATGTTTTTAGTAAAATTGTGTTGTATTGATTTTAGGAGTGGCGTAAATAGGAAATTTAAAGTGCACTGGTTTTATCTATTTCTGGCAGTAGTTCTGTTAATTCACATTCAAGTGCTTTTGCGATAGCGCATAACTTAATTACAGTTACGTTAACTGTACCTTTCTCAACTCTACTTAAATAACTCTGATCCAAGCCTGATTTAAATGATAATTCAGCTTGGCTTTGATCTTTGAAGACTCTCATCATCTTGATATTTTTACCTAATTTTTTCGCAAAATCGTCCATTGGATTGTCTCAAACACAAAAGATTAAATATCCCACATTGCGTTGTTTTACACGATTGCATATAATCCTAATCAATGCATATATGCATATTTGAGGTGTTTTTATTATATTTTTTGAGGTTTATGCATGGAAAAATTCGAACTAGACAAAACAGTCATCCAAATTTTGTCTATGCCCAACGTCAATCACTTCACTGCAACTGAAATTAGAACGGCATATATAGCAATAAAGCAAGATGCAGAACTTAACCCAACGGTATCCCGTCGTTTCGTTTATGAAGAGCTTTTAAAATTAACCCGAAGGGGTTGGTTAACAAGAAGTACAACCAAGAAGAAAGGTCTTACTCGTTACACCAAAAGCGACTTGTTTGATCACGCAATTTTAAAAGAAATGGTATCGCCAATTCCGTATGAAGAGGCGAGTGCGAGTTCACCTGTCAGTTACTCCCAAATGCTTCTTCAACGGTTAAATCAATATAATTCTGCGCTATTAGAAGGATTGGGTGCGGTAAAAGAGTATGTCGCTTTGAAAGATATATACCCTGATCAGCATGAAGATTTAAAAGGTCGTTACATGGCGGTTCAGGAGAACAACCATATCTTAAAAGGGAAGATTTCTGTTTTATACGAACTTATTAAATCAATAAAAGAGAACTAATAAATGAAACTAAGAAATTGGCAGTCGGAGTGCATTCACTCTGCAATTTCTAAATACAAATCAAGTAAGCACTTTCTAGCCCTTGCTACTCCAGGTGCTGGCAAAACCGTGATGGCCTCAGTCTTAGCTAAATTGATGTATGACCAAGGTGACATTGATCTTGTACTTTGCTTTTCTCCTTCTTCAATTGTAGTGGTATAACAAATTTGGCCACCTAGTTAGAGGTGGTATCATCACCTCATAAAATTGATTAGGTGACAAAATGACAAGAACAGGCAAACGTAATTTCACACCAGAATTTCGGTTAGAAGCTGCTCAATTAGTTGTTGATCAAGGTTATTCCGTTCGAGAAGCAGCAGAAGCGATGAGCGTTGGTAAGTCGACAATGGATAAGTGGGTGCGTCAGCTTCGTAATGAACGCAAAGGCATCACCAGCAAAGCCAGCCCAATGACACCAGAGCAGTGTAAGATTAAAGAGCTTGAGAAAAAGATAAAACGCATTGAATTAGAAAAGGAAATTCTAAAAAAGGCTACCGCTCTCTTGATGTCGGACTCGATGAACAATTTAAACTAATTAAACGACTCAAAGAGAGCTATGCGGAATTCACCATTTGCCAAACATTTAATGTTCATCGCAGTAGCTTTAAGTATTGGAATAAGCGCTCTAAGAAGCCGAATAGCAAGCAATTAAAAGAAATCGCTGTCGTTAAGCAAATCCACCGTGAAAGTAATGGCGCAGCGGGTTCTCGTACAATATCCACGATAGCGATAGACCGTGGCTATGATATTTCACGTTTCAGGGCGACAGGCTATATGAAACGTTTAGGCTTGGTGAGTTGCCAGTTACCGAAGCACCGTTATAGAAAAGTAAATCAAGAGCATGTGGCGATACCTAACCATCTCAATCAGCAGTTTGATGTGGTTAAGCCGAATCAGGTTTGGTGCGGTGATGTTACGTATATCTGGGTTGGCAATCGCTGGGCTTATTTAGCAGTTGTTATTGATTTATTTGCGAGAAAACCGATTGGTTGGGCAATGTCTCTATCGCCTGATACAGCATTGACGAGCAAAGCACTGATGATGGCTTATGAGATGCGTGGTAAGCCTAAAGGTGTGATGTTCCATAGCGACCAAGGGACGCATTACACCAGCCGAAGCTACCGTCAATTGCTATGGCGTTGTCAGATAAAGCAAAGCATGAGTCGCCGTGGTAATTGTTGGGATAATAGCCCGATGGAGCGATTCTTTAGAAGTTTAAAAACAGAATGGATACCCACAACGGGTTACCGTTCCTTTACTGAAGCTAGAGCTGAAATAACACACTATATTGTTGGTTATTACAGCTCAGTTAGGCCGCATCACTACAATGCTGGTTTAACCCCAAATGAGTCAGAGAAAAGATACTGGCTTGAATACAAAACCGTGGCCAATTTAAGTTGACCACTACACTTGATGTGCAAAGAGATCTAATATCGCGATAGCATGGATACTCAAGAGCGATCATTTCTGCCTTTTTGTGGCAAGAGCCCATTGCCTGTACGAATTGCACGGATGTAGGTGATTAGTACAACGCAAGGAGCAGTTGCCGAAGATTCAGGTGGTTCTACAACGCTATTGCCGCTAAAGTGTTTTGCCTATACGAAAAAGCCCCTGTCGTTAGACAGGGGCTTTTCTCAATTAAGTGCCTAGCGATGACCTACTCTCACATGGGACCTCCCACACTACCATCGGCGCAGTTGCATTTCACTTCTGAGTTCGGCATGGGGTCAGGTGGTTCTACAACGCTATTGTCGCTAGGCGAAGCTGTTATTTACCTGCTGCACAAGCAAGTAAATTCAATTCGGAATGCTGTATATATCATTTCAAGCACACGTTAGTACGTGAATTTCTTTATTCTGTCAGTCTTACAAACTCCATGGATGGAGTAAATCAGGTAACTGTCTGGAACAGTTACGTGAAAAACCATTTGGGTGTTGTATGGTTAAGCCTCACGGGCAATTAGTATCAGTTAGCTCAAGGCCTCACAACCCTTACACACCTGACCTATCAACGTCGTAGTCTCCAACGACCCTTCAGGGGACTTAAAGTCCCAGTGAGAACTCATCTCAAAGCCTGCTTCCCGCTTAGATGCTTTCAGCGGTTATCAGTTCCGAACGTAGCTACCCGGCAATGCTTCTGGCGAAACAACCGGAACACCAGAGGTTCGTCCACTCCGGTCCTCTCGTACTAGGAGCAGCCCTCTTCAATTCTCAAACGCCCACGGCAGATAGGGACCGAACTGTCTCACGACGTTCTAAACCCAGCTCGCGTACCACTTTAAATGGCGAACAGCCATACCCTTGGGACCGACTTCAGCCCCAGGATGTGATGAGCCGACATCGAGGTGCCAAACACCGCCGTCGATATGAACTCTTGGGCGGTATCAGCCTGTTATCCCCGGAGTACCTTTTATCCGTTGAGCGATGGCCCTTCCATACAGAACCACCGGATCACTATGACCTGCTTTCGCACCTGCTCGACGTGTCTGTCTCGCAGTTAAGCTGGCTTATGCCATTGCACTAACCGTACGATGTCCGACCGTACTTAGCCAACCTTCGTGCTCCTCCGTTACGCTTTGGGAGGAGACCGCCCCAGTCAAACTACCCACCAGACAGTGTCCCCAACCGAGATAATCGGCCTAGGTTAGAACATCACGCATACAAGGGTGGTATTTCAAGGTTGGCTCCACTCACACTGGCGTGCAAGTTTCAAAGCCTCCCACCTATCCTACACATGTAGGAGCAATGTTCACTGTCAAGCTATAGTAAAGGTTCACGGGGTCTTTCCGTCTAGCCGCGGGTATACGGCATCTTAACCGCAATTTCAATTTCACTGAGTCTCGGGTGGAGACAGTGTGGCCATGATTACGCCATTCGTGCAGGTCGGAACTTACCCGACAAGGAATTTCGCTACCTTAGGACCGTTATAGTTACGGCCGCCGTTTACCGGGGCTTCGATCATGAGCTTCGCAGAGCTAACCCAATCAATTAACCTTCCGGCACCGGGCAGGCGTCACACCGTATACGTCATCTTTCGATTTTGCACAGTGCTGTGTTTTTAATAAACAGTTCCAGCCACCTGGTTACTTCGACCGACCTCAGCTTAGGGAGCAAGTCCCATCACCAGAGCCGGCGTACCTTCTCCCGAAGTTACGGTACTATTTTGCCTAGTTCCTTCACCCGAGTTCTCTCAAGCGCCTTAGTATTCTCTACCTAACCACCTGTGTCGGTTTGGGGTACGGTTCCTTTATATCTATGCTTAGAAGCTTTTCCTGGAAGCAGGGCATCAACAACTTCAACTCCGTAGAGCCTCGTCTCGTATCTCAGCCTTAAGAACCCGGATTTGCCTAAGTTCTCAGCCTACATACTTTCACATGGACAACCAACGCCATGCTTGCTTAGCCTTCTCCGTCCCTCCATCGCAATATAAAGAAGTACAGAAATATTAATCTGTTTCCCATCGACTACACCTCTCGGTCTCGCCTTAGGGGCCGACTTACCCTGCCCTGATTAACATGGGACAGGAAACCTTGGTCTTTCGGCGAGGGGGTTTTTCACCCCCTTTATCGTTACTCATGTCAGCATTCGCACTTCTGATACCTCCAGCATGCTTCTCAACACACCTTCAACGGCTTACAGAACGCTCCCCTACCACTCAAACAAAGTTTGAATCCGCAGCTTCGGTGCATAGTTTAGCCCCGTTACATCTTCCGCGCAGACCGACTCGACTAGTGAGCTATTACGCTTTCTTTAAAGGATGGCTGCTTCTAAGCCAACCTCCTAGCTGTCTATGCCTTTCCACATCGTTTCCCACTTAACTATGACTTTGGGACCTTAGCTGGCGGTCTGGGTTGTTTCCCTCTTCACTACGGACGTTAGCACCCATAGTGTGTCTCCCGGATAGTACTCATTGGTATTCGGAGTTTGCAAAGGGTTGGTAAGTCGGGATGACCCCCTAGCCTTAACAGTGCTCTACCCCCAATGGTATTCGTCCGAGGCTCTACCTAAATAGATTTCGGGGAGAACCAGCTATCTCCCGGCTTGATTAGCCTTTCACTCCGACCCACAGGTCATCACCGCATTTTTCAACATACGTGTGTTCGGTCCTCCAGTTGGTGTTACCCAACCTTCAACCTGCCCATGGGTAGATCGCCGGGTTTCGGGTCTATACCCTGCAACTAAACGCGCAGTTAACACTCGCTTTCGCTACGGCTCCCCTAATCGGTTAACCTTGCTACAAAATATAAGTCGCTGACCCATTATACAAAAGGTACGCAGTCACACAGAACAAGTCCATGCTTCCACTGCTTGTACGTATACGGTTTCAGGTTCTATTTCACTCCCCTCACAGGGGTTCTTTTCGCCTTTCCCTCACGGTACTGGTTCACTATCGGTCAGTTAGGAGTATTTAGCCTTGGAGGATGGTCCCCCCATGTTCAGTCAACATTTCACGTGTGCCGACCTACTCGATTTCACTTATGTTTGTCTTCGTGTACGGGGCTATCACCCTGTATCGCCAAGCTTTCCAGCTTGTTCCACTAACGCCCATAAGCTTAAGGGCTAATTCCCGTTCGCTCGCCGCTACTAAGGAAATCTCGGTTGATTTCTTTTCCTCGGGGTACTTAGATGTTTCAGTTCTCCCGGTTCGCCTCATTAAGCTATGTATTCACTTAATGATAGTGGCTTATGCCACTGGGTTTCCCCATTCAGAAATCCTAGGTTATAACGGTTTTTATCACCTTACCTAGGCTTATCGCAGATTAACACGTCTTTCATCGCCTCTAACTGCCAAGGCATCCACCATATACGCTTAGTCACTTAACCATACAACCCCAAATAGTTTTCGTATTTAAGTCATCAAGAGACAAATCTTGATGCTAATGTATGACTGACATTTTCACGTACTCATTAACAATCCTTAAAAAAGAACAGTAATGGAGTATGCTTGAATTAGATTGAAATAAGATAAGGAAAAATCTTATTTCAGGTTTGGTTCATACAGCGCGACACTGTAATCACCATTCGAATATTTTTCTTATGTAAAACAAGAAGTATATTCGGGATATATATCAGCTTTCCAAATTGTTAAAGAACTCAATTTAAGGCACATTCGCTTAAATCGTGGTTTAAAAAACCAAATTAAATTTATCAGCATTCCGATACCTTTAATTTGGCTTCTCATTCTTTGTTAAGAAGTAGTGGTAGGTCTGGGCAGACTTGAACTGCCGACCTCACCCTTATCAGGGGTGCGCTCTAACCAGCTGAGCTACAGACCTATATCATCATTTCAAGAGTTCACCTTTGCCTATTACTAGGTCTGGGCAGACTTGAAAAAAAACAGGCCGACCTCACCGCTTTAAACACGTGGCGGGGTGCGCTCTTTATTCGAGCCAGTACCAATGGTAAGTGGTGGAGCTAAGCAGGATCGAACTGCTGACCTCCTGCGTGCAAGGCAGGCGCTCTCCCAGCTGAGCTATAGCCCCTCATTTACTGCATTAGTAAAGGGTTACTTCTTATACGTTCGTTATCAATGCAATGTGTGTGAACACTCAACATGGTGCGTTTTACTTCAAGATAAGGAGGTGATCCAACCCCAGGTTCCCCTAGGGTTACCTTGTTACGACTTCACCCCAGTCATGAATCACAAAGTGGTGACCGTCCTCCCGAAGGTTAAACTAGCCACTTCTTTTGCAACCCACTCCCATGGTGTGACGGGCGGTGTGTACAAGGCCCGGGAACGTATTCACCGCGACATTCTGATTCGCGATTACTAGCGATTCCGACTTCATGGAGTCGAGTTGCAGACTCCAATCCGGACTACGACGTACTTTCTGGGATTCGCTCCACCTCGCGGTCTCGCTGCCCTCTGTATACGCCATTGTAGCACGTGTGTAGCCCATCCCGTAAGGGCCATGATGACTTGACGTCGTCCCCACCTTCCTCCGGTTTATCACCGGCAGTCTCCTTAGAGTTCCCGCCATTACGCGCTGGCAAATAAGGATAGGGGTTGCGCTCGTTGCGGGACTTAACCCAACATTTCACAACACGAGCTGACGACAGCCATGCAGCACCTGTCTCAGAGTTCCCGAAGGCACTAATCTATCTCTAGAAAATTCTCTGGATGTCAAGGGATGGTAAGGTTCTTCGCGTTGCATCGAATTAAACCACATGCTCCACCGCTTGTGCGGGCCCCCGTCAATTCATTTGAGTTTTAACCTTGCGGCCGTACTCCCCAGGCGGTCAACTTAGCGCGTTAGCTACGCTACTCACGTTTCAAGAACACAAACAGCTAGTTGACATCGTTTACGGCGTGGACTACCAGGGTATCTAATCCTGTTCGCTCCCCACGCTTTCGTGCCTCAGCGTCAGTATCTGTCCAGGTGGCCGCCTTCGCCACTGATGTTCCTTCCAATCTCTACGCATTTCACCGCTACACTGGAAATTCCACCACCCTCTACAGTACTCTAGTCAAACAGTTCCAAATGCAGTTCCGAGGTTAAGCCCCGGGATTTCACATCTGGCTTATCAAACCGCCTACGCACGCTTTACGCCCAGTAATTCCGATTAACGCTCGCACCCTCCGTATTACCGCGGCTGCTGGCACGGAGTTAGCCGGTGCTTCTTCTGTCGCTAACGTCACAGCTAGCAGATATTACCTACTAACCTTTCCTCACGACTGAAAGTGCTTTACAACCCGAAGGCCTTCTTCACACACGCGGCATGGCTGCATCAGGGTTTCCCCCATTGTGCAATATTCCCCACTGCTGCCTCCCGTAGGAGTCTGGGCCGTGTCTCAGTCCCAGTGTGGCTGATCATCCTCTCAAACCAGCTAGAGATCGTCGCCTTGGTAGGCCTTTACCCCACCAACTAGCTAATCTCACTTGGGCTAATCTTTTGGCACGAGGCCCGAAGGTCCCCCGCTTTGGTCCGTAAACATTATGCGGTATTAGCAGTCGTTTCCAACTGTTGTCCCCCACCAAAAGGCATATTCCCAAGCATTACTCACCCGTCCGCCGCTCGACGCCAAAGGAGCAAGCTCCTCTTCGTTTCCGCTCGACTTGCATGTGTTAAGCCTGCCGCCAGCGTTCAATCTGAGCCATGATCAAACTCTTCAATTAAAATCGTTTGTGATGCCTAAGCATCGGCTCAATGAATTCTGTACAACTCTTTATTTCACTTTTAAAAAAAGTGAGACAAAAAGTAAACTTATATAAAAGTAGTTTTTGCATGAGTTCACTGAGTTAATTTTTGCTAAGACAAGCTTAGCTATATTTGTAAAATCAACATCATGTGAATGCTCACACAAATTGCATGATAACTAATTGTTAAAGAACTGAATCTTTCGATTCAAACAAAACATCGCACTCGTGTTTTGTGGTTGCTCTGCGCCTTTTGCCGTGTGACTTAAGCTGCGAGAGCGGATGCGCATTTTACGCTCCCTAGTATTGATGTCAACAACTTTTTAAAAAAATCTTTAACTCATTTTTCTAAGTTATCTGACCCGTTTACTTAGCAAACTTGCTCACTAAACTTATCAAAACACTTCGTTGGGCTGCCCCGTGGAAGTGGATGCGCATTTTAGAGATTTTTAGCTGGGCGTCAACACCTTTTTGAAAGTTTTTTGATATTTCTATTTATTCGGTTTATTTATGTACAAACCAGATATTTATTGAACATAGATAGAACAGGTGGCATCTAAATCAGCTATTTTCAGGTTTATAAATATAAAAGAAGTAAACAACAATAATTTTGAGAACCTAACACTCAACTAATAAATATTAGTGGTTCCACCCACTTCGTTGATAGTAATTTATCTATTTAAGCGTAGGTTACACTCAAGTTTTATAAAGTGAGCTATAAATTGTTAACTAGAGGGTGAAATGGAGATATGCTTAGCTGCAAAAGTTGGTATTAAATTGCTCTGCTAAATTCACATCATATTGAATCCAACTACAAGCTAATCGCTGCGCTTGGTGCCTTTCTATGATATTCACCGCTGAGCGATGATACTCTTTATCATGGCTACCTAGCATAGCTCTTAGGTGTTTCCGAATAGGCTTAATCAATTTAGCGGTATACTGGTGTTTTTGTTGATAAAGGTGCAAGCCAATTTCCAACCAAGCTTCATGTACTTCTTTGCGATTAGGGCCAAAACGCTCTGCTTGATATAAGAAATACAACATTTCTTCGTCGAATTCATTAAGCCGCCACTTTAAAATCGCTAATGTTGCCCACGTAACTGGCCATGTTGGGCGATATTGAGTTGCTTCAAGATATAATAACTTCGCTTTTGAAAAGTCTTCTATTTGATTCAAGGTGATACCTTGCCACTCCCAAATTAATGCTTCAGTTAACAAGTAATGAGGATTGTTTGGGTCTATCGAATTAGCTTTCTGAGCACTCATTAGTGCAGATTGAAGCGACTCTTGGCTTGGTGTTAACTTCTCTTTTCGCCAATATTCAGCGGCATTGTGGGCAGCTAAGTAGCTTAAGTTCGCTCTACCTATTTGTATTGCTTGCCAAGCCATCAATAACAATAGTAAAGATAATACTACTAAACCGGCTTTACGAGGCCATGCTGATATCACCTAAACATACTCTCAGCGATTAGTTGAGGATTTGTAACAAACAATAGATTCGCAACCTCTTCTCCAAAAAGACTAGAAACAGATTGATAGGCTTGTGACATTTTTGGCGGCCTGCGTTTCATATTATGCATATCGGAGGCTACTATCGTAGCTTTGTTATCCTTTATGATTTGTTCAGCAATTGATTGGGCGCGTTCACCAAAGTCGCCAGTTATGGAAGAAGCGGTAAGTTGAAAAAAACAACCTGTTTTTGCCAGCCGTTTAAACTTTTGATAATCAACTTGAATATCTCGATTGCGTTCAGGGTGGGCTATTAACGGTATGATACTTTGGTTTATCAGCCATTTTATTAATTGCTCGGTTCCTGCTGGTATATGGCTGTGTGGCAACTCAAGCAGCATAACGCTTTGCCCGTACCATTGTCCGAGAAAAGGTAGTGCTTGCTGCTTTGCAAGCAGCATAATTTCAGGACAAATACGAATTTCTGCAGCAAAAGCGAGCTTAATAGGAAGTGACGCTACTTGTTCATGATTGATAACTTGTTGGTGTATAGCGGCAATATTACTTAAGGTGTTGTCAAACCGACCAAGTTGAATATGCGGCGTAGCGATAAGATGCGAGATACCGTCATCAACCGCCGCTTTCAACAAAGCAACAGTATCATCTATTGATTGCGCACCATCGTCAATTCCAGGCAACACGTGACTGTGTAGGTCATACATACAACCCCCTGCTAATTAAGAGTCAACAACTTCTAAGATGCTTTCTGGGCTTGCTCAGTGTTGTAACCATATTGGTCATAGTAGCCATGGTATTCGCCATATTTAGCCGCTTTATCCAGGTCAACTTGATTAAGCACAATACCGTCAATTCTACCTGCCATTGCACCTAGTCTTGATAACCCTTGCTTGATAACACGTTGACGCGTGCTTTCCGCCTTAACAACATAGATTAACGAGTCGGCTTGCTGAGTAATAATGATCGCATCGCTTACTGCTTGCGTCGGCGCTGTATCAATGACAATACGATCGTATTGCTCTCGTGCCTTCTTAATAAAATCAGCTAAAGCTTGCGATGCCAAAAGCTCTTGTGGAGTAGTCGTCAAGGTTCCTGCCGTTAATACATCAATACCTGACTCTTCATCGCTGACAACACATTCTTCCAATCGATGAGTCCCACTTAGAACATTAGATAAACCTTCTTGATAGGCTGGCAAGTCGAATCGCTTAGCAACTGATGGACGGCGCATATCAGCATCAATTAGTAATACCTTTTCTAATTGACCAAGTGCAAAAGCCAAATTAATCGATACGGTTGTTTTTCCTTCCCCTGGCACTGATGACGTTACCGAAACAACTTTCACGTTATTATCAATATTCGTTAACAATAAGCTGGTTCGCAATGTACGTATTGATTCTGAAAAAGCATGCTGCTCTTTGTCGAAATAATGGCGTAAAGGTAGCACATCACTTTTCAATTTTTTCTGTTTCGGTAATAAGCCTAACATACGCTGCTTAAGCTGTTGCTCGATATCTTCAACCGAGCGAATACCATCATTGAGATATTCATACACAAATGCCAAGCCCATACCGAGTAAAATACTCATGATAAAGGTAACGCCGACTATAACTTTTTTCTTCGGGCTGTAAGGAACAATTGGAGCGATAGCCGGATCGATAATACGTGCATTGGCAGACTCAAACTCTCCGACTTCTTTGGTTTCTTTAAAGCGAGTGAAAAAGGCGTCATACAATTGCTGATTACTCGCTACTTCGCGTTTCAATTCCTGTTGGCGGCTATCTAGTCTAGAAAGCTCTCGATAATGAGTTCCTTTATCTTTGATAGCAATCTCCAGATTTTGAACGTCTACTGATAGCTTTTTGTACTCGTTACTGATACCAGATACCAACAGGCTAACTTGGCTCGCTAAATTATCTTCTGCAGAAGAAAGTTCAAGTTGTGCGGCAATCATTATTGGGTGTTTAGGGCCATACACCCCTTTTAACTCTGAGATTTTGGTTTTGCTGTTTTGAACAGCTTCGCTAACTTTGATAATCAGCGCGTGGTTTAATACGTCAGGTAGGGCAATTAGCGAATCTAAGCTCCCCTGATTCCGTTGAATTAAATTGAAAATATTCTCGCTTTGTTGCAACTTTTGACGCGCGACTGATAGTTGCTGATTGAGCTCTTGAAGTTCTCTTGCTTCAATACTTTTTACACCGTCAATATCAACCAGCTCTTCTTGGTTTTGATAGGCCAGTAAGTTATCTTCTGAGTCATCAAGCTTTTGCTTTAACACGGCTAAGCGTTCATTAAGCCAAGTCGACGCTCGCTCGGTCATCATTAATTGAGATTCCAAGTGGCTTTCGATATACACTTCGGCATGTGTATTAACGATTAACGCAGATAATTTAGGCGAAGCGGCTTCAAATGAGATTTTTACCAGTTGAGTATTTCTTACAGGTGCAATAGACAATCGACTCATATACTCATCAACGACTGCCCGCATTGTTTTTTGATGTAACTCATCAACGGTATACGACTGCTGCTTACCGACATTGACAGCAAGTAACTGTTTAACGACGCTAACAGGCGAAAAATCATCGTCTTCATCAACAATAAACTCTTGATGAGTCGCTAATTTAAGTTTTTCCACGACACGCTGAGCAATACGACGTGATTTTAGAATTTCAAATTGTGTAAAAAAGTACTCTTGGCGACCAGAATCAATACCATAAACTTCTTCAATAGATACTACATTCGCTTTTTCCGCTTCGACGAGCAATGTTGCCGTTGCTTTATAGGTTGGAACGATTGTGAACGTTAATACCGTGGCCAGCAAAGTTAAGACAAATGCTAAACTGAATATACGCCAGCGATAACGAGTTAGAATACGTAAGTAATATTGAATATCTTGATCTGCACTGCTGTGCTCATGAACTTGTATTTCAGACATCTTATTGATTAAAAATAACTTTGACGAACTGTAATTATGTCACCCGGCTGCACTAAGGCATTCGCTGTAACATTGACCGACGCTTGCTCTGGATCATTGCTGCGCACAATAAAAATTTTGGACAGCGACGCGCGCTCAGTAAAGCCACCTGCCAAAGCTGCGGCTTTACTAACGGTTAAACCCGGCTGAAAAGGGTAACCACCGGGCTGTTTTACTTCGCCATCAATAAAAAATGGTCGATATTCAATAATAGTGACTGAGACATTTGGGTTAACTAAATAGTCACCTTTCAATCCAGCCAAAATATCTTGTTGTAGCTGGGTTAACGTTTTACCAGTCGCCTGAATTTGCCCTAAAAACGGGTATTCAATTTTTCCACTATCATCTAACAAGGTTTCAATCGAAAGATCTGCTTGGCCAAAAACAGTGATTTTAATGGTGTCACCTGAACCAAGTTGGTAATCTCCGGCCGACTGAGCCTGGACACTTAGCCAGCTTGTTAGTACCAAAAACCAGAAAGTCTTTAACAGCTTATTTATCATTTAAGAGCAACTCTTACACCCAGCGTTATTAGTTCGCGATCATATTCCAAATTAGCACGAGTACTGTCGCGATCGTTGTTTACGTATTCAAGCGTGAAGCTTAACCAATATGACATGTCATAGTATGCTTTTAACACGAGCCCATTGTTATCGTCATCACGAATTTCACCAATGTCACCTTCGTAAATGTCTTCACTATAACGATACAATGCTTCGGTGCTGAAACGGTTATTCCAGTCGTGCTGCCATGCTAGCTCATGCGTGGTATTTACCACAAAGTAACCTTGACCATTTTGTCCGGGCACAAAGAACCCCTCACCATTGGTTTCCTGAGTTGAACGGCCTGTACTTAACTTAAAACGAGAATACGTTTTCGGTTCCCATTCCACTTGCGCATCCCACTCAAAGCCTGAATGGTCTTCTCGAGAATTTAAATCAAAGTTTTTGTCTTTATAGCCTACTTTCGCATAACCAGTTGTTAGTGCAGTTGCTTCCCACTTTACACCTAGCAAATATTGCATTTCAACACTGGATAATTCGTTTTCCGGTGTGCGAGTAAAGTCGTAATCCACATCTAAACGCACCGCTTCAAATGTTAAATCAGTAGCTGAGCCTATACGGTAGTATAGCTTCGCCAACATTTGATCTGTTTGGCGATCACGTTCACGGGTTCTGTCTAGAGGATTACCACTCGCATCTACTACAAATCGCGCATCGTAGTTGTTATCTAAAAGCCCATATTCAAATTGCAGCCTTAAATCCGCTTCAACTATGCCATAGTTGTATTCTAAATTAGTATAAAACTGCTGATATGTGTCAGGCTCTGTTAACCCTTCGCCCGTACCAATAGAAAAGCGGCTACCTCGCTCGTCATGGCTGTCAATATAGCCACCTTGTAGGACAAAACGATGACGACTGTTAATTTCATAATTAACTTTGCCTGAAACGTCATGATCCGTGTAAGTGTCCTCATCACTTCCATGAAAAGCACCGTGAGCCAAAACATAATCCAGTTGATAGCTGTTTTTGCCAAATTCACCAAACTGTTTACTGTAACTAACACTTGGCTCGTAAATAGTTGCCCACGAACTAATATCGTCAATATCCGAGCTGGCTACATTATCATCATAACGCTGATACACTTTGATTAGTGGGGTGAACTGCCCACCAGAAACTTCAATACTCTGATCTTGTCGATCGTCTTCACTAATGATTGCTGAGTGAGCATGGCCTGCGAATAGGCTACCCATTATTGCAGCCAACGGTAATACGCGCATTGCTTTCCCTTTAAATTTTATTCTTATTATTCCGATATATTAACGCTGTTGATTATACAGACAATTGCTAACAATTGAAGTAGCAAGGGCTAGCGGGAAGTGTTAAATTACTTGACACTATCTTCATGATTTATTTTATATTTTGACTTACGGGTGGGCACCAAGCAAAATAAACAGCCCTGTACTTGATAACAATATTTTTACAAAAACATGTACAATGGTTTACTTACCACGATTCAAAGCAGCTTCTCTGCACTATACCGACTAGTAGATGTAGTCGTTATTTCAGGTTTATTCTTAATCATCCTGTTAACTAAACAAATCACGTTAGATATCAATTATCTGGTAGTGCTATTACTTGCGCTATCTAGCTTTCTGTTTCTTAGCCAAACCTTTGAGCTATATCGTTCATGGCGAACTTCGACTACGTTCACTATGATGGCATACAGTAGCCTAGTATGGGGACTAACTTGTACGGTACTAATTACCCTTGCCTACTTCACCAAAACGGGGTCAATTTATTCACGATTGGCAATTGGCCTTTGGTTCATTTCAACCTTAATCGCGCTAAATATTTGGCGGGTAATTTTTCGCGCCATTTTATTTAAGTTCCGCCGCACAGGTCTAAATCTAAAAAAAGTCGTTATTGTAGGTTTAACCAATGCAGGCGATAAACTGGCAAAACAAATTAAGGAAAACCCAGAGCTTGGCCTTGAACTACTTGGTTTTTATGATGACAGGGACCCAAGCCGATTTAGCGGCAGCGAAGATCATACGCTATTGGGAAGTATCGACGATGCAATCGCCCTCGCTAAACAAAACAACGATATTGACCATATATACATCGCCCTGCCCATGAAGGCAGAAGATCGCATACAAGCGATATTAACAGGCTTTAGCGACTCGACCGCAACTGTGCATATTATTCCAGACTTTTTCATTTACAACTTACTCCATGCTCGTTGGCAGCATATTGGTACTATGCAAACACTGAGCGTATTTGATACCCCATTTGAAGGATTTAGTAAGTCACTTAAACGACTTGAAGACTTAGTTTTAACCTTGCTGATTTTACCCCTTACAGCAATTCCAATGTTAGTGATTGCCTGCGCGGTAAAAATGACATCCAAGGGCCCTATTTTCTTTAAACAAAATCGCTACGGCTTAGACGGTCAAGAAATCAACATATATAAATTTCGCAGTATGCAGTTAGTGCCCAAAACTGAAGGAAAAGTTATACAAGCTACTCGATTTGACGCCAGAGTGACCAAAGTTGGCGCTTTTATTCGCCGCACCTCATTAGATGAACTCCCACAACTCTTTAACGTGCTAAAAGGTGAAATGTCGCTAGTTGGCCCACGCCCCCACGCCGTTGAACACAACGAAGAATATCGCTCATTAATCGGTGGTTATATGCTGCGACATAAAGTTAAGCCAGGCATAACTGGCTGGGCGCAAGTTAATGGCTGGCGGGGAGAAACAGACACGCTAGATAAAATGACTAAACGAGTAGAATATGATTTATTTTATATTCAAAACTGGTCACTGATGTTTGACCTAAGAATTCTAGTGCACACCTTGTTTACAGGCTTTGTGAATAAAAATGCTTATTAGTTTTCAGCAAATAGGCTAAGCCATTGTCACAATTAACAAATTTAGCCTGTATCCTAGGTTTAAAATATATCAGTGGCTTCTGGCCTGCTCAACGTTATCAACATACCATTGGTATGCATGAGCAAGGCCTTCTTGCAAGCTAATCTGGTAACGCCAGCCCAAAGAGCTGAGTCGTGAAACATCCATTAGCTTTCTCGGTGCACCATCGGGCTTAGAAGTATCAAACACGATTTCTCCATCAAAACCTACAACCTTGGCAACTGTTTCCACTAAGGTTTTAATTGTGCAATCTTCACCTGTTCCTACATTAATATGGCTAAGCATCTCTTGGGTACTTGCCTGATATTGTTTGTTGTCTAAGTTCATAACAAAGACACTGGCATCAGCCATATCGTCGACATACAAAAATTCTCGCATCGGCTTGCCACTGCCCCACGCAACCACTTTACTATCACCTTGTATTTTGGCTTGATGAAATCGCTGAATAAGTGCAGGAATAGCATGCGAGTTCTCTGGGTGATAATTATCATTAGAGCCATGCAAGTTCGTCGGCATAACACTGCGATATTGCCGCCCATATTGTCGATTGTATGATTCGCACATCTTGATACCAGCAATTTTCGCAATTGCGTAGGGCTCATTAGTTGGCTCTAACGTATTGGTTAACAACGCGGATTCGGCCATTGGCTGCAATGCTAGTTTGGGATAAATACATGACGAGCCAAGGAACAATAGCTTATCAACGTCGGCTAGGTGGGCGCCGTGAATGATATTATTTTGAATAGCGAGGTTTTCATAAATAAATTCAGCAGGGTAAGTGTTATTGGCATGAATACCACCGACTCTCGCAGCCGCTAAATAAATTTGATCTATTTTTTGAGCAGCTAAAAATTCAAATACGGCTTGCTGATCAGTAAGGTCTAGTTGTTTTCTAGCACAAGTTACTAATTCTATGCTGGGCTCTAGTGCTAGCTTTCTGACCAATGCACTACCTACCATGCCTTTATGACCCGCAACAAATACTCGTTGCTTTGGCTTAATATTAGGCATAGACACTAACGTTCCTCCGCCATGCTCACATCGAATCCATTAGACTTGAGTAAAGCGTGCTGTTTAGCAATAGCCAAACCATGCTGTACCATCTCCTGAACCATTGCCTCGAAACTAGTTTCAGGTTGCCAACCTAGCTTTTTCTTAGCCTTTGATGGATCGCCTAGCAGTGTTTCTACCTCAGCAGGTCGGAAGTATTTTTTATCAACTCGAACTATCACCTCACCGACCTTAACACTTGGCGCATGCTCAGCCATTACTGCTCTAACAACGGCGATTTCATCTACACCAGTGCCTTGCCACTCAATGCTAATACCTAGTTCATCAGCCGCATGCTCAACAAACTGTCGAACAGAGTATTGTTTACCCGTTGCGATCACAAAATCTTCTGGTTGTTCTTGTTGAAGCATCATCCATTGCATTTTTACATAATCGCGTGCATGTCCCCAATCGCGCAGCGCATCCATATTGCCCAAATACAAACAAGAATCTAATCCTTGAGCAATATTGGCTAACGCCCGCGTAATTTTGCGCGTAACAAAGGTTTCACCACGGCGAGGTGATTCATGATTGAACAAAATACCATTGCTGGCATGCAAGCCATACGCTTCGCGATAATTAACGACCATCCAGTAAGCATACATTTTGGCTACGCCATAAGGTGATCTAGGATGAAAAGGTGTAGTTTCTGTTTGTGGAATTTCTTTCACTTGTCCGTATAACTCAAAAGTAGACGCTTGATAAAAGCGTGTTTTCTTCTCTAATCCCAGAAAGCGAATGGCCTCTAGAAGCCTGAGAGTGCCAATTGCGTCAACATCAGCAGTATACTCAGGGCTGTCAAACGAGACCGCTACATGGCTTTGCGCCCCTAAATTGTATACCTCATCTGGACGAATATCTGACAATAAACGGGTTAAATTGGAAGTGTCAGTAAGATCTCCATAGTGTAAGTAGAAACTTTTGTTATCCAGGTGAGGGTCTTGATATATGTGGTCAATTCGCTCGGTGTTAAAGCTCGATGCCCGACGCTTGATACCATGCACTTCATAACCTTTTTCCAACAGGAATTCAGCTAAATAAGAGCCATCTTGCCCAGTTACCCCTGTGATTAACGCGACTTATTTTCCATTATTATTTATCCGTTACTACTGGTTATTATTGTTTACTATTTGTGACATTTAGCTTTTTGCTAATCGATCAGTAAATGAATCTAAAATACTGTTTATGTCCATATTTTGCTCTGCATATTGACGAGCAATAATATTTGCCTTTTGACGCCCATTGGCAGCAAGTTTATTCAGTGCATCAACGAACAAAGCTGGGTTTTCTGGTTCGATACAATCATAAATACCTGGAAACTTTTCAGCAATTTTTCCCAACTCTGTGTCAGCCTCAGCGGTCACTAACGCATGTCCTCCTGCGGATAAAATATTGGTCAGCTTGGAAGGCAGCACAGCATCTGCTGCACCACGTTTTTGCACGACTAAATGCAAATCAGCCATCGCTAGTATTTGTGGCATGAGCTCCCACGGTTGTAAGGGCTTAAACTGGATGTTAGTGAGGCCTCTGACGCTTGCTTGCTCTTCCAAGCGCAAACGGTTTGCACCATTGCCAATAATGATAAATTTCACCTTTGGTTTGTTTGCTGTTGTTTGATCTCTCATCGCCTGAGCGGCATCCAATATTATTTCTAAGCCTTGCTTTTCACCAACATTTCCAGAGTAAAGCACAACATAATCATCTGTTTCGAGCTGCCAGCGAGCGCGCAGCGATTCGCCAGATATGGAAGGAGTGACAAAGGCTAAATCCGCCCAATTAGGAAAATAGTGCAATTGATTATCTTTGGCACCTTTGCTTTTTGCGCGTTCCAGCATGCTAAAGGATATTGAAGAAACGATATCAAATCGCTTCATTAAAAAAGTTTCAAATGCTTGTGCCCAGCGCTTTAGCACAGAGCTTTTGCTCATTCCCAAGCCAAACATCGCATCAACTTCAAAATCTTGAATATGTAATACCGATTTAGCTCCCGTTAACTTGCTGTATAGTAATGCTACTGGCGCACAAAATAGGCTTGGTTGCACAACAAAAACAACATCAGGCTTTTTACTCAGCAATGTTAATAAGCGACAGGCCGACGATAATGCAAAACTCGCCAAATGCAGTAGTCGTTTTAACGTAGATGGCTTGCTAGGTACATAGAGAGGACAACGATAAACTTCTACAAACTCTCCGTCTTGTTCTGAACTCCACCAGTTTTTATAGCCTTTATGACGCTGCCAGTCTGGGTAGTATGGCGGTGCGGTAACAACATAGGAGGTAACCTCTCTTGCGCTTAATGCATCAACAAGTTCGCCATTATATTTGCCAATCCCCGTTAACTCTGGTGCGTGATTTAAGCTTAACAACAGCAATTTCACTTTAGTGTCCTTTCTTTAATTGGTTTAGCTGGGTTGCCTAAACACACCATTTGCTCCGGCAAATCCTTAAAAACTGAACTTCGCGCACCGACAACAGTTCCTCGACCAACTGTCACTCCAGGGGCAACAAATACATCAGTTGCTAACCAAGCCTCCTCTTCAACAATAATCGGCTCAGCAAAAATATCAAATGACACTATTTGGAAATCATGGCTTCCTGTACACAGGTAGCTGCGCTGAGAAATGACTGCATTTCTGCCAATCGTTATTTCCCCTAGCGTATATAAATCAACGTTATCGCCGACCCATGCATTGTCCCCTATGGAAAGTTTCCAGGGATACGTGACTTTTACACTCGGTCGAATCACCACATTGCGTCCGATTGTCGCACCGAATAAACGCAGCAAAAAAGCTCGCCAGCGATACATTATTTGAGGAGACCACGCAAAAAGCGTAGCTTGAACTAACCACCAGAGCTGGACAGTCATAGCGCTACGCCCTCTAAACCCCTTTGGCACTTTAAATAGAGTCAAATTTTGCATTGCTGGCTAGCCTTAACAAGACTTTACGAAATAAATTAAGCACCTCAACTACTTAAGTTGCTTACAAACATTTTGGTTAATATGTAAAAACAATATATAGAGACAATAAAAAAGAGCAAGCTTAGCTTGCTCTTTTATTCGTATTCTAAAGTGATAGCTTACTTACGGAAACGACCGATAAGCGGGATTAATGTCAGCAATAAAAGCGACGTAGCTGGTAGAGGAACCTTAGTAACACTAACTGAGTCAATAAATCCGCCACGTCCATTAACACCACCTTGACCAGCAAAAGCAATGGACATGGTTGAACTTGTTGCTTCAACTAGCGCTGTATATTTTAACCAGCCATTATCGTCAATGTCTGTACGTAATTGCCATGTATCAGCTTCGCCATCAACTTCAAGCACTGATTGAGCTGAGTCAAAGCCTGTCAAATCCCCATCAAACCAGCTTACAGCAATACCATTGTCATCAACAATATCTGTACGAGGCTGGTAATAAAATTCAATTTCGTACGTAGCACCAATCATTAAGTCAATTAGCGTCTGTCCGATTGCCGCATTAATTGACTGATTATTAATGCTTTGATCTAAATCTAGCTCAACAAATAACCCTTCAGTGTGTGCTTTAACGTCGCCATCATCATATACGCCGTTATTACTAAAGTTATTGCCATCTGCATCTGTATCAGCACCGGTATGTAACACTTCAATAAAATCACCTTGGATAACCGACCAACCAGGAACTCCTGTAAAGATCCCCCAGTTTTTATGGACGTCCAATGTATCTAGGTACCGTTCAGTTCCTGGAGATGCATGCGCCGACGCGACACTTTGAAACTCTTGTGGGCTCCCAGTGTCATCAAAACTACCATTAACTAAAAGGTTGGCACTGGCAACTGGGGCTAAAAGCATTAAAAACAAACTTTTAAATACTGACTTCAAAACTACTTTCCTTTCAAACAGCTACAACACTACACGACCAATGATGCAAAAAACAAACCGAAAATTAATCACCAATAAATTCAAGCGGTTAAAAACCTCAGATTTTCTTCAACCAGTCAGTTTGTAAAAAAAACTGACAGCTAAGTTTAATATCACAGAACAATTAAGATAAGCCTAGTCATTTAATTCTCACACAATTACTATAATGCGAGCCGCTATCAGTATAGCTAATATTGAGAGAATATTGATTTGATTTATTTAATTGATTTACCCGCGCCAGTTCACGGCATGTCAAATATTAACTTAGCGATAAAAAATCAAACAAGACACTATAAAGAATCGCCTAACATTATTAATACTGCACCCTCATATTTAGCGAAACTATTTCCCAGTAAGATTTGGACTTTGGTGAAAATATTTCACACATTGATATGTTACATTAGATTCTGCTTCGCATCCGCGTGGAACTTTAAAGGTGTTGTTTATAGGCCTATTAATGGCGGTAAGGGCTTAGTCTACGATATTGTTTATCTAACAATTTCCCGACTGTTCATGAATAAAATATATATTCATCACCACTCTTTTAATTATCTTAATGCCCATAGCCAGCTTTTCTTTATTGTTAACAAAATAGCGGGAAAAAAGGCCAAACATATTGTATTAGGGCAAAGAATGGCAACCAAACTATCTAGCCTTTATAAAATAGAAGCAAAGAACATTGTCGTACTGTCAAATTTGGCTTTTTTCGATAAGGAGTTAAATCAATCAAAAACTTCTGAAAGTTTAAAGCTAGGCTACTTATCTAATTTATGTATTGAAAAAGGGTTAAGTACTTTTATTTCTGTTTGTAGAATATTGAATGATAAAAATATCAGTTTTACCGCAGAGATTGCAGGCCCATTCGCGGATAACGCTTCGAAGAAACTCGTTCAACTAGCTGTAAAAAATTTTCCACAACTGACATACCTAGGCCCACTATATGGGGCAAACAAAGATAAATTCTATTCCTCTGTTGATAGCTTTATCTTTCCAACACAATATAAAAATGAAGCTGAACCTTTAGTGTTATATGAAGCAGCTTCATCTGGCACACTTCTTATAGGGACTCAACGGGGTTGCATGCAAGCAGCTATTGAACAGCTCCAAGGTTTTTCAATAAAAGAAAGTGCTAAGTTAGCCAACGAGATAGCAGAAACAATTATTCATGCTAAAAAGGATGGGCTATTTCATGTCGAAGCAAGGAAAAGCAGGCAGCTAGCATTTAAAGAAGTTCGCATTAGAGCAAAAAACAAGCTGCATGCCTTATTAACTGAAATGGCTCAACACGATAAAATTAAGAACAGTTATTACTATCATAACCGCTAATTATCTTTGCTAGCCTTTGCCCAAGAGATGGCTTAGTTAGTTCGATATAAGTATTAAAAGCTTTTTGTTGTAATTGCTTTGTGCTTTGAGGCTCTGCAAGTAGCTGCTCGACCTGTTTAATCAATGATTCTTCGTCGTTACGTTTAAACATAAGTCCGTTTACGCCCGATGAAATATAGCTCGGCTCCGGCCCCATATGTTTATCTAGTTGCTCATGTACTATAGGCACTAAAGACAACGACATGTAATGCAATACACTTAAGCCCGCATCACCCGGATAACAGCCAGCAAAGCACTTTTGTGATATTTCAGCTACTTTTTGTTGATCATAAACTTCACCATAAAATATAGTGTTCTCATGATAATTTTGCCGATATTCAGTTAAATTTTCACCAGAACCTATGACGTGAACAATTAGCTTTTCTTCTCGCTTCGCATTTATTTTAGTAACAGCATTAAGCAGCAATGTTAAGTTGCAACCTCTTCTGAGGCGGCCAACAAAAAAGATGCCATTTGCCAATTCATCTTTTTTTTTAACAGGAAAATCATTAGCAATAGAGTTTTCTGCCACAGCAGACTTTTTATAAATTGCAGTATCGCGCAATGAGCTTTTGCAACTCTCGGTATAGCAAATATAGGCTTTGCTCAGCAGTGAAAAAAGCCAGAATTGTAGCCGTTGCTGGACTGTTAATCTGCTTTTATTGTATCGCCCTTGCCCATGAAGGAAGACTTCTTTCCCAAGCATTTTTGCAAGCAGTATCAAGCACCAGGAACTTAAGTAGCGAGGGTTAGCGGTAATAAACAGTTTATCTGGATTCATACGTAAAAAGCTCTTTAACACTCCTTTTTGCCACATTAATTTACCACTAAACCAATGCACTTCTTGGCTAGGAATATAATTCAGCAAAGCCTTGTCACCCTCCTCTATCGTTCCAAATGAGCTTGATTCGCTAGCCAACAGCGCTATCGGAAAAGACTTCGCTAACTCCCGAAAAACAGGTAAACGGTATTGCGTTAAGTACGGTTGAATAATTAATAACTTTCTTGTTCTCACACTGCTCACCCTGACTTTTGAGTCCTTGCAAAATATACAACAGCAGGTATCACGTAGAGCATATGCTGCCAATCGTACGGTTGCCCATGCAAAAACAAGCGTGGTGAATTACATAAATAAAGCAACGACAATAATTGGCCAGCTAAAGAAGCTTTGGAATTAAAAAATAAGGTAACTATCGAATGCTTAAATGGGTAAATAAAAAAAACTAATAAATATACCCCTCCAAAAAAAACACCACCATTTGAAAATGCCTGCAGCAGAGGGAAGTCTACCCAAAAATACTTAAACCCAGCACCAAAATAGAAGTGTTCAACAAACTGATTTAGCGCTATCTCTCGTTGATAAACCCTTGCCAATGCTGCAGCGTCAGCAAAATAACCACTACTATTAAATAAGGTAAGTAAACCTCTACTCAAAAAGTCTATAAATGCAAAAAAACGCAAGGAAATAGAGTCAAAGAAAAATGCGCCTAATACTATAGTTGCAAAACCAATGAGCAAAATATTTACCTTGTTCCTTTTTAACATAGGATGTCGAAATAATATGTAGTTGATATATAGCAGGGCTAGAGCAAGACCAAACAAAGGAGACCTAGCCCCTGAAATTAGGACAAGAAAAAAGACAAGAGCTTGAAAAAGATAGATTAAAAATAACCTTCTATAGTTAAGCGAGCTATTAATAGTCGCTAAAGAAAAACACAGTGCGGCGATAGCAGTATAAGAAACTAAACCAAATGCTTTATTTTCCTCCGTCGCTGTATGCCTAACCAGCGAATTTATCGCTAAAGCACTATTTGTAGATAGTTGCGCTAAATATACAAGACAGCAGAATAAAGCGAAATAAAACGCCAAATAGCTTAAGTTAGTTTTTTCAATATTTAATGAATAAAATACAGAAAAAGCAGCGAATCCAAACAAGCTCCAAATTAAGTTTTTATAATCATTGATGACTAGTGAACTTAGGAGGGCATAAAGCAAAAGAATAATTAAACCAGCAAGAATAAATAGATTATCTCTTTTATTGTTAGAAGTTGTCACTCTGCCTACAAACATTAGTGCCAATGACAAAATCAATATCACCCCAATATCCAAGAATCTTGGTAAGATACCTAGCGCTTGAATTTGCCAAGAAATAAATACCCCGCAAAAGTAAAGTACAAGACCAAGCTGAGAACCGTTAACTCTCAAATAATTCATAATAATTCTACGCTACTCATATTTTAGAGAAGTTATATTTTGATATATCGCTACATTCCTTCGACTAAATTCAGCGAAACCGCTTGTACTAAGAAACTCTTTCACACAAAGTTTACGAGGAGAATTAATACTGCTTAACGTTAGCGCTAGTTGAGTATCTCTCCCCCATTGATGAATGTTCCCTAATTCAAACTTAGTAATCGTTTCTTCCAAGACAAGCGCTTTTGAAGCAACAACAGGCACCCCTATGGCAGCGGCAATAGTTAACGGGCCACTTTGTCCAGAAAAAGACTCATCATAAGGTAATAGCAAGCAATCAGCAGCTGAAAAGATTCGGTTTACTTTGTCATCATCAACAAACTCTTTTTTTAATATAACTCGCTCTTGTATACCAAGCTCCTTAGCCAAAGTTGCTAAATCACTATAAAGAATATCTTGTTCTGCACCAATAATTAACAACTTGTATTGTTCAGAAAGAAACGCCAATGCCTTTAGCGCCTTATCAGCTCCTTTGTCTATTCTTGTGCCACCAAAACACAGTAACAGCTTTTCGTGTTGCCCCACATCAAGCTCTGCTCTATATTCACTACGCTCTTGTTCATTAAACTTATAGTCACTTTGTATCGGATAATTGATTGCCGAAACTGTACCTTGTCGACACGGCAACATTGATGCTAGCTTTTCTGAATGTACACATAGATACAAGCCTGCATTACTAAGATTTTTAAGTAACTGAGCATCAATAAACCCTGCCGCTTTTTGACGAAGTGTTTGACATAAACTTGAGATCATATAGCCCCAATGCAATGTCGCAACGATAGGTAACTGCTTAATACAGCCAGAGAAATATAAAGCGCGAATATGCCTGTCTAAATAAAGAAAGTGAATAAGCTCACATTCTTGCTGAAGTGCAATATCATATGCACGCCTCACAAAAGCTATTTTATTGCGCTCTTTCGATAGAAAACCAGTTATTTGCGCTACCTCCAAAACCGTATAGCTATTGATATTTTCTTTAATTGCATCTGAAATATCAGCTGCGCCAATAAAGTGAACTTGAACACCTAGTTCCTCAAAGCGAGTAAGTGCGGCTTTCACATATTCAACATGGTGCCCTGTTCCTATAGGGTCAACTAAACACACTTTCATCGTTATTTTTTTATACCTTTAATAGCTAGTACGGTTCGATAAATCAGCTTATAAACGAACGAGGACTTTGCACGAAAATACAACTCAACCATGCTGATAGATTTATTCAATGGAATCACCTCATCACCTGCATTAGGAAGTGTTAATTTAGCTTTAAGTGCCAATAGTGTAAGCAAAGATTGATCATGGCGATGCTCAACAAATTCAACATCGTTATCTATACCAGTAACTTCATCATCAGTGACTAAAGCTCGATCAGTACATGCCGCTAACCACGCTTGTATAAATTCCCGATTCTTAGGTGAGTTTTTCCAAATAGAAAAAGTCGCCTGTATTTGTGGTTGTTCTCTATAACGACTTTGCTCACAGCCTAATTGCTGAAAAGCAAACTGTTTAGTCCATTTTTTATTCGCGCCATGCTCAGGTATGAATACCCCTGGAAACGAACCATATTGCTCGGCAAATTTAATCAATAATCTAGGGTAAATAAAGTGCTTGAAACGATAACCAAATCCGCAATCGTGATAAATAATAAGGTCGCCTTCTGGCACATTTTTCATACACTCAAGAATATAATATGGTTTCCACGCCCAGTAACCTGCACCACGCAGCTCATTCAAAATGTCTTTATTAGTTAAGTAAAATGTCGTCTGCTCTAAATCTTTTCGGCAATGATAGGTTATCGTTTTAGGCCGCAAAAATAGCTTTGCAAAAAGTCGGTTCAAAGGAATATTATTCTCAAACGTACCAGCAGCGTAGCTGACAAAGTGATTATTAACTTTCAAGTGCAGCGCCCCTTTGTTGATACCATACTTTCCAACTCAACATTGGCAGCGAACTTATAATACGAGCAACTATTAGCGCTTGAATCACTCCTAATAATGATTGTTCAAATTGCTGACTAAAAATCAAAAGAATCAATACGCCAGCTTCAATCAATAAACTTTTAGCTATAAATGCAAAGTCACTTTTCCCCATCAACAATATAATGTGTGCTTGATTTAGCGCAATTGTTAAAAAGTAACCCGACATCAACATTATTTCTTGTTGGGTGATAACAACGGCGGCTTGACTCCAAAGCAAAAACAATTGCTCACCATACAAATACGTCACAGCAAATAGCACTAAAGAAATAACACCAAATCCGATAGTAAGTACCAACTGCCACATACGAATCCAATTATATTCTTTTTGTTTATATGCATTGGTTAACAATGGCCAGAGTGGTGCTTGAATTGTCGCAAAGAAAGTACCAGCAATCGTAAAATAGCGAAAGGCAATGTCCAACTTAGCCATTTCAACTAAACTTGCGTCGATGACAAAAAATGACACTACACTTTTATTGGTTAGAACTGAAAGCTGAATAAATAAATTTGCAGAGCCAACACCAAAAAGAAGCTTTAATAACGCTTTTTTCGGGTTATAGGTATGTGTTAATGGCTTAACCTTAAACTTAGTATTAACCTGAAAGGTGTTAATTACTTTAATAATAAATAAAGGCAAATAAGTAACCACTATCGCCAAAGGCAATTTACTACTCTCGTGCCAGTTCATCTTTGCAATAACAAAAATACTTACAATGGTGATGGCATTCGCGCCTGAAAAATAAAGATTGTTTATATGTTGCTGGCCAACACCTTGTCTTACTGAGTCTGCTACTGAGTAATACATCACTAATAGAGACAACAGAAGTAATAATAATACGTCGTGAAGGTTAAAGTGTGACATTACCTGATGATTTAGCTGCACAAGCGTTAACACTGCCCCACCAACAACAGCTACCACAGCAATAAAAAATGTCACTTTCTTGGCTGCAAGATAAACCCGATGAGCTATTTGCGTAATACCATTTCTAGCAGTAATTCGAGTAACAGCAGGTGATAGGCTATTCGACAACCAAAACACCCAACCAATTGACGTTAAAAAGATTGCAAAAATGGCATACTTTTCAACACCTAAAAAAGCCATCAATAAAGGCAGTGAAAATACTTGATAACAAAAACTTACCACCTTCGACACCATCGAACTAGCAACAGCTTTTTTTAATATGCTTTTTCGATTGAGATGTTGCTGCAAGGAGAGTCCGTTCGGCTAAGGTTATGGTACAAGGCAAATTGCTCACCTTTTTTCAACCATAAATGATTTAATTAGTAGAGCAAAATCAATTGATTGTTGCTAATCATAACAATAAGATGCTTTGACAGACAACGCTGAGGAATCATTTTGTTTGCGCGGCCGAGCAATCAAAGCTTATTTTACTTATCTTTATCCATACTATTGATGCTAAGTTTTTTCAGCTTGGCAGACAGGCAACTTTCTCTTTTTCCAGAAAATTTATTACATAGCGTTGAACTAGAATACGGGGATGATGCTAAAGAACGTGTTACTCGTTGGCGTGATATCGTATCTGAATACCAAAACGACTCCGAAAAAGAAAAGCTTTACACCGTTAATCGTTTTTTCAACCAATTGCGCTTTGTTGATGACAACCAAGTGTGGGGACAAAAAGACTACTGGGCGACGCCGGTCGAGTTTTTAGGGAAGAACGCAGGCGATTGCGAAGACTTCAGTATCGCAAAATACTTTACGCTTACCGCGCTTGGTGTTCCAAAAGAAAAATTACGACTCATGTACGTGCAAGCACTATCGATCAAGCAAGCTCATATGGTGTTGGCCTATTTTGAAACACCCGATGCGATGCCGCTGCTTTTGGACAATTTGAATAAACGTATTTTACCCGCAAACTTAAGGCGTGACCTAAAACCAGTGTATAGCTTCAACGGTGATGGCCTATGGGCTGCAAAAGCTCAAGGACGTGGTAAAAAGCTAAGAAATACAGGACATGGCATGTGGGAAAACATGCTAGTTAGAATCGAACAAGGCAAATAACAACAATAAAGAAGAGATTGAAATGAGTTTATCTAAACAGCTTTATTTAGGATTAGCTTCAGTACTGCTATTGGTCTTTGCAGCGACATTGTGGATTAATGTCGCCAGCACCAAAGATTTTATTAGCCAGCAACTAGCGGTTCACGCACAAGACGCCGTCACTTCTTTAGGTCACACCATTCAAAGTGATTCTGAAGCTGCTAACGACCCGGAGTTGTATCAAGCTATCGCCGAGGTGAGAATTAACGTTATTTTCGATAGTGGTTATTACCAGTATATTCGCTTAACCGATCAACAATCAAAACTACTATACCAATTAGAAAATCCGAGTACTGATGAAAGTATTCCAGCTTGGTTTACCGCGATGTTCCCAATCCAAACACCTACTGGTAGTACTGAATTTTTGATCAATTGGCAAAGCCCTAGAACCATCACCTTGGCAACTCACCCTGGCTATGCTTATCAGCAGTTGTGGACGAGTGCTAAGGCAATATCAATAATGGTGTTTGGATTATTCTTGCTCACGGGTAGTCTAGTGTTTTGGCTACTAAAGACCATTACTAATGCAATTCATCGCGCTGCTAAACAAGCAGATGAAATTTGCCAAGGCAACTTTATTCAAGTTACTGATATTCCCAAACCTCGCGAACTTAGCTTATTTGTCAATGCGATGAATCGCATGTCATATATTCTAAAAAACATGTTTGCGGAGTTAAGTCAGCAAAGTGAGAAATACCGTCAATTTGCGTTTGTTGATGAGCTAACACAACTACCCAATCGAAGAGCTTTTAACAATCAGCTTTCAGCTTTATTTACCGCACAAGAAGCCAGTTCAGAGGGACACCTGCTGATTATCCACTTAACAGGGCTAAGTGATGTGAATAAATCACTTGGCTATGCTGCTGGCGATGAGTACGTTAAACAAGCCGCCACTATATCAACTAAAATTACACATGATTCGCAAACGTTATTTCGAATCAGTGGTTCAGATCTCGCGGTAATTGCTAAAGGCACGAACCAATCAGAAATTCAGCAATTGGCAGAACAGCTAACTGAATATTTTAGTCAAGCCCCTAGTCGCCACAACGTTAGTGCCTTTGCTCATATTGGCGTTAGTGCCATTAATAGTAATGGATCTGCCACTGATGTACTTGCCGCAGCAGACAGTGCTTTAAAAGAAGCGACAACGAACGCAAACGGTTGGGCACTGGCTCAAGATATGGTAATCCCTCAAGAAAACCTTGATTGGCAAGCCTATGTTCAACAGTTATTGGCAGAGGAAACGTTAGATCTGGTTTTCCAACCTATTTGTGATAACGCAAAAAATACAAGTCAGCTTGAGGTATTCGCTAGGTTGTCAGATGCTAACCGCGAAGTTTCAATGGCACAGCTTTTTCTAGTCGCGGAAAAATATCAGCTGACTACCGAGCTTGATAAATTAATTATTGAGCAAGGCCTTAAAGCAGCACAGCAAAGTGACTTAACGCTAGCTCTTAATATCAGCCGCGCTTCATTGCGCAATGACGAGTTTATCAATTGGTTATTAGCTAAGCTCACAGCCCAGCCTCAATTGTGTGGCGCTTTGTGCTTTGAAATAAGTGAACAAAGCTTGCAGGCGAATGCGACAAGAATTATTCAGCTAATCAAGGCATTAAAACAACTTGGCTGCGCCATTACACTTGAACACTTCGGTGCAACAACTCAGTCGTTTTCTTTCTTGATGCAAATTAAACCTGATAATGTCAAAATTGATGGCAGCTACACCCAACAGCTCGCCCTTTCAAATGAAAATCAATTGTTTGTGCAGTCGCTAATCAATATTGCTCACAATCTCAATATAAAGGTAATTGCCGAGCTCATTGAAACACAACAGCAGCTAGATATTTTGCAGTCGCTATTTTGTGATTACTATCAAGGTTATTTTGTAGGCAAACCCGAAGCTAAATAAAGAAAACTTAAACATAGCTCAGACAATCTGTTGATTTTTTAAACATTCGTTTATAAAATTACGAGATGCTCTTTGCTTTATTAAGAGCAACGCTGGAGAAAAAGATGAAGAAAGCAATTTTAGGGACGACGCTATTTCTTGGTATTACCAGTATGGCAGTTGTAGCACAAGACAGTGCTGAATTAACCGACGCAACAGCGATCAATTGTAGTGATTTCACTTCGCCAATTGTCAG
This sequence comes from Thalassotalea euphylliae, assembly GCF_003390375.1. Classification (NCBI taxonomy): domain Bacteria; kingdom Pseudomonadati; phylum Pseudomonadota; class Gammaproteobacteria; order Alteromonadales; family Colwelliaceae; genus Thalassotalea; species Thalassotalea euphylliae. Next base: position 3,439,181 of record NZ_QUOT01000001.1, on the reverse strand, counting down.
TGCTATTAACGAGCAAGCGAATTTAAATGAAGTATTAACTACATACTTAACCTCGTGTTCAAGCGTTGCCGATCAAATAATTGAAGTGGCGATTAACAACTCGCAACCAGAGCAACATCAAGCAATTATGCAAGCGGCGGCAGATACAAACTTGATGCAGCCAGCAGACATTTTGCTAGCAGCCATTGCAGGTGGTGGTGATCCAGCAACCCTTTCTGAGCCAACAGCAGCAGGAAACTCGGCAATTGTGCCAGCTTCTGCGGCAACAGCCCCGCCAGTTATTGGTGGCCGTAATGGCGGAACTGGTGATTCAACCGACGCAGCCTCTGCAAACTAATTTTGTCATTTTTAAAAAAGGCCCTAAACTGGGCCTTTTTTAATGCCCTCAATAAATAAAAGATTACTCTAGCATGGCTAATGTCCATTCTTTTTGCCTATACATTTTTTTAACTTTAGTGTTTTGGCTGCCAATACCGCTTGGCTCCAATCGACCATGGGCATGGGCAATCATGGCTGTGGTATCGTTTATCACACTTGCCGGATTGCTACTGGCAACTGCACTATCGAAGAATTCTAAAACTCACCTTTGGGAAAGTTTAAAACCCTATAAGCTATTATTATTGCCAATCATGCTATTTCAGGTATGGACGCTAGTACAATTAGTGCCTATGCCATTTGCAATAAGCAGTAACGGGGATCTCTTAGGGGAGCTTAGTTCCAATGCCAATATCATTTCATTAGATCCAAGCCAAGGTTTTTCAAGCCTGATCAAAGGAATGTCTTATCTATGCATTATGGTGTTAACAATAATACTGATTAACACTGAAAAACATATCAGGCTTTTACTTAAAGTCATGCTAGCCTCCGGCTTGTTTCAAGCCTGTTATGGCGTTATTAGTATCTACGCAGGACTCGAAGAATCGCTAGTATTTGAGCAACACATTAGCCACTATGCTACGGGCTCTTTTTACTATAAAAACCACTTTGCAAACTTCTTATTGTTAACCACAGCGACAAGCGTAGGCCTACTCGTTGCTAATTTGTCTAAAAATAGCGGTGCCTCAGTGAAACAGCGCTTAAAAAGCTTTTTATCAGCCATGATAAAAGGCAAAGCTGTTGTTAGAATTGCTCTTGCAATACTTGTTATTGGTCTTGTTGCATCTCGCTCTCGCATGGGTAATGCAGCATTTTTCGTTGCATTAACCATTACTGGGCTCTACGCATTGATTTATTTTAAGAATCGAACACCGAGCCTTTCTATATTGCTCGTCAGTTTATTTCTTATCGATACTTTTATACTTGGCGCTTGGTTTGGTGTGGATAAAGTTAAAGCTCATATTGAAAGCACTAGCTTCGCTCAGGAAAGCCGAGATGAAGTTAATATTTATGGACTAACATTACTTAAAGAAAGGCCGATTGTCGGGTATGGCGCAGGAAGTTTCTATACCGTGTTTCCTATGGTGCAAGGGGAAAAAGTAACAAGCTTTTACGATCATGCACATAATGACTACCTTCAATTTTCACTAGAATTTGGCATTCCTGCCACCTTGCTGCTCGGTATTACTGTGCTAATGAGTCTATGGCAATGTATGCAAGCTATGCGACAACGTAATCACGCGTTAATGAAAGGCGTTGCCTTTGGTTGCATGACTGCCATTATTGGCATGTTGATTCATATTAGCGTCGACTTTAATTTACAAGCACCAGCCAATACCGCTTATTTTGTAATTATTTTGACATTAGCATGGCAGTCGAGAAATATCGGGCAACGCACAAAGCTCCACTCCTCGCATAATTAGAGAAATAATCAGCTTTTCTGGAACTTATTAATGTGAACCAACTCTATTAAGCAGGTTGGTTAAAAAGTTATTCAATGTGGTACAAGGACGTAGCAAGGCACTAATTCTGTCAATAATTGCGCACTTTGCAATTATTGCTTCGCTGATATACTCGACGCAAAAAGTTCATCTCATTCGTCCGACAACCGAATCAGCAAAACCAGTTAAAAGTTACTTATATACTCTGCCCAAATCAAAGCCCGTTGCGTTAGAGTCAAAGCAGGTTGTGGAGCGAGTAAACGAAGTTTTAGAAAAATCGCAGGCCGAAGCCGAAGTTAAAGCAACGGACAATAACCAAGATGTAACAGTGTCACTTCATCAAAATAAGCAAAGCAATCACGATAGTTTATCAAAAATAGATGAAACAAATTTAATTGCAGAAGAGCCTCAAGCTTCTCCTCATCAACAACTGACTGATGGCCGAGTATTAACATCAGCACAAAGCAACCAGTCTATTCCAATTAACCCTATGAAGCAGCTTGAGAATATGCGTAAGAGCATAGATGCGGCCATAGTAGAAAGTGAATTGGCTGAACACTTTCAACACCGTTCACTTTCAAGCATGCACCCGAACCCCACATCAGTTCCAAAATCTGTGGTGCCACTTACTCAAGAGCAAGTTCGAGCAAGAAGCACACAACAACTCGATAATTCACTTTCAATGACAAAAACAGACGATGGTACATGTATCATCACTGAAGACCTCAGCAAAGTCGGCATTGAAGGCGTAACAGCAAAGTCATGGGCGCGTTGTGGTACAACAAAGATGCAGCGAATGTTTAGCGAACATATGAAGAAAGTCAGAGAAAAGCACTTCCCTGCTTCACGTTAAGACTTTTAATGTAATCAATGACTTTGGCGTCAAGCAAAATTTAATCATTTGAAAACATAAGGTTTTACTGCTAGCTTTTATTGCATCATGGATTAGATTAGAAGCTGTTGTGCACGATAACAATAAGGCTGCTCTATTTATTCTGGACGACAATGAGCAGTATGCAGAATTGTTAAAAGAGTTTGCCGAACAAGCCAATTGGCAAGCCGATTTTGAAACGAACGTTGTCAGTTTTCTCACGCAAGAGTTTCCTACATGCGATGCGCTTGTACTTGATCTATTTATGCCCGATTTCGATGGCATAGAGGTTATTCGCATGCTCGCCGATCGCGGGCACCGCCGCCCATTGATCTTAGTGAGCGGCTTTGATAAAAAAGTACTGCACTCTGCCGAACAATTAGCCAAAGCGCATGATATTGAAGTATTAGCAACATTAACTAAACCGATTGAAATGCAAAGCTTTATCGAGCTCCTCAATCGAGTGTCTGTTAGCCTTAATCAGCCCAAATATCCTAAAACCGTAAAACAGCAATACTCACCTGAAGAGATAGAAGCAGGGCTCAGAAATCATGAGTTCGTATTACACTACCAGCCACAGATATGCCTAACGACAAACAAAATCAACAGCGTTGAAGCGCTAGTAAGGTGGCAACACCCAAAAGATGGACTTGTCTACCCAGATCAGTTTATTAGCGTTGTAGAAAAGCACAATTTAATTGAGCTGATGACGCAAGAAATTCTAAACATTTCGGTTAAAGAAAGTAGCGCTGTTATTCAATCGAGCTTAGAAGTGTCTTTGTCTATAAATGTTTCGGCAGACAATATCATCGCTTTGAGCTTACCAGAGCAATTAAAAGCGCTAACCGACAAAAATCACCTAGCGCCTCATAATTTAACGCTGGAACTGACTGAAAGTGCGGTTATGGGTGAGTTAACGTCGTCGTTAGATGTGCTAAATCGTTTACGAATGAAAGGCTTTCACCTATCCATAGATGATTTTGGTACGGGGTATTCATCACTTCAGCAGCTTTATCAAGCGCCATTTACTGAGCTGAAAATTGATCGTCAGTTCGTTTCTAGCATGCTGTTTGATGAAGAGGCGATGATCATTGTTAAGATCTGCATCATGTTAGGTAAAATGTTGAACATGAATATTGTTGCAGAAGGTGTCGAAAACCTTGAAACACTTCATGAGCTTCAACATTTAGGCTGTAACTTTGCGCAAGGTTATGCCATCGCAAAGCCAATGGCCGTTAACGATCTTATCCGCTGGGCAGAGCAGTGGTAAACTAACGTTTCTATTCAAATAGCCGTTACTTCCATTGAAACCCATGAAATACATTAATATACATTTCTTCAACCTTGGCTCGCGCCCAAGGCGTTTTGCGTAAAAACTTCAAGCTAGATTTAACCGAAGGGTCGTTAGTAAAACAGCGAATATCCACGTTTTGCCCCATTGCTTCCCAGCCGATTTCAGCGACTAGCTCGTTGATGATGCTTTCCAGTTTTTTACCATGCAATGGGTTATTAGGTTGATGATTCATACGTTACTGCCAAAGTTTTGCGCTGCTAAAAGTAGCAACCGAAAGTAGAGTGTCGAAAGTAAAGCGTTATCATACCATGTTAGCCTTCGGTTGCTGGACTGATATTTATCGATCGTATTCAAGCTCTTGACTGCGCTCATTTGGCGTTACTCGCCCTTTTTCCATCGCAGCTAGCATGTGCAGTAAAGCAGGGCTGGTTTTACCATTGACGGCAAGAAAATAAGAATGCCCTTTGGGTTTATCAAAGGTGTTATTAAAATCGTCGCAATCAACCTCGAAAACGTTTTTCGGCAATACTTCCATATTTTCCGGGCCTGTCATGCCAAGCCGCCGTGATACCGTTTTATTTTTCAAGTTGGCCAGCTTGCTCGCCGGCATTGCTAAATCGTCGTTGGCGTAATAAACCACTAGGTTTCGGCAGGCATAGGGCACCAATTCAGCCGCCTCACCCGGCTCCAAGCAATGATTTATAACATCAGCAGCCACCATAAAAATATTGCGAAAAATTTGTGGTACTTGCCCCGTATGATCATGCTTACCCCAGGTTGCGATAGCATTGCGTAGCACTCTATTCCCCATTGAATGCGCCAAGATGTTGATTCGACGCGTACAAGGATTAGGCTTGGTAGCTTCGGCTTTACGCCAGTTATCGAATTTAGTCAGCATGCGAGCAAATGCTATACCACTGGCATCAGCGGCCTTTTGATCATCCCAGTAATCATCGATAAACGCTGCGGGAGAATCGTCGTCACACGGCCACATTAGTGGCACCACATGAGCAAAATTAGAACCTCTTTCCTGATCAATAAGCCGTTGCAACTCCTCGGCATTAGGAAAGATGTCTGGCTCAGCAGTATTATTAAAGCCGTGGATATAAAGCAACACTTGTGTATTATTTGGTAGGTTTTTCAGACGTTCGAAAAATGCAGGGCTACCAATTTCGGTATAATCATCAACGCCATTTCGCTCGCAGAAATACATATCAAGACTGGCTCTAGTCTTCTGCACTGGAAACGATATTTTTCGATTACGCTTACTTCGTTGTGATTCTTTCGGTGTGCGGTTAGTTGCAAATAGCATATTAGTCACCTTGTGCTCAATTAACAGTGAAGTCGCAGAATGTGAAAATAAGCTAACTACTGCTAGATACGTCAGGAAGACTCAACTTCCCTTTCTAAATTAGACTATCCCTAATTTTCTTATTCTTGGTGTACTACACTTCAAAGCCTAGAGAGTGCTGCTGATTTGTCAAACCAAGCACTAATGCTGCCCCGAAAGCTCACAAACCGAGCTAGCAATTTATCTGTAGTTATTAAATCCTTTAATTTATCCCAACTCAGCCCTAAACATTGGAATAAGTGAAACAACCAGCAAACTCGCCATCACTCGATTAAACCAAGCGATAAACAAAGGTTTTTGCAAAATATCTTTCAAGCCCGCACCAGCGGCCATCCAAGTAAAAGAACAAGGTAGTCCGAACAAAAAGTAAATTGAGGCAATAACCGTGAGGTTATCAATGGTAGAGCTTTCCACTGATGAGAAAGTCACTATCGCTGATACCGCCATTATCTAAGCTTTAGGATTCACCCATTGAAAAGCCGCAGCTTGTATAAAAGATAAAGGCTTGGCTTGTAAGTGGCTTTGTGACTGGGCTTCGGCAGTCACTGGCGTCGTCGCAATTTTATAAGCCAAATAAATAAGGTAACTTGCCCCTAGCAACTTCATCGCCATAAACAATGAAGGTAAGGCCTGAAATAGCGAAAGCAAGCCAATACCGACGCCGACAATCATTAATGGAAAGCCTAAATTGATGCCTAGCATATGCGGCACCGTATTTTTGATGCCAAAATTCAGTCCAGAACTTAGCAGCATGATATTGTTTGGACCGGGTGTTCCTGACGTAGATAAGACAAAGAGTATCAATGCAAAAATTTCCATATGATTAGCCCTGTTCACTTAATGTCCGAATAGAGCTATCTTTACTTAAAACAGTGAAACCTTACATATACAAATAAAACAAAATTCAACTTACACAGTTGTCATCGAAGTTGTTCATAAACTACGTTGATTCAGTTTTCTATGCCGTTACTTGCAAAATAACCGACTGTGCTTTTTCGGTGTAGCGCTCCATCTGATGAAAGTTTAAGTAACGAAAGGTGTCTGCCGCCGTAGCGTCTATTTGCCTAGCATACTCAAAGTACTCAGCAGGAGTGGGCAATTTACCCAAAATCGCGCCAACCGCAGCAAGCTCAGCGGAGGTAAGGTAAACATTAGCGCCTGTGCCTAAACGGTTAGGAAAGTTGCGGGTTGAAGTTGACAATACTGTCGCGTTATCAGCAACGCGTGCTTGGTTGCCCATACACAGCGAGCAGCCAGGCGTTTCAATGCGAACACCTGCTTTACCATAAATAGAATAGTAACCCTCTTCGGTCAGTTGATCGCGGTCCATTTTCGTAGGAGGTGCTACCCACATTCTGGTACTTAAAACGCCCCCCGTAGCACTCATATAGCTATCGAGTAGCTTACCTGCTGCGCGAAAATGACCAATATTGGTCATACAAGAGCCAATAAACACTTCATCAACACTGTCACCCGCTACCTCTGACAGGCGCTTGGCATCGTCGGGGTCATTTGGGCAGCAGACAATCGGTTCAGTAATTTCAGTTAAGTCTATCTCCAAAATATGGGCGTATTCGGCATCGCTGTCGGCACTCATCAGTGATGGACTCGCTAGCCAACCTTCCATATCGCTTATTCTTCGCTCTATAGTGCGTACATCACCATAGCCCTCGCTAATCATCCATTTGAGCATAACGATATTAGACGCTAGATACTCCTTAACTGCTTCTTCTTCCAGCTTAATAGTGCAGCCTGCCGAGGAGCGCTCAGCCGAGGCATCGGAAAGCTCAAAGGCTTGCTCTACCGTTAACCCAGTTAAGCCCTCAATCTCCAAAATACGGCCAGAAAATTCGTTGACTTTTCCGGCTTTTTCTACCGTTAGCAGACCCGCTTTAATACCGAAATAAGGAATAGCGTGTACTAAGTCACGCAAGGTAATACCCGGTTGCATTTTACCTTTAAAACGCACTAATACAGACTCTGGCATATCTAGTGGCATTACCCCAGTCGCAGCCGCAAAAGCCACTAAACCAGAGCCTGCTGGAAATGAAATGCCAAGCGGAAAACGCGTGTGAGAGTCGCCACCCGTGCCAACGGTATCGGGCAACAGCATACGATTTAGCCAAGAATGGATCACGCCGTCACCTGGACGCAGCGACACACCTCCGCGGTTCATCATAAAGTCAGGTAAGGTATGATGAGTGTGCACATCGACAGGTTTAGGATAAGCAGAGGTGTGACAAAATGACTGCATGGTAAGGCCGGCCGAGAAGCCTAAACAGGCGAGATCCTTTAACTCGTCGCGCGTCATTGGCCCTGTAGTATCTTGCGAGCCAACGGTTGTCATTCTCGGCTCGCAATATTGGCCAGCTCTTACCCCTTGTACACCACAGGCTTTGCCCACCATTTTCTGTGCTAACGTAAAACCTTTGCTTGATGTTGCCGCGTCTATCGGCTTTGCGAACAAGTCAATGTCACCTAAACCCAGTGCTTCGCGAGCGCGATTGGTTAACCCTCGTCCAATAATCAACGGAATGCGGCCGCCTGCTCGCACTTCATCAAGCAATACGGGACTGAGTTCAAACTCCGCGATAATCTCGCCTGTGCTATTTTTGACAACGCCTTCGTAGGGGTAAATATCAATCACATCACCCATATGCATTTTCTGAACATCTAACTCGATTGGCAATGCGCCAGAATCTTCCATAGTATTGTAAAAAATTGGCGCAATTTTACCGCCCAAACACACGCCACCAGTGCGCTTGTTCGGCACATAAGGAATATCTTCTCCCATAAACCAAAGCACAGAATTTGTGGCTGATTTACGCGATGAACCAGTACCGACGACATCACCGACATAGGCTAGCGGTATGCCGTCTTTCAGCATTGCTTCAATTTGTCTGATGGGGCCAGTAGTCCCCGGTTCATCTGGAGTAATACCATCACGTGCCATTTTCAGCATGGCCTTGGCATGAACAGGAATATCAGGGCGCGACCAAGCATCTGGCGCAGGGGACAGATCGTCGGTATTGGTTTCACCAGTCACTTTAAACACTTTTACTGTGATTTTTTCTGCAACAGCTGGCTTTGACGTAAACCACTCGCCTGCGGCCCATGATTGCATCACCGCTTCTGCGGCTTGATTGCCCGATTCTGCTTTCTCTTTCACGTCAAAAAAAGCATCAAACATTAGCAGGGTTTTCTTCAACCCAGCAGCGGCTATCTCTGACAGTTTATGATCGTCAAGTAGGTCAATCATCGGCTGAATGTTGTACCCACCTAGCATAGTGCCCAATAATTCAGTGGCATGCTCTGCAGAAATGATTGGTGAATGTGTTTCGCCTTTCGCTACGGCTGCCAAAAAGCTCGCTTTAACATAGGCGGCTTCATCAACGCCTGGAGGTATACGATTAGACAAGAGGTCGACTAAAAAAGCCTCTTTGCCTTCAGGAGGTGTTTTAACTAACTCAATTAATACTGCCGTTTGTTCTGCATCTAATGGTTTCGGAGTAACCCCTTGTGCAGCGCGTTCTGCCACGTGATTGCGATATTCTTCAAGCACAATATTCCCCTCTCGCTTGGCGCAACCTAGTTCTAATAAATACGCCAATCGAAGAGGCGTTTGAGTGCTAGGTATCTTTTATGATTTATCTCTGCTGAGTTTAGTTGATAGCTACTTAAACGCTAAAGTCAGAAGACAAATTATCAACATCCTATAAACCTAAAATATAACCAAGCTCCAATGAATTAGACTTTGGTATAAGTAAATGTAAGCTTGCGAATGAACTCTGCGACAATTGACTAATTGGCGTCACTTATTACCTGACTCTGTCTATTTGGCAAATACTTAAAGCCATATTTAGCAGCCCTCATAACTACTATAATTAAAATTTCTAACTCTCATAAATCATATAAATGCCACTTATTTCAGCAAATGATTACTCGTCGCCAAAAAATCAGGTAAAATACCGTCCGAAATAATCATACTAATACCCGTCAATTAGCATTTTTTAATCAAAGTGAGTATCACATGAGCTTGTATTCAGAATATTTAGCGGAAATCAAAAGCCGTAAAGAAGAGCTTGGTCTTGCACCTAAGCCAATTGATAGCGCTGAGCTATTAGCGGAAATTATCGAACAGATTAAAGATCAAGATAATGCACACCGTGAAGAATCATTAAACTTCTTCATCTACAACACGCTACCGGGCACAACCAGTGCTGCAGGTACCAAAGCAAAATTCCTAAAAGAAATCATCCTAAGTCAAGTAACCGTTGCCGAGATCACACCTGAGTTCGCATTCGAACTACTTTCGCACATGAAAGGTGGTCCTTCAATTGAAGTACTTCTTGACCTTGCATTAGGTGACGATGCTTCAGTTTCTGCGCCAGCGGCAGACGTATTAAAAACACAAGTATTCTTATACGACGCTGACACGGCTCGTTTAGCTGATGCAAACAAGGCAGGTAACGCAGTAGCTAAAGACATTTTAGAAAGCTACGCAAAAGCTGAATTCTTCACAAAATTACCTGAAGTTTCAGAGAAAATTGACGTAGTAACCTACGTAGCTGGTGTTGGTGATATCTCTACCGACTTACTATCGCCTGGTCACCAATCTCACTCACGCGCTGACCGTGAATTACACGGCCAATGTATGATTACGCCTGAAGCACAACAAGAAATCGTTGCACTTCAAAAAGAGCACCCTGGTAAAAAAGTCATGCTAGTTGCTGAAAAAGGCACTATGGGTGTTGGCTCATCACGTATGTCTGGTGTAAACAACGTAGCACTTTGGGCGGGTGAGCAAGCTTCTCCATACGTACCGTTTATCAACATTGCACCAGTAGTTGCAGGTACTAACGGTATTGCACCAATTTTCTTAACAACAGTTGATGTAACTGGTGGTATTGGTCTTGACCTTAAGAACTGGGTGAAGAAAGTAGGCGCTGACGGTAACACGGTTACTGACGCAAATGGCGACCCAGTATTAGAAGAGGCCTACTCTGTCGCTACAGGTACAGTGCTGACTATCGATACTAGAGCTAAGAAATTATTCAGCGGCAGCGAAGAAGTTGCTGACGTTGCTTCTGCATTCACACCACAAAAGCAAGAGTTCATGAAAGCGGGTGGTTCTTACGCAGTGACTTTTGGTAAGAAGTTACAAACGTTCGCTGCCCAAGCGTTAGGTGTAGATGCACCTGTTGTATACGCAGCGGCAAAAGAAATATCTCACGAAGGTCAAGGCTTAACGGCTGTTGAGAAAATCTTCAACCGTAACGCGGTAGGTGTTGCATCTGATGCACCATTACACGCTGGTTCTAACGTACGTGTGAAAGTAAACATCGTAGGTTCTCAAGATACGACAGGTCCTATGACATGTCAGGAATTAGAAGCGATGGCTGCTTCTACAATTTCTCCACTTGTTGACGGTGCATTCCAATCAGGTTGTCACACGGCATCAGTATGGGACAGCAAAGCAAAAGCTAACACGCCTAAGTTAATGGCGTTTATGAACGCATTCGGTGTAATCACAGCCCGTGACCCGAAAGGCGTTTACCACTCAATGACTGACGTTATTCACAAAGTATTGAACGACATTACTGTTGACGATCGCGCTATCATCATAGGCGGTGACTCACATACGCGTATGTCTAAAGGTGTAGCATTCGGTGCTGACTCAGGTACAGTAGCGATTGCACTTGCCACAGGTGAGTCTGCAATGCCAATTCCAGAATCAGTAAAAGTTACCTTCAAAGGTAAAATGGCTGATCACATGGACTTCCGTGACATCGTTCACGCTACGCAAGCACAAATGCTTAAGCAGTTCGAAGGTGAAAACGTATTCCAAGGTCGCGTAATCGAAGTACACATTGGTACTTTATTAGCAGACCAAGCGTTCACGTTCACTGACTGGACAGCTGAAATGAAGGCAAAAGCATCTGTTTGTATCTCAAACGATGAAACATTAATTGAGTCTATCGAGCTTGCGAAGAGCCGTATCCAAATCATGATCGACAAAGGTATGGATAACGAAGCGCAAACATTAGCTGGTCTTATCAAGTTGGCTGATGAGCGTATCGCTGGTATTAAGTCTGGCGAAACACCTGCGCTAGCACCAGATGAAAACGCTAAGTACTACGCAGAAGTTGTTGTAGATTTAGACACAATCGTTGAACCAATGATTGCTGATCCAGACGTTAACAACGAAGACGTTTCTAAGCGTTACACGCACGATGTGATTCGCCCAGTTTCATTCTATAACGATCGCCCAGTTGATTTAGGCTTTGTTGGTTCTTGTATGGTTCACAAAGGTGATATGCAAATTATCGCGCAGATGTTCCGTAACTTAGAGAAGCAAAACGGTTCAATTGAATTCAATGCACCACTTGTTGTTGCTCCACCAACGTACAACATCGTTGATGAGTTAAAAGCTGAAGGTGATTGGGATATCTTAGCTAAGTACTCTGGCTTCGTATTTGACGATGAAAATCCGAAAGGTGAAGCACGTAAGAGCTATGAAAACATCTTATACCTAGAGCGCCCAGGCTGTAACTTATGTATGGGTAACCAAGAAAAAGCAGAACCAGGTGACACGGTAATCGCTACTTCTACTCGCCTATTCCAAGGTCGCGTAGTAGCAGACAGCGCAGAGAAGAAAGGTGAATCGTTACTAGGTTCAACACCACTAGTAGTACTTTCAACTATCTTAGGTCGTTTCCCGACTATGGATGAGTACACAGCGGCTGTAGAAGGTATCGACCTAACACGTTTCGCGCCACCTACTGAAGCGATGACAACACCAGCTTCTGGTGCAGTTGCAGTTAAGATTGCTGATCCGAGCTAATCAGCTAGCATAGCTTTTAAACTAGAGACTAAAAGGGCTGCTTAATAGCAGCCCTTTTTCTTGTCTGTGGTCTAGAAGAGCTTAGATAAAACCCTGCTAATGGGCTTACGGACAGCTAATCTCCACCGTCAATGAAGGGAAGATATAGTTAGGTTTAGCATTGCGATCGTCAAAGCTCTCCACTCCTTCTAAGTACTTAATGCTATAGCCCATATCGCCACAAATACGCTTTGCCTTTCGAGTGGTAAATAAATTCATGCGTTCAAATGAAACACCACCTAAGCGCGCTACTTCCAAGTAATATTGCTTATCGGTTTGTTTGACGAGTTTAAACTGCACGCGGTGATCGAAGTCAGTTTCAAATTGGCCTTTTTGGTGCTGTGCATTCGCTTGGCTGTGAACTGTAGCCAGAATAAAGAAGGCGAAAACCGGCTTCATGCAACAATAAAATGCTTTCAAAATGATATCCTTACAAGAGGGTAATTTACCTAGTGTAAAAGCTAGGCACAAAAAAGCCAGCGATAAACGCTGGCTTTAATCATCTTGGTAAAAGTAAGCTTAGCTAATTACTTTTTCTTTTTAACTGCTTTGGCATTTGGTAGGTCAGTGATTGAACCTTCAAATACTTCTGCCGCTAAACCGATAGACTCGTTTAGTGTTGGGTGAGCGTGAATCGTTAATGCAACGTCTTCCGCGTCAGCGCCCATTTCAACCGCTAAACAGATTTCACCTAACATTTCACCAGCATTGATACCAACAATCGCACCACCAAGTACACGGCCTGATTCTTTTTCAAAAATCAGCTTGGTTTTACCTTCTGTACGAGCTGATGCAATAGCACGGCCTGATGCAGCCCATGGGAAGTTAGCCACTTCAATGTTTAAGCCTTGCTCTTTCGCTTCACCTTCAGTCACACCTACCCATGCAATTTCTGGATCTGTGTAAGCAATTGAAGGGATACAACGTGGTTCAAATACGTGTTTTTGACCAGCAATCACTTCTGCCGCAACGTGTGCTTCGTGCACGGCTTTGTGGGCAAGCATTGGTTGACCAACAACATCACCAATCGCGAAAATGTTGCTGACGTTAGTGCGAAGCTCGTTAGATACATTGATAAAGCCGCGCTCATCAACATTAACGCCGGCTTGATCAGCTGCAACTAAGTGACCGTTTGGCTTACGACCAACAGCTACTAAGATCTTGTCGTAACGCACTTGGCCTTCTGGTGCGTTTTTACCTTCAAACGTTACGTATAAACCATCGTCTTTTGCTTCAACCGCAGTCACTTTGGTAGAAAGCATGATGTCTTTGAAACGCTTCTTGTTGTGCTTGGTGTAGATTTTCACCATGTCAGTATCAGCTGCAGGTACTAGCTGATCAGCAAACTCAACAACCGACACATTAGCGCCTAATGAGCTGTAAACAGTACCCATTTCTAGGCCGATAATACCGCCACCTAGCACTAACATCTCTTCTGGAATGTCTTTGAGCTCTAACGCACCTGTCGAGTCGATAACACGTGGATCATCATTTGGAATAAATGGCAGGTCAACCACTGAAGAGCCACAGGCGATAATCGCGTTGTCGAACGAAATCGTTTTCGTACCTTCTTCCGTTTCAACTGCGATAGTTTTATCAGAAGTGAATTTACCGTATCCGTAAACAGTTGTTACTTTACGTTGCTTAGCCATACCGCCCAAGCCGCCAGTTAACTGCGCAACTACGCTGTCTTTCCAGCTACGGATTTTGTCTAAATCAATTTCCGGCTTACCAAAGCTCACACCGTGAGAAGCCATATCAGCCGCATCGTCAATAACTTTAGCAACGTGAAGTAGTGCTTTAGATGGGATACAACCAACGTTTAAACAAACGCCACCTAATGTTTTGCGGCTTTCGACTAATACTACGTCTAAACCTAAGTCCGCTGCACGGAACGCGGCTGAGTAGCCACCAGGTCCGGCACCTAAAACTACTACCTGAGTTTTAATTTCGTTGCTCATGCTAACCTCAAAGTTATGTTTGGTTGACTAACGACATTTCTAGCTTGTTTATCTGCCTGTCGTTAATGAAATTCTTGTAATTTATGACGCGAAGTTTACTGAAAATATAGGCACTTCGCTATCAATTAATCAATATCTTAGCAAAATAATAAGAGCCTCTAATGAGGCTCTTAAATCAATGTGCTTACAGCACTAATTTACGAATGTCTGACATTACCGACGACAGCTGTACGGCAAAGCGTGCAGCGACTGCGCCATCAATCACACGATGGTCGTACGATAGCGATAATGGCAACATTAAGCGTGGGATAAACTCTTTGCCATTCCACTTCGGTTTCATCTCAGATTTCGAAACACCGAGAATAGCAACGTCTGGCGCGTTAACAATTGGTGTAAACGCTGTACCGCCGATACCACCTAAGCTTGAAATAGTGAAACAGCTGCCTTGCATATCGGCCGCTTTAAGCTTGCCTTCACGTGCTTTAACACTAATTTCTAGTAGCTCTTTTGATAGCTCGTAAATGCCTTTTTTATCAACATCGCGTACTACCGGTACCACTAAGCCATTAGGCGTATCAACAGCAACACCGATGTGGAAATATTTCTTCATGATCAGGTGTTCGCCGTCTTCACTCAAGCTTGAGTTGAATACCGGATATGCCGCTAAAGCATTAGCAACCGCTTTCATAATGAACACAAGCGGCGTGATCTTAAAGCCCATTTTCTGCTTTTCACAAATCACGTTTTGCTCTTTACGGAAAGCTTCAACGTCTGTGATATCAGCTTCTTCAAACTGAGTAACATGCGGAATAGTCACCCAGTTGCGGTGTAAGTTTGGACCAGAAATTTTCTGAATGCGCGTTAACGCGACTTCTTCCACTTCACCAAACTTACTGAAATCAACTTTAGGTTGCGCAATCACTTGCAAGCCACCTTCGCCTTTACCGACTGAACTGCCAGCATTAGCTTTCGGGCGAGATAACTCGTATTTTACGTAAGACTGCACGTCTTCTTTTAAAATACGACCTTTGCGACCAGTCCCTTTAACAAGCATTAAATCAATACCAAATTCACGTGCTAAACGGCGAATTGACGGTGAAGTATAAACTTTACCTGTTGATTTAAAGTCGCCTGCATGCGGATGATGCGGCACTGGTGCAGCTTTTGGTGCCGCTGCTGATTTTTCAGGAACAGGCGCTGATGCAGGCTCGGCTTTTGGCTCTGCGGCTGGCTGTGAAATAGCAGCAGGTGCGCCGCTATTGGTTTCTAGCTTTATCACTAGTGAACCTTGGCCTACTTTGTCGCCGGTACTGACCAATACTTCTTTAACGATACCCGCTTCTGGTGACGGCACATCCATTGTAGCTTTATCAGTTTCAAGTGTGATCAAACCATCTTCTGCTGCAACTTCATCACCCACAGAGATAAGTACGTCAATCACATCGACTTCGCCGTCTTGGCCGATATCAGGCACAGCAACATCAATCACTTCGCTGCCGCCAGGCGCTGGTGCTGCCGCTTCTGCTTGAGGCGCGGCTGCTTCAGTTTGCTCAGGAGCTTCTACCGCAGCAGGCTCAGTAGCTGGCGCTTCGCTTGAAGCTTCGCCAGCAACTTTGATTTCACCGATGACATCGCCCTCTTTGATCTTGTCGCCAACATTTACGGTTAGTGCGACAAGCTCGCCTGCCATTGGCGCAGGGATATCCATTGATGCTTTGTCAGTTTCAACGGTGACAATACCATCTTCAGCTTCCAGCATATCGCCAACAGCAAAGCCAATTTCAATCACTTCAACTTCATCGCCACCAACATCAGGGACAAGAATTTTTTGAACGTCAGACATAGTTGTTCTCCTCTATCCCCAATTACGCGTAAAGTGGGTTGATCTTGTTAGTGTCGATATTGAAGCGCTTGATCGCTTCAGTCACAACACTGTGTTCAACTTCACCACGTTTTGCTAATTCGTGTAATGATGCAACCACGATGTAAGACGCATTCACTTCGAAGTGACGACGTAAGTTTGCGCGGCTATCTGAACGACCAAAGCCGTCAGTACCTAAACAGCGGTAGTCAGTGTCGATAAAGGCACGTACTTGATCTGAGTAGTTCTTGACATAATCAGTTGCGGCAATTGCAGGACCTGCATCCTTAGTGATCACTTGACCAACATAAGGCACTTGCTGCTCTGCTTCTGGGTTAAGCATGTTTTGGCGAACAACTTCTTGGCCTTCACGCGCTAGCTCATTGAATGAAGTTACCGAGTAAACATCACTTGAAACGCCGTAATCATTGGCAAGAATTTGTGCCGCTTCACGTACTTGCAACAAGATAGTACCTGAGCCCATTAATTGAACGTTAGCTTTCGCCGACGCTGACTCAACCCGCTCTAGTTGGTAAATACCTTTGATAATCTGCTCTTCAACGTCTTTATCTTCAGGCATTGCTGGGTGTTGGTAGTTTTCGTTCATTAATGTGATGTAGTAGAAAATGTTTTCATTTTCTTCGTACATACGACGTAAACCTTCACGCACAATCACTGCAACTTCATAGCCATAGGTTGGATCGTAAGTTAAACAGTTAGGGATTAAGTTGGCCTGAACATGTGAATGGCCATCTTGGTGCTGTAAACCTTCACCATTTAGGGTGGTACGACCTGCGGTTGCACCTAATAAGAAACCACGTGCTTGGCTATCACCTGCTGCCCATGCTAAGTCACCTACGCGTTGGAAACCGAACATTGAGTAGTAAATGTAGAATGGAATCGTTGTTGCATTACAGGTTGAGTAAGACGTACCTGACGCCACCCAAGAAGCCATTGCACCTAGCTCGTTGATACCTTCTTGCAGTACCTGACCTTTTTTGTCTTCACGGTAGTAAGCCACTTGGTCAGCATCTTGTGGTACATATTTTTGGCCTTCGTTAGCGTATATACCCACTTGGCGGAACAAGCCTTCCATACCGAATGTACGTGCTTCATCAGGGATAATAGGTACGACGCGCTTACCAATTTTCTTATCTTTTAATAACGCATTTAGCACGCGTACAAAGGTCATGGTTGATGACACTTCACGGTCACCTGAGCCTTTAGTAATGGCATCAAACGCTTTTAACGATGGAATTTCCAGCTCTTCTTGGGCTTGCTCACGACGTGCTGGCAGTGAACCACCAAGCGCTTCGCGACGGGCGCGCATGTACTTCATTTCTGGGCTGTCTTCGTCGAAGCGGAAGAATGGCAAATCTTCTAACTGGTCGTCAGCGATTGGCATATTGAAACGATCGCGGTATTGCTTGATAGACTCGATATCCATCTTCTTCACGTTGTGAGCAACGTTTTGTGCTTCACCTGATTGGCCTAAACCAAAACCTTTCACGGTTTTCGCAAGAATTACGGTTGGGCGACCTTTAGTTTTCATGGCGCGATCATACGCTGAGTAAACTTTTACAGGGTCATGACCACCACGATTTAAGCGCCATACGTCTTCATCAGACATATTCGCTACCATAGCGGCAGTTTCTGGGTACTTACCAAACCAGTTTTCACGGGTGTACTTACCACCTTTGGCTTTACAGTTTTGGTATTCCCCGTCAACCGTTTCGTTCATCAACTGTAATAACTTGCCTGATGTGTCGCGTGCAATAAGTGGATCCCAGTATGAACCCCAAATCACTTTAATTACTTCCCAGCCAGCACCGCGGAAGGTACCTTCAAGTTCTTGGATAATTTTACCATTACCGCGAACCGGGCCGTCTAAGCGTTGTAAGTTACAGTTAACAATGAAACACAGGTTATCTAAGCTTTCGCGTGCAGCTAGGCCAATCGCACCTAATGATTCTGGCTCATCACACTCACCGTCACCGAGGAAACAGTAGACGCGCTGACCAGAGCAGTCTTTAATGCCGCGATCGGTTAAGTACTTTAGGAAACGCGCGGTGTAAATGGCTTGCAGTGGCCCTAAACCCATAGACACGGTTGGGAACTGCCAGAAATCCTGCATTAAGTGCGGATGCGGGTAAGATGATAAACCGTTGCCATCCACTTCCTGACGGAAGTTATTCATTTGCTCTTCGGTTAAACGACCTTCAAGGAAAGCGCGACCATAGATTCCCGGTGAAATATGACCTTGGGCAAAAATAAAGTCGCCACCATTTTCAGGGCCCGCGGCTTTAAAGAAGTGGTTGAAACCAACATCGTAAAGCATCGCACTTGAAGCGAATGAACCGATATGGCCACCAAGCTCTAAGTCTTTTTTCGAGGCACGCAATACTAGTGCCATAGCGTTCCAGCGAATGGCCGCACGAATACGAGATTCAAGCGTTAAGTCAGCTGGCATATTTGGCTCTTGGCCTGGCGCAATGGTGTTAACGTATGCCGTTGTTGCATCAAAAGGAAGATGCGTACCACCACGACGGGCACGGTCAATCAGTTTTTCTAAGATGAAATGAGCGCGCTCTGGACCTTCATTATCCAAAACGGCTTCTAACGACTCTAACCATTCTTGTGTTTCGGCTGAATCAACATCAAAGTGATTTGGGAGCTCAGACATAATTTTACTTAGTCTCCATATTGTTATGGTATTAAACCTTTATAAAGATAGTTAAAAATTCACTATCCGCTTAACTTATTCTTTTGCTTGGCAAGTAACGGCTACTCACCAATTAAAATTATTTACAGCCTTTATTGACTTAACTTTTACTGGCTTAACTTTCGTTTGCCTTGCTAATAGCGCTGCATTCTGCGCATTGAACGCTCCATGCGACTGCGCTCTTGTGTTAGCTCTAATAGCACCTCTTCTATCAGCGCTAAGTGACGATGACTTGCTCCCCACGCTTTTTGCGGTTGGCCACTTAAAATGGCATTCATCAGCTGGGTACGGTAGTCACTGATTTTCGAAAAAATATCAGGGCGCTGGGCAAGTATTGTTAAGTTCTGTTCAATGTTATCGATCAGTAACGTCGACATGCTGCGGGCAAGATGTAACATAATGGCGTTGTGTGACGCTGCACAAATGGCAATGTAAAAGTCAAAAACCGCTTCCGCTTCGGCGCGATAATTGTTTTCAATTTGCACATTACCGATGTTCTCATGCTTCAGCTTAATTTGCTCAAAGTCGGCTTCGGTACCACGCATCGCCGCATAGTAGGCAGACATACCTTCAATGCCATAACGAAATTCCAACAAGTCGAATTGCGACTCATGGCTTTTCGACATTAGATCAAATAAAGGATCTGACAGGCCGCTTAACAGGTTGTCAGTCACAAAAGTGCCACCGCCTTGTTTACGTGTGACTAGCCCTTTGACTTCTAGCTTTTGAATTGCTTCACGCAATGACGGTCTAGAGACTTCAAATTGCGCAGCTAGCTCTCGCTCTGGCGGCAGTTTCTGCCCTGACTTTAAACTGCCCTCAACAATCATTTGCTCCAGCTGTGCCAGAATGACATCTGATAATTTGGGTTGCTTTGTCTTAACGCTTTTTATTGACACCATCTGTGAGTGTTCACTCCACCATTGCTTTTACTATGTCGCCATTTCGCTAATAGCTATAATTGGCAGCTGACAATTGGTAAATTGGTCTTACCATTAAATTTTTACTCTAATAAAGTAGCAAAATTAGTGAACACTGTAAATTAATTTAGTTGGAAACGATCATTTTTCCAGCAAAATAAAATACTAATTGTGTCAACAAAAATGGGCGCTATAACGGATTTCGAAGAAGTGGTCTGAACAGCAAACAGAATTAAAACGGCAGTGCTTATTAGGTAAAGCTTATTTGTCCAACCAAATAATTGATGACAATCAACTTAAGGCAAAAGATGTTAAAACAAAGCCTTAGCTTTTAAAGATGAGACTAAACTGCCGGCCCAGCTTAGCGCTTTGCTAGCATAACTAGTTTTGCTAGTTAAGAGCTAAGCGCAATAGATCATGAAAGTAGGAAAAAGCAAGCCCGCAGTTATTACTTCACTACAGGAAGTAAGTATCGACGAATCAGGCCAAAGTATTTAACTCTAGCTAATACTAGCTAAGAGGAAATAAGCAGAACTAACTGATCACGCCAGAGAGGGTCAGAATTGCGATAACGGCAAACCAAAGTAACACATTACGTTTAGCCAACTTAACCAGCAAGCATGGTTCTGCAGTACAGTCTTTATCATCAACCATGATATCTTCTGCTTGCTGAGCAACATCAATTAGCACGCATTGTGGCGCCTTACTAAACTGAAAAAAGTTATCAATCCACACAGGAAATGCTTTGGAAAAGTGCCCAACAATCATTAAACCAAATGACGCTAACCTTACTGGCAGCCAGTCTGCGATAAATAATAGTTTGCTATACACATCGGTTATTGCGGCACTTTCTGGCTCTTGCTCAGTTAAACGGTGCTGCTGCTCATCTAAGCTACAAAGCAAACGATAGAAAACAGCACCTGCTGCGCCAAACACCACAAAATACATCATCACTGAAATATAGTAACGATAGTTTAACCAAACGAGTGTTTGGCCAAAACCGTGATCAGGCAGACTCTTATCGCTGATCAACTGCTGATAATGCAAATCACAAGTGGTTAATTCACCTTTAAAAGCAGATTGTAGAAAACACTTGTAAGTGTCTCGCGTTTTTACGCAGCCAAAACAAATTATAAGTATGGCTGTTGAAACAACTAAATGGAGCAAGCCATCTTCAACAAATGATAACGCTAGGTAGGTGAGCACAACTGGCACCGCCAGCAAAATAATAGGCAGCAAAACGCCAGTCACTTTATTGTGAAAATCTTGCTTTTTCACCACTGACATATAATGGCCAAAGGCGTAGTTAAACTGCCAAAACGGCGAAGATAAGCTTTTTTCTGCTGCTAATGAGATAAGTAAACTAATTAGTCCCATAACCTTCTCGCTACCTTAACTACCTTAAAGTTGTTTAACTATTTGAGTGCTATATAACTGCTAAATATGATTTGTGCTAGGTTGCTTGCAATTATTCAGCATGGATTTAAAGCGCTGCCAATCAAATGATTCACCCGGATCCGTTTTTCTCCCCGGCGCTATATCACAATGGCCAACAATATTATTATGACCAATAAGTGGATAAGATTCTTGTAATTTTTGCACTAAGCTGACCAGTTTTTGGTACTGAGAATCTGTGTAAGCTATGCTATCTGTGCCTTCCAGTTCGATGCCAATAGAAAAGTCATTGCATCGCTCTCTGCCTTCAAAATTAGAAACACCAGCATGCCAAGCTTTATCGTTAAATGATACATATTGAATCACATGACCGTCGCGACGAATTAAACAATGGGCAGAAACCTGAAGTTGATAAATCTCTTCAAAGAATGGATCAGCATTTTTATCTAATCTCCCCATAAACAGGTCAGTAATATATCCGCCACCAAACTTACCCGGTGGCAGCGAAATATTATGAACAACTAGCAAGCTAATATCTTGTGTTGCCTCTCTCGGCGTAAAATGGGGTGACACTTGTTGCTCAGCTTCAACTAGCCAACCGTTTTCAATCGTAAACATGATTTCTTACAACTACTTTGGTGCGAAAAAAAGTCAAATACAGCCAAATGGCAAATATTTACGTATGATAATATCAATTAGCACTCATTTACTATCGATACGAATTAGCTTATTTAAAAGTGTGGGTAAGGCTAGCGCTAATAGAATTGATAGCCGTATGTTGGCATCAGAGAAGTTGGCAACAAAGAAATTGGTAGCAAAGAAATAGTGAAAGATAATCAAGAAACATCATTTGGCCGAGGCTTTATCTGGATTGCTTGGATTTTGGCAATAGGTATATTGATCTATGCCTTTCAAGGGATTTTAGATAATCAATGGAACCCTAACCAGCGGCCAGACTCAAATCTGTCATCGCAAGGTAAAGCCAGCGTCACCTTAAAACAAAACCGAAGCGGCCATTATATTACTAGCGGCACAATTAACGATGAGCCCGTTGTATTCCTGCTAGACACGGGGGCGACACAAGTTTCAATACCAGCACGGGTTGCCGAACGCCTTGGTTTACAAGGTTATGGCAGCTACCCTGTGCAAACAGCCAATGGCACAGTAAGAGTGTATCGTACAAAAATACAATCTTTATCCATTGGTAACCTTTATTTATACGATGTTGATGCCCATATTAATCCAGGTATGCAAAGTGATGAAATTCTGTTAGGCATGAGCGCCCTAAAAAAGGTAGAATTTCGCCAAACTGGAAATCAGCTTGTATTAGAACAACGTTAGTTTCACCAACTTCCCCTGTTATTCACTAATTTAAAGAGATAAAGAGAAAAGCCCCAATGCTACCTGCTGCGTTACAACAAGACATTCGCCATTCTGTTTCACTTGCCTTAAAAGAAGATTTAGGCATTGCTCCGCTCGCTGAATTAGATGCTAGCTTTGACGTAACTGCGATGTTAATTCCAGCTGAAAATAGTGCGTCAGCAACTGTTGTTACTCGTGAGGAATGCATTGTATGTGGCGTTGCTTGGGTAAACGAAGTATTCAAGCAACTCGATGAAGTGCAAGGTACTGAGACAAATATCACTTGGTTTGTGAACGATGGTGAACGTGTTAAAGCCAATAGCGTACTATTTGAGATAAGCGGTAATGCCCGCATTTTATTAACGGGTGAACGCACTGCCTTAAACTTCCTGCAATCACTTTCGGGCACTGCGACACTAACAGCCAGCTACGTCGCTGAATTAGCAGATGGTAAAACTAAGCTGCTAGATACGCGAAAAACAATTCCGGGACTGCGTAGTGCACAAAAGTATGCCGTAAGCTGCGGTGGCGGTAATAACCATCGTATTGGTTTATTTGACGCTTACTTAATCAAAGAAAACCATATTGCTGCTTGTGGTGGAATTGATAAAGCCGTGGCGACAGCGCGTCACAATAAGCCAGAGATCAAAGTGGAAGTTGAAGTGGAATCAATGGATGAACTCAATCAAGCCTTAACAGCTGGTTGCGACATTATTATGCTGGATAACTTCACCACAGCCATGATAGAGCAAGCTGTACATATTACAGAAACCTATAACCAACAGCACAACCAAGCAACTAAATTAGAAGTTTCTGGCAATATGACCATTGAAACGCTGAAGGAATACACACAAGCCGGTGTTGATTACATTTCTTCTGGTGCCTTAACCAAACATGTGAAGGCCATCGATTTATCAATGCGCTTTTCATAACTCTTATTAACTAAGCGCATTGAATTCAAGCTACTTGCTCATCTTTATTAGTAAGTAGCTCACTTCCTAATTGGACAAATTATCAATATCTCAGTCACGCTAATGTCAGCATTTGGTCTTTATCTATTCGCAAAGCTCAAAAGGCTAAAACTCACGATTAATATTTAAGTATATCTAAAAGAGTTGGTTAACAAGAAATAGCTGAGCTGAATGGATATATAAATACACCAGCATTGACGGCGCAATATCTATCAATTCAGTCAAATAAAGCACACCTTAACATCACCTGATAAAACGAATTAGGGCAAAGCTATCGCCTTTTAGCTTTCGTTTGTCTTTTTTTTTGAATTTTGCCAACAAAGATGAAAACGAGTTGTTAGATACAATATTAAAAGTTCAAATCTCTATTCTCTATAGGTACAAAAGTCCCTGTCAAGTTCCCCCTCATCATACATTGACTACTTTTGGAGCAAACAAGGGTATTCCTTTCATCAATTGCAAGCCTGAAAACTTAAACCCTTTCTGCAGTTTTACCTAAATAACTGATTTCAATTCGCTGACTCCAAATCTCAAACTTTCATTTCAAAACTCGCTACCAAATAAAACCATATCCAACAGACAAATGTAAACAACATGTTAACAAGAGACCAAGTTACAGTAATTATCAAAAAAACACAAAAAAATAAGTTACATTGTTTTACATCTCTGGCTTTTTATTGCACTATGTTTCCAGCCCCCGTAATAAAGATGGAATTATTATTATGAATAAAATCCAAAATATTCAAAAACAAGCCCAAAAGGGTTTCACGTTAATCGAACTAATGATCGTTGTTGCGATCATCGGTATTCTAGCTGCGGTAGCATTGCCTGCTTATCAAAGTTATTCTGACCGCGCACAATACTCAGAAGTTGTATTAGCTGCATCGCCAGCTAAGTCAGCGATTGAAGTATGTGTTCAAACAGGCCGCCCAGCTAACTGTTCAGGTATTACCGTGCAAGCAGGTTGGACAGCAGCAGCATTAGTTAACACTATTACATTAGGTGGCACTGAAGCTGATGGCTATACAGTTACCGTAGCACCAAACGCCGTTGGTGGTATCGTTGCTGGAGATACTTATATATTAACTGGCACGGTAAGTAACGGTGCTGTATCTTGGGCGGTAACAGGTGGTTGTGTAGCTAAAGGTTACTGTTAATTGAAATACAGCGGTCTAGTTACGTAGTAAAAAAGGCTCTAACGAGCCTTTTTTCTTTTATATTAACTGTCAACTTCTGTTTAGCGGTTAGAATTTAAGTTAAAGCTCGAGTTTAAATAAACTCTACTAACCTATACACACACGATATAGTTTAAAAGAAAAGCATATTCGCCGCTGTATACAAGTTAACACGACGTATTATTAATTTCTTGTAGGCAAAGGATGCTATGCAAATTAATCGAATTCCCCTATTTATCTACTTTCTTTTTCTGTCATGTAATGCGTGGATATTAGAGACTATTCTATTTACTCATGATGAGTTTGGCAGAGTAGACTCCCTTAGTTTTGCAGTTAGCTGTATGGTAGTAAGCTATGTGCTATACAACATTTTTAAGCAATGGAGTGCCTTTATTCTCTCGCTGTTAATAGCGAGTTCTTTACTCTTTACCTTTACCAGTTATAAGTTTTTTCAATTTTTTGGCGGATATATCGGTTATGAACAGATTTTTTTATTTAAAGATCTAGTTTCAGCCGCGGATAAATTTTCTTTAATTCCAGCTTTAGCTTTATTAGTCTACTTTCTTTGCATTTCAATGATTGGTTGGCGTGTATTGGCACACGCTAATCTCAAAACAGCAAAGATGAAGTTTACTCGAAAGTGGCTTCCTCCAGTAGCATTTACCGTTTGCGCATTAGCACTTTTCTCCGCTCATAATATACGCTACGAACACAAAACGCATTGGGTAAACAAACAGTCAACCTATGATTACAGCACAGAAAGCCCAGTGATGTTTATGTTGAGGTCTTTACCAATTAGCCAGCAATATCTGAACCATTCAGCATTTAAGGAAAAAGCTGACCTACAAGTGTTAGCTAAAGCTTTAGCCAATAACATCCCTGTCGAAGTTCCAGATGGCTATCACTACGAAAGATTTAGCTCATTGTTACTCGATTACCCAGGACTTGAGCACAAACAAGATATTAGCCACCCACTGTTATATGTACCTAACACTACACAATCTCAGCGTTTAAGCAGTGCCAAGCCTAACGTTATTTTAATCGTATTAGAGAGCTTTAGAGCCTATGAAACAAGCTTATTTAATAGCGATATCAAGCTTACACCAAACCTTGATGAAATAGCGAATCACGCGATTGTTGCCCCTAACTTTTACAGTAATAGCCGGACAACTGTACAGGCTGAGCAAGCTATCCTATGTTCAGCAATAGACTTTGCAAGCAAATCACCATATTCAGTTATCAAGGGTGAATTTAACGGTGTGTGTTTACCTGAAATTCTGAGTAAAAACGATTATCAGACATTTTGGTATCATGGCTTTACCAAAACTTTTTTTAACCGAGAAAAGTTTCATCCAAGCATTGGTTTTCAACATGTGATTGCAAAAGAAGAGTTTATTTCACAAGGCTATGATGAGAACTTAGATATAGGTTGGGGAATACCCGATACATATAGCTTTAATAAAATGCTAGATGACATGATTGAATTTAATAGCTCTAATCAAAAACCATTTTTCACTCAAATATTGACTTTGACTAATCACCAGCCCTTCAACTGGAATTACAAAAACGTAAACTTCCCAAAGCTGACGCAATTTAAAGATAGTGTTTACAATGAGTATCAAAGAGGGATTTATTACACCGATTATGCATTAGGTAAATTTTGGCAAAAATTTAATAACTCACCTTTAAAAGATAACACAATATTAGTGATTACTGCCGACCACGGCGTACCTTTTTACCCAGATAACATTGACACCGAGCTATCACGACATAATGTGCTTTATCGCGTACCCTTATTGGTCGTCACGCCGGAGCGCAACAGTGAAATTATAGGTATTGACTTGAGTCATTTAGATATAGCTCCTACGATATTGTCAATGCTCAATATTTCAGAGCAGGTTTCTTTCATTGGTCGTCCTTTCCTTGGTACATACAAAACCTTGAGCCCTAGGCCAATCTTTACCATGAACGTTAACAATTATGGTTTTAAATATAACAATTTAGAATGTTTGCCCAACGTCAAAATTTGCGAGCAAGATAACCTATATTGTAGACAAATCAACCAACACTATTGTGCATCAGAAACCCCCGAAGAATTTAACCTATTCGAACAAAGTGAAAATTTTATGCGCTATTTAGAGTTAGCAGTTGAAAGTGGTTATGCACAACATCTCCCTATAAAAAAAGGTTAATTGTTGGTTTCTCGTTCAAGAAAATTGACTATGTTTTTGTCCGCTAAATTAAGTTAAACTTTAGTTATAAATTATTGGTTTAAAAGATCATATGAAAGGGATTCACCAACAATCAAGCTTGTTGAATGCATTAGCCAAAAATAACCTATTGTCTCCTGAAATAGCTGAAACTATAAATTCGGAATTTTCAGGCCAAGACAAGCCCTTTATACGATTTTTGGTCGAAGAAAAAAAACTAAATAGTAGAACCGTTGCTTCCACACTCTCTCGATCTTTTGGCTACCCGCTTATTGACCTTTCTAAGTTTGATGCATCACTTGTTCCTGAAGGCGTACGAAACGAAAAACTTATAAGAAAGCACAATGCTCTGCCCCTATATTTGCGAGGCAAAGTACTTTTTGTAGCCATGTCGGATCCTACCGATATTGATGCCCTAGAAGACATTCAATTTAATACTGGATTCTCCACCGAACTAGTGCTCGTTGATGAAAGTAGTTTACAAAAATCCATTGACGATGTTTTAGAGTCTGATGTTGAAGCTTTGGATATCAGCGATATCGATTCGAACGAACTGGCAGGTATAGAGGTTCAAGAAGAGCAAAGTGATAATGAAACTGTTGGGCAGGAGCAAGATGATGCACCAATTGTTGTTTATATTAATAAAATTCTATTAGACGCTATAAAAAAAGGGGCTTCAGATTTACATTTTGAACCTTACGAACATTCCTATCGAATACGCTTTCGTATCGATGGAATTTTAAATGAAATAGCCAAACCTCCTGTTGCATTAGCCTCTAGAATGGCTGCCCGTTTAAAGGTCATGTCTAAGCTAGACATAGCAGAGCGACGCGTACCACAAGATGGTCGTATAAAACTGGCATTATCGAAGAAGAAATCTATCGATTTCCGTGTTTCTACCCTGCCTACCATGTGGGGCGAAAAGATTGTAATGCGGATATTGGACTCTTCTAGTGCAATGCTTGGCATTGATATGCTTGGCTATGAAGCAGACCAAAAAGACATTTATATGGAAGCCCTAGACCAACCACAAGGTATGATTTTGGTTACAGGGCCAACAGGCTCTGGTAAAACTGTTTCGCTTTATACTGGCTTAAATATTTTGAATACCGCTGAGCGCAACATATCAACGGCAGAAGATCCTGTTGAGATTAACTTAGAGGGTATAAACCAAGTTCAAATTAATACTAAGGCTGGCCTTACTTTTCCTGGTGCACTCCGCTCTTTCCTTCGACAAGATCCCGATATTGTGATGGTAG
Organism: Thalassotalea euphylliae; assembly: GCF_003390375.1. NCBI lineage: Bacteria > Pseudomonadati > Pseudomonadota > Gammaproteobacteria > Alteromonadales > Colwelliaceae > Thalassotalea > Thalassotalea euphylliae. The sequence goes on along the minus strand of NZ_QUOT01000001.1, from coordinate 3,411,129 downwards.
GTGAGATTCGTGATTTAGAAACGGCGGAAATCGCTATTAAAGCAGCACAAACTGGTCACTTGGTGCTTTCAACACTGCACACAAACTCCGCCTCAGAAACCCTAACTCGTCTGCTTAACATGGGAGTCCCAGCATTTAATGTTGCCAGCTCTGTCAGCATTATTATTGCACAGCGACTTGCACGTCGGCTTTGTACTCAATGTAAAGCGCCAGATGACATACCTCACGATCACCTCAGGCAACTGGGCTTCCCTGAAGATAAGTTAGGGACCTTTACCATTTATAAGCCGGTTGGCTGTGATGATTGCACAGGCGGTTATAAGGGGCGAGTAGGTATTTACGAAGTGGTAAAAATTACGCCCGAAGTAGCCAGTATAATAATGGAAGGAGGTAACTCACTTGACATAGCCCACCAGTTCCAAAAAGAGGGCTACAATAACCTTAGACAATCTGGCATAGTAAAAGCAATTAGCGGTATCACTAGCCTAGAAGAGGTTAATCGTGTTACTGCTAACTAGATTAACTCGGCTGTAAATAAAACTAATATAAGGCGCGAAGGAAGTTAACATGGCAGTAAGTTCCGCATCAAAAAGCTCCCCAAAGAAAAGTAAAAATAAAGATATCAAAACGAAAGTAAACGATACTTTCATTTGGCAAGGCGTAAATCGAAAAGGTAAAAAAATCTCTGGTGAATTATCTGCCGCTAGCGTTTTAGAGCTTAAAGCACAACTACGAAAACAAGGTATAACTCCAGGTAGAATAAAGAAAAAGCCTAGGCCATTATTCGGGATTGGCGGTGGTGCCAAACCGATAAAACCAGTAGATATTGCAACAACAACCCGCCAACTCGCCACAATGCTTGGAGCAGGGGTGCCTTTGGTTCAAAGTATAGAAATGATCGCTAAAGGCAATGACAACGCTAATATGCAAAAGTTGCTTAACGAAATATCAGCAAAATTAGGCTCTGGATTACCATTGTCTGAATGCCTTCGAGAGCATCCTAAGTATTTTGATGACCTATACTGTGATTTAGTAGCATCTGGCGAACAATCAGGTGCGCTTGAAACTATCTATGATCGTATTGCAACATACAAAGAGAAAGCAGAAGCACTTAAAGCAAAAATAAAGAAAGCATTAACTTACCCAATTTCCGTTTTAGTTGTTGCCTTTGTCGTAACAGCAATTTTACTTATCTTTGTAGTTCCTGTGTTCCAAGAAATTTTTGCTAATTTTGGCGCTGAGCTCCCTGCATTTACCCTGCTAGTAATTGCAATATCTGAATTTATGCAGTCATACTGGTATATAGGTTTAGCTGCTTTATTTATTGCTGGTTTCTTGTTTAAGAGAGCTCATCGGAATAGTCAAGCGTTTAGAGATAAAGTTGACAAAAGCATACTTAAAATACCTGTCATAGGAGACATTCTAGATAAAGCAGCTGTTGCACGTTACGCGCGTACACTATCAACCACCTTTGCAGCTGGTGTACCGTTAATTGATGCGCTTGAGTCAGCAGCTGGTGCGTCAGGTAATGCAGTCTATCGCGATGCTATTTTAGACATAAGGTCAGAAGTATCATCAGGTATGCAAATGAACTTAGCGATGAGAAATTCGCAAATATTCCCTGATATGGTGATACAAATGGTATCCATTGGTGAAGAGTCCGGTGCAGTAGACGATATGCTAGCTAAAGTCGCAACAGTCTATGAGGCTGAAGTAGATAATGCCGTAGATAATTTAACTGCTTTACTTGAACCTATGATCATGTCGGTTTTGGGTGTTGTAATTGGTGGTTTAATCATCGCGATGTACTTACCTATATTTCAGATTGGACAGGTTGTATAGTTCCTCTTTTATTGATAACTTCCCGCATAAAGCCATTGGTAGACAATGGCTTTTTTATTTTTACTAAGTATATAAATTTTGAGTTTGAAACATGTTAGAAAACACTATTTCCGCTTTTGAGCAATTCCCATGGTTTTATCTAGGTACTGTGTTTGTGTTTTCGCTAATGGTCGGTAGCTTTCTAAATGTTGTTATCTATCGCTTACCCAAAATGATGGAGCTTGCTTGGTACCTTGAATGTCGCGAATTTTTAAAAGATGAAGTACCAGAAAAACCGACGCGAGATGTTACCCCTATATCACTTTCTAAGCCAAACTCCACATGCCCCAAATGTGGCCATGCAATTAAGGCTTATGAAAATATCCCAGTAATCAGTTGGCTTTTTCTAAAAGGTAAATGCAGTAGTTGTAGCGCTAAAATATCCAAACGTTATCCGCTTGTTGAGTTTGTAACTGCACTGCTCGGGTTGGCCGTTGCGAGTCATTTTGGTGTTACTTGGGTCGCGGCTTGGGTGCTGCTCCTAACCTTTGCCCTTGTTGCCTTAACCATGATCGATTTAGATCATATGTTACTGCCAGACCAAATCACCCTCCCATTTCTATGGCTAGGTTTACTCATCAACTTAAATGGCTTAATTGTTCCCATTGAAGACGCTGTTGTTGGGGCTATTGCAGGCTATATGAGTTTGTTTTCTGTTTTTTGGTTGTTCAAACTAATCACTGGCAAGGATGGTATGGGTCATGGTGATTTCAAGCTAGTCGCATTATTCGGTGCTTGGATGGGCTGGCAACTTTTGCCTCTACTAATTTTAATGGCATCTTTTGTCGGCGCTATCGTTGGTATCTCATTAATTCTATTTAAAAATCATCAACGAGATCAGGCAATTCCATTTGGCCCATACTTGGCTGTTGCTGGTTGGATATGTTTACTTTGGGGTGAATCTATCTGGCAATGGTACTTATCTACCCTAGCTCTTTAGTTTCCAAAGATGAAAAATTGAGTTAAGAACAGTTTAGGAAATCACAAAGCATATGATTATAGGGTTAACTGGCGGCATTGGTAGCGGTAAAACCACTGTCGCCAATTATTTTGCGAATTTGAGTATTGATATTGTCGATGCCGATATTGTTGCTAGGGAAGTTGTTGAACCGGGCACTATGGGCTTAACGAAAATTACTGACCATTTTGGCGAACAGGTACTAAAAACCGATGGTAGCCTCAATCGAGAAAAATTGAGACAAATCGTTTTTACCGATAACAGTGAAAAACAATGGCTCAATCAGTTACTTCATCCGCTGATCCGAACAGAGATATTTACTCAATTATCCAAAGCCAAATCCCCCTACAAGCTACTGGTTGCACCTTTACTGATTGAAAATGGGTTAGACGCGCAAGTTGATAACGTTTTAGTCGTCGATATCACCAAAGAGCAGCAGCTTGAGCGAACGTTAAAGCGAGATAACTCCACGCCAGAAGTTATAAACAACATAATTTCAGCTCAGGTCTCACGTGAAGAACGATTAGCAAAAGCAGATGACGTTATTGACAATAGCAGCGCTAACTTAACTTATGTAGAGCAACAAGTTCACAAACTTCACAAAAAATATCTTTCGTTAGCAGCAAGTTAGTGAGCTTCTTGTGATCACAATAAAATGACAATTTAATGAAAAAATTCGCCATTTAGATCATCAATCGTTAGTATAACCTGATAGATCCACCGAGCTACTGTTACGATGTCAGTTTTATACGAGCACCCGCTTAATGAGCGCATACGCAACTACTTAAAACTTGAGCAACTTTTTGTTCAAGCCCACAATTGTGATGCCCAATATATTACTGATAATTATCAAGTATTTTTCAATGCATTGTTTGCTATATTCGACACCTTAGATCGCAATGATATTCGCGGTGAATTGATAAAAGACCTTGAACGGCTCGAACAGCATTTAGTCATGTGGTCAAAATCACCTGATATCGACAGCAAAGCGCTAGAAAAAAACTTGCAACAAATCGTAGGTTATGTTTGCCAGCTCAGAGTAAACAAGCAAGCATGGCATGAGCTTCGACAAGACAAATTACTAGGCTCAATTAAACAACGCTTCGCTATTCAAGGCGGCAGCTCTCTATTTGACCTACCACAACTACAGTATTGGCTCGCAAGAGCGCAAAATTACACCCTCTCAGATATGGAAAACTGGCTAGCTAAGTTCGCACTATTACGTGATGCAATTTCTCTAGTGTTAAAATTCATTCGCCAACGAGGAAGTTTCGAAGCCATTGAATGTGATTCTGGCTTTTATCAAGACAATGGTGAAGGTTTGCTGTTGTTGCGCATAAAAGTGCCAGAGGGTGCGGAATACTATCCAACCATAAGCGGCAATCGTTTTCGCTATTCCATACGCTTTATGTTGCCTTGTCAGCAAACAGGTCGCAAGTATTCCAAGCAAACGACACAGTTTGAACTTGCTCGTTGCTAACGCTATACTCGCCGCCATTAACTCTTCAAAAAATTCTATATTTATGGCAACCACAGTCAAATGCCCTACCTGTGATAAACCTGTTGTTTGGCAAGCAAGCAGCGAACATCGCCCTTTTTGTTCAGAGCGCTGCAAATTAATTGATTTAGGGGATTGGGCTGAAGAAAACCATAAAATTTCGCAGCCTGTGCAAAGTGCCGAGCCTATGTCAGAAGAGATGATTGACGCCTTGGAAGAGCAGTTCTTACAGCATCATAAGTTTTTTGTAGAACCTGAATAATATCGCTAATTATGTGCTTATAGAAGCCACTTATTCCGAGTGGCTTTTTAATTTAGATACTACTTCACTGTAAATTTATTTTTAAGCATACAGCGCTGTCAGCTTTTCTACTATCGCAAGGTTTGCTTCCGGGAACTCGATAGCCCCTAATTTACTAATACTTGCCCACTGCTGCTCATTGCCCTCTTGCGAGCTGGGTTCACCGCTAAACTGATCGACAATAAAAATATCTAACTTAACTTGTTTGTCGCCATAATCATGGTTGATTTCCATCAATGGCTGGCATGCAAGTATATCGATATCAACCTCTTCTTTAAGCTCTCTAGCTAGCGCTTGGGCAACCGTTTCTTCAGATTCAACTTTACCCCCAGGAAACTCCCATTTGCCGCCCTGATGCGCATCTGAATGCCTTCTGGTAAGAAATACACTCTCATCTTGAATAATCACACCTACTGCTACATGTACTAGTTTCATCTAACGTCTCTTTTATTAATTTTCTTATTGTCTAGATTACAGTTTTGAAACGGCATCAAAAAAGGGGATATCAATCCCCTTTTTGTTCAACATCAGTGACCTATTGATTAGGTTAGCTTAACTTACCACAACACTGCTTGTACTTTTTACCTGAGCCACAAGGACATGGGTCATTGCGACCAACACGAGGTTGGCGTTGTTGCGGCGCTACTTCGTTTTCGGCACTTTGGTGCTCAAAGTTTTTAGGCACTTCTTCTGCTTTACGGTGTTGTTCTTCTACCGCTTCAACATCTGATTCCGCCTGAATTTTAACTTTACTCAAAATACCAACAACGTCATATTTCAAATTATCCAGCATCTCTGAGAACAACTCGAATGACTCACGCTTGTATTCTTGCTTAGGGTTTTTCTGAGCATAACCGCGTAAGTGAATACCTTGACGTAAGTGATCCATCGCTGATAAATGCTCTTTCCAGTGCGAATCAAGGCTTTGAAGCATTACCGCTTTCTCGAATTGACGCAACACATCGGCACCAACCATTTCTTCTTTTGCGCTGTAAGTGTTTTCAAATTCACCAACGATTTTTTCACGTAATGTTTCTTCGTGTAGGCTCTTATCTTCTGCTAACCAATTAGCAATTGGCAATTCAGTATTGAACTCGCCTTTTAAGCGCTCTTCTAAACCTGTTACATCCCACATCTCTTCTAACGATTGTGGTGGAATATGCTGGTCAATCACACCGTTAATAACATCAGAGCGAACAACCGAAATTACTTCACCAATTTCGCTTTCATCTAAAAGCTCATTACGCTGCTCATAGATCACTTTACGTTGATCGTTAGCTACGTCATCGAATTCAAGAAGCTGTTTACGAATGTCAAAGTTACGACCCTCAACTTTGCGCTGTGCGTTTTCAATACTCTTGGTAACCCATGGGTGCTCGATAGCTTCGCCACGCTCCATACCTAACTTGCGCATCATATTAGCAATACGCTCAGATGCGAAAATACGCATCAAGCCATCTTCCATCGATAAGTAGAAACGAGAAGAACCCGCATCACCTTGACGACCGGCACGACCACGTAATTGGTTATCAATTCGACGTGACTCATGACGCTCTGTCGCGATAATGTGTAAACCGCCAAGTTCAAGCACCTTATCATGCTCTTCTTGCCACGCCGCTTTGGCTTTTTCAACTTGTTCTTCGGTTGGGTTATTTAGCTTTGCAAGGGCAGCTTCTAAATTACCACCTAAGACGATATCGGTACCACGACCCGCCATATTCGTAGCAATGGTTACTGCGCCTGTTTTACCCGCTTCGGCAACAATTTCAGCTTCTTGCGCGTGGAACTTAGCATTGAGTACTTTATGCTTAATCTTCGATTTTTTAAGGAATGCCGACAAGAATTCAGAAGTTTCAATGCTAATTGTACCAACCAATACTGGCTGTCCACGTTCAACACAATCTCTGATGTCTTCAAGAATAGCTTCGTATTTTTCTTCAGCCGTCAAATAGATTAAGTCAGCCATGTCTTTACGTATCATCTCACGGTTAGTCGGGATGATGACCGTTTCTAAACCATAAATATGGTTAAATTCGAACGCTTCAGTGTCAGCAGTACCTGTCATACCAGAAAGCTTTTCGTAAATACGGAAGTAGTTTTGGAATGTGATAGAAGCAAGCGTTTGGTTTTCATTTTGAATACGTACGCCTTCTTTGGCTTCAACTGCTTGGTGCAAGCCTTCAGACCAACGACGGCCTTCCATTGTACGACCCGTATGCTCATCTACGATAACAATCTCATCATCTTTGACAATGTAATCAACGTCTTTTTGGAATAAGTTATGAGCACGTAAAGCAGCCATAACGTGGTGAAGTAAAGAAATATTAGCCGCTGCAAACAGTGACTCACCTTCTTTAATCAAGCCTTTTTGCTGAAGAATCTCTTCAATATTAACCTGGCCACGTTCAGTTAAGTAAACCTGCTTGGCTTTCTCGTCAATGGTGTAATCGCCAACAACGAAATCTTCAGATTGACCTGTATCTTCGTCTTTATCTTCTTCACTTTGACGTTCTAAGCCCGGCACTATGGTATTAATTGCTCGGTAAAGCTCTGAACTATCTTCAGCCTGACCTGAGATAATTAACGGCGTACGCGCTTCGTCAATTAAAATTGAGTCAACTTCATCCACTACCGCAAAGTTTAGTGGGCGCTGGACGCGGTCACCGGCAGAAAATGCCATGTTGTCGCGCAGGTAATCAAAACCAAACTCGTTATTCGTACCGTAGGTGATATCACTCTGATACGCTTCATGCTTTTCAGGCTGCGACAGGCCTGGAATATTACAGCCAACGGTTAGGCCAAGAAATGCGAATAATGGGCGCGACCAATCAGCATCACGTTTCGCTAAGTAGTCGTTCACCGTAACAACGTGAACACCCTTGCCCGAAAGGGCGTTTAAGTATGTTGGCAAGGTAGCCGTTAAGGTTTTACCTTCACCTGTGCGCATCTCAGCGATTTTGCCTTGATTAAGTACCATGCCACCAATCATTTGTACGTCGAAGTGACGCATGCCAAACACGCGCTTACTTGCTTCACGCACAACGGCAAAAGCTTCTGGAAGAATGGCTTCTAATGACTCACCTTGTTCAATACGCGCTTTAAACTCATCCGTTTTAGCTTTTAGCTCTTCATCACTAAGTGCTTCAATTGTTGGCTCTAGGGCATTAATCGTCGCAACTTCTTTGCGCATTTTCTTCAGAAGACGGTCGTTGCGACTTCCGAAAACTTTTGTCATTAACTTTACAAACATTTTGATAAACCAAATTTAGAAGACAATTCTTCAACTAATAAAAATTCATGCTGTGGTTCGCACCACAACTAAAAAAGCGATTCAATCTTAGGGTTATTTTGCTTTGCGATAAACGTATTTTATCGGATTTATTTGGGTGTTATTACGTAAAATTTCATAATGAACATGTGGCCCAGTTGAGCGCCCTGTACTTCCCATACGCGCAATAATTTGCCCTTTTTCTACCACGTCACCCAACTCAACAAGCAGTTGCTTGTTATGGCCATAGCGCGTTTTATAACCGTCACCATGATCAATCTCAATTAAGTTACCATAGCCGTATCGTTCACCTGACCAACTCACAATGCCAGATGCTGTCGCGATAATCGGTGCGTTTTCCTTACCCGCAAAATCAACGCCTTTATGCATCGCTGGGCGACCGTGGAATGGGTCTTTTCTCACCCCATAGTAAGATGACAACCAGCCTTTAACAATAGGTCGGCCAGACAAATAACTATTGCTTTGTATATGGTGACCAAGCGTCACTGATTCAAGTAGCATCAGTTGATTTTGTTCCTGAGCAACTTGCTGCTCTAGTGCTTCTATTTCAAGTAACAGCTCTGCAAGCGTTTTACTTTTCACTTGCTCGGGCGATTGAACAGGCCCACCAGCAGGCGGCTGCTGGTCAAAATTAAATTCTTTTTCAGAAATATTATTTTCTTCAGCTAGGCGATCACCAAGTGCATTAAGACGCAGCACTTGCGATTGCAGTTCAGCTAACTTTAATGTCAATGCAATGACTTGTTGCTTGTCTGATGAAGGCAATTCGGCTATTTGAGTTGTCGGCTCTATTGACGGTGAAGAGTTAGCTGGAATTGCATTAGCTGAAATGACTAAATGGATCACTAAACCTGAAACTAGGGCAAAAACCGATAACGCAGACAACCAATGAAACTTCGACAGCCTCATTGAGAACCTAACATTATTGCCGCGATATAAAAGGGTTAAACTCATAACTACTTGGTTTTAAACACACCATTTAACATTCAAAAATAAAACGGTGTCGTATTTGCCTTAATCTTATGCATAAATCGCTTATGCAGTTTTGTGATAATCTGCGGAACTTTGGCATAAATCCACGAAAAACTCAATGGCTTGGCATATTTGTACTGTGTTAGTAGAAAAATGAGCACAAATAAAACGCATTAAAGCCTAGATACAAAAAAGGCCGGCATTGCCGACCTTTTTAATGAAGCATAAATTAGCTTGCTACACTTAGCTCTTGGAACATGGCTGGTGCACTGGCTTCATCTTCATATGTTACCCATTCCCAAGCATCTGTCTGCTTAAACACTTCGCGTAGCAAAATGTTGTTTACTGCGTGGCCTGATTTGAACGCGCGCAATTCACCAAGAATGCTAACGCCGCCCATGTATAAATCACCAATTGCATCAAGAATTTTGTGCTTCACAAATTCATCATCGTAACGAAGCTCGTCGCTATTAAGCATACGGTACTCGTCTAGCACGATAGCATTTTCTAAACTGCCACCTAATGCTAGGTTATGAGAGCGCAAAAACTCGATGTCTTTCATAAAGCCAAACGTACGAGCGCGGCTAATTTCTTTGATAAATGATGACGAGGTTAGGTCCATCGTCATGCTTTGACCTGTTTTTGAGATAACTGGATGCTCGAAGTCGATCGCAAAATCAACTTTAAAACCATTGTATGGTAAAAGCTCTGCCCACTTATCATCTTCCTCAACACGAATTGGCTTTTTAATACGTAAAAAGCGCTTAGCAGCGTTTAACTCTTCAACACCTACTGATTGAATCAGGTAGACGAAAGGTAATGCGCTGCCATCCATAATTGGGATTTCAGGCGAATCAACATCGATCACTAGGTTATCAATACCTAGCCCAGCAATAGCTGAAAGAAGGTGTTCGACGGTGGAAATCTTAACACCATCTTCATTCACTAAACACGTACATAAGGTCGTTTCACCAACAGCTTCTGGCGTTGCTTTAATATCAACCACTGGCTCCAAGTCTACACGACGGAACACAATGCCAGTATTAGCAGGTGCAGGACGGAGAGTAACCTTAACCTTCTCACCTTTGTGTAAACCAACACCGACTGCTGAAACGCTATCTTTTAATGTACGTTGTTTAATCATAGATCGCCTGTTCTTAAGTCAATAAAATTCGGATAACATCCGACCACCTTACTAAGCGGTTGCGTAATGTATCAAAATTTGTTTATCAAATCAAAAATACGGCCAAAGCCTGTACGATTTGTAACATTTAGCTGCTAGCCTAAATTGTTTAGCTGGCTAGCATCGCTATTAATAATTAGTCAGCTTGCTTGCGTAAGAAAGCTGGAATATCTAAATAGCTATCCAATTCTTTCGCTGACGTAGTCACGGGTGCTGACTCTGGTACTGCTGCTGTCATTGGCTCAGCTTGTGGTGCTGCAACATAGTCACCACCAACAACTTGCTGCTCAACCGCAGGTGCTGGATTAACTAACGTGATATCTGGCTTGCGCTCTGCGCCGATACCCGTTGCTACTACAGTTACACGCAGTTCATCTGTCATTTCAGGGTCGATTACCGCACCAACAACAACCGTCGCATTTTCAGATGCGAAAGCTTTTACTTGGTTACCAACAGTTTCAAACTCGTCAATGCTGATATCCATGCCAGCGGTAATATTTACCAAAATACCGCGTGCACCCGCTAAATCGACGTCTTCTAGTAGCGGGCTGGCAATCGCCGCTTCTGCTGCTTCTTGTGCACGATCTTCACCAGATGCAATACCAGACCCCATCATTGCCGTTCCCATTTCAGACATTACGGTACGAACGTCGGCAAAGTCCACGTTGATTAGACCAGGGCGAGTAATCAGCTCAGCAATACCTTGAACTGCGCCAAGTAAAACATTGTTTGCCGCTTTAAATGCGTCAAGTAGTGACGTACCTGGGCCAAGCACTTTTAATAGCTTTTCATTAGGGATAGTAATTAACGAGTCAACATGGTTTGCCAAGAACTCAATACCTTGGTCGGCGTAGTTCATACGCTTCTTACCTTCGAATGGGAAAGGCTTAGTCACAACAGCAACCGTTAATACACCCATTTCTTTAGCAACTTCTGCGACAACTGGCGCTGCGCCAGTACCAGTACCGCCGCCCATACCAGCAGCGATAAAGACCATGTCTGCACCTTCAAGCGTTTGCTTAATAGTTTCACGATCTTCTTCTGCTGCGCGGCGACCAATTTCTGGGTTCGCACCAGCACCTAAACCTTTAGTAACATCACTGCCTAACTGCAAAGTCACATTAGCTGATGAGTTACGCAATGCCTGTGAATCAGTATTTGCAGTAATAAACTCAACACCTTCAATAGTTTGGCTTACCATATGCTCAACAGCGTTACCGCCGCCACCGCCAACACCAATGACCTTGATTACAGCTTCTTCGTTATGATCTTCCATCAATTCAAACATAATACTCTCTCCGTTTTTTAACGTTTTTGTTCCACCAAAAATTTAAACAACAATCGTTATTCGCAATGATGCGAATAACGACAATTAAAACTCGCCTTTAAACCAGGCATGAACGCGTGACCATAAGTCGGTCACACCTTCTACATTCTTTTTTGCTTTCTCTTCGTTGCCACTTTCCTGCATGCCGTAATGCAACAAACCAACCACCGTTGAGTAGCTTGGATCGCTCACATACTCATATAAACCTTCAACAGGTAATGGCTGGGCGATACGTACTGGCATTTGGAAAACTTCTTCAGCAAACTCCACTACACCTTCCATTTTCGAGGTCCCCCCCGTAAGCACAAAGCCCGCCGCGATTTGATCGGCTAGGCCTGCTTCGCGCAGTTCTTCTTGAATTAATTCAAATAATTCGTGATATCTCGGTTCAACAACTTCTGACAAGGTATGACGCGACATGCTGCGTGCAGGTCTACCGCCAACACTTGGTACTTCAATGCTTTCTTCCATGCTAACCATTTGACGCAATGCACAGGCATACTGCACTTTGATCTCTTCTGCATGACTAAGTGGCGTTCTGAAGATTTTCGAAATATCACTAGTAACCTGATTACCCGCGACAGGGATTACAGCTGTATGACGCAGTGCGCCACCAGTAAATACCGCTAAATCCATAGTGCCAGCACCAATATCAACGACACAGATGCCTAGCTCTTTTTCATCTTCTGTCACCACCGCGTAACTTGACGCCAATGCTGAGAAAATTAGTTGATCGGCTTTAAGTTCACAGCGCTCAACACATTTAACTAAGTTCTTCGCCATGTCATTAGCGCAGGTAACAATATGCACTTTGGCTTCCATACGAACACCAGACATACCTATTGGGCTCTTGATACCATCTTGGCAGTCAATACTAAACTCTTGTGGCAGCACGTGTAACATGCGACGCTCAGCAGAAATAGGGACAGAGCGTGCCGTGTGAATCACGTTGTCGACATCTTCCTGTACTACTTCGTTGTCACTGACTGGCACCATACCGTTTTCGTTTTGACAGCTAATGTGCTTGCCAGAGATACCTAAGTAAATTGAACTAATGCGACAGTCCGCCATGAGTTCGGCTTCGTTAATGGCACGTTGAATGGATTGAATCACTAAATTCAAATCATTCACGCCGCCCTTATCCATACCACGTGATGGCTGATTACCGACCCCAACTATGCTGAGTTTGTTTTCTGGCGTTACTTCGCCAACGGCAACCGAGATTTTCGACGTACCGATATCTAGGCCAACAACTAATTTTCTTTCTGCTACTTTCGCCATCAATTTACACTCTTTGCTCTTCAGGGGCTGGCTTCCAGCCAACCGCAACACCGGTATCGTAGCGAAGGTCAATGTAATCAATCACTTCGTCTTGTTTTTGATACTGTTTAATCTGTGGATAAATATCCATAAAGCGTTGTACTCGTTGCACACGCTCTTCACGGCCTAAATTAATCTGTACGCCATCGCTTAACGTTAACTGCCAAGAAAAACGCTCTGACAGTACCAATTCGTTAATCGCCAAACTGCTATAGGCCAACAGCTTATTCAAACTGTGGTAATTCTCTAACGCCACCTGCTCACTGCCCTCAGGGCCAAAAAACGCCGGTAGCGGATGATTTACACGCTCATGTGACGCCTGAAACGCCTTACCGTATTGGTTGATAAAAAAGTCGCCATTCCAACGGGCAATCGGCGCCTGATCAACCACATAAATCTTCAATTCGTTTGGCCACTGCTTGCGCACTGACACTGAATACACCCAAGGCAATTGCGCCACACGCGCTTGTACCTGGTTAACATTCACTTTAAAAAAGTTGCCGATATTTAATGGCGCTAATGCTGTTAACACATCGCTTTCGCGGGTGTATGGCATTTCGCCCGATATCGCCACATGCGTTACTGGCGAGGTTTCGGCTGAATTAAACTTCTGACCAATAAACCAAGCCACCGACAACAAGCCAACCACGACCATCAGAAAAAACGTCAACCCCAACCAAAACGTCCAATGCACGTTTGCTTTGGTTTCGTTTTTATTAGCCAATGTTTTAGCTGATGCTCTTGCCATTAACTTTTTAAATCCTTAGTAACTGCTATTTATTTAAGCCAGCACTCTCAGCAATACGCGAGACTAATTCGCTAAAGCCAATTCCTGCTGCTTGCGCTGCTTTGGGTACCAGTGAAGTTTCTGTCATCCCTGGTACTGTATTAACTTCCAAAACTTGCCAATCACCTTGCTCATTGCGCATCACATCAACGCGTCCCCAGCCTTGGGCGTCAACTGCATCAAAGGCTTGCTTCGCCAATATTTGCAAGGCTTGCTCATCTTGCTCGGGCAAGCCACTCGGGCAGTGATATAACGTCGAATTACTTTGGTACTTTGCCTCGTAGTCATAAAACTCTCGCGGCGTCTCCATATGAATCGCTGGCAACGGGGTATCACCTAAAATCGAGACGGTATACTCTGGGCCATGAATCCAAGCTTCAACTAAAACACGATCATCAAAGCCAAACGCTTCAACCAAAGCATTTTCCAATGCCTTAGCATTAGTGACTTTTGCCATCCCAATGCTTGAGCCCTCTTTAGCCGGCTTAACCATAGCGACACCGCCTAGCTCAGCAAGTACAGCTTCACAATCAGCCATATCAAATTGCGCTTGTTGAATCACTTTAAACGGCGCAGTAGGTAGCCCTTGTGCCAGCAATACTTGCTTGGTGCGCACTTTATCCATACAAAGCGCTGAACCTAAAACACCAGAACCTGTGTAATTAAGCCCCATATACTCTAAAGCACCTTGCAGGCAACCATCTTCACCGCCACGACCATGTAAAGCGATAAACACACAATCAATATTTTTATCAGCTAATACTGAAAGCGGTACAGATTTGGTGTCAATCAATTCAACGTGATAGCCGCTTTGCACTAGGCCATTGGCAATTGCTTTACCTGAGTTCAATGACACTTCGCGCTCAGCTGATGTACCGCCATAAAGCACGGCGATATTCTTGGTCGTGGTCATTAGCCATGCTCCTTATCAGATGAAGTATTGTGCTGAAGGTTGAGTAATGGGCTAACCGCTAACGAACGAGCCACTGCGCCAATGTTGCCGGCCCCTTGAGTGATCACCATGTCATTTTCTTGTAGTTGCACGGCTAATAGCGATGGCAGCTTTTCAACATCCGATACATAAACTGGCTCTAATTGGCCACGTTGACGAATGGCACGTGCCAACGATTTGCTATCTGCGCTTGGAATACTGGCTTCGCCAGCACTGTAAACATCAAGCAGGAATAAGCTGTCGACTTCTGACAACACTTCAACAAAGTCTTCAAATAAATCACGGGTGCGCGAGTAGCGATGCGGTTGAAACACCATCACTAAACGTTTATCTGGCCAGCCATTGCGCATGGCTTTAATGGTTGCTTCCACTTCTTTGGGGTGGTGACCGTAATCATCTACTAGCACCATATCGCCTGCTTCAGTGCTGAGATCAGCAAGTTGCTCAAATCGACGGCCTATGCCGGCAAATTCACTTAATGACTTAGTGATTGCGGTTTGATTAACGCCTTCATCATGAGCAACGGCAATCGCTGCCAAGGCATTTAACACATTGTGCTCACCCGGCAGATTCAGCGTAACATCGAAATTGGTTTCGTTATTTATAACCACATTAAAGCGACTTTGACCTGCAGATTGTTCAAAATCTGTCGCGCGAATATCGGCATCTTCGCTAAAGCCATAAGTGATCACTTGACGCGCTACTTTTGGCAATAGTTCACGCACCACAGGATTATCAATGCAAAGCACAGCTATGCCGTAAAATGGCAGGTTATGCAAAAACTCTAGGTAAGTGTCTTTAAGTTTTTCGAAATCGCCGTCATAAGTTTCCATATGATCGGCGTCAATATTGGTGACCACCGCGACCATTGGTTGTAAATGCAAGAAGGAAGCATCCGATTCATCTGCTTCTGCCACTAAGTAGCGACTTGAACCTAATCTCGCATTAGTACCAGCGCTGTTAAGTAAGCCGCCAATCACAAATGTTGGGTCAAGCTCACCTTCAGCTAAAATGCTGGCGATAAGGCTCGTTGTAGTTGTTTTGCCATGAGTACCCGCAATAGCGATACCGTGGCGAAAACGCATTAGCTCGGCTAGCATCTCAGCGCGGCGTACCACGGGAATACGCTGTTCAAACGCCGCGGTGATCTCAGGGTTAGTTTTGTCTATGGCGGTAGACACGACAATCACGCTAGCGCCATTGATATTCTCTGCTTGGTGGCCAATGTGCACTTGTGCCCCTAAGGCTACCAAACGTTTGACCACAGCGTTTTCAGCGATATCAGAGCCGCTGATTTGATAACCTTCATTTAATAGCACTTCAGCGATACCGCCCATACCTGCGCCGCCTATCCCAACAAAGTGGATTTGCTTAACACGGCGCATTTCAGGCACCTTGATCAGCGTATTTGCTTTACTCATTTCACTCACAGTGCTACTTACTACTTTATTCTTATCCATAGTTGACTAACCCCTTACAAGCGTTAGCCACTTTAACTGTTGCATCAGCATGCGCGGCATCAAGCGCAGCTTTTGACATATTGCGCACCACAGTGTCTGAGCTAAACATGCTGTTGAGCATTTGCGCTAACGTGGTACCGTTAAAATCTCGTTGTGCAATTAGCTTGGCAGCACCGCGGCCAACTAAATATTCAGCATTCTTGGTTTGATGATCATCGACGGCATGAGGGAGCGGCACAAAAATCGCAGGCTTACCTGCCATGGCCAGCTCAGAAACGGTTAACGCGCCAGCACGGCAGACCACAATATCAGCCCAGTTATAAGCCTCGGCCATATTGTCGATAAACTCAGTGACTTTGGCGCGCTCACCCGTCAGCTCATTTTGCTGATAGGCTTTTTGCACTTGCTCGGCATTGCCTTTACCAGTTTGATGCCAAACATGAATATGCTGCTGTTGAATTTGTTTCATGGCCGCAGGAACCGTGTCGTTAAACACTTTTGCTCCAAGGCTACCGCCGACAACAAGCACTTTCTTACTGGTGGTTGGCTGCACTGAAACCACTTGTTCAAGCTCAACCATTTCTTTGCGCAGTGGGTTGCCGACGACATCGGCTTTAACTTTCGGCGCAAATGCCTTTGGAAAAGCGCATAACACACGCTTAGCGAGCTTTGATAAGTAACGATTGCTCATACCGGCAACGGCATTTTGCTCGTGAAGCACTAAAGGCTTACCTAATAACCAAGCGGCAACGCCGCCTGGAGCACTTGCGTAACCGCCCATGCCGAGCACAACATCAGGGTTGATACCGCGAATAACACGAATCGATTGCCAAAGTGATTGCAGCAATTTGAACGGCAGCTTAATCAGCTCTTTCCAGCCCTTATTTCTCAGGCCGGCAATATTGATAAAGGAAATGGGATAGCCGTGCTGAGGCACAATATCCGCTTCCATACGCTTTGCCGTGCCAAGCCAGTGAATATCCCAGCCTTCCGCTTCAAGCGCTTTCGCCACTGCAATACCAGGGAAGATATGACCGCCGGTACCACCCGCCATCACCAATAATTTAGGGTTTTTATTCGCGACAGAAGTGCTAGACATCAAGCGCTCCTTGTTCTGGTGTGCTCTTGCTAGAGGCTTTGCTCATCGCTTTTGGCTTGCTAGTAGATTTGCTCGCTGATTTGCGGTTTGAACTTGTCGCCTGCAATGATTGCAGCCTTAATTCATGATCGATACGCAGCAACACTACAACCGCAATAGTCATAATAATGGTTGAGCTACCACCATAACTGATCAGTGGCATAGTCAACCCTTTGGTAGGAACAATACCTGCACTGGCGCCAACGTTTACCGCTGCCTGGAAGCAGAACCAGATACCAATACCATAGGCAAAAAAGCCTTCAAAATACTTCTCTTTGTTGATCGCTTTGCGACCTAGCAGTAATGCCTTAATCACTAAAATACTACTCAATACTAAAATGGCACTAATACCAATAAAACCAAACTCTTCTGCCAGCACTGCCATCACAAAATCAGTGTGTGCTTCTGGCAAGTATTCTAATTTTTGTATGCTATTGCCCAAGCCTTGACCAAACATTTCGCCACGACCATAGGCCATTAACGACTGCGTTAATTGGTAACCACTACCAAAGGGATCTGCCCATGGGTCAAGGAAGCTGGTGACACGGCGCCAGCGATAGGGCTCAAAAATGGCGAGCAATGATAGCGCACCGACCCCAACCGTCGCAACCGCGATAAACTGCCATAATTTAGCGCCAGCTAGGAATAGTAGGCCAAAGGTAGTGACAAACATCACAATAACAGTACCTAAATCTGGCTGGAGCAATAACAACATTGCCAAAACACCGAATACAATCAATGGCTTAGCAAAGCCTTTGATGTTTTCCATCACTTCATCACGGCGACGCACTAAATAAGCAGATAAATAACAGAAAAAGAATAACTTAGCTGGCTCTGCCGCTTGAATAGTAATTGGCCCAAGTACAATCCAACGGGTTGAACCATTTACCGTACGACCTACTGCTAAAACCACTAATAAAAGCGCAATTGCCAAGAGTAATAATTTACCACTGTTTTGGTGCCACCAACTCATGGGTATTTGCAATGTAAAACCAGCAATTAACAGACTCAAGCCAATATAGATGCCATGACGAAAAACAAAGTGGAATGGGTCATTAAACAAACGTTCCGCCACTGGCATTGACGAGCTCGCCGCCATAATTAAGCCAATGGTGTACATGGTAACCATCAAAATAATGTAGGAGCGATCAAAGGTGACATTCGCGTTCGTTTCCACCTTCATCCAATTGGGCATAGACGACATGGAAGGCATGCTAAGCACTCGTAATGAGAAGTTAATCGCCATTAGCTTAACTCCTCACTTGACTTGCTGGCTACGTTAGCAACGGCCGCAGCGAAAGCATTACCGCGCTCGGCGAAGTTAGCAAACATATCAATGCTGGCACATGCTGGCGATAGCATCACCACATCTCCCGCTCTTGCTTGCTTTTTGCAGTGAGCGATCGCTTGTTCGATGGAATCGACCGCCGTGCTATTTTCCGATAACGCTAAAATTTGTTGTTGATCTTTGCCAAGAGCAAAAACATGAGCAACATGCTGGGCAATTACAGGTGCTAACGGCGTAAAATCGGCGCCTTTGCCTTCACCGCCAGCAATTAAATACAACTTTTGGTCAGCAGCTAAGCTTGGTGCTAAGCCTGCAAGTGCTGCGAGTGTTGCGCCAACATTTGTCGCTTTTGAATCATTAATCCAGCGAATACCATCTTCACTTGCAACTGGCTGACAGCGGTGCGCTAAGCCTCGATAAGACTTAATCGCTTGCAACATTTTCACCATTTCCCAACCCAGCTGCTCGCCGATGGCAAGTGCAGCTAAACAGTTAGCAGCATTGTGCAAACCCGCAATTGGTAATTCCGCTGCAGCTATCAAAGGCTGTTCACCTTTGGCTAGATAAGCTTGGCCTTGATGACTGATAACACCAAAGTGCTTTTCTAGATCACTATGAGCAGGTGCGCTACTAATCGGCATGGATTGGCTAAATGAACAAGCATTTATATCTGTAGTTGGCAGCGTTGCGCTATCTTCCGCGTTAAATACCGCAAACTCAGCACCGTGATAAATGCGCTGTTTAAGCTCAGTGTAAATCGCCATAGTTTTGTGGCGATCTAAATGATCATCACTAAGGTTTAAGACACTCGCCACTAGTGGCTTTAAGCTGCTGATGGTTTCCAATTGAAAACTTGAGAGCTCAAGAATTAACAACTCAGGAGATTCATTGATGGTATCAAGCACTGGTACGCCAACATTACCACCAAGTTGGGTATCAACACCTAGCTTTTGGCCAATGTGATGCAGCAGATTAACCACAGTTGATTTGCCATTGGAGCCAGTAACCGCAACACAAGCTGTATCTTTTAGGCGAGCGTAAAGCTCAACATCACCCCATACCTGTGCCGA
Organism: Thalassotalea euphylliae; assembly: GCF_003390375.1. NCBI lineage: Bacteria > Pseudomonadati > Pseudomonadota > Gammaproteobacteria > Alteromonadales > Colwelliaceae > Thalassotalea > Thalassotalea euphylliae. The sequence continues at coordinate 3,391,705 of NZ_QUOT01000001.1, read as the reverse complement.
GGCACTAATATTTTCAGCAATTTCAGGTAAGGTGATATCAACACCTGGGCTGACGAGTAGAATATCAGCTTGAGCGATAACTTCGCGATGCCATTGTCCAATGTAGAGCTGACATTCCGGGTAATTAACGGCAAATTCAGCAAAGGCCGGATGCTGCGCACGGCTGTCGTTAACTGCGCAGCTTAGCCCGTTGTTCGTTAAGAAACGAACAAACGACATGCCAGTCAGGCCAAGGCCTAACACGACAATGCGCTTATCTGCTAGCTGTGTTAACGATATAGATGACATCTGGTTACTTTGCTCTTTGCTCTTTGCTCTTATTAATTAAAACCTGTTCGCTATCTCAGTTTTAAGGTGGCTAAACCAACCAAAACTAAGACGATGGAAATAATCCAGAAACGCACAATCACGCGCGGCTCTGGCCAACCTTTTAATTCATAGTGATGATGAATGGGCGCCATTCGGAAAATACGCTGACCACGCAGCTTGTATGACCCTACTTGCAAGATCACAGAAACGGTTTCCATCACAAACACACCGCCCATAATCACCAGCACAAGTTCTTGACGCACAAGTACCGCAATAACGCCTAATACCGCACCAAGGGCTAATGAGCCAACATCGCCCATAAAGACTTGTGCTGGATAGGTGTTGAACCACAAGAAGCCAAGGCCAGCGCCAACAATGGCAGTACAAACCACCACTAATTCGCTGGTTTGCGGAATGTAAGGGATGTTTAGGTACTCAGAAAAATTCACGTTGCCGGTAACGTACGCGAATACCGCAAAGGCACCGGCAACCATAATAGTAGGTACTATCGCGAGGCCATCTAAACCATCGGTTAAATTCACAGCATTACTGGTACCGACAATAACGAAATACGCCATGGCGATATAAAGTAGGCCTAATTGCGGCATCACATCTTTAATAAATGGCACGAGTAACGCTGTTTCTTCTGGTGACTGCGCTTGCGCATACAAAAATATTGCGGTACCTAAGCCAACAACGGTTTGCCAGAAGTACTTCCAACGGGCAATCAAGCCGTTTGAGTCTTTGCGAATCACCTTGCGGTAATCATCAACAAAACCAATGGCACCAAATGAAGCGACAACAAATAACGTGGTCAAAACATAGGTATTCGATAAGTCGCCCCATAGCAGCACACTGGCGATGATTGACGCCAAAATCAAAATACCGCCCATGGTAGGCGTACCTGATTTTGACAAATGGCTTTGCGGACCATCGTCACGTACAGTTTGGCCAATTTGCATACGCTGCAAGGCGCGAATTAATTTAGGGCCAAAATACAGAGAAATTCCCAAGGCCGTTAGGGTGCTAACAATGGCCCTAAAGGTCAGATAGGAAAAAACATTAAATCCAGAAAAATATTGGGTGAGGTACTCGCCTAACCAATACAACATTACGAGTGCTCCTCAGCGGCGCGAGGTTTGCGCCAATTTATAATCTCATTTACCACGTGCTCCATATGAGCACTGCGCGAGCCTTTCACTAAAATAGAAATCGCGCGTTCTTCGTTAGCCAATTGCTGCTTAAGCGATGTCAACAATTGCTCTTTCGAGCTAAAATGCTGACCATTATCACCAAAGGCATCAGCCGTACTTTGGCTTAACACGCCAAGTGTTAATAAAGTGTCTATTCCTTGTGTTTTGGCATGCTCTCCTACTTCTTGATGATAACTTCTGGCATCACTGCCAAGCTCTGCCATATCCCCTAAAATCAACACACGGTAGCCTGGATAACTGGCTAGCAACTCTGTTGCAGCTTTGATTGATTCCACGTTAGCGTTGTAAGTGTCGTCGATGAGCTTACAGTTATCATCTAGCTGATAAAGGTTTAAACGTCCTTTAACCGGCGACATTTCCGCTAGCCCGAGTTTGATGTCATCTAGGCTGGCACCACATTCAATGGCGATAGCAGCTGCAGCAACCGCGTTACAGACATTGTGTTTACCAGGTATTGTCAGTTCAATGTAGGTGCTACCAATGTGCGTGTGTAACTTGAAGTTAGCGCAGCCATTGTCGTCAAGGGTGACATTAGCGCTGTAACAATCTGCAGCTTGTTCAGCTTTGATTATTTCATTATCGCCTTTCTCATCTGCACTCTCTTTGCAAGAAAAACGACGCACTTTTTTATCGGTTAAACGCCATTTCCATTTATCTGCCCATTTTGAGTCTTGGTTGTAAACAGCCACGCCACCTTCAGGAATACCTTCGAAGATTTCCCCTTTTGCGCGAGCAACACCGCATAAATCGCCAAAGCCTTCTAAATGTGCGGCCGCAATGTTATTGATGATAGCTACATCAGGCTTAACCAAGTTAGTGGTATAGGCAATTTCACCAATGTGATTGGCGCCCATTTCAATAACAGCAAAATCATGTTCGTGGCCTAAACGCAGCAACGTCAGCGGTACGCCAATGTCATTGTTAAAATTGCCACTAGTGGCTAGCACATTTCCTAGACGCGATAAAATTGCAGCAACCATTTCTTTGACTGTGGTTTTGCCGCTACTGCCGGTAATACCAACAGTTTTTGGCGCTGTTTGTGCTTTGACGTAAGCACCAATTTTTCCCAGCGCAATACGGGTATCAGCCACCACCACTTGTGGTAATCTTGTTTCAACTTGATGATCAACAATTACTGCCAAACCGCCTAACTCAGCAACTTGGCTCACAAACTTATGACCGTCAAAATTAGGGCCTTTGAGCGCTAGAAAAACTTGCTCTGCTGCTAATGCGCGGCTGTCAGTGCTTATCGCAGAAATCGTAATATCAGCACCAATTAGTTTGCCACCTGTGGCATTCGCAATCTCAGATAAGGTTAATGGGATCATGAGTGCTCTCCTGTCAGATATAGAGTTTCGACCAGAGCACGTTCACTGTATTCAATGATTTGGCCTGCTATTTCAATGGTATTCTCATGCCCTTTTCCCGCTAACAGTACAATGTCATTTGGTTTGGCGTGAGCAAGTGTAGAGCGAACGGCTTGTTGACGGTCGAGCATGACGGTGATTTTTTCCGCATGCTTACAGCCCGTTAAAATGTCGTTAGCGATCAGTTCAGGAGCTTCGCTGCGCGGGTTATCGTTAGTGACCACAACATGATCAGCAAATTGCTCAGCAGCTTGCCCCATTTGTGGACGCTTACCTTGATCGCGATCGCCACCACAACCAAACACAACCCAAAGCTCGCCTTGGCAATGATGACGACAAGCTTGCAACGCATTGGCCAATGCATCTGGCGTGTGAGCATAGTCAACCACGGCGACTGGTTTGTCTTTTTGAGAGAATGCTTCCATACGTCCTTGGCTAGGCAACAACGTAGGAATGTAGGCAACAATGGCTTCAAGTGAAATATTTAGCGCTAATAAACTGGCAATAGCAGCTAGTAAGTTATCAATATTAAATTCGCCTAATAGCTTGCTCTCAACTTTGGCGCTTGTTTTTTCTGTGACCGCGATAAAGCTCACCCCGCTGGGTGAAAGCACAATATCCTGTGCGCGTACAAAGCGCTGATGCTGAGTAACAGCATCACTTTTACCAAAGGCAATACTTTGCTGTTTTAATTGCGCAAGCCAAGCTTGACCGTATTCATCATCACCATTAACGACCGCAATTTGAGCACTGGTTTCACTAGCAGCGCAGGCAAAGATACTAAACTTGGCTTTGGCATAGTCCGCCATGGTTTGGTGATAATCCAAATGGTCGCGGCTTAAATTGGTAAACACAGCGACACTAAGTTGTTCAGCAGCAATACGACCTTGATCTAGTGCGTGCGAAGAAACTTCCATCGCCACATGCGTAACCGACTGCTCGGCAAAGCTCGCTAAAATCTGATTCAGCTCCGTCGCACCCGGCGTTGTATTGGCAATTGGGGTTAGCGCTGGCAAGATACCAGCGCCTGTTGTACCTATCACAGCAGCTTTAGCTGCTATGCTCTTACCATCTTTTTCACCATAGCTATCGCCATAGTTATCACTTTGCTGATAAGCATCTTGCTGGCAAAGATTGAGTAAGCTGGCGATCATTTGGCTGGTACTCGTTTTACCGTTAGTGCCAGTAATACCAATTAGACTCAACTTATCTTGTGGGTATCGATAGTAGCTCGCCGCTAATTTAAATAGACGTTGATTTAGCTGATAAAACTGCACAATTGTGACGTTTTCACGGCGTAGCTGATTACCATGTTGCTGTGCCTGTTGGCATTCAGCTATCACTAAACTCGCTCCTGCCGCAATTGCTTGGTCGATATAATTGCGACCATCACTCGCAGTACCTATAACAGCACAGAACACATCACCTTGATTAACTTGACGGCTGTTATTGACAAGCTGAGCTGTCTCTAAAGGTGCAATGTTGATATCAAACTGAGCCAAGGTTTCGGCAATAGAGAATCCTGCAAGAGTCGTTGGCGCAAGCTGGCTACGAGAAGCTGGGGTTTGAGTAGCTTGGCTTTGAGCATCTGTTTTTTGAGCACTTGGGCTTTGGACAATAGTGTTAGGCATTACTATCCCCCTTGCGCTCAGCGCTTTTCACCACGCGTTGACTGTTCGATGATGTGCCAGGCGCTATATTTAACACCTGCAAGGTGCCTTTCATTACCCGTGAAAACACAGGCGCGGCAACATCACCACCGTGATATAAATCGCCACCTGGCTCATTAATCACAACAACCACGACCACTTCAGGGTTATCAATCGGTGCCATGCCCGCGAACAAGCCAACATAGTCATTACCATAACCGCCCGCAATAGCTTTAATACTGGTACCGGTTTTACCACCAACACGATAACCTTCTACTTTTGCTTTCTTAGCACCATTTTCCACCACGCCTTCAAGCATTGAGCGCAAATCTGCCGTTAATCGATTTGAGAAAATGCGCTCGCCTCTGGCTGGTGTATCTTGCTTTAATATCGTCAGCGGAATTTTAGTACCGCCATTGGCGATCGTGGCGTATAAGCGCGTTAGTTGCAGTGGGCTAATTGCCAAGGCATAACCAAAAGATAAGGTCGCTAATTCAAACTGAGACCAACGGCTGCGATCATGCATCATGCCGCTGGTTTCACCGATTAGCCCAGTGCCAGTTTGCTCGCCAAAACCTACTTCAAAAAACTTATCCAGTAGAAATTCCTTCGGCATTGAAAGCACCAATTTAGCCGTGCCCATATTGGATGAGTGGATCAAAATTTCTTCCATGGTGAGATCACCACGATTAATTGGGTCGCTAACACGGCGGCCACCAAGACGCATCCAACCTGGATGAGTATCAACAATCGTACTTGCCTCTGCGACACCAAATTCCATTGCAGTTAGCAATGAAAGTGGCTTCATGGTTGAACCTGGCTCAAACATGTCAGTGATCGCACGATTGCGCATCTTGTGCACTGGCGTGTTAGCACGGTTGTTTGGGTTAAACGATGGAGAGTTGACCATGGCAAGAACTTCACCAGTATGTACATCCGCAACAATTACAGAACCCGAGGTTGCCTTAAACGCAGAAACCGCGCCTTTGAGTTCGCGGTATGCTAGGGTTTGAATACGTTGGTCAATACTGAGCACCACATCTTTAGGCGGCTGCGCCTCTTCCACCGAGAGAATTTCAATTTTCCGCCCTTTGGCATCTTTGCGGAATTTCTTCTCGCCGCCAACACCGGTTAGCATAGTGTTGTAAACCCGCTCTATACCTTCGATACCTTTGTCATCGACATTGGTAAAGCCGACCACGTGAGCACTAATCTCACCCGATGGGTAAAAACGTTTAGATTCTTTGCGTAGGTGAATGCCGGGGATTTTTAACTCTTTAATGTAGTTTGCCATCACTGGCGACACTTGGCGCTCAACATAAACAAAGCGTTTGTTTGGGTTGCGCACGATACGACTGGTTAGTTTGTTAACGTCTTGATCTAACACATCTGCCAATGCTTGCCAGTGTTCACTCATGGCTAACGCATTGTTATCCATCACAACTTTCGGATCTGCCCAAACAGTTTCAACCGGCACACTGACCGCCAGTTCACGGCCATTGCGATCGAGTACAGAGCCACGTTGAACTTCACTGGCCGCGGTTCTTAACGAGCGCATATCCCCTTGCTTTTTCAACATGTCAGGTTCAAACACTTGAATATAAGCCGCGCGAGCCATTAGCGCTAAATAGATGGCTACCACCACCGCCAGCACAACGTAAAAGCGCCAAGCAACGGTGCTCGGTTTTTGATTAGCTTTATTGCGTTTTACCTTAGCTGTCATGGTATGGTTAACACTACTTCCGAATTTGCGTCTGGTCGTCGCATATCTAGCATTTTTGCTGCTTTGCGCTCAATCACGCTATGCTCTGCCAAACTATTCTGTTCTATTAATAAATTGCGCCATTCGATGTCTAATTCATCGCGCTCGGTCAACAACACTTCCAATTCACTGGTGGTTTGTCGATTAACGTGGGTGAAATAAATCACCGCAAAAGCTGACAAAACTACTGCAACCAGCAATACATAGGTAAACAGGTGTTGCTGAATATCGTGATAAATATCAACAACTAATGCAGATTTCTTAGTCGCCATTAGCTATTTGCTTACCTTAGTTCAATAGCTGCTCAGCTGTCTGCTAGGCGCTCTGCAACTCGCAACACTGAGCTACGAGCTCTAACGTTACGTTCAATTTCTGCCTTACTTGGTTTGGTTTTACGACCTACCAAGCTAAGTTTTTTCCCTTTTTGTAATTCTGCCTCACTCACTGGCAATCCTCTTGGCACTTGCTTTCCTTGCGAGTGCTTGCGCATAAACTGTTTTACTAACCTGTCTTCCAATGAATGGAAGCTGATCACCACTAATCGACCACCGGGCTTTAACACGTTAAGCGACGCTGCAAGTGCTTGTTCTATTTGGTCAAGCTCTGAATTGATGTACATGCGGATCGCTTGAAAGCTTCGCGTTGCTGGATGCTTTTTAATTTCGCGCTGTGGTGCAACCGTTTGAATAAGCTTGGCCAACTGACCAGTGCGAGTTAGCGGGTTTTCTTCACGACTGTCGACAATGGCATTAGCAATTCGCCATGCATGCTTTTCTTCGCCAAAGGTTTTTAAAACCCAACTTAAGTCTTCAACATCAACACGTGCTAACCACTGGGCAGCTGTTTCGCCACGCGTGGTATCCATACGCATATCAAGCGGGCCGTCATTCATAAAGCTAAAGCCACGCTCAGCTTCATCTAACTGCGGTGAAGAAACACCTAAGTCAAATAAGATGCCATCAACTTGACCTATCACCTCTCGGCGCTCAGCAATACTCTGCAATTCAGCAAAGCCAAAATGTTCTATCGAAAAACGATCGTCGTCGCCGTACTGCTTTGCTGCCTGAATAGCAGTCGGATCGCGATCAATAGCAATAAGCTCACCGTTATCGGCTAATTGGGAAAGAATTTGTCCCGAGTGACCGCCTCGACCAAAAGTACAGTCGATGTATCGGCCATTTGGATCAATGGCGAGTGCTTCGATTGCTTCATCAAGCAATACGGATATGTGTGAACTTTGCTCGGGCATTTTCGTTATAGTGTCAAATCAAGTAATCTTTCAGTTAATTCGATTTCGCCTGCTTGGATTTGGCTAATGCCTTGCTGCATTCGCTGTTGCCAAGCCGATTCACTCCAAATCTCAAATTTCTTTAGCTGGCCAACCAACATCACGTTCTTTTCTAATGCAGCGTGTTGGCATAACGGGCCATTGATCAAAAGGCGACCACTTTTATCCATTTCACAATCGGCGGCATTGCCAAGTAATACTTGTTGAAATAGTCGCTCGCTTCGGTCCATTGAGGACAAAGCGCAGAGTTTTAATTCAATTTCTTCCCATTCAGGAAGCGGGTAAAGCAACAAACAAGCTTGTTGAACATCAACCGTGCACACCATCTTGCCCTGACAATCAGCAATAAGCTCCTCGCGATACCGAGTTGGTATCGTGATGCGTTTTTTGCTGTCGAGCGTAATTGCGCTGGTGCCTCTAAACACGTTTGCCTCTAACTAGCTATGCTTTTAACTATTCGTTATGACATAACTCTGTTTGTTTTCAGAGAATCTTATCCTTGAGCTGAGCCACGTTTTTGCAACTTAACTCCCTAAGGATCCACGATTCCCCACTTTTTCCCACATTTATACAGTTTAGAGACTTGAGCAAACCTATGTCAAGCAAAGAATAGGTTATTTGATCTTGCTATAAGCCAGAAAAATTAAGCGATAGAGCGAAGTTGATGATTCTGTGGAGTTTTGTGGATCGCCATCCCAAATAATTGCGTGTTTAATGAAAATCTGAAGATAAATTGCACTACTGAGGATATAAACAGGAGATAATAACCTCAGTAGTGGGGCGTATATTATTAACGTTAAAATAGGTGGCGTTAAAACTGCTAACAACTAAAAACTAAGTAGGGGTGAGGTTTTATACTCACGTTTAACTTTTCTTGCAGGGCAAACGCCTGCTCTGAATAGATCCCCAACTGGCTAATCGCCAAAGGGGTTGATTGATCAATGCTTTGTAAGTGATAGTGAAAGCCATGCTCAGCAACGCTAATATGAACTACTTCCATATTCGCTTCTTCAGCACGAGTGAAAGCGATTTGATTCGGTTTAACTAGCAGCTGGTGAATATCGCCGCTTGCAGTACCTTCACTACCCTGTACTTGTGCATGTTCATATTCGTGCTCGCCCAATGCACTCGTTAAGCACTTTCCATTGACTTGACATGGCAACCAGCTACCTAATTGGAGAAAATCGGCAACGTGATAATTTGCGGGCGCTTGGCAGATTTCAGCTGGGCTGCCAAATTGTAATATTTCCCCCTGTGCCATCACCGCCATTTTATCGGCAAAGGTAAACACTTCATCCTTGTTGTGGGTGACAAAGATCGCGGTGATCTTTAATTGTTTGAACAATTGACGTAGCTCTAACATCAATGATTGGCGAAGGCGTGCATCAATATTAGAAAACGGCTCATCTAGCAGCAATAACTTAGGCTGTGGGGCAATCGCTCTGGCAATGGCAACCCGTTGCTGTTGTCCGCCCGATAGTTCGTGTGGGTAACGCTGATTAAAACCGGTTAGTGCTAACAGTTCGAGCATCTGGTTAACGCGCTCATGCTGCTCAGATTTGGGCAGTTTACTTATCCCAAAGGCAATATTTTGTTCGACCGTTAAATGTGGGAATAAAGCATAGTCTTGAAAAATCATGCCGACTTGGCGCTTTTCCGGCGCCAACATATTTTTCGGGTTAATAGCGGCTTTACCCGCGATAGTGATGTCGCCACCTTGTTGAGCAATAAAACCGGCAATCGTGTTGAGCAAGGTGGTTTTACCACACCCACTTGGGCCAACTAAACCAAGGATCTCACCAGCATGCAATTCAAACTCAATATCTTGCAATATGGCTTGTCCTGCAAGGGTTACATCTAGCTGGCTCACAGTTAAAAGTTCAGCGCTTACGTGATTAAGTTGTGACATCAAATTCTAATTTCTTTCTAAAGTAACAATATTAGTCATGCATTAAAGTAATCGAATAACTAACTAATAGGCTAACTATTAAACGGACTAATGCTTATTTTTGTTAAGCCAAATGATCGGTATTAAGCCAAACAATACAATAAAAATTGCACCTATTGCCCCTTGCTCCAAACGTTCATCTGAAATGAGCTGATAAATAAAGGTGCTTAAGGTCTCAAAATTAAAAGGTCTGAGCAGAAGCACCGCTGGCAGCTCTTTCATCGCCTCAACAAAAACCAATAGCCAGGCAACAAATACTGAACTTTTTAAAATTGGTAGGTGCACTGTTCGGATCGTCGCCAATAAACCTACACCCAAACTTGCCGGTGCCTTATCAATTGAATGTGGAATTTTGCCAATACCAGCGCTTATTGTGCCGTTGGCAATAGCAGCAAAACGGACAACAAAGGCAAAAATAATCGCAAAGGTTGTGCCGGATAAAATCAAACCAGGCTTCGACCAATCTAACCATGCAGCAGTATCATTGAGCCAATGATCTATCGGGCCAAATGTCGCCATTAGCGCCATCGCAAGCACAGTACCGGGCACAGCATAGCCAAATCCAGAAATTTGTAGTGGCAAATGATTTACCGATTTTGGGTAAAAGCGATGAAACAACGCCAACAGCAAAGATAAAGCAACGGCAGCGGTTGCCGCATAAGCTGAGATTTTCAACGTTTCCCAGCCAATTTCTGCAAGCTGACCTAGTTGCTCTAGCTGAGCGTAATCAATTGCCATGGCGATCAGCAAACCAAAAGGCAATGCAAAACCTAATATGACTAACAACCAACAAAAGACAAGCCCCATCACCTGCTGCCCAAACGATAGAGCCAATTTATCGTCGGAAAAGTTCGGGCGATTCGATTGATGCCTTTGCCCTGCTCGGCTTTTTTGCTCGGCAACCACAGTAAATAACACAAAAAGTAGTAAAACACTCGCCAGAGCATTAGCCGCGGCCATATCACCGTAGCCAAGCCAAGTGTCATAAATAGCGGTGGTTAAGGTATTAACCGCAAAATACTGCACCGTAGCAAAATCAGCGATGGTTTCCATCATCACTAAGGTGACAGCGACCATGATTGCAGGTCGAGCCAAAGGTAGGGCAATTTTTAACATTGCCTGACGTGCTGATAACCCTAACGTACGCCCTGCTCTGAGTAAGCTAGTATCTTGTTGTTCCAGCGCAGTACGAGTCAGCATATAAACGTACGGATACAATACCAGCGCTAAGACAACCGCAGCACCTTCAAGCGTGCGTAAATCGAAAAACCAATATTCTGTTGGCGATTGCCAGCCAAAACTTGCTCTTAACAGGCGCTGTACAGGGCCCGCGTAGTCAAATAAGTCAGTATAAAGATAGGCAACCAAATAGGCAGGCATAGCAAGTGGCAGTAACAGGGCCCAACGCAGCCACATTGCACTTACTAATTGTGTTTGGCTAATGAGGAAGGCACTTGGCACACCAAATAGCAATACCAACAGCGATACGTAAAACGTCAGTAATAAGGTATTGCTGATATAGGTGGGTAATACGGTTTGCCAAAGGTGAGAAAAAAGCTCACCAAAATTCCCTATGCTGGTAAACAGCATAACGAGCACTGGCGCTAATAGCGCCAGTGCAATTAGCCAACTAAGCGTTAGCCAAGAAGTGTTACGTTGACCAAATATCACAAATCAAATTTTGCTTGATCAAGTAATTTTAATGCAGCTTTACGGTGGCTGGCGATCGTTTCTAGCGGCAAGTCATCAGCTTTGAAGTCGCCCCATGAAGCAACTAACGCAGATTTTTTCACACCCGCACGTACCGGATACTCCATATTAGTTTCCGCGTACATTTGCTGTGCTTTGTCCGACGCTAAAAATTCAAGTAAAGCTTTTGCAGCCTCTTTGTGTGGCGCGTATTTCGCAACGCCAACACCTGAAATATTTACGTGAGCACCGCGATTTACCTGGTTAGGGAAGTTAATGTTTACAGCATCTGCCCATACTTTTTGCTTGTCGTCATTTAGCATCTTGCCAAAGTAGTAGCTGTTACCTAACGACACATCACATAAACCTTGGTGAATGGCTTGCACTTGACCGCGATCATTACCTTGTGGCTTACGCGCTAAGTTTTTCTTTACACCTTCTAGCCATTCTAACGTTTTCGCTTCACCGTGTTCAGCAATCATTGAAGAAACCAGCGCGACATTGTATGGGTGCTTACCGCTGCGCGTACAAATTTTACCGCGGTATTTTTCATCGGCTAGGTCTTCGTAGCTAATCGCCATATCACCTAAACGTTTAGCCGTATAGATATTGCGAACACGCGTGGTCAAACCAAACCAAGAATTATCATCTGCTTGATATTGGCTTGGAATTGCCGCTTCTAATACGTCAGAGTTAACAGCTTGCAATAAACCTTTTTCTTGCAACTCAATTAAACGACTAATATCGGTAGTAAGCAGCACGTCTGCTGGGCTGTGCTCGCCTTCACGAGCTAAACGCTCTGCCATACCTTTTTTTGCGAATACAACATTCACTTTAATGCCCGACTGCTTGGTAAACTCGTTAAACAAAGGCTCGACTAAGAATGGCTGACGGTATGAATATACGTTAACTTCGTCTGCCGATGCGCTAAATACAGGAGCGACAAGTGTTGCGGCGAACGCCGTTAAACCGATAATTTTTTTGATCATATTAAGCCTATGCAAGGTTATAAGTATGCTTAAGGATGTGATGGTGGCAAGAGTAATTAACTGCTTACTAGCTGTCAAGGGATTTGAGAACTATTCTCATTTATTCTACAAGGTCTCTGTTAGCCCTATCGCAATTAACCAAAATGCGAAAAATAATTTGAGCTTACGCGCCGACAAATAAGTCACCAGAGATTTTGCTAAGATACCGCCGATCACAGCGCCAGGGCCAGCGAAAATAACCACTTGCCAATAGACATTGAAGCTTATTAAGGTGTGTTGCCAAATTGCAGACCAAACGGTAAACGCTGAAACTACAACAGCGGCAGCAACGGCCATAGTGACATCAAAACGCCTAAGAATCAGATAAATCGCTAACACCTCACCTACCCCAACGGATAGCCAAGCGGTAATTGCGCCACCAAAGTAGCCTATGGCGATAATAGCTAGGTAATCAAAATATTGCAGTTTGCTCGATTCGCGTTTTGGCTTGAGCAGATAAACGGTTGTCACAATAAATAAGCCAAGCGCTAACGAGAACCAGCCAAAGCTTTGATGCAGGCTTGCTGGAGAGTTGACATTGGCGCCATAAATTGACCAAATCCCCGCAATTGCCGCAATACTGGTCACCGCAATAATGCGTTTAAAGCCCTGCCACAATACCAAATCACGCTTTTCTTTATGGTAATGGTGATACCAAGTGAGCGCGCCAGCGGTCATACCAAAGCACTGAATCGCAAAACTGGTAGCGATTGATTGAATCTCAGAGAACGACAAGTGGTTAAACATTGGGATAAATATTACCCCGCCACCTGCTCCTGTCGAGCTCGCAAAAATTGCCCCTAACACGCCCAATAAGCTATAGCTGATGTATTCGCTTAGTTGGCTGACAGGAAATCCAGACAAGCCAACGAGTACCACCCAAAGTAATGAGAAAGGTAGTAAAAATTTCGCAGAGAAAAGTGGTGAACGCGTCTGAGTTGTCATTACTTCGCTACATCAATCAATGGTTATTGTCTGTTGGCTGCTACTCGTTCGTTGTTATTAGCTTGCAGCTTTGCTGTGTTCTTGTGTAAATGTTTGTTCTTCTATAAAAGCGATGGCCTCAGCCGACAGCACACTTTTGGATAAGTATTGACGCTGTTGCTCAAGGTGAATGATAAGGCCATGTTCGGTATGCTCTAACTGTTTAATACTCTGCCAGTGATAAATTTGTTCAATAAATGGCGACGTTAACGCAATACCTTCGGCATTGACCTCTAGGTTAACCTGATTATTGCCACTTTTACCCAATAGTTGACGAGTAACCCACCACGCCCTGCCAAATCGAACACTCAGTGCTTCAATCACCGCTAAGGCAATTAAAAAGCTAGGCCAATAAGCACTGACATCAGGCACTGAAAACAATACCAAACCAATAACACAAAAAGCGATAGCCTTTTGATAAGCCTGCCATAACGACTTTTTAACTAGAGTTTGGTCAAAGCACTCAGTGAGGTAAGTTTTATCCAGCGTAAACGTGGTTGCGTAATGAAAAGGTTCAGCCATAACATCTCAGTATTTATAAGCCATGCGAGTTAATATTGATTGAATATTAACGAATATTCACCACCAAGCCTATTGTCTTGTGACAAAAATGCACTAAGGTGTAAATAACAGACGTCGCAATTAATGGAACTATTTATGTCTAAATCGCCCGCGCAATTTGCTCAAGCAGCACAAGAGCTCTGTGTGTTGCCAGATATCTACCTCAAGCTAACGGAAATGCTGGCTAATGATGAATGTAAACTCGATGATATCGCTGATGTCATTAGCCTTGAGCCAGCAATTGCGGCGAGCTTGCTAAAAATAGCTAACAGTGCGATGTTCAGCTTCCCTAAGCAAATTGACTCTATCAACAAGGCGTTGATTTTATTAGGGCTTAGCCAAGTGAAAAAGCTGGTCGATGCGTACGGTGTTACCGCTGCATTTTCGAGCATAAACCCTGAAATAACCGATATGGAGAGATTTTGGGAAATTAGTGTTGAATGTGCGCTTATTTGCCAGTTCCTTGCCCAGCGAAAAAATATTTCCAACGCTGATAACATATTCTTATCTGGGTTATTTCACAATTTGGGGCTACTGGCGATTGTACATAACGCGCCAGATGCCGTGCAGTTCTGCGAACGATATACCTCAAACGAAACACCCTGGCATCGCCAGCAAGAAACCTTCGGTTTTACCTTTGCTGACTGCAGCGCGGAATTATTAGAGCAATGGCAATTGCCGTTAACTATTGTCACACCAATTAAAGAGTTTAACCACGCGTTTCAAGAGGAGCTCGATGCGCCAAGTAATTTACTTTATGTCGCCTCTCGCTTAGCAGTCTATAACTCTCACCCTGGTTTGTACTCAAAAAAAACTATTGTTGGTCAACACATACTCGACAGCCTTGGTTTAACAGAAGAAGACATTGACGCGGCAATAGAGCATTGTAATGAGCAAGCGCTAGAGCTATTGGCGGCATTTCCGATTTATTAAACTTTCAAGCTCATCATTGTGTTCACCCAACAGTGGCGGCGCCTGTTGGTAATCATTGGGTGTGGCCGAAAACTTGACTGGGTTTGCAACCATAGGCACCTTACCTGCGCTTGCGTGTGGTAGCTCAAATTGCATCTGACGATGTTGCACTTGGGGGTTAGAAAAAACCCTATCCAGTGTGTTAATTGGGCTACAAGGCACTTGCACCCTATTAAAGTCAGCTAGCCACTCATCTAAACAGCGAGTTTGTAGCTGTTCGCCAATCAAAGTAATCAACTCGTTTCTATTGTTCACGCGTTGAGCATTTTCGGCAAACCGCGTGTCTGTCGTAAGTTCAGGGCAGCCAAGTACATCACAACACTTTTTAAACTGCTGGTCATTACCTACCGCAAGGAAAATATGACCATCTTTCACCGTAAATGCTTGATAAGGAACAATGTTAGGGTGTGCAGTCCCCATCGGTTTAGGCGCTTCCCCCGACACTAAGTAATTACTTCCTTGATTGGCAAGCATAGCTACCATGGTATCGAGCAAAGCAATATCGAGTTGTTGTCCCTCACCCGTTTGCTCTCGGTGGTACAACGCCGCCAAAATAGCGCTTACGGCATACATCCCCGTCATTAAATCGGCGACCGCTACACCGACTCTTTGTGGGCCTGCACCCGGTAAGTCAGCTTGCTCGCCAGTAATACTCATTAAACCACCCATAGCTTGGATCATGGCATCGTAGCCCGCTTGCTGAGCATATGGGCCATCTTGACCAAAGCCAGTGATCGAGCAATAAATCATCTTGGGGTTAATGCTTTTTATCGAAGTGTAATCCAGCTGGTACTTAGCAAGGCCACCTACTTTGTAGTTTTCGACAATAACATCAGCTTGCATCGCCAGCTCTCGCACTTGTCGCTGGCCAGTTTCAGTCGTGAAATCAATCGTAAAAGACTTTTTACCGCGATTGGCAGTAAGGTAATAGGCTGAATCTTTTGGATTTTGGGTATTTTCGTCTGTAATAAATGGAGGCCCCCAACTTCGTGTATCATCACCCGTGATAGGGCGCTCAATTTTCCAGACTTCAGCACCGTAGTCAGCGAGCACCTGAGTAGACCACGGACCTGCAAGAATACGACTTAAATCAAGCACCTTAATACCTGCTAGTGGACCAGCCATGTTGTACTCCCTTTACTTAATAAGTTAAGCAAGATACAAAGCCTGTTCAAAATATGCAATGTAGATCAACAAGGATTTTAGGTATAAAAAAAGCCGCAAAGCGGCTTTTTAGAAATGAAGATAAGTCGGCGTTACTTAACAACTTTTAGGCTAGGTCGGCCTTTTGCAGGTTTATCTTCACTTGTTTTGTCTGCAGTAGCTTTCGTGCCTGTCGCTTCCTTGCCTTCACCTGTGCTAGCTACTGGTTTTGATTCAACGCCAGCCAAGGCAGGTTTTGCAGGAACATCATCTTCTTCAACAACCTCTGGATGTTCAATTGGCAATGAGGTACCCGCACCATTTTCTTTGGCGTAAATAGCACCAATGGCGCCGTATGGCACAACCAAGTGTTCTAGCTTGCCACCAAAACGTGCTGAAAACTCTATGGCCGCTTCACCCATCACAATGCTGCCAACGGCAGAAGAAGAGATATTTAAAACGATTTGACCATCATTAACGAACGACATTGGCACCATAACACCATAAACACTCACATCAACCACAATGTAAGGTGTTAGGTCGTTATCAGATATCCAGTCGTAAAAAGCCCCAACGATATAAGGCTTATTCGACGTCATTTCTATTGGTGTAGACATAAACGTGCGAGTTACGCTGGGTTACCGAAACGTAATTCACGCTCTACTTCAGTTAGCGACGCTTGGAATGATTCACGCTCGAATAACTTCAACATGTAGTTTTTCAATTCTTGTGAGCCTTGACCAGCAAGCTCAATGCCTAATACAGGTAAACGCCATAATAGCGGTGCTAAGTAACAATCTACTAAGCTGAACTCTTCGCTCATAAAGTAAGGTGCTTCGTTAAGGATAGGCGCTACGCTTAGTAGGCTTTCCTTAAGTTCTTGGCGTGCTTTTTCAGCAGCGGTAGCATCACCTTTCATGATGGTTTCTGCTAGGCTATACCAGTCTTGCTCAATGCGGTGCATCATTAGACGGCTACGGCCACGAGATACTGGGTAAACAGGCATTAGCGGCGGATGCGGGAAACGCTCATCTAAATACTCAATAATGATCTTCGCTTCGTATAACGCTAATTCGCGATCAACTAAAGTTGGTACTGTACCGTAAGGGTTCAAATCAATTAGGTCTTCTGGCAAGTTAGCTAGGTCAACTAAGTGAATGTCAACACCGACACCTTTCTCAGCCAATACAATGCGTGTTTGGTGACTATACATGTCATCCGCGTGTGAGTATAAGGTCATAACCGAGCGTTTGTTTGCAGCAACAGCCATAGTATCTCCAAAGATATGCGTGATAAGTGCATGACTTACATACACTAAATAAAATAGACGTTACGGAACTCGTAACAAAGTGTTCTATGATACTAAAATTTGATGAAAAATTAAAACTGGTTAGACCAGATAACACACATACGTTTAGATCAAAAAAGGCAGCTTACGCTGCCTTTTTAAACTTGTGGTGCTAGTTCACTAAAAGATTAGTGAACGTCACGCCAGTATTCTTTCTTCAAGAAGTAAGAAAGCACAAATAGAATGAATAGGAAGCCAATAACCCACTTACCTAACGTCTTTCGCTCTAGTTTGTTCGGCTCACCAACGTACTCAAGGAAGTTAGTTAAGTCACGAGCAAACTCGTCGTATTCAGCTTCGGTCATGGTGCCGCCAACTGGTGCAGATAACACACCGTGCTCATCCATAGTGCGAATACCTTGCAGGTTCTGCAATACGTGTGGCATACCAACGTCTTTAAATACTTTGTTGTTTACGCCAAATGGACGAGACTCATCAACGTAGAAAGAACGTAAGTAAGTGTAGATCCAGTCTGGGCTACGGAAACGAGCTTCAAGAGTTAAATCTGGTGGCGCAGCACCAAACCATGCAGCAGCTTCTTTCGCTGGCATAGTATTAGTGATGTGATCACCAACTTTCTCACCAGTGAACATCCACTCAGCTTTACCTTCTTCGTCACTAATACCTAAATCAGCAAACGTGCGGTTGTAACGTTGGTACTGAAGCTGGTGACAACCAAGACAGTAGTTGATGTATGACTTAAAACCACGCTTTAGCGATTCTTTATCTGATAAGTCGTTATTCGCCACATCCAATGGAATGCTTGGACCAGCTGCGAATGCGAATACCGGCAATACAGCCAATAAAGTAATAAAAAGCTTTCTCATTATTTGGTCACCCTTTCTGGTACTGGCTTAGTGTTTTCATTCTTCGAGTACAACCAAATGGCTAAGAAGAAACCGAAGTAACCAATAGTTGCAATTGAACCTACTAAGTTAGCAGTGTCTGATGCTGGTAATGTACCTAGAATACCTAGGATAACGAAACAGATAGCAAACTGCGTTAAGTTCAATAAATGCCACTTGCTACGGTAACGAATTGACTTCACCGTACCACGGTCACACCAAGGTAACGCAAATAGTACACCGATTGCTGCGAACATTAATAAAGTACCCATTAACTTGTCAGGAACAACACGTAAAATCGTATAGAACGGACCGAAGTACCATACTGGCGCAATGTGCTCAGGTGTTTTAAGGCCATTTGCAGGCGTGAAGTTAGGCGCTTCTAAGAAGTAACCGCCGCCTTCTGGGAAGAAGAACATTACCCAACAGAAGAAAATAAGGAAACCAGCAACACCCATAATATCTTTTACTGTGTAGTAAGGGTGGAATGGAATCGCATCAACAATGTCGTACTTATCAGCGTACTGTTTGTGGAACTTGAACTTAGAAAGCTCTTCAGGCTTCATGCTGCCTTTGGGCTTCTTAATGTTCGTACCATCAGGGTTGTTAGAACCTACTTCATGTAGTGCTAAAATGTGCAAGAATACAAGTACGACAAGTACTAATGGCAATGCAATTACGTGTAGCGCGAAGAAACGGTTAAGCGTTGCACCAGAGATAACGTAGTCACCTTTGATCCACGTTGCTAAGTCTTCACCCACAACAGGTATTGCACCGAATAAGGAGATAATTACCTGTGCCCCCCAGTAACTCATGTTACCCCAAGGCAATAAGTAACCCATGAATGCTTCAGCCATTAATACTAAGAAGATTAGCATACCAAAGATCCACAGTAGCTCGCGCGGTTTTTGGTATGAACCGTACATTAAGCCACGGAACATATGTAAGTAAACCACAACGAAGAATGCTGACGCACCTGTTGAGTGCATGTAGCGTAGCAACCAACCGTAATCAACATCACGCATGATGTATTCAATAGAAGCAAACGCGCCGTCACCTGATGGCTCGTAGTTCATAGTTAACCAGATACCCGTTAGGATTTGGTTAACCAATACTAACATGGCTAGTGAGCCAAAGAAGTACCAAAAGTTAAAGTTTTTCGGTGCAGGGTACTGCACAACGTGTTTATTCATCGCTTCCATTACTGGAAGACGCTGTTCTATCCAAGCCAGAAAATTATTCATTATGCATCTCCTGGGGCAACACCAATTAGTAAGGTGTCTTCGTTAGGGAAAGAATGGTCTGGAACTGATAAATTAAGTGGTGCAGGAACACCTTGGAAAACTCGACCAGCCATATCGAACTTAGAACCGTGACATGGACAGAAGAAACCATCTTTAACACCAGCTACGTGTTGTTCGAAATCACCTTTGTGATGAGTAGGTGCACAACCTAAGTGAGTACAAACACCGAGTGCAACCATGATCTCAGGCTTAATTGAGCGATGTGCGTTTTTCACATACTCTGGCTGTTGTGGTTCTTCTGAGTTCGGATCACGAAGTTGACCATCATGCTTTGGTAATGCCGAAATAATTTCGTCAGTACGACGAATTACATATACAGGTTTACCACGCCATTCAGCACGAACTAGTTGACCAGGCTCGATTTTACTCACATTGACTTCAACCGGAGCACCAGCAGCTTTCGCTCTGGCACTAGGGTTCCAAGAACCAATGAAAGGCACAGCCACACCAACAACACCTACACCACCAACAACCGAAGTTGCAGCAGTTAAAAAGCGTCGTCGGCCGTTATTCACGGGCGCATTGCTCATTCAAATTCTCCAATTAATTTACAAACTCAATCACATAGATGATAATGGTTCTTATTCAAGCATTATCAGCCAGTTACTTGAGCTAACTAGCGACAAAAAAATTTTTTCGATCATAAAGAAAACCCCCTATTTTTACAAGGTAATTAACCCTTGTTTACGTGAGTTTATTTAAAATAGTGACAAAATATTTCAAGGCGAAAAACAGATTGGCGAAAGCTTAAACAATTTAAATTTTGGACATAAAAAATCGTTATATAGCCGCTTTTGATATCGAGAACTTGAATGATTATGTTGCGAGAATTGAACTAGTTAACTTGAGTTAGCTGCTTTGAGTAATCCAACCTTCTTACGTTCGACTTTGCGCTACTGCTAGAATGTACCGATCAGCACCTTATCGTTCGAACGACAGGCATAAAAAAACCGACATATAGCCGGTTTTTGACATCGAAAACGTAAATATTAACGTTTGAGCATCAAGGACGTTAACTTGGATTAGCGGCTTTGTGTAAACCAACCTTCTTACGGTCTGCTTCACGCCATTGCTAAAGTTTAACCGCGCAGCCCTTACATTCAGAGAACAACAGACATAAAAAAACCTGCATATAGCCGTTTTTTTGATTTTGAAAACGTAATATTAACGTTTTGAGAATTGAGGACGTTAGCTTGGATTAGCGGCTTTGTGTAAACCAACCTTCTTACGGTCTGCTTCACGCCATTGCTAAAGTTTAGCCGCGCAGCCCTTACATTCAGAGAACAACAGGCATAAAAAAACCGGCAGATAGCCGGTTTTTGACATCGAAAACGTAAATATTAACGTTTTGAGCATTGAGGACGTTAACTTGGATTAGCTGCTTTGTGTAAAACAACCTTCTTAAGCTCGACTTTGCGCTACTGCTAGAATTTATCTTTCAGCACCTTATCATACGAACGACAGACATAAAAAAACCGGCATATAGCCGGTTTTTGACATCGAAAACGTAAATATTAACGTTTTGAGAATTGAGGACGTTTACGTGCTTTATGTAAACCAACCTTCTTACGCTCAACTTTACGCGCGTCACGAGTAACGAAACCAGCTTTACGTAGGTCACCACGTAGTGCTTCGTCGTACTGCATAAGTGCACGAGTGATACCGTGACGGATAGCACCAGCTTGGCCTGTGCTGCCACCACCAGTAACAGTGATGTTTAAGTCGAACTTCTCTAATAACTCAACTAACTCAAGAGGTTGACGAACAACCATACGAGCAGTTTCACGAGCGAAGTATTCAGAAATATCGCGTTTGTTAATGGTAATGGTACCGTTACCTGCTTTCATGAACACACGAGCAGTAGAGCTCTTGCGACGACCAGTACCGTAATATTGATTATCAGCCATGGGTTACAGCTCCAAAACTTGTGGTTGTTGTGCAGCATGCTTGTGCTCAGGACCAGCATACACTTTTAACTTACGGTACATTTGACGACCTAAAGGACCTTTAGGAAGCATACCTTTAACTGCGAATTCGATAGCACGCTCAGGCGCTTTGTCGATAAGCTTTTCGAAGCTAATTTGCTTCAAACCACCAGGGAACTCAGTGTGCGAGTAGTAAATTTTACCTTTCGCTTTGTTACCTGTTACACGTACTTTCTCAGCGTTAACAACAACGATGTAATCGCCTGTATCTGCGTGAGGAGTGTACTCTGGCTTATGCTTACCGCGTAAACGACGCGCAATTTCAGTAGCGATACGACCAAGAGTTTTGTTCTCAGCGTCCACTACAAACCAGTCGCGCTCAATGCTTTCTGGTTTTGCTACAAAAGTTTTCATTTATAAAAACCCAAATAAAAATGTTACTAAACTTGATAACGCCCTAGCGTTATCGGTTCAAAAGGCTACGCGTTTACCCCTTCGAGTATCGAGCCCGTTGCTTACTCTCGGGAAAGAATAAGCTTTGTAACGTAGGGAGCGCAGGATTATACAGAACTCTTTTTAAAAGATCACGTACATTTTTTAATCTTTTGATAGTGTTAGTCGGCTTTTTCACTTTCCACCGAGGCTGGATTGTCGACCTCTGTCTGGTTTTTCACTAACTTGTAGCTAATACGCATTCTAAAGGGCTCTTCTGGCGTGGTGAGATAAAAAGGAAAATTGTCGATATTCGGACTATTTGGGTAAAATTGTGGTTCTAAGCAAATACCGCCAAAACTTTCGAATTTACCGCCTAAATATTTGCCTGTATACACCTGTAAACCAGGATAACCACTTGATACATGAAGCTGTAGTTGCTTATCAGGGCTGATCAACACGCCATGAGATTCATCGGCTGGCCTACAAACGACAAAATTATGATCCAGATTATCTTTTGGCTGTTGAGGATCAAGTACGCGTGGCTGTCGAAAGTCCATATTCGTACCATCAACTGGGCATATTTCACCAGTTGGTACATTGGCGTCATCGACTTCGGTAAAATTATCGGCAAATATTTGCAAAATATGACCTGACGCACTTTCACCAACACCGGCCAAATTAAAGTATGGGTGTGTTGTTGGACCGACCACGGTTGCTTGCTCAGTTATTACTTTCATATCAATATCTAACGAGCTGTCATTATTCAGGTGATAAGTTACCCAAAATACCATTGCGCCAGGATAACCATTATGACCATTTGCCAATTCACATTTTAGTGTCAGCACCTGCGCTTCTTGCGCCACTAACTCCCAACACATGTGGCTGATACTCTTGTCACCGCCGTGCAAATGGTTCGAGCCTTCATTGGCTTGTAAGGCAAACTCCTGTTCATCAATAGAAAACGCTGCGCCGCCAATGCGATTCGCATAAGGACCAACTATCGCACCATGATAAAACGGGTCATCTAAATAATCGCTAAGCGTTGAATAACCAAGAATAATATTGCGGTCTTGACCAAACACGTCGGTATGCCATTGCAATAAACGAGCGCCGTAATTAGAAATACAAACTTCATCACCTGCGTCGTTACAAAGTACGAAGGAACGTAACTCCATACATCTACCCTTTCATTTTCGGTGACTATTGCCACACTTTGTTTTCTTCTATATTAGCTGGCTTTTGAAATTAGGTTCAACGAATTAATAAAGATCGCGAAAGCAGAATATTTTGAAGGTTATGACAGCAAGTTATGTCATTTGCTTATGGCGTAGTGTTTAGTGAAAACAACGTATAGCTACTCCAGCAAAGAATTTAGCGCAGCCAATAAGCAACAGCATAATGAAATAGCTGAGTAGAATTGCCTCGCTCACCTTTTAACGAGTTCTTAAATTTATCTGTTAAACACACTGTCAAAAGAAATAACTCAAAATTAAATAAAAACAATTCTCATTTGGGTTTACTTTTGTTTTTTAGCTGTTATGATAGACCACGATTAGAAAATACCAAGAGCAATCTTGGAGCTGAAGCCCAACTGATACCGACAGGCAGTTGTATGATTTGTGAAGCATTAGCCCAGCTTCAATGGCTATCCCCCTAGCCAATACAAATTAATTGCCTTTAGGTATCTTTTTCAGCACGTTCAGCTTATCAAAATATACAGGTAAGCTACAGTTTCTATGATGGTAAATATGAATTGACGAGTATAGGTCGATTTGAGCGCTATACGTTAGGTCATATTTACAAAGAAAAGTTTCCAAGCAAGCTCAGCGGCTGACAGTGTCATGTGTGCCCTCAGATAGCACTGTTGGTTGGCTGAGCACCCTAACTTGATAAGTTAGGAATGAAACCAGTTCACTCCCAGTGAAATGTGTAAGTGATACATTTATCACAATGTTACTTTGACAGCTTCCTTGACGGGAAAGCCCACTACCTTAAGCCCACATTATGTGGGCTTCTTTTTATCTATTTTTTATTTACTGCTTGATAAACACTTGCACTTCATCAACTTTTGGCGTGCTATCTTCAGAAAGGTTCACTAAGTAAGAAAAGCCATTGTTCTCAAGAGTTAACTGATTTTGCGTACGCTGAGTGACAAATCGGTTGGGGATTTCGGTGCGCGGTTGACCTACATACAAACATTGCACACATGGTCTGCGCTGCGACTGATATTTATTACTTTCAAGTGTGTACTTGATCATATTGCCACGAACAAAGTCGACTATTAGCGAATTGCCATATACCCATACGTCTTTGTTTCTCGCTTTAGGAATAGTAATGGTCGGCAGTCCTAGGGTATCGACAACATCATCTTTTGAAATATTCCGCTTGCTCTCCAATAAGCCTTCGGTTAAATCAATAAACGTTGTACTGCCAGCTAAAGCAACAACACCTTGCCAATCAAATTCCTGATACCCTCTAAAGTAAATTGAGATACCGCTCAGCTGTTTATCATTTGCTTTATCCGCCGAGGTGTTACCGTTGAAATATAATCTCGTTAGTGTTTTACGTCCCTGAACACGCAAGGTATTAAAGCGCAATATTGGCGCTTTTAAATACAGCGCATTACTCACCTGCGATAATGTACTGCCAATTTCTAACTCTTTATCAATGGTGATTTCAGCACCGTACAAGGTATCGTGCAAAGGAATTCGATTGCTTAAATGGAGCGGTAATAGCCAATCCGAATGTTCGTAACCAACAAAGGTGTCGCGATCAAATAGGAATAAATGTTTGCGCCCGTATAGGAACGCACTTTGCTTGCCAGATACCCTAATAATCGCAGAGGGCTCTCCTAAAAGCGCTGTAACTTGTCGTTTATTCCAGCCCAACCGAGCACCTAAAATATCACCATTAACATCTATATTTTCATTTAATTGCGATGTGCTTGTTACCGCGTTAAAACTCGCTGCCTGTGCATTACCCTGTGACTTTGTGTTAGCAGTATTTGCGACTCTCTCAACGTTAGCCCTGTCTGCTAAGCTTTGCTCAGTTGTCGAGCTTCTACGCTGAATAGCGCGTCGCGGCGTTAATCTTTGAGATGTCAGTTGTTTGGGCGTTTTTTGTCGCTTTACTTGAGTCGCTACAACAGTATCTGCGGCTTGTTCTGCCACTACTTTTGTTGCCGAATTGAGTGTTGGGGCGATTGCTGAATTGGAGTCGGTAAATGTAGAACCCTTTAGTGTCGAATCAGTTAGCGCTAATTCGGCAGTTTTAATCGCGCCAGACTTAAGTAAAGCAATATTTGACTCACCTTTGGCATTAAAATTAGTAATCTTTCCACCAGTTGTCTTGGCTAGGGTCTCTTTGTCCTGACACAATACGATAGCTTCAGCCGTCATTCTGTGACGCTTTGCTTTGATTGTTCTTTTTTCCTGGGTTCGTATCCTGATTTCCGTTGTTTGGTAGTTCGTAATTGCGATGGCATCAGCACCCAATTTTTCAGCACGCTGTTTCAGCTGTAAAATAGCTTCATCTACGGAATTTTCTGCCCATTTGGCTGAGATCTTGGCATTGCGAGGGTAACTTTTCAGCTGCTGGTGCTCGGAAGCTGAAATCCCGCTAAAGCCAGAAACCTCACCAAGCACATGATAAGGGCAATTAGGGTAATAGTTTAAAACAACAACATTAGCTGGCGCGGAGTAAGTACTTGATTGGTTGGTATCAGAAGTGCTACCACAGCCCAATAGGGCCAAAGGGAGTAAGAATACTAAAGCTCGTAACATCACAATAATCCGTTATTTTTGTTATTTTAGTGATTAGCATGCATGTAAGAGTGAATGATTAACCTCGTGTCAACCCAGCGTAAGTAGGTAACAAGCACGATGTGGTCAAAAGTGCTTAACATGCAACCTACTACGCTAGCGAATTTAGCTAATTATTTCAATAGCGTTACTTGGTAATAATCGCTATTGGCTCGCGTTATATTGACAACCTTTGCATCTTAGCTACGAAAGCCTGAGCAAAACGCGTAGCTGAGTTATTATCCATATTAAAATACAAAGAAGGTTCGATTAACTCAGCCTCCATTAGCGCAAATGAATCACCGCTGCGTACAAAATCGACTCGCGCGTATAATGGCATGTCACTAATTGCAGCAAGTGAGAGGTTTGCTTGACGCATTAATTCTGGCTCAGGTTCAATCGCTGCCAAACGGCCACCGTGCTCTTCTTGGACGCGAAAGTCATCCTTTTTAGGTGTTTTTAAAATCGCGTGACTATAGTTGCCATCAAAATAAAACAGTGAAAACTCACCTTCCTCAATAACGCTTGCCATAAACGGCTGAATCATAAAATTACGACTAGCAAAGGCCTCTGTTAATGCTACTAAACTGTCTTGATAACTGGCTTTTTTTAGCCAAAAAGTATTATCAGCATTGGCTGAGATTCGCGGCTTTATGACGATTTGTTCAACACCAAAATGTTCAAAAAATGCCGGAATCTCACTACCATCAAAGTGCTCTCGCCATAAGGTTGGCACTATATTGACGTGTTTTGCTTCAAGCTCTTTTAAATAGCGTTTGTCGATATTCCACTTCATCACCACTAGGCTGTTTTCAAGGTGGGCTGTGGATTGCTCTATCTTCTCAAGAACAGCGATAAACTTGTCGGCATCGTCTTGATAATCCCAAGGGGAACGCACAATCACTGCATGAAAATCATCCCAATCAACTTGATCATCGCGCCAAGAAACCATTTGCATTTGCCAGCCAAGTTCGGCCAGTGGCTCTTCAAGCAGGTGATCATAAGCTTCAAAATCGGCCAAACTGTCCATAGATAAAATTGCACAACGTTTCATTCTTGCTCTCGTTCTTTTTGCTTTTCGGGCTTTATATTGCATTAAAAACTATTGAATACAAACATTGGGCATGATTTTTTTTATCGGTCGTTTTACTATAGGCGGATATCTGTATTTTCAAATGATTTTCAACCCAAGATGCTACAAGTTGACGAGTCGGTTTTAAAAGACATTGGCCGTGGTTTTTCTGTTCCAGCTCAGCCGAGCTTATTGCTCGAGCTGCAAGAAAAAGTCAAACAAGGTGAACCGAACTTAGACGAAATTGCCGAGCTTATTGCTCAAGACATTTCTGTAAGTGCAAAAGTGCTTAAAACCATTAATAGCCCGCTGTACGGTCTATCCCGAAAAATAGCTGACATTCCAAAGTCTGTTAAGTATATCGGCCTTAACGGTATTGTTTCGTTAGTCACCAGTGACTTAATTCGAAAAAGTTTTAACCAGCAGGGCTGTAGCATATCGCTTGAAAGCTTTTGGGATAACGCTAGCAATATCGCTAACACTGCGGTATTTATTGGGCAAAAGCTCCGCCGACGAATAGCCAAAGAAAAACTATTCACACTTGGATTGTTTCACGACTGCGGTATTCCAGTGATGGCAATCAAATATAACAATTATCAGCAGGTGCTCGATTTCGCAGAAAAGAACCCTAGTGAAGTGATCACTAAAATTGAAGAAAAGGCGTATCAAGTGAGTCATGCAACGATAGGTTACTACGTCGCAACGTCATGGCGTCTGCCAACAGATATTTGTCAGTTAATATTGCGTCACCACGAGAGAGACTTTCTTGCGAAACTCGACGGTAGCGAAACGCAACTTGCGTTTGCGATTTTAAAAATGGCGGAAAATATTGTTCACCAGCACAAATATTTCAGGCCATCATCAGACTGGCAATACCTGCAAGACAGCATATTCACCGTACTAGACTGCGATGAATATGACTATCAAGATTTATTAGAAGACCTCGACGAAGTACTCACTTCAACTCGTTAATTCTTAACACTTGTTGGCTTACTCTGCGACGTAAATGTAAGTAAGCCAGCGTAACTATCACTAATAAAGTACCAATAACACCGATAAGTACGCGGTAGTTTTGCAATGTCTGGTTTTGCGCCACTAGTTGCTTATGCACACCTTCCGAATTTAAGCGGATCACTTCATTGTTGAGCTTAGCAACCCCTAACACTTTGGCCGCTTGCTGCTGCCGAATAAGTTTATCGTTAGCTAAATTAAAATAACCTTGCTGTGCCTTATTTAAGGAGCGATGATCTTGCTGGTATGTGTGCCAATGAATCAGCAACTCATAAAGCCCTAAACGGCTAATTGCTTGTTCACCATCATTAGCAATATATTGCGAAAAGTGTTGTTTTATTGTCTGCTCCATGCATTCGTACTGGGCTAATTGCCAGCACGACAAGCCCTTAAGAATTGCTAATTTCTCATCAAACGAGGGAGAGCTAAAATCAGTTTTCTCAAAGTACTGGCTCTGCACTGTTAATACTTTGCGGTAATCAGCTTGCAGGTAAGCTAAATAGCTTTTTGCATAATGAAACAAGTAGTGTTCGAATTCACTTTGTGAACTCGCTAAGCGCTCTTCATACAATGCCAAACGTTGCTCTGCCAAGCTGAGTTCTTTTGCATCCAAATATGCATCTATCAAATTAAACAACGTGAGCAAGTAATCATCAGCAGCCAATTGTTCACTTAATGCCAGTGCCTTTTCTGCTTCTTCAGCAGAAAGCTGGTTTTGCTCTAACATGTAATACACAAATGATAACTGGTTGTGAATCACCAATTGTAAGCTCAAACTATCCATATTGGCGGCGATTTGATTAAGCTCATATAAGCGCTTCAGTGCATGTTGAGTGTTGTCGTCATAAACATTGCAGAACGAGAAGTAATTCAACTCAGCACGAATAGAAAGCAGCTCGCTATTGCTATTCATGCCATGCGCCATCGAAAGCTTTGCAGCCGCACAGCTATTGTCATCGGCAATATTATTTAAATTAACACTTTGCAATATATAGGCGTAAGTCAGTTGTTTGCTAGACAAGTCTGCAGGCTTTGATAGCACAGGGCTCAATGCCTCGATGGAGGCTTGATGCTGATCTTGGCAATGTAACAACACCGCATTGATTAAGCCATCAAGCGCTGAATCTTGTTGCGCTATCGATTGTTTGTATTTAGCCAAGGTATGCTTACAAATGTGGGGGTCTTCTACGTCAAACGAAGCACCAATAGCAGTATTGCACAGCAAGAAAAACGCGGTAAGAACGCGAAAAATATTCATTTAATTAATAACTTGAAATTACTGTTGTGTCGAAATAGTTAATTATAGTTCCCAAACTTCTGAAAATAAGGAACTTTTTGTTAAAAATATGCAAGATGCTTTAACAACATAAAGCATGTGCTAGCTCGCGTATTGGTAGCGAGCTAGCATTATAAAACACAACCATTAAGTATCTTCAGCTGGGTTAATTACCCATTAATTTTTAGGCTCAATACGTTTTATACCGCCGCCATCAGTACCCACGTACAAATAGCCATCGTTACCTTGCATAAGACTGCGCACTCGGCCAATACCTTCAAATATTTTTGATTGACCTTTAACACTATTTTCCGTCACATCTACCAGCACTAAGTAATGAAACTTCAGCGAGCCCACTAATATTTTACCTTGCCAATGTGGGTATTTATCACTGGTGACAAACACCATACCTGACGGTGCTATGGAAGGCGTCCAATGGTGCAAAGGCTGCTCCATGCCACGCTTTTCAGTGAGTTCTGTAAACTTACTGCCACTGTAATTAACCCCATAGCTAATCACTGGCCAGCCATAGTTTTTACCTGCCGCCACTAAGTTAATTTCATCACCACCTTTGGGTCCGTGTTCGTGTAACCAAATTTCACCTGTTTTGGGGTGCTTTGCCATACCTTGCGGATTGCGATGACCATATGAATAAGTCGCAGTTTTTGCATTTGCTTGCCCGACAAATGGGTTATCTGTTGGAATGCGGCCATCATCATGAAGACGATACACTTTACCGCCATCAAGTGATAAATCTTGCGGCTTGCGATCACGTTCACCGCGATCACCTATCGAGAAGTAAACATAGCCTTTATCATCAAAGGCAATTCGACTACCAAAGTGGTGGCGCTTAGTCGTATTATCACTACCTTTGTAAAGCATATTTTGATGCGTAATGGTAATGTTTTTGGCGTCATATTTAGCACGCATCAAGGCTGTGTTTGTACCTTCACCTTCCCCTTGAGGGCTCGCAAAAGTAATGTAGAGCCAGCCATTCTTTTCGTAATCTGGGTGCAAAGCAATATCGAGCAAACCGCCTTGCCCTTGGGCAACAATCTCAGGTAGCCCACCCACTTTGTCGGCAAGTAATTTGCCATCACGTATCACTCGTAATTCGCCTTTGCGATCAGTCACTAGTAAGTCGCCACTTGGCAATTGTGTCATTCCCCAAGGAATCTCAACGCCTTGAGCGTACATCTTGGTTTGGTAATGCTTTTGATCACTATTGTCAGCAATTTGTGGGGTTTCAAAGGCACCACAAACTGCCGATATCGTCATCGCACCAAGGAACAGCGATTGTTTTAAAAGCTTATTCATCATAACTATCTCTTTTTTATTTTATGGGTGCCCCAAAAGCCTTACGACAATGGGGCTTGGTTAGCATCACCCAAGTTGGTATTCTTTTTTGTAAATAGTCCTTGAATATCTTCCTTAATTAAATACAAGGCGGGAATTAGGAACAAGGTAATAACTGTCGCGAACATAATGCCAAAACCCAGTGAAATAGCCATTGGGATAATAAACTGCGCCTGCAAGCTACCTTCAAAGTAAAGCGGGAATATACCAAAGAAAGTGGTTAGCGAGGTCAACAATATTGCCCTAAAGCGCTCAGTACCGGCGTTAATAACAACATCGATCATGCGTTGGCCAGTACCTTTAGCACGATTAATAAAGTCAACTAATATCAAGCTGTCGTTAACCACAACACCCGTCAGTGCGATAAACCCATAGATCGACATCATATTAATGGTTTTACCCAATAAAAAGTGCCCGACAATAGCACCAATAATACCAAACGGGATCACCGACATAATCACCAAGGGTTGCACATAAGACTTGGTCGGAATGGCTATTAAACCATAAATTAAGAACAGCGCACCTAAGCCGGCAATGCCAAGTTGGCGCAAGAAGTCTGCCTGCTCTTTACTTGCTCCTTCAACACCATAGCTAACCGATGGGTAATCCGCCAAAATATCTGGAATGATTTCTTCATTCATTTCAGAAAGCACTTTGCGCGATTCAATTTTCTCACTGTCGATATCCGCAGACACCGTAATCGAGCGTTTTTGATTCACGCGCGTAATGGTTGAAAACCCTTGCCCTAAGCTAATATCAGCCACTTGATAAAATGGTACCTGCTCACCACTGCTGGTACGAATCCACATATCCTCTAGATCCGTTACCGATAATCGATCTTCTTTTGGATAGCGCACCATCACTTTAAGTTCGTCGCGGCCACGTTGAATACGCTGTGCTTCTTCACCATAGAATGCCTGACGCACTTGTTTCGCTAAGTCTGACAGCGTTAAACCTAGCACTTCCGCTTCAGGTTTAATGCTTAGTTTAATTTCTTGCGAGCCACGACTAAACGAGTTGCGAATATCATAAACGCCATCATAAGCGCCAAGCTTATCCATAATTCGCTCTGCTGCCGCCTCTAATTCAATATCGTTGCGACCCGTTAACTGAAACTCCAGCGCAGCACCACCGCCAACGTTAGTACCGGCAAAAAAGCGAATTTCTTTTGCGCCAGGGATTTCGCCAATTCTTTCACGCCACAGTTTTTCAATATCATAAGCGTTTAGCTCACGTTGTTCAGGCTTGACTAGCTCCAATAAAAAGCTCGCACTGGTATTTCCGTTAGTAAAAACCATGGAATGCTTAATAAACGAAACGCCATCAATTTTATTCTCTTCGGCAACATCAAACGCCGCTTGCTTGATACGCTCTATCGCTTTGTTGCGCTCACTCACAGCGCTGCCATCGACCAAGGTTAAATTACCTTGAATAAAGTCACTCGGTACATTCGGAAAGACTTCAACTTTGACAAAAGCACCAATAATTAACCCAAGTGCTAACAGTAGCGCCGCAATAAAGGTCGCAATTGTGTTGTAGCGAGCCACTAACGCTTTTTCGAGTAGAGGCTTGTAGGTATTGTGAATAAAGTTGTCTAGGCCTGCTTTAAAGCGCATTTGAAAACGCTCGAACGCATTGGGATTCTCTTTTAACGGCACATATTTCATGTGTGCTAAATGCGCTGGCAATATCCATTTTGATTCAATTAGCGAGAATATCAGGCAAAAAGTGACGACAAGCGCAATGGCACGGAAAAACGCAGCAAATGTGGCATCAATAAATAACAGTGGCGCAAACGCAGCAATTGTTGTTAAAACTCCAAAGGTGGCAGGCATGGCAACGCGAAGCGTGCCTTTAATCACGTTGTCAGTGGAATGGCCCGAACGCTGAATTTCTGTGTAGGCACTTTCGCCAATCACTATCGCGTCATCAACCACAATCCCGAGCACCATAATAAAGGCGAATAAACTAAGCAGGTTAATTGAGACCGACCACTCGCCCATAATTGGCATTAAAATAAAGGCACCAAAAAAGCTGATGGGAATACCCAGCATTACCCAGAAAGCAACGCGCAATCTTAAAAATAGTGTTAACACCAAGAACACTAATAACGCACCTAACATCATATTGGAGATCATCATGTCTAGGCGATCTTTCAGATAAAAAGAGGAGTCTCCCCAAGCAGTAAGCTTAGCCCCTTGCGGCAGTTGCTCGTTCTTTTTCGCAACATAGGAATGTACTTGTTCAGCGATTTCTAAATCGTTCTGATCACCGGTAGACTGCACCATAATGCTCGACGTGTTCTCGCCATTAAATCGTGCGAAGTCTTCTCTTTCAACAAAGCCATCAACAATATTAGCAACGTCTGCAAGTACTAAACGGGTGCCATCTGCAGCGGTGCGCAGTACCAAGTCACCGTATTCCTGGCCGGTATAGGCTTGCCCTTCAACACGCAAAGAAATATCACCGCCGACCGTTTTAATGGTACCGCCCGGTAAATCGATAGATGAACGTCTAACCGCAGCGCTTACTTCATCAAACGTCAGATCATATTGCTGAAGCTTTTCTTCAGATACTTCAATACTGATTTCATAATCACGACTACCAACCACTTCTGCACTATTGATGCTAGGCAATGCCATTAATTCATCACGAACATCTTGCGCCATGTTTTGGCGGGCACGCCTGTCCATATTGCCGCTTACCGAGAGCCAAATAACTTGCCCTTTAAACTCTTGTCGCGTCACTATTGGCTTTTCTGCCTGCTCAGGAAAAGTGGTAATAGCATCAACTTGCTGCTGTACTTCGTCTAACTTTTCAGCCATTGAGTACCCAGATTGCAGCTCAATAACAACACGACCAACCCCTTCGCTAGCAGTCGAGACCATGCGTTTGATGCCTTCAATATTCTCAACCGCTTCTTCGACTTTGAGAATAACTGACTGTTCAACTTCTTCAGGTGCTGCTCCTAAGTGCGGCACTACAATTTGAATACTATTGGGGTTAAATTCAGGAAACATTTTTTTGTTTAAGCCCTGAAACGAGATAAACCCAGCAATCAGAATGAACACCATCAACAAGTTGGCAGCGACACTGTTACGGGTAAACCAAGCAATGATCCCTGTAAATTCTTCTTTTACTTGTGTCATACACCTGTTCCCTCAGTACTTCCTTCCGCTTCTTCTTGAGCACTTTCTTCAACATTGCTATCGCCAGCAACTTGCTCTTCAGTTTTCGTATTTTGCTCCGGCTGCCACTCGCCATTCACACGTAGCGTCATTCCTTCAACAGGGGTTTCTAAGTTAGTCAGCACTAGGCGATTATTCGCTGCTAGCGCTTGCTGAGAATAAACGTAATCAAAGTCAGAGCGCAGCACTGGTACTTGTTTAATATGTAGCTTGTTGGCTTCGTCAATCAGGTAAATAGTATTCGCGCTATGCACCGCGCCTCGTGGGATTGCGATAACCCCATCAACAGACTTACCAGTGATTTTGGCGTTAACAAAGGTGCCGATACGAATTTCGTTTGTTTGGTTAAGGTCAAGCACGCCATAAGGGTCAACAACTTGCGCAACAACGTAATGAACACGAGATGAAGTGTCGACAACCCCTTCATAACGAGTTAGAAATGACGCCCACGTTTGGCGAGAGTTATCAACCTCTGAGAAAAGTTCCACGGCAGAGCCTTCACTGTGTACTTGATTAATTTTAGGTAAATCAAGAAATGGCACATCGCGCAGTTTGACTGGCAAACGCACTTCGGCATAATCAATGGCAAACGTATCGGCTAGTGCAGCACCAATGGTAATGTACTGGCCAACGTCAACACGCTTAGCTTTTAACATCGCGTCGTATGGGGCAACAATGCTAGTACGCGCCAGTTTTCGCTGCGCTTCTCGTAAATCGGCTTGGGCGGCAATTAAATCGGCTTTAGCTTTTTGTAGCTGGGGAATACGCAGCGCAAGGATTGGCGCTTGTTCAAGTGTTTTACCGGTTAGTAGCCATTCGTCTTTTGCTTGATCAGAGCGTGCTTGTTCTGAAACCAGCTCAGCTTCTGCCGATTCTAAGCGCGATTGCGCTTGCAGCACTTCCACTTGGTAGGTGTCGTCATCTATTTTAAGTAGCTGTTCACCTTTTCTAAAAAAGCCACCAACGACAAATTTATCCGATACTTTGCTGACCATACCCGACACTTCTGAAATCAACACAGTTTCAGTACGTGGCATCACAGAGCCGTGACTCGCAATGGTAAATTGAACATCGGTAGGGCTAAGCGCTAGTACATCAACTAGTGGCGCACGAGTTTCAACCGGCTTTTTCGGCGGCTTTGGCGCCATCATACCGACAAGAATCAAGACGATGATGGCAGCAAATATTATCGCAATAGGCGTTAACACATAGCGTAAGGGCACCATACGCTTTTGGCGTTTAGGCGTAGATTGATTAACAGCAGAGTTAGACATTGAGCGACACCATAATTTATTAAAATATTAACTTTCAGTATGTTACAAGCTAGCCAAAGCCCTTACAACAAGTTAATTTTTTGTAAATTTTGCCCATGACAACAAAATTTGACGAAAATCGTCCAAGCCACAGGCACTAACAGTTTCGCTGTCGATATGAAGCTCTTGCACCGCTAACTCTTCGGGTAAATCTTCGGTGCCATTTAAATTAGTGTTGGGCTGAATAAAGGCATCTTGATCAGTTAACGTAACTGAATATTCGCTGCCCGTTACGGTAATTTCATGCTGGTGTTTACGTTCAATTTTTTCAATGGCAATTAACAACGCCGATAACATTTCGGCGTTACCACCGACTTCCGTTTCCAGCCAAGGGCCAATCATTTGTTGTTCAAGTGAAAACAATGCTTTCGCTTGCCCTGAAATAGGGTCATGTCTGAATTCGTATTCCATAAGTAACCTAACACGTATAAAAAGTGGGTAGCTGATACTGCTGTGTAACTCGATATGACGCTACCCATAATGATGATTAACGCAAGCGCCTAGAGCGCTTGAAAACAATGTGAAAGCGCATGCTTTGAGTGTAGCAAACCCTGACTCAATAACTAACGCCGAATGCTAAAACTGCAACTTGTCGCTTCGCTGATTAACTGAAGCTTATTTAACTTCTTGAAATAAAATGATTTAGCAATTTGCTGACTGCCCGATACAGCATTAAGCAGTTTCTAAGCTGCATTTATCGACTAAAAATTCACTAAAGGCGAGTACTTTTTTCGGCGGGCGAATAAGCTGTGGTCGCAATAAGTAAATGTCTAAACCAGGACTTGCCGACACTTGCTCGACCTCGTTAGCGCTATCGTTATCGCTAAACAACGCGATTAACTGCCCTTGAGCAAGTGCCTGCGCAACTAAATAGCTTGGCAGATAAGCTATGCCCAGCCCGCTAATGGCTTGCTCACGTATGATTGCTTTGTCGTTGATAACAAAAGTTTTGCTCGGCTTTATCGTATCTTGGCCAAATTGCCAGCTTTCATCTTTAGCGCCGAGCAAGCATAAATGCTGTGTTAAATCTGCTGGCGTTAACGGCTTGCCGTGTTTGGCAACATAACTTGGCGAGACACAGCATATATATGAATAACTTAATAATTTTTTAGCGACTAAGTTCTCGGGGGGCATTTTAGTGGCCCTTAGCGCAATGTCAAAATCATTCGCCATTAAATCAAACTTAGTGTAACTACAATCCAAAGAAAATGTTATCTTGGGGTAGCGCTGTTGAAATTCAGCACACCAGGTCGCTAGCTTTCCCATTGTAAATTGCTGAGGCGCAGTAATGCTAAGTAAGCCGGCGATCTCATCTTGTTCTGCGCGAGTGAACCGAGCGATCGCCAACATGCTTTGCCGCATCGCAGTCACTTGTTTGGCAACAGCGATGCCAGCGTCTGTCAAGCGCACGTTTCTTGTCGTTCTAACCAATAATGGGGTTGCTAGCTCGTGCTCAAGTTGCTTAACTTGCGCCGATAAATAACCTTTAGATATCGCCAATTGCTGCGCAGCCTTGGTAAAACTCAACTGGCTAGCGACTTCACCAAATAATAATAATCGCTCAATTTTCTTATGCTCTTTCATGTTAGTTTGTCGGCACACTTATTGTTTTATATATCATACAATGAGTTTTTATTGTTTTACTATCTTGATAAGCCACTGAGCATCTACAATGACTAAAGTCGAGATTGATAAAGAGAATAAAGACATGAACGCACTGGCTATTCATCAACACTTGCCAACTGCTAGTCAAATTATTTGTGGCTGTATGGGACTGGGCGGAGGCTGGGATCAGCAGCCTATTAACAAAACACATTACCACCAAGCCCAGCAATTCATTGAAACCGCACTGGCAACTGGTATTAACTATTTTGACCACGCAGATATCTACACCTTTGGCAAAGCAGAGCAAGTGTTTGGGCAAGTATTAGCCAAGCAACCAAGCTTGCGCGATCAAATGATCGTTCAATCTAAATGTGCAATTCGCTTTGACGATGATAGCGGCCCTAAGCGCTACGATTTTTCGAAGAAGTGGGTAACACAGTCTGTTGATGGCATTTTGTCACGCTTAGGTATTGAATACCTTGATGTTTTACAACTACACCGACCAGATCCACTAATGGAATTAGCAGAACTAGCGGAATGTTTAACATCACTTCAAACAAGCGGCAAAGTGAAGCATTTTGGTGTTTCTAATATGAATCATCACCAAATTGCCTACCTACAATCGGCGCTCGACAGACCCATAATTGCCAACCAAATTGAAATCAGCCTTCAGCAACTAGGGTGGTTAGATCATGGCGTATTGGCTGGTAACCCGGCGGGTGAACACGGTAACTTTTGTGCAGGTACAATGGAGTACAGTCAGCTCAATGGCGTGCAAATTCAATCATGGGGAAGCCTAGCACAAGGTCTTTTCTCAGGCCGTGATGTTAGCAACCAAGCTGAATATATCAAGCAAACAGCTAAGCTTGTTGCCAACCTTGCAGAGCAATACAACACAAATGCCGACGCCATTGCTCTGGCTTGGATAATGCGTCATCCGGCGAATATCCAACCAATAATTGGCACAGCCAATCCGGAGCGTATTAAGCGCTGCGCTGAGGCAAGCAAAGTCAAGCTATCACGGGAAGATTGGTACCAACTATACGTTAGCGCACGTGGTGAAGAGTTACCCTAAGCAGTTAGTTTTTGAGTTAGTAGCCTAAGCTGCTGACAAAAGCTATTCATAAAGGCAGCTAACAAAAATTATAGGCTAATAGGGGTATTAATATTCTGTCCGTGACTTTCAGCGTAATTAAGCGTTAGTATCAATAAAGTTATTTTTCACGGACAAGAATTGAGTATTGATGGAACGCTTACATCGCATTGCCAAGCGCTTATATCCCTTTCGTACATCTGCGATTATCCTTGCGTTTATCGCTATCGCTCTATTTGCCGCAGTTACCTTATCTGATGCTCGCAACCAGTCTCAGGTTTGGTTATTTGCCAGTGCGTTGTTGTTGATGTGGAGCCTATTGCTCACCTTGTTTATTTATAGTTTTAGCAGTGTGATTGGCAAAGCACCGAAAGGTGCCAATATATTTACCAAAATTAGACTGTGGTTACTCTCTGGCGTTCAAAAAGCAATTATGTGGTTATTCTTATTGGTTTTTTTCGCCAGCGTGCTAATGACCTTCCGGTTAATTAACTTTGGGTTCTTTTAGCACTTACCGTCACGATAGCCGAGGTATTTAGGCAAATCGTCTTCAAGCGTTAGCCAAGCGGCCTTACTCTCGCAGTAGATATGTGCGTCAGGATTTACGCCAAACAAGGTATCGAAGGCTGACAAGGCAATTTCTACTGTGCCTTGCTCGCGATTAAAGCGTGATTCAAACAGCAAACTCGCACCACAACGCTGGCAGAAGCTACGCACACTATCATTCGAGGCACGATAATGACTCAGTAACTCATCACCAGAGAGCCAGCGCAAATACTCTCGCTTAACCTCGCCAAATGTAGAAAATGCCGCGCCATGAAACTTCTGGCACATTTTGCAATGGCAATGACCCACTAAAGGTTCGAAGCGCTCTACTTCAAACTGAATAGCGCCGCACAAACAACTACCTATATTGATATTCGACACTTCAACCATTGCTATTCCTTACCTCTTTTTAATCTCTGCCTTATCTCTACTGCCTTATACCACTGGTTTACCGACCAATTTTCACCACATCAATACAGCTTAGAAAAATGCCTGTAAACCCGTTTGCGCACGACCTAAAATCAAACCGTGAACATCGAAGGTACCTTCGTAGGTATTCACTGTTTCAAGATTGATCATATGGCGAATCACATGGAATTCATCGGCAATACCATTACCGCCGTGCATATCACGCGCCATACGGGCGATATCAAGTGACTTGCCGCAGTTATTGCGCTTGACTAGTGAAATCATGGTTGGATCCCAATCACCACCATCAATAATTTGGCCTACGCGCAGAGAGCCTTGCAAGCCTAGCGAAATTTCAGTTTGCATGTTCGCCAGCTTAGTTTGAAATAGCTGAGTCTGTGCCAGCGGCTTACCAAACTGCTGGCGATCTAAACCGTATTGAAGCGCGGCATGCCAACAGAATTCCGCAGCACCTAGCGCGCCCCAAGAAATACCATAACGCGCCATATTTAAACAGCTAAACGGCCCTTTCAAACCGCGAACTTCAGGGAACATATTTTCCTCTGGCACGAACACCTTATCCATGACAATTTCGCCAGTAATTGATGCCCGTAACGAAAGCTTACCTTCAATTTTCGGCGCCGACAGGCCTGCCATGCCTTTTTCTAGAATAAAGCCGCAAATGGCGTCACCCTCTGCCTCATTTTTCGCCCAAACCACAAATAAATCAGCAATTGGCGAGTTGGTGATCCACATTTTTGAGCCGGTCAGTTCGTAGCCACCCGCAACCTTTTTCGCACGGGTGATCATACTCGCCGGATCAGAGCCCGAGCCTGGCTCAGTCAAGCCAAAGCAGCCGATGTATTCACCGCTTGCCAGCTTAGGCAAATATTTCTCTTTTTGTGTTTCACTGCCAAAGGTATAAATGGGGTGCATAACCAATGACGACTGAACGCTCATGGCACTGCGGTAACCAGAATCAACTCGCTCGACCTCACGCGCGACTAGGCCATAGCTAACATAATTCACACCAGAGCAGCCATAGCCTTTAATGGTTGCCCCCAACAAGCCAACTTCACCAAACTGCCGCATAATATTGGCATCAAATGTTTCATTGCGATTTGCCATCAAAACGCCAGGCATTAATTGCTCTTGGCAAAAATTATGCGCCATATCTCGAATCATGCGCTCGTCTTCACTGAGCTGGTCATTGAGCAACAAAATGTCATCCCAATTGCTTAACACTGCATTTGCCACGTTGGTTTCCTTATTAGTCACAGTTGAACTCACCATAGTTTGACGCAACTGTCTGCATTTACAAAACAAAGCTATGGTTTTACGTATGGTTTTGTTATCAATAAATTACGCTAGTCGTTACAAAAAGTTGCCACCGAAAAGTTGGCACCGAATGGATTTGCCATTAACAAGCATTAGCATAGCTACAAATCAATTGGTCTTGCTTGATCTGGATAACGATAATCGCATACACCGTCTGGAAAAATCGCCTGTAATTTTGACAAGTAAGGCTGCATATTAATATCACCATACATTCCGTCATCAATGGCTTCTGAAACAGGTATTAGCTTGCAACTGAAAACACTGCCAGCCCAAGAGCCACCGGCTGCTATTCGGCTATTACTAAAGCTTTTAAAATATTTCGCGCAAGCACCTAACGCTTGATTATTCCACTGGCCATCCCAAACTCGATTACCACTCGCAATTGCCTCCCCATGCTTATCAAAGCAAATGTCGGTAATATCGGCAGGTTTATTTTGCCAAGCAGATAACGCCGGATTAGCCCGCATTTCCCGAAGCCAACGATCTATGGCAGCAAAGGCACGAGTAACCGGTTGATGGTTTTTATCTGCCACCCAAATAACCTGATTCTTAGCATGACCTTGTCCCGCTAGCATACGTTGACGCGCGGCAAAACTGGCTGACATATGATGCATATCTAACTCATCTTCCAAGTAGTGGCGAACATCAATAATAGGTAGGTTAATTTTGCCAATGAATATTTGCCCGCTGCGATAAGCGGATTGTGCTGCTTGCCTGCTACCGTCGGCACGTTTAGCTGGCGTTTTATCGGTTGCTTCAGTGATGTTGTTACGACTCCATAGGCTTAACCAGAGAATCCCTTTTTTGCCTCGCCAGCCGCCTAGTATTCGCTCTGGTGACATATCTGCTAGCGGCTTCCAACTACCGACATGCCAATTGAGATCAATAAAACGCTGCGCCGATATTTGCCCTTTAACCAATGCAGCCAATCCGTATTGCACCCCCTGATTACTCCAAGTTTGATTGGCAAACCCAAGTTCATCACGGCCAAAAAGCTCAACCATATCTTGCCAATAACTCCACTGTACTTGCTTAACCACAGCTTCTGAAAAGTATTCATTCAGAAACCCTTGCGCTGGATTATGAATAAAAGTGGAAAGACCAAACCAGCCATTAATACATTCACTGTTGCCTTGGGGCATGCGTGGCCAGCGGCCAACCAATACTTGATTAATTGGCTCTAATACCGCACTTACATGGGTTTCACCATTTTTCGCATTCATACCTTCAACCAAAGTGCGATTTGGCCAGTTTTGCCAAAACTCTGGTTCAGGTGACCTAAACGCATAATAGTTATGCAGTAAGTCACAATCGAGTGCGTACAAGGTTTGGCTAATCATGTCTGGATAGGAATAAAGCGGAATTGCAGCATCTAAAATACCAGTGCTATTTTGTCCGATCAGGTACTGTGCTAAACCGCCTCCCGAGCCACCAATGCCAACCGTATATTCAGGCTCACCATAAAGGCTAACAAACTGCTGTTTTACTCGCCGCGCGGTATCTTCCGCCAGCAACATGTTATAGGTATGGCTGGTTTTATTCGCGGTTGACGTGATTACGGCATAGCCCAAGCGCAGCTGCTCTATTCGCCGTTCAATCGTGCGTTTGATACGCAGCTTGCCTTGGCGAAAACCAATACCCGAGCCCCCTTCAAACTGATAAACAAGTTTATTGTTCCAGCTATGTTGCAGGTTAACTTGACCACTCGAGTAGTGTTTAACCGGCATAATAAGCAAATACAGAAAACGGTTAATTGTGCCTATTTCTATGTGGAAAAGTTGCAAAGCTGATTGTAAAAGAGCATCCGGTGGCCTACTGTCAAAAACCTTAATTTCGCCACTTGCGAGTTCTACCGCAAAGCGCAGTTGAGTTTTGATTGCGCAATCTTTGCTGTAACCAACAAGGTGTGAAAGCTTACCTAAATTTGCCTCGTGATCATAAATTGGTACCCCCCACCCCATTTGATTATCAACTTGTGGCTGACCTAAGCCACTATCAAGGGTCATGCAATAGAATGGGTATTGTGAAGGACCTGCATATAAGGTTTTTAGCGGCCCAACTTGTCCCACCCGAATGGGGAAATCAAAGCTTTCTACTGGTCGAGGGGTATGGCG
The DNA here is from genome assembly GCF_003390375.1 of Thalassotalea euphylliae. Lineage (NCBI taxonomy): Bacteria > Pseudomonadati > Pseudomonadota > Gammaproteobacteria > Alteromonadales > Colwelliaceae > Thalassotalea > Thalassotalea euphylliae. The sequence goes on along the minus strand of NZ_QUOT01000001.1, from coordinate 3,349,814 downwards.
AATATGCCTACTGAAATCCAGCAGTGAATCGACTTGCGCTTCTTGCTCACTGGTCGAGTAAATTGGCACAGCTTTGACTTGCCGCGCAAAGTATTTTGATGGTGGTGTAAACAGCCAATAAACTAAAACTGTTGCTGCAGCAATCAGCAGTATCAGTAAAACCAATTTACGCTGTATCGATCTTAACATCACACAACCTCTCAGCTACTTCACAACCAGTCCTATTTAAAGTTTAGGAATCACTTGGTGATCTTGCCTGACAATTTGTTAACCTTATGCCCATACTCACTCGATACATCGTTCACAAGGGCATTTCATGGAAGTAAGAATCATTGAAGGTAAAACTATTTATGGCATTAGCACGCGCACCAACAACGCCTCAGAAATGAGTCCTAACGGTAAAATTCCCGGTCTTTGGCAAAGATTTGATGCACAAGTTGCGGTTGATTACCAAGGTGGCGAAAGGGTCTATGGCGTCTATAGCGATTATGCCTCTGACCAAGATGGTGACTTTACTGTAACCGCTGGCTACGACGCGAAAAACTCGCAGGACAAAGCGAAGCTAGACGATGCACTACATGCGATTACGATACCAACGGGGCGCTATTTAGTATTTTCTAAGCAAGGTGAAATGCCGCAAATTGCCATTGATGCATGGACTGAAGTTTGGCACTTTTTTAAGGATGAAGCGTTTCAAGATGACAAGAGTGGAGAAAATAACACCAACCAATATCAGCGTACATATAGCACTGATTTTGAATATTACCCTAATGCTAATGAAATTCAGGTCTGTATCGCGATTACAGATGATGCATAGACTAAATTGACGAATACTCTTAGCTCATTTTTCTAGACTAAAAAAGGGAGCCTTAGCTCCCTTTTGGTTTACTCATTTCAATTATCGTCAAATGAGCTTAATGAGTTTAATGAGTTTAATGAGTTTAATGAGTTTAATGAGTTTAAAGCGCAGCTATTAAAATCTTACGCACGATATCCAATGTTAAATCACCTGTTTCAGAAAGGTGAGTTAAGCCCATCTTTTCCATATTTGCTACTAAGGTGTCGATACCTGCTTCATCAATATCGTAGTGAGAAAGGTTAGTAACAATATCTAGTGAATTGAAGAAAGCTTCTGTTTTATCAATTGCTTGATTAATTTTCTCTTCGTCACTGCCATCGGTAATATGCCAAACACGCTCAGCAAATTGCACAAGTTTGTCGTGTTTTTGCGCCCTACGCTCACGCAGTAGACTTGGCAAGATGATCGCTAAGGTGCGGCCATGCGCAATACCGAACATTGCAGTCATTTCGTGACCAATCATGTGTGTTGCCCAATCTTGCGGTACACCAACCCCAATTAATCCGTTAAGCGCCGAAGTTGCAGACCACATAAAGTTTTTACGGGCTTCAACATCCTGCTCGCCTTTTACTTGGCTTTGGTATGTTACTGGGCCATCTTCAATTAAGGTTTGTAATACACCTTCAGAGAAGCGGTCTTGAATTTTCGCATTCACTGGTTGCGTTAAATATTGCTCGATGACGTGCACAAAGGCATCAGCAACACCGTTAGCAATTTGCTCTGTTGGTAGCGTGAAAGTGAAATCTGGGTCTAAGAGTGAGAACTTAGGGAATACTAGCGGTGACGTTAACGGGAATTTCTGATCATTGTACGTAACAACAGAAAAGCTATTCATCTCAGAGCCAGTTGCAGGCAAAGTAGCAATACAGCCTAATGGCAATGCTTCGGTTGCTGGTACTGGGTTAAAACCGTGGAACAAAATGTTAGCGTGATCCGCCTCTTGTTTTGATGCTAATGCAACAAACTTAGTGCCGTCCATTACAGAACCGCCACCAACAGCTAGCAAGAAATCAATACCTTGTGTTTTTACCACATCAACCGCTTTCATTAGCGTTTCAAATTGTGGGTTTGGCTCAATACCACCAAATTCAACAACTTCGCGGTTGCCCAAAGCTGCTGTTACTTTCTCTAATGTACCGAAGCGCTTAACGCTGCCGCCACCAAATAGCACCAGTACTTTCGCTTGTGCAGGAATAAGTTGGTCTAGCTCAGCTAAACGATCTTGACCAAATACGATATGAGTTGGGTTGTAGTAATCAAAATTTTGCATTATCTATCCTAATGTGTGCCCTTATACCAATTGAAATAATTACTTAAGCATTCACCGAGAATTAATTTAATTGGTATCAAATTCATTACGCACATTTTATTACCACAAAAAAGATTTAAAATAGCATTTCCAACCATAATCATGCCTAAAACTCTCACTGATAGTATTTTTGGCAGATTCACAAGGTACTATTGGATATACTGCGAGCAAGCATAATTTTAGGATTTGATCATGCAGGATTTAATTGAAAGTTTAACCGCGCTTGCGCCAAATGAAGGTGTCAACAAAACACCGCTGCCTGGTGTGTATGTGTTTAAAGCCAGCCAATCGTCTGGCAAGATACCCTTATGCTACAGTCAAGGAGTTATCTGGGTAGCACAGGGGCAAAAGCGCGTTTATTTCAATGAAAACGTCTATGAATACAATCCAGACAATTACCTTGCACTCGCGGTCCCCATACCAGCTAAATGCGACACCATAGTTGAGCCCGGCAAACCCCTACTTTCATTGATGATTGATTTTGATATGAACCTTCTGAATGAATTAGTGCGCATTTTTACCGATCATGGTTGCTCACAAGCAACAGGAGTAGACAATACTAGCGAAAAAAATAAAGGACTGTTCGTTAGCCAATGTACTGACAACCTGCGCTGCACCATTGTAAGACTTGCCAAATGCTTGCAAGACGATATGCAATCCTTGGTACTGGGCAAAGGCCTAATCCGTGAAGTTTTTTACCATATATTGAAGGGCCCAAATGCAGTGCCACTATTTTCTTTGGTTAGCCATAACACGCATTTATCTAAAATGGAAAAAGTGCTTAAGCACTTGCACACCCATTACAACGGCCGCTTAGATGTTGAGCAACTCGCCACTATGGCGAATATGAGCGCTTCGACATTCCACCGTAACTTTAAGCAAATAACGGCGTCATCGCCCATTCAATATGTTAAAAAACTGCGCCTAAGCCGTGCACGTGAACTGTTAGTTGATCAAGGGCTAAAAGTAAAACAAGCAGCGGCACAAGTGGGCTACGACAGCCCAACGCAGTTTAGTCGAGAGTTTACTCGTTACTTTGGTCAAAGCCCTAGCGAATGCAATCGCCAGCTAGTGTAATAGCGTGAATTGTTAGCACTAGCGTTTCGACAAAAACACAAAACCCTTGAATTATGAATATTTATTGACCAGTATTAAATTAGGTTTATTAAAAAGGAAGTGTGTAATGAACATGGAAATACTGAAGAAAAACATCAAAATATTCGCTATGCCGCTCGCAAGTTTCGCTTTGCTTGGCTGTAGTGCGCTGCCAATAGAGACAGCGCTGGAAGATAACCACTTTCGCTTAGAAAACTTTAAGCGCGACAATACAGACAACTTTGAACACGTTTATTTAATGTGTGCCAACCAAAAGCCAGCTTCATTTATTCACCCGAAGCAGCACCTCAGCGGCCAGCATAGCTTATGGGTAAAAGCTGAGCTAAAACGCCGTAATATCGACTTTAGCGAGCGTGTTGCGGTAGTAAATTTTAATGTTAACCTTGAAGCAGATAAAAGTTATATGCTGAATCGAGAGGTGATGAAAGACAGTGAGAAAATAGCACTTTGGATCCAAGAAACTGACACTGGTGTTGGCGTTTCTGAAGTCATCATTGCCGATTTAGCACACCCGAAAGCTAATGAGTATTTTCATGAACTAAAACAATGCCGCACTGGCAGCGTGTAAACTCAATATCTGCTACTAAACGGCATTTGTCTTAACTAAATATTTTACTAGTCATATTAGTGGATATAGTCTGCATCGATAAAAAACGAGCTTATTGCTCGTTTTTTTGATCTTAGCTGCCCTTATCAACCAGCCGTAACCAATATGATTGACTATGCTTAACTCAACAACTCAAACAAGCAACTCAAGTAAGCGATTTAGCCAAGCTGTGTAATTAACAAAATGCCGGAACCGTTAGCCATTCCACATAAAAATGTAACGATGGGAGCTAACTTAACCTCAGGTTTGGATAAGAAATAGTGAATAACAAATTAATTCAGATACTTATGTTCATTGTTATCTTCTAGTGAGAAATTTTTGCTGATATCAAGGTAAATTTGCGCGTCAATAGCTAGCCTATTGCAAGTAAATTTAACGCTGGTAGCAGTAAAAATAGCCGCTAGAAGCACATTAGTTATCCAGAGCTGAGGTTAACTTAGGGCTCGAATTCAAATTGTTAATTACCAACAGGCTTTGTGTTGCTTACATCTCAATGATATTCAACGTTGATGATCGCTGAAAAACTACCTGAAAGGGGATTCTATGTACATAAGTTCAAGCAACACAAAGGGTCGCTACATTATCGGCATTGGTACGTTATTTATTGCATTCACCCCACTAGTCGCTTGGGCAGCGAGTAGCACATCTGACTCGCTAGATTGGTTTAAAATGACCATGGAGCTGTTTGGTGGTTTAGCCTTGTTTTTATTTGGCATGGAGCAAATGTCTGCCGCACTTAAAGCCGCTGCCGGCGATCAAATGAAGAACCTGCTATCAAAACTAACCACTAATCGATTCTCTGCCGCTCTTAGCGGCGCCGCAGTGACTTCTATAATCCAGAGTTCATCGGTCACAACTGTGCTCGTCGTTGGCTTTGTCTCAGCAGGGTTAATGACCTTATCACAGTCAATTGGTGTCATTATGGGGTCTAATATTGGCACCACCATTACCGCGCAAATTGTCGCTTTTAAAGTAGAAAAAGCCGCACTTTTAATGATTGCCTTGGGCTTTGCCATGTTATTTCTTTCAAAGAAAGAAAAGGTGCAGCATTACGGTAACGTGCTAATGGGGCTTGGCCTTATCTTCTTTGGCATGGGTATTATGAGTGAAGGAATGTCGCCGCTGCGCAGCTATGAGCCTTTTATCAACCTAATGACCAGCATGGAAAGGCCGCTGTACGGTATCTTGGTAGCAGCCTTGTTTACTGCTCTGGTGCAATCTTCATCGGCAACAACAGGCATTGTAATTGTCATGGCAAGTCAAGGCTTTATTAGCTTGCCCGCCGGTATTGCGCTTGCCTTTGGCGCAAATATTGGCACCTGTGTAACCGCGCTGCTCGCCTCTATTGGTAAACCAACCGAAGCCAAACGAGCGGCAGCCATTCATATTATTTTCAATATTGTTGGTGTGCTGCTGTGGCTCTTGTTTATTCCCCAGCTTGCCGTTTTAGTAACTTATGTGTCACCCGTTGCGGCAAACCTCTCCGGTACAGAAAAACTGGCAGCAGAAGTACCAAGGCAAATAGCCAATGCTCATACCATTTTTAATGTTGCCAATACGCTGATATTTATTGCTTTTACAGCACAGTTTGGCCGCTTGGTTGAGCGCCTTATTCCCGACAAAACTACACCTAAGAAAGCGATTATCAAACCGCTTTATCTCGATAATGATTTATTGGAAACACCTGCACTAGCGCTTGATATGGTGCGCCGCGAGCTTGCTCATTTGGCGTCAATTGTTGATGCAATGCTGGCTAAAACAGGTGATGCGTTTCGTGAGCGTGACGCGAGAAAATTTGATGAAATTGCCAAAATGGACGACCAAGCCGATATTTTGCACGCCGAAATCACTGACTATATCCGCAAACTAACATTGCAGAACCTAACCGAGCAAGAGAATGAAAACATGATGCGCTACCTTAGCATTAACGAAGATTTGGAGCGCATTGGTGATGTAATTGAAACCAACCTAGTCGAAGTAGGTAAAGAAGCGGTTCGTCTTAAATTAAAAGCAACAGAGACCGAACGTACGATTTTAAGCCAACTTTACTATCAGCTAAGAGAAGTTCTTAGTACAACACAAACTATCACGCAAAATGACGATGAATTGGCGGCACAAAACATTCTGCACATGAAAGATAATATTAACCAACTAGTACGCGAAGCCATTCAAATGCAGGCCAAGCGTCTTAAGCAGGAAGGGGCAGAAAATATTGACGTTACGCATATGGAAAATGAGTTGATGGACAGCATGAAAAGAATTTACTCACTTAGCAAACGCATCGCTAAACTTTCCTTGCCGAAAAAACTGTTTCAAGAGCCGGACTAGTGTAACTATGCAAACGACTGCCACTCAAACTGGCACTGACTAGTCATTGTTAACGACAACGAGCCAATAAAAAACGCGCTTGAGTGATTAACTCAAGCGCGTTTTTCTATCGTTACTAACCTAAAAGAATCTGTGCCTATGGCATCATTTCTTCGTGATCAGCACCTTCTTTTTCTACCACTTCTGGAATTAGGTCTTCTTTTGAAATACCTAACGCCAAGGCAATTGAACTTGCCACATAAATAGATGAGTAAGTACCGACAAACACACCAAATAACAATGCTGTCGCAAAACCGTGAATTAGCGCGCCACCTTTAAAGAATAGTGCGGCCAATACCAATAACGTGGTGATTGACGTAATAAAGGTACGGCTTAACGTTTGCGTTAATGAGATATTGATGATCTCTTCTGGGCCACCTTCGCGAATTTTACGGAAGTTCTCACGAATACGGTCAGAAACAACAATGGTATCGTTAAGCGAGTAACCAATTACCGCCAAAATCGCCGCTAATACCGTTAAGTCGAACTCAATGCCTAATATTGAGAACAAACCTAGGGTAAGTAATACATCGTGGAATAACGCGAACACCGAACCTAGTGCAAAGCGCCATTCGAAACGAAACGCAACGTACACCAAGATACAAATCAAGGCGGTTAACATCGCCAAGCCACCTTGTTCGGTAAGCTCGTCACCAACACTGGCACCAACAAACTCGATACGGCGCATTTCAACATTCACGCTCATACCGTCTTTTAGTACAGAAAGTATTTGATCGCCTAAGGTTTCTGCTTTCACGCCTGGGCGTTCACCCATGCGGATCACCACGTCACGACTGGTACCAAAAAGTTGAACCACAGCATCATCAAAGCCGTTAGCATCAAGTACCTGACGCATTTTCGTTAAATCAGCGGCTTGTTCAAAGCCCACTTCAACTTTAACACCGCCAGTAAAATCGAGGCCAAAATTCAATTTGTTAATCGCTAGCGAAGCAATCGACGCTACCATCATCAGGATACTGAACACCATGGCTACCTTGCGGTAGCGCATAAAGGCAACAGTTTCTTTTAACTTTAAAATTTGCATCACTATCACCTAAATACTAATTTTATCAAGGCGTTTACCGCCCCAAACTGCATTAACTACCGTACGTGTACCGACAATCGCGGTAAACATCGAGGTGATAATACCGATTGATAAGGTCACCGCGAAGCCTTTGATTGGGCCTGTACCGACAGCAAATAGAATGAAGGCAGCAATTAAAGTGGTGATGTTAGCATCTAAAATAGTTGAGAATGCTGCGTCATAACCTTGGTGGATAGATTGCTGTACTGATTTACCGCTGCGTAATTCTTCACGAATACGTTCGAAAATAAGTACGTTTGCATCAACCGCCATACCTACGGTTAATACAATACCTGCCATACCTGGTAGTGTTAGGGTCGCCCCTGGGATCATCGACATGACACCAACAATCATGATCAAGTTAGCACCTAGCGCTAGGTTTGCTACCACACCAAAAGCACGGTAGTAAATCATCATAAAGATAAACACTAACGCAAAGCCGCCAATAATCGCTTGGAAGCCTAATTTGATGTTTTCAGCACCCAGTGATGGACCAACTGTACGCTCTTCAACAATTTGAATTGGCGCAATCAAAGCACCTGCACGTAACAATAACGCTAAGTTATGCGCTTCTTGCTGGCTACCAGCACCCGTAATACGGAAGTTTTTACCAAGACGCGCTTGAATTGTCGCAACTGAGATCACTTCTTCCACTTTTTCGAAGATGGTATTGCCGTCGGCATCTTTGCGATCGGTACCTTTGTACTCAATAAATACCGTTGCCATTGGCTTGCCGATATTATCTTTGGTCGCGTTCGAGAACTTACTACCACCTGGTGAATCAAGGGTAATGTTTACTTGCGGGCGGCTGTATTCATCAAAGCCAGAGCCTGCATCAACAATATGGTCACCTGTTAGCATGATGCGCTTTTTCAGCAGTACTGGCGTACCATTGCGTTCATATAGCAATTGCGAGCTAGCTGGCACTCGGCCATCCAAGGCATTACCAATATCGTTATCGGTATCCACCATTCTGAACTCAATGGTTGCCGTCGCATTTAAAATTTCTTTTGCTTTTGCCGTGTCTTGAACACCCGGCAATTCAATCACGATATGCTTTTGGCCTTGACGCTGGACTAGCGGCTCGGCAACACCTAATTCGTTAACACGATTACGAATAATGGTAATGTTTTGCTGTAAGGCATATTCGCGAATCTCTTTTTGCTTTTGCTCTGTCATCACTGCTTTTAAGGTCAGTGAATCTTCGTCCATCGTAAATAACAAATCGCGATTCTGCTTGCTTAGGTAGTCTTCCGCTTTTTCCAAATCTTCAGGATTACGGAAAACCACTTTAATCGCATCGCCGTCAAGCTTGACACTGCGGTAGCGAATTTTTTCGCCGCGTAGCTCAGAGCGGAAATCACCCACTAAGCCCGTTTGTGCTTTATTAACGGCTTCTTTCATGTTCACTTCCATTAGGAAGCTAACACCACCACTTAAGTCCAAACCTAACTTCATTGGTGAACCACCAATTGCAGCTAACCAGTCCGGTGTTGCAGGTGTTAGGTTTAACGCCACTGAGTAGTCACGGCCATAAGTGTCGTGTAACAAGTCACGCGCTTTAATTTGGTTTTCAGTATCGCGAAAACGCGCTAGCACTTGGCCTTTTTCAAGGGCGATGCTCATCACTTCAATATTGTTTTCACTTAACTGAGATTTAATTTGGTCTAACGTTGAAGCATCTACTTCAACACCGCGTAGGCCTGAAACCTGAACCGCGGGATCTTCACCGTAGAGGTTAGGTGAAGCGTATAACATACCAATGGCGATAACGAACATCACCATCAGCGTTTTCCATAGAGGGGTTTTATTTAACACAATAATTCCACTAGTTTATTGTTTCGCTATTGTTAGCGTTACGCTTTTGCTTAGCTGAACGCTCTTGCTAGGTCTACCTGACATAGCTGCTCAGCTACTTGGGTTAAAAAACGTTGGGCTAAAGAACGCAAAAAGCCTCGATTAGAGGCTTTTCATTGTTCCTTTTGGCAGTACCGCACTGATTGATGCTTTTTGTACTGTCACATCAGTACCTTCAGCAATAGCGATTACCACAAAGTCTTTCTCGTCAGACACTTTAGTAATTTTGCCCACTAAACCGCCTTGGGTCAGTACTTCGTCACCTTTAGATAGTGCCGACATTAAGGTTTTGTGCTCTTTTACGCGCTTCGCTTGTGGGCGATAAATCATAAAATAAAACACTAAACCGAACACGGCCAGCATGATTAACATTTCCATACCACCACCTTGCGGTTGTGCCTGGGCAAAAATAGTACCTAAAGATAGACTCATAATTTCCTCTACTTCTTTTAATATTTATAAATTGAATTCTTAGCGCTTTGTTAACGCTAATAAAGCGCTACATTTTGCTGCTGTGCAAAATGATTAAACTTGCTCACTACCTTCCGCTAATGGCGGTACAGGTAAGCCTCGGCGGGCATAGAAATCGGCAACAAAGTCATCCAATGTACCTGCCTCAATCGCATCACGCAAACCTTTCATCACACGCTGATAATAACGCAGGTTATGAATGGTATTTAACTGCGAGCCCAAAATTTCATTACACTTATCTAAATGATGCAAATAAGCTTTTGAGTAATTTTTACAGGTGTAGCAATCGCACTCTGGATCTAGTGGGCCAGTGTCGGTTTTGTTTTTCGCGTTGCGAATTTTCACCACACCATCGCTAACAAACAAGTGGCCGTTACGGGCATTACGAGTTGGCATGACACAGTCAAACATATCTATGCCACGGCGCACACCTTCCACTAAATCTTCTGGCTTGCCTACTCCCATCAGATATCGGGGTTTATTTTCCGGGATCAAGGGGGTGGTGTGATCTAAAATGCGGATCATATCTTCTTTCGGCTCACCAACTGATAAACCGCCGATCGCATAGCCGTCAAAATCAATTGCCTTTAGGCCGTCAACAGAAACTTCGCGTAAATCTTCATACATGCCACCTTGAACAATGCCGAATAACGCATTTGGGTTACCTTGGTGCGCATCTTTACTGCGCTGTGCCCAACGAAGTGATAGCTCCATTGAGTCTTTGGCTTCTTGGTGAGTGGCAGGGTATGGGGTACATTCATCGAAAATCATCACGATGTCTGAGCCTAGCGCACGTTGAACTTCCATTGAACGCTCTGGCGTTAGCATAATTTTCTCACCGTTTACTGGTGAAGAGAATTTTACCCCTTCTTCAGTGATCTTACGCATCTTGCCTAAGCTGAATACTTGGAAGCCGCCTGAATCGGTTAAAATAGGCTTGTCCCAGTTAATAAAGTCGTGCAGATCACCGTGCTGTTCGATGATGTCTGTGCCTGGACGTAGCATTAAGTGAAAGGTATTGCCGAGAATGATTTCTGCGCCAATCTCTTTAATTTCTTCGGTTTTCATGCCTTTAACCGTGCCGTAGGTGCCCACAGGCATAAACGCTGGCGTTTCCACCGTACCACGTTCAAAGGTCAAACGGCCGCGACGTGCTTTACCGTCTTTATTAATTAATTCGTATTTCATTGTATTCTCCGCCCACTAGTAAAACAGACCAGCGGCTTCAGTTTAGGGGTTAAGTTAAACGTGTTTAACTCAATGTTTCTGGTAATACTTTTCTAAAAAAAAGCGTTAACGGCTTTGGCGCGTTAAAAACATCGCATCGCCGTATGAGAAAAAGCGATACTTTTCCTCAACTGCGTGTTGATAGGCACGCATCATATTGTCGTAACCTGTAAAGGCGCTGACTAGCATTAACAAGGTTGATTCCGACAAGTGGAAGTTAGTAATTAGTGCATCGACCACTTTGAAGTTAAAACCTGGGGTAATAAAAATATCTGTGTCTTGATAAAACGGGGCAATTAATTTGCCTTGCTCATCTGCCGCTTTCGCTGCACTTTCGAGTGAGCGCATCGAGGTGGTACCAACGGCGACAACACGGCCACCATTAGCTTTCGTTTGTTCGATTTTCGCCACGACGTCTTCCGAGACTTCCACATATTCTGCATGCATGACATGATCAGCAATTTCTTCAACTTTTACCGGTTGGAAAGTCCCCGCGCCAACGTGCAAGGTAACAAAAGCAAGATCTACACCTTTGGCTTGAATTTTTGCCAGTAAGTCATCATCAAAATGCAAACCTGCGGTTGGCGCAGCAACAGCGCCAGGTTTTTCATTGTAAACGGTTTGATAACGCTCGCGATCTGAGTCTTCATCTGGGCGGTCGATATAAGGTGGCAATGGCATATGACCAATGCGTTCGAGAATGTCTAAGACTTTTTCTTCGCCTTCAAATGCCAATTCAAACAGTGCGTCGTGGCGAGCAACCATCGTTGCCGACACAGACTCTTCCAAAATAATTTCAGTGCCAGGTTTTGGCGATTTGCTACAGCGGATATGAGCTAACACTCGATGTTCATCTAATACCCGTTCAACCAACACTTCGAGCTTACCACCCGAGGCTTTCTTACCAAACATGCGGGCAGGAATTACACGAGTGTTGTTGAAAATGAGTAAGTCACCGTCGTTTAGCTGCGCTAACACATCAACAAAAGTGCCATCTGTGATGTCGCCACTACTGCCTTCAACCGTCATTAAACGACTGGCAGTACGATCTTGTTTTGGATAACGAGCAATTAACTCTTCAGGTAAATCAAAAGCAAAATCAGAAACACGCATATACACCGCCAGCCAGCAACAAAAAAACCGCGTAAGTCTAGTGCCGAGGCGGCGTAAATTCAAGCAATATTGATAGATTCAATAGCGACTATTGGCAAAAAAAACGCAAGCACTAAATAGATTCATCGGTTATGCTCAACTGAGCAGTTTTTTCGGCTAAGCCGTTAAGTAATACCAGTTTAAATAAATACTTAATCATTCAGCGAGAATTAAAAGGCTCAGAGGCAAGGCATTGATTGCAGAGAATGGTCGCTCCCCTCTTTTCATGGGAGGCAAAATCAATAACGATGCATATGAGCCTTTTAAACTCGCCCTTTGGGAGCGTGTCAGCGTCGCGATAACTTCGCCAAATTGATGAGATGTAGAATAACTATATCAACAAAAATTTAGCTTGTTCTCCCACCGCTGACAGCGCTCTGAATTGATCAATTAGTTAATTCAATTGGTATAAATCAGGATGTTTATATGAATAACTTAGCTATCGCCGTGGCCAAAACCATTATTAACGGTTTTGAGCGCCATATGTACCTATTTGGTGAAATCACTCGTTCAGCGAAAGAGCGTTTTGAGCAAGCACAATGGCATGAAGTGCAAGAAGCTTCACGCCAACGAACCGATTTTTATGATCTACGTATCAAAGAGACCTTAGCCACCATACGCCAAGACTTTGCCATTTCAGAATTAGACGAAGCGCTATGGCAAGCAATTAAACAAGAATATGTTGAGCAGCTGCTCTATCATGACAAGTCCGATTTAGCCGAAAGCTTTTACAATTCCATTTTTTGTCATCTGTTTGAGCGCAAGTACTACCACAACGGTTTTATTTTTGTTGAGTCTTCTCAAGAATGCTTAAACAACCTACGTCAAAAACAAATCTACACACGTTATGAACCCAATGAGCAAGGCTTAGAAAAAACCATTGAGACAATCATGGAAAAAGCGGGCTTTACCCTGCCGTTTCGTGATTTAGCTGGTGATATTGATATCGTAATCAGTCGCTTTTCACGCGAAGCAGACAAAACTCGTTACCCAATCGACCAGATGAAGTTTGATATTCTTGATCAAGTTTTCTATCGCAATAAAGGCGCTTACATTATTGGTCGCGTGGTTTCACCGGGCGGTGAAACGCCTTTTATTGTGGCGCTGCTTAACGATGAACAAGGCCATATTTACGTTGATACCTTGTTAACCAATAAAGAAGACATGGCGGTCGTATTCGGTTTCGCTCGTGCCTACTTCTTTGTTGATTGTCCTTATTTGCTGCCCATGATTAACTTTTTAAAAGAGTTGATGCCAAGTAAAACCAAGGCTGAGCTTTATTCTGCGGTTGGCTACCACAAACAAGGCAAAACGCAATTTTATCGCGACTTCTTGCACCACTTAGCACAAAGCGACGACAAGCTTGAGCTAGCGCCAGGGATCAAAGGTATGGTGATGTCAGTATTCACCCTCCCGTCATACCCTTATGTGTTTAAGATCATTAAAGACAAGTTTGCGCCAAGCAAACAAATGACGAAAAAAGATGTGAAGTCTAAATATCGTCTGGTGAAGCTGCACGACAGAGTGGGTCGAATGGCCGATACCATGGAGTATTCCGAAGTTGCCTTTCCCAAAGACAGGTTTTCTGATGAGTTATTAGCAGAGCTAGAACAAGTTGCGCCATCGATTATTCGCTACGAAGACGATCTGGTGGTTATCGAGCATATGTATATTGAACGCAGAATGACGCCGCTTAATCTCTACCTTGCTAAAGCAAGTGATGAGGAAATTAGTGATGCTATGTTGGGCTATGGTACAGCCATCAAGCAACTGATTGCTGCCGATATTTTCCCTGGCGACATGCTCTTGAAAAACTTTGGTGTGACTCGCCATGGCCGCGTTATTTTCTATGATTATGATGAAATCACTTACATGGACGAAGTGAATTTTAGAGTGAAGCCTGAACCTAAAACTGAAGAGCAAATTTATGCTTCAGAGCCTTGGTATACAGTAGACCCTGGCGATATGTTCCCAGAGGAGTTAGCGACGTTTGCACTAGCTAACCCGAAATATCGCAGAGCGTTTTTACAACATCACCCAGAGCTATTAGAGGCCAGTTATTGGCAGCAAGCACAACAAAATGTGGCTGCGGGTATTGTCGAAGATGTATTTCCATACCCAGATGAAGTCAGGTTTTATCACTCAAAACCGACCTCCCATCACAATTAGCTTTTAGCTTGTTATGTGAATTAATAGGCTTTGAATATGTGCAAAGATTTCAAAGCCTATTCACTTTTGAATATAGGGTTTAAAATTAGAGCTTAAAAGGCAGGTAAATTTAATACAAAGCGTTGAGGGATTGCCGTTGAGGGGCGAGTTGAGGGGTGAGTTGGTCGGCGAATAGAAAGGTTAATTTATACATCAATGCAAACGCTAACAGCCAAATTAGCAATTGCTACTTTAGGTAACATAGTCGGATAACATACTTGGAATAAGAAGGAATTTAGCATGAGAAAATCACTATTAGTTATTGCGCTGTTGTCTTTCTACTCAGCGTCTAGTTACGCTTCAAATGAAATAACATCTTGCTTGAGTACCAAGTGTCGCAGTTACTTTAATGACTTCGATGTATATGCTAGTAGTGGCCACAAAGAAGCTATCGCCACCTTAGCGGATATGTACTACAACGGTTATGGCACGAAAAAGAATTTGCGCCGCGCATTTAAATACTACAAAAAAGCTGTATTTAAAGGTGTACCAAGTGCTCAATATAAAATGGGGCTCATCTATTTATCCAACGATCACTACCAAGACCCTGAAAAAGGCCTTACCTACATAGAGCAAGCCGCACAAAGCAAGCACCCTGGTGCGATGCATACTCTAGGGGTGATTTATTTACACAATCAAAACTTACCGCAAGCAGATTACTGGTTGGCACAAGCCTATCGGCAAGGTGATAGCAGTATGCAAAGCCTAGTTGAACAACTAAAAAGTGCTCAACCAGCAATACTGGCGCAACTACCTCAACTAAATGAAGAAGTAGCTGAAAATTGGCTTGTGTGGCACCAAACTGACAAAAACAAGCAAGCATCTGTACAAGAGTATTTAGACACACAGCTAAACATCTTCAAAGAGCGCAGCCGAAGAACGGTTGATTGGCCGAGTAATTGGGCTTCAACGCCCTAGGAAACTAACCGGCAAAGATAGCTTGTTGAATGAACTAGATTCTACTCATCTAGATCAAAATACTTAAAACCTCTATCTCGAATATTTATACCAATTTGAGTAATTATTTAGTCTCTCAGAATGACATAAGCAGTATTAGAACAAACGAAATTTATGACGATATAGTTGTTCTACATCAAGTGAATTTTGTGCAGTTATCATGCTACTTATGCATCCCCAAGGGCGAGTTTTAAAGTCTCATATACTGCGTTATGCCATTTGCTTTTCGTTCAAAAAAGAGAGAATAACCATTCTCTGCACGCCAAGCCTTGTCTATGAGCCTTTAAATTCTCGCTGAGTGATCAAATAATTATTCAAGTTGGTATTAGTTGCCCCCTGTCAGCAGAAAGGGCTTGTTTACTTATCAAGCCCTTTCTGCTGAAAATACCAGCAAACAATTAAAAACCGCTATTTTTTTGCAATTTTCGCTTTTTAAGGGGTTTACCTTTAACTTTGGTTGGGTATAATGCAACGCCTCTGCAGGGGTATAGTTCCAATTGGTAGAACAGCGGTCTCCAAAACCGACGGTTGGGAGTTCGAATCTCTCTACCCCTGCCACTTTTTCTCTCTCTTTACTTTCAGTTACTTCGTAACATATAGTCTGCTCAACAAACTCGTTAATCATTGTTTATCACAAGTGATAATTGTATTTGCCTATTATGATCCAGCAAGCAGCATTCGATAAATTGACCGCCATGGGCATTGACTTGTATCAACTACGAGATCAACAAAACTCAGCTCCTACAGCAGACTATTTAGCCATTGATGTCAAAGCAACAGCAAACCATCGCTTATATTTAGATATTTTGACTGCGCTGTCACTGAATCAAACTGAAGTCAGTATTAAAGAAGATAAAATAGATTTAGGCTTACTTGATTGGCAATTTCATCAAGCAGAAGCTATCGAGTTAACCAAGCAACATCTAGTCACGCCAAGTTTAGACGTGCTTGCTAGCAAGCCTCAACTGAAGCAGCAACTTTGGCTGCTACTCGCTAATTAAAATGACAAGTTCAAGTATTAACAACCTCACCTACACCGCAATTACATTGGATAATGTGACTGCGCTGATGCCAATTGAAAATGCTTGCCATACCCACCCATGGACAGAAAAGCTATTTCGTTCTTGTGTAGGCGGCCGCTACTTTGGTGACTATGCACAAACAATTGACGCCAGCGGCAACAGTAAAATTATCGGCTTTTACATTGGTGAATATATTTTAGGTGAAGCCACGTTAATGAATATTTGCGTGAACCCCATTGAGCAAGGTCAAGGGCTTGGCAATGCGCTACTAACGCAGTTTATTGCACAAGCGAAAAACCTTGGTGGCGAGCAACTTTGGCTTGATGTTAGAACCAGCAATACGGCCGCTATTATGCTTTACATCAACCACGGCTTTACCGAAATTAGCCGCCGCACTGGTTACTACCCAACGGCAACAGGCTATGAAGACTCGATTGTGATGGGGAAAAAGCTGGTAAGCTAACTTACACTGTTTACGTACCAGCTTTTCCTACGTCTTCGCTAATTACTCACCGTTATTTGCTCGGTCAAGTTAGCGAAATTAAATGTAGAATTATCATCCATCATAAAATCCAACTGCACTAAATTATTGGTTGAACCACTAGCCGATGTTTCATATTGCCATTGCGCTAACGCTGTTGTTGCAACTTTATTAAATACGTTCTCAGGAATAGCTTTAACAACACTAATGTTGCTGACACTGCCGCTTGGCGTAATATCAAATTTAAGCACCACCGAACCTTCAACTCTATCGCGTGCCGCTTGAATCGGATATTTGGGCTCAATGCGCACTGTCGGTTTGATGTGGTCAGCCAAGTTACTCATTTTCTTACTCGACTTATGCGTATCATTTGTTGAGTAGCCATCACCAGCATAGCTAATTGCCGACATTACACTTAATGCTCCCACCAACACCGCAGCACTTACCAGTTTGGATTTTTGGTAGCCTTGTTTAATCATATTAATGCGTTCAAACATCACGTTTTTATCTCCATATTCTTTAAAGGATAATTGAGCAAAGCCAAGTGGTGGAGATGCTTGTGCCGCCACCAACAAGGCCTTACTGTAGTTAATCCTGCAAGTCGTGTGTTTGCGCGCCAACACGGTTTGATCACAGGAAATTTCCTGATCACGGCGAAAGCGCAAATACGCTAGCCATGCCAGAGGGTGAAACCACATTAAAGCCACTATCAGCAGCCCAATGGTGTTCCATACCATGTCATTTCGATTGAAATGGCAAAGTTCATGTTCAAGAATCAGCTGTTGCTGCTCTTTCGAATATAAATGCTCAAAATGCTTGGGGATCAAAAGTTTCGGCTTAACTATCCCGACTAGCGCAGGGCTATAATCCTGCTGTGTTCGGTAAACTTTTAATGCGCTGTTTGCTAGCACTTCATGATGCAATAATTCATTGGTAGCAAGCTGCCAATTAGACTGTGAGTTGATCAGTTTAAGATGCTGAATACTCCAAAAGCCCAGTAAACTGAGTACACCAGCAAGCCAAATAGTAAGCAAAGGTAACTCAGCAGGAGCACTTAAAGGTTCACCTGTGTAAACTGCCAAGTACCGCTGCACGCTTTGCCCTTCGCTAACAACAGCAAACCAGTTTGGCAACTCAATAAATGGGACAATCAAACTTACAGGTAATAGCAGCCAATTAGCGTATCCCATTTGAGGGCTGTAAAAGTGGGATAAATAGCGTCTAGTCAGCAGTAACACCACAGCAACTAATGTAAATGGGATGATTACCTCGCCAAGCCAGTTAATCATTTTCTCGCTCCCAGTCGCTAATCAACTGCTTCAACGACTCGATGTCTTCTTTTTGCAAATTGTTGTGCTTAGCAAAACCAGCAACTAGAGGTGAAACTCGGCCGCTAAACAAACGTTTTATCAACGACTGGCTAGCGTGTTGTTGATAACTGGCTTGTTCTAAAACCGGGTAATACAGGTAGCGACGTTTATCTTTCTCGAAACCTACTGCACCTTTTTTTACCAGCCGATTAAGCAAAGTTTTCACTGTTTTTTCATGCCAAGGGCGTTCCTGATTCAGCTGTTCAATAATATCGCCAGCAGACAGAGGCTGTTGCCCCCAAAGTATCGTTAATACTTCGGCTTCGGCATTGCTAATATCAATCATAATAATTTCCTAATTTGCGGCCTCTATTACCAAATCTCATTGGCAATTGACCTACCTAACTACGCTGACCATAAACAAACTGACAGCCTGCTAAATTTGCGTAATCTTCTATTGGTGTTAATTTCGTCACGTGCAATTGGCTTATTTGATCGTGTCTTGATTCTTGCTGAGCTTCAAAATAAAGCCAACGACCACCAGTGTCGGGACGCATCTCAATAAATGGATATGCTCGCATTCGCCATTGGCCGCTGGTGCCATAGCTATAGTTTTCGGTTTTTACTTCTTCACTAAAGGAATATCGACCTTCAAGTGTTAAGCTGAGTGTTAATGGGGTTTCACAGCGAGCGGCTCTAGGCTGTTCGCTTTTGCCATGCTCGCCTTTTTCATACTCGACATGGTCATGTTCACTTGGCGCATCTTCACTTGGATTGTGTTCAATTCGATATAAATTCGCCATATCTCTCATTAAAGTTCCAGCATGCGGGTTAACTCTATTCGGCACCAGAAATACCCCAATAGAGTTTTTTTGAAACCAATGATTACCTTCTTTTAAGGCCGAAGTCCGAGTTACTTGCCAATCAAGGTTGGATAACTCGTTTGCTAACAAATGAACAATCGCAGGATCTGAGATAAAAGGAGAATAGATAATGGTGGTATCGTTAATCGACTCAGGAAACTGATGTTGGTTAACAGAGATGTTGAACGATTTATCCCCTAGGTTACTTTGCAACTGTTGAATAACGTTGGTTTGTTGTTCCTCAGTTAAGTAGCGACCGTATAAGTGCACGGTAGGTGTACTACAACCGGCTGTCACCATAGCAAGTACACCCAGTACCATCTGTTTTACAATCACTTTTACTGCTTTCATACTAATTCCCATTTGGAGTCAAAATAGAGCTTGCTCATTTAACCTGCGGAACGAAATTGATTGATTTTCATTAAGCTTTACCTTCATTGATTACACATGTAATCAAAAATAACAATTACACATGTAATTTTAACTTGCAAGTCTATTTTTTAGGCTACACACGCAAAAACCAAGACAACCAATTTGCTAATTAGCAGGTGACAATATCTGCCATTGTGTGAATATAATTAGAGCAACTACTCATATTCATCATTTCTTATGGCGCTAAAAGCAACAATATTTAAAGTTCAGTTATCCATCTCTGATATGGATAGAAACTACTACGCCGAGCACGACCTCACCATTGCTCGTCACCCTTCTGAAAACAACGAAAGAATGATGCTGCGCATCTTGGCCTTTATTTTTAATGCCAACGAGTCACTAGCCTTTACCAAAGGGTTAAGCGATGTTGATGTGCCTGATTTATGGCAAAAAAACTTACACGATGAAATTGAACATTGGATAGAGCTCGGCCAACCGTCGGCAACACGCATTAAAAAAGGCTGCAACCAAGCCAAGCAAATGACCATTTACAGTTATGCCGATGGCCCGTTTAACCAGTGGTGGCAAAAAGAAGAGAACCAACTTCGCTTAAAAAGCAATTTAACCGTTACCACGATAGCGCCTGAGTTAGCCGAACAATTAACTAATTTAGTTGATCGCCAAATGCATCTGCAATGTACTCTTTCTGAAGGTCAACTTTGGTTGACCATTACTAGCCAAGCAGATGGTGAGGAAACCATCGAAGTGACACCGCAAACCCTATCAAGGAATTAGCATTTTATGCATATAGATACCCTACTCGCGCAAGCAACAAACTCATCGACACTCACCATTCCCGCTAGCTGGGGACAAGGGCGTACCGTATTTGGTGGTGTTTCAGCGGCAGTGCTCTATCAGGCAATCAAATCGAAAGTCGCTAACTATAGGCCAATGCGCTCATTTAACTGTAACTTTGTCGGACCATTGGCGGTAGATGAGCCATTTGAGCTACAAGTTGAGATCTTGCGCGAAGGTAAAAATGCCACTCAAGCATTTGGCAAGATAATTCAACAGGATAAAGTCGCGGTGATTTGCCAAGTGTGTTTTGCAGTTGATCGCCAATCGAAAATCGCGGTTGAAAATACTGAGCAACACGATTTACCGCCGGCAAAAAAAGCACAGTTTATTCCACCAATTCCGAAAGTCGTGCCTAAGTTTTTAAAACACTTAGACCTCAACCTAGTGGAAGGTAAGTTCCCATTTATGGGCAGTAAAAAGAACCATATCAAAGGCTGGATTCGTTTTAGCAAAGCGCCAGAAGCTATTACTGATGCTCACTTAATCGCGTTAATCGATGGCTACCCTTGCCCAGTGTTGCAAACCTTAAAATGGCCAGCACCGGCGAGCAGCATGAACTGGAATATTGAGTTTTTGCACCCGCATGACGAAATCAAGCCAACTGACTGGCTCGCCTATTCATCCTTCCCACGCCAAGCTGCCGATGGCTATTGTCATATGGAATCTGATATTTGGGATGCCAATGGCAAGCTGATTGCTATCAGTCGTCAAGTGGTGGGAGTTTTCGATTAAAGTATTTTTATAGATGAGTGCTTGATTCGTTGATTCGACAGGGGTGATTTATAGTCAATAAGTGCGAGTAGTAACAATAAATGACAAATAATTTTTGCTGCTCTTATCGACACTTCTCGCTATAATACTGCGCTTTTAATTTTCACCCTTATCGTTACAGGAATCAGGCATGTCTGTACAACAGCAAGAAGTCGGCAAACGCCGCACGTTTGCTATCATCTCTCACCCGGATGCGGGTAAAACCACGATCACCGAAAAAGTATTATTATTCGGTCAAGCTTTGCAAACTGCCGGTACGGTAAAGGGTAAGAAATCAGGTCAGCACGCTAAGTCTGACTGGATGGAAATGGAAAAAGACCGTGGTATCTCGATCACCACCTCGGTAATGCAATTCCCATACGCTGACTGCCTAGTTAACCTGCTCGATACCCCAGGTCACGAAGACTTCTCGGAAGATACCTATCGTACACTAACCGCGGTAGACTCTTGTTTAATGGTTATCGACACCGCCAAAGGTGTTGAGGACAGAACCATTAAATTAATGGAAGTTACCCGTTTGCGTGACACGCCAATCATTACGTTTATGAACAAAATGGACCGCGATACCCGTGATCCAATGGAAGTAATGGACGAAGTGGAAGACGTACTGAAAATTAAATGTGCGCCAATCACTTGGCCAATTGGCATGGGTAAAGAGTTTAAAGGGGTATATAACATATTAACCGATGAAACCATCCTTTACGCCACAGGCCAAGGTCACACGATTCAAGAAAAACGCGTGATTAAAGGCTTAGACAACCCAGAGCTAGACGCTGAAATTGGTGCCTTCGCAGAAGACTTGCGTGAAGAATTAGAACTAGTCGTTGGTGCATCGCACGAATTCAACCTAGACGAATTCCTAAGAGGTGAACTAACACCAATATACTTTGGTACCGCACTCGGTAACTTTGGTGTCGACCATATGCTTGATGGCTTAACCACATGGGCACCTACGCCACAGCCACGCGCAACAGACAAACGCGATGTAGAAGCCATCGAGGAAAAATTCTCAGGTTTCGTCTTTAAAATTCAAGCAAATATGGATCCGAAACACCGTGACCGTATTGCATTTATGCGTATCGTTTCGGGTAAATACAGCAAAGGCATGAAGATGCGTCAAGTGCGTATTGGTAAAGATGTGAAAATTGCTGATGCGGTAACCTTTATGGCGGGCGATCGTGCAAACGTTGAAGAAGCCTTTGCTGGCGATATTATTGGTTTACATAACCACGGCAGTATCCAAATTGGTGATACCTTTACCCATGGTGAAGAAATGAAGTTCAGCGGTATTCCGAACTTCGCACCAGAAATGTTCCGTCGTATTCGCCTGCGCGATCCACTTAAAGCTAAGCAACTGCAGAAAGGCTTAATTCAGTTATCAGAAGAAGGTGCGGTACAAGTATTTAGACCACTAGATAACAACGATATGATCGTTGGCGCGGTCGGTGTACTGCAATTTGAAGTGGTGGTTCAGCGCTTAAAAACCGAATACAACGTAGATGCGATTTACGAGCCGATCAGTGTTGCCACAGCGCGCTGGTGTACTTGTGATGACGAGCGCACGCTTGATCAATTCCGCAAGAAAGCATCAGATAACTTGGCGCTAGATGGCGGCGATAACCTAACTTATATCGCACCAACCATGGTTAACCTAAACTTGGCACAAGAGCGTCATCCAGACATAGTGTTCCATAAAACCAGAGAGCATTAGCAACTAGGCTAGCTCCCCAAATATTCGGCGCTATGGTGATGAGTTGCTTGTAGCGTCATAAAAATTTTAACTAGGTAGTGCTATAACCCACTACCTAGCTTGCTTAACTGCATACAGATAGAGATCTTTTAACATGAATATTAAGTCTTTGCTTTCGGAAAAAGTGTTGGCTGCTATGGTGGCAGCAGGCTTACCAGCAGATACCAACCCGGCGGTTAGCCAATCGACTAAGCCACAATTTGGTGACTATCAAGCCAATGGCGTGATGGGCGCAGCGAAAAAGTTAAAAACGAACCCACGTGAATTAGCCACGAAAGTGGTTGAGCACTTAACACCTGCACTTGCGGATATTGCCGACAATATCGAACTTGCAGGCCCAGGTTTTATTAATATTCATTTAAACAACGACTGGTTAGCTAGCCAGTTAGCAGCCAGCGCCGCCGATGCTAACTTAGGTGTTAGTCAACGTGCAGAGCCTCAAACGGTAGTGGTTGATTACTCCGCGCCGAACCTAGCGAAAGAAATGCACGTTGGTCACTTACGATCAACCATTATTGGTGACGCTGTGGTACGTGCGTTAGAGTTCCGTGGTGATAAAGTTATTCGTCAAAACCATATGGGTGACTGGGGTACGCAGTTCGGTATGTTACTAGCGCACCTCAGCGATAAGCTAGCCGCCGATGAAGTAGCTGAAACTGCCCTATCTGACTTAGAAGCTTTCTACCGTGAAGCTAAAGTGCGCTTTGACGACGAAGCAGGCTTTGCCGATCGCGCCCGCGAATACGTTGTAAAACTTCAAGGTGGCGACGCGGAATGCGACAAGTTATGGCAACAGTTTATCGATATTTCTATCGCCCATAGTGAAGAGATTTACGAAAAGCTAAACGTTACCCTAACCCGTAACGATATTATGGGTGAAAGCGCCTACAACCCGGACTTACCAAAAGTTATCGATGAATTAATGGCACAAGAAATTGCCGTTGAAGACCAAGGTGCAAAAGTCGTCTTTATCGACGAAATGGCGAACAAAGATGGCGAGCCATCGGTGTTTATCGTGCAAAAATCAGGTGGCGGTTACTTATACGCCACTACCGACTTATCAGCCTGTCGTTACCGCAGTGGCGAGCTAAACGCTGATCGCATCATTATCTTTACCGATGCGCGCCAAGCCTTGCACTTTAAACAAGTGGAAATTGTTGCTCGTAAAGCCGGTTTCTTACCGGAGCAAGTGGCTTACGACCACTGCCCATTCGGCATGATGATGGGTGACGATGGCAAGCCATTTAAAACCCGTACTGGCGGTACAATTAAGCTAGCAGAGCTACTTGACGAAGCGGTTACCCGTGCAACTGATTTGATCAAAGAGAAAAACCCAGAGATCAGCGATGAGCAACTTGAAGAAGTCGCGCGTAAAGTGGGTATTGGCGCAGTGAAATTCGCTGATTTATCGAAAAACCGCACTAGCGACTACATCTTTAACTGGAAAACTATGCTGAGCTTTGAAGGGGCGACAGCGCCATACCTACAGTACGCTTACTCGCGTATTCAAAGTATTTTCCGCAAAGCGGGTGTTGACGCGGCAAGCTTGACAGAGCCAGCAACAATTGAATCACCACAAGAAAAAGCGTTAGCCCTTAAACTACTTCAGTTGGAAGAAGTACTAGATTCAGTGATTGCTGACTGTACCCCTAACCTACTTTGCAACTACTTATACGAGTTAGCCAGCTTGTACATGAGCTTCTATGAAGCTTGCCCAATCCTAAAAGAAGGTATTAGCGAAGAAACCAAAACATCACGCTTGGCGATTTGTGCAAGTGTTGCAAGCACACTTGCCAAGGGCTTAGATATCTTAGGTATCGATGTTATGGAGCGTATGTAATACGCTCCCTGTAACAGGGATGCAGCTTGAATAAAATGTTACTTTTAGGGAGTAAGGAAGAGGTGAAGTCGTAATGAAGCTTTTACTTATCGGGGCTAATAGCGCCGATCAAGCAACGCTAAATAAAATTTTTAGTCGCGGGAATCATACCTTAAGCCAGGTTGCCAATGCTGAACAGGCACTTGAGCTGCTTGCCGCTAGCCGCTACGACGTCATTGCAGTTAACGAGCAATTGGCGGATATGGCGGTAGAAGCGTGCCTAAAAGCACTTATTCAAGCGGCTCCTCATGCCCTTAAAATTGTCGTTACCCACGATGACAACAGTGACTTCGATTTAGCACACGAGCAGATTCGTTCACCAATTCACGCTGCAGACCTGGTTACCTTGCTTGAAGCCATGGTGCCACAGCACAAAGTTATCACCAAAAAACACATTGTTGATGCCGTTGCTAAGGTCAAAACTCTACCAAGCCCACCTAAGGTTTATATGCAGCTTAATCAGCTGCTGAAACAAAGCAATACCGACTCAGCAAAGATTGCCGAAATTATTAGTCGCGACCCAGCACTGGTTGCTAAAGTACTGCAATTCGTCAATAGCTCAGCAATGGCTAAGGGCAAGCAAATCACAAACATTGGTGATGCCATCACTAAAATGGGGGTTGATACCCTGTGCTGTATTGTGATGACGGCAGAGATGTTTTCCTATCAGCCCAATATTCCTGACTTTTCAATTGAGCAAGAACAACGGCACTGTTTAGCCACCGCGCGAATGGCGGCATCTATTGTTAAGGCACAGCTAAAGCAACAAGCATTGCTGACTGGTTTACTGCATGGCATTGGCAAATTGGTGCTCTATGAAGTTGACGAAAAGCAAACCAAAAAGTTTATGGCAGAGCGCTTAAATGGCAGCGATAACATTGGCTTAGAGCAAAAGTTATTTAATACCGATCACGCGCAAGTAGGTGGTTATCTGTTGCATTTATGGGGCTTTCCTTATGCCATTGTCGAAGCTTTGGTATTGCAATATCAACCGGAAAAACTGCTCAATAAACCATTTGGTACTGCGCATGCTGTTTACTTGGCGAATACCTTGCTAAAAGAGCGCGAGTTGTCACCGCTTTTTATTGAGAAATTTAAACTTGAGCCCATGTTAGAAAAACTAGTGGCACGTGCGGAAAAAATTCGCAATTTCTAGCCCGCTCCAAATGATCAGATGAACAAATTAGGTTAGCTTCATGCTAACCTTTTTTATATGTAAACCGCATACCAACAATCACTGAGAATCACTTGCTAACCTTTACTGACAGCCATTGCCATCTAGATTTTGACGAACTTAGCCAGTCATTGGATGAGGTGCTAACAACTTGTGAAGCACAGCAAATAAAGCGCATTATTGTGCCTAGTATTGGCCCACAAAACTGGCAACAAGTGCTATCGCTGCCAGCACAAATGATAAGCTCAGTTGACCTCTACCCTTGCTTGGGCATTCACCCTTGGTTTCTCGATGGTTTGGCTGATGATGCCATTGAGCAACTCGACAAATTAATAGCGGAGCACAAAGCTTCGTTGATTGCACTCGGTGAAATGGGTATTGATGGGACAATAGCTAAAGACAGCAAAGAACCAACGCAGCACCTCAACCAACAAATCGCTATCTTTGAACAGCAACTTGAGCTAGCCAAGCAGCATCAACTGCCCGTAATCGTTCACCACCGGCGGTCCCACCCCGAAGTTGTACGTAGCCTAAAAGCGGCTAAGCTAAGCCGTGGCGGTATTATTCATGCTTTTTCCGGCAGCTACCAACAGGCAAAGCAGTATTTGGACTTAGGTTTTTTACTCGGTATTGGTGGCACCATTACTTACCCCAGAGCGACCAAAACCATCAACACTGTTAAAAAGTTGCCTATTGAATCTTTGGTATTAGAAACCGATGCACCAGCGATGCCACTGGCGGGGTTTCAGGGACTAGCTAATCACCCCAAACATGTTGTCGATGTATTTGACGCGCTAGCTAATTTACGCAGTGAAGACAAATGTATGTTAAGCGAGCAGATTGAAGCCAATATAAACCGCTTGTTTAACTTGTGACTTAAATACCCTCGTTATTAGCGGCGTTTGCTTTTAAGCAATGAAGTGGGCGACCTAAAACGGCTTAACCCGCGCGCTAACAAAAAGCCAATCAAACCAGCTACGAGTAGCATATAACGCATAACCTCTTGATGTTCAGTATTAGCCTGTTGCAAGCTTTGTTGCCACGCATGTTTGCTGATAGTAAAGCGTAAATACCCTTGCAGCTTTTCATCCCTAAGCTCAACTACAAGCGGAGTCACGTCGGAAGATGTCGATATTTCTGGCGTGTTGATGCCAAATAATTCGTGAATGGTCTGCTCAGTACCACCAACGCCGACAGTTTGCCCAGTTTGATCATACAAGGTCACTCCCGCAATAAATTCAGGCAACGCAAGCTTTGCTAAGTAGTCATTTGTTGCGGCTTTTTTACCTTGCTTTAATAACACCAACATAGCTTGTGCTGCTTGGTTAATGTAATCATCAGCGAACGCTTGCTGTTGACTAGAAATTAACTGAGCTTGGTCGTTATAACGAGTTATCAGCATATTGAGCAGCACAACAATCAAGACTATCGCGATCGCTAATTGCAGAATTTTGTTATAAATCGATGATATTTTGGGGTATAAAGGCAATTCTGTTTGCATCGTAGCCATTAACCAAGTGAACAATATTTATACCATATAGCATGTATGCATCTGTTTAAATACTGAATTTAGGACTCTTTCGTGATTACCAGCAATTTTCAATCTGATGTCAGTGTCAGCGACCAGTCGCTTTCACAAGCCTTTCAAACTGCATTAGCTCAAGCGCCTGTGTGCCTTTCAACAACCCCGAGCGGTTTTCAATTTAGCGAGTATCAGGCGCAAAATTCAAACATTGAACTTGTGGTTTTTAGCTCGCTTAGTGTCAGCTTACTTGCTCGTATCGAACAGCAATGCCAACTATCGTTGACCGCATTAACCGCGGTCAATCAACGGAATCAACTGGAAAGTGTCAGTTTTGCAATTGAATGTGAAAACATTACATTTGCGCGCGAGCAGTTAGTAACATTGACCCAAAGCGAGAATTTCGAAGCAGCCATTGTCGCTGACGCACCACGCTTAGACGAACCGGGTTTATTGGTGATGGACATGGATTCCACCACGATTGAAATTGAATGTATTGACGAAATTGCAAAGTTGGCAGGCGTTGGTGAAAAAGTTGCCGAGGTAACGGAACTAGCAATGCAAGGTAAGCTAGATTTTTCGCAAAGCTTGCATCAACGCGTTGCCACCCTTGAAGATGCGCCAGAATTAATTCTTGCAGAAGTCGCGAATAACTTGCCGTTAATGGCAGGCTTAGTCACCTTAGTTGAGGCATTAAAAGCACACAATTGGCGTGTTGCTATTGCCTCCGGCGGCTTTACCTATTTTGCTGACCATCTGAAAGAAACGCTAGGTTTAGATGCCGCCTATGCGAACACGCTAGAGATTGTTGATGAGAAATTAACAGGCAAGGTGCTTGGCAATGTGGTTGACGCTCAAAAGAAAGCAGACGTGCTTATTGAACTCGCTGCGCAATATGGCATTAAGGCAACACAAACGGTTGCCATGGGCGATGGTGCTAATGATCTTGTGATGATGGAAGCAGCTCACCTAGGTGTCGCCTATAAAGCAAAACCGCTCGTACTGGCGAAAGCCGATTCAAGCATTAGCCATAGTGGCTTGGATTGTATGCTTCATTGGTTAAAATAACCCACTTTTTCCTGCCGAAGAAAAACGCAACACAAGAAAAAACATCATAAGAAAAAGCCAGCATATTGCGAAATATACTGGCTTTTTTGTTTTGATCACTGGTGAATGTTTTTAATTTAGCAGTTTATGGCGATTTATCACTTCTTGGGTGATATCGAAACACTGCATGACGCCAGCAACGCTCCAAATTTCCTGTTCCAATTGCTTACCGCGATGAATTGCATAAGAACCAATATAGCTTAACTCTGGGTTCAAGTGCTCCATATCCGGCTCTACGGTGCGAGACAATTTAATTTGCACACAGTAAAACTCACCGTTTTTTCGCGCCTTGTCGATAAACATTTTTTTCAATTTAGTGGAACTTAGTTCACTGGCTAACTTAGTTGTCACTGCCTGATCAATCGCGTCAACATTTCGCTTAATTGAAATAAACAAGGTTTCCTCTGCTGGAGCATCAGCTTGTTGTAGTTTTTTCAACGTGAGGTTAACTAGATTAGCGGCTTCTGGGTGATGTAATAATGGGTAAAGATTGAGGTGCTTAGGCCGATCACTTAAGCCCTTCATGCTCATTAAAAACGGTTTTTCATTATTACCGATTGCCAAAGTTTCAACCTTGTAACGACTGCCACTTGATTGCACGAAGAAGCTCGGGACGCTCGTACTTTTCGCGTAGATTGTGCGTAATGCTTTGGCAAGACCCGGTGTCATGTCTGCGTATTCTTCTTTGGTCAGCTTGGCTTTATTTTTTTCAATCAATACTTTGAAGAAAGCTCTGCCAATATGCTGATGACGCTCAACATGAACGCGTAAATTCAGCACATTTTTCTTTTTATTGATGCGCATGACTTCATAAGGCAGCGATTTTAACTCAAAAGTTGACGTAATTTTTTGTAGATTCGGGAAGGCGATTTTAACAATTTCGCCTTTGGTTAATACCGCCGACTTATCTAAGTGCACTTTAAGGCCTGATACCGAAAAATCCTGCGAAGTGCCTGTCCACATAACACCTTCCGCCTCAACCTCGACAGGAGTCTTATAGACAAATCTAGGCTCTTGTCGTTGATTTCGATAGTTAACACCAATTTCATCCATAGCAGGCACGTTAACCAAACGCTTGTGACCAAATGCTTTTAACTTGCTGGTGACAATGTCGTCGTAATTAAACTGCTGGTAATCACTGCGTATTTGCTTTGTGGTCACGTCAGTCGCGACGACAATATATGACAAGCCCGAAAGAATACTTTGCACCTCTTCCGAAATTGGCATGTCTAGGTAGGCATCTTTTTTGGTCAAGGTGTTTGCAAGCGTTAATGGTGCATTCGCCTTTGCTTTATCAACTGCAACAATTGAGAGCATAGTAACGGCAAATGTCGATTTCGACGCGGCAAAGCCTAAAAAGTGCCTCGCAAATGATTCATCTTGAGCAAGTTGCTTCTCATCCGCGGTGTAAAAATAAGAGCGCCCCTGACTTTGATGAACAAAGCTGTACACCAATAAGGAGTGTCCAGTTTTTTCAGCACGTAGCATACGCTCAACTCGATCTGAATCAATCAAGTTATATAACGTGCTTTGCTTCGCTTCATTTTGCCAGTACTGATATACCGCTTGATTGTTATTACAGGTTAATGCGTAACGCGGTACAAATTTACCTTCTCTGGCTGCCACAAATACTGGTAACTCATTGATTTTCGGCAAGGCAAATTGTTCTAAGCTGCGAGATTTTAACGCGGCAATGGTATTGTCTAAATTAACTTTATAGCGGCGTTTGTTGCCTTGAATAAAACCTTTGAGAAACTGCTTAAAACCATCTTTTTCTTTGTCGAGAATGCGTGACGCACCAATCAGTTGAACTTGGTTTTCAATACTGATGTTTTCTACTTGATACTCAAAGATGGACTGACTACCAAATTGGAACTCCTGCGTTAGGCCAGTAAATTCAAGCTTAATAACATCGCCAACCGATATTTTTTGCATGGCCGCAAAGCGCAGCTTAACACCTGAAATACTTAAGTCTGAGCTAGTCGCTTCTATTTGTTCACCATTAGCAAGCGTTACACCAACGGCGATCGCGAAATTCATGCGTTCTTCTTGGCGATTATAAAAATCTCCAAAAGGTACAAATTTAGCGGGGTAATAGAGTTTTTCTTGAACTTTTGGTGTGCCGCTTGGCGCTGCTGTTGGCAGGCTGCCGGCTTTCTCGCGTTGATAAATAACGCGAAAATTGTTTTCAGTATTGTTTACTGCCTCGTAAACACCGAAGGTGTAACCGCCATAAGCGCTGACATTATCTTTGTATACTCGAATCGCTAAGTCATCGAGATAATGCGTGCGCTCTTCATCTTCAAAGGCTTTACATTCACCATCGACATGACCACGTAAATCAATCAAACGAGTACAAGGTTGTGCCAAACGCTTAATTTCCATTTTTAGTAGGAAGCGTTCGGTTTTCGCAATATTTTTTGTCGCGTCTAAAAAAGTTGCCTCAAAGTCGGATTGCTTTACTTGGCCTCTAAAACGCTCAATGATTTTTGCATATTGAGAAAAATTCTTGGTCATCTAATCTCTATTTTCTTTACAATGGCGCTAATTGCGAATTACGACACAAGCCAGTATATATAAGACTTAGCCGATAATAACCAGTTAAGACAGTATTAAGCGCCAATTTTTAAACACAATTTAATTAAAATCAATATCTAACGCATCGAGCTAGCAATATCTGTGCCCCAAAAGGATAATCATGGCAAAAAATAAAACTTCGTATGTCTGCACTGAATGCGGTGCTGACTTTTCTCGTTGGCTCGGCCAATGCCCAGAATGTAAGGCTTGGAACACTATTTCAGAGTTTCGTCAGCCCAAGGCAAGTGGCCGCGGAGGAAGCTTTTCAGGCTTCGCTGGCAGCGTCGCGTCGCAAGTTCAAACGTTAGATAGTATCGACTTAACAGATTTACCACGTTTTTCATCGGGATTCCTTGAGTTCGATCGTGTTTTAGGTGGCGGTATCGTACCAGGCAGTGCGATTTTAATTGGTGGTGAGCCTGGCGCGGGCAAAAGTACATTATTGCTGCAGACCATGTGTCACTTAGCGAGCCAAATGCCAACCTTGTACATCACAGGTGAGGAGTCCTTGCAGCAAGTCGCCATGCGTGCCAAGCGTTTAGGGCTAGCCACCGATCAGTTGAAGTTATTATCAGAAACTAGCGTTGAAAATATTTGCCATATTGCCGAGCGTGAGCAGCCAAAAATCATGGTTATTGATTCCATACAAGTAATGCATATGGCCGATATTCAGTCGGCACCGGGAAGTGTTTCACAAGTGCGCGAAAGCGCCGCATTCTTAACCCGCTTTGCCAAACAGCACCACGTTGCCATGATTTTAGTGGGCCATGTCACCAAAGACGGTTCTTTGGCTGGCCCTAAAGTACTTGAGCACTGTATTGACTGCTCCATTATGCTCGAAGGCTCAACCGATTCACGATATCGCACCTTGCGTGGCCATAAAAACCGTTTTGGCGCAGTCAATGAGCTCGGCGTCTTTGGCATGACAGGTACTGGGCTTAAAGAAGTCAAAAATCCGTCTGCGATTTTTCTTAACCGTGGTGAAGAGCAAACACCAGGCAGTATCGTTATGGTTTTATGGGAAGGCACTCGACCGCTACTGGTTGAAATTCAAGCCTTAGTGGATCACTCCGCGCTCGGTAATCCAAGGCGTGTTGCGGTTGGCGCTGAGCAAAACCGACTTGCCATGCTACTGGCGATTTTACATCGCCACGGCGGTCTGCAAATGAATGACCAAGACGTATTCGTTAACGTGGTTGGTGGCGTTAAAGTGTCTGAAACTAGTATCGATTTGGCCTTACTTTTAGCGTTAGTTTCTAGTTTTCGCGATCGCGCCCTACCGCAAGATTTAGTGGTATTTGGTGAAGTAGGTTTGTCAGGTGAAATTCGCCCTGTGCCTAGTGGTCAAGAGCGCATCAATGAGGCCGCTAAGCACGGTTTTAAACGGGCGATTGTGCCGTATAACAATATGCCAAAAACTAAGATTGATGGCATGAAAGTTATCGGCGTTAAAAAGCTGAGCGAAGCTTTAGAGGCGATTTAGCCTTAGCCGGTGAATTTTGCTAGTATGCGACAACACAAAATCCTTGGTTAATGCTTAGATTGCTTCAACGCATTGGCATTAACCACTTTTATCAATAATAAAATCCAGGTTTATTATGACGTTATTCACTCGAGTCGCACTCACTCTGGGATGTGCGCTGGCATTGCAACCTGTGTATGCCGAACAGCTTTCATTAGAGCGTATTTACAGTTCGCCGTCACTTAGTGGTCAAACGCCAAAGTCTCTTAAGTTTTCTCCAGACGGCCAACGCGTTACCTATCTACAAGGTAAAAAAGAAGACTTGTACCGTTATGACTTGTGGGAATACAACCTTGCCGATAAACAGCATCGCTTACTGGTTGACTCCAACGATATTTTCTCAGGCCCTGAAACCTTGTCTGACGAAGAAAAAGCACGCCGCGAACGCCAACGTGTTTATGGCTCAGGCATTATGGAGTATACCTTTTCTAGCGACGGCACCGCGTTATTGTTTCCACTTAATGGTGACGTTTACTACTACAGTCTAACTGAACAGACTGCACGTCGTATTACCGATACGCCGGAATTTGAAACCGACGTTAAGTTTTCGCCAAAGGGTAATTACATTTCCTTTATTCGTGAGCAAAACATTTATGCTTACGAGCTAAGCTCGGGCAAAGAACGCCGTTTAACCAAAGACGGTGGCGGGCTAATTAAAAACGGCATGTCAGAGTTTGTCGCCCAAGAAGAAATGGGTCGAATGACAGGTTACTGGTGGGCGCCAAACGAGCAAAACTTAGCCTTTTTACGAGTTGATGAATCGCCAGTACAAGTAGAAATCCGCAATGAAATTTACGCGGAAGAAATTAAACTAATTGAGCAGCGCTACCCTGCAACTGGCACCAACAACGTTAACATTCAATTGGCAACTGTGGACGTTAAAGGTAAGCGTATTCGATTTGTCGACACTGGTGATAAAACCGACATTTATCTACCACGTGTTAATTGGATGCCAGATAGCCAACAGCTAACCTACCAATGGCAGAGTCGCAACCAGCAAACTCTAGAGCTACGCAGCTACAATATTAAATCGCGCCGCCAAAACACATTGCTAACTGAAACGTCAGATTACTGGCTAAACCTGCACGATGATCTGCGTTTCTTAAGCGATGGCAGTTTTATTTGGGCATCAGAGCGTGATGGCTTTAAACACCTTTATCACTACAGCAAGAAAGGTGAATTAACCGCCCAGCTAACCAAAGGCGAATGGGTGGTAGATAGCATCAAAGCGGTTGATGAAAAAAATGGCTGGGTCTACTTTACTGGTCGTGCCGATACTCCGCTTGAACGTCACCTTTACAAAGCGCCGTTATCAGGTAAATCGCCAGAGCACGTTGCGCGCGTCACCAAACGTAACGGCTATCACGATGTGACTATTGCGGGTGATTACCAAACCTATTTGGATGATTATTCGAGCATTGCCCAGCCTAAACAAGTGAGTTTGCACCAAATTGGCGGCGAGCACCTAACTTGGTTATCAGAAAACAAACTTGACGAAACCCACCCACTAACCCCTTATCTAGGCGATTGGGTGCAACCAGAGTTTGGCTCGCTCAAGTCTGATGATGGTCAAGCCAACCTTTACTACAAGTTATACAAGCCGAAAAACATGGCGCCAGGTAAGCAGTACCCTGTGATTGTCCGCGTTTATGGCGGCCCACATGCGCAGCGCGTTACCAATCAATGGGGCTCAAAGGAGTACTTAACTCAGTATTTAGTGCAACAAGGCTATGTCGTGTTCCAACTGGACAACCGCGGCTCAAACTATCGTGGCACTGCATTTGAATTCCCAATTTATGAAAAGTTGGGTGACGTTGAAGTTACCGATCAAATCACTGGCGTAAAATACCTTCATACCTTACCGTTCGTTGATAAAGAACGCATTGGTATATACGGCCATTCTTACGGCGGTTATATGGCACTGATGACCATGTTCAAGGCGGGCGATTACTTTAAAGCCGGTGTTTCTGGCGCTCCGGTAACCGATTGGATGTTGTATGACACTCACTACACCGAACGCTATCTAAACCACCCACAAGCTAACCAGGCAGGTTACGATGCGAGTAGTGTTTTCCCTTATATTGATGGACTATCAGGCGCATTGCTGGTTTACCATGGCATGGCTGACGATAACGTATTGTTCACCAACACCACTAAGCTAATTAAAGCGATGCAGGATAAAAACAAAACATTCGAGCTAATGACATACCCAGGCAGTAAGCACAGTATGCGCGGCAAAGCCGTTAAAGTGCATTTGAATGGCACCATAGTGAATTTCTTTAATCGTCACTTCCAACCATAAACTGGCGATTTAGACGTACTCTTTAAGGCGGCTTATAAGCCGCCTTTGTTTTTCACTTCCTACTGTTTCCCACTCTTTTATCCGTTTTATTCTGAAGCTTGCCCAACAATCGCACTTATCTAGCTGCAAATCATCTAGATAGCTGAATGAAATTTACTGCTCAGCTTTATTTACTGCTTAGTTTTGTGTCGCCACCTTAACAATCACTACTGCGTAATTATTCACAACGGATGAATAATTTTGACGTGACAAATCCGACCAGATTGGTCAAGATTAGGGTTCGTGATATCGCCCATTAATAATAATTATATCGATAGTAAGTCAGGTGATATAACGAACTTCTGAAGCAAGTTAGTCAAAATAGTGGTTCACATAACAATAAAATCGACAAGCTGTACTTGGTTGAGAAGATGTATTTTGAAGTAAAATGATTAAGGTGAAGTATGTCCAATCGTCCCTCTGTAATGCGCAAGGTACTGCTGTCTGTATCTAGCATTATTTCTGTTATTGCCATTATTGTGGCATTTACCGTTACCAGTGAACGGGCCACAAGTGTTGAAGCCTCTGTTTTACAAAACATTCGCATTTCAACAACGCAAGCATCTGATGGTATCCATGAATTCTTCCGCGAACGTTCGCGTGTGGTTACCTCACTGCAAAGCAACCCTTTCGTCAATGAATGGTTTGCAAATTACACCGAACGAGGTAGCGATATCTCAGGCGATAAAACCTACCAACAAATTGTTCAGCTCTTTAAAAACGAATCTCAAAGCGACCCGATGATCAAGTCAGTGTTTTACGCGCCCAAAGCGACACACGAGTACTTTGATTTAAACGGTCGCTACAACGATCCAAACTATTCAACCAGTGTGCGTCCTTGGTGGCACGAAGCGCTATCAAAAGATCGCTTGTTTATTACCAAGCCTGAAATTGATGCCAACGACAAGTCGATTGTCACTTCCATTAAAACCACAGTATACGGCGACAATCGCGCGCTGCTCGGTGTAATGGGAATCGACATTCTCGCCTCTGAAATTCGCCACAGCTTAATTGACACGATGAAATTCCAAGGCCTAGGCTACGGCTTTTTATTTACTGCTGACGGTCAACTGATTTCATTCCCTGACAGTCAAAATCGCATCGACATGAGCAGTCTGCCAAAACTAAATGTGGTCGACAGTCAAATTGAAGGCGCAGCAGGTTTTGGCGATTTAATGCGACTTGCGGAGCAAAAAGACGAAGCGCTAACGCATGTCACTTGGCAAAGTGAAGACTACCTAGTCTACGTTGCCAGCATAAAAGATGACACCTTAGCGCTTGATTGGCGTGTTGGCTTTATGGTGCCGCAATACGTTATTGATGAGCCAGTAAACCATTCGATTTGGACGTCTTCACTAGCGGTTATTGTCATTATCTTGATCACTGCAGGTGTGATGATGCTAACCATTCAACGGCTATTAACGACGCCGATTCAACAAATTGCCAAAGCAATGGACGATATTGCCACTGGTGAAGGCGACCTAACGCAGCGAATTGAAATGAGTAGAAACGACGAGTTGGGCCAGTTAAGCGATTCGTTTAATCTATTTGTCGAGAATATTCAACACATTGTGAAACAAAGCAAAACGACGACAGAGAAGGTACTGGTTGAATCGAGCGATGTTAGCGACCTCGTAGATAATTTCTCTAGTACTATGTCTGAGCAAAAAGGCTATATTGAGCAAATTGCAACGGCAACATCGCAGATGACACAAACCATTCACGGTATTTCTGACAATGCACAAACAGCCCTTGATCATGCCACTCAAGCCAATTCTGAATCAGCAGAAGGGCAACAGTTAGCAGCCAAAGCAAGCCAGTTGATGGATGAGCTAACCCATGATGTTTCAAACGCCGCCAATGTGGTTGAAGAGTTACACCATAATTCGCAAGCAATCACCGCCATGCTTGAAGTTATTAAAGGTATTGCAGAACAAACTAACCTGCTTGCGTTAAACGCAGCTATTGAGGCCGCGCGCGCTGGCGAGCAAGGCAGAGGCTTTGCCGTTGTTGCCGACGAAGTGAGAACCTTGGCGAGTCGAACGCAAGAATCAACAGGCGAGATTGAAGAAATCATTGCCAAACTTCACGCATCGGCAGCAGTGCCGTAGATGCCATGCACGTTGGTCGCGATAAAACTAGCCAAAGCGCTGATATTATTACGCAAGTAAATGACAAATTACTGCAAATTAATCAGGCAATTGCACTTATTGAGCAGCAATCAAATGAAACGGCGTCGGCAACCCGTGAGCAAGTACTTGCATCAGACGAAATTACGCGACAAACCTCAGCAGTTAACGATCTGGCCGAAACCACTGTGTCGCAAACGGGTAATATGGCTAGCAAGAGCGCAGAACAGCGCGATATTACTCAGCAGTTAAACCAAATGATTGCACAATTTACGGTGTAATTGGCTTTAGCTTTGGCCGAATCAATCATTAACAACTAGGGAGCTTCAGGCTCCCTTTTTATTTACCACATCAAACATTATTTAAACCACACCTTACCACCAATCATTTTATACGCAGGTGTGCCACGAATTAGCGTTTCTCGAGCAAACACTTGCTGACAATTAGGGCACTGACAAGGCTCACTGGTGAAATCTTTAGTAATACGCTCTTTAAAGCATTTGACTAACGCACCTTTACCGCCCTTCTTGTATTGGAATAAGGCGCTATTGCATTTGCTACAATAAATATCGACAGACTTTTCCGGCAGTTTTTTACGAGGTTTAGCCATTTATAAACAAAGATAACGAGTTACAGAACAAGGATTTTACGCGAGCTGATTTAACAGAGCTATCATTCTCAGCAAAACCTAGCTCAGCCGTAGTCTTCAACTTGTGAAAATAGCCTGTCGTTATTCAAAAATTGCATTACTGTTAATAGATTACCTGATAACCAGTTACTGACGCGATGGTTATAATGGGGTAACAGATTATTATTAGAAGCTAAGAATAAAAGGTAGAGTGTGATGCAAAATCGCCAAATCGTATTATCAAATCGCCCCGACGGCATCCCAGGACCAGAGCACTTTTCAGCAAAAACCACCGAGCTAGATTTAACCCTAGCTGAAGGTCAAATTGCCGTTAAAAATATTTACCTATCGATTGACCCTGCAATGCGTGGCTGGGTATCGCTAGAGCCAAACTACTTACCACCAGTGCAAATTGATGAAGTCATGCGTTCAATTTGTGTTGGTGAAATTGTTGACTCGAAACACCCAGATTACGCCAAAGGAGACACGGTTTACGGCATTTTCGGCTGGCAAGAATACTGCGTGTGTGAGCCTAACCCAATGGTACGTAAAATAAATCCTGAACTAGCCCCAATTTCAAGCGCTCTTGGGGCATTAGGGCCAAATGGTTTAACTGCCTACTTGGTACTTAATGAGCTTGGTAAAATTGAAGCGGGTGAAACTGTGTTAATTTCAACCGCAGCTGGTGGTGTGGGCAGTATCGCTGGTCAAATTGCCAAAATTAAAGGCTGTAAAGTGATTGGTTTAACGGGTAGCGACGATAAAGTTGAGATGTGCGTTAATGAATTTGGCTACGATCACGCGCTTAACTACAAAACTACCGAAAACTTAGAAAAAGCGATTGCTGAGCTTGCACCAGAAGGCATTAACGTATTTTTTGACAACACCTCTGGCGCTATCGCCGATGCGGTTTACCCTAACCTAGCGATGAACGCTCGTGCGCTACAAGTCGGTACCGCTGCAGTTGAGAGCTGGGAGCCAGAAACACCACTAGGCCCGCGCCGCGATCGCCATATCCTGACCAAGCGCTTAACGGTAATGGGCTTTGTGTTGATTGATCACACCGCTAAAGCGCCAGCCGCATTGCAACAACTTGCCCAGTGGTACACGCAAGGCGAATTAAAATATCGCGAAAACATTACCGAAGGATTGGAAAATGCACCACAAGCACTTGCTGATTTATACAAAGGCGCAAATACAGGTAAGCAGCTGATTAAAGTCTAGTATTCCGCTTCAACAAGAGTTAATACATTCAGATTAATAAAAAGCTCGAAAGCATAAACTTTCGAGCTTTTTCATATCTAAAGTTTAAAACTTGGTTACTCGTCACTCACGCAAAGTTTAATCAGCGCCGTTAATCCGGATCATAGTCCAAATTGGCCGCTAACCATCGCTCTGCTTGCTCTATTGTGAAGCCTTTACGGGCGGCATAATCCAATACTTGATCTTTGTTGACTTTAGCGACCGCAAAGTATTTTGAATCAGGGTGAGCAAAGTACCAGCCACTAACCGCTGCGCCCGGCCACATGGCATAGCTAGAAGTTAGCTCCATACCGATGTTGTTTTCCACATCCAGTAGCTCCCACAATAAGCCTTTTTCGGTGTGCTCAGGACAAGCAGGGTAGCCCGGTGCGGGTCGAATACCTTGGTACTGCTCGCGAATTAATGCTTCGTTATCAAAGGTTTCATCAGGTGCATAGCCCCAATATTCTTTGCGCACTTTTTCATGTAAGTACTCGGCTGACGCTTCCGCTAAACGATCGGCTACGGCTTTTAACAAAATACTGTTGTAAGTATCGTGCTCAGCGTCATACGCTTTAACCAGTTCATCTGCGCCAAAGCCAGCAGATACCGCAAAAGCGCCCACGTAATCTTCTACCACGTTTCCATTGGCCGTTGTGCCTTTGGGTGCAACAAAATCAGATAAACAGCGATTATATTGCCCGTCTGGCTTTTTACCTTGTTGGCGCAGCTGGTGAATACGCATCAAACGCTCGCCTGATTGCTGACTCTGCTCATCAGCAAATAGCTCAATATCATCACCCACACTATGCGCAGGGAATAAACCAATTACAGCGCTAGCTTTGAGCTTATTGTTGTGAATAACATCGTCAATCATGGCATTGGCGTCGTTAAATAGCTTAGTCGCTTCTTCACCAATTAGCTCATGCTCAAGGATTTTTGGGTACTTTCCGGATAACTGCCACGTCATAAAAAAAGGCGTCCAATCAATGTAATTGCGCACCTCGTTAAGGTCTAACTCGTCAATTACCGTAACACCAAGTTTTTTAGGTTTGACCGGCGTATAGTTATCAAAACTGATTGGTGTTGGATTCGCACGCGCATCTTCTAACGAAATAAGTGACGAGCGCGGGCCTTTTTTGTTATGACGCTCACGTACTTTCACGTATTCGGCTTTTTGCTTAGCGACAAAATCATCTCGTTGTTCGTCTGACAACAAGGTACTCACCACAGACACCGAACGTGACGCATTAGGCACATACACCACAGGGTGCTCGTATTGTGGCTCAATTTTTACCGCCGTATGCGCTTTAGAAGTCGTAGCACCACCAATTAGTAATGGCAGTTCAAAGCCTTGACGCTGCATTTCTTTGGCAACATGGACCATTTCATCAAGCGATGGCGTAATAAGGCCTGATAAGCCAATCACATCAACGTTTTCTTCACGGGCTACACGCAAAATATCTTCGCATGGCACCATTACGCCAAGGTCAATAATTTCGTAGTTGTTACATTGCAGTACCACGCCAACAATGTTTTTGCCGATATCGTGCACATCACCTTTTACCGTTGCCAGTAGCACTTTACCGTTAGAGCTGGCTTCGGTTTTTTCCGCTTCGATAAACGGCTGTAAATGTGCTACTGCTTGCTTCATTACGCGTGCAGATTTAACCACTTGAGGTAAGAACATTTCGCCAGCGCCAAATAAGTCACCGACCACGTTCATACCGTCCATCAACGGTCCTTCGATAACCTCCAGCGGTCGACTGGCGGCAAGGCGCGCTTCTTCGGTGTCTTCAACAATAAACTCGTTAATACCTTTTACTAGTGCATGTTGAAGGCGCTTGTTGACTGGCAATTCGCGCCACGCTAAATCAACTTTGCTTTTTCCGCCACCTGCTTGACCGCGATATTCTTCAGCAACTTCCAGTAAGCGCTCAGTTGCGCCATCGTCGCTATTAAGTACAACATCTTCAACCGCCGTTTTAAGCTTTTCCGGTAAGTCGGAATAAATGGCGAGTTGGCCAGCGTTAACAATGCCCATGTCCATGCCGTTTTTAATGGCGTAGTACAGGAATACTGCGTGAATAGCTTCACGCACTGGGTTGTTACCACGGAATGAGAAGGACACATTCGATACACCACCCGAGACCATGGCATACGGCAGGTTTTCTTTGATGTCTTTCACCGCCTCGATAAAGTCAACACCATAGTTGTTGTGCTCATCAATACCTGTGGCAACGGCGAAAATGTTCGGGTCAAAAATAATGTCTTCTGCGGGGAAACCGATTTCATCGACAAGGATGTGATAAGCGCGTTTACAGATTTCGAACTTGCGCTTGCGTGTATCTGCCTGCCCTACTTCGTCAAACGCCATAACAATCACTGCTGCGCCATAGCGTCGAAGTAGTTCAGCTTGCTTGCGGAAGATTTCTTCGCCTTCTTTTAGGCTGATGGAGTTAACAATCCCCTTACCTTGGATACACTGCAAGCCGGCTTCAAGAATATTCCATTTACTGGAATCGAGCATAATCGGCACTTTCGCGATATCTGGCTCACCAGCAATTAGGTTCAAAAAGCGCACCATCGCCGCTTTTGAATCTAGCATGCCTTCGTCCATATTGATATCAATAATTTGTGCACCATTTTCCACTTGCTGCAGCGCAACCGCGATCGCTTGGTCGTAATTTTCTTCGGTGATCAAACGGCGGAAAATCGCCGAGCCCGTCACGTTAGTGCGCTCACCCACGTTAACGAACAGGGTTTCTTTTTCAATGGTTAGCGGCTCTAAGCCGGATAAGCGACACGCTGTTGCACGCGCTTCAATTTTGCGCGGTGCGATGTTAGCAACGGTTTCTGCCATGCCGCGAATATGCTCAGGTGTAGTGCCACAGCAGCCACCAATAATGTTTAAAAAGCCCGACTTTGCCCACTCCTGCACATGCTCGTTCATGTCCTCGACAGAGAAGTCATACTCACCAAAGGCATTTGGTAAACCCGCATTTGGGTGAGCAGAAACCGCGACATCAGAAATACGGCTCATTTCTTCCACGTATTGGCGCAGCTCAACAGGCCCAAGCGCACAGTTAAGGCCAAAAGAAATTGGCTTGGCATGGCGCAATGAGTTGTAAAACGCTTCGGTTGTTTGACCTGACAGCGTGCGACCTGAAGCGTCAGTAATGGTGCCGGAAATCATAATCGGCAGCTTCACACCGCGCTCTGCAAATACCGTTTCGACGGCAAAAATGGCGGCTTTTGCGTTTAGCGTATCGAAAATGGTTTCAATCAGAATAATGTCAGAGCCACCGTCAATAAGCGCTTCGGTCGATTCTTTATAAGCGGTGACGAGCTCATTAAAGGTGATATTACGAAACGCTGGGTCATTAACATCAGGCGAAATCGAACAGGTGCGGTTTGTTGGCCCTAACACACCAGCAACAAAACGCGGTTTATGCGGTGTTTTCTTGGTGTATTCATCCGCCGCAGCGCGCGCCAGTTTAGCGGCTTGAAGATTAATTTCAGCACTTACCGCTTCCATGTCGTAATCGGCCATGGCAATCGTCGTTGCGTTAAAGGTATTGGTTTCTAGAATATCGGCGCCAGCTTCAAGGTATTCAGAGTGGATTGCCTTAATCGTGTCTGGCTGGGTCAGTACCAATAAATCGTTATTGCCTTGAATATCACAGTGCCAATCTTGAAAGCGCTCACCGCGAAAATCACTTTCGCTGAATTTGCGGTTTTGGATCATTGTCCCCATACCGCCATCGAGAATTAAAATACGCTCGTTAAGGGCTTGCTGAAGTTGTTGAAACGATGCTAACTGCTGCACGTTACTCTCCTGTGATTGATGTCTGAATATGCTCAGCATCTAATTGGTAAGGGGTGATTTGATACACATAGTAGTTGATCCAGTTGTTAAACAACAGGCTACCATGACTGCGCCATTTACTCGCTGGCGGTTTCTCAAGCGCAGAGTCTGGATTGTTATCGCGATAGTAATTCACGGGAATCGCTGGCGTTAAACCGTCAGACAAATCAGCGGCTAAATCTCGACGATATTCATCGTCTAACGTGGTTGGGTCATATTCAGGATGGCCAGTGACAAACACTTGGCGTTTGTCTTCACTGGCACTTAAATAAACCCCTGCCTCTGCTGATTGCGCGAGAATATTTAAGCTCTCAACCGATTGATAATCTTCTGGCAATACTTCACCGTAGCGTGAATGGGGTACCCAAAATTCATCATCAAAACCACGCGTTAGTTTTTCATGGGGGCGTAACTTATCATGGCGATAAACACCTGAAAGCTTGGCATCACGAAGCTGACGTTCTAGGCCATAATGATGATATAAAGCCGCATGAGCAGCCCAACATAAGTACATGGTAGAAACTACATTATTCTGCGCCCAATCGAAGACTTCTTGAATTTTGTTCCAATAGCTGACTTCTTTATAATTCATTAAGCCAAGTGGTGCACCCGTAACGATCATGCCATCGTATTGCTTGTGTTTTACATCATCAAACAAGCGATAAAACGACTCTAAATGCGACGTTGGTGTATTCTTTGAAGGGTTGGCGTGAATACGCACTAAATCGACATTAATTTGCAACGGCGTATTCGACAGCATGCGCAAAATTTGCACTTCGGTTTCAATTTTATTCGGCATTAAATTGAGGATCGCCATTTCCATCGGTCGAATATCTTGATTGGCGGCGCGGTGCTCCGACATCACAAAGATATCTTCGTTACCAAGAATTTTTAAGGCAGGTAACTGATCAGGAATTTTAATTGGCATAACAAATCCACAAGACACTAGCGAATAATTGAGCTAGTAAATGTGCCTTGGTTCTTTAGCTATGTCAACATCTAAACGTTTAGACGTCTAAACATATTTGAGAAATGATTCTGAGATATAAAGTAAAGCGCTGCTTTAGCTAGCCATTGCCTTAATGGTCAGTGACCCCAAATTTAAAATGCTCTTTAATTGCCGATATTTCTAAGCTCACCAATTTGCACAGGTAACTGCAGCGTTTGCTTGTTGCGGTAAAGGCTTACCATAATGCTTTTACCTGGTCTGGTTTCTGCAACGATATCTAGCGCTTGCTCAACACCCGTAATCTCAACATCATCAAATTGATAAACCAAATCACCGACTTGCAAGCCAGCGCGTTGCGCAGGGCTATTGGGGCTAATGGCAGTAATGGTAAAACCTTTGGTATGTGATGGCAGCTGCTCGGTATTAACACCTAGCCAACCACGTGTTACCCGGCCATTTTCGATAATTTTTTGCATAACTCGATTGGCGAGCTTATATGGCACCGCAAAAAAGATACCTTGCACATTCAGCTGCGAATTACGTTGCGTAAATTTACGTGAATTTATGCCAACTAACTCGCCGTTTGTGTTAACTAACGCACCACCCGAATTGCCTTCATTGATGGCCGCGTCCATTTGCAGGAATTGTAAATAGCTAGTACTGCTTAAGCCATTGCGGCCCGTTGCGCTGATAATACCTTGGGTGACCGTTTGCCCCAAATTCAGCGGGTTACCAATCGCTAACACGACATCGCCAGAGAGCGATTCCAAGTCATTGCGCTGCGGGATAACCGGCAGATTAACAGCGTCGACTTTAAGTACCGCTAAATCGGTGTAAATATCAAAACCAATTAATACCGCATCATAACGCT
This sequence comes from Thalassotalea euphylliae, assembly GCF_003390375.1. Lineage (NCBI taxonomy): Bacteria > Pseudomonadati > Pseudomonadota > Gammaproteobacteria > Alteromonadales > Colwelliaceae > Thalassotalea > Thalassotalea euphylliae. The sequence goes on along the minus strand of NZ_QUOT01000001.1, from coordinate 3,305,364 downwards.
GACCTGTTTGCAGCCATACCGACACTAGATCCGCATTTTGCACCACATGGTAGTTAGTCAAAATGTAGCCGTTAGGATCCATGATCACCCCTGAACCTAAACGGGTAGTGTTAGCGACATTGCGTGAATAGCGCCTAGGCTGAGCATGGTCAGTTGAGTAGATATTGACAACAGCGGGCGCTGCTCTGCTGACCGCTTTAGCGTATGACAAAGGTGCGGTTTCTTCTTTTTCGCCATTTAAAAAGGTTGAGTTAGCCAATTGCATGCGCAAATCAGGTACCAACAAGATCAAGATAACGGCAGCAAGCACACCATAGCTTGCTGACTGAACTATATATTTAATAAAGGCGATGAATTTTGACAAAATTTGAGATCTGAAAGAGCTAAACCAATTATTATTATGGCTTAACTCTATCACATTAATATCAGGAGTTTATAGACTGTTGATAACTTGATTGTGAAAGCTGACAGCTATCCACAGTTAGAGTTTTACTGAATAACCACGGTTTGGCCGTCTTGCAATCGCTCGGCGCCGCGAATAGCAACTTTGTCACCATCGTACAATTCACCACTCACAGAGACCCGTTCAAACGTTCCTTTGCCAACCTTTACCGGTAAACGCGATACCTTGTTATCTGCGCCAACTTTCACCACATAGGTACCATCTTTTCTTAAGATTAGAGCATCACGGTGCACCGTTAATGTCGGTTGTGCTTGCTGGATTGGCACTGTGACTTTAACCAATTGACCAGCAGCCCATAGGGTGTTGAGGTGACTTGGTATTTCAACGCGCACTTCAAAAGTTTGCGAGCGAGGGTCGGCACTTGGGATCACTGCGGTGATCGACGCATTTAATGTTTGTTGCTCATTGGCAAGCGTTAGCTCATTGCCTAAGCGCAAGAATGCTAAGTATTTTACTGGTACAAAAACTCTTGCTTCTAAGTGCTCGGTATCTAAGAATCGGCTGAGCACATCGCTGCGATTAACATCGGTTCCGGCTAACACTAATCGTTCAGTGACTACGCCATCATATGGAGCTATCACTGTTGCGCGTGAGATTTGATCGTCAATTTGCTCTAACTGCAATTGCGCAATTTCGATATCAGCTTCCGCCAGTTCAAATTGAGAGCGCGTTTGATCCAATTGAAATTGCGACGTGGCATTGGTTTTACGTAACGTTTCTAAGCGATTCACTTCATTAGCGTAATAATCACGATTAACCTTGGCACGCTTGAGTTGAGCAACATGCTCCGCTCGGCTTAACTTCAATGGCAACATATCCATTTTCACTAATTCGCCACCAGCAGTTACAAAGCTACCTGGTGCTGCCACCCAATCAACTCGGCCACTAACCCCAGCGGTAATAGGAACGTGCATTTTACTGTGAACTGTACCCATTAACTCTGCCGTTGCTGCTAGCGACATGCTAGTCACAACATCTACTTTAACCGCACTAGCTGGTGCTTCATTAGCATTGCTTACTAGCGATAACAGCAAACCAGTAGCCAAGATGAATGGCTTAAAAGCTCTGTTGATTAAGCGAAATCTATTACGTGACGCGCTGCGTGAAGAACGAAGGATGCCTTTGCTTTGGCTACTTTTATTTTGGTTGCTTTTAATTGGGCTACTTTTACTATGGCTATAAAGTTTAACAAACATCATAAATTCCTAGCGATTGCTAATTTTAAGTTGTGGTGTTGGGTGCAACGGCTCAATATTGTCATTGGTATTATTTTCATCGTCGCTGCCATCAACCTTGCTGTCTGATTCATTAAAACGCAGTAATGCAGGAAACAACACTAAGGTGAATAGCGCACTCACCATCATGCCACCAACAATAACGGTAGCCAGGCCACGATAAATTTCACTACCTACACCTGGCATTAGCATTAACGGCAACATGCCGAATAAACTGGTTAAGGTACTCATGTACACAGGTCTTGCTCTTACTCGCACTGCTTGTGCTACCGCGCGGCGACGAGTTAGCCCTTCGCGTTCAGCTTGGCGAGTTTGATCAACCAATAAGATTGCATTGTTAACCACTAGACCAAGTAAAATAATAAAGCCAATCATGGTCAGTAAATCTAATGACTGATAGGTAAACAAGTTCAAGCCATTTAACGCTAAAACACCGCCAGCAACGGCTAGTGGCATTACCATTAACACTAATAAGCTATCTTTTGCTGACTTAAACAAAGCCGTCATCAACAAAAATAGAATCACCAGTGCTAACACAAAGTTTTGGATCATATCTTGGATCGCGGCGGCCATTTTATTGGCATTACCACTGAGCAAAATTGATGAGTCATCTGGCAAATCTATCTGCATCGCGGGTACAACTTTTTCGCTCAGTATCGCAAGCGCTTCTTCCAACGACATATCTGCTGGTGGTGTTACTTGAATACTGATCGTGCGCTTACCGTCTACACGGCGCAGTTGCGTGGGCCCAGCGGTGCGCTCAATCTGGGTTAGCTCACCTATGGTTTGAATGCCTGCGAACGGTGAATACACAGGTAAAGCGGCGAGCTCATCTGGCGTTTGCCATTGATCGGCGCGCAAAATTACATTGACTCGATCGTTACCGTCAAAGTACTCGTTAATGAATAAACCACTGGTAAATGCGCGTACCGCATTGGCAACATCATGGCGAGTTAACCCTGCTTGGGTAATGCGTTGGTCGTCAGGCGTTAACTTAAGCTCAGGCTCTGCCAAGCTTAAGCTCGGCATCGGAAATGCTGTGGTATTTGCCATGTTCTGGTTTATCGCATCAATGCCAACCTGCGCAACTGACATCAAGGCTTCAATATCAGGGCCTGAAATATCAATATCAACCGTGCGGCCATTACCACCACCAGAAACGTTAATCATAGAGCCACGGAATAAAAACGCTTGTGTATCAGGTAAGCCTTTGAATATTTCGTTACGCACTATGTTCATCAGCTCTTCCACCCGCGTTGGGTCGTCGGCATAAATAAAGCCACCAGTATTGGCAGAGCCGTTTGAATAGAAATTATAACTCTTAATCTTAGGTTGCTGCTCACCAGCTAAATATGGCGCTAGACGCGATTTGATTAAAGCGGCCATCTCATTTTCGACAAAATCAACATTGCCACCTGGCGGCATGTTTAGCGAGTAAAAGAAGCCATCAATGGGTGCACGAGGCATAAAATCAGTTTTCGGTAACATAGTTACGCTTATCACTAAAGAGCCACCGAGCAACACGCCAACCCAGCTGTAGCGTTTAATTCGCGAGTTGGTTAAGCGCATCACTAAGTTTGTTAGCTTTTGCCAATAATGGTCATAAGGGTCAGACTCTTTCACATTTTTCAGCCAAAACTTGCTGGCAATTGGCAATACTGTTATCGCCGTCACTAGCGAAGCAATAACGGCTATCGACAAAGTTAACGCCAAATCGGAGAACAGCTGACCTTCAATCCCTTCCATAAATAATATCGGCAGAAAAATAGCGACACTTGTCGCTGTTGAAGCAAACAGCGCACCTGTCACTTGCATGGCACCGCGAAGCACAGCCTTGTGGTTATCCAAGCCATTGGTACGCATACGTACAATGTTTTCTTGCACAATAATGGCTGCATCAAGCACCAAGCCAACCGAAAATGCTAAACCCGCCAACGAAATTACGTTTAAGCTGCGTTCAAAAATACTTAACGCAACAAATGACACAAACAAAGAGATAGGAATCGTGGTCGCAATAATTAATGTGTTGCGCATACCACGCAAGAATAACCACAGGATCATCAGCGCTAATAACACACCAAGCCCTAGGTTACTTTTCACCAGTGTTAAGGCATTGCGAATGTGAACAGAAGAATCAAAACTTAAATCAATGGTAAGACCGGCGGCACGCATTGGCCCTTCATTGAGCTCTTTAATCGCAACGTTTATTTCATCAAGTAACGCCACGGTATTGGCATCATTTTGCCTTGTTAAGGTGAAGTAATAAGCCGGTTGACCGCTGCGCAGGCTAAAGCCGTTGCGATCAACTAAGGTGTTTTCTACTGTTGCGATGTCTTTTAAATAAATCGGGCGATTACCGCTATAACCAACAATCATCTCGGTGAGGTTATCGACATCATACTTGCCAGCAAAGCGCACGGTATATTGGCGTCGTCCTACATCAGCCGTACCTGCCGAAACGTCGTTTGCTCGTGCGATAGTGGCGCTAATATCAGCGATAGGTAAACCAAGAGAAGCGGCACGCAGCGGGTCAAAGGTTACCCTTAATTCTCGTGGACGATGACTGGCTAAATTCACTTGCGCTAACCCCGGAATACGCGCAAAACGCGGCTTCACCACATCTTCAATCAGCTTTTGGTATTGGCCGAGATCGCGATTGGGGTTATCAGGTAAGGTTTTGATCAGCAATGACGCGGTTTGTGGCCCACCTCGCCCGCCGCCAGCAGATACCACCGGCTCAATCGCATCAAGCGGCAGTGGTGGCGCTTGGTTAAGGTTGTTAATCACCTCAAGCATCGCCTTCTGCATATCGGCACCCACGTCAAAGGTAAGGGTGATATTACCTGAGCCACGCTGGATAAAGGTGGTTACTTTAGTCACTCCTTGCGTATTTTTGACGGCATTTTCCAGCGGCTCAATAATGACGGATTCCATTTCTTCTGGCGCAGCACTTCGCCAGCCAGTAAAAATCGAGATTTGAGGCTGTTCAATATCCGGTGTCAGCTGAATGGGTAGTTTAGTCACGCTTAACAGACCAAACACCATAATTAAGGCAGCAACGACAATAATTGCGGCAGGATTTTTTAATGCGGCTCGGGTTAAATTCATGGCAGGCTCTAGTTTTCGTTTTCGCCGCACAGGGTAACCAATCTCTGCTCGCGACGGGAGCCCGATAAGTTTAACGCGATAATTTATGCGATAAAATGACAAAGCGTAACAAGTCGTTACAACTCATCTTATACGCTGTGACTTTAGTTCATAAAAAAAGGCTGCAAAAGCAGCCTTAGTGTTAACCATCATAAATGCGATTATTGAGTACCACCAACTGTCATCTCATCGACTTTTAATGTCGGTTGGCCAACACCAACCGGGACGCTTTGACCGTCTTTACCGCATACTCCAACGCCAGCGTCTAAGGCTAAGTCATTACCCACCATGCTCACTTTTTGCATGGATTCAGGGCCACTGCCAATTAAGGTTGCCCCTTTGACTGGCGAGGTAATTTCACCGTCTTCAATGAGATAAGCTTCAGCGCTAGTGAATACGAACTTACCAGAGGTAATATCTACCTGACCACCCGCAAAATTAGGCGCGTAAATCCCCTTTTTCACTGACTTAATAATGTCTTCTGGTGAAGACTCACCAGCAAGCATGTAAGTGTTGGTCATGCGTGGCATAGGCAGGTGCGCGTAGGACTCGCGACGACCATTACCCGTTGGTGCAACGCCCATTAAGCCAGCATTGTGCTTGTCTTGCATATAGCCTTTTAAAATACCGTCTTCAATCAGTACGTTGTATTGGCCTGGTGTCCCTTCATCATCAATATTTAATGAGCCTCGACGATCTGCCAAGGTGCCATCATCAACAATAGTGCACAGGCTAGATGCTACTTGCTGACCTACTTTGCCAGAGAATGCTGACGAACCTTTGCGGTTAAAGTCACCCTCAAGACCATGACCAACCGCCTCGTGTAATAATACGCCCGGCCAACCAGCACCTAAAACGACAGGGAAGCTACCAGCAGGGGCATCAATGGCATCTAAATTAACCACCGCTTGGCGCACAGCTTCTTCTGCGTAAAACTTATATCTTGGCTTATCCCCTTGGGCTTCAAAGAAATAGCTATAGTCAGTGCGGGCACCACCACCTGAACTACCGCGCTCACGCTTACCGTTAGACTCAACAAGTACCGAACAATTTAAACGAACAAGCGGGCGAATATCGGTTGCAAAGGTGCCATCAGTAGCTGCGACTAACACATGTTCATAAACGCCAGATAAACTGACAATCACTTGGCTAACTCGACTATCGACACTGCGTGCATGTGCTTCAACCTCATGCATCAGTGCGATTTTCTTTTCTTGGCTTAAGCTCGCTAGTGGGTCAATCGCATGATAAATCGTTTCACTGCTCACATCGCTAAAAACTTGTACCTTGCCATGCTGACCAATTGCCGCAATGCCACGCGCAGCGTTGGCTGCTTTGTCTAATGCTTGTAGTGAAATATCATCCGAGTATGCAAAACCCGTTTTTTCGCCTGAAATCGCACGTATACCGACGCCACGCTCAATATTGTATGAGCCTTCTTTAACAATGCCGTCTTCAAGCATCCACGATTCATGACGTGATGATTGAAAATATAAATCCGCAAAGTCCACTTGATGTTGGTGGATTTGACTGAGGGTGTCGGTTAACGCACTGCGGTCTAACTGACTATCTGCAAGTAACACTTGCTCAACTTTATTCATCATGGATTAACTCTGTTTTAAATCGGTTGTGTTGGCGAACCGGAATACTGTTTCTTACTTGCGCCAACAAATCAGGATCAAAGTCGGCACTAATCACGCCAATACCCGCTTCCTGTTCGGCTAATATTTCACCCCAAGGGCTGATGATCATCGAATGCCCCCAGGTTTCTCTGCCATTAGCATGCACGCCTTCTTGGCCAGCAGCAATAATATAAACTTGGTTTTCAATCGCCCTTGCTTGCAGTAATGTTTGCCAATGCGCTTTACCGGTCACTCGAGTAAACGCAGCTGGAACGGTAATGATATCCGCGCCTTGGTCCGCTAATTGGCGATATAACTCAGGAAAGCGAACATCATAGCAGATTGATAAACCTAATTGGGCAAAAGGTAGCGCTATACAGCTCGTTTGCTCCCCTGCTGCTGTGTAGCGTGACTCTTGGTAATTTTTTTCATTGTCAGCAACACTGACATCGAACAAATGCAATTTTTGGTAGTCACCGAGCAATTTACCCTGCGGTGAGAATAAACACGACGTATTGTAAAACTTGTCAATTGTATTGGCAGGCGTTGGTAAGCTACCCGCAAGCAAATACACTTGATAGCGCTCAGCTAATGCAGCAAGCCCTTGAAATATCTTCGCCTGCTGCTCAGCATTATGGGCAAGCAGCAATTGATCTTGCTCTTTACCACCAAAGTAAAGGCAACATTCTGGCAGTAGCACAATATGACTAACTTCTGCGTTACTAGTCACACTAGCAGCCGCATGGCTATCACCCTTGTTTGTCAGCACCGTCAGTTGCTCAGCAATTTGCGCTAGATTGGCATCAATATCCGGTATGGCGCACATTTGCACCGCCGAGAGGCAAACTGTTTGCTTAGCCATTATTGTACATATTCAAGTTAGGGCTTGAGTTAGAGCCTAAATTAGGAACCAGATTAAGGTTTAAATCAAGCGGTGTCGGTGGGATAAATTCATCAAGCTGACCTTCTGGCATAATATCTTCCGGCTCTGCTGGCTTAGCTGGCATTGTCGGCTTATTTTCGACAAATGTTGGCGGCGTAGAGCGGCCAACACTCACATCACGGCTTTTGCGGTTAACTTCTTTAAAGCTAGGATCGTTAACACTGCCGGTCAGTTCAAAATTAAACTCTGACACCACCTTTGAGGTAAATACCTCGTCAATAGCGACACCAGCAAGGAAGACTGCTGGGTTTAAAGTGGCGATCCACGCGAGTACTGGTAAGCTTGAAGTTAAATTCGGCTTGTAGCTCATGCGATAGTCGAGAATACCTGCCGCCAGTTCAGTATTGCCTTTCACCGATAGGTCACCCGCTGCGCCTTTCATGCGCATATTGTCGGTATACAAGACCCCATCTTTAACTTGTGCGTCGGCGCGAATATAGGTGTAGAACATGCCATCAGAGAAAATATCGCGAAAATCTAAGGTGAGTTTACGCACCAGTGATTGTAAGCTCAGCACAGAGAAAATACGTGCGCCTTTGTCGCTCACTTCACTTAAGTAACCATCATCAATATCAATCGATGCTTGGCCATTGAGTTTGGCTAAACTAAATTCAGTTGGGCCGCCTTGCCAATAAACATCATAGTCGGCTGCCATGCCGCTATCTTTAATCACACTGGCGTAATCAAATTTATCAAACTCACGCTCAAGCTCTTTAATATTAATTTTGCCGGTTAGCTCAGTCATTGACTGCTCAGGGCTTAACTGCCAAAAACCGGCAAGCTCAAGCTTAGATTTATCGCGTTTGGCTTTAAAGTTTTCCAAGTTTAACTTGTCACCATTGTGTTTAAGCTGAAAACTCACTTGACCAAAATCTAGTTTGCCCAGTTTACAGCTATCACACACCACATCTAACTTCGGAATACTGTTAAATAATGCCAAACGCTCTTGATAGGTTAATTCAACTGGCGGCTGTGTAGTTTGGTTCTTATCTGAGGCTTCATTTGCGCTTGTTTTAGCGCCTTCATCTGCGATTCCTTGGTCGCCCATATCAGCCGCTAAATGAATAAAATCAGCATCAACTTCAAGCCCTTGTTCGTGCCAATTCGGGAAGAATTTTATCTCGCTACGCGCCTCTTTGGCATTGAGCCTGAGTAACCACCAATTTTTTTCATCAAGCAGGTTAAAAGATACATTGGTGAGCGATTGCCCTAAGACATCAAGTTGGTCAATATTACCGCGAATTCGCTCTGGCGCAGGAAATAAACTGGCGGTTTTATTATCTTTACTACTTTTCGGTAAACTTTTTAGAATGTCGTCAATAAAAGGCTGCCACGCCTGTATGTCGGCAAAAGCAAGCTTAGTTGTGATGTGAAAACCATTCATCGGCAACAACATGGTGTCATTACCCAATACTAAGTGAGAACGCTGAAACTGTGTTTCACTATGGCTAAGCACGCCATAAAAACTGAGCTCTTCGCCAGCACTGACAGAAACCGTCGATTTATCCAACTGCCCTGTTACTTTCGCTGTTAACGGTAATGACGATTGCTTAGCTTTACCATATGGTGCTGGCAAATTAAGCGCTGTCGTCAATAAGTCACTGGTAATATCGGCTTCGTAGCTAAAGCCACCACCGCGATGCGAATTCAACGCCACTTGGCCTAGCCAATTCAATTGCCCATCCGCATAGGGTTTTAGCGGATCTGGTACTTGTGCCAACCACTCCTCAGCTGCCCAGTCACCTTTAATTGCCAACAAGGTTTGATAATAGTCTTGCTGGTCACGGCCAGTCACTTCAATGCTCAGCGGCATATTACGCCATTTCAACGATAAGTCCTGAGTATCAATTATGTCATTTTGGTAGGTCAGCCGACCATTAACGTTAGCGAATGACATCTCGGGTTTAGTTAACTCTAGTTGGTTATCAATAAAGTCAACGTAGCCTTTCGCCATCACTCCTTTAATATCCTTAAGTGGCAGCGATAGATCGAATTTACCGGATATTGGATTACTAATCTGCAGTGTCGTCAGCACTTCACCCACACTCTTTTTCAGTGGGCTTTGCTGCATTAATTGCGTGACATTGGCAGGTGACTCTTGGTTAATGTCTGCTGATACCAGTAGTAATTGCTCTTTGCTGAGATCAGCAATTTCAGCGGTAACACCTGCAACATTTAAACCCGTCAGGCTACCTTCGCGCGCCGTTATCAACATACCATTATTGGTAAAGTTTAAATTGGCATCCATTTGCTCAATGGCTGGCCATTTGGTGTCGAAAGCAAACGTGGCATTGCTTAGCTCAGCATCAACAACAAAAATACCTTGCTGCTCGTTAAACGGAAAATCGCGAAAGGCTCCATTAAACAACACCTGACCCGAGCTAATTTGTCCATCAATTAAACTGCGATCGAGATAGTTAACGAGATCGTCACCCATTAAGCGGTGTGGGTAATACAAATTAACTTGCTGCACATTTGCACGTTCAATATTTGCCAGTAGCGCCATGCTCGCATTACCACCTTTAGGCACCGCAATATTCACTTTACCTGCTAATGCAATGTTAGGTGCAACAAAATCAAAGCTGTCGACATTTAAGTTCAGGCCATTATCACCAAATTGGGCAGATAAATTGGCCGCCAGCTCAGTAAAAGCAATAGGCTGTTTAAAGTGCTCGGCAAAGTCCAATTGGCTATCGCTTGCCTTTAGCTGAGCGATGACTTGCTTACCCTGTGCAATAACACTGGCATTAAGTCGGCCAACGCCCGGAATTCCGTTTGCATAATTCTGCTGATAATCAATTAGCTCAGCCGTTGCGGCAAATTCACCTGACAAGCGGCGAATGTGAATATCACTTAGTTGCCCACTTGGGCTAAGCTGAGCAAGTGTTGCTGAAAGCTTTGGTGAGTCCACAAATAACGGCAGCAGTTCGCTTACGCCAGCGATATCTAGACCAGAGAGATAAGCGTCAACTTCGTCACCAATCACATCAGCATTGAGGTAGATTGGTTGCCAAGCTTGGCCGCTCACTTCGACATTAATTGGCGCAGAATTTAAGACAATACGATCACCTAAAATGTCAGCATTGAGCAACGCTTCTTTAAGTTGTACTTCATGCTCTTGCTCGTCCACTATCCAGCGTAGTTTAGAGTCTTCGATTGAAACGAGTAAGTTACTGGCTAGGCCATTGTCTATGGTCAGCCAAGATTGCCAATTAAGCTCAGAGTAGGTTTTATCATTTTCTAGGATTAAGGCACGATCTAGCCATGGTGTGACGTTAACACGCTGCCCTTGCAAGTAGATTTGGCCTGACATATCCGCCACTTCACTACCGGTAAAATCAACCAATACTTTGGCGGTATTGGTTGCTAAGCCTTGAGCTAACACCTCACCACTAGCGCGGTGACGATTACCTTGGTTAAGCCAGTTAAGGTGTTTAAGGGCGAGTTTTTTGTCACCACTAGCCGTTCGCACCACAACTTGGCTATTGGTTAATGAAAAATTGCTAACGTGTAGCAGGAAAATGTCAGATAAACGGTCGTAATTTGAGCTGTCTTCGGTGCTGATGCCGTTGTTGGCAAGTTTAGTCGTATCTATCACGACTTTAGCGCCGTCTAGTGTCAGTCCCCTTGTCACCAAGGTGCGATGTTGAATACTGCGCCAAAAGTTAACTTTAATGTCTAAATGTTCGATAAAGACAACGGCTGATTCGGTATCAACCAAGCGAACATTGTTAGCGACTAAAACAGGCCCAACTTTTTGCCAATCCATGGTTAGCGCACCAATGTGAATATTGGTGTTGTAGGTCGTATTAATATGGTTTTGAAGTTCTGCCCGATAATTTTGCATATAAGGCAGTAACAAGCGCATGGCACTGATCAATACGGCAACGACAACCAAGAGTATGGCGATACACTTGTAGAGCCGATTTAACCACCTGTTAGAAAATGCCGTTATATTCAAATTTGTTACTACCTAGTTTTTAACGCCAATTATTTTGCCAGTTTTTAGGCCTATAGTTTAAGCCTGTTATTGCTATTGAGGCTTTCATACCAGTTGGCATTTGCCAAGCGTTACTTTGTAAGCGAGTTTTAGCCGCACGCCAGCTTTAGGCTTTAGACCATGACTACGTCAAACTGTTCTTGATTGTACATAGGTTCTGTTTGAACCTTAATTAGCTTGCCGATAAAGACTTCAAGCTCTGCTAGATTGTGGTACTCGTCATTAAGTAAAGACTCACTTACCGCAGTGGATGCATAAACAATAAACTGATCTGCATCATAAGCACGATTAACACGAACAATTTCACGTAGTATTTCAAAACAGACCGTCTCAACCGTCTTTAACGTTCCTTTCCCTTGGCAAGAGGGGCATTCACCACACAAAATATGCTCTAAACTTTCTCGTGTGCGCTTGCGTGTCATTTCTACTAAACCGAGTGACGAAAAGCCGTGAATGCTAAATTTCACTTTGTCTTTTGCCATGGCCATTTCAAGACTATGTAAAACACGGCGTCGATGATCTTCACTTACCATATCGATAAAATCGATAATGATAATGCCACCTAAATTGCGCAACCTTAGCTGGCGCGCAATCGCTTGCGTGGCTTCCACATTGGTACTGAAAATGGTTTCTTCAAGATTGCGATGCCCAACATAAGCCCCAGTGTTGATATCTATCGTGGTCATTGCCTCGGTTTGATCAATAATCAAATAGCCACCAGATTTGAGCATGATTTTACGCTCTAGCGCCCTTTGGATTTCGGCTTCAACATCGAACAAATCGAATATCGGTCGCTCACCTGGGTAGTACTCAAGCACGTGCGCTAAGTTAGGCACAAATTCTTGGGTGAACTCCATTAACTGATCATAAGTGAGCTTTGAGTCAATGCGAATGCGTTCAAGCTCAGTGCCAAAAAAGTCACGCAGCACGCGAAATGCCAACGACAAGTCTTGATAAATAGGCGCATTAATTTGCTTGCGCTGTTTTCGTTCACTGACTTTCGCCCAAACGCGACGTAAAAATTCTGCGTCATGCTTAAGCTCTAGCTCACCGGCACCTTCTGCGGCAGTACGGACAATAAAGCCGTGCTTATCATCACAATAAGGTACCACAATATCTTTTAAGCGATTGCGTTCGCTAACGTCTTCAATGCGTTGCGATATACCAGCGTGGCTAGCATTTGGCATTAACACTAGGTAACGAGAAGCAATAGTAATATCTGTGGTTAGGCGAGCGCCTTTGGTGCCTAGCGGGTCTTTGACGACCTGTACCATCAGGTACTGGCCTTCGTGAACAAGTGTGCGGATATCAGGCACTTGTTCAGGCTCTTTGCCATCGTCATTAAGCATGAGCTTAGAGTGAATATCAGAAGCATGTAAAAACGCAGCTTTGTCTAAATTAATATCAACAAATGCCGCTTGCATGCCGGGTAAGACACGAATAATTTTACCTAGATAAATATTCCCCACCAAGCCACGCTTGGCCTCACGCTCAACGTGTAGCTCCTGCAGCACACCGTTTTCAATTAATGCAACGCGTGTTTCGCTTGGGGTAATATTAACCAGTAACTCACCACTCATGTACCACTCCTCTCTTTTATACCAATCCTTTAGCTAACCCTTGTTTTAAAAAGACAACGCTCAACGGTTACTAACAATAGTCTATTGGTTAATACTTCTAATCCACTTGCCAGCTAAAAGCCGCTCCACTAACCCACTATGGCGACACATGCCCAGTAACGCCAAACTTATTGAGCAATAATGACGTTTCATAAAGCGGTAAACCAACCACGGCAAAAAAGCTGCCATCAAGCTTACTGACAAACTGCCCGCCAATACCTTGGATGCCATAGCCACCCGCTTTATCTTGTGGTTCACCCGTTTGCCAATAATCGCTGATCTCTTTTGAGGATAGCTGTTTAAACCACACATCGGTAACAATAACTTGTGCTTGCACCTCGGATTCACTCAACGCAGCAATTGACGTTAGTACTTGATGCCGCTCTCCAGAGAGCATGGTCATCACACTGACAAAATCCTCAAAGCTCTCCGGCTTTCCTAAAATATGATTATCGAATACCACATTAGTATCACTGCCTAAGACAACTAATTCGCCTTGGCTAAGTTGTTTTTCTTGGGCGGCAGCAAATGCGGTTTGCGCTTTCGCAATAGCTAAACGGTGCACATAATCACTAGCACTTTCATCGGCTAATACAGATTCGTCGATATCGGCAGGTAGGCAGCTAAATTGGTAGCCCAACTGACTTAACAGCGCCTTACGACGTGGTGATTGTGAGGCAAGAATAAGTTCCGGTTGAGTCATGTTCACTCGCTAAGAAATTTTAAAATGGCGACGTACTTTACGCAGCAGTAAGAAAGCCCAAGGCCATAAAATAACCGAGCTCATCACTGGATATAAATAGCTTGGTAAGAACACCACATCGGTTAACACTCGCTGCATCCAGAATACGAGCAAGTGGTAAAGCGCAGCTAACACACCAACGATTAGTGCTTGCTGCCATAATGAAAAGTTACGTATCTTTTGAAAGTTAACCGCGGCAATGTAAACAGACAAGGCCATAGCGCCTGCATGTACGCCAAGTGTAGACCCAAGCAATACATCTAATAGAAAGCCCATCACCCAAGCGGTAAAAACGCTCACGCGATTTGGCAGCGCTAAACTCCAGTAAATAAGTACAACCAGCACCCAATCTGGGCGAAACGCATCGACACTATGCGGCATCGGCACTATGCTGGCAATTAATGCCAGTAGCAAACTCAGTACAATAATAATGCCGTTATTGGCTAGCATTGGCTGCCTCCTGTGCACGATTATTTGTTGAGCCTGTTGGTTGCATGCTCGACTGGCTATTTGACGGTTGATTGTTTGACTGCTTACTTAGCTGCTTAGGCGCAAAAATACTGGCTGGTTGCTCAGGCCACAACAGCAGCAAATATCGCAATTTATCAATTTGTGCGACAGGCTTACTGTAAACCTGAGCGAATGGGCGAGACTCATCTTTGCGCACCATGATCACATTCGATACAGGGTAACCTTCAGGGTATTTGCCACCCAAACCAGACGTTACTAACAAATCGCCGGTTTGAACGTCGGCACTATGGGGTACATGAGCATGCGATAAACGATCTATTTGCCCCGAGCCATTGGCGATAATACGCGTACCGTTGCGGCTAACGCGCACAGGCACAGCATGAGTTAAGTCGGTAATTAAAATCACTCGGCTAGTGGTAGTACCAACGTGTAGTATCTGACCAACAATGCCTTGTTCGTCGAGCACTGGTTGGCCTTCATAAACACCATCGTTAGCACCGCGGTTAATCACAATTTGATGCGAGTAGGGGTCGCTATCTACTGACAGTATTTCGGCAACCATTTTTTTAGTTTCAGTGCGCAAGGGCGATGCAAGCAGCGAGCGTAATCGTTCATTTTCTTGCTTCACGATGACCAACTCCATCAGTTGCTGCTGAAAGTTTAACTCGTTAACTTTTAGCGCTTCATTTTCTTCAATCAGTTGCTGACGAGTGACTAAGTTTTCCGCTGTCCATGTCATCAACTCTTTTGGCGTATTCGCCATATACTGCAATGGGCTCACCACCGACTGTAAATAGCCACGTGCGCTATCAAAGCTTTGCATTTTGTGATCAAAGAAAATTAACAAGGCAGACACGATCATGACCAGTGCAAGACGGTGCTGAAGAGAAGGGCCATGTTTAAAGATTGGATTCATGACTAACCCAAGTGCAGATTAAAGGAAAAAATGCCAGCGGCGCTGGCACTCTGTCAGTTTTTGCTAAGAAAACTATTTGTATAAGCGTTACTCATACGAAAGCTATTCATACGAAAAGAGGTCGCCGCCGTGCATATCGATCATTTCAATCGCTTTACCGCCACCACGTGCCACACAAGTTAATGGATCTTCAGCAACCACTACTGGAATGCCCGTTTCTTCCATTAACAAACGATCTAAGTCTTTCAGTAATGCACCACCGCCAGTAAGCACCATACCGCGTTCAGAAATATCTGACGCCAATTCTGGTGGTGATTGCTCTAGCGCGACCATAATTGCACTGACAATGCCCGTTAATGGCTCTTGTAGTGCTTCAAGAATTTCATTGCTATTAAGTGTGAAGCTGCGCGGTACACCTTCAGCTAAGTTACGACCACGTACTTCAATTTCAATCAGTTCTTCGCCTGGGTACGCTGAACCAATTTCGTGCTTGATGCGTTCTGCCGTTGCTTCGCCAATTAAGCTGCCGAAGTTGCGACGTACATAGTTGATAATGGCTTCATCAAACTTGTCACCACCAATGCGAACAGAAGATGAGTAAACCACACCATTTAACGAGATAATACCAACTTCAGTGGTACCACCACCAATATCAACAACCATAGAGCCAGTCGCTTCAGACACTGGTAAGCCAGCACCAATTGCGGCAGCCATCGGCTCATCAATTAAGTAAACTTCACGTGAACCAGCACCCAGTGCAGATTCACGAATAGCGCGGCGTTCTACTTGGGTAGAACCACATGGTACACAAATTAAAACACGTGGGCTTGGGCGTAAAAAGTTATTGCTGTGCACTTGTTTAATAAAGTGCTGCAGCATTTTCTCAGTGACGAAGAAGTTGGCGATAACGCCATCTTTCATTGGGCGAATTGCTTCAATATTACCGGGTGTACGGCCTAGCATTTGCTTGGCTGCTAAACCTACGGCAGCAACACTTTTAGAGCCACCTGCACGGTCTTGTCGAATCGCCACTACTGACGGTTCATTAAGTACAATCCCTTGATCTTTTACATAAATTAATGTGTTCGCTGTTCCTAAATCGATTGATAAATCGTTAGAAAACATTCCGCGCAATTTCTTAAACATATGAACGCAATACCCTATAACTGTTACTGATTGGCCGCAGCAACGTGAATGTGCTTATCATTTCTGATTTTTTGATCGAGCTATCATAACCCAGTATTTATCTGATGTGTGCACTGATTCGCAAAAAATCACGCTGAATGGCAAGTTTTTTTCATATTGGAGATCAAGCGGTTAAAAAAACAGCACATAAAAATACGATTGACAAAAATCTACCAGCTCAATCAGCTGCCACAAACAAAAAGGGGCAGCTAATTATCCTCACCAACGCATAGTTAGTACTTGCTAATTAACCTCAGGTTTGCATAAGAAATAGTGAATAACAAATCATTTCAAATGCTTATGTTAATCGTTGTCTTCTAGCGAGAGATTTTTGCTGATATCAAGGCAAATTTGCGCGTCAATAGCTAGTCTATTGCAAGTTAATTTAACGCTGGTAGCAGTAAAAATAGCCGCTAGAAGCGCATTAGGTATCCAGAGCTGAGGTTAATTAACTTCTCGCCAGTAGATTATGCGATCGTTACCACGATAGCGGCCAAAAGTTGCAATCGCTGAGGCGTTGTCGTCGTGATTACCATCACCATCCCAGTCAAATTGAAGCCAAGTTGGACTTTGATAATTTACATTAGTTTGTCCCTGATTATTTACGCCAGGGGCAAGAACTGAAAAATCGGTAAACTCACCGCCACTCAATGTGAGCGTTGATAATGACTCAACACCAGTCGCAGGGCTGGGCAAGCTTGGTATATCAATATTAGAAAGCGACAAGTCAGTAAGTTCTAGCACTGTGAAACTATCATCAGTATTCAATTGGTAGACATTACTATCGTTAAGAAATTCAACGTAAATATTCTGTCTTAGATTGCTTGTTTCAGGCCCAAAGCTATTATCAATAACCAAACGGCCAAACCTAACGTTGAATGTTTCGTTTGAGCTATTCACAAACGGCTTTGGTGTGATGCTTTGCCTACTATTCGCCGTAACGCCATCATCATCTTCAATTCGGGTTACAGTCATAGTAAATTCTGGCTCAAATGGCGGGATTTCAGCATTCTCTTCGTGAGCATACGCAAAGTTATCCATTGTACTGAGTTCATAATCAACTTCACCCTTTTCAATTCGAGCAAATAGCTGATTATTCGTAATAATCTCTGCCTTTGATATCGCCAATTTAGTATTACTTAGTTTACCATTTTTACTATCTTCAGTTGGTAACTCAATGGTAATTTTTGACTGCGATAAGCGCATAAAGTCGCCGATATAATTTTGCGTCACTTCGTCATCACTGTTGTAGGCGGTAATAGTAATTTTAGGCTGCTGCTGATATCTAATACTACCGTCTCCACTGGTATCTTCTTGACCTGAATACACCCAGTTCACTTGTGGCTCTACTGACGTCAAGGTTCCGTGATTGTCAATTGCAGGCATGGCATTAGCATCTACTTTCACGGTTTGAATAAAATAGGCAGGAATAAAACGACCAATATCTATGGCAGTTGTTTCGCTGAGGCTGTTCGCATTCCACAACCCACCATCAACAATAAGTGCAGGGGTTTGATCGCCAAAGTTGGTATCAGAAACATCAAGTGTTACTAAACCGACTTCGCTGTACTTTGCCCCTGTTGTTTCGTATTTTCCTGCTGCAAACAACGGTTGAGCAAGAGGATTAGTGACATTAGCTGGCGTTCCAGAAGTTATGTCGGCCAAAGCAGGCAGATTCAAAATACCTTCTATCGCGGCAGCATCAGTTGGGCCTGTTCTCTGTAAGTTAATTCGTAAATTACTCGGTTGATAATTAATGGTCGTCGAACCGCTGTAATTGACAGCCTCAAACGTAACGTTAAATGGCGCGCTCGCAGCATGCGTGATTAGTGAATCGGCAGTGATACCATCTAAGGCACTACCATCGTTTTTCTCGACCAAGATGTTAATGTAATGTGGTTTAACCCAAAAGGCTCCAGAGTTGCCCAATAAAGTAAAGCCCGGTTGCGTAGGCAAATTGGCTGGCTGTATATACCTTGCAGCTAGTTGCACTTGGCCAGCATCGTTATGAATATTACTAGGTAATGTTGCTTTGCCATTTGCGTCAAAGCTAAGGTTTACATCTTCATAGCCACTGCTGATATCAGGTATAACCTTGCCGCCAATAGTGTATGGGTTGCTTCCCTGATTGTTCGAGGTAAGGTATCTCAACGCTAAGTCAACATTTCTATTTTGATTAGCGAACAAGGTTTGACACTGGCCACTACCATTGTCTTGCTTTGCTTCTATCGTCACATTTTGTATTGGTAACCCTGCGGTGCCATTTTTAACCCCATCAAAAACAAACCCTGCCGTTGCAAAAGCGATATCACAGCTTTGGGTGTTACCACCTAAATCACCGCACTCAAAGGTATTGTCTGCGCCTAAATTTAAACTGAGCGTTGCATTGCCTGCTTGGTTGTAATTTATCTCGGCGCGATTAGCATTATTTAAGGCAGGGCTTTGACCATTAGTAAGCGATATCGTGCGGGTTAGGCCACCGTTAATTGCTAAAGTGACATCTGTGGTGATAGCGCTATCGATGTTGGTGCAATCGCCGTTGGTACAGGCAACAATTTGAATCGCCTCTGGTTCACAGGTTAGCCCCAATCCGTCATGACGAATTTGGAAAACACGCTTGTCATCCACGCAATCGGTACCCACCAACATATCCGCTTGAATTTCTGCTTGAGTAAGCACTTTGTTGTATATTTTTACTTCGTCAAAACGGCCTTGCGAAGACCGCGTTGATGGGAAATTACTTGCATCGCCACGCGCATAATTCGACGCATTGTCACCGAAGACAATTTGATTAAGGTCACTCATTTGACCATTGGTATTAAAGTTTAAACCCGCACGCAAGTTACCATCAACGTAGAGCTCAAATCTGTCATCAGGGTAGTTCCAGGTCGCTGTCACATAATACCAAGTATCTGCTGTCCGAGAGCTTGAGCTTGACTCCTGAAATGAAAAATCTCTATCTCTGGAGTCTTCAAAACTGAACTTTAGTCGACCATTAGCAGCAATTTCTAAAACAAAATACTTGTCTCGCGCTGAGCCGCAATTAGGGTTGCCGTTACATGAAGCATCAAATAATACGCGCTCTCTACCTGCATTCCAGTTGATATCACTATTGAACCAAAAACTGATGGTACCACGCGCGCCAACGTCTTCGTCGATATCTAGCGATGAACGAAAGGCATTGCTAATCGCCGTACTTGCGTTTTCGCCCGCTGAATCAAAGCCGCGACAAAATTTACTGTCGGTATCTAATAGGCCACCAATGTTGGTTGCGTGATTATTGCCGCCGCTCATATCATCAATTTGGCCAGAGATATCACTTTGCTCAAAGGTGTAATGAGCGAGTAAGCTACTAGTTGGACATGGGTGCCTTTCTTGAAAAATATTGTTGATTTGCGCACCTGATAACGCACCGCGATACACTCTGACTTCATCCATATCACCGGTAAAGCGATTGGCCGTTTCGCCGCTATCTGTTTCACCACCAATTGAGGCTGGGCCTGATGCTGTGCCCCAATTACCTGTGTAGGTATTAATGGTGCTGCCACCTGTTATTTGTTGAGCAACCCCATTCACATAAATCTGACGAGTTTTATTCGCACTATCGTGCACCGCTGCAACGAATGTCCAAGTATTAGCTGGAATTGAGCTCGCCGTATCAACACTAATAGGATTTACGCCACGAGAGTAGAATCTTAAACGGCCATTGCCAGGGTCGCCAAGGCTAAAACCATAGCCTCTATCTGAGTTGTTTTCATCATCAATGAAGATGCGAGAGCCGCGGTCTAAGTTACTAGGGTTTATCCATGCAGTAATCGTAAAACTGCCTTGCAAATTATCAAAATTACTGGGTAACTCCAAGTAATCATTTACCCCATCAAAACTGCCATAGCGACATGTTCCAGGATCACCCGCTAATGCTGGCAGGAGCTCACTGGTAACCGCGCCATTAATAGCGGTTGCGCTAAAGTTACCCGTTTGATCGGCTACTTCTCCCGAAATGCCATTCCAACTTTGTTCATCCATACGATAGTTTGCTAACAATCGTACACAGTCATCACAGCGCACTTCAAAATTGTCATAACGAACGTCATTGTCGTTGTCGTAGGAGTAAAGGCCTGTTGTTTGTAGCGATGGAATTTCATTTGATGACAATACAAGCGACATATTGTTGCCCCCTGCATTGCCTAAACATACGCCTGTGCCATCACTGGTCACCACCACTTTCATGGTGAAATTGTTGCCTGCGCTTGTCCCTGTACTCGGCGCACTATCAAGCAGGATTGGAACGCCGCCAGCTACTTTTACTAAATCAAGTTGTCGGTACGTACCAGGAAATGACGTGTTATTTCGGTAGCTAGTACCAATTTTTGTCCAACGCGCTAGGTAATAGTTGCGCTCGTCTTGATAACCAAAAACAATACCTAAGTCGTTGTTTGTTGGGCGGGAAGCATTAGAGGTGATATTGGTAGTGATACTAAACTGGCGCGCAAAATCGGTACCTAATGAGCCAAAGTCATAAGCAACCATACCAAATTCGTTGTCGTTGCCCTGAATATTTAAACGGTTACTGCGAATATTAAACGTTAGCGACTCTCGTCCATTGCCGGTGTTGAGAATTGAATCGTTCGGCCAGTTACTTACCGTGCGATTAAAGTCGACTCGACTCCATAGCCCTTGATCACTGCTAAAATTGTCAAATGTGACCTGTTCAAAGCTATCTGCTGCATCGCAAGTAATGGCAGCTTTGGCAGAAATGGACACTAAGCTCAGTAGCAAGGTGAATAACCAGAAACAATAACGCATTACAAACTTCTCGCTTCTACTTCAATGGTTCTTAGGGTTTGAACTTCACCAGCAGTACATTGCCCACTCGCTGTGATTCGATAATAAGTGACCCCATCAACAACAAAATCATTACAGCTAAGTGCACTAACACGACAGCCATTTAAACCATCTACACCGCTCAAACTATTAAGCACGCTTGGAATAGTATTGTCGCTGCTTCGGTTGCTTACAGGATCTGACACACCACAACGTTGGGTGCCTGAAGATATAGGGAAAATCATTGATAAACGCTGTTGTGCGCCCACATTGGCAGCTTGGTATGCGCGAGTCCCTAACACTTCATACGCAACTGATTGAGAAGATGTTGCTAGCATGCGCGTCAGTGCTGTACCCAGTAACAACATCACCACTAACACAAAAATCGCTAAAATAAGTGAACTACCATGCTGTTTAACTTTGGCTTTGTTAAGGGAATATTCCGAATTTCTTTGACGGATTAAGCGATAGTTAAGGTACATTCAACACCTGCACTTCATTGTTAAAGATCACTTGTTCGTCGCCGCGGATAAACCTAAGCTCTGCACGTGTAATTGCATTTCGAAATTGAGATGCCGTTGCTAATTCAAATGGTGCGTAGTCAGGAATGGCATCACTAGGGTTGTTATTCGGTATTTGTAAGTTTTCTGCCATTAATACGCGATTTTGCACATTGTTGAGCTGTTCATAGCGGTAAAGCTCTGTGTTCTCAACACAATACCTTATGGGTTGACTAATAAAATATAACCGCTGTGTTGGTGAATCTTCAGCAAAGTGAACATTTAACGGGACATCAAGCTCAACTGTACCTGTATCAGCATTTGCTGCAATATTCACACTATCGACCGGATAAATATAATCAGTATTACTGGCATACAAGTCGGTTTCATTTATCGGATAGACAGCAACACTGTGATTGTTATTTACATTGTTAGCGCCGCTAAAGTTGATAATGCTTAGAGTATCACTAGCGGGCTCTGGCGCTACCGGAATATCTTGGTAAATAGTGCTCGCCACAATCGGCATAAACTCAACACATTGCGCACTCACGCTGATAAAGTAATCTCGAATACTGTTTGGCAAAGCCTGTCGCAATTCCCGATTTAATCGCTCAACGGCAAAGCGCGCGCTAGCAATTAACTCATCACGCGCAGAAACTTCAGCATAGGCTTGGCTACCAAGGCGAATAAAACTGCCAATACCAACAGAAGTAATACCTAATAACACGATTACCATGACCATTTCAATCAAGGTAAAACCACGGCTATGTCTTAGCATTAAAAGTTTACCTTGTAACTTGTAACGACTATGGCATCGCCGTCTGGTGGAATAACGCGCAGTTCAATTAATTTCGCATTGGCGATTCGACCATCATCAACACCGTCATAATCGCCATCATAAAACACATCGACAATTAGTCGAAAACCAGTATATAGGTCGTTGGCAAACGAAGTATTACCCCATTTACTTAAATCAGCACAATCTAAGCCTTCGGGGTTTTCAGGATCCGCTTTGTTGATACAAAGATAGTCATCAACGTCGTCGTAGAGTGTTCTATTACTTTCACCATCATTACTTACTAGATCACCATTGTTTCCCAAGACTAGCAAGTTATGGGCTGTACAAGGGTTGCTGCTTGGCTCACCACATCGCGCAATACCACCTGCATGATCTGAGTTTTCATCAAATGACCGCGCTAAGATGTCATTCATCACCGTTTGAGCAAGCTCTGCTGCTCGCACTTGTTGAAGTTGGTTGGCACTTTGCACGGTTGCTGGCATCACCAAACTAGTGATCACGGAGAAAGAAATCGACAAGACTACAATACCGATTATCAGCTCAATCAGCGTAAAGCCTCGATTGTGCGAATATTGGCATTGTTGCACCCTGTTAATTGATTTAATGCACATACCAGACTTGTTAGTCCGCATGAATAAACCCCTGTGATTCAATTACAATACGGAGCGGTTCATCACCTGTTATTTGGATAGCACAATTGTTACCACAACTTGGCCTGCCCATTTGATCAAAAATGATGGTATTACCAGATGCTGTCGTTGAAATCGTCACACCAGAATTGGCAGTATTTAGCTCTGTTAAGCGGGTAAAGTCATTGTCGCGATCGCCAAAATCACTCGTAAAGCCATTACAATTAGCATTATCCGGAATACCTAAACGCGTGCTGTCAATCAGAATGCGATTACATGCACTGGCATCTTGATTCATCGCGCGTTGCTGAGCATTACGCAGTATTGCGATAGCTTGGGTGCGATAGCTATATTCTTCAAAGCCATCAGAGCCGGTAAATCGAGGCAGGATAGTGACAGCTAATACGCCGATAATAATAATAGTGACAATCAACTCTAGCAGTGTAAAACCCAATTGAGTGTCAAGTTTGCTGTAACTTTTAGGTAAAGCAGATTTATCGATAGAGAGCGTATCTCGCCTAGCGCAGTTAGTTATTTTCAACGAATTATTGTCCACGCCAGCTACCTTTCCTTACTCATGCGACAATCTTGAGCGACAAATAACGTTTGATTAACGTATTTATACTATTGATTAGTATACTGTTAACAATGCAATAGTCCAAATTGCTAAACTAGTACCAAGACTACTAAATCTCAGATAAAAAAAGAGGGCTAAAGAGCCCTCTTTATAATTTGCAATATTTGTTTAGCAAGGAACTACATTAACATCAATTGGACCGCCTGCTTGACCAGGGTCTGTATAAGAGACAGAACAAGCGTCATTCGCATCAGTTACCGCTTGTCCTACAGGGAAAATTGTAACGACATTGCTGTCGACAATAATATCAAACTCTTCAGGGCCAGTATTAGCGTTACCATCATCAAAATCTAAATCTAATAAGGCGCGCCATGCCGCCTCACCATCAGCATCGGCAGATGTTGGGTAGCCAAAAACAATATCTAAGTCGGCATTATTGACCTGAACAGTAGTATCAGCTTGAGATTGGTTACCAGCAATCAATGACTTGCTATGAACTAAAGTAGCGGCACTTTGCATAGAAGCTGCAACGGCTTGCAAAGTAGCAGTTTGTGCATCATCTTGCAGATCAATAAATCTAGGCGCTGCAGTAGCAGCCAAAATACCTAAAATAACAATTACAACGACGAGTTCAATTAAGGTAAAACCTTTTTGCTTCTGTAATGTTTTCATAATACGACTCTTTATTTATTAATAATTAACGTTTTTATCTTAAAACTATATTAGTTGTTAATATAAACAACTACGGAGCTATTCGCAGGGTTGTAGGTAAATAAATTACCAGTGCCAGTTGCTGCCCCTGCTGTTGGCGCAATAAAGTTACCGTTAGCATCTTGATTTAGTGACTCTTTCAAATAAAAAGCACAAATATTAGAGCTGGCTGGCGGCTGATTGGCAATAATAGTTGCTAAGTAGCTTGCACCACTATTGTTATTTAAATTGCCAATGGTTGATTCTATGACCGGAGGCTGCTGTAAAATATTCTGCCAAATTTGTACACAATTGCTCACGTCAAAAGCTGCACCTAATGTTGCGCCATCGGTTAAGCCTGTGACATAACCAGGTCTTACATTCGCTTGGTTGGCCGCTGGAGTTGTAAGTACAAGATTAACGCCATCATAGTTGACTGAGTTAACCGTTGCATTGCTGATACTACTCTGTGGGCGCCCTTCAGCTTCCCATTGCGCTCTTACGAGTGATACCGCAGTAGCAAAGCCACCTGCCATACCTTCAATATTCGCTTGTTTAGCTTGGTCGGTTAAGTCTAAAAATTTAGGAATAGCAGTTACGGCTAAAAAGCCCAATATAACGACCACAATAACCAATTCGATTAATGTAAAACCTGATTGTTTTTTCATGGGTACACCCGTAAATTATGCTGATTGGTTGATTCTAGCAATGAATTGTTACATAAGTCACTGACTTTTGGCCTAACTTTAGGTCATTTTCAGCACAAAAATAGATTCCAGCTTGTATTAGGTTATAGCAGTACTTTGCCGCTATGTCGCTGATAATCAAAATATTGCCCTTGGGTAAAATAATATCGACAGACTTTATCTATGCTCAAGTTATCATTATTTTCTACTGCTACCGACTGAGTATTAAGCTCCAATACTGAGATAGGCTGATTCAATAACATCAGCGGCATATCCAATACGAGTTGCCAAATAGCTTCACAGTTTTTGCCATCTGGCCAACCAAATTGATTAACTTTTACTTTATTGGTTTGTCCTAAATTATCACGTAACTCGATAACCTGTGGGCGACCATCCATCAACCATTGACCATGAATCGCATTGACTTTGGTGGTAAAGCGATTTGCCAAGGCACGAAAGCCCGCTTCCTCAATTGAGCTTTCTTGCTTAAAAAAAGCGTATAGAAAATTCGCCATTAGCAAGGTAATCAACACGCCAATAATAATTAACTCAAGCACGCTTCGCTCTTTGTGCTCTGCCACTACTTGCTTAAGCATTACTTGCCTTGAAACGCTGAAGCCATATCCCACATTGGCGTAAATATGCCAAGTGCGAGTACCAGTACCATTGCCGCAACAATAACTAATAAGATAGGTTCAATTCGCGCGGTCAAAGTACTTAAATCATAATCAACTTCGCGTTCATAATAATCACCCACTTCTTCAAGCAGTTCATCAACACGGCCCGTTTCTTCCCCAACCGCCACCATTTGTAATACAAGTGGTGTGAATAAGGTGCTAGTGAGTGAGGTGCGTAACAGGCTTTCACCACTTTCGATACCTTGGCGCATTTTAATAATTTTATCGCGCATATAATCGTTATCAACGGCATCAGCGACTAGGCTCAACCCAGAAGTCATCGGCACACCGGCTTTAAGTACTATTGCGAAACTATGGGTAAAACGCGACAAAATTGAACGCTCAATGATGCTACCAACAACAGGAATTTTTAGTTTGCGTTTATCCCATTGATAGCGTCCTGCCTCCGTTTTCACATATGCGCGTATACCGATAATAGCGGCAATCAAGCCAGCTAACATATGTGGCCAATAATCAAGGAAGAAGTTTGAACTATTGATCAATAATTTAGTGGCAAATGGTAAATCTGCACCTAAACGGGAAAACATGTTTGCAAAGGTCGGAATAACAAAAATGTTGAGGATGACAATAGCGATAACAACCGCCGCAACCACAAAACTAGGGTAGCGCAACGCCGACTTTATCCGCTTTCGCGTTTCTTGTTCACGCTCAAAGTAGGTCGCTAGTTTTAAAAATGAACCATCTAATTGACCGGTATTTTCGCCTACATGAATAATCGAAATAAACAAAGAGGAGAAAACCCTTGGGTGCTGGTTAAGCGCGGAAGACAGTGCATAACCGCCCTCAAGTTGGCTGGCGACTTCAGCGAGTACTTTGCGCAGCTTTGGTGATGCACTGGATTCTGCTAAACCATTAATGGCTCGCAAAATAGGAACACCAGAGCGCATTAGCGCGTACATTTGGCGACACAGTACGATCAAATCATCCAGTGCTACTGGCGAAAAGCCCAATAACTCGCCAATATCAATATTTCCCGTCGATACTTGCTGGTTTTCTTTCCCTTGTTCAATCGATACAGGCGTGATTTGCTGACGCGCTAATAGCTCAGCCACCGCATTGGCAGAGGTTGCTTCTAATGAGCCTTTTACTTGGCTCCCCTGCGCATCACGCCCGATATAGTTAAACATTGCCATGATTTAGATTAACCCGCTACGTCTACGGTTTCGACTAACCTTAGCACTTCTTCAACACTGGTTATACCTTCAACGGCATAGTCAAAAGCGGCTTTAGCAAGCGGTTTAAATGTAGGGTGGCGTTTCGCTTGTTCGGTAAACGCTTCGGTGTCTTCTCGTTTTAACGCGGCCATCATTGGCTCGTTCATTTCTAGTAATTCAAACACACCGATACGGCCACGATAGCCAGTATACTGGCACGATTGGCAGCCTCTACCATGTTTAAAAGATATGCTGTTGCAATCTAATCCGGTTAAGTTATTTAGCCACATCTTTTCCTGTGCATCTGGGCGGTAGTCTTCAGTACAGTTTTCACAAATTCTGCGTACTAAGCGCTGGGCAATGACAGCACGCAATGAACTACCCACTAAGAAACCTGCTGCGCCCATATCAATCAAACGCAGTGCACTGGTAATCGCATCATTGGTATGCAGTGTTGATAATACCAAGTGACCTGTTAATGCGCCTCGAAGACCAATTTCTACGGTTTCACTGTCACGCATCTCACCCACCATAATAATATCGGGATCTTGTCGTAATGCAGTGCGCAGTACACTGGAGAAAGTTAAGTCAATTTTACTACTTACCTGCACTTGATTAATACGCGGTAAACGATATTCAACCGGGTCTTCTGCGGTAATAATTTTCTTTGACGATTGGTTTAATTCGCTTAGCGCACCGTAAAGCGTAGTTGTTTTACCGCTACCGGTTGGGCCGGTCACTAACACCATGCCATGTGGACGACTTATTTGATGGCGTAAACGCTGCACCAATTCAGGCGGCATACCGGTTTCATCAAGCGATAAAATGCCCGCTGACTGATCAAGTAAACGCATCACCACAGACTCACCGTACTGCACTGGCATGGTCGACATCCGAACATCAACATTGTGGCCTTTCACTTGCAAATTAAAACGACCATCTTGCGGTAAACGCTTTTCAGAAATATCTAGCCCAGCCATCAGCTTTAACCGCAATACCAAAGCGGCGGCAATTTTGTTCTCATTAAGAATGTTCTCTTGCAGCACGCCGTCAATACGCTGGCGAATGCGAAGTTGCTTCTCATCTGGCTCAATGTGAATATCAGAAGCGCGCATTTGCACAGCGTCTTCAAATACCGATTGCAGTAACTTACCTACTGTTGCATCACCACCATCATCAAAGGTGGATGACATATCAAAATCAGAGGTTTGTTCGTACTCTTGCTCTAGTTGGCTGGCAAACGATTCAATCTCAGCGGTACGACGATAGAGGCTGTCGAACGATTCAAATAGCTGCGACTCCATCACAACCGCAAGTTGAATGCGTTTGGGGGCAAGCATTTGCTCTAGCTGATCAAGTGCGTTTAAGTCGGCAGGGTCGCTCATACCAATCAGCACGCTATCTCCGCGATCTTCCATCACAAGTGCACGCAAGCGGCGGGCATGGACTTCTGGTAGTAACTTAGCTACCTCGCCCGGTACGCGCAGTTGGCTAATATCCATAAATGGCACATCCAGTTGCTGCGCTAAAAATTCCAGTAACTGACGTTCGCTGATATAACCTAACTCGATCAACACATCACCAAGTTTTCGACCAGAGGTTTTTTGGCTATTCAGTGCCTGCATTAGCTGATCATTACTGATAATGCCTTCGTGAACCAATAAGTCACCCAGACGCATTTTTAACTTTGGTGCAGCCATCGTCTACTCTCCTAATTCTGTCATTCGTTGCTGAGCAAACTGCTGGGTTTGCAAAGACAACCCACCAACCGCTAGTGCCTGCTGGTATGCATTCAAAGCATCATTAAATTGGCTGCTTTGATCAAATGCAATTGCTAGCCCCAAGTACCACTTAGCTTGGTTAGGTTGCAGTAGCACCAACTGCTGGTATGCACTAACGGCGGCTGATAATTGTTGATATTGCTGCGCAACCGTCGCCAACATCGATTGATATTCAACCTGCGGCACATTAGCTAATGCTACCAAGGTTTCAAAGGCTTGTGTCAATTGCGGTGATGTTTGTGCTGATAACTGGCTAGCACTTTGAGCTTGATTTTGCTGGTGGTTTTTCAGCAGTATTTTCGCTTTCATTAAACGAAAATCTGGTTCGTTGGGCGATAAGCTAATTCCTTGATTCAGTAGATTCATCGCGGCTTGATTCGCGCCTCTGGCAAACCAAATTGCCGCCAGTTGCTTTCTCGCATTTTTGTTTTCAGGAGCAAGCAGTAGAGCGTCTTGCAACAATTGTTCAGCTTTTTGCCCCTCTTTTTCAG
Organism: Thalassotalea euphylliae; assembly: GCF_003390375.1. NCBI lineage: Bacteria > Pseudomonadati > Pseudomonadota > Gammaproteobacteria > Alteromonadales > Colwelliaceae > Thalassotalea > Thalassotalea euphylliae. The sequence continues at coordinate 3,276,192 of NZ_QUOT01000001.1, read as the reverse complement.
CCATAGCGCGCTCTGCTTGATTCACTTTTTGAACAGCAAGCTGGGCAGAAGTTAACTGTTTTCGAGCAATCGTCAATGAAGGCTTAGTGGTTAAGGGCTCAGTGTTTAGTGGAGCTGGTTGAGATTCTTGCTTAACACGTTCTTGCCCAATAGGTGCATGAGCTGGTTGCGATAATACAGGTGATTGCGCTTTTGGCTGATTTAACTCAGCGCCTTTCACTACTTCTTCTTGAACTTGTGTATTCGAGCGATGCTTTTGTACCGCTGCTAACTGGTTTTCTTGCGGTTCCAGCGGCTGTGTATGAGGCTCGGCGCTAGGTATTGTTTGCTTAGCTTTGGCATCAGCTTGAATGTCTGTTTGTTCGCTAGCTTTTTTAGCGTCTTTTGTAGTGCCTTTTAAATTGGGCACTTGCTCAACATCAGCCATTGGTAAAGCTGTTGATTGGCTATTAGTGCTGCTTTTAGCATTAGTATCAACTTGTACTCGAGTATCTAACAGTGGCTTAGTATCTGCTTGAGTTATAACATCTTGCTGTGCGACATAGGCTCTAGCTTGAGGCGATGTTTGCTGCTTTAACGACTGATTCTCATAGTAAAGCCACAGTGCCGCGGCAATAATTGCAGTGATAAACACAGATAACACAATAGGAAGCACATGGGATTTTTGCGGCGCACTCACAACGACAGATGAAGTTACGGTTTCATCTCCTGTCGGTGTATTTCGCTTCTCTAGGTCTTGGAGCATTTGATTAATGACGCTCACATGAATTCTCCAACAGGTAAAAATGGCCAAGTGGCACCAAACAACACAAGCAAAATAATAATGAGAGCAATCGCTAGATTACCGACCGTTAGTTTTGACCAAAAGCCGCTTATACTGCCGACAGGGGCAGTATCTTCAGTATCTTTAGCCGCTAACGCTAAGTGCTTTTGGGTTAACTCATATTGCCCTTCACCATAACCAAGCATCAACATTTTATGGCAAAGAACATTGACCAAACGAGGAATACCCTTACTCGTCTTAGTTAATTTTTGGCAAAGTTTGCTTGAAAATAATGCTGCACCTTTGTATCCAGCTATGTTCAGGCGATGGCTAATATAATGCTCAACCTCTTCAGCCGTCATCGGCCTTAGCTGATAAGAAAAAGTGATGCGCTGTCGCAACTGCCTAAAATGTTGCTCGGCTAAACGTGCATCTAGCTCAGGTTGCGCAAACATTACGACTTGCAGTAACTTTCGGCTTTCTGTTTCTAGATTAGTAAACAAACGCAACGCTTCTAGACTTTCTTCTGGCAACGCTTGGGCTTCATCAACAATTAACACCACAGAGTGGCCTTTGCTATGCAATTCCAGCAGTCGCGTTTGAATACGCTGTGTTAGCAGCTGCACTGACATACGTTGTGCTTGTTTAACACCCAATTCAACCGCTACTGCTCGGCGCAATTCGTCGGGGCTTAAGTAGGGGTTTGGAATATAGGCAGTAACAAAATGGTCAGGAATATCGTTGAGCAATTTACGACATAGTAAGGTTTTTCCTGTGCCTACTTCACCAATGACTTTGAGAAAGCCTTCGCCAGTTTTTAGCGCAGTAAGCAATACCGCAAGCGCCTCGTTATGCGGCGCTAGCCCAAGATAAAAGTTGGTATTAGGGGTTAACGTAAAAGGTAACTCTCTTAACCCATAATGATAAAGGTACATTGCTCGCCAGTTTACTATTTAGGTTAATGTTGGCAGCACACTGCCAACATTATTATTCGCTTTCAGGAAACCATTGCTTCAATAAGGCGCGTGCTTCTTGCAGCTGATCTTGCCAAGTATCTTGGCCAATCACTACCGGCTTGAGCATGATCACTAGCTCTTTCTTCTGAGTTGATTGCGATTTGCTCTTAAACAACTCGCCCATCAGCGGAATATCGCCTAGTAATGGTGTTTTCGACTCTAAATCGACTTTTCTGGTTTCTATCAAGCCGCCAATGACAACGATTTCACCCGATTTAGCTCTAATAATTGTATCTGACTCACGAACACTACTTTGTGCCAGCGGCAGTACAACATCTTCTTGGTTGATGGTCACCGTTTTTAACTGCTCTTGCGTCAAGGTTACCGACGGGTGAACATGCAAAATCACTTCACCATTTGCATCAATTTGTGGTGTGACATCTAAAGCAATACCTGAGAAGAACGGTGTTAGGTCAATTTCTGGCGTAACCGTTGTTGATGTTCCCGTTGTCGTTGTACTTGATACATCGGTAACAAAGTATTCATCTTCACCAACTTTAATCACCGCTTTTTGATTATTAGTCGCAGTAATTCTCGGGCTTGATAACACCTGCACATTACCTTGCGTTTGCAGCAGCTCAATAACCCCTGAAAAATCAGCATTTAAAAAGCTAATTGAAGTAGTGCCACCCAACGCTGACGAAATGGTATTGCCAGCAATATTGCCTGTGGTTGAGAAGTTTAGATCTGTACTTTCAACATGACTTAAGACATTGTCCCAGCGAATACCCTGTTGATAATCATCATTTAACGTCACTTCCATGATTTTCGCTTCAATGATGACTTGGCGACGCAAGTGTTTTTGCGTATCGTCGATAAACTTCTTAACTGATTTAATTTCGCCAGGAAACGCTCGCACAGTGACTAAACCAGCCTGCGGAGAAACAATAACAGAACGACCATCTTCTGTACCAACAAGTGATTCCAATGTATCTTTCAATTCTGTCCAAAAATCAGATTCGTTCTCGGTATAGAGGTTGATACCACTGCTGCCGTTTTGGTTATTATTGCTTGAGCGGTTATTACTGTTACTGTTGCTACCGCTATTGTTGAAGCTACTATTGCTGTTATTACCACTGTCTGGATCGTTTTCAGAAACGCCACCAGAGTTAATACTGGTGCTCGAAGTGCCATAACGCTTAACGAACAGGTAATTTAATGGGATCGTTTCAGTGCGCATACCCGCTGGGTACACCTGAATCACTTTGCCAAAGCGTTTAATGTCGAAACCATAAAGGTCTTGCAATACAACTAAAGCCTCATCAATCGTGACATCTTTAAGGTTCAACGTGATATTGCCCGCAACTTCTGGATGCACCGCTGCGCTATAGTTTGAGTCTTCCACTAAAGCGGCAAAAAAGGCTTTAGCATCAACATCAACGGCGGCAATATCTAAACGCTTTTCGGCTAACAATGACGCTTTGGCATTGTTCATGGTTTGCTGCATTAATTCTTGCTGAACCGCATTTGGCAATTGAGTCAATGGCTTGCGTTTATCAGCAGCAGACTTATCTGCCATGGCTTTGTCGAGTTCTTGCTCAATAAATGTCGGTTTATCTGGTACCGAAGTACAGCCTGCCAAGGCAACTAATGAGCTTGTTACAAACAGATAAATGGGAGACTTTTTCATAATAACTTCTTTTATTTGTATGTCACGACAGAACGAGAAAACAACACTAACTCTTTGCTTTTATCTTCCGATTGAAGAACAACCTGTCGCTCACTAATATCGATAACCTGATAACCGTCAACTTGCTCGCCTAGGCTAACAAGTTGACCACTAATAATTGCTTTATGCTGCACTGCACTCCCGCCTTGAGGCGAAGTACCTGTTGATGGCGAAATAATTGATTGCAAGACTAATTCGCCAGGCTTACGCGTCGCTGAGTCGACATTCGCTGATGCTAAACCTGCTACTAAAGGCCGAGTTGGATCGCTCGAAGCGTTAGCCACAGCGAAACTCGATGCAATGACTAGAGCAAGGCTGAGTTGGCTAAATACCTGCTTTTTACTCACTACTTTAAACACCAATAAATTCCCTTGCCGTACTCAAACTGTATAACGTTACCGATAACTCATTGTTTGGGTATTCTGTCACTTTTAAATCAAACTCTTGCCAGAAAAACTTCCATTGCAATTGCTCAAGCTCTGCTAAGTATGCCTGAAGCGCACTGTAACGCCCCGTTAATGTCAGCTTTATGCCGTGGCGATACAAGGCGACAGTTTCATCACCATTTCCAGCGGCTTGTTCAGCGCTACCTTCCGAAACAGCACTATTATTACCAGTAGCGTTTTCACCAGCTTGATTTAGGTCGTTTGCTTTGTCTTGAGCTTGATTAGCAATAAATAATTCACTTGGCGCAATCACTTCAAAGGATGACAGTGACACACCAGGCTGCAACGCCAATAACTCAACCAAAGCAATTCGCATTTGCACTGGGTTAATCAACTCTGACGTTAGTGTTAATAACTCTTCATCAATATTACTAAGTAAGGCTTTTTGCTGTTCAATTTCTTTGCTAACAGCCTCATTTGGGTCTGTAATCAGTGCTTCTTGATAAATATTGATCGAGGCTTGTGCTGCATTAATTGAAATTTTTAGGTCTTTAATTCTCGCACTTTCTTGCTGTACTCTTTTGATATTAGGCTCGATTGCAAAGGTAAAGCCCAAATACAAAATCAGAAATAAACCGCCAAATAAGATAATGTTTTTTTCACGCTTAGTGAGCAGTAAAAATTTCTCTTGATATTGAAGCCATTGTTCCATTATTCAGTCTCCTCAACCAAGTTGTCCGTTGAGCTCACCTGAAATGAAATAAGCTTGTCATCAGATTCTATCAAACGCATTTGCTGAAATACCTGCCCAGACAATACTTGTGACTTTTCAAAATTGGCTAACCAACGCGGTACAGCACTCGCTTGACGTGCCATGCCCGCAAAATAAAATTGACGTTCCTGAATATTAATATGAGTCAGGCTAATGTTAGGGTTATGTAATTGTGAAAGCTCAGCCATGGCAGACGCAAAACCACCAATGTAAGAATACTCTGTATTGGTGAGGTGCCCATATAAATAGCGCTTGTTTCTGGTAAGTGTTTTTAAGCTCGCCAGTTCAGCGGTTAGTTGACTGTCAGCTTTAGCGGAGATTTGTTGCGCCTTCAACTGCTCTAATTGATCATTAAACTGCTGATTCTGCTGATTTAGCCTTGCCAACTCTTGCGCTGTTTTTGACTGTTGCCAATGGCTATAACTAGCACCAGCAAACATCACAATTAGCGTCAGTCCCCAAATAGTAATAACCGTTGGTAAACTTAACCAAGGTTTCTTCGGCACTAACTCCGCTTGCAGCAAGTTGATTGATGACTTAATCATGAGTCACTTGCTCCTCGCTACTTGTTTGGCTCGATGCCAACTGGCTCGCGCCAATAGCCGCTGCATACATGGCTTTGTCTTGATGCTGCTCACTAAAAACAAATGCATTAACCGGCGTATTAGTATTTTCTGCCAGCTTAGTGACGATATAATTCTGCGTTTTTATTGGCAGAATCACTTGAATTTCTTTAATTGGTGCTTGCTTTAATTGGCGTTCAAAGTAGTCAGAGGAGCGCTGAATTTCAAGGCTTAACGAATCTATCGCACCAAACGAAAGCTCTTCCATGGTTTTACTTGCCAGTTGGGCATAACCTCGAAGGCGTCGATGGAAGAAGATACGTCCGTGTTTGACGATTAAAATCACCACTTCTTCATTTGGCTGCTGACAGACAAGCAATACGGCGTGCTCTTGAAATGGCACTAAGCTAGCAAACGCAAATTCTTCAGTGGAAATTGTCGTGAGCTCAACGATGCTACCCGACATCTTCTCAACAATTGCCTGTAACGCTGATTTAGTTGAAACCACAACGTTAATCTTTTCTGCACCACCTGATAGCGTTGGACCAGAGAAATAGTCGAGGATCATTTCCTCAGGCGGGATAGTCACTAGGTCTTTGATCTGCCATTTTAAAGCGCTAAGAATCTCATCAGTCGGTACATTCGGTTTGTCTACTTGCACGATTTGATATTGCGCGGGCGCCAAGACTAAATGACCTTCGGCACTTAACTTGCCTTCGCTAGCAAATTGTTCAAGTGCCGCCAATTGATCGCCATTAGTTACAGGAAACTGGTGATAATGGTAATCGCCTTGATCGGTGGCATAACAAACTGCCAAGGCATCATGTCGAAATGCCAAGCCAACTTGGTGTGCGACTTTTTTGCCGCGAAACAGCTTAGAGAATTTAGAGGTTAACGACATCCAATGGTTCTTATTTTTTATTCCAGTACGGTACAGCTATACAGCTTCATTATCCCTTATTCCCTTTGATGCGCAAGTTTTTTAGCAACAAAAACAAGCTTTAAGTCACGTTTCTCTAGGCAGTAAATGAATCGCTTAGCAGCACCTAATACGGAGTTTAATTCACGCATTTTAGATATTGAGAATAAGTTACCCCACTTTACTTTCGATATCGTCACTTGAGACAATAACTATACTTATGCTTCAACTTAGCTAAATAATTGCCTCAATAAGCGTCTATTTACTAGTCGTCTAGCCGCTCGTTTAGTGTGTTTAGCCCATCGATTATCACTTATGTCTCCACTGCAAATCATCGAACACCCACTATTTAAGGCACATCAAATTGAGGTATATATCAAGCGCGATGACCTGATTCATCCGATTATCTCTGGTAATAAATGGCGTAAACTAAAGGGCAATTTATCCTATGCCAAAGCAAAGGGATTAAAAGGCATACTGAGTTTTGGCGGCGCTTATTCAAATCATTTGCACGCTCTAGCCTATGCCTGTCAGCAACAAGAATTAGCAGCAAAGGCAGTTATTCGAGGTGAACCTGAATACCTGACCAATTACACCTTGAGCTGGGCAATGCATTGGGGGCTGGAACCCATATTTGTCGATCGCCAAACCTATCGTCAACGAGAACAGGCTGAGTATCTAGCTGCACTCGCGACACAATTTCCAGACTATTTAATTGTGCCAGAAGGCGGCAGTAATCAATTGGCATTATCTGGGCTCGCGGAGTTAGTGGAGGAGCTAAATCAGCAGATAAGCTTTGACACTTTAATGTTACCCGTTGGCAGCGGCGGCACCATCGCTGGCATTATCAACGCTGATCAGTGCCAACACCAAATTCTCGGGATTGCAGTACTGAAACAGGCTGACTATTTACGTAACAATATCAATCAACTACTCTCAACTAGTCAAAATCAAACGGCTAAGACTTTCAATAATTGGCAGCTACTAACCGAATTTCATCGCGGTGGTTATGGAAAATTTAGTGACCAAGATTGCTTGCGTTTAGCTGAGTTTATCGCGCAAACGGGCGTCCCATTTGAACCAATCTACTCAGGGAAAATAGTATTAGCGCTGTTGGATTTGATCGCACAAGGGTACTTTCCAGCAGGCCACAAAATTGTATTACTGCACACTGGCGGACTGCAAGGCCTTGGCGGCCAGATAGAACGAGGATTACTACCAAACGAATTTATTAAGGCAGTACAATCGCATTTGCCATCTGCGCCACAGGTTCAGTAAAGAAGTGCCCTTGACCGCCAGTTACACCAAGATGAACTAAGGTGCGCCACTCTTCCTTACTTTCAACACCCAGCGCATAAATTTTTACACCATGTTGCAAGCAGCGTGCTTTTAAGCTTTGAATAAAAACCTGATTTTCCATTTTTTCGTGCACTAGATAAACAATACTGCGATGCAATTTAATATAACTGATCGGGCAGTCTCTTAAGTAATCAGTACTCACCACATATTGCCCTACTTTATCAGCCAGTATTTTTACGCCCAGCTCATCCAAAAGCCCCACTACCGGTGCTAATTTATTTAAATGCGTGACTAAATGATATTCGCTAATTTCAATAATTAACCGATTGGCAATGTCCGGTACCTGCGCTAATTTAATAAACATTGCTTCGATAAATTGTTCGTCAAGCAAAGCATCTATCGAGAGATTCAAACTGCATGCATCGGGCTGTTTACTCTCGTACTGCAATAAACGGCACACTTGTTCAAATACCAACAGATCGATTTTGGCACTTAAACCACATTTTTGCGCCATAGGCAGGAAAACGCGTGCACTGGTTAATTGCCCTTGGCTATCGCGCACTTTTGACAAAACTTCGTGATGAAGAATTTGATCGCTTTGGCTTGCTATGACAGGTTGAAAGAAGATAACAAAGGCATTTTTCTCAATGGCCCGCTCTAAAAATGTACGCCACTTTAGTGAGCCTTTCGCGGTTTCCGCTGCGACTTCTCCTGTGTCATACATAAACCATTGCGATGGGCCTTGCAGCTGCGCATTGCGCAATGCCATATCCGCTTCAGCCATCACTTTGTAGGCTTGATTGTCGCCCGCAAAACAAACAACCCCCATATGAACAAACTCTTCTTGAGCAACACCAATCGGTAATGGCACTTGGCTAATACTCGCGAGTACGCGATTAGCAAGCTTTTCTGCTTCATCTGCGTAAAAACCGGGTAGCAATAGAGCCAGTTCAGCTTCATTCGGGCGTGCAATAAAATAGTTATTAAAGTTAACAAGGCGTTTTTGAATCAAGCCAATAGCTTGTTCGACAATATCAAGTGCTTGCTGCGCGCCATAAGCAGTTTGGACCGTATCGAAATCTTTAAAACAAACTAGCATGACACAGCCTCTTGAATCTTCTTCTTTGAGCAGTGCATCTAGGCGATTGTTGAAAAATTCTCGATTACCAACCCCTGTTTCAGGCTCTAATAAAAGTCTTTCACGAATTTGTAGCTCTGCCTGACCTTGACTCGCTTTTGCTTCTTGCAGCTTCTGTAAAAGCTCTGCAATTGACTCACTGATCGGCTCTTTCGCTTGGATTGGTTGATATTTGCCATGAATGCGTGACAAGGCAACCCAATTCTCCAATGCGTGAATCGGGTCAAAAGATAAAGTGAGTGTTTTTGATAAGCTGCCACGAATTGCCACCACAAAAGCAACAAAAACGATATTAAATGCAATAAACAGCCACGAACTAACGAGTAGATAGAATGGATGGATAAAAACCAAGGTTAAGGTGTCGTTGCTCACCTCTCTTAACAAGGTGAAATCAGATGAAGACAACTGCTCGTGATAAAGCGGTAAACCCGACTCAATATTAAAGATTTCAACCAGAGAAGCAGGATACCATTGATTAGTCGCCTGCATTATTGCTTCAGCTTGCTGATTTTGTTCAAACCAAATTGCACCCAGCGCAAAAGCAACGCTTGCCAAATAAAGTAGCAAAGCCCCAAGTTCAAACCGTTTAATAACCGCTTTTAATGTATGCTGGAAAATATGCGGCACAGCAGCCTCTGACAAAATTAACTCCGTTTAATAAGTTATAGTATTGATATTTAACTCGGTACAGGTTTTCCTTACCAATTGGTATAACGACCGAGGTATTCGCCAATTAATTCAGCTTATTTATATCTTTGTCTTTATCTATAGGCATAAAAAAACACCATGGCCGAGGCACATGGTGTTTTTTTATTAACGTGTCGTTGTTATCTACAAAGCAAATTATGCTTGAGCGATTACAACAACTTTAACGTTAACGTCTACATCTGTGTGTAAGTGAAGTGCGATTTCGAATTCGCCAGTTTCACGGATTGAACCGTGAGGCATGCGAACTTCTGATTTAACAACTTCAACACCAGCTTCAGTGATAGCATCAGCAATATCTTTAGTACCGATAGAGCCGAATAGCTTGCCTTCGTCACCAGCTTTAGAAGCGATAGTCACTTCTGCAAGCTCAGTTACTTTAGCAGCACGTGCTTCAGCAGCAGCTAAAGCTTCAGCTAGTTGCTTTTCTAAGTCTGCACGACGAGCTTCAAAGTGCTCAACGTTAGCTTTAGAAGCGAATACAGCTTTACCTTTTGGTAGTAAGTAGTTACGTGCGTAACCAGACTTTACCGTCACCTTGTCACCAAGGCCGCCTAACTTGGCGATTTTGTCTAGAAGGATAACTTCCATCTTAATGCCCCTTTAGGTTACTTGTGTAAATCAGTGTATGGTAATAGTGCTAAGTAACGTGCACGCTTGATAGCAGTAGCTAGTTGGCGTTGGTATTTAGCACTTGTACCAGTGATACGGCTAGGTACGATTTTACCACTTTCAGTGATGTAGTTTTTTAGTGTTGCGATATCTTTGTAATCGATTTGCGCAGCACCTTCCGCTGAGAAGCGGCAGAACTTACGACGTCTAAAAAAACGTGACATGGGATTTCTCCTAATCATTGATGTTGCTTACTGAGCAAACACTCAATTAAACAATCATCGAATCAAATCATTTCAATCTGTTGAGCATGCAAGGCAAGTACTGGATTTCCGGTTCTTGACTCATGACGGTTAATAAAACCTGTCACTTGAATTTGCATGCCCTCAATTAATTCACTTGCTAATCGTTGTGACCATTCGCCTGTTGCGACCACTTTCATTCTAACGAATGCTTGTCGGCTTAAGCCATCTTCAACCTGGATTGAACGATGTTCGATACTAAACTGACAGTGGTGAACCCCCGCAGGGCTAGTTGATAATTTCAGTGAGCTTGCCACATTACCAACAAGAACGAAGCTGTTAGTCACGGATTACTAATTATTCAGCAGCAGCTTCTTCTTTCTTAGGAGCTTCAGCTGGCTTTTCAGTAACCTCTTTCTTAGCTTCGCGACGGTCATCTTTAGCAGTCGCCATAGGAGACGCTTCAGTTACCGCGCCTTTAGTGCGCATGATCATGTTACGTAGAACCACGTCGTTGTAACGGAAAGAAGTTTCTAATTCATCAATAACTGACTGAGGCGCTTCAACGTTCATTAAAACGTAGTGTGCCTTGTGTAGTTTGTTGATTGGGTAAGCTAATTGACGACGACCCCAGTCTTCAAGACGTGTGATTGAGCCTTCAGCAGCTGTGATCATGTCTGAGTAACGCTGGATCATGCCAGGTACTTGTTCACTCTGATCAGGGTGAACCATAAATACGATTTCGTAATGACGCATTACGAGCTCCTTACGGTTGTAGCCTCGTATCTGGCTCAGCCAACACCAGTGTTGAGGCAAGGAACAAAACTTGCGGCTGATTTAAGGTCGCGTATTGTAGGGAAAATAACCAAGGAAGGCAAGTACGGCGCGAGAAAAAACGCGTGTTAATTACCGTATAGACAACAACTCACTAACTATTGGCGTTAGCTAAGCCTAACCCTTATTAATTACCGTGCAGTTTCGACCATTAGCTTTCGCTTGATAAAGTGCCTTATCGGCGCCGCTCATCAAATTACTGGCGCTGCTTTGTTGACCAGGTACTAATGAATAAATTCCTGCACTCACGGAGACTGAAAAGTCATGTTGATTAAAATAAATCGTCGAGGAACTGATCTCTTCACGTAGCGCTTCTACTAGGTTAAACACGTCAGTTTGCTCGGTACCAGTAACGATAACCGCAAACTCTTCCCCCCCTATACGCGCAACAATATCGGTATCTCGTTGGAATGTTGACTTCATCGCGCTGGCAATGTGCTTAATAGTTTCGTCACCCGCAGGATGACCATACCGATCATTCACTTTCTTAAAGTAATCAATATCAACAATTACAATCGACAAGGTTGTTTGGCGGCGCATATTTGCATCCCATGCATGTGCTAGGTACTGATCAAAGTGGCGGCGGTTATATATGCCGGTTAACGCATCTTTTATTGATAGCTCTTTTAAGGTTTGCTTCTGAGTTAATTTTTCTAGGTATTCTTTGTTCAACTGTCGCCCTTGAAATAACATATAAATGCTGTAAAAAAACAGCATACCAACTTCAAGTTGAGCCACTACAGAGTCCGACATTAGCACCACAGTGATAATTGGAATCACCGTATTTGATGCTAGGTAACTAGTGTACAAAGACTTATCTAGGGAATAGGTCACCGTTCCACTACTTACTAACGCAAATATCGTCATAAAGACGTAGATAAACAAAGGCTCAAATTTTGGTAGCAACATAGAGAGCGCGAATACAGAGCTGAAAATAAGACAGGGCAGCAGCACACTTGCACGCAACAATAACCACCAAACTTTATGGCTATATTGCTTTAGTGATTTCGAGCTAAAGTAAAAGACAATACGAAAAGCGCCGAGCAATAATAATGCGCCAGCAATGCCATAAAACCATTCGCTCTGCTCGCGATAAAAATCAGTGCCAATTCCTATCGCTAGCCAGCCTAATAAATAGATATAACATCCGTTAAGTGAACGTCGTTCAATATCTTGCTCAACTTGCTCAATCACTTGAGTAGTTGCCGACGAATTATTTGAAGTCACTTATAGCTACCTATTTGACTAACAAGGTGAGATCTAAAAAAGCAGCCAATTGAGGCTGCTAATGCATCGATACTGGTGCAATCACTAGGGCAGCTATGACAACTTGCAAAGCTACACTCAAGGGTCGCACGATGTAATAAAGTGTTCAGCATAAAATCCTTTTCAATGCCACAAACTTTGTAAGGATAATAGGGAGCGCTGCCAATTAAAAGTATTTGTGTACAAAATTGGGAAGAGTTACTGTTGCTAGCTTGCTTAGCCCAACTGCAAACGCTCGCCAAAAACTTCAGGCAAAAATAAAAGCCGCTTCTTGTTAAACGGCTTTGTCGCAGGGAAAGGTTGTTTTTATTAGAGCCTTTATTTACCAAAACCACGCATTACATTAACGGCTAGTCCCATCCACTTAGGCACAGCATAGCGCAGTTTAGGCTTGTCGTGCTCGGCGGCTTTAACCATAGCATCAATAACAGGTTGAATATTGTCGTTCTGCATATTTAACACTGACTTTTGCTCTACTTCGGCAATATAATCTTTGTGATCGCTATAAAGCGAATCAGGTTTCATCCAAGAGAATTTCTTCTCCATATTGGCTTCGTTAAAGCCAGTACCGTATGGACCTGGCTCAATCATAGAAACATTAACTCCAAATGGTGCCAACTCTTCTGACAAACCAGCGCCCGCACTTTCTAGCGCGAACTTAGTCATCGAATAAGGCGACAAGAATGGCAATGGAATACGACCAACTAACGACGTAACAATAATAATGGTACCTTTTTTCTTAGCCATCATTTTTGGAGCTGCCGCTTGAATCATAGCAATCGTACCAATCACGTTGGTTTCAAGGTTGTTACGAATGCGTTCTAATGGCACTTCCACTAACGCGCCACCTTCACCGATACCGGCATTATTGATTAACACATCAAGATCGAACGATTTTACCTGTTCGACATCATCAGGATTAGTTATATCAAGCTTAATAATTTGAAGCTCAACGTTTTGCGATTTTGAAAATTCAGTTAGCGACTCTGCTTGATTTTCATCGTAAGTTGCAGCGATAACTTGATGACCTCGTTTTGCCAATGCGATAGCGGTTTCGCGACCAAAGCCAGTTGCCGCGCCAGTAATTAATATTTTCTTCATCAATTATTCCCAGTAACTTAATAACCTGAATACTTAGGCCACTAATTATTTCAATATCAAATTTAAAACTGACATGAATAGTAAGGCATATGCCGTGAAAGTTCAGCGATAAATCACATCACCAAGCCATTATTCCCTATATAAATCTACTAAATGGGCTTAGATATTACACCCCACAAATAGTGAAACATTCAGCGGATAACGCCCAATGCATTGGCGTGTTCAGATAATGAACTGAGCTTGAGTGATTTTCACCCTGCCGAGTTTAGAGGCAAGTATGATATTTGAGCCGTTAATGAAATCTACAAGCCCATGAAAGCACTAGATTTTTGTTTGCCTAAACTATGTTTTTGTCGTACTGTTGTTGCCTGTTTGCAAAACTTACACGTTTGCATACCAAGGAATGTTTTATAAGGGAATTATCATGAAAAAAGCGAGCATAGGCGCAGCCATCGCAATAACTGGCTGCCTCATACTGCCCTACTTTGTTGGCAACTCATTTCAGACTTACCACCAAAACACCATTGCTTCGATAGAAAAAAATCCAGCTATTGCTGTTAAAGACTATCAATTTACTCGTAACTGGTTTGGTGGCGAAGCAGTAACAACCTTATCAATTGCTACGCAAGCACCTGAAATGCCAACAGTTGATCTGGTATTAACAGAGTCGTTAACCTTTGGTCCTGTCAACATTTCTACCAGCGGGCTACAACTTTCATTGGTAAAATCGAAAGCAAGTTTCGATATTCCCCTTTTCGCCGCTCAGCCCCAAATTGTTGAACAGCTCAATCAAAACATCAAAATAAGCTCTGTACTATCTTGGTTAGGAAACTATTCGACTAGGCTTGAAACGCTTGCCTTTGATATCGACGAAGTCGACCAGTCAGTTAATATCAGACCATCGCTTGGCGAGTTCACTTTAAGTGGCGACACATTAACGGGTGAATATGTTTGGCAAGGGCTGTCAATTAAAGGCCAAGGAAAAGCCCTTGAAGTACTGCCGTTAACTTTCAAATTAGATCAAACTCTAATTGCTGGAGATATGTATTCAGGTGATGCTGTTTCAGTTGGCGACTTCAGTGTCAGTGTTGAACGCTTTTCATTTGATAACAAAGCAAACGGCCAGTCGTTGGCGATTAACAATATGTATATTGAGGGTAATACCACAGAGCACGATGACCTACTCGATCTAACATTAACTTATGGCGCAGATGAGATCACAGCCATGGACAAAAAAGTGACTGAAAGCAACCTAGTAGTTGCGATACGTAACCTTGATATTAAAGCAATTCAAGCACTTAATCGCGCGTCGCAATCGTTTAACGGTGATCCGCAATCAGTAGCAACCCAACAGGCTTTAGCTAGCCTAATTCCAACTGCTATGGCGATGCTTGACCACAGCCCAGAAATCGCCATCGAAGAATTTAGTGTTGTAACTGAACATGGTAAATTAGCATCCAAAGCTAAACTAGACATCAATAAAGACTTGGTCGATATCAACAACCCCATGTCAGTCGTTGCGGCTATGAATCTAGAGGCTAATGGCGCTGGCCCAGAAGCTTTCTTCCAACAACTTGGCCTATCGCCAATGATTGATGGCTATGTACAGCAAGGCTTATTAACAAAAGATGAAGGTAAGCTGAGTTTTACCGCTAGCTTTGCACAAGGTCAGCTAAAAATTAATGACAAGGTAATGCCGCTTTAAGCTCTAAGCTCTGTGCTCGAAGCTCTTGAAACAAAAAAAAACGCCAGCCTGATTTACAAATCAGGCTGGCGTTTTTTATTGTGGCTTGGACACTACTAAATCAGACTATGCTCGGCGCTGGCGGACAATTTCAAACAAACAAATACCCGTTGCTACCGACACATTTAAACTAGAAACACTGCCTGCCATTGGCAGCTTAACAAGCTGATCGCAATGCTCGCGCGTTAAACGACGCATCCCTTTTCCTTCCGCGCCCATCACCAGTGCCATTGGGCCATCGAGCTTAACATCGTACAAGCAAGTATCCGTTTCACCAGCCGTACCGATAATCCACACACCCATTTGCTGCAATTGCTTCATGGTACGTGCTAAATTAGTAACCTGAACTAACGGCACAGTTTCCGCCGCACCAACAGCAACTTTGCGCACTGTTGCCGTAATACGCGCCGCTTTGTCTTTTGGCACAATGATCGCCTGAACGCCCGCGGCATCGGCGTTGCGCAAACAAGCGCCTAAATTATGCGGGTCAGTTACGCCATCAAGGATCAGTAAAAATGGTGACTCGTCGTTGCGCTCAGCTTCGCTTAAAATGTCTTCCAAATCATTTTCAGTATAGGTTTTTCCTGGCTTAACGCGTGCTACTACCCCTTGATGTTGCTCGCCATCGCTTTTGTCGTCGAGCACTTTACGATGCACCAATTGCACAGGAATTCCATATTTTCGCGCCAAGTTGATAATGGGTAATAAGCGCTCATCATCACGCCCTTTTAGTAACCACATTTCAACAAATCGCTCAGGTGAGCGTTTAATAAGCGCGTTAACCGCGTGGATACCTAAAACAATTTCTTCTTTTGCCATTCTTTTACCATTTCTTTGCCATTAGACTTATTAAATTCTAATGTCTTAAGTGTTTGTTAATTAAATGATGTTAACTAAATATTTTGGCTTAGCTAATTTCCGCTTAGCGCTTGTCACCTAGCAGCCAGCGACACTGCCATATGAAGCTATTGCTTAGCGCGCTTGCGGGCATTTTTGCCAGGTCGAGATTTTCTCGCCTTACGTTTTTCCGCTTTTGACTTTTCCTTTTTGGGCAGCTCGCTTTTTGCCTTAGCTTTTTTGGGCTTTTTGCCTGCGGCTTTATCACCCTTACGCTCAGGTTGGTAACTTACGCCGCCTCGACCTGTCGATTTTGCCTTGCCCTTGTCCTTCGTCGCACCACCACTTTTGTTTGCACTGCCTTTGTTTGCACCACGTAAGGGTTTAGCGCGCTTAATAACAGCGTCTTCACCGCAAAGGACCAGATCTATTTTCTTCTCATCCAAATTTACCGCTGCTACCTGGACTTTTAACACATCGCCAACATGGTAACGGGTATTCGTTTTCTCGCCGGTCAGGGACATGCGAACGTCATCAAAGTGATAATAATCGCGGCCAAGCGAAGTAATATGCACTAGGCCTTCAATATGTAAGTCTGACAAGCGCACGAACATACCGAAGTTGGTGACTGTTGAAATCACACCAGTAAATTCATCACCGACATGATCTTGCATATATTCACATTTTAGCCAATCAGCAACATCACGGGTCGCATCATCTGCGCGGCGCTCTGTCATTGAGCAATGCTCGCCTAAGTTGACAACTTGCTCTTGTGAATAGCTAAAACAGCCAACATTCACTGGGTTGTTTTCTTGTGCTTCTAAAATTGCTTTGATAACGCGGTGAATTACCAAATCAGGGTAGCGACGAATCGGTGAAGTGAAGTGGCTGTATGATTGCAACGCCAAGCCAAAATGACCAATATTGTCGCTTTGATAAACCGCTTGTTTCATTGAACGCAATAGCATGGTTTGGATCAGCTCTTGATCGGGGCGGCCAGCCACTTTTGCTAACACATCACTGTAATCACGAGGTTCAACTTCTTGGGAAATCGGCATCGCAATGCCCAATTCAGCTAAATAGCTAACAAAGTTTTTATACTTCTCTTCACTAGGTTTATCGTGCACGCGGAACAAACCTGGCATCGCGTGTTTTTCAACGAACTTCGCCGTGGCGACATTCGCCAAAATCATGCACTCTTCAATCATTTTGTGCGCGTCGTTGCGCACTAGTGGCAAAATGGCTTCAATTTTTTTGTCGGCGTTAAAGATAAAACGCGACTCTTCCGTTTCGAACGCAATCGCACCGCGATTTAAGCGGGCATCGTTAAGCGCAGTGTAAAGCTTGTGTAACTCTTCTAATTCACTAACGCGCGGAGCATATTGTTCACGCAAAGCTTCGTCACCATCTAAAATGGCTGCCACTTTGGTGTAAGTAAAACGTGCGTGTGAGCGCATTACCGCTGGATAAAATTTGCTGCCAGAGAGCTTGCCACGCTCACTAATGGTCATTTCACAGACCATACAAAGGCGGTCAACATCTGGGTTAAGCGAACACAAGCCATTGGAAAGCTTTTCTGGCAACATCGGAATGACTTGGCTTGGGAAGTACACCGAATTACCGCGCGCAATCGCTTCATCATCTAAGCCACTACCTGGGCGTACATAATAACTGACATCAGCAATTGCCACCCACAAGCGCCAACCACCTGACTTTTTACGCTCGCAGTAAACCGCATCATCAAAGTCTCGTGCGTCTTCACCATCAATGGTCACAAGTGGCAAGTCGCGTATATCGACACGCCCTTGTTTAGCAGACTCTTCAACTTCTTCGCTAAGCTCAGCTATTTCATCTGTTACCGCTTGCGACCATTGATGTGGTAAATCGTGTTCGCGCAGCGCAATGTCTATCTCCATACCCGGCGCCATGTGATCGCCCAGTACTTCAATTACTTTGCCGACTGCATTACTGCGCTTGCTCGGACGTTGCACCACTTCAACCACCACCACTTGGCCGTGGCGAGCACCCAGTTTGCCATCGGGCACAATCAAAATATCTTGGTTAATGCGGGCATCATCAGGCACAACAAAGGCCAAGTGATTTTCAACAAAAAAGCGACCTACAATTCCAGCTTTTCGCGGCTCGATGACATCGAGTATTTTAATCTCTTTGCGGCCTTGGCGATCGGTACGGTCAAGCAATATCGCTTCAACAATATCGCCGTGGATCGCTCGCTGCATTTCATGTGAGGAAATAAAAAAGTCTTTACCTCCAGTATCTGGAGCAAAGAAACCGTAGCCATCGCGATGGCCAATGACCCTACCAGTCAGCTTGGCACTTTGATCAGCAATTACGTATTGCTTAAATTTATTGAACGTCAGTTGACCGGCATTTTCCATGGCTCGCAAACGACGCTTCACCCCGATTTTGCGATCTTCGTCTTTGCCATAACCTAGCTTTTTAACGATGGCGCTATACGTCATAGGTACTGCAGATAATTTGATGAGTTCTAACAGGTGTTCACGGCTAGCGACAGGCTTTTCGTATTTATTAGCTTCACGCTCTAGGAATGGGTCTTTTGGGCTCACATGAAATGCTCAGGATTTTTTTTGTAGTATAACCTGTGTTGAACACTTCTAGTGAGCTATTTAGCTTATTTTGTGAAAACTAAAAGCTAGTATTTTATTCGTTTAGCTTTGGCGACAATATGTTCTGGCATTTTATTCGCAAGTTTCGCTAATGACATACTAATGCGCTTATGCACCTTTTTATCATCAGTTACCGCGTAATGTAACTGTGAGTAAAGCTCTGGAAAGTCTAGCGGGCTGCCATGACCTTGATTGTAAATATCGGCTAGGCGCAATTGCGCTTTTAAATTGTTCGATGCAGAAGCCGCTTTTAAATACATAATGGCTTTGTTTAAGTCAGGCTGCATAAACTTTCCTACATGGTGATAACGGCCAAGCTGCTCTAACCCTTCAGGCAGCCCTTGATCGGCAGATAGCTGCATGTAGTAAAGACCAAGTTCAATATCTTTTTCAATGCAAACGCCAAAGGCCAGCATATCGCCCCATAAAAATTGATACGATGGTAGTTTTGCCTTCACAGCACGTGCTTCAATATCTTGCACAAGCTGGCACTCATCTAACACCACTTGACTCAAATGTTTATTTTCTTTGATTAAATCAAGTAATTGATTGTCGGTATAAATTTGTACCGCTTCAAAGCTCTGTGCCTTGCTTGGCAACGCAAATAACCAAGATAGCGCCACAATAAATAGAATAAAACAAACTCGCATTGTCAAAAAACCAACCTACTTACCATTTAAATTATTAGTCGGAGATACACTACCGAATATTAATCAGTTGCCCACCCCACTTGGTTTACATATGTTTACGCATGCCGTATAACCAGTAGCCCTGCCAATACTGCAAAGTATTGCAGTATTAACTTCCGTTATCGGCAGCAATAAGTAAAGTCTTAGCCATTGCCAATTCATAGTCTGCAAAGGCAATGCTGGGCAGAAATACGCAACGTATCAATAAATCACTACCCTAATTTGCGGCACTAGCCGCGCCAAAAACATGGCGAACAATACTGTGAAACTCAACTGATAGGCTAGATAAAGCAATTTAGATACCAGTGTCACAAATACCAATTTCTGATAATTTTTCGCTTGCCTCATGCGCAAGAATTCTTAACAATTACAGAGTAGAAAAATAGTCGAGTGGACATCTATGTCATCAATACAGCAGTTAATTGAAAACTCCAGAACGAATGAAGCAATCGCTAAAAAACTGTTTGAAATTGAAACAGAAATTCTTAGCTGCTCATCAAGCAAAGAGTTATTGCAAACGCTACTGACATTGATAAAAAACAAGTTCCAACTGCATGATATTCACCTACTGCTGATTGACCCTCCACCGCTCAGCTATATGTTAAGCCAAGTGGCTCAAACCGATTGGCACACGCAACATACCCGTCAAATTAGTGCCGAACGACTAGCGTTATTCCATGGCGACGAAAAACCATTGCTAACCAATCAACTGGCAGAACTTGACTGTATTTTACCAACGAGTTTGTTCGAAGGGGCAAAATCTGCCGCTTTTATTCCGGTAAAATTAGAAGGAAAGCTGTTTGGTAGTTTGCTGTTAACCGATCGCAGCAGCGGCCGGTTTGCACCGGACTTAGGTACAATCCACCTTGAGCAGCTAGCAGTTAAAGTCAGTCTTTGTTTATCTAATGTGCTGATTCGTGAACAACTCGAATATATGGCGAATTATGATCGCCTAACCGGCGTTGCCAATCGTCGCTTAATGGAAGTGACTATTACCGAAGAGTTAAGCCGCCAAAAGCGCTACAGCACGCCATTTTCACTGCTATTTATTGACTGTAATAAATTTAAGCAAATCAATGATACTTATGGCCACGATTGTGGTGACAAAGTGCTGGTTTATGTTGCTAGCCAAATTAAAGAACTGATTCGCGATACTGACCATTGCTTTAGATATGCTGGCGATGAATTTGTCATTACTCTTGCCAACCAACGCCAACACGAAGCCGACCAAGTTGCACAACGGCTAGTCAGTTTCTTCGCGAACCATCAAATGCGCTACCAAGACAAATTACTGCCAGTCACAATTAGTTGTGGCGCAGTTCAAAGTAATGGCAAACAAACAATGGACGACCTACTTAAACTGGCAGACCAAGCCCAATATCGCCATAAAGCAACACACCCGACTCACTCTTAATTCTTATCTTTCAAACAATTACATAGCTTAGCCCTGCGCTAATGGGTAGCCCAGCGCTAATAGGCTAGTCCTACATTAGCACTTGCTTTTTTCACGCACATCACTGGCTTGATACTGATCACAATCACTGATGATTAGGCCACCTTATAAAATTGCAAAGCCCCCTTAGACGTCTACACTTAGCATTAACACCACTGGCAGGTTACTTGGCTCGTTACCCTTGCTCGATTGTTTGATTAAATAGAAGAAACGGAATGGCAGTAAATGATTATTGAAGTAGGGATAACCAAAATAAAATTGGGCCAATATATTGTTGATATTGTTGAACAAACGGGCACCTATCAACTAAAAGGTCCAGGCCATGTTAAATCGCAAGCGATTATTGATAATCTCGCTAATCACGGCGTTTCGAGTGTTCTAATTGACACTAGCAAGTCACTAGTTATCAAAAATTCAGACAATGGCGACATTCAGTTTACTCGTCCTGAGCAAACTGACACTTATGTAGAACCATTGGCCTTCGAAATCAGCCAGGCAAAAGCCCTGTTTTCCCACTCAAAAAGCATTCAACGTCAACTGTTGCGCAATATCATGAATGACATTGATGTTGACATCGTGCCTGTAAAAGAAGTTACTGATGATGCTGTGGAAGCGGTATTTAAAAACCCAGACGCATTAGCCTGTGTGCTTAATATCCGCATTAAAGATGACTACCTGCTGGAACATGCAGTTTCTGTATCTATATTGATGAGCATATTTTGCCGCCATTTAGGCATTGAAAAGCGTTTAGCCAAAGAGGTTGCTATCGGCGCTTTTTTACATGATGTTGGCAAAGTTAAAATACCTGACGAAATTCTTAATAAACCTGCCAAATTAACACCTGAGGAGTTTGCGGTAATGCAAACCCATGTTCAACATTCAATTGATATCATTAATAACATTGCTGGTATTTCAGATTTGAGTATGGAGGTCGCTGCCCTTCATCATGAAAAGCTCAATGGCTCAGGCTATCCATACCAGTTGGCGGCTGATGATATTTCAATGTACGGCAGGATGATCACTATTTGTGATATTTTCGATGCGCTTACTGCTAACCGAGTCTACAAAGCAGGCTACTGCCATATTAAAGCATTTAATATTTTAAGAAAGCTTGCTAAAGATGGTGAGCTTGATCAAATTCTGGTTGATCAATTTATCCGCTGCATGGGGGTTTACCCAATAGGCTCTTTGGTCGAACTAAACGCCAATCGCTTAGCCATTGTTGAAGCAAGAACCGATGACCCAACCCGCCCAAAAGTTCGTTCGTTTTACGACATTGATCACCGCCACTACACCATGGCTGAAGATATTGATTTATCGAGCACTGAAGGTATTGTGATTAAAAGTGTGCGAGCAGATGATTTTAATTTAGAAATGAATAAAATTGTCGAGTTTTTAATGCTGCAAGGCTAACGCACTAAAAATAGATATTAGACAAGTTAAACACAAGCCAAGTAGCGACTTAGCTTGTGTTAACAAACAGCAGATATTTTGAGCTTAACTAATCCTAATTCAGCTAATCCAAGGTAAAGTTAGCAACTAATTTGTTTAGGCTTCTCGCCATTTCGTTTAATTGCTGACTGTCATCTGCCATTTCATTGAGGTTAGACGAATTATGCTGCGCGACTTCCGCAATGGCTGCTACGTGCGGCGTAATTTCACCTACCACATTAGACTGCTCTTCTGTTGCTGAAGCTATTTGGAAGTTCATCTCATTGACTTGCGCCATATTGCCAACAATTTCTTCCAAGTGCTCACCTGACTTAGTCGCTTGTGCCAAGCTCGAATTACTCAATTCAACTGATTGCGCGATAGAGTCGACCACCACTTGGGTTTGCTCTTTAAATGACTCAATGGTCGTTTTAATTTCTTCTGCCGACTGATGACTGCGAGACGCAAGACTGCGCACTTCATCCGCAACCACGGCAAAGCCTCGACCATGCTCACCAGCTCGGGCTGCCTCAATCGCCGCGTTTAACGCTAACAAGTTAGTTTGCTCTGATACCGAACGAATCACTTCCAAAATAGCGTCAATTGACTCAGTGTTATCGGATAACTGATTAACTAAGTCGGTAGTTTCTGCTAATTGTGAGGTTGTACTATTCACTGTCGCTAAAGTTTCTACCACTGACTCTGTACCTTGATTCGCTAAATCCTCAGCGGCTTTTGAGTAATCAGCAGCTGACTGGGCATTATTGGCAATTTCTCTTGCGGTAACCCCCATTTCATCAATTGCCGTAGCCACTTGCTCGGTGTTTTGTGTTTGCACTGAAAGCTCATCAGTCATCTCAGAGGTTTTAGCATCTACATGACTAACAGAGCTTTGTAATTCATCCGCTGCACGAGAAACTTGACGTAAAATATCAGCTAGATGCTCAACAAAGTTGTTGTAGCCGCGTGCCATTCGACCAACTTCATCAGTTCTAGACTCGTCTAAGCGAATCGTTAAATCACCACCACCTTGGCCAATTTGCTCTAGTAATTTGGTCATGTCGCTAAACGGTGAAATAAGGCGCGTGATTACTAGCGTAACAAATACTAGAAATACCACAGCGATAATAACGCCGAGTAAAACAAGCGAGTAGGTTAGGCTATCAAGTTGCCCGAAAACGTCGTCGTAAGGCACGTCAGCAACAATATACCAGCCAAGATCAGCCAAGTAGCTGCTGGCTAATAAACTATGGTGTTCAGCATTGCTTAGTTCATAACTGGCAAATGCCTGTTTCGTAAGAAGTGCCGATTTGTCTGCGCCAATGTGCGAGAAATAATTTTGGCCAACCTTGTCGGAATCTGGGTGCGCAGCGATCTTACCGTCTTCGTCAACCAAAAAAACGATGCCCTTTTCGCCAATTTTATATTGTTTAATAAGCTCAGCCATACTATCGACAGCAAAACCGACACCTGCAAGCGCTTTAAACTGACCATCAATTTCAACACGGTAGTTTACAAACAAGGTCATTTTGCCATTCGCTTCGTCAATATTAATGACCACAGCAAAGGGCTTACCACTTGCTTTAAAATCATAGAACCAAGAGAAGCCAGGATCATTGGAGGTAACTTTCGTTAAAATGCCATCTGTTGTGTAATAGTTGCCCGTAATGTCTGAAATATAGAATGAAGAGGTTGCATTAAACTCTTCTTTAATCGCTTTTAGGTAGTTAGACAACTTAGCACTGTCTTGCTCACCGCTCGCTAAAAATTGTTTGTAATCTGGATTTGTTGCCAACACGCGAGAAACAGCAATTGGGCGCTGTAAGTCAGTATTGATACTGTTGGCTACCTCCCCCATTACCGCAGGCATTTGCTTGTCTACTGTGTTAGACAGCACAATATCTCGCGTGTTAATAATGCTAAAAGTACTAACAAGCGCAATGGCTAAAACAATTACGATTGCTGACGCAGCAACAACTTTAGAACGAATATCAAGTTTCATTGATTCCCTATTACGTTTTTAAATGGGCTTGTGGCTAGTGCCAATATGAGTGATTTAAGTGAACAGTTTTCTTGGTCTACCGATCGGAAACCGAAAGCGTAAGTGCATTAAGCCAGCTACTTCTATGAGCCAAGCGAACATTTTTTAAACTGTTCTGATGAATTTCGCGCGCATTATAAAGCAGTGAACCTGCAGTGCAATCACAACCATTAATTAGTTACAGAAAATTAACAATTTTGCAAACTCTTGTTACGTTATTCCAATGCGACATAACTCAGCTTACAGACATAACATTTACTTGCTTAGAGATTTGGTTAAAGATCACAAGAATTCGAGCAGCGAACGCCCCCTAAAAAAATATTGGATTTTCCAGAAGGCTAGATTTACAGTTAGAGCGCTTGTCATGAATGAAATACTAAAAGGCCGAGTTCATATCTCGGCCTACTTTTAACAAATTTAACTTGGTGGCTTCAGCTGTAATTTATAGCCTTAAATACGAGATTAAAGAGCATAATTACTCTTTAATTGAATTCGTTGGGATTGCAATCGTCATTACGCTATCGCCTTTTCTAATGGCAGGCCCTTTTAAGCCATAAATACCATAACCACTTACTGGCGCTATTACTTGCTCAAGCTCATTGCCAAAGTAGTCCTTAAGTACTCCTAGCACCTCGCCTTTTTCAATAAAACGTCCTTTGGCGTGTGTCGGGAACCATAGCCCTGCATGTTTTACTGGTACGGACTTGGTGTTATCAAAATAGCGCACTGACTCTTTTTTAGAAGATTCTCCACTATCTTTATCAATGCCCATGACTTTTAATGTGGCAGACAAACCCTCGAACATCGCATTCACCTGCGCTGGTTTTGGCGAATACGGTAACACGCTCGACTGATTAAAAAAGGCTTATCAAGTTAGGCTATAATGACCGTAATTTGCATTAACAAACTGTTAACGCGCACTAACCTTTAGGAGTTTTCTAATTTGCGTATTTCCATTAATACATTGGTAATGAGTATTTTTCTATTTAGCGCAACTTCGTTGGCTAAAGAAACTATCATTGCCTCTGTATCACCTGGTTTTCCTAATGGGCTACACGCAAAGTACTTTCAATTTCTGGCCGATGAGCTCAGCCAAAATATTCGCATCAAACCTTTACCGCTTGCCCGTCGAGTCAAAGAGTTAGAAAAAGGAGATGTCGATATTATTATATTTGGTAAAGATAATAACCCTGCGCTAGTAGCATTGATGCCAGCATACACTGCGGTCACGGAAATGCTCTTTGTAAGCGCGGAAGATCGCGATAAAATTGCTAATACAGAACAGCTAAAGGCCGCAATAATTGGGCTCAGCCAAGGGGCAAATAGCTATTTAATGTTTGAAAAAGAAGATTATTCAAACAAAGTGAGAGTTAAATCACTTAGTCAAAAAGTTCAGCTACTTGAGCGAAAACGTATTGATGGCTTTTTCCATACCGCACTTAGTACGAATAAAGTGCTGACTGAACGAAAACTTAGCGATGCGATTGTGCCATCGAGGTGGCAACCAAAGTCATTAAAAAGCAGCTCGCATTTTATTATTTCCAAAAAATCACATCTTTTCGAGCACATAGATGAATTAGAAAAGGTCATCGAAAAAGCAAAACGCGAAGGAAAATTTAAGCAAATTCGCAGTCAATACTATCAACGCAAAAAATAAAAAAGCCCCAAAAGTTTCTAAAACTTTGGGGCTTTCACTTAGTTCAAACGTTAGTAGTAGCTATTAGAACGAGTAGCTAACTTTTCCGTAAACAAATCGGCCTGTGAAACCATATGGCGCAAACGGAGAATAAGCGAAAATACGAGTAAAGGTGGTCACATCGTCAATCAAGTTACGGCTTGCATCTGGGTATTGATCGAATACATTGTTCGCGCCGACACTCAACGATAAGCCATCAGTTAATTGGTAAGCGACATCAATGTCTGTAACCCATTCGGTAGGGATCACTTCATTACGCGCAGGGTTAATTGATGGGTCTTGCGTTTCACCGTAGCGAGTGGTGCGCAACGTTGCCTTAACATCATCAAAGTTCCATGTCGCACTTAAGTTCAGCTTACTTTTTGGCGAGCCCACTTCAAAGCGCAAAATTTCTGTGCCTGAGAATAAGTTACCTTGGTCAACACCAGCACCTTGTAGTGCCGCTGGTGGCTCAATAATGTTGGTCACTTCATTATCGTTATAGTTATAACCTGCGTTAAACAGCACGTTGCCGTAAGTGTTTAGATCTAACGAATAAGTCGCGACCACATCAACACCTTCAGTGCGGCTATCTATGGCGTTTAGGAAGAAACGTGCACGCGTAGCACCTGTTCCTGCCAACAAGCTTTCAATACCTGGGCCTGAAAGGTTATTTGATAAAACAATACGATCATCAATATCAATGCGGTAAGCATCGATTGATAAGCTAAGCTCAGCCACTGGTGTCCACGTAATGCCGCCAGCGATGCTTACAGACTCTTCTGCGTCTAAGCCCGGCGAGCCTAGTGCTTTAGCAACATCACTGCCCGGTGCAAAGGTGCCCGTTTCTACTGGTACAGAATCGACAAACGTGGTCTGAATATTGGTAAAAAACTGCTGCTGCAATGATGGCGCTCTAAAACCTGTTGATGCTGATAAACGCAAAGCAAGTTCTTCGGTTAAGCTAAAGCGGTTAGCTATTTTGCCGTTTAACGTTGAGCCAAAATCTGAGTAGTCTTCGTAACGCGCAGCAACAGTCATGTTCCAAAAATCAGTAATATCAGTTTCTAAGTCGATGTAGGCACTAACATTATGGCGGCTATTGTCGCCTGCAGATACTGGGCTAAAGCCAACAAATACTTGCGAACCAGCCGCGCCAAAAGCATCACTATCTGAGGTGCGCACGGCACCGCCACGGCCAAACTCACCGCGCTGATACGAGGCTGGCTCACCCGCTTCAATTTCGTAACTTTCGTGGCGATATTCGACACCAAACGCTACGTTCAAACCATTTTCAAATAAGGCTGAGTCAAATACACGGCTAAAATCAGCGTTTAGTGTAAGCTGATCGTAAATCAAACTACCGGCATCAAAATCAGTTGGGCTCTGGGCACCCAATGACGTATTTAAGCTATTTTCGACGCCAAATTGGAACTGATCGCGGCCATAAACAGCAGAAACATCGTAGTTCCATTCTTCTAATACATAGCCTTTGACGCCTGCGGCTAATGAATAGTCATTAATTTTTGAAGTAATACGTGGCGCAAAGCCGTCAGGGTAAATAGCTTTAACATTGCGGCTGTCTTTGGCACGGCGATAGAAACCACCACTTTCACCTTCTCGGCCACTGTATGAGCCAAAGGCGTAAAGCTCAGTATCTTCATCAAGGTAGTAGCCGGCATTAACAAAAACCGCGATATCTTCTACTTCACCATTTCCAAAGGTATGGTTGTAACGGTTAATCGTTAGTTCTCTAGGGTCCAATGAACCATCTGCTTGGCGCTCGTAATTTTCGCGCGGGTCAAAGTCAGCGCGGTTGGCGGTGTTACGATCGCGATATTCCAGTGAGACATTAACAAAACCGTCTTCACCTAAAGCAAAACCAGAATTAGCACGCAGTGTTAACGTTTGTCCGTCTGTAACATCGCGGTCACCACCGGTTTCAAAGGCCAAGTTACCGTCTTCACCAACACTAACACCTTCTAAATTTGGCACTCCTTCCATTTCAGTAACATTACCACCGTAAGTAACTGACACTTCACCGCCACTTGATGCGTTTTTCAGTACAATGTTGATCACACCAGCAATCGCGTCAGAACCATACTGTGCTGCCGCACCGTCACGCAGTACTTCGATACGCTCAATGGCATTCACAGGAATCGCATTTAAATCAACCGCCGAAGAGCCACGGCCGGCTGAGCCACCTAAGTTCAATAAAGCACTGGTATGACGGCGCTTACCATTGATCAATACTAGCGTGTGATCTGGCGCTAAGCCGCGCAGTTGAGCGGGACGCACATGATCGGTGCCATCAGTCAATGAAGGCTGAGGGAAATTAAAGCTAGGTAATAGTGTATTTAACAGCTGGTTAGTTTCCGTTAGGCCAGTGCCTGCCAGCGTATCAGCGTCCAGAATATCGATAGGCACAGGGCTGTCTTCAATACTGCGCCCTAAACGGCGAGAACCAATAATGCTTATTTTTTCAATTTCTTGTTCATTTACTGTTTCAGCAAATGCAACACTTGTCGCAACACTGCCAGCAGATGCTGCGGTTGCAATAGCCATAGCAATAACAGAAGGCTTAAAGTAAGTCATAACACTACCTAGAAAAAGTCTGGGAATAAATGTGAAACGCTAACGCGCTAGTTAACGTTGATAAATGGCACTTGACCGGCAGTTGTTGATGACACAGAAAGGAGCGATCAAGTAATGTTATTATTTTATCATTGGTTGACCACATGTATTTAGAACTAGATGGACTAACAAATTACGAATAGTTTCGTGATTCGTGCAATAACATTTAAACATCTTTGCGATTGCTTGAATTAAACAGTGGCAAGATGGTTTTCTATATCTAGAAAATAATCGAGCATGACTAAACAAATTTTCAAACAATTGTTTACTAAAATTTCACATAAAATAAATATTCGAAAAAAAGTTATTTCGTTTGCTTGTGAATTGAGCAGCTTGATATTGCATACTGACAACCTTGCTCTACAATTGCGGAAAATTTCGGGCTTATTTAGAGTTTATAGCCATGCTCAACCCCCCAATTTCAGCTAATGAAAGAAGCCGAATAGCGTCGCTTAAAAAGCTGAATATTTTAGACACAGCCCCTGAAGATAAATATGACCGTTTGACCCAATTTGTTTCACAACTCTTTGGTGTCCCTATTGCACTCTTCTCCATCGTTGATAGCAAACGAACTTGGTATAAGTCACGAATAGGATTAGATGCAAAAGAATCGCACCGCAATGATTCTTTTTGTGCGCACGCCATTCTTCAAGAAGAAAGCTTTGTCGTACAAGACACATTAAAAGACAAGCGCTTTGCAGAAAATCCGTTTGTATTGAGCAAACCTGATATCAGGTTTTACGCCGCTCAACCAATAAGATCTCCTGAAGGGTTCAATATTGGCTCACTGTGTTTAATCGACAATAAGCCGAGAGAATTTAATTTAGCCTCACAGCGGCAGTTAAAACAAATCGCCGCTATTGTAGAACTTGAGCTTGCCGCCCGAAATGGCAAAGCATATTGCCTTGAAAGCCAGTTGCTTAATCATGATGGGTTTAATCAAATAGCCACAATTGGTCAAAAAATTTGCCGAGATGCTGATATCCCGCTAGCCGTGATGTACTTTTATGTAAAAGGTTTAGCAGGGTTAAAGGATTTAAAACCCGATAGCTATACAACGATCCTTAAGATTGTTGTCAATTCTTTGAAATTAAGCTCTACTGGCTCAGATGTTATTGCCCGATATGAAGAATCTGGCTTTGTTGGCCTGTTTTCAAATTGTTCAATGAATTCTTTAACTAGCACAGCTCAACAAATATCAACCCTTGTTAACAACAACTTACACCAAAAGCGTATTAGTAATATTGAAGTGATTTGTGGTTTGGCCGAAGATGACGGGAAGCAATCGCTCGACGAGTTAATTTTTAACGCTTATATGGCGCACTATTGTAATGCCAGAAACTAACGAACAATACGCTAGTTTCGGCACAACCTCGAACACTGAAAATAACATGCTTTAATATCAGTGAAATAACACAAAGACGTATTGGCGAGTGTTATCAAGTTAGTTGCACAAACATAGGATTGGAGCTTGAAGTAGATGCGAAATTTGAGCTTTTACAGACAGTAGAAACAAAAAAAACCTGCATTAAGCAGGTTTATTAGTTTTCTCTTTTAGAGAAAATGGTACCGGAGGCCGGACTTGAACCGGCACGCCCGCAAAGGCAACGGATTTTGAATCCGTCGTGTCTACCAATTCCACCACTCCGGCAACACGTGTCGTTTCGTTGACTAACGAAAGTGCTTGGCATTATACGAAAAGATCTTAATGAATCAATCCTTTTTATTCGTAAATAAGACTAAGTGGCGATTAATTATGCGAATGGTATATAAATCCTGTTTTACTTAAGCTGTGAGATAAGCGTGCCACCTTCCCCACGTAACTTAAGCTTGGGTTTGTGAACTAGAGCGCTGTATACTAGCCCCTCAATGTAATCCGAATTTACCAAGCTCACTTCCCTATGGCTAAACAAGAAACGGCTAAACAAGAAGATACTACTTTTGTCCGTTATACCGAATTTCCTCGCGCGGGCTTTTTCCGTCGTTTTGGCTCTTGGGTTTACGATGCATTAATCGCAATTGCGGTTTATATGGTCGCGGGTGCCATAGGCTTTGGACTTTTCGCCTTGGCTGCCAATATCGGCTTGGTAGATACAGCAGGATATGATCACCTAATTGATGTTAAAGAGAGCTCTATCGTTTATCGAATATTAGTGGATGGTTGGGGCATTGGCTGGGTCGCCTTTTTCTTCATTTATTTTTGGGCACGTAACGGTCAGACTATTGGTATGAAAGCATGGCGACTGCGAGTACAGAATTTAGACGGCAGTGTTATCGATAAAAAAACAGGCTTAAAACGCTTGTTACCAACACTTTTGGGTTTGGGGAATTTCTTAGTGCTATTTGATAGAAAGAATAAGCAAAGCCTGCAAGATAAACTAACCAATACCGAAGTTGTTGTTTTATCACTTGCCGCCAATGAGCCAAGACGTTAAACCAAAACTGAACAAAGAGTGTAAAATAGCGAGTGCTTAAGAAAGTGTATTAAAGAAAGACTATTGAATATCGAATAAAAACCAAAAGAGCAGCTAAATAGCTGCTTTTTTGATTTATCGGTTTTGGTTTGTCGATTTTGCTTTATGCCTTTCGCTTCATCAAGAACAGCGCGACACTGACAAACAAGATGCTTGGCATAACCGCCCCAATAATGGGCGGCAACTGATATACCAAGCTTAAACTACCAAACACTTGGTTGGTGATGTGAAACAACAAGCCTGTCAATACCCCCATCATGATGCGCGCGCCCATCGATACTGAGCGCAATGGGCCAAAGATAAACGACAAAGCAACCAAGAGCATGACCGCAACGGTTAATGGCTGAACCAATTTTCGCCAAAATGCTAACAAGTAACGACTTTGATCTTGTTCGTTTTGTGAAAGGTACTCTAAGTAGCTAACCAAGCCCTGTACCGACAGCGACTCTGGTTTAACTGTTACCACACCAAGTTTTTCCGGCGTTAAGCTCGACTGCCACGCCAACGTTTCATACGTTTCTTCTAATACTGCGCGGTCGGTGACTTTCGTATCTTTAACATTGCTAAGTTGCCAAGCACCGTCTGCAAACGTTGCTGAATCTGCCGATAGCCAACTTTCTAGCTTTAATGACTCATCAAAGCGATAGACTTGCACCTTGTTTAGTGTGCCTTGATCTTCTACTTCCGTAATATGAACAAAGTAATCGCCATCTTTCGCCCAAACACCATTTTTCGAGGAGATCAGGCTACCACCCGAGATGGCTTGCGCTCTAAGTTCTCGTGCTGACGCCTCACCTGCTGGCGCTAACCACTCACCTACCGCCATTGACACTAAAATTAACAGCACTGCTGTTTTCATTGCCGATTTAACAATAGTAAGTTTTGATAAGCCTGCAGCTTGCATTACCACCAGCTCACTATTGCTCGCCAGCATACCAATGCCAATCAAGCCACCAATCAGCGCCGCCATTGGGAAGAAAATCTCGATATCACGTGGTACCGCATATAAAACATAAAGCGCAGCATGCGCTAGTTCGTAATTACCACGACCAACATCGCCCATTTGCTCAACAAACTTGATAATGCCACTGACACTGACAAATACCATAAGCGTAATAAAAGTGGTTGAAGCAATAACACGGCCGATATAAGCATCTAAAATACGCATTATTGTTGCCTCCGCTCTAGCTCAGATTGAGCGGTTGATTTAACGTCGCTGGCTCTTCTATTTCTGGCTCGTTTGGGTAATCTAGCTTTTAAGCGCAAGCCACTAGTTCTACTTTGTATTAATAAACTCGCACCAAGCGCCAAAGCTATCAGGTGCACAGGCCAGAGCCCGACATAATAAGGTAGCGCGTTGCCTTCAACACCAGAGCGCATTGCCGTTAATAACAAGAAGTAGGCGAGGAATAAAAGCAGTGCAGGCAACAATTTAGCGAATTTGCCTTGTCTTGGATTGACCACAGACAACGGCACTGCAACTAAGGTTAAAATAATACAAGCGAGTGGAAAGGCTAAACGCCACTGTATCGCGGCTTGCGCATCTTGCGAGTCATCTAACAGTAAATCTTCGGTGGCAATTGCACTGATTTTTCGACGTTTATGTTCAACTTTTTGATCTTGAATTTGAATGTAGTATTTATCAAAAGCTACAGCGCGAAACTCGCCGGAATTAATATCGCTTTGATAACGTGTGCCATCTTCTAGTACCAAACGCTGTGAGCCTGATTCTTCTTCAACGACTCGACCTTTATCAGCGTAAACTAGGCTGGAATTAATCACGCTTTCAACGCCACCCGCTTCACTCGGCAATTGCGCGACAAATACTTTGTTGAGCGAGCTATCGGCTCTGTCTTTATCGTGGATAAACACCACCGCTTTATCGTTGCCCGTTTTTTGAAAACGCCCCGCGACCATAGCACTGATGCCGGAATCGGCCGCCAGCCTTTCTTTTACTTGATACTCATATTCTGCCGCCATAGGTGCAAGGTACAGTGTAAATATGCCGGTAAATATCGCGGTAATTAAACTGAGTACGAGTGTGACTCGCACCACATACCATTCGCTGACCCCGCATGCGTGCAATACCGTCATTTCACTGTCAGCATAGATGCGCCCATAAGCGAGCAAAACGCCGAGGAATAAGCTCAATGGCAACAACATGCCCGCTAAATCAGGCATTTTGAGGCCAATAAACACCATCACCAGATGACCGGGAATCCCCCCTTCAGAGGCGTCATCAAGCACACGAACAAATTTCTGACTTATAAAAATGGTCATCAACACAAAGAAAACAGCAAGCTGCGCTTTAGCCACTTCCTTTAATAGATAACGAAATACAATCACTTAAACCTCAAATCGATAACCATGATTAAAAACTTAGTTTTTTTCTGACAATGGCGCAATTTTTAAGTAAAATTGCTATTTTTATACATAATTGAACGTACTTGCGCGTAGCAAACCCGTTGAATGTGGCTATAATTATAGCCCTTAGCCCTATCTAATTGATAGTAACCTAATAGGTTAATTAGATATTTTAGCTAGTTTATCTGTCGCTAAACGAGAGATCCAACGCTTTGTTTGGCTGATTTGTTGAGGTCAGAGACGGGTAAATACAAGTGAAATACAGTTTCGCACCAAAAAGATAATTGCACGCAAGCAATCCAGTAGGAGAATTCATGGAATTTAGTGTAAAAAGTGGTAGCCCAGAAAAACAACGCAGCGCCTGTATTGTTGTTGGCGTTTTTGAACCTCGCCGTTTATCTGCTACTGCTGAACAACTAGACGAAATTAGTGAAGGTTACATTAGTAACTTACTGCGCCGCGGTGACTTAGAAGGTAAGTCAGGCCAAATGCTTTTACTACATCACGTGCCAAATATTCTAAGTGAGCGCGTGCTACTTGTTGGTTGTGGTAAAGAGCGTGAATTAGACGAACGTCAATACCGTCAAATTATCAGTAAAACGATTAACACCTTAAATGAAACAGGTTCAATGGAAGCTGTATGTTTCTTATCTGAGTTACATGTTAAGGGCCGCGATACCTACTGGAAAGTGCGCCAAGCTGTTGAAGCAACACAAGACTGCCTATACAGCTTTAACAGCTTAAAAACGCGCAAAGAAGAGCCTCGCCGCCCATTGCGTAAAATTGTTTTCAACGTACCAACGCGCCGCGAATTGCCAATTGGTGAACGAGCCATTACGCACGGTTTAGGTGTCGCCGAAGGTATCAATACCTGTAAAAATGTGGCTAACATGCCACCAAATATCTGCAACCCAGCTTACCTTGCCGAGCAAGCTAATATCTTAGCGAACGACTACGACAAAGTAACCACCGAAGTTGTTGGTGAGAAACAAATGGAAGAGCTAGGCATGGGTTCTTACCTTGCCGTTGGTCGCGGTTCGGCGAATGAATCCATGATGAGTATCATCAAATATCAAGGTGGTGATGAAGATCAAGCCCCCATTGTGCTAGTCGGCAAAGGTTTAACCTTTGATTCTGGTGGTATTTCAATTAAGCCTGGCGAAGCCATGGATGAAATGAAATACGACATGGGCGGCGCAGCTGGCGTGTTAGGTGCAATGCATTCACTAGCGGAATTAGACCTACCAATTAACGTCATTGGTGTATTGGCTGGCTGTGAAAATATGCCTGATGCCAATGCTTATCGCCCAGGTGATATTTTAACGACAATGTCAGGTCAAACAGTTGAAGTGTTAAACACTGATGCCGAAGGCCGCTTGGTGCTATGTGATGCATTAACTTACGTAGAACGCTTTGAACCAGAAGCGGTGATTGACGTGGCAACCTTAACTGGCGCTTGTGTAGTTGCGCTAGGTAAACATGCAACCGGCCTAATGAGTACCCATAACCCATTAGCACATGAGTTACTAAACGCGTCTGATCAAAGTGGCGATCGCGCATGGCGTTTACCGTTATGGGATGACTACCACGAGCAATTAGAAAGCCCGTTTGCCGATTTCACTAACTTAGGTGGTCGTGCGGCAGGTGCCATTACTGCTGGTTGTTTCTTAGCTAAATTTACTAAGAAGTACCATTGGGCGCATTTAGATATAGCAGGTACAGCATGGCGCAGCGGCGGTAAAGACAAAGGCTCAACAGGTCGCCCGGTTAGCATGCTAACCCAGTTTTTACTAAACAAAAGTGGTGCAGAGCAAGGCGAGTAATACGTCAGCTTTAACACAGAATAAAACGTTAGGTTAACTCACGAATGCAAACCCAAGCAGTTTTTCATTTGATGCCTGATGGCAGCAGCGAACAAGCAAGACTACATTATGCCTGTAGCTTAGCTGCCAACTACTTTCGCCAACAGCAAAAGGTGTATATTTTCACCGAAGATCAGCAGTTGGCCCATCATGTTGATGAACTGTTATGGTCGTTCGAACCTGACAGTTTTGTACCACACAACCTAGTGGGCGAAGGTCCTAAGCAGGGGTCGCCAGTTGAAATCGGCTGGCAACCACCGCGCGGCAGACGGGCAGTGCTAATTAATTTAGCGCAAAACATGCCTGTGTTTGCCAACCAATTTTCACATGTAATGGACTTTGTACCAGCACCCGAGCAAGAAAAACAACTTGCCCGCGAGCGCTTTAAGGCTTGCCGCCAGTTAGGCTTTCAAGTCGACACGAACGCCGTATCGAATTAGGCCAAGCGAGTTAGACATAGCAGTTAGCTTTAGCAAACTAACACAGTACAAATGCCAACATATTACGAACACAACTTACGCAGACAGACTTTAAAGATGGAAAAAACATTTAATCCTTCTGATATCGAACAGCAGCTTTACCAAAGCTGGGAAGAAAAAGGCTACTTTAGCCCAACAGGTGAAGGCGATGGCTACTCAATTGCTATTCCACCACCAAACGTTACTGGTAGCTTGCATATGGGTCATGCCTTCCAGCAAACCATTATGGATACCTTGATCCGTTTTCAACGTATGCAAGGCAAAAAGACCTTATGGCAGTCGGGCACTGACCACGCAGGTATTGCGACGCAAATGGTCGTTGAGCGTAAAATTGGCGCAGAAGAAGAGAAAACTCGCCACGATTACGGCCGTGATGCCTTTATTGATAAAATCTGGGAATGGAAAGCAGAATCTGGTGGCAACATCAGCCAGCAAATGCGCCGCCTAGGTAACTCAATAGACTGGCAACGTGAACGCTTCACTATGGATGATGGCTTATCACATGCGGTGCAAGAAGTATTTGTTCGCCTTTATCAAGACGATTTAATTTACCGTGGTAAGCGCCTAGTTAACTGGGACCCTAAACTTCACACCGCTATTTCTGATCTTGAAGTTGAAAACAAAGACAAGAAAGGCCACATGTGGCACCTACGCTATCCACTTGCTGATGGCGCGACAACCAGCGAAGGTCAAGATCACTTGGTCATCGCGACCACTCGCCCAGAAACCATGTTGGGTGACACGGGTGTTGCGGTTAACCCAGAAGATCCTCGTTACAAAGACTTAATTGGCAAATTCGTTGAATTGCCATTAGTTGGCCGTCGCATTCCAATTGTTGGCGACGAGCATGCGGACATGGAAAAAGGCACAGGTTGTGTGAAAATCACACCAGCGCACGACTTTAACGATAACGAAGTCGGTAAACGTTGTGGCCTAGCCATGATCAATATCTTTGATAAAGATGCAGCAGTACTTGCCCAAGCTGAAGTTTACGACACCAACGGCGAGCCTTCTGACGCATTTGATACTGCCCTACCAGCTGAATTTGTTGGCCTTGACCGCTTTGAAGCGCGCAAAGCGATTATTGCTAAGTTCGACGAACTTGGCTTGCTTGACAGCATTAAAGATCACGACTTAGTCGCGCCATACGGTGATCGTTCAGGTGTGATTATCGAACCACTATTAACTGACCAATGGTATGTACGTGTTGCACCACTAGCAAAACCGGCGATTGAAGCCGTTGAAAACGGTGACATTGAATTTGTTCCTAAGCAATACGAAAACATGTACTTTGCGTGGATGCGTGACATTCAAGACTGGTGTATTTCACGTCAGTTATGGTGGGGTCATCGAATCCCTGCATGGTACGACAACAACGGCAATGTATACGTAGGTCGCGATGAAGCGGAAGTCCGCGCGACAAACGGCTTAGCTGACGACGTTGCACTTCGCCAAGACGATGATGTATTAGATACATGGTTCTCATCTGCCCTATGGACTTTCTCAACACTAGGTTGGCCTGAGAAAACGCCAGAGCTAGAAGACTTCCACTCTACTGATGTGTTAGTGACTGGTTTTGACATCATTTTCTTCTGGGTTGCCCGTATGATCATGATGACTATGCACTTTGTCAAAGATGACGATGGCAGGCCACAAGTACCGTTTAAGCAAGTGTATGTAACAGGTCTCATTCGCGATGACCATGGCGACAAGATGTCGAAGTCGAAAGGTAATGTTATTGACCCTATCGATATGATTGACGGCATTTCATTAGATGAGTTGCTGACCAAACGTACTGGCAATATGATGCAGCCTCAACTGGCGGAAAAGATAGCCAAACGCACCAAGAAAGAATTCCCAGAAGGCATTGAAGCACACGGCACTGACGCGTTGCGCTTTACCTTATCAGCACTTGCTTCAACAGGTCGCGACATCAATTGGGATATGAAGCGTTTAGACGGTTACCGCAACTTTTGTAATAAGTTATGGAATGCTAGCCGCTATGTGTTAATGAACACTGAAGAGCACGACTGTGGTAAGGCAGGCGGCGATATGGAATTCTCACTAGCGGATCGTTGGATCACTAGCCAATTCCAACAAACCGTAAAAGCCGTGCACGAAGCGTTTAATACGTTCCGTTTCGACCTAGCTTCACAAGCGCTTTACGAGTTCACTTGGAACCAATTCTGTGATTGGTATTTAGAACTCACTAAACCAGTGCTATTCAAAGGCAGTGAAGCACAGCAACGTGGTACACGTTACACGCTCGTAAACACGCTAGAAGCGCTATTACGCTTAATGCACCCTATCATGCCATTTATCACTGAAACGGTGTGGCAATCAGTTCAACCGCTTTCTGCGTTTGAAGCTAAAGGTGACAGCATTATGGTCCAAAGCTTCCCGCAATTTGACGAAAGCGCAGTTGATGAACAAGCGCTGACGGATGTTGAGTGGGTGAAGCAGTTTATCGTTGCCATTCGTAATATTCGCGGTGAAATGGATATTGCACCTAGCAAGCCATTGCCAGTGCTATTGACCAACGTATCAGCAGAAGACCAGCGCCGTTTAGACGACAATGAGCAGTTCTTAAGCTCACTGGCCAAGCTTGAGTCAATTCAGGTATTAGACGATGCTAGCGAAGCCCCAGCTTCCGCATCAGCAGTGATCGGCGAAATGACCGTGCTTATCCCAATGGCGGGGTTAATTGATAAAGATGCTGAGCTTGCTCGTTTAAGCAAAGGTATTGAAAAGCTGGAAAAAGACGTACAACGCGTGAAAGGTAAATTAAGCAACGAAAACTTCGTTGGCAAAGCGCCTGAAGCCGTTATCGAAAAAGAAAAAGCGAAGCTTGCAGAAGCAAAGTCAACGCTAGCAAAAATGCTAGAACAAAAGGCGCAAATTGAAGCGCTTTAATTAGCTTTCGCATTTGTGGGCTAGCCCACATCTGGTAAGACCTCAAGGCCATCACATGAATGTGATGGCCTTTTCTTTTTTTAGTCATCTGTTTGCAACATAATTTATTTATTTTTTACAAGCTTAATGCTAATTCGTGTGTTAAGCTTAGTTCGCGTTGAGTTTTTGCGTTCGGATGAAGGTTTTAATTAGCTATTTGTGTAGTAAGTTAAGTCACCTGACGCGTTTTGTGTTAATGGATATACCTTCCTCTGTCTGTACTTTTGGGTAGAGGGCATTTACTCCGTGAGCGACGGTAACGTCATTATTTAAATTTATTGACTACGGGAAAATTAGGTATGTCAGACACAGTAACTGGTAAAGTAAAATTCTTTAATGAGTCGAAAGGCTTTGGTTTCATCGAGCAAGAAAATGGCCCAGATGTATTCGTACACTTCAGCGCTATCCAAGGTTCAGGTTTCCGTACATTAACTGACGGTCAATCTGTTTCTTTCAGCGTTAAGCAAGGTCAAAAAGGCCCAGAAGCTGAGAACGTAACAGCTCTTTAATCTTTACAAATTCGTAAAGGTTAAATACCAGATTCAAAAAAAGCAGCCATTTGGCTGCTTTTTTTAGCTTCAGAGTTTAGTTGAATTTAAACAATGTGCGGTTTAACCAAGTCTTCTAGCACATCAATATGATCGTCGCGATCATTAAGCGCTGGAATATAGTGATAGGTTTCCCCACCAGCTTCCATAAACTCTTCACGATTTTCAGACTCAAGCTCTTCTAACGTCTCCAAACAGTCAGCACTAAATGCAGGACTAACAATGGCTACATGCTTATCACCATTTTGTGCTAACTCTGCCAACGTTGCATCTGTGTATGGCTTAAGCCATTCTGCTTTGCCAAAGCGCGACTGAAAGGTCATCACGAAGTCATCCTCACTCAGCTCAAGTGCCTCTGCCAATAAGCGTGTGGTTTTCGCGCAGAAGCAGTAGTAAGGGTCACCATTATCATGGAACAACTTAGGCATACCGTGGTAAGACAACACAAGCTTATCTGGCTTACCATGCTGCTCAAAGTGCTCACGAATACTATTAGCAAGCGCTTTGATATACAGCGGATGGTCGTGATACGAACCGATGAAGTTCACACTTGGAATCCAGCGCCATTGTTGAATTTCTTTAACCACAGCATCAAAAGCAGATGCCGTAGTTGGGCCTGCATATTGCGGGTATAAAGGCAGCACCACTAAGTTGTTGATACCACGTTGCTGCATTTGTTTGAGCACCGAGCTGACGCTTGGATTGCCATAGCGCATAGCAGCATCCACAGTCACATCTTCACCGTAAGTTTGATGTAGACGCTGCTTGACCTTGCCCATTTGGCGTTTACTAATGGCTAACAATGGTGAGCCATCTTTCGTCCAAATGCTTTTGTAAAGTTTGGCAGATTTCGCCGGCCTTACTCGCAAGATAATGCCATGAAGGATGATCATCCATACCAAGCGTGGAATTTCTACTACGCGCGGATCAGACAAAAACTCTTTTAAATAGCGGCGCAGAGCGCTTGGCGTGGGCGCGTCAGGTGTACCAAGGTTGACCAATAGTACACCAGTTTTTAAACGCTTATCGTGGATGCTTTTATCGAGCCCGAGGAATCGAGACATACAGCTACCTTATCTCTTTTGTTGTCTGTAAGAGGTCAAGAGTGTGAGCTTACAATACAGCTTGCACTGCTTGAATAAACTCAGCTTCGTCAGGTTTAACACGACTATTAAAGTGCTTAACCTGCTTGCCATCTTTACTAATTAAATATTTGTAGAAATTCCACTTAGGAGCAGTAGTTTCATCCGCTAAATGCTTGAATACTGGGTTAGCATCTGAGCCACGCACTGGTGAAGTTTGTAGCATGGTAAAAGTTACCCCGTAATTAACAAAGCATACTTCAGCGGTGTCTTTTTCATCGTCTTCTTCTTGGAAAAAATCATCTGACGGAAAGCCAACGACCACTAAGCCTTGATCTTTATATTCCTTGTGAAGTGCTTCTAATGCTTTAAATTGCGGTGTAAAACCACAGTTAGAGGCAGTGTTGATAACGAGCACTGGTTTGCCTGCGGTAAGCTCACATAAATCAACTTGATCTTTAGCATGTAGCTTGCGGAAACTGTGATTCAAAAAAGGTGCACATTGTGCTGATGACTTGCTGGCACTAGCATCTACTGAACCACTGCTTGTTGCATTTGCTGCTGGCGCCATCATAGCGACACCGGCAATAGTAGATAGTAAGGTAAGCGTTAATTTTTTCACGTTATATCCTTATCGAATTATTATGTTAGCTGTTCAACGTTACAGACAGTCTATAAACGTATGAACAACAAGTGATGTATTGT
Source organism: Thalassotalea euphylliae (assembly GCF_003390375.1). Classification (NCBI taxonomy): domain Bacteria; kingdom Pseudomonadati; phylum Pseudomonadota; class Gammaproteobacteria; order Alteromonadales; family Colwelliaceae; genus Thalassotalea; species Thalassotalea euphylliae. The sequence continues at coordinate 3,235,289 of NZ_QUOT01000001.1, read as the reverse complement.
CGTAAGCGCTCATATATTAACTAGATTGAATGTAAGCCAAATTGGATTTACACCAGATTGAATTACTACCAAATTAGTATTTGGCGCTGCCTGTTGTGTTAGCGGCGATGCATTGGCGACCGCCTTTTAACTAATGTTAAAGATAACAAATACCGCTAACCATAGTTAAAGACCTGCGATCATGCAGGTCTCTTCTCAAACATACTTTTAAAAATAGATGCGCGCTAAATTGCACAGTATTTCTTATTCTTTTGGCAATGCCCTACAGATAAAATCTACAAGTAATGCCTACAGGTAACGCCTAAGGCACTAACGTATCAATCTTAACGGCGATAGGCGCTGTTGTATTCACCTTAACGTTATTAACTTCAGCTTTGAAGTCACCCGGTTGAATGCCTGCCCCACCAAGCTGAGAGACCACTGCGTAGACATTAACAGTGTCTACCATACTTAAGGTCATTTGTGGACTCATAGCACGAGCGTCATTTAATACCACTTGCGTTGGTAAATCAGACGCCATCAATTTTACCGCTGCAACTGGCATGCGCCCACCATTGGCGGGCACTGCGTAAACGAATACGACTTTATCTTCACCTTGGTTTAACTGATCAACAAATTTTTCATCTAGTTCAACCGACAAAGTTAACTGAGGTCCAATAGCTGCATCACCTTGACTTGATTCTCCTTGCGTCAGTGAAAGACGGCTCTTCGCTTCATTAATCGCTTCGGTTAGCGCTGCGACATTAACCGTTTGGCGGCCAGCATCAACAACTTTTTGCCAGTAATTTATCGCCTGTTGGTAAGACTGATTCATAAAATTGTGCATACCAAGCAAAATATTCGTTGATGGATCATTGGCATCTAATGCTAAGGCGCGATCAATCAATGTTTGTACTTCTGGGGTAATGGTTTGATTTGCACCATAATAAGTCGCTTGTGCTTTCGCACCTAGCAAGTCGGCTTGTTCCCCTTCAATGGCAATCACTTTATCAAATGCTTCTACCGCTAGTTGAAATTGACCACCAGTAACATACAACTGGCCTAAACCATACCATGCATCAGCATCGTTGGGGTCAGTGGCTACGGCTTGTTGTAATTGTTGCAGTTGCGCATGCATTTGCTCCTGCTGCGCTTGTTGTGCCTGATCGTTGCTCGCCACCATTCTTGGCTGTGCCAACCTTTCATAAGCACCGTGTTGACTGTACATGGCTAAGCTGAACATCAGTACAAAAAGGCTTAAACCAATAGGCCAAATCACCGACAGCTTTTGAACACTGGCATCGTTAGTCGCTTGGGCTTTTTTATTCTGCTCAATATCCTGCAGCAGACTCTTATCAAGCTCAGCCAATAAGTACTGATGACTTTCTTCATCAATCTTGCCATCGTTAAAGTCTTTTTCAATTTCCGCTTTATGCTCTTTGTAAAGGGCAACATTAGTGTCTTCTCGATGAGCACCTGTCATGGCGACAGCTTGTTGTTTGCTGCTGCGAATAAAATGCCACCAAATAACGGCTAGTAGCAGAAGAATAAAACCAACTATTAAAACTAATACTTCAAACATGAATTAATCTTTTTCTTTTAGAATTTCGTCAAGTTGTTGTTGTTGTTCAGCTGACAAACTCAGCTCTTTTTTGCTCGCCGCTTTTCGACGAGCAGCGATCACAACAATAACAACACCGATAAACAAGATAACCGCTGGACCAAACCACAGAATGTAGGTCAACTGATTCACTTTTGGGCGATATAAAACGAACTCACCGTAGCGATCGACCATATAACTGGTGATTTCCATGTCCGCTTTGCCTTGGTTAAGCATGTCATACACTTCATTGCGCAGATCAACGGCAATTTGTGAATTTGAATCAGCCAAGTTTTGGTTTTGGCATTTCGGGCAGCGCAGCTCTTTGATTAACGATTGATAGCGCTTTTCCATCACGGGATCATCAAACGCTTGGGTTTGGCTTGGCATGGCCAACACACTAGTTGCACCGATAAATAGTAAAGCGATTAAGCATAATAGTCGGGTTAACATCTTATTCTCCTCGCGCTTGCTCTTGGCGAATAGTTTTTACCAGCGACGCAAATTCTTGTTGCCACACTTTCGCATCAACAGGGCCGGCAAAGCGTTTACGAATAATGCCATGGTGGTCAATCACAAAGGTTTCAGGCGCTGCGTAAACGCCTAAATCTAATCCTAATCTGCCCGCTTCATCAAAGACATTGAGCAGATAAGGGTCGCCTAAATCATCTAACCACTTGAGTGCAGCTTGGCGTTCATCTTTGTAGTTCAAGCCGTATAAGCTCACTTGGCCGCTTTTCGCTAAATCCAGTAAATAAGGATGTTCATAGCGACATGACGGACACCAAGTTGCCCAAACATTTAGCAACACAATATCACCAGACAAATCGGCTGGCGTAAGCACTGTGTCTGCATTTTTTAAGCTCGGTAAACTAAACGCAGGTACGGGTTCGCCAACAAGTGCCGATGGCAATTCTTGAGGCTTTAGAAATAAACCGCGATAAAGCACTGCACCCAGTGCAATAAAGACAATGAGTGGTAAAAAACGAATAACTTTTCCCATAATACTGACTACTTGGCCTACTGCTTAAACTGTTTGCTGAGTTAATGGTGCACTTTCATCTGCGCGAGATGTTGTGTGCTGTTTACGGCGTTGACGGTAGCGTTTGTCCATCATAGCAACAAAACCACCGAGCCCCATAAATATCGCGCCTAACCAAATCCATCGAACAAATGGCTTAATATGCACGCGAATCGCCCAAGCACCATCGCCCAGAGGGTCGCCTAGCGCTAAATAGACATCGCGCGTCAAACCTGGGTCAATCGCCGCTTCGGTCATGCCCATCGTTTGTACCAAGTAAGTACGACGCTCAGGCTGCAATAAAGCAACAAAGTCATCACCTTGATAAACTTCTAGCTGACCTTGTTCAGCCGAGTAGTTTGGCCCTTTAACTGGTTTGATACCATTAAAAGCAATGGTGTAACCGTCAATCGTTACTTTTTCACCAGCTACCATTCGCACGTTGGTTTCGGTTTCATAAACAGATACTAAGGTAACACCAACAATGGTTACTGCGATACCAAAGTGAGCAAGCGTCATGCCCAGTTGGCTCATAGTGAGTTTGCCCGTTTTTTGCTTCTGATTAATGGCTTCTTTGATCACTACACAAGCCACCCACATCGCCAAACCAATCCCTAGACTGACTAACCAATCAAAACTGCCACCGTAGACAAATGGGAAGGCCAAACCAACCAGCACACTCAATACAGTGATTGGGTTAAGTTGTTTGCGTAACTCGCCTTGTTTAGCTTTTTTCCAGCGAATTAGCGGCCCAATGCCCATTACGACAAACAGCAAGCACATCATAGGCACAAATACCGCGTTAAAGTACGGTGGCCCTACTGATATTTTCCCTAGTCCCATCGCATCGATAAATAATGGGTATAAGGTACCAAGCATTACCGTTACCGCTGATGTCACCAAAATCACATTAGCGGCGAGTAAAGCGGTTTCGCGAGAGTAAAAAGAGAAACGTGAGAAGCTTTGCACATTGCTGGCACGAAACGCATATAGCGTTAACGAGCTACCCACTGCAATGGCAAGTAATAGCAGGATGAAGGCACCACGCGTTGGGTCAGCGGCAAATGAATGCACCGAAGTAATCACACCAGAGCGAACAATAAAGGTGCCTAATAAGCTTAAGCTAAACGCGAAAATGGCTAACAGCACGGTCCAGTTTCTAAATGTGCCGCGCTTTTCTGTTACCGCTAGTGAGTGGATCAATGCAGTACCGACCAGCCAAGGCATAAACGACGCGTTTTCTACTGGATCCCAAAACCACCAGCCGCCCCAGCCAAGCTCGTAATAGGCCCACCAGCTACCTAGCGCAATGCCAAGTGTTAAGAAAATCCAAGCACCCACTGTCCATGGGCGAGACCAACGCGCCCAAGCCGCATCCATCTTACCTGACATCAAAGCGGCAACCGCAAAGGCAAAGGCAACCGAGAAACCAACGTACCCTAGGTAAAGCATTGGCGGATGAAGGATAAGGCCAATGTCTTGCAGTAGTGGGTTAAGGTCGCGCCCTTCCATCGGAACATTCGGCCATAAACGTTCAAACGGGTTAGACGTTAATAGCGTAAACGCCATAAAACCTACCGCAATCATCCCCATCACTGCTAAAACGCGTGCGATAAACGCCTGTTCAATGTTTTTGCTGTATACCGCAACTGCCATGGTCCAGGCGGTTAATGAAAATACCCAAAGCAGTAAGGAGCCTTCATGGCCGCCCCAAACCGCGCTAATTTTAAAATAATAAGGCAGTAAACTATTGGAATGACTGGCAATGTAACGCACAGAGAAGTCATCAACTACAAAGCTATAACCGAGAATAAAAATACTGATTGCAGTAAAAATGAACATACCAAAAGTAAGGGGTTTGGCATAGGCTGCCAATTTTGGCTGGTTAGCGTAGACACCGATTAACGGAACTACTGACAAACACATGGCAAACGCCATGGCGATGATCAGGGAAAAATGCCCAAGTTCTGGGATCATGTATAACTCCAAGCTCTGTAATAATTTCTCAGCACTGACTTGTTAACACCTACCGCGGTGTAAATGCGCTAAATCACGTTAAACCAATAATACCCGCATAATTTATGTGTCTATAAACAGCGAATAATGCGCTTTCATGCCGTTGAAAAACCCGGCGATTTTACCATTAAATTTTGCTTTATTTCAGCTTTTTCACCGTAACAATTCGCAACTAATCGCATGCTTTTATGATTTAACACAACAAAAGCGAGACTCATCGTATGTCAGACTGTTTTGTCGGCGCCAATTTGTAGTATGATTAACGCTCGTTATCAATTACGGCGAATTGGCCAAAAAAGTTGTACCTCGCCCTAACCTGCTGAAGTTATCTTGTCTGACACACCATCTTTGATCCAAGCCAAGCAATTAACCTGCATTCGTGAAGATCGCGTGCTGTTCGAGCACCTATCTTTCGCCATCCAGCCAGGAGAAATTGTGCAGGTGGCTGGCCCTAACGGCGCCGGAAAAACCAGCTTACTGCGTATTCTCGCTGGTTTGTCTATGCCATTTGAAGGCGATATTTTTTATAAAACTCTCTCGATTCACGAGCAACCTGAAGTTTACTGCCAAGATTTGCTTTATTTAGGCCATATGCCGGGTGTTAAAGCTGAGCTTAGCGCGCAAGAGAACTTAGCCTTTAATTTAGCGCTCAATGGTGAAGATCCAGAGCTCGCTGAAGAAACGTTATCAAACGTTAACCTATTGGGTTTTGAAGACTGTTACGCATCGCATTTAAGTGCTGGCCAGCATCGTCGTATCGCATTGGCGAGGTTATGGCAAAACAAAGCCAAAGTCTGGATTTTAGACGAGCCGTTTACCGCCATTGATAAACAAGGCGTTGCCGCACTCGAAGCTCTGTTTGTTGCTCATGCAAAAGCAGGTGGCTGTGTGATATTAACGACACACCAAGATTTAGCGATTGATCCTGCCTTGGTTAAAACTATCGAACTCAGTTATAGGTTATTTTGATATGACAAACGCATCGAATCGCCAAGCAGGGGCATTGTCATACCGCCAAGCATTTATGTTAACGCTAAAACGCGATCTCATTATTGCCTTTCGTCATAAGGACGAAATGATTAACCCGCTGTTGTTTTTTATCATTGTGATCACTCTTTTCCCGCTGGGTATAGGTCCACAGCCCAATACACTGGCGAAAATAGCACCGGGGATTATTTGGGTATCGGCATTATTGGCAACGCTACTCTCACTCGATCGTTTGTTTAAAGCCGATCACAGCGACGGGTCACTAGAGCAAATGCTGATCAGCCCACAGCCGCTATTTATTTTTACCTTGGCAAAAATTTGCGCGCATTGGCTGTTAACAGGCTTACCGCTCATTTTAATTGCGCCACTATTGGCGGTATTACTGCATTTACCCGAGCAAAGTTATTCTGCTTTAATGCTAACCCTATTGTTGGGAACGCCCGTATTAAGTTTTATTGGCGCAATTGGTGCAGCACTAACCGTGGGCATTAAAAAAGGTGGGGTGTTACTGAGTTTGATTGTGCTACCGCTTTATATTCCGGTGCTCATTTTTGCCACCAGTGCCATTGATACTGCGAGCTTAAGCTTACCCTACAATGGACAACTTGCTATAATTGCCGCGCTGTTTTTTGGTTCACTAACGCTTGCACCTTTTGCCGTTGGAGCCGCCTTAAAAGTGAGTACTAACTAAATGTGGAAATGGTTACACCCATACGCTAACCCTGAAGTGTCATACCACTTCACTGAAAAAATTAAACCTTGGTTTGGTTTAGCTAGCATTGTACTGCTGAGTACTGGTCTAGTTTGGGCACTATTGTTTGCACCGGCAGACTACCAACAAGGTGATAGCTTTCGTATTTTCTACGTGCATGTACCCAGTGCAATCCTCTCAATGAGCTTGTACGTTGCTATGGCCATTGCGGCACTTTCTAGCTTAGTTTGGCAGGTAAAACTGGCCGACGCCTCTGCGGCGGCACTGGCACCTATTGGCGCAGTGTTTACTGCAATCGCATTGTTAACCGGTGCCGCATGGGGTAAGCCTATGTGGGGCACTTGGTGGGTATGGGATGCGCGCCTAACATCAGAGCTTATTTTATTATTTTTGTACTTGGGCGTTATCGCATTGCACAACGCTTTCGATGACAAGCAAATGGCGGGTAAAGCCGCAGGTATACTGTCACTGGTAGGTGTGATTAATATTCCAATCATCAAGTATTCGGTTGAATGGTGGAACACCCTACACCAAGGTGCAACAGTTTCTAAACTCGGTATGCCAGCCATGGCACCTGAAATGTACTGGCCATTTTTGCTGTGCTTCTTTGGGTTTGGCTGTTTAGCTGGCTACATCGCCTGTATTCGCTTTCAAACCGAAGTACTGTCACGCAATAAAATGCGCCCTTGGGTACGCACGCTCGTGACAGGTGATGACAATGCACCTCACCTTGCAACTAACAAGCAAGCAAACGCCGGAGGTAACTAATGCAATTTGACAGTTTTTCTGCCTTTCTCGATATGGGTGGCTATGGCTTTTTTGTTTGGTTAAGCTATGGCGCATCAATCGTGCTATTTTTGCTGTTAATTGTTAGCAGTCTCAAAGCGAGCAAAGCAATTAAAGGGCAAATTGCTAGCCAAATTAAACGTGAACAAAAATTAAAACTTGCCGCTGAGCAACAAGCAGCCCAACAGGCAAAAAGCTAAGCTCCGGCAATAAAAAAGGTAATAAAGAGGTAACGCATGAATCCTAGAAGGAAAAAACGATTAACCATCGTTGTCGCCGTTTTATCAGGATTAGGTGTCGTCGCAGGGCTAATTCTGTACGCGCTTAGCCAAAATATCGATTTATTTTATAAACCTTCTGAAATCCATTATGGCAAAGAAGATACAGGCTTAAAAGCACAAATCGGTCAGCGACTTCGTGTGGGTGGCTTAGTCGTACCAGAAACAGTTAATCGTGATCCTGACAGCTTAAAAGTCACCTTTAGACTCGCTGATATGAAAATGCCGATTAGCTTTGATGCGAATGACCCTATGATCACCGTTAAGTACGATGGTATCTTGCCTGACTTGTTCCGTGAGGGACAAGGTATTGTTGCCAACGGCGTACTAACCGATGGTTTTATTATTCAGGCCTCTGAGGTTTTAGCAAAGCATGACGAGAACTACATGCCAAAAGAGCTGGCTGACGCAGCTGGCACTATGCACCAAAAGCCTAGCTATAGTGGCAAGCAGTTAGAGAATTCGAATTAAGCTCTGTCGGGAATCACAATTCGCTCGACAATTTAGTCGACAATTCACCCAACTATTCACCCAACTATTCACCCAATAAAAAAAAACCGGCATTTAGCCGGTTTTTTTACTAATTGTTCGAACAACAATTACGCTGTTTTGTTTTTCAATTTCGCTAAGTTATTAAACTGCTGCATTGACAATAGGTGCGCGTAAATCGGTGATAGGTAACCGCGCTTTTTCATTTCTAAGAAGTCTTCATCAGGTAGGGCATTAAGCTTTTTCTCATCAATTAGGTGAATTCCATTTAACTGACGTTTTTGACCGTTTACTTCTAGATTCAGCGTTTGCTCAACGATCAACGCTTTCTCTACTAGGAAATTAACAAATCCTTTAGTAATAAAAGTATTTTCAAAGTACTTGCCTAATGCATTTTTACGCTGCTCTAAATATTGGGTTTCTTCACCAGCCTCAGTAAACAACGCTTCACCTTCAGTGCCATTAAGCACTTCATCAGTTTCTGAAATAACCAATTGCATTTGCTCTGGGTTATCTTGTGCAGGCATCAACGCAAACGGATGGTGCATGATTACCGCTGGTGCATAGCTCGCAAGCCATTGTTGGCCATAAAACAAGTTTTCACCTTGTTCAAAGCCTAATATTGCCACTGGTGTAAACTCACCTGTTTCAGAGTTTTTCACGAATACAATTGGCATTTCCGCAGCCGTGCTAGCAAATTCGTGAACGATAAGTGGCACAATTTGCTCTTTTTCAACGTGAGCAAAATGACGTGATGGGTTAATTTTTACTTTACCGTGGTCAACAGCGTTGAGCGGCCTAACAGGTGCAGGCATAAAGAATCCTTTAAAACGATTAGAATAATTTTAATGACAGCGTTATAGCAAAATGTGAAGCGAATGTAACCCTGAATATTGTGAATTATTAAAGCAAGGTTATCGCAGTTTATTCTGAGCTATAGCCACGTAAAAAGAAATCTACACTGTCAGATAAATATTCATCAATTTCTGCGTTAGAAAGCTGCTTAGGCGTATTAAATTCAACGCGCCCCCAAGCTTCACCTTTCATCAGCAGTAAGAACTGCACCGCCGCTGTGTGAGGTGCTTTAATACTGATCAACTGACGCGCATTGAGCTCTGCTAACAGTTTTGCGACATCTGCCGTTAAGCGCTCTGGGCCAGCCTGGTAGAAGAGTTCTGATAATTGTGGGTACTTTTTTGATTCATAAGCACAAATTTTGTGAACGGCAAGTGCCTCTTTTGACGTAACCATAAGAAAAAATCGCTTTGCAACGGCAAGTAAAGCGGCTTTGGGATCTGACAAGTCGATGTGGTTAATGTCTAGCAAGCCTGAGGTATCACACTTTTGTTCAATGGCAGCAGCAAACAATTCCTCTTTTGAGCCAAAATGGCTATAGACTGTTTGTTTAGACACATTTGCATGTTGCGCGATGAGCGCCATACTCGTGGCATGATAGCCCTGCTCAGTGAATAGCTCAGTGGCAGCATTAAGAATTTGTTGCTGCTTAGTTCGGTTTCGACTGCGAGGTTTAGTCATCGTGCGTGCCGTTATACTTAAAGTTTGTTTGCATTGCCTTTATTTGCGTGGTGTTTATTTGCATAGCGTTAATGTGCAAAGTGAAACATTAATAATACTGTAGCTAAAGTAGACTAGACAGTCCAGTACACTTCATCTAGACTGAATAGACTGGGCAGTCCAGTAAAGACTAATTTATTAGCAAATGCCAGTTAGTGGCAAAATGTATATGGATAAGGATGGTTATGAATAACGCTAATTCAGCTAGCACTTGGTTGAAACTAAACATTTGGCAGAAATTAGCCATTGCAATAACAGTGAGCGTTAGTGTTACCTCTTGCTCAGAGCAGGCTGTTGGCCAGACAGACGATACCCCTTACCTTCACGCCGCAAGCATCGAGCAAATCAACCAACAAACTAGCTATACCATTACCCGCGAGTACATCGGCGAAATTGCCGCTAAGCAACAAACCAGGCTAAGTTTTGAGTTTGGCGGTCGCGTTACTGAAGTGATTAAAGACAGTGGTGATGCCATTAAAGCCGGCGAATTACTTGCCAGTCTCGATGTTGAACTGCTTAATATTCGCGCCTACGAGCTCAAAGCACAAATCGCGCAAGTTGAGGCGCAACTCACCTTGAACCAAGCAAACTTGGCAAGAGTTAAATCCCTAATCAGTAAACAATATGCGTCCGAGCAAAACATAGACGAGCTAGAAGCGCAGTATGGCGTGCTAACGGCAAATAAGGATGCCTTAGTAGCCTCTTACGATGCCTTGAGTTACCAAATCGCAAAAGCCGAGTTACGCGCCCCTTATGATGGCATTGTCAACGAACGTATTGTTTCTCAAGGTGAATTAGTCAGTCCAGGCTCGCCAGCTTTTACCGTATTCAAACAAAGCCAGCAAGAGATCACCATCGGCGTACCCGCCAAAGTTGCTGCCAGTTTAACGCTTGGTGAACAGTTACCTGTCACCATCGCCCAACAACAAAATACCGCCACAATTAAAGCCATAGGGCAACAAATCAATCCAACCACTCGAACTGTTAATATCCGTTTAGTGCTTGACCAAGCCCAGCAAAACGTCAGCGGTTTAATTACCCGTGTTGCCATCAAGCAAGAAATTGCTCAAGCAGGTTATTGGCTGCCACTTACTGCCATTACCGATGGGGTTAGAGGTCAATGGAATATCTATGCGGCAGTTGAGCAAAACAGCCACTTTGTCATCAAGCCATATACAGTCAATGTTGTGCATACAACAGATTCGATGGCTTACATCACTGGCCTAGATGAAACTAAGATAGCCATTATCGAGGAAGGCCTTCATCGCTTTGTACCGGGCCAAGTAGTTAGAGCTGCTGGAGCTGAGCAATGATCCGTTCATTTGTTCGCAATGGCCGCGTAATGTCCTTGGTTATTGCCTTATTGATTGTTTCGGGCCTTGGCGCACTTTCCACGTTACCGAGAACCGAAGACCCGCATATTGAAAACCGTAACGCCAGCGTGTTGACCCAAATGCCTGGCGCAAGTGCCGAGCGGATTGAGGTGCTGATTACTGAAAAAATCGAACAAAAACTGAGGAAAATACCTGAAATTGACCTCATTACCTCAACATCTAGGCCAAGCCTTTCCGTTGTTCAAATCAAACTTAAAGATGAGATTGTCAATACCCGCCCAATATGGTCTCGAATTCGCGATTTAATTGCGGAAGTTGAACCTGAATTACCTAAAGGCTCGCTCTCGCCAACGTTAGAAGACGATCGAGGGTACGCCTATACCCAGCTCATCGCGTTAAACTGGCAACAACAAGGCGAGCCTGACATTGCCAGCCTAGGCCGCTACGCTAATGATTTACAAAACCGCTTAAGGCTTATCCCTGGCACCGATATCGTCACAATATTCGGACAGGGGGAGGAAGAAATCCTAGTTGAAGTTGATGACAATAAAAGTGCTCAACTTAAACTAAGCTCTGCGCAAATTTCTCAAAAAATACTGATGGCAGATGCCAAAGTCGCAGCAGGTCAACTGGTTAACACTAACAATCAAATGCAAGTAGAGCTAACGGGAGCACTGGAAACTGTTGAGCGAATACGCAATATTCCCTTAAAAACGAATGAGCACGGCGGCTTAATCACCTTAGGAGATATTGCTGAAGTTGATAAAACGCTGACTTGGCCAGCTCGTGAAATTACATTAGTAAATAACCAAGCGTCGCTGGTTGTCGCCACACGAATGCTGCCTGACTTACGCATCGATAAGTGGACTAAAGAAGTAGAAGCAGCGCTTGCAGAATATAAAGCTAAGCTACCGTCCTCAATTGAGCTAGAAGTGCTCTTCGATCAAAACACCTACACGGAAACTCGCCTAGGCGAATTGGTCAGCAATATTGCGCTAGGCTTTGTGCTTATCTCCTTAGTATTGCTGGTTACCCTGGGTTGGCGCAGCGCAGCAATTGTTGCAACCTCATTGCCATTAACCGTATTTTTCACGCTCGCTGTCATGAATATATATGGTTTGCCGATCCATCAAATGTCGGTAACCGGCTTAGTTGTGGCATTAGGCATTATGGTTGATAACGCGATTGTAATGACGGATACGATCCAATTTAAACGCCAGCAAGGTATGCGACGCCTAGACAGTGTTGCTTACGCCGTTAAACACTTATGGCTGCCGTTATTAGGCTCAACCGTAACCACAATATTAGCCTTTATGCCTGTCGTACTCATGCCAGGGCCAGCTGGCGAGTTTGTCGGCGGTATTGCGCTAAGTGTGATCTTTTCACTGATAGGCTCTTATATTATTTCTCACACTATCGTTGCTGGCCTTGCCGGTCGTTTTGTCGCGAAGAAAACGGGCGATAAACACGTTTGGTACAACTCAGGTATAAAATTAACGCATCTTAGCAAAGCATTTGAAAAAAGTGTCAACCTTGCCCTCAACTATCGCCGGACAGCGGTTATTACCGTGTTTTGTTTACCGCTATTTGGCTTTATTGCGGCGCAACATTTAACAGAGCAATTTTTCCCGCCTTCGGATCGGGATATGTTTCAAATTGAGCTCTTTATGCCCGCACAAAGCAGTATCGATAACACTCGCGCTAAAGCAGAACAAGTCAGCCAATACCTATATCAACTTGATGGTATCGACAAAGTACGCTGGTTTATCGGCAAGAATGCACCGTCGTTTTACTACAACATGATCCCCAATAAAGACGGACTGCAAAACTATGCCCAAGGAATGATCACCGCTGTTGATTTTAAAGCCGCGAATAGACTGATTCCCGTTATTCAGCGAGAGCTTGACGACATGTTTCCCGGTGCACAAATTTTGCTGCGTAAACTTGAGCAAGGGCCACCGTTCAATGCCCCTGTTGAACTGCGTATTTTCGGACCAAACTTAGACACGCTCAAAACCATTGGCGATGAAGTACGCCGAATTATGATGGCAACAGAAGATGTTGTTCACACCCGCGCAACATTGCAACCAGGCACACCAAAGGTATGGGTGCAAACCGACGAGTATGCGGCAGCATTAACAGGTTTAAACTTGGTCGATATTGCCCAGCAAATGAGCCAATCGTTATCTGGCTTAGTCAATGGCTCAGTTATTGAGGCAACAGAATCTATTCCTGTGCGCGTACGCATTAGCAATGATGCACGTAACGAGTTAGTTGATGTTGCTAATGTTAATTTACTTGCGGCTAATGGTACTGCCATGGTCCCGCTAACAGCCCTGTCTGAGCTAAAAATTAAGCCTTCACGTGGCGCTATTCCACATCGTGACGGGATGCGTGTTAATGTCATCGAAGGCTATTTACGCGCAGGTATATTGCCCTCTGTGGTGCTAAATCGCGTTCAACAAAATATGGCCGATGCCAATTTTAATATTCCAAGTGGCTATCGTATTGAAGTTGGTGGAGAATCTGCAGAGCGCGATACGGCCGTTGGCAAACTACTCGCGAGTATTGGCGTTATCCTTACCTTGCTAGTGACTGTGGTAGTGCTGTCGTTCAACTCATTTAGAATCAGCGCTATTATTTTTCTCACAGCCTTCCAATCGATTGGCTTAGGCTTATTAAGTGTTTACCTATTTAATCACCCATTTGGCTTTACGGTAATTATTGGTTTATTGGGTTTGATGGGCCTCGCCATCAATGCAGCTATTGTTATTATTGCTGAGCTCAAAGCAGATCCACTTGCCGTTCAAGGAGATAAACAAGCCATTGTTAAAGGTGTGCAAAATTGTACTCGGCATATCACCTCGACAACCATTACGACGGTTGGTGGTTTCCTGCCGTTAATATTGGCAGGTGGGGGTTTTTGGCCGCCATTTGCTATCGCGATTGCCGGCGGTACTGTGCTAACGACCTTGTTGTCGTTCTATTTTGTGCCTGCTGCATTTTCATTGTTTAGCTGTAAAACGCCATTCGAGCTAACCGAGCAAGGTGCTCATGGCAGTGCTAAAGTGTAGTGTTTATTAGGGCCTGTTAATACGGATGGAAAATAGCTAGCGATAAATACAAAAAAGAGCCAAGTTTTAAATGAACTTCGCTCTTTTTTGCATATGTCCCAAATTGGGGGGATTGATATTGCAGTGTTTTGAGATTTACTTTTCCGGGTTAAATCCTTGCTTAATCTTCTCAATGCGCTCTTGATGTTTATGGTGTGCGTTAAGCGCTGCTACAGCAAACGCACCAACAATTGCGACGATGGGAATTAACAATGATAAAACTTCTGGTTGTAATAACTGACTAAACCACTCCATCGGTACTCTCCTAAAATCAGCTGTATATTCGCGTTAGCCTATTCGCTAACTATTCTTCAAAATAGGTGCCCCAGCCGTCATAGTCAACATTACACTGCTGAGCTAATTGCACCATCTTTTGGGTTTCGTCTAAAATTAGTTCACTGTCTAAGTATTGCTCGGTAATTATGTCAAAGGCAAATACTTTTTCACCTGTTTCTAATTCTGCTTCTTCTGGCTCTTCTACTTCTAGCCCCATCTTAAACGCGGCAATAGCTGCTTTTTCCAATAGATTAAAGTCAGCAGACGAGAAATGATGCTCTATGGTGTGATATACCTCATCGTTACTACCATCTTCGAGTAGTTCATTCACCAAAGACTCTGTGTACTCGGTCCAATGGCTTAGCTCTTCATTTGTCATCTTATTTACCTTTACTCTTTACGTTGTTCGACGGTAATTCTGTGCCCGCTTCTAAACTTAATGCTTGGATTCTTTCCAGCATAGACGTTCTTACGCGATCAGCCATAGCGCGAATATTTGTTTTATCTTCTTCTGTGAAGTGCACAGGTGGCATAAATTCAATAATCATTTTGCCATTATTCCAACGGTTAAGCTTTACCACACCGTGGGTATTACTAGCGCAGATTGGCACGATTGGCGCATCAGCTTGTAATGCGGTGCGAAAAGCGCCTGTTTTAAACGGCAATAAACCGCGCCCGTAGCTACGTGTACCTTCGGGAAACAGCCATACAGACAAGCCCTTCTCTTTCATTTTATCGGCACTTGAAGCAATGGTATTGATTGCTTTGCCCGTATTTTTACGGTCGATTAGGATATTGCCAGTTAGCCAGTACATCTGACCAAAAAACGGTATCCATTTCAGGCTTTTTTTACCAATACTCACAGTATTAGGCTGAACCGCACCGCTTAATGTATAAATGTCGTAAGTATTTTGGTGATTACAGACATAGACAACGGGCTCATGCTTGCTGACATCATAAGGTAGCCTTACTTCGACATCTAAGCCGATAACTTTTGACAACTTGCCAAGGAGTTGTGCCGCATGACAAACATTATTACGGTGAAATGGTCGTAACAAACTAAATATGCAGGCATAAATAGAAATCGCCATTAACGTGATTGCTAAGATAATAATTCGTACTACTGCTAACAAGTGATTGCCCCAATCTGATCTAACAAAATGCAAGGGGCGCAAGTATACATGGATTTAGGTGAATGTTTAATCGGCAGTGCACAATATTGCTAGCCTAGCTCGCGAGTAAGTCACATCAAGTTAGCTGAGAAGGGAACTCTTGGGGTAGCGAGAGCTGAAAGTAATATCAAGCGAGCTGCAACACAAAGCTTAACAGCTCGCCCTGAAATAAAGCGCTAGTTTTCTGGCTAAATTAACGCTTTATTTGTATCTCTCTAAATTTCATATAAAGTAGCTTAATTCGCTCATATTCAAATGCAGAGCCTGTTTGGTAATACTTGAATGGTACATTAGCACGCCCGTTAACACTGCGCAGTGCATCCAAAAATAGTTCCTCTTCACTGGTTAAATCTAACTCTTTAACTAGCTCTCGATAGCCAAGCGTGTCAACAGCTAGCCCAGTAGCATCCCTCATTGACGACGGCCCAAGTAAAGGTAAAACCAAGTATGGTCCAGAGCCTACGCCCCAGTAACCAAGGGTTTGGCCAAAGTCTTCATTTTGCTCTTTTAAGCCTATTGGTGAAGCCACATCAAATAAGCCAACCAGCCCAATGGTTGAATTGAGCGCAAACCGAGCAAAAGATGTAGCAGCCACATCAAATTTCAATTGCAACAGAGCGTTAGCCAGCGTTGGTAACTCGCCTAAATTACTGAAAAAGTTACTGACACCTTTTTCAACAGGATCTGGCGTAATCGTTTTGTATCCAGAAACAATAGGCAGCAGCACGTATTCATCCGCTTTGGCATTAAAGTAATACATACGACGGTTAAACCCTTCAAATGGATCGGCATAACGCTCAAATAACGAATGTTGCTTGATGTCGTCAGCGATTTTTACACGCGGCGGTTCAGTATTTTCGGCCAGTTGAGGCTTTGCTGAGCAAGCTGATAGCAACAGGGTGATGAGTGCCAACGCAATATGCTGAAAGTTTAGTGTTTTAAGCTTCATAGGGTGCTAGCTCCAACAAATTGACCACGCATGTATTCAACAAAGCTGTGACGATCCATATTGCCGCAATGACCACCACGTTCAAAAATTTGTGCGCGAGATCCAAAAACCTCTTGTAAATAGTCCACTTCACCTTCGGCTAGAATGATATCGTCTTGGTTTGTGACTACAGTGACTTTTTCCGCCGATTTTAAGTAGTCCTCAATTGCCACTAAACTCAAGCGCTCAATCATGTCGTCACGAGTAACGTTTGGCTCTAACTTCTGTGTCCAAGGCAACATATGGCGATCAAAGTATCGGGTAAAAGTAATGTCGTCAGCACGATGCATTGAATGAGTGATACTTTCAAATTTGCTGATATTATGATTTTTATAGATTAATGCACCAATATTATAGGTTGCATCAATCGCAAACATCATATCTGCTGACGACATGCGAAACGATGCGCCAATAAGTAACTTCAGCTCTTCTTCACTCATATTGGCACCAGCAAATAGCGAATAAATGCTTTCTTGTGAAAGCTCAGACGACTCTTGCAATGCATATTGCTCTGCTAAGCGATCGAAGATGCGGTCAACCATGGCGACCGCCGCAGGACGGTTGTACTCTAAGTCCAAATAGCTATCTAATATTTGCACCGAATTGTACAAACTAACTGGCGGGTTAATGAGTACGACCTTTTCAAAGTTAAAGGCTTTAGCCTCTTCATCTAACTGAGAAATAAAAGCAGAGTGTGCCCCGCCCAAACTGTAACCCGTTAACGAAAAACTCGTCGCGTTAACGTTGTGACTCGATTGCAGTTGCTCATAAATTGCTGACATTTTGGCATATAACGACTTAGCGTCTTTGGCTAAATCGCCCACCATATCGTCACGAGTTGTCGCATTAATGATGTAGTTTGGATAAGTTGGTGACGACAATGAAACAACATGGTAACCCTGACTAAACAGTGTTTTTTGCAGTGTCTTCATTTTTGGGCTGTCATGAGCCGCGCCAGTGCCAGCAATCACAAATGCTAAAGGTGCTGAGTTAGGCTGCTGATTTAGCGTGTAGGCTAATTTTTGATTAAACCAAAAGACTTCAGGGATTTGTTCAACGGGACGAAATTCAAGTGATAAGGTTTCACTGGGAATCGTTTTTGGCAGTTCTGCTGCGGCTTCTTGGCAGTACCCCGTCACCGTTGATTGGAACTTGGTATAAGGTAGGTCACAAACCTTAGTTTTTTGATTCGCTGCCGCTTGTTGTTCAGGCTGCGTGGCAGTATGGCTGCAAGCTGTTATTGTAAACAACAAGGC
Source organism: Thalassotalea euphylliae (assembly GCF_003390375.1). Classification (NCBI taxonomy): domain Bacteria; kingdom Pseudomonadati; phylum Pseudomonadota; class Gammaproteobacteria; order Alteromonadales; family Colwelliaceae; genus Thalassotalea; species Thalassotalea euphylliae. The sequence goes on along the minus strand of NZ_QUOT01000001.1, from coordinate 3,217,707 downwards.
TAGCCCTAGTAAATTCCGCACATATCCTCCTTTCATTAACACTGTTGAACGTAACACAATATTGCTCATTCAATTAGACGATATTGTGACACAGAATCAGTAAATTGCCTCATATACCAAAAGATTTTCTTTTTTATCAAACAAGTAAAAAGCATTGCTTAAAATGTGCTCCCGCACTCCAAAATAGCAACTATACTCGTTTATATAACCATAATAACGATAAATCAGCGGCACCTGCCCGCTCAGCATTCAACTTTGACTTACCTTACACATATTGGTGAGTCGCGAGCTGAAATGGCATTAGTTGAAAAGTGATGAGTTAGAAGGTGAGTAGTTGCCCAACATAAGTTACTTAAGCTAAGCAGCCTAAGCTAACGCAATAAAATACCGCTGAAAAATTATCGCAAAAAAGTTACCAAACATATTGGTTTTCTACTTTAGATTACCCACGTTCGGCAGTTGAAGTACCAAGGGGATTTCATGGTTAAGCATTTGTTTATTGCGGCACTATTGATGTGTTATTGCACCATTGTCTACAAAGCAATGGCGTTCGAGCATAGCCAACAAACTCATCAGGGTTTAGTTACTCAACAAAGTGCTCCTAATTCATCAAGTGTTAGTTTATTTGTTGAGCCTTCATTTATTGATAGTGGTTCGCCTGAAACCTCTGCACAACAAACCATTCAAGATACACCAAAGTCACAGCGCACATTCAATACTGAAGTAAGTTGGCTACAGCACAACGAAATATACGCAGCACAAGCACTCCAAGCCGTAACAAATAATAAAGGAAGTGTTGAGAGTGAACCCAATATCGCCACTGATGCACAATTTTTATCGCCTGCAATTACGCAATATTCACTGATGCAGTTTTCTACTCAGCCACTTGCCTTAGCACCACAAACAGCTGAACTGGCAAAAGACAATGCCTATTTGCAAACAAGCTATGTGGTCGCTTCCTACCAAGCACTCAACATTGCTTTATCAGCCAAAATTGAGCAACTAGATACAACCGTTGCCACGTCATACTACGCCCCCGTTCCCAACTTGTTTGAAACACAAAACCTTATCGGCACTGACATTACCAGTGCAACTTTTGGCATTATCGGTAACTATCAACTCACACCAAATTGGTCAATTGTAGGCGCAATTACCACGACATCAGTTGCTGAAGATACAAAGCTTTCAACATTGGATGCCGACGCACTTGCGCATATGGCACTTATCGGCGCGAGTTATTCCTTCTAAATATATTGTCAGTTGCTAAATGAAGCTTAAAGTGAACGACTTAAAAAGTGAAAGAAGCTGGGGGTCTAATCATTAACGCTAACTTTTTCACAGTTAACTGAAATCACTTTTACTAATCTGAAAACTGTGCCTTGATCTTAAGTACCTGAGGCATACAAGCCAAAAACTCTGGCACAAGCGCTGGATCAAAATGTTTACCTGCTTGTTCATTCAAAAAAGTAATAACCTCTTCGTCTGACCACGCTTTTTTATATGGACGTGTTGAAGTCAGGGCGTCAAAGACATCAGCAATAGCAACAATACGACCACTTAACGGTATTTCCTCCCCCTTCAAACCGTTAGGGTAACCACTACCATCCCATTTTTCATGGTGGGTTAAAGCGACTTCCCGAGCTAGCGAGAGTAGCTCTGAATCATGGTTTCCTAAAATGTCGGCACCGTATTCAACGTGCTTTTGCATAATTCGCCACTCATCTTCATTTAGCCGACCTTCTTTGAGCAACACATGATCAGGAATGCCGATTTTGCCAATATCATGCATAGGTGCGGCATAAAACAATAGCTCTACCCATTCGGGCGCGGCGCCAATTCGCTCTGCTAAGAAACGTGCATAATAGCTCATGCGAATAACATGCATGCCAGTTTCATTGTCTTTATACTCCGCGGCACGCCCTAAACGTTTGATGATTTCATGGCGTGTTTCCTCTATTTCCTCAGTTCGCTGCTTTACTTTCGCAGCTAATTCCCGCTGCTGATCATAAAGAGCCAAATGAGTGCGAATTCGCGCCAGCACAATTGGCATGCTCACTGGCTTAGTAATGTAATCAACAGCGCCTAATTCAAAACCTCTACGCTCGTCTTCAGCTTCACTTTTGGCAGTCACGAATATCACTGGAATATCGCGTGTAATAGGATTGGCTTTCAATTGTTCACAGACTTGATAGCCGTCCATTTCAGGCATCATAATATCGAGCAAAATCAGATCGGGCTTTTGCTTGCCGCCTGCAATTCTTAACGCTAGCTTGCCTGATACTGACGCTTTGACCTTATATTGAGGTCTTAGAATACCGCTCAAGACATCAATATTGTCAGGATTATCATCAACCACCAAAATGGTTTGTAAATCAGTATCGGCCATTACACTACCTTAGGTAAATCCTTCTATTTTTATAATATGAGTTCGCTAAAAGACTTTTTCGTTCAAAATTAATTCAATTTATTAGCTCAGCATTCGCACGCAAGACAAACCCGTTTGGCTTTGGCATCATTACTTTTGATAACAAATAGCTAGTCCAGCCGCTAGCAATACTAATACATTAATATCTTAAATTCATACAGTTATCTTCTTGCACAAGCTAAGATTCGCTTTGCTAATTGCGAGGGTCTGTATCAATAAAAAATTGGCTACTCTGATATTTAGCCACAAATGCGCTTAACCCAGGGTAGTCCCGGTACGTTTTTAGCTCTCTAAACTCTGCCCAATCCAGCAAACAATAGAGGCAAATGGTTGGGTAGTGACTGTGATCAAATGCACCGTTTAGCACTTCTTGATCCAGTACTTGATAAATATCGGCTATTCGTTCGCGCTGAATTCCATAGAACATATTATCAGCGTTGATATCGATGCCAGAGCGTATTGAAATCAGCTGCGTCACCAATGAGTCATTGGCGGCATCAACTAAGGTGAGTAAATTTTCTTGTGACCAAGAGAAAGCGCGAGTTCCAGCCTTATTCATAATATAGCGGGCAATTACACGTGAGTCGTAAATAGTTTGCTCGTCGTCTATAAGTGCAGGAACTTTAAGTACCGGATTCTTTTCTTTGAGTTGTTCACGCCCTTCAGGAGAAAAAATATCAATACTATCAAGCTGGCATTCAAGCCCATACTGCAAGCAAAGTGCGCGAATTCGGCGGACGTAAGGAGAAGTAGAAGAACCGAGAAGCTGCATGATTATCGTGCCGTTATCACTGAGACTAACTATTAGCCTACTGCATAACTGATAATTAGCAATCGCTACGTCTCAATTTAAACAAAGGTAGCTAACTTAGCGATGGTTAACCGAGCAAGAACTGACTGAGCAGGAATTAATACCAAGTAACTTGGCTAGCACTTTTGCCAATTAAGGATATAAAAAAGGAGCACCGCAGTGCTCCTTTTTCTCTGGTATTCATTACTCAATCAATATGATTAGAATAATTCGTCTTCAATATCGAATAACACTTCGCTAGATTGACGAGCGGTTTCGATCAATGACAAACGACGCGGTAACAAGCGAGCGAAGAAGTAGCGTGCTGTTTTGATCTTGCTTTGGTAGAAGTCATCACCACTGTCTACTTTTGCTAATGCCGCTTTAGCTTGCAATGCCCAAGTGTAGGCCATTGCGGTGTAACCAAATACGTGCAAGTAATCATTTGCTGCCGTACCTAAGATATTAACATCGTTTTGGCTTTGTTCGATAAGGTGTGCAGTTAACGACTCTAAGTCACCCAATGCTTCAGCTAGTGGTGCAACGAACTCTTGCAGTTCAGCTTGTGAATTTTCAGCAACAAACGCTTTTACTTCTTCAGCAAATGGTTGAAACAGTGTACCTTTAGAAGCTACGACTTTACGCGCTAACAAGTCCATTGCTTGAACACCGTTAGTACCTTCATAAATCTGTGTAATTCGCGTATCACGAACTAGCTGCTCTTGACCCCATTCACGAATGAAACCATGACCACCGAATACTTGTTGACCTGTAACCGTTGATTCTAAACCTAAGTCAGTAAAGAAGGCTTTAGCAATTGGTGTTAATAAAGCAACTAAAGACTCACTTGTCTTTTGTGTCTCACCTTCACCGTAGGCAGAAATATCAAGCTTCATTGAAATGTATGAAGCAAGTGCACGGGAACCTTCAGTTAATGCTTTCATGTTCAATAACATGCGGCGAACGTCGCCGTGAACCATAATTGAATCAGCTGGTTGCTCTGGTGATTTTGCACCAGTTAATGCACGGCCTTGTAATCGCTCTTTTGCGTATTCAACAGCATTTTGGTAACTACGCTCAGCAGCGGCCATACCTTGAATACCAACGCCAATACGCTCGTAGTTCATCATAGTGAACATACATGCCAAGCCCTTGTTGATTTCACCAACTAAAAAGCCCTGTGCGTCGTCAAAGTTCATCACACAGGTCGCCGAACCGTGAATACCCATTTTGTGCTCAATTGAGCCACAGCTAACGCCGTTTGGCTCAGCTAAGCTGCCATCGTCGTTAACATTAATTTTTGGTACTAGGAATAACGAAATACCACGTGGGCCAGCTGGCGCGTCTGGTAATTTAGCTAGTACTAAATGCACAATGTTTTCTGCTAAGTCATGCTCACCAGCAGTGATAAAGATTTTGTTACCTGTGATGCGGTAGCTACCATCTTCTTGCGGGATCGCTTTGGTGCGAATCATACCTAAGTCAGTACCAGAATGTGCTTCAGTTAAACACATAGAACCAGTCCAATCACCGGCGTACATTCTTGTTAGGTATTTTTCTTTTAATTCTTCGCTACCGTGCTTGGCTAATGACAACGCCGCACCAGCAGTTAATGTTGGGTACAAAGAGAAAGAGATATCACCTGAACACAACATTTCTTCATGAAGGCCAGTTATCATTTTCGGCATGCCCATACCACCGTATGCTGGGTCGCCGCCTAGTGCTGTCCAACCACCTTCAACGTAAGTTTGAAATGCTTCTTTGTAGCCAGTTGCAGTGGTCACTTTACCACTGTCAAAGCTAACGCCTTCTTCGTCACCAACACGAAGTAAAGGTGCAACTTCTTGCTCAGCAATTTTTGCACACTCTTGTAAGATGGCGTCCGCAGTATCGCGGTCTACGGTTTCAGCAAGCGCTGGCAATGATTGCCAAAGCTGATCCGCTTTTAACACATCATACAAAATAAAACTCATGTCTTTTAACGGTACTTGATATTCAGCCACGGTAAACCTCGGTAATATTAAACAGGCAATTTAAACACGCGTTTAAATATAGTAAATTCACGCTGAATGTAAAGTAAAACCGCAAAAAATCGTGCTTTTAAGCATCAACTTAAAATTCGCTGGATTTCGCGGTATAGTCCACAAAGCCAGTAATAATCATTTTTGGAACTGCTCTTTGAAAAAGATTTTATGCCTTTTAATTACTTACCTCAGCATTGTTGCAAGCTCAGCGTTTGCCGAACAACTGCGCTTTAGTAAATCAGATGCAGGCGATGCTTATGACTTTAGCTATCAATGGGTCGACTATGCTCAGCAAACTCAAAACATGCGCTTTACTTTGCCGAAAAAAGCGCTATTTTCAAAATTTCGCAAATTTCGTGCTTACAACCCAGATTTCGCAGTAAAGCATGTGCAGCGAGAAGTGCGTAAGTACCTTAAGCAAAATCCACTATCAGGTATTAGCATTAGCTATGGTAATGAACTCAGCGACATCAGTATCTCAGGGCGCAACCCTAGCGATGTTGCTAAAGCAAGCCGAGAAATCCGTTCGCAAGAAACAGCCATTTTTAACGATTACTTAGCGAGCCAGTTTTATCATCAATTTACTGACCACCAAAATTCGCCTGGTATTAAACCGGATCACGTTCGCATTGCTCAAGAATCTGTTGCCATGCTCGCCTCCACCAAATCTGTGATCTTAGACATCGTGAATGTTAAAAATATCCGTTTGGTGACTAATTATGTTCTTGGTTTTGTGCAAAACATTCCTTACTCGCCACTTGAGTCACGATTAACATCTTCTGGTGCAGGCTTTAATGTGCCAGCGAAAGTGCTGTGGGAGAACCAAGGGGATTGTGATAGTAAAATGACATTAACCATTGCCATGTTGCGGGCATTAATGCCGCGTATAAAAATGGTGATGATTTACATCGACCAGCATGCTTTTATTGGTCTTGAACTATTACCTGAACTAGGTGATGTAACCATAGTGCATCAAGGCAGAACCTTTGTATTAGGCGATCCAACAGGGCCACGCTTAATGCCGCTAGGGCAATTATCTTTTGAGTCAGAGCAAGCAATTCGCGCCAAACACTATACTGCCGAGATATTTGACTAATCTGTTAAAATATTTAACTAATCTACCGCGCTAAACTGCATTACTTTTATAATACTCTGGCAAAGGTCTTCCGCACTTACCGGCTTAGCAATATGTAAGTTCATTCCCGCAGCTAAGCTTGCGCTTTTATCTTCAGATCTGGCGTGTGCCGTCATCGCAATAATGGGTAAGTCTTTGAACTTATCTTGCTCGCGTATTTTTCTTGTCGTCGTTAAGCCATCCATTTCGGGCATTTGAATGTCCATTAACACTACATCGAAATGTGATTGTGCCAAGCATTCAAGTGCAACTCGACCATTCTCAGCAACACTCACCTCTGCCCCCATGGAGGCCAATAACTCTTGGGCAACCATTTGGTTCACTAAGTTATCTTCAACCAGCAGTACCAAAACACCAACTAATGTGCCCGCCAAAGGTGCATTCGCTGGTTGCTCATTCGCTTCACTTGATAAGTCAATCGCCTCAGGCTGAAATACCTCTGTTTTGTCTTGGACTGGCTCAGGTGCCGCGGGTAAGACAGCCTCTTTTTGCGCATGTTTAGGTACTGACACGGTATCAATGACAACTAATTTTTCGTGCTGCAAATGATTATTTATCTTAGCTAAGGTGTGACGATAAAGCGGACTATCAAACAATAAATAAGGTGAACTTAAGCTGGACAATTGATTCGTAATCGACGGTGAGATTGTTGCCATAATGGGCTGGCATAAGCCAATAAGCGCAATATTTTCGCATGCCTGCTCAATTGCCAACAGGTTATCATTAGCTGAGGCGTGTTGTGCCTTATCGTCAGTACTTACTAAGACAACTGTCCTTCCGCCTAGCTTAAGCGCTTTTAATTGCGCCAAGCTTTCAGCGTAATAGTACTGCCAATGATAGCTAGCAATAGATTGTTTCATCGATGCTGGTAGCTCAAAGCCCAAACTGATAATGCTGATACCTGAACACACCCTTTCTGTGCTCGTTGTAGCCAGTCGCAAAGGGATAACAAAGCTAAACTCGCTGCCTTGCTCGGGTGCCGAACTGACCTTGATTTGCCCGCCAAACAACTCAATTATTTGTTGGCTAATTGATAGTCCAAGGCCAGAACCCCCGTACTCTCGAGTCATTGACTCATCTGCTTGGACAAATGCGTCAAATAACCGAGCTTGTTTGTCTGAAGGTATACCTATGCCAGTATCTGTTACCGCAAACTTGAGCAGTACATTTTGCTCATCTTTGCCCGCAACGGTGACACTTAGTGCAACCGAGCCTTGATGTGTAAATTTGATAGCATTGTTAATCAGGTTGGTTAGTACCTGAGTTAAGCGCATTTCATCAACGATAACTTGAGCAGGTACATCAGCATCTATATCAACAGCAAGCGTTAATGCCTTTTGATGTGCCACTAACGTGTTAAGCTGCAAAACGCGATCAACAATGCCATCAAAGTGAGCTGGTTCAAGGTTCAACCTGAGCTTGCCCGCTTCAATTTTGGCTAAATCTAAAAGTTCATCGATTAAGTGCAATAAGGAAGAGGAAGCACTTTGTGCATTGGTCAAGTATTGCTGTTGGAACGCACTCAATCGAGTGTTTGATAACAGCGCAATCATACCTTGAATTGCATTTATTGGCGTACGGATTTCATGACTCATATTGGCCAAAAATTGACTTTTCGCCTGACTCGCTTGCTCTGCTTGCTCTTTGGCTGTTTGTAACGTTGATTGCACCGCGGTTTGTACTGAAACATCCCGTAAAATAGCAATTGAACCCAGCGGTTGCCCCGCTTCATTAAAATAGCGAGTACAGAAAACCTCATAGGTATCACCGCTTGTTTCAATCAAATCTTGATAACCAATGCGGCTTTCTCGTTCCGGTAGTTCACTGAAGTTTTTCAGCGCTTGTTGAACCGGTGGTAATAACAAGTTGTGAATATTCTTGCCAAGAAGGTCTGTTTCTCGGCTGCCGATATAGTGCTCGAAAGCTTTGTTACAGCCCGTTAGCAAGTGCTGATCATCGTAAAATATAATAAATTCAGGAATGCCATTAATCACTGAACGCAGCAATACATAAGCCCTTTTTTGCTCTTCACTACGCTCAATTAAGGCTTGTGTTTTCTCGGCTACACGGGAGTCCAGTGCAGCGTTTTGCTGCTTTAATTGCAATAATAAACTGCTGTTTTCACCGAATATATTTTCGACTAAACGAAACCATGGCAACCATTCTTTTGTCGGCTTCACCTTACCTGGGCTACCCTGTGCACAATGTTCAATATGGCTAATAAACTCTGTTGCAGGTTTAATGAAGGTTTTACGTGTCATTACATAAACTAGAGCTAGAAACGCCACTAACCCGCAGTTAAACATGGTGATGTTAAAAGTGATACGATTTTTCACTTGCCCAGTAAAATCATCATACGCTTGATATTGAATTAAGCTCCAGCCGTTTACCGCTAAATAATGCTTTTGTAGTAACCAACCGCGATAAACCATATCTCCTTTAAAACTCATCAAATTCACCTGAGGTAAGGTTTGTAGGCTATCAGGAACGATATCACGCCATGTGCTATTGGCAGTCATCTCTCTTTGATCTGAGGCTCGATGAACAAGCGCACTACCAACGCGATTAATCAATACATAGCCTTGCCGCTCACCTTTCAGTGTTGGAAGCTTTTGCTGCAAGCTAGCAAGGTCAACATCAATAACAATCGCGCCTTTAAAGTTACCATCAAGAAATACCCCAGTGCCGATTGCCGCTTTTAGCCCTTGACCCGCAGCGTCTTGGTAAGGCTCTGACCAGAAAAATGGCTCACCAGCTAAATTTTGCTGGCGCACTTGCCAAACAAAAGTTTCATTAAGCATGTGGTCAGAGTAGCGCCACGCTTGATGACCAATCCAAGGAAAGATGCTGACAAAACGGTTCAAGGATAGATAATAAAACCAAGTCGCATCTGGGTTATTATGGCTTGCGGTGACAAACCCCGGCGTTAATGCATTTGCCATTGCCAGCTCTTGCCACATGGCTTGATCAAAGCCACTAATTTGGCCTCGCCCAGTGATATTGCCGCGCAAGCGTTTGCGTTTTGTTAGCTCATCACGTGATGGGCTGTTCAGAAAATAGCTATCCCCTTGCTGGACAAGCTCAGGCTGAGTAGTGAAAAGCTCTTCTGGGTGGTCTAGGTAATATTGTGCAAACTGCTTCAAGCCAAGCAAACTTTGCTGGCTTTGCTCAAGGCTGTGGTTAAGAATTTTGGCTTGTTCAGCAAGTTCCTGCTGATTATGTTCAAGGCGGTGTTCAAGCTCGTGATAATAGCGATATACACCGACAGCAATGGCAAACAATGACAATAAAACAAACAGCACAAATACCGCTAGGTTATAGCGACTAAACAAATTCACTTTTGGGATGTTTCGGTTCACTGAGCTGTCTTTACGATGCAAATCAATATCTTTGGCAGTATATACGTAACTCAGCTATGGCGCACGACCAATACTGGTAAAGGCAACGTAAAATTCATAAAAAAATAGCCGACAGATGCCGGCTATTGCGTAGATATGCGAGTTGAAAGCTTATCTTAAGAATAAGCCTCGCAATGCTTTAAACATTACGTCACGGTATTTCAAGATAAAGCGGTTTTTAGGTAACCAAGCTTTTGAATGTAATACTGTTTTGGCTTTTGAGAAAGTTAAGAAACCTTCGTGACCATGATAGTGACCAATACCTGAATTACCTACGCCACCAAATGGGGCATCGTCAGCCATTACGTGCATTGCCGTATCATTAATTGACACACCACCACTGTGAGTGTTTTTCAAAATATGGTCAATTTTCTGTGCATCTTTAGACATGATATACAGCGCTAATGGACGTGGACGGTCGTTAATAAAGCTTATGACTTCACTAATGTTTTGGTACGTTTTAATTGGCAAAATAGAACCAAAGATCTCTTCCTTCATCACCTGCATACCATCATGCACATTCGTTAATAAGTGCGGGTAGATCAAACGGCCATCACCTTCTTGTCGCTCTTTAACGGCATGAATGTTGGCACCTTCAGCTTTCGCATCTTCTAGGAAGCGTTCAATACGTGCAAATTGGCGATCACTGACAATATGCGTTTGGGTATTGTTGTTTTTAGTCTCAAAGTGATATTCGCGGTAGCGCTTAACAAAGGTCTCAACAAACTCTAACTCGCGGCTTTGTGGTACAAATACATAGTCAGGAGCAACACAAATTTGGCCAGAGTTCGTTGACTTACCCACAATTACTGCGTCTACAGCAATATTCATATTGGCTGTTTCATCAATGATCGTCGGTGACTTACCGCCCATCTCTAAAGTGATCGGCGTTAAGTTCTCAGCAGCAGCTTTAGCCACCATGCGGCCAACATTCGTTGAACCGGTGAAGATTAAATGGTCGAATGGTAATGCCGAGAATGCCGCACCAACATCTGCTTCACCTTCGATAATGCTGATGTGATCACTGACCACAGAAACGACTTTACGCAATGCTTGGTTAGCGTGAGGCGTAAATTCACTCATTTTAATCATCACACGGTTACCCGCTGCAATCGCTTGAATTGCTGGGCTAAGCGCAAGGAAAATTGGGAAGTTCCACGGCGTGATAATACCGACCACACCAAGTGGTTGATAATGTACTTTAACCGTTGATGGCGCCAACATTAAGCCAGCGTGACGCTTTGAAGGCTTCATCCACTTCTTCACGTTTTTCAGTGAGTAATTCACCGCCATAACCGTTGACAGTAAATCAGAAATTAACGAGTCAAACTCGCTGCGGTAACCGTAATCTTGCTTAAGTGCATCGTAAATCTCTTGCTCGTGAGCAATTAATGATTTTTTAAGTGCCAACAAAACATCTTTACGTGCTTGCAAACTTGGGTATGGTGTTTGTTTAAAGTTTGAGGTCATCACCTCAAAATCATTGTTGAGCTGAGCTAGGTTATCTTGATGCTCGGCAAGGTTTGCAACATTACTCATAATATTCTCCACTCACGGTAGCTAAATCTTGAATTCTTTTAACTTCAAATAGTTAATTTTTAACAGCGACAACGCTGTCGATAATAATGCTCATTTCCTTAAGAAACTGGTCACGGGAAGACTCTTCCAGTAACAATCCTTTGCCTGCGGCAATCAAAGTAAACGCGATACCATCAGCATGCTCTCTGGATACTAGATTATGGCGCGCTAAAAATTCAGCGAGTCGCGTTTTTAAACGCAATGGCCAATCATCCCCTGAGCACTTTTCTGACTGAAATACATCGTCTAGTATTTCAGTGCCATGTGGGTTACTAACAATTTCAATCGCATCACCAATAAATATGTCAAACACTTGATGCAAGGTTTGCATCGGAGGCTGTTGTTCATTGGTTAACGCCGCAAATATTCGGCCATACATCACCGAAAGATACGTATCTATTGTCCATTCATGACAACGTGTTTTAGAGCCAAACTTTTTATAAATTGACTGTCTAGACACTCCCGCTGCATTGGCAATTTCTTCCATCGATGTTTTGCGAACCCCATAACGGGCAAATGTTTCCAGAATATTTCTGGCACTTTCTTGTTCTTTAGTAAGTACAGCAGACAACGTCTAACCCTCAATAGATTGCAGACATAAATAACAAATTTGACGGTGGCCAATAATACACCACAACCACCTCATGTCAACGAAAGGGTTACAAAAAGAATTAAATATGTAAACATTGTCAATTATGAGTGGTCAGTTCTAAGCAATAAAGCCACCTATATAAGGCTAGTTTCAGCGTAATTTAACGCCAATTATTTGTTTGCGTTACGAATTTATAGAAACGTGAGTTAACTAGACAATAGCTCTTAGGTTAGTTTTGCCAAATTCAGCGGTTTGACAGAGATCAAGCAAGCTAATTCTTCGTGAACTTTTTCTCACGAGAAGAAACCAATATCGGGTAGCTTGTTATGATAGGCTCGCTAAATTTTTACGCCGAATACATTGCACATGGTAAACAACGCACATCGGTTATAACGAGGAGATTAAGGTATCAATAATTTTTATCGACTTTTATTTATGCTAAGCACCTTATTTATTAGCCTGCATAGCCATGCCAACGACGAAGATTACCAAAGTAAAGAATATTGGCAAACGCTGGCTGATCGCATTAAAGAAGATCCTAACCTCGTTATTGAAAAAGCGCTCAGTTTGCAACAAAAGTTTACACAAGAACATCAAAGCTACAACGAGCTGCAAGCGATGGCAGTATTGAGTAGCGCCTTAGTTGCAACCAGTCAATTTGATCACGCAGAAACGGTGATTAACGAAGGGCTGGCGCGCGTTGACAAAGAGGGCTCAAGCATGCTCAAAATGCGATTTCTGCGTGAACAAATCTTGCTTACCCATGAGCGTGGTCAGTGGCAACAGGTGATCATACTGTCATCTCACGCATTAGTACTTGCTGAGCAAGAAAACATGCCACAAATGATCGCTCACTTTCTTCACAATCGTTCGCGAGGATTAAGAGCGTCAAGCCAGAACCAACAAGCATTAGCAGACATGCTAGCGGCTTATCAAATTGCCAAAGCGCACGATATGAGGCTTATTTTAGCGGAAATCGTAAATAGCATTGCGTTAGTGCACCAAAATCTTGGTCAATTCGACGAAGCAATTCATTACTTTAAAGAGGCACTAACATTTATCGATTCCGACAAAGACAAATTTGGCACCTCTATTTTGCTTTATAACATCGGAACGCTATACATACATAAACAAGACCTAGCGCAAGCGAAAGAATATTTGCAACAAAGCTTAGCGTTGAGCTTAACTTTGAATGACGAAATAGGCATCGCTTACGTGCACAGTCAACTCGCCACTATTGCCTATAACACTGGCGACTACCAACGAGCATTAAATCATATTGAGCAATCACTACCGGTATTTGAACAAGCAAAAATTTACCAATCGATCACTTTAGGTAAATTAAATTTGGCTAAAGTAACGCTCGCACAAGGGGATCACCAAACGGCGCTAAATATGTTGCTCGCCCTTGAAAATGACATTGCTAACTTAAACAACGATACCCATAGCAAGGGCTATTTGCTTGCTTTAGCACGCAGTTACCAAAAAAGTAGGCTTTTTCAACAGGCATCTGAGCAGTACGAGGCTGCCATTGCTCATATTGAACAAACCGCTAGCAAAAATAACAAAGAGTCACTGCAGAAAATTCAAACGCAGATGAATATTCAGCACGAACAGCAGAAAACTGAATTGCTAAAAAAAGAAAATGAACTGCAAAAGCAACGTATTGCGCAGCAAGATTTGAGGCAAAAGCTAGTCTACCTTGTCGCCAGCACTGTCGTGGCGTTGATACTAGTGATTCTGGTGATTTTGTTTCAGCAAATTCGATCACGCCGCAAGTTTATTCGTTTAGCGCTAAGTGACGAACTGACTGGCGCCCCTAACCGCCGAAATATTCGAGAGAAAGGCGCAGTCATGTTTAGTCAAGCAAAAACAAATGCCACTGAGCTGGCGGTTGCAGTGATTGATTTGGATAACTTTAAAACCATTAATGATAATTTTGGTCATGAAGCAGGCGACAACGTGCTCAAAGCCTTCTATCAATCTTGCAAACAGAGTATCAGGGCATCGGACAACATAGGTAGAATTGGCGGCGAAGAATGGTTATTAATCATGCCAGCAGCTAGTGAACAAAACATCACAGATGCATTCAAGCGAATAAGACAGACATTAAGCCAACAACAAATTGCGGGTGTGCCATCAACTCACCCAGTGACATTTAGTATGGGAGCTGCTGCGATAAAACCTGATGATAAAAAGCTCGACGACATGATTAGGCGAGCTGACAGCGCAGTCTATAAAGCAAAAGCACAGGGCCGCGATCAACTGACCTTAGCTGCTATTTAACTTAGTTTTATACAAGCAGTAATTGATTGGGTAATTTTTCTAGATCAGGCTTACTTTTGTTTCAGGCTTATAGGATGAGCGTATTTATATTTATCACAGCGCTGTGATAAATATAAAATCACTTAAAAATTACAAAATAGCTGCGATTTAACGTAACAATGACTGAGATTGCAAATCTTGCCTATTCGTAATACAGTATTCTAGATTGTGATGCACAGTGCAGGTGTTTAACAGGCATTTACATTAGCCTCAGAATCAGCTTCATAAGCTCTTCATGCAAGTCAATTTAACACCACCAGACCTACCGAAACGCCTGTAAATTCGTTGCTTTTAAACCACTTGCTTGAGCCTCAGATACTTTTGTAATCAATTCGTTATAATTTTGTGAAGATTAGTTAGAAACAAACCTCTACTTTTAGATTGTTGCTCAGCACATAAAATAAGAGGAAACAAAAATGAGATTTAACAAAGTTGTAACAGGCCTAGCGTTCGGGCTCGCAGCTTCAAGCTTCGCCAACGCGCAAACTATCGATATTAGCATTACCAACCTTACACACGCACAAAACTTCACACCACGTTTAGTGATTGCTCATGACAACACAGTTGACGCATTTGAAGTGGGTGAAGAAGCTTCAACTGCACTAGCATGGTTAGCAGAGGCCGGTGTTATTGAAGACGAGCAAAATGCAGCTTCTAGCGGTCAAAACTTCGAAGCCTTACTTGGACCAGAAGATACTGACAATGGTTCAAACACTTGGCACCGTTTTGGTGGTTTACTAGCACCATCAATGACACTTAGTTACCCGTTCGATACCATGGACAAGCCTTACTTATCTTTACTGTCTATGTTGGTACCAACTAACGATGCTTTCGTTGGTTTAGACTCAATTGTCATCCCAACAGAACCAGGCACATACACTTATTTCCTAAACGCATATGACGCTGGTACTGAATTAAACGACGAATTAAACAGTGCACGTACTGATGTTACTGAAGCAGGTACAGGTAATGCACTAGGCGGCTATGGCGTACCTGGTGTTGCCGGTGGCGGCGCTTCTCCAGTGCCATTAGGCACAGGTGGTACAGGTGTTGGTGCCGTTATCGAAAGTGGTCAAGTTGAAGATGGTACAGATGGTCCAGTACATATTCACCGTAACGTTTTAGGTGACACAAGCGATTCAGGTGGCGCTAGCGACCTTGACTCTACTGTACACCGTTGGTTAAACCCTGTTGCTCGCGTTACTATTACTGTACCAGCACCATAAGTTGGAGGAGTAAATCATGAGAAAGTCAACACTTAGCGTGAGACTCTTGGTTTTGTCATTGGCATTGGGCCTAGGTGGCTGTTTTGACGACGGTGACGATGGCGCTGACGGTGCTCAAGGCCCACAAGGTGAGCAAGGACCAGCAGGTCCGGCTGGCCCAGCAGGTCCTGCGGGTCAAGATGGTCAGGACGGCACTGGCACTACAGCAGTCTACACAGTACAAATTACTAACTTAACTTACGCTCAACCATTCTCGCCAGCAGCAATTATTTTGCATGAGGCAGGTTACAGCGCATTCACCGATGGTGAGCCAGCGAGCGTAGCGATTGAAGAATTAGCAGAGGGCGGCAGCAACGCAAGTTTACTTAGCGAAGCAATGGGCTCTGTCTATTACCTTGACTCACAATCAGGTAGTGGCCCAATTCCACCGCGTTCAATTGGTAATACTTATACGCTTGTTGTACCAGCGTTAGACACCGATAACCTTCGACTATCGTTTGCAACCATGTTAGTGAATACCAATGATGCTTTTACCGCATTAAATGCGATGGATGTGAGTAACATGACTGTCGGCCAAAGCGCAAGCTTTATGACACCAACATGGGACTCTGGCACAGAAGCAAACACTGAAACGGCTGATACTATGCCTGGTCCTGCGGCAGCAGCAGCAGGTGGCGGCGGTGCAGCAGCTGGCTTCGATGCAGCACGTGATGATTTATTTGATCGCGTACACTTCCATCGTGGTGCAACGACTAGCGCCAATGCTACCGACCCAAGCATGGAAGGTTTAAGCACTTCTGTGTTAACTGAAGGTCACCGTTGGGATAACCCTACGGCAAAAGTCACCATTACACGCACTCGATAATAATCGTGACGTTATTATTAACTTACTCTTAGCGGCGTAAGAAAAGTAAAAGGCTTCCATTGGAAGCCTTTTTTATTGCCCTTGACCCGTCCTAAGCATAGCACTATGGCTCACTAGCTGACGCTTGCTCTTCAATAACGTCATAGCAGGCTGCCACAGCCAATGTTAGCTTATGCTTCGGCGCCATATGAATTAGGGGTGACTTTTGTTGATGTGATTCACGCATTTTTACCGACTGTGGAATATAGTCAGCAATAACTGGGTAACCTTCCTCAATCAGCTCTTGAATAATACGACCCGGTAAATTGGCATTCGCCATATACTGGTTAGCAATAATACCTTCGACGTGCAAACTTTCGTTGTGATCTTCTTTAATCTCTTGAATTTGCTGCTGTAAGCTATACAGCCCCTGACGTGCAAAATCATCACAATCGATAGGGATTAAGCAACTATCTGCCGCAATTAAAGCAGACAGGCTGTAAAAATTCAGCGCAGGTGGTGTGTCAATGTAAATGCGGTCAAAATCATCACGCAAAGTCGCTAGTGCATCGCGTAATTTATAGATTTTGTGACGACTATCGAGTTCACTTTCAAGTTCTTTAATTCGCTCAGAGCCACGAATAATAAACAAGTTCTCGTAACTCGTTGGTTGGCAATACTCAATGATAGGACGTTTGCGTAAATGAAAGGTAATGGTCTGTTCAAATAGCGCCGCGATAGAGTCATCATCACCAATATCAAGCGCGGATAAATAAGAAGAGGTATTGCACTGCGTATCCAGATCTAACACTAAGGTACGTAAACCATCTGCAGCCGACATCGCTGCAAGATTAACAGCAAGGCTTGATTTACCTACCCCACCCTTTTTATTAAAAAGCACTCGGATCATGAACTTCCCTATCAACTCTTTGTAAGTAGTAACAATTAATACTTACTCACGTTAACAAATAATAAGCAACGTCGCTATGTCGAAAATGACTAAATAAGTTCAACTATTGCTGACAATAACCTGAGTAACGCAGCGGTGGCGGTGGTTTTATTGAAATAACCGAGTGACTAGCTGATCTGCTTTATAGCTTTAGGCAAATCAGCATTCACACTACTAGCCTTGCATTAGCTTAACGGCGAGATTTACGCACCGCGACGCCAAGTAAAACTAAACCAAGCAAGGCTAAGGTATCTGGCTCTGGAATTTCAGCACTGTTTGGGCGGCCAGCTAGGCTTGAAAAACGTGCGGTTTGACTCTCTGTGTAAAAGCCAACATGACCAGTGGTAAAGCTATTATCGGTAAATGACTGCTCTACACCACCTAAGCTAAATGAAATTTCCTCACCTGAACGTGCAACGCTAAAGCGATAATTAATATCATCTTGCCAAAACAATTCCTGCTCGAACAAGGTGCTTGAAACACCATCAACTTCTTTTACTAAAAACAGACCACTTGAGACGGAGAATCGGCCGTCTGCGCGGTCACCACGATCGTTTAAGCCACCTTGCTCCCAACCCAAGCGGTAGTGATTTCGTTCGTCCTGCCAGCCAAACACAACACCGAGAATATCGTCATCATCAAATAAATCCGAAGTCGGTGTCATAAAACCACTAAATACAAAATCACCATCAAAGATAAAATCACTAATTAAAGCGCCATTGGCATTGTTATTTTGTATTGCTTGATTGCCATTTGCACTGGTAATACCTTGCGAGCCGCCACGTGCAGGAGATTCTGCCAATGTCCACAAACTGGTATCAATAATAATATTGGCTTGCGCATTAGTAAAAGTTAGGAATAAAGATAAAAATGAAAGGCTTTTAAAAGACTTCAACATGCTACAACCTAAAACAAGTTAATTAAAAGATAAAACAATAATGTTTTCTATGTTAAACAAATAGTTAGTTTGTTTAACATGATAGTTAACATGTGCTTTAGCAAAAACAACACCATTATAAAAAACATCTAATTATCATAGAGTTAAAGTTCGACTTTTTTCTCAACAAAAGACGGTGTTAAATAATCTGACACTTACTAGTAATTATTTACTGCTCAATAACTTAAATAGTTAGAAGCCAGGTATCAGCCAGCTACCACCTAAGAAAAACAGCCGCCTTGAGTGAAGAGCACTATACTTAATAGACAGCACCTAAAGTAAAACAAAGCGCCTGAGTCAACGCAGGGCATTACCTTCAGCTAAGTATTATTAAATCAGCTAGCTGAGTTTTGCCGTAACATCGCCTGACCAAATAGGCTGGAGGTTGATACCAACAACAAGTGTTCAAACCAACATTAGTGGAAGGCTTTCGACATTGCGCACCATGAGTAATCGGCTAATAATCATACTATTGTCAGTGTTTTTTACACCGCCTGTTACTCTGTTTGCCCAAGACACTGCTTCGCATGCCGAAGGTTGTGTAGTTACCGCATCGGTATCGCCAGATTTTCCCAAAGGTTTACACGCCAAATATATGCGCTACCTCGGCCAAAAGCTCAACCTGAAAGTCAATATCAAACCTATGCCATTGGCGCGGCGAATCAAGGAGCTTGAGAAAGGCACTATCGATATCATTATTCTCAACTACCGAGAAAATCCAGCACTCACCTTTTTGCAACCCGCCTACAGCCCAATTACCGAGTACCTTTTCGTCAATCACGATGACAAAGATAAAATCACCAATTATCGGCAACTCATCAACGCTGCCATTGGCTTAAACACTGGCTCAGAAGTCTTCCCAATATTTGATAACGATAAGGCATCAAAAAAAATCACGGTTAATACGTTAGAACAAAAAATATTGCTGCTGAAGCACAATCGAATTGACGGTTTTTTTCATACGAATCTGAGTACTAAGACTGTACTGCAACAAATGGGTTTAACTGAAGATATAGTCAAGTCTACTTGGCAGCCTCAATACTTGAGAAAGCAATCACATTTTGTCATTTCGCCAAATTCAAAGCTTTTTCATCGCAAAGCTGAGTTAGAGAAGATTATCGAGCAGGGAGTTGCTAATGGCGAGTTTCTTGAAATTCGGCAAGTTCACTACAAAGCTACCAACAATTAGTGACCTGAAGTTGATGATAAAATGCCGATACAAACTCAATTTGTATCGGCTTTTTTAATTTAACTACCAGCAACCTATGTCGTGTTAATTGCTGTTAATATATTGGCGATATCAACGTTAGGCTAGCACCTAAATCGCTATCTAAAACGTAAGTTACCGCGTGATAGTTGATCCAGTGAGTTGCAGCCCATTAAGCGCATATCACGTAACAACTCTTCTTTCATCAAGCCAAGCATACGCTCAACACCCGGTTGACCTGCTGCGGCTAATGGGTACAAGTATCCGCGACCAATGCCAACAGCTTTTGCACCCAATGATAAGGCTTTAAGCACATGCGTACCGCGCTGCACACCACTGTCGAACAGCACGTCAATACGATCACCCACGGCATCAACAATTTCTGCCAGTTGGTCGAATGAACTGCGAGAGCCATCAAGCTGACGGCCACCGTGGTTAGAGATCACGATGCCAGTACAGCCAATATCGGCGGCGCGTTTTGCATCTTCAACCGTCATAATGCCTTTTAAACAGAACTCGCCATCCCAGAACTTCACCATCTCTTCAACATCTTGCCAGTTCATTGATGGATCGAGCATTTTAGTGAAGTAATCACCAATCGAGCTACTGCCATTGCCCATATCAATGTGTGCATCTAGCTGAGGTAGGCTAAAGCTTTCATGGGTAACATAGTTAATGCCCCACATTGGCTTAATAGCAAATTGAATCATGCCCGCAAGCGTTAAGCGAAACGGAATTGAGAAGCCAGTACGTAAGTCACGCTCACGGTTACCACCGGTGATTGAATCAACGGTTAGCATCATCACTTTAACGCCAGCTGCTTTGGCACGCTCCATCATGGCTTTGTTTAAGCCGCGATCTTTGTGGAAGTAGAACTGGTAAACTTGCGGAGTATCTACTAGCTCAGCAATTTCTTCAAGGCTAACCGTACCTAGTGAAGAAACACCAAACATAGTGCCGTATTTTTCTGCCGCTAGCGCTACAGCGCGCTCACCTTTGTGGTGGAATAAGCGCTGCAGTGCTGTTGGTGAGCAGTACACTGGCATATCCAGCTTTTGCCCCATCACAGTAGTTGATAAATCAACATCTTCAACACCGGTCAGTACGCTTGGCAATAAATCGCAGCCTTCAAACGCACCGGTGTTGCGACGATACGTAGTTTCGTCGTCGGCGCCGCCATCAATGTAGTTAAAGATAGGGCCCGGCAGGCGCTGTTTTGCTAGTTTTCTAAAATCATGAAAGTTATGACATTGGCTTAATCGCATCATTGTCAGCTTCTCCTACTTTAATTCTTAACTGATTAATAGCAAGCACAGTTGCGTTTGTGCTTGTCCATTTGGCCAACGCCTGGGTTAAAGCTATTGGTTGGGTCAAGCTGTTGATAAAAGGCCTTTACGCCCGGTTCTGCTTCATAAAGGTGACCGACGTTGTGCTCAGCAGGGTATTTCGCCCCGCGAGAGTCGAGTAGCGCGAGCATTTCTTTTTTCACTTTTTTGGCATCGGCACCTTTTTTCAGGACATAGTCTTGGTGGAAGACATAGCAGA
Organism: Thalassotalea euphylliae; assembly: GCF_003390375.1. Classification (NCBI taxonomy): domain Bacteria; kingdom Pseudomonadati; phylum Pseudomonadota; class Gammaproteobacteria; order Alteromonadales; family Colwelliaceae; genus Thalassotalea; species Thalassotalea euphylliae. Next base: position 3,196,732 of record NZ_QUOT01000001.1, on the reverse strand, counting down.
AGAAATGTCCATAATATAATGACTTATCGATTTGGCTGGCGATCGACTCTGGCAGTTGCTCTTGCCACAATGGGTCATTGCGCTTAAGCGCAATATCTAAGGCTAAAATATCGCCAACGGTATTGTCGTGTAGGGTTTGATAACGAATGGCAGCACCCGCCGCCGCAAAACGTTGCAAATAAGCTTTAGCCGCTTCGTCTGGCTGACATTCAAAGTAATCACCAGCGTCAGGGTTCTCTTTGAAATAGCTCGCCAAAAAGCTAGACGCTTCGGCAATGCCTTCATCACTCATTTTCAAAATTAAGTGATGTTCGTACTTGTCACGATAAGCCAACATGCGCTCAGGTAAATGCTGTGGAAAACACTTACTTGCCACTTGCAATACGCGATCGCTCATATACTTAGGCAATAATGGCACCTTGTTTAAGGTAGCGTCCACACGGCCTTTTAAGGCAAACAGCTTAGGTAATCTGTCGGTACCTAAATGCTCAATACTTAAGAAAGTGTCTTTACCGTATTTGGCAGCGATATCGAAAATATCACGGTGCATATACTCACCCACTTCTGGCAGGTGCTTGAAGGTGCTGAGAATATGGCGACGCAAGTGAGTTAAGGTATCAGGGTTATTGGTACCGATATAATAGGTTTGCTCTTGTTTAGCGACTTCAAACGTATCTAAACGCACTGCAAATACAGCAACTTTACCGGCACAGCCACTGGCTTCATAAAGACGAGTCGTATCGGCATTAAAACGACTTGGCGTGTCGGCATCGACATCGCGTAAACGCTCAAGGTAGTCGCTGGCACTGGCTTTTTCTTCGGTCGCTAAACTTGCCAGCGAGAATTTTTCTGCTTCTAAGTTCGCTAAGATTTGCTCAGGCGTATCACCCAAGTCGATACCTAAGTGATTGACTAATTCCAGCTGACCTTGCTCGTCAACCCACGCATACAAAGACAATTCCGTATACGCAGGACCACGTTTCACCAATGCGCCACCGGAATTATTGGCAATGCCACCAACAATCGAAGCACCTAGGCAAGAAGACCCTATTACCGAATGCGGTGCGCGATTAAGCGGCTTAAGTGTTTTTTCCAAGGTATGTAAGGTTGTACCAGGGAAACTGATCACTTGCTCACCGTCACCTAATACTAAGAGCTTGTTCATTGCCAAGGTATTGATGATTACAATTTCTCTGTCGTAGTCATCACCACTAGGTGTTGAACCCTCTGTAAGACCAGTGTTTGCTGCTTGCATGATCATAATGCAATCTGCAGCAACGCAGAGCTTTAACACCTGCCAAAATTCAACCAGTGTTTCAGGGAAGACAACCGCTAGCGCGCTGCCGCCACCTGAGCGCCAACCTGTGCGAAAATGCTCGGTGCTTTTCTGGCCAACGCGAATTTTGTTTTCACCTAACGCATCGGTTAAATCTGAAATAAGTCGTTTCTTATCCATATTAATCTCGAATCAGTAATCGTTAACACGTGTGTAACGGATTAACTTTTCTAGCGTTTAGCCAAGTGGACCAGTCAGTTGCAAGCCGTATAAGGCAAACATGACTAACGCGCCAGCAAATAACACATAGTAAATCGTTGGCAATACCGTTTTTCTTAAGGTTGCCCCTTCTTGACCAAGCAGGCCGACAGTGGCACTTGCCGCAACAACGTTGTGAATGGCAATCATATTACCGGCTGCAGCACCAACGGCTTGGGCAGCAATAATAATCGCAGGCGATAGCTGTAAGCTGACTGCAGCTTCATATTGGAACTGGCTGAACATCATGTTCGAAACAGTATTTGAACCTGCGATAAAGGCACCTAGTGCGCCAATCGTTGGGCTGATCAGTGGGAAGGCATCACCAAACCAAGTGGCAAACATTTGCGCGCTGCTCATTGGCATGCTTGGTAAATCAGCCATGTTAACGCCCGAGTTAATAAACAAGCGCACCATCGGGATAGTGAAAATCAGCACGAAGCCAGCACTGAAAATAGTTTTGCTCGACTCTTTAAATGCTTTGCTTAGCGCATCACCACGCGTAGTTGTGCTACCTTGCAACATTACCGCTGCTAGCGCGCCAATCAGTAATAAACCACCCGGCAAGTAAAGCGGGCTAAACGCGGTACTGACGCCGGCTTCACCCAGAATGTCGGTAAAACCAATGTTGACGCTATTAAGTAGTGCTTTGAAATCACCAAACACACGAGAGCAAACTAATAGTGCAGCCACTAATAGATAAGGCGTCCAAGCAACAACTTGTGACATTGGCTTAGTCACTTTCAGATCGTTGTCAGCAATTTCCAGTTTACCTAACCAGTTTTCTGGCCATTGTGATTTTTCTGGGAATTGCCAGTGATTCTTAGGTGTTAAGAAGCCTTTTTTAGCAGCGCTGACAACAATGGCCATGCTCACTAAACCACCGATTAATGATGGGAATTCTGGCCCTAGGAAAATACCTGTTAGTGCATAAGGAATAGTGAAAGCGATACCCGCGAATAATGCGAAAGGTAAAATCTCTAAGCCTTCTTTCCAGCTTTTATTTTTGCCGAAAAAGCGGGTTAGCATCATCACCATAAACAATGGCATTAACGTACCAATAATGGCGTGAATAATGGCAACATCAGCCGTGATAAGCTGCAGGTATTGCTCCCATGTCCAACCTTGGCTAGCTAATTGCGCCTCAATGGCAACCGTATCTAAACCTTTGTTAACACCAATAACGATTGGCGTACCAACGGCACCAAATGATACTGGCGTGCTTTGGATCATCATTCCCATCAGTACCGCAGCTACCGCAGGGAAACCAATGGCGACCAATAATGGCGCGGCAATCGCAGCAGGTGTACCAAAACCAGAAGCACCTTCAATAAAAGTACCAAAACACCAAGCAATCACAATCGCTTGAATACGTCTATCAGGAGATACTTGAGTAAATCCTTGACGAATAACGGCAATAGCACCTGTATGTTTTAACGTGTTAAGCAAGAAGATAGCGCCGAAGACAATCCATAGCACAGACACGGTAATCCCCATACCCTGTAAAATAGAGGCAATCACTCTATTGGCGCTCATGTCCCAAACAAATAAACCTAATAAAGCGGTCACCAATAGTACTACTGGCATGGCTTTTTTCGCTGGCCAGTGCAAACCGACCAATAATAATGCTGAAAGAGCAATTGGCATTAACGCCAAAAAGCCCAGAGTAAGTTCACTCACTCTCAAGTCTCCTAATCGTTATATTCTTAGATGTTTGTTTACCAGCCCTTGCGTTCTAGTGATTGTTTTTCTAGTGCTTGCTGTTGTAGTCATTTTGGTAAACAAAATTAGCGGGAATGTACAATTATCAGAACTATTAATATATATTAATAAAAGAGAATCATTTTTTCCTTTTTTGACATAATCATCCCTTTATTTGGTTAACGCATGGTTAAAGCAGACGACATTTTTCTTTTTGTACAAGTAGTTGATGAAGGCTCTTTCTCAAGAGTGGCAGAAAAACTAGCGATGACAAATTCAGTGGTGAGCAAGCGTATTTCGCGCTTAGAGCAAGAATTAAACGTACAACTTTTCTATCGCACCACGCGCAAACTCAATCTTACGGAGGCAGGCCATGCACTTTATGGTAAAGCACGCCTTGCCAAACAAGCCCTACAAGATGCACAAGACACAGTAACGGGCTACGGCGATGCCGTGCGTGGTAAAATAAAGGTGACAGTTCCCGTTGTCTCAGCTCATGTTATTTTAAGTAGATCTATTGCTGAATTCTGCAAGCTATATCCTGATGTCGAAATAGAGCTGATCGTCACCAATCGCATGGTTGACATTATTAATGACGGTTTTGACTTAGCGATACGCACTGCCGACTTAGAAGACTCGTCACTGATCGCCAGACGCTTAATCGACTCGCGCTGGGTGGTTTGCGCAAGTCCCGGCTATATTGCTCAGCACGGAAAACCGTCGCATCCGGCACAGTTAAAAGATCATCAATGCCTAATCTACAAGTATGAAGGTGTGGGGCCAGATAACTGGCAATTTAGCGACCAAGAAACAGACTTTTATGTGCAAGTGGTTGGCCGCTTTCACGCTAATAGTTTGGAGTCGATTAGGCAAGCACTTCTAAATGATTTTGGCATCGCATATCTACCACAAGTGTTAATACACGAAGATTTAAAAAGTGGCCGACTTGTGCCGTTATTGGATGACTATGCAGCAAAGAACTTAGGGGTGTACGCCGTCTACCCACGCTCGCGACAACCGGATAAAAAGCTTAACTTATTAGTGGAGCATTTTCGCGATGCTTTTCAACATAAGAAAGAGTATTTTTATTAAGAAATCGCTAGTTATCGCATAAAGTGACACCGAGAGATTCCACGATGCGCTTTCGGTGCTAGCTGCACCGAAAGCGTCATACTCTGAAATGAAAACTACAAATTTTCTTCTGCAAATGATGCTAAACGACTTCTTACTACACCGTTAAGATTAATGGTGGCACTTCCTGGGAAGTCTTTAAATCTCTCAACGATATAGGTTAAACCAGAAGTCACGGCGGTTAAGTAGTTGCTGTCAATTTGCGCCAAGTTACCTGATACCCCATTATTAAATACTAACCAACACCCCATTATTGATAAATAATAATTTTATCTCACCCGTTAGATAAGTGACCATAACAACAGGTAGATATACCACCAAAATTTATCAGTTGTTTTATTATTAAGTGACCAGTTGTGTAAAGTAGCAGGACCATTAATACCATCAAAAACAAATTAACATTTATCAAAATATTAGTGAAGATCACCGATATTGTTTCGCTTATAAGTTTGAACGGCTTGCTGCGTGCATGTTGAGGTAAACACGACCCCTTTCAAACCTTTCAATGATTACAATTTTGGAACCCACTCAAGGGGTCCGCTCAAAGGTTACTTTCTCAATCTCTGTCGCAAGTTCAATCGCTTGATAGCGCCTGAACTGGATAATTCATCTCCTTCATCCTAACCTTTAACTATCAAGAACGAACCACTTAGATTTGCTATGAATAAGAAAATTGACTTCAAATACCCTGAACTTGGTGATGTACTCGAATCTATAGAAAGTGATATGACAAGCTTTGGTGATGCCGCTTCGAAAAATAGCAATTCTGATGACGATAAAACTTATACATTTGAGACCCATCCATTCTATTCTCAGCTCGGTGAATTAGGCGATATTGAAATCCCTGATTCAGATATTTACTAGTTGATTAGCAACCGAGCGTTAATCGATTAACTAGTCAATTAAAGCAAGCTTAATAAAAAGTAAGTATACAATCTGAACTACCAAACAACATTGTTCATACCTAGAACATACTACTTTCCGTTTGCCCCCTCCCACTTCGATGCACTACTTACCGCTTAGATGTGAGAAAAACAGCAACACACAATGAGCGCCACACAGCCTTACAGCACCAATTCATTATACAAATACTTATAATAACAACAACTTACAGAATATTTTTAACACCTCATTATTGAAATCGCAGGTAAATTTTGTTACCATTTTTTGAAAGTAGAGATATAGCAAATGACCGTTTCAATAAAATATAGTGAGTTTAATTTAGGGAGCCAAGCCCATTTTAATAGTGATGATGAAAGTGAATTAAGAGAAGTTAAATACGCTGAAGATATTATAGATCCAGAGTTCCCTCTTTTATCTTGTGAGAGCAGAATCAAAGAGTGCTTAGAGATGAATTTATTTCTAATCCATAGAAGATTAGGTATTTACTCCATTAAGCCAAACTCAAAAGTCAAAAATCAAAGTCCGGCTTTTTCCAAAGCATATTACGCTACTTTGAGTGGAGAACACCTTTCTCACAAATCAATGGAGCCAATAGCAAAAGATCTTCAAGCTTTTCTTATCTGGCTGATTCAGAACAATAGATTGTACGAAGAAGTCATAGCAGCACCTCTTCCAAGCGATAGTGTTGAAGAGCAAGTTGCTTCCCTACCTATATGGCAATACCAAAAACATTTAACCAAATTAGTAAAAACAGGAAAGCTTAGTTATTCGACTGCTAAACGTAGATTAGACACTGTTAAGCATTTTTACCTTTGGTCTTATAAACGTAGTGTGATTTCATCGTTGCCTTTTTCTATGGAGCTTAAAACAATCAAGGTTCCTAAAAAGAATGGAGACTTTGACTTATTTAGCTTACCTACGGGATGTAGTGGTCAACTTAAATTGGCCACGGTTTTGTATTCAAGCCAGTATCTTTTCTCTGACTCATTTGGGGTTAAACCAGCATTGTAGTGATGCGGCCTAACTGAGCTGTAATAACCAACAATATAGTGTGTTATTTCAGCTCTAGCTTCAGTAAAGGAACGGTAACCCGTTGTGGGTATCCATTCTGTTTTTAAACTTCTAAAGAATCGCTCCATCGGGCTATTATCCCAACAATTACCACGGCGACTCATGCTTTGCTTTATCTGACAACGCCATAGCAATTGACGGTAGCTTCGGCTGGTGTAATGCGTCCCTTGGTCGCTATGGAACATCACACCTTTAGGCTTACCACGCATCTCATAAGCCATCATCAGTGCTTTGCTCGTCAATGCTGTATCAGGCGATAGAGACATTGCCCAACCAATCGGTTTTCTCGCAAATAAATCAATAACAACTGCTAAATAAGCCCAGCGATTGCCAACCCAGATATACGTAACATCACCGCACCAAACCTGATTCGGCTTAACCACATCAAACTGCTGATTGAGATGGTTAGGTATCGCCACATGCTCTTGATTTACTTTTCTATAACGGTGCTTCGGTAACTGGCAACTCACCAAGCCTAAACGTTTCATATAGCCTGTCGCCCTGAAACGTGAAATATCATAGCCACGGTCTATCGCTATCGTGGATATTGTACGAGAACCCGCTGCGCCATTACTTTCACGGTGGATTTGCTTAACGACAGCGATTTCTTTTAATTGCTTGCTATTCGGCTTCTTAGAGCGCTTATTCCAATACTTAAAGCTACTGCGATGAACATTAAATGTTTGGCAAATGGTGAATTCCGCATAGCTCTCTTTGAGTCGTTTAATTAGTTTAAATTGTTCATCGAGTCCGACATCAAGAGAGCGGTAGCCTTTTTTAGAATTTCCTTTTCTAATTCAATGCGTTTTATCTTTTTCTCAAGCTCTTTAATCTTACACTGCTCTGGTGTCATTGGGCTGGCTTTGCTGGTGATGCCTTTGCGTTCATTACGAAGCTGACGCACCCACTTATCCATTGTCGACTTACCAACGCTCATCGCTTCTGCTGCTTCTCGAACGGAATAACCTTGATCAACAACTAATTGAGCAGCTTCTAACCGAAATTCTGGTGTGAAATTACGTTTGCCTGTTCTTGTCATTTTGTCACCTAATCAATTTTATGAGGTGATGATACCACCTCTAACTAGGTGGCCAAATTTGTTATACCACTACAAATCGACTCAGCCGTTTCATTAAAATTTAAAAAATCAATTTTTGATTCTTTATCAGACCACATAACATCTCCTTTTATTTATTATTTTGCTGTTCCATTCTTTCAATTGTTCGGTGAACCGTAGGGCGGCTAACAGAGTATTTCTTCGCTAACGCAGAAATCGATTCCCCCTTTAATTTATCTTTATATAATTCTTTCGCTTGTTTGTCTGATAAAGCAGGCAATCTGCCCATATGTTTGCCTTTAGCTTTCGCTTCTTCACGACCTTCTGCTGTTCTGGCTTTTATTAAATCCCGCTCAAGTTGAGCGAATACTCCACACAAATTAATCATTGCGGTAGCAAACGGATTATCATTTTTAGTATTAAGAGAACCGTCGATAATATTTAAACAAGCACCCTTTGTGTGGATACTTTCAATTGCCTCAAGAATAGATTTTAATGATCGACCTAGCCGATCAAGGCGAGTAACAATAACTTCATCACCTTCCCTGATAAAATCGATGAGTTCCTTTAGCTTTTCTTCATTTCTAATGGAAGCACCAGATTGTTTACCTTGGAATATTTTTTCACAGCCATGAGCGTCCAACTTGGACAGTTGAACATTCAAATCTTGTTCTTTAGTTGAGACTCTTGCAAAACCAACTTTCATATGTACGAAACCTGTAACTTTCGTACAGGTTATAAAACAAGTGAACTAAAGTCAATAAATTGAATTCGTACATGAACGAATAAAAACAGCAACTTTAGTTCACCTCAGATAAACTAACATCTTAATTTTTACTAATGATGAAAGGTTGTAACGGTCTAAAGATCTTAGACACCAAGTTAGGCTGTTTTTAAATATCTACGCTCATACTCATTCGGCGATATGTTACCTAATCTAGCATGTCGTCGTTTTTGATTATAGAAGGGTTGATCAGTTGTCGATTAATTTTGACAATAAAGGGGCCAAATGGCCCCAGTAATTTAGGTTTGTCGGTCTTTACCACCAAGTCGCGTATAACGCAATCAAGATCAAGATAACGCCAACCGCAGCAGTATTAAAGCCTTTAGTTGTATCAAAGCTAACTTCGCTTAAATCTACGCTCTCATTACTTGATTGGCTCTTGCTAGCAAGCGAAACAAATACACAAAGTGCAAGACATAATAAGAAAACAAGACCTACGCGATCCATGAATGGTAATTCTGGCCATAGGAACTTAAGTGCTAACGAGAATACGGCTGAGCCTATCGCAGCGGATAACGCACCTGCTGAGGTAGCTTTAGACCAGAACATGCCCATCACAAAAATAACAACAATACCCGGAGTGAAGAAACCAGTAAATTCTTGAATATATTGAAACGCTTGATCGAACTTGCCTAACAAAGGCTCCGCTACTACTAATGCAATGGCTAGAGAAACCAAAGCTGCTATTCGACCTGTGTGTACATAGTGACGTTGCGACTTACCCGGTTTTAACTTGGCATAAATATCCATAGTAAAAATAGTAGAAATACTATTGGTCATAGATGCCAGTGAAGAAACAATCGCAGCGACTAATGCGGCAAATACTAGCCCTTTAATACCAACAGGCATTAACGACATCATTGAAGGATACGCTTGGTCTGGTGTAGTTAGCTGCGGGTACAAGATAACAGCCGCAATACCGGGCAATACAACAATTATTGGCATCAATAGTTTAAGATAAGCAGCAAAAGCAATACCTTTCTGTGCTTCTTTAACATCTTTCGCTGCCAATGCACGCTGGATAATATATTGGTTAAAGCCCCAATAGCTGAAGTTCATTATCCACATACCACCAATTAATACTGATATACCCGGTAAGCTCATGTAATGCTCATTTTCAGGACTCAAAATCATGTCAAAGTGCGCGGGTGCATGCTCTGTAAGCACGCCAAAACCAGCTAATACCCCTTGACCATCAGAAACAGCATCTAACGCTAAGTAGCTCAGAAATAATCCACCAAATACCAGTAAAACAACTTGTAATATATCTGTATAAGCTACCGCTTTAAGGCCGCCATAAAGTGAATAAGCAATTGAGAACACAGCAAGGAAAATCATGCCAAACATCCAGTCAACACCAGCAACAGTTTCTATTGCTAGGCCACCTAACCACAAAACAGCCGTCAGGTTGACGAAGATGTAAACGGCTAGCCAGAATAGCGCTAGAGTTGTTTTTACTTTTGAGTCGAAGCGTTGTTCTAGGTATTGAGGCATAGTGTATATGCCATTTTTCAAGAAAATGGGAAGCATATACTTACCAACAATGATCAAGGTAATTGCCGCCATCCATTCATATGACGCGATTGCTAAACCAATCGCGTAACCAGAGCCTGACATACCGATAATCTGCTCCGCTGAGATATTTGAAGCAATAAGTGAAGCTCCTATCGCCCACCAAGGTAGAGCCTTACTTGCTAAGAAGTAATCCTCTGTGTTCTTTCCTCCTTGCTTATCTTCTCGTGAAATCCAAAGGTGTAGTGGTATAACAAATTTGGCCACCTAGTTAGAGGTGGTATCATCACCTCATAAAATTGATTAGGTGACAAAATGACAAAAACAGGCAAACGTAATTTCACACCAGAATTTCGATTAGAAGCTGCTCAATTAGTTGTTGATCAAGGTTATTCCGTTCGAGAAGCAGCAGAAGCGATGAGCGTTGGTAAGTCGACAATGGATAAGTGGGTGCGTCAGCTTCGTAATGAACGCAAAGGCATCACCAGCAAAGCCAGCCCAATGACACCAGAGCAGTGTAAGATTAAAGAGCTTGAGAAAAAGATAAAACGCATTGAATTAGAAAAGGAAATTCTAAAAAAGGCTACCGCTCTCTTGATGTCGGACTCGATGAACAATTTAAACTAATTAAACGACTCAAAGAGAGCTATGCGGAATTCACCATTTGCCAAACATTTAATGTTCATCGCAGTAGCTTTAAGTATTGGAATAAGCGCTCTAAGAAGCCGAATAGCAAGCAATTAAAAGAAATCGCTGTCGTTAAGCAAATCCACCGTGAAAGTAATGGCGCAGCGGGTTCTCGTACAATATCCACGATAGCGATAGACCGTGGCTATGATATTTCACGTTTCAGGGCGACAGGCTATATGAAACGTTTAGGCTTGGTGAGTTGCCAGTTACCGAAGCACCGTTATAGAAAAGTAAATCAAGAGCATGTGGCGATACCTAACCATCTCAATCAGCAGTTTGATGTGGTTAAGCCGAATCAGGTTTGGTGCGGTGATGTTACGTATATCTGGGTTGGCAATCGCTGGGCTTATTTAGCAGTTGTTATTGATTTATTTGCGAGAAAACCGATTGGTTGGGCAATGTCTCTATCGCCTGATACAGCATTGACGAGCAAAGCACTGATGATGGCTTATGAGATGCGTGGTAAGCCTAAAGGTGTGATGTTCCATAGCGACCAAGGGACGCATTACACCAGCCGAAGCTACCGTCAATTGCTATGGCGTTGTCAGATAAAGCAAAGCATGAGTCGCCGTGGTAATTGTTGGGATAATAGCCCGATGGAGCGATTCTTTAGAAGTTTAAAAACAGAATGGATACCCACAACGGGTTACCGTTCCTTTACTGAAGCTAGAGCTGAAATAACACACTATATTGTTGGTTATTACAGCTCAGTTAGGCCGCATCACTACAATGCTGGTTTAACCCCAAATGAGTCAGAGAAAAGATACTGGCTTGAATACAAAACCGTGGCCAATTTAAGTTGACCACTACAAATTGAACGCACGCCACTGGCAGATACAAATACGCCTTGCTTACGAAGTTCATTGCTGGTTCTGACTTGGCCGTGCGCGGGGTATTCAATGGCATAATCCATTACTGCTTTTTCGGTTTTTTCATCAACACGATTTTTTATATTTGGTTTTCGGCGGGACTTATCAATAAGCGCATCAATGCCGCCATCTTCAGCCAGCTCTTGATAACGATAAAATGTATCTCGTGATACGCCCATCACTTTGCAAGCTCTGGATACATTACCAAGTTCTTCAGCTAGGTTGAGCAAACCTGCTTTGTGTTTAATGATTGGATTGTTAGTATGAAGCATGAGAGTTACCTCTTTGTTTGTTTTGATTAAAGATTCAGCACCTTTATCAAAACGGGTAACTCTCTACTTTTCAAGAAGATGTGTCAGATCTTGTCTGAACTAATTCACCTAAGAGATATATTATTTTCCCCTCCATGTAGGCAGTTTTTACCATCGTTTTTTCTCAATCGGTAAACAATGCCGTTCAAACTAAAAGAGGCGTTCGAAATTCGATTACAAACAGGACCACATGTAGCACCTAAGTAAAATAGGTCTTTCTCCAGTAACGCCTTATCTTTTGGAGTTACTGTCATTTCCAATAATTCACCATTACAAGGCACTAAAATTGAGGCTATCCTTGCCCCATAGTCTACGAGGAGGACTTTCATGCCATTGGAGTTAATGAGTTCAATACGTTGCATTAACTCTCGTAACCTTTAGGGTTGCCAGATTGCCAACGCCACGTATCTTCCATCATGTCACGGAGAGTTTTGACTGGCTTCCAAGATAGAACTTCTTCCGCCTTACTTGCATCAGCCCAAAATGCTGGTAAATCTCCCTCTCTTCTAGAAGAAAATTCATAAGATACTTTTTGCTTTGTATATTGCTCGAAACCATGCACTATATCTAATACAGATAATGGTTGTCCTGTTCCTAAGTTAAAGGCTTCACAAAGACCTGATTCTTGATTAACTAGCCAATTTAAGGCATCTATATGCCCTTGAGCAAGGTCAGTTACATGAATATAATCTCTTAAACAAGTCCCATCTTTAGTATTATAATCATTTCCAAAAATAGACAGTTTATCTCTTTTTCCAACAGCGACTTGGGCTACAAAAGGCATCAAGTTATTAGGAATACCGTTAGGGTCTTCCCCTATCTTGCCACTTACATCCGCACCAATTGGGTTAAAATAACGTAAGTTTGCAACCTTAAACTTTTCATTAGCTATACAATAATCTTTCAGAATTTCTTCCACCATTGACTTAGTTTTTCCATATGGACTTGATGGTAGCCCTAATGTTTGCGTTTCAATGTAAGGAGGTTTGTTTTGCTCGCCGTAAACAGTAGCTGAAGAACTAAATACTAGATTACTAACACCAAAATCTTTCATAGCAGCAACTAATGCCATCGTTCCTGTCACATTATTGTGATAATATTCTAGGGGTTTATGAGATGACTCACCTACAGCTTTAAGACCTGCAAAATGAATCACAGATTCAATCTCATGCCTTGAAAAAACAAAGGACATCAAATCCATATCCAAAATATCTGCTTGATAGAAAGCTACTGTTTTATTAGTTAACTCTTCAACTCGTTTAATAGACTCTTCGGAAGCATTTGAAAGATTATCTACTACAACGACTTCGAGTCCAGCCTTTAGCAAAGCCAAAACAGTATGTGAACCGATATAACCTGCTCCACCTGTAACTAAAACACTCATTTTCTAAATGCTCCTTGTGATGCTCTACACACATAGACACTTGGCTTTAATCCGAATTTTTCTGGATATTCCTTTTCTACTAGCTCTGTCAACTCGGTAAGCAACTTAGTAGGTGTTAACGCAACAATACAACCACCAAACCCTCCCCCTGTCATTCGAACACCGCCTTGGTTACCAAGTACACCATCAATCATCTCTACCAAGCCATCCATTTCTTTAACGGTCACTTGGAAATCATCTCGAAGTGAGTTATGTGAGTCTCTCATAAGCCCACTCAATAAAGTTACATCATTGTTTTTCAGAGCTAACAACGCAGACTCCACTCGGGCATTTTCAGTTACTACATGTTTAGCTCGTTTGAATAAAATAGGATCTAACTGTTCTTTAGCATTTTCTAATTGCTCGATACTTAGATCTCTTAGTGCGTTTACACCAAAATGCGCTGCTACTTTTTCACACTGCTCTCGGCGTTGATTATATTCACTGTCAACTAAGCCTCGCCTTACATTAGAGTTAACAATAAAAATGGATAGCTCTTCTGGAATAGGGGCATCTTGGAAAGTAAGACTTCGGCAATCAAGCAACATTGCGTGTTTATCTTTGCCCATTGCAGATATTAACTGATCCATAATGCCGCAATTACAACCAACAAAAGTATTTTCAGCACGTTGGCCTTTTAAAGCCGCCTTAACACCATCTAGGTTTAAGTCATAAAGCTCTACAAAAGTCTTCAAAATAGCTATCTCAAAACTCGCTGATGAACTTAGACCAGCTCCCTGTGGAACATTTCCTGAAACCACCATATCCGCCCCCTGAATATCAGGAAATGTCTCCATTAGCACTTTCAATGTTCCTGCAACGTAATTTAGCCACATTCGTTGCTCATCAAACTGAATATCTTCCAAAGAAAATTCAGCACTTTCTTGGTTACAATCATGTGCATAGACAGAAATCACTTTATCATCACGCTTTGATGCCGCAATGTCGGTTCCGTAGTTAATCGCCGCAGGTAACACGAAACCGTCGTTATAGTCAGTATGATCACCAATAAGGTTCACTCGACCCGGAGCATGTATAACTAACGCTGGTTGCACCTTAAACTGTTCGACATGTAAGTCAGTTACAAATTGACTTCTAGACATTACTTAGCCTCCTTGTAGTGAATATCAGATAATTCTTTAAGTCGATTAGCAGCCTGCTCAGCAGTCAAATCACGTTGTGCTTCAGCCATCATTTCGTAACCCACCATAAATTTGCGAACAGTGGCGCTTCTTAAAAGAGGTGGAAAGAAGCTTGCGTGTAACGTCCACTCTGGATGTAATTCACCATCATATGGCGCACCATGCCACCCCATTGAATAAGGGAATGAACAGTTGAATAAATTGTCATATTTGATAGTGATTTGTTTAACAATATCGGCCATCGTTACTTCTTGCTCAACTGTTAAATCTGTCATACGTTGTATTGAAAACTTCGGCAATAATAATGTTTCAAATGGCCATGCAGCCCAATAAGGTACAACGACCACCCAATCATCATTTTCAACTACGACCCGATCCTGCATTTCACATTCGCGTTTTGTGTAATCGGCTAAAAGATTTGAGCCGTGCTCTTGAAAATATTTAGCTTGCGATTCGCTCTTTTTAGAAACCAATGTAGGAAGTTGTTGCTGGGCCCATACTTGACCATGCGGATGAGGATTAGAACACCCCATAACAGCGCCTTTATTTTCAAATACCTGAACCCAGTTGTATTTACGGCCAAGTTCCTCGCATTGCACTTTCCAAGTTTTCACTACTTCTGTAATTTCTTCTACAGAAAGCTCTGGCAACGTTTTACTATGATCTGGAGAGAAGCATATAACTCTACTTTCACCTTGCTCTGTTGCCATTTTAAAAAGCGGATCATTAGTACTTACGACAGGTGTATCTTGTTTAATTGCAGCAAAGTCATTAGTAAATACAAATGTCTTTTCGTATCTATCATTTATCTCACCATTAATACGAGTATTGCCAGAGCATAAGTAGCAACTCTCGTCATAAGCAGGCTTTGCATCTTCGTCTAATTTTTCCACTTGCCCCTGCCAAGGTCGTTTTGCCCTATGTGGTGATACTAGTACCCATTCATTAATTAAAGGGTTATATCGACGATGAGGATGTTCTGTAGGATCAAATTTATCAGCCATAACAATCTACTTTATTTTGAATAATTCAGATTGAGGGTAAACGTTTACATAGTTTCGTTCAACACTTTAAGTCTTTTTATTTCAAAACAATTAATATAATATTGATTGATAAAGATTTTTAAATGTAAACGTTTTCACCCGTAAGGAATATTTAGTGTATGGCAACCATTAAGGATGTAGCAAAAGAGGCTGGTGTTTCTATCGCAACAGTTTCTCGTGTTATTAACAATGTTGGTAAGGTCGGCGAGAAAACTCGTAGTAATGTAATAGCTATTATGAATAAGCTTGGTTATACACCTGATGCAAATGCAAGAGCACTAAAAACACAAAAATCGTCAACTATTGGTGTAGTAATTCCTGATATTTCTGATCCATTTTTCTCTTCTCTCGCAAATGGAGTTGAAGAAGTTGCTTCGAGCAAAAATATGCAAATGCTATTGAGTACTGGCAAAATGTCGGCTGAATCAGAATTAAAAGCAATCAATTTATTGGTTGAGCAACGATGCGATGCGATAGTATTGCACAGTAAGTTTCTGTCTGATGATGTACTAGTCAGTTTAAGCGACAAAATTCCCGGTCTAATTTTCATTGATCGCTTTATTGATGAAGTCTCAGATAAATGTATTTGGCTGGATAATTTCGAAGGAGGGAAAATTGCAGCTCGTCATTTATTAGCTTTAGAGCACAAGAATGTCGCTTTTATTAATAGCAACTACGATATAGATGATCCCAAGCTTCGCTTGGGTGGATTCGAAGAAATTGTTAAGTCCTTTGATTTAAGCATTAACTCAAAATTGAAAGTGAACAATGAGCCTACTTTAAAGGGCGGCGAGCTGGCTGCGCAAGAGCTACTCGCGCAAGCAGAAAACTTCACTAGTGTATTTGCTTACAACGACGCTATGGCGATAGGTGCAATATCTGTATTTGAAGACAATGGTTATAAAGTGCCAAATGATATTTCAATTATCGGCTTTGACGATGTATTACTCTCTAAATATTCGCGGCCTAAGTTGACAACACTTCGCTATCCAATCGCTGAAATGGCTAATCACGCGGCTCAAAGAGCCATAGACTATAGCTCAAATGATGTACCTTTAAAATCTGAACTAAAATACATACCAAGTTTAGTGAAAAGAGAATCGACAACTCGTCTCATTCGAGGTTAATAGTTTGAAATTAACAAAATTTATCTTAACTTTAACCTTTACTTTGATTAGCTATCACTCTATTGCTAATCAGGGAAATTGCGTTTCATGCCATCAAGAACAAGTGTCAAATTGGCAGAAGTCCGATCATGCAAAAGCAATGGCAATTGCCAATGTCGATACTGTTTTGGCAAATTTCAACAATGTAGAAACGACACACTATTCTCAAAAAGCTAAATTTTATAGAAAGAATGGAAAGTTCTTAATTGATTTAACTGAAGCTGGTGAAACATCTTCATATGAAGTGATGTACACCTTTGGACACTACCCTCTTCAGCAATTCTTAGTACCAACTCAAAATGGAAAGTATCAGGTTTTTCCTTTTGCTTGGGACAGTCGTCCATCTTCAGAAGGTGGACAACGTTGGTATCCAAACTATGCAAATGAAGACGTAAAACCTAATGATAGATTACACTGGAATCAACCGTTGCAAAACTGGAACGGTATGTGTGCTGATTGTCATTCAGATGGCCTTCAGCGGAATTTTAGCCCGGTAACGAACTCATTCAATACAACGTGGGATAATATCAATGTAGGTTGCCAGTCTTGCCACGGAAATATGCCATCAGAACACGCAGTTTCGGGTCAAAACAATGAAGGCATTCTATTAAGCAATAAAGAAAAAAGCGATTTATTAAATTGGCTATTGGTTCCGGGTGATAAAGTAGCTAGATTAAGAAACCAGAAAAGTGAGGTAGCCTCGCAAGAACAAAAAGCGCAGCGTGGCCAGTTCATGAATACCTGCTTCTCATGCCATGCATTGCGAACACCGCTAACCGATGGTTTCAAACCTAACAAACATTTACTAGAACAATTCTTACCAAACTTTTTAGTACCACCGTTATATCACGCGGATGGGCAAATAAAAGATGAAGTGTATGTGTATGGTTCCTTCTTACAAAGCAAAATGTACGATGAGGGTGTTAACTGCTTGGACTGTCACGACGCGCATAGCATGAAAGTCAAAACTCAAACCAATGGATTATGTTTACAGTGCCATAATGCTGAAATTTATGAACAAGAAAAGCACACTAACCACCCGTTAGACTCTAAAGCTGGTCAATGTGTCAGTTGTCATATGCCGGAGACAACATACATGGGTGTTGACGCAAGGAGAGATCATAGCTTCAAGATACCTCGACCAGGTTTATCAAATGAATTTTCTACACCAAATGCATGTATCTCCTGTCACAGCGATAAGAATAATAGTTGGGCTGCGGAGCATTTACAAACTTGGTTTGGTAAACCTCAAGCATTATCAAATTCAGAACAGAATTATATGAAATTGATGAGTAACCAAGAACTTCCTCTGGAAGTTCATTTAGCACTAATTAATGATGATGATATGTCAGAAATTAAGCGAGCGACTGCAATCATCCTATTACCATATTCAACACAAATGCTTACTCAGGATGTCGTTAAAAACTGGGTAAGTAGTCCGTTACCTCTAATTAGACTTGCAACAGCTCAAATAGGACATCTACTGCCTGATAACGATAAATTAAAGTCATACAAAGTATTTCTGAATGATGAATTCAAAGCCATAAGAATAGCAGCAGCTAATCAGTTACTAACGACTCAACTTAAAGGTACCATAAGCTACCGTTTAGCTTTAAAGGAACTACTTAATTCTGGAACTGCAACCGCTTGGCGAGGAGAAGGCTTGTTTAACCAAGCGCTTGTAGACTTAAAATTACAACAAGAAGAAAAAGCGATTGAAAAGTTAGAGCAAAGTATAGAAATCGACCCTTATTTTGCTGCCTCTTATATTAATTTAGGTGATATTTACCGAAGTTTAAAACTAATAAAGGAAGAGCAGCAACTTTATAAAAAAGCCTTAAACAATATACCCTCTTCAGCTGAAATACAGTATTCCTATGGAATGTTCTTAATTCGATCTGGAGATAAAGCTAGCTCGATAGAGCATTTCAAGTTAGCTATGAAATATGATGCTAAAAACCCACAATATCCATACCTCTATGTTTTAGCGTTAGATTCAGTAGGCAACACACGAAAGGCTCTAGAGTTTCTTAAAGACATTTATCCTGATTATAAATCAAACATTAGCCTTAGAGATTTAGGTTTAAGCTTTTCACAGAAACTCAGAGGTCGGGAATCTTATCTATTCTTCACTCAATAAAAGAATGAATATACATACCAATTACTTGAAAATTTTGTGTGTCAAAAGATGAATATATACAACAGCTTTATAGTGCTCTTAGTTTCTCACATACATCCACTCAAAAGCGCTTACAGTAAACATTTGATAAAACAACAAATAATAAAATAACCTTTATTATCAGAAAATTACACTTGAATAAAGCTGTAATAGTGGAGATAATTTATTTAGGAAATTAGAAATAGGAGAAAGAAATAACAATAGAGAAATAACAAAATGAATAATAATGAAGATATCTATGCATGCTACTGCACTGGTTTGAAAACCAGACTAGAAAGTAAAATATTTAATGAAAAACTTCCGCATGCAAAAACTCACTGTTTGCTAAACATTGTGTATGAAATCATTAAAGAGTGTGAGTTTGCTCTTACACAAATACAATTATTGAATCGACCAGACTACCCTAGACGTTTTCTTGATTCATAAAATAGGTTTTATCATAGTCAGTTGGAGACTGATTATTTAGATAACCATGTTTACGTTTGCTGTTATAAAACATTTCGATGTAATCGAAAATATCTTCCTTAGCTTTTTCTCTATTTTTGTATTTTCTTCGCTTGATCCGTTCACGTTTTAGCAACTGAAAGAAGCTCTCAGCAACAGCATTATCATGGCAGTTACCTCTACGACTCATACTGAGTGATAAATTATGCTCAGCAGCAAATCGTTGCCAGTCATAACCTGTAAATTGGCTGCCTTGATCGGAATGTATAATAACCGTTTGCTTAGGTTTTCTTCGCCATACAGCAGCGAGTAATGCACTTAAGACTAAATCAGTATGCATCATCGATTGCATCGACCAGCCAACGACTTGCCGAGAAAACAAGTCGATAACTACGGCTAAATAGAGAAAGCCTTCGTGCGTATCAATATAAGTGATATCAGTTACCCAAGCTTGATTTGGCTGTACTACATCAAACTGTCGTTTTAACTGGTTATCTGCGACCACAGAAGGCTTAGTGCCATAGTTGCCTTTGCGCTTCTTATAGCCGACTTGAGCTTGAATGCCTGATAACTGCATTAATCGATGAACTCTATTCTTTGAGCAAACTTCACCTAAATCCAACATATCACTTTGAATTTTGCGATAACCGTAAACGCAGCCGCTTTCAAGCCAAGACTGTTTGATTAAACCCGTTAAGCGCTTGTCATCCTTAGCTCGCTTGGATTCTGGCTTTTGCAACCAAGCATGAAAGCCACTGCGGTGAACTTGCAACGCTTGGCACATCAGCTTTATGGGGTATTGGTTGAGCCGAGACTTTATGAACGTGTACTTTTCTTTGACTCGCCCGCAAAGTACACGGCGGCTTCCTTTAATAGATCACGTTCTTGTTGAGTACGCTTTAGTTCTTTCTCAAGCGCTTTAATACGCTTTTCTTGCTCGGATAATTCTTGGTAGTGTTCGCTGTTACTGCCATAGCGTTTTAACCAGATATAAAGACTATTTGTCGAGATATCTAACCGTTCTGCAACGCTTGCAACGGAGTGACCTTTTTCAGTCACTTGCTTAACGGCCTGAACCTTAAATTCTTCGGGAAATCTTTTAGCGCTCATTCATCCTCCTAGGACACAAAGTTTACAACTTATTTGTGTCTAGGAAAATCTGGTCGATTCAAATTACTAATATAGATCTAGATAAAATAGTCTAAATTAAAATAGAAATTACCTGTTATTATTATAGCCACTCCATCTAAGTAGTGGCTAATACAGCAGTTAACGATAAAAAGTGAGCATTGTTAAAAATTCTTCTCTGTAAATTCTGCTAATGAACTTCTTTCGACTTCATCGAAAATAAGCACACTACCTTTTTCGTAATTCCGATAAATATTAACCGCCGCACTCGCACCTGAGGATGCAGGTGTGACAAAGCGATCATCTATTTGGGCAAGGTTACCAAGAACGATTGTTCGGCAGTTTTTACCGCCACGACTAAGCATGCCTTTCATTTGGGCACGAGTCATGTTCTGAGCCTCGTCAATAATCAACACGGCGTCATCTATAGAACGCCCCCTGAAATAAGCCATTGACGTGAATTCAATGTTGGCTTTCTCTATGATGTGTTCAATAGTAGAGTAAGTATTTCTATCATCACCATCATCTGAATGCATTGAAATTAAGGCGTCGGTAATACCAGCCAGCAATGGCATAGATTTTTCTTTGAGATCGCCCGGTAAATACCCCGGATCGTCATCCATGAAGTCTCGTGAACGGACAACAACTATCTTTTTATACTGCTTGGTTTCTAATACTTGATGTAATCCCGCAGCAACGGCTAAAAAAGTCTTACCAGATCCAGCAGGGCCAAGAATAATATTTAAGTCAAACTCAGGATCGGTCAGTTGGCTTAGCGCAACCGCTTGACGTTGGTTTTTGGGTGCAATACCCCAGACTTTTTCCTGCCTTCTAGATAAAAGCGAAGTGTGAACAAAGTCTTCAGATACTTCATTGATAATCCCGATATGACCAGCATCGTCATACCAGTACATATTTTTCTGAGCTTCTTCATTAAATATGTCTCTGGGAAAACGGTAGTCTTGCCCAGACATTGCAAAACCCGATTGCTCGTCACATAGATCAAACAAATCACCTTCAAAAACCTGAACACCTGTGTAGAGAAGATCAATATCTGAAATTTGATGATCTACTAAGACATCTTCAGCATCAACGCCAATGGTTCTAGCCTTTAGTCGCATATTGATATCACGACTTACAATGGTGACATCTTTATTTAACTGCTTTTGAAGGTGAAGTGCATAGTTGATGATGCGATTATCAGCGTCACTACCTATGCCGTGCCTTAACTCTTTAGCCATATCCATTTGAGTGTCAATGCCGATGTATAGGCGTCCTCGTTTGGCAGATTCAGTAGATGGTAATGCAATACCTGCTTCCATTTCTTCTGCTGAATGCCCATTGATGATGTCTTCAAGCATTCGAATAACGACGCGTGCATCAGCACTTACGCTCTTATCTCTTCGCTCTTTAAGATTATCTAGCTCTTCAAGCACTGTTAAACAGATGTATACGTCATCTTTATAGGATAGAAGGCTTTTTGGATCATGAACCAATGCAGATGTATCTAATACTCTAGGGTTTCGATTATCAATAGAGCTTTTCATTACGCAGCCTCCCAAAAGATTGAATCGTTGCTAGACTTTGTGTTGTACTCTTCTTGTAAATTACAAATATTTAGTAAAGGTTTGATGTTGCAAGACTGCTTAGAGTAGTTAAAGCAATCGACTTTTTTGGAAATTCTTTTTACTTTTTCTACAGGCCAAGAAAAATAAAGAGGTAAAAACTTTAAATTATTTGTAATTCGGGGTTGCAAGATGACAATGGCATTTTGAATACTGCGACCGCGCATAAAGTTAACGGATTTAAACTGGATGTTAGCCTTTTCCATAATGTAATTCATGCTGCCACTCATGCTTTCATCTTGCTTGTGCAGAACTTCCAACGAGTCGGTAATGGCCGCCAGCCAAGGGGCCATCTTCTCTTCTTCTGTGCCCGGTAAGAAACCAATCAATTCGGCAATTTCTGGCGTGCTGCGAGTCACAATTACTTTGTCGTATAGGCCACGCTCAATTACTTGCTCTAACGCGGCGGCCAAGGCCAATAGTGTTTTACCACAACCTGCAGGGCCAGTTAGAATGACCAAATCAATTGTTGGATCGAGCAAGGCGTCCATCGCCATCCCTTGATAAATGTTTTTCGGGTGAATTCCCCACGCTTGCTTGGCCATTAAGCGCTCGCGCGATAAATCTTGAATCGCTAGTTGTTCTTCGTCCCAACCGACAATTTTGCCTGCAAAATGCTCACCATCATCCAGTAAGTATTCGTTCATATAGGTGGCGGGTAAAATGTCGCGTTTGACATAGTGCGTAGTATTACGCCCTTCACTTTCGCTTTCACACTCTTTGATATTATCCCAAAAGTCCCCATCAAATTGGTGATAACCCTTGGTTAAAAAGCGAACATCGTCAATCAGTTGGTCTGTACGATAATCTTCAACGTGCGCCATCCCTGCCCCCTTCGCTTTTAGGCGCATATTGATGTCTTTGGTCACCAACACGACTTTGCGATCGGAGTGGTGATTCTGAATATTGATGGCCGCATTGATAATACGGTTATCATTTTCATTAAATGACAAGGTTGATGCTTTTTGCTCTAGCGCATAGTCATTAATAATCGACAGCGCACCGCTGGGTGATTGTTCTTGGCTGCCTAAACTAGTCGCCAGTGGCACCCCTGCAATGATTTGCTCAGGTGTCGAATTGGCCAGCACATCTTCGAGTGCACGAATGGCAACGCGGGCATCGCGGCTGACATCTTTTTTGCGGTCTTTTATCGAGTCTAATTCTTCCAATACTGTCATCGGAACGACAACATCATGTTCTTTAAAGGAGAGAAAGGCGAAAGGTTCGTGAAGCAAGATATTCGTATCTAAAACATAGATAATGGTTTCGTCAGACATATAGGCACGCTCGCTTAGCATAGAGCCATCGTAGTCAGACGAAAGCGCATGGGGCAAGTGTCGACAAGCCCGTACTGTCACTATCAACCTAAGCTACGATTTTTCTAGCGGTTGATGAATTCCTTGTATACGTTGAATTTCACTTTGACAGTTTCAGCTGCCTCCCGCAAGCAAATTTTAGCGATTTTACACGCAATTTTTTCAGCTATTGACGCGCCCTAAAAAGCTGTCATAGTAGGCTATTACCAAGCGCATTTTTCCGCGTAATTTCTTGTCTAACAAATACATTCCTATACCGTTAACATTAACGCTAAAATCATCCTCAACCACAGTCGTTACTCTCCCCCTTTCAAGCGCACAGAAAAAACACGAACTTTTTGGTGATTACAACTAGTATTAACGGTAATATGTCGCCCCTTTTTTGCCTGAGCCAGTGGCGTTGCTAAACGAATTAAGCAATGCGCGTTAACTCTTTTGCTGGCTGAATCGTTTTTGGAGTGTGTCAATATGCATTTTTTTCCTGGCCAACGTTGGATCAGTGATAGTGAATCAGATCAAGGTCTTGGTACAGTTACCGGTGTCGAAAATCGTCATGTCACGATAATTTTTACCGCCACTGGTGAAGCGAGAAAATATGCAATCGACAATGCGCCATTAACCCGCGTAGTTTTTAACCCTGGTGATTTAGTGCCAAGCCATGAAGGCTGGATGCTAAAAGTAGAAGATGTCATCGAGCAAGGTGGCTTACTTTCCTACACAGGCACACGCGTTGATACGGGCGAACAAACCCAGTTAAAAGAAGTGATGATAGATCACTTTATCAAGTTCAATAAGCCGCAAGACCGCTTAATCAATGGCCAAGTAGATCGCCTTGACTGGTTCCGTTTACGCAAAGCCAGCCTTAAACACCAATACGAGCAACAACAATCACCGCTAGTTGGCTTAGCAGGCGGTCGTGTTAGCTTAATTCCACACCAACTTTATATCGCGGAAGAAGTCGGTAGCCGATTCGCGCCAAGGGTATTACTTGCCGATGAAGTTGGTTTAGGTAAAACCATTGAAGCAGGTTTGATTATCCATCAACAACTCGTCACAGGCCGCGCCCAACGTGTGTTAATTGTGGTACCTGATTCACTAATGCATCAATGGCTCGTAGAAATGCTGCGCCGCTTTAATTTAAAGTTTGCCATTTACGATGAAGAGCGCTGCCAGCAAAGTGGCGACGAGAACCCGTTTAGCGCCGAGCAATTAGTCTTAGTAAATCTAAGTTTCATCACCGAAAGTCCGCAATGGTACGAAGCACTAATTGCTGAAGACTGGGACTTAATGGTTGTCGATGAAGCGCATCACCTTAACTGGTCAAAAGAAGCACCTAGCATTGAATACCAGTGTATTGAACAGCTTGCACAAGTGATCCCAGGTGTCTTGCTATTAACAGCAACGCCTGATCAATTAGGCCACGAAAGCCACTTTGCCCGTTTGCGTCTACTTGACCCTGATCGTTTCTACGATTATCAAACCTTTATCGAAGAAGAAAGTCATTACACTGAAGTTGCCGATGCTGCTAATGCCTTAGTTGCCAAGCAAACGTTAAGTACCACACAAAGTGAAACGCTGAAAAAGCTACTACATGAAACTGATATTAGCAGCCAGCTAGCCGAATTAACGGGCGATGATGAAAAGGCGCAAGAAACGGCGCGCCAAGGCTTAATTAAGCAATTACTCGATCGCCACGGTACTGGCCGCATTCTGTTTAGAAACAGCCGTAATACCATTAAAGGCTTCCCAGAGCGTAAAGCACTACCTGCGCCACTTACCCTGCCAGAAGCTTACCAGCAAAGCATCAATAATTTAGTCGCAGATAAATCAGCAGACGAGTTAGTAGAACTTAAACAAAGTAAGCTGTTAACAACACCAGAGCGTCTGTTTAGCTTAAGCTCAGCGACGAGCAATTGGTATGATATCGACCCTCGCGTTGACTACTTAATTGACCTGTTAAAGTCACTAACTCAAGAAAAAGTATTAGTGATTTGTGCCCATGCCGATACAGCAATTGAGCTTGAAAACGCGTTACGCGTAAAAGAAGGTATTCGCGCGGCGGTATTCCACGAAGGCTTAAGTATTTTTGAACGCGACCGCGCTGCCGCTTATTTCGCTCAAGAAGAAGATAGCGCACAAGTGCTGCTTTGTTCAGAAATTGGTAGTGAAGGCCGTAACTTCCAGTTCGCTCATCACTTAGTATTGTTTGATCTACCAACTAACCCTGATTTATTAGAGCAGCGCATTGGTCGTTTAGATCGTATTGGTCAAACGCAAACCATCAAATTGCATATTCCGTATTTTGAGCATTCGCCACAAGCGCTGCTCTACCGCTGGTATCAAGAGTCATTAAATGCCTTTGAACACACTTGTGTAACGGGTCGTGCGGTATTTGAAAGCCATGGCAGTGAGTTACAAGCGGCGATGTTTGCGCAAAACTGGCAAGGTGACGCAATTGATGCTGTGATTGAAGCAAGTCATCAGCAGCACCTAACCATCAAGCAAGAGCTTGAAAGTGGCCGTGACAAATTGCTAGAGCTGAATTCAAGTGGCCAAGGCCGTGCACAAGAAATTGTTGAGCAAGTAGCGAAGTTAGATAACCAAATCGACTTGCCACAGTATATGTTCCAAGTGTTTGATGTTTTTGGCATTCAGCAAGACGACAAAGCTGACAATGCGATTGCCCTAAACCCAACTGAACATATGTTATCGCCGAACTTCCCGCAATTACCGGAAGATGGCACAACAGTGACCTTTGATCGCGAAACTGCCTTGGCATGTGAAGACTACCAGCTACTTTCATGGGATCACCCTATGGTGCGTGGCGCGATGGATTTAGTGCTCAGCGACGAAATTGGTAACGCCAGCATCGGTTTATTGAAAAACCCAGCACTGCCCGTTGGTACTTTTTTCCTAGAGTGTATTTTCACCGTTGAAGCAACGGCGCCAAGCCACTTGCAACTAGGCCGCTACTTGCCAACCACGCCAATTCGCGTGTTAGTGGACAAAGCGGGTAATAACTTAGCGAGCAAGGTGTCTTCACAAGTGCTTGAGCAGCAATTAACGCCAGTGAAAAAGCAAGTGGCGACTCAGCTGATTAAAGCACTAAAAGGTGAAGTGCCTGCATTGGTGACTAAAGCAGAAGCACATGCACAAGCGCAAATTCCGGCGATCACAGAAAAGGCTAACGCCAATATGCATCAAACACTTGATCAAGAGTTTGATCGCCTGCAAGCATTAGCGGCGATTAACCCAAGTGTTCGCCAAGCAGAGCTCGACTTCATTAAAACGCAGCAAAGTCAATTAACTGATTACTTAGCCAAAGCACAGTTAACCTTTGAAGCAATTCGCTTGATTGTGGTGACGCACTAAACCGAGTATTTGCAGAGTTTGTTGTTATGGTAGCCAATCCTGATTTTATCTATCGACCACCGATGTCACCTTATTTAGACATCATCTTTCAAGACGATGACTTGGTCGTGCTAAATAAGCAAAGTGGCATTTTATCGGTGCCCGGTCGTTTAGCTGAACATCAGGATTGTTTGCAGCACCGCGTAATGTCGGTGCTGCCAACAGCAACCATAGTACACCGCTTAGATATGGCGACATCAGGTATTATTGTGATGGCAATCAATAAAGCCGCTCATGTCGATATCAGTCGCCAGTTCGAAAAGCGTCAAACACAAAAAAGCTACCTTGCTCGCGTTTATGGTCAACTTAGCGAGCCTTCTGGCGAAGTGAGTTTACCGCTCATTTGTGACTGGCCTAATCGACCAAAACAAAAAGTCGATCATGAGCATGGTAAAAAAGCGCTGACCCGCTACCAGCTTATCCGCCAAGAAAGCGAAACAGCCTTAGTTGAGCTAACGCCAGTGACTGGTCGCTCCCATCAATTACGGGTGCATATGTTAGCCCTTGGTCACCCAATTATTGGCGATCGCCTTTATGCCCATGACCAAGCATTAGCACTAAGCAATCGTCTGCAACTACATGCAAGCTCTCTAACCCTAGCCCATCCTGTAACTAAAGAGTGTTTAACCTTTACCACACCTTGCCTGTTTAAAGACCATATTCCACAAGCCTAAAGGCGTGTTAGTATTGGCCGATAACCTGTTTGCATGTCGCCAACTGCTTGGTACATGGTTTATTCGGTAGATAGTTACTCGGTAGGTAATCGATAAGTGAAGCATTCTATTTCTGTCATTTTCTTTTTCGCGATTAGTTTATTACTAAGCACAACAAGTGTTAACGCACAGCAAGCCCCAGATGCAGATCAGGCTGCGAGCGACAGTGCTATGCAAGATAAGTCAATGCAAGAAAAGAACATGCAAGACAAAAACATGGCCGACGGCGATATGAAAAGTGGCGACATTGCAGGTAAAGATATGGCGGGTAAGGATATGGCTGATGACCAACCCAACATTCGCCCACCAGTTTCACTTATCGAGCAGTTTACCCAAGACATAGAACGCAGCCTTGATAGTAGTTTAGTCAACCCTATGCTGGCAGGTACCGAAGATTTTCTGACCATTCTACAGCCCGACAATCACAGTACCGATCGCGGTATCGCGATTTTACTACCTGAATGGAACCAAGCAGCAACCGATACTCGCGCCATTAATTTTTTGCGCCAGCACCTGCCCAATGAAGGTTGGACGACGATTGCAATTCAGCCAATCACTAAACCGGAAAACTACCCTAGCCAGCAACTAAAACCTTCACTGGCTGCCGAAGAAAACAAGGAAATGTTGACGAAATACGCTGAACAACTAGCGCCCATGCTTACTAGTGTGATGGAGAAAGCAGCGGAGTACCCAGGTGTATTCTTAGTAATAGCACAAGGAAATAACGCTGCTATTTTGCTTGATTTGTATGAACAAGCCGCCGTTGAACAGCCCAATGCCTTGATTACCTTAAGCGCTCATCGACAAAGCGCGGCAGGTAATCAGCGTTTAGCAGAGCAAATTGCAGACTCTGAGCTACCCGTATTAGATATTGTCCTGAAAAAAGACGTTCACTGGATCAAATACTTTGCTCAAGATCGCCAAAAAGCCGCTAAGCGTGAATTAAAGCCCATCTACCGCCAACGAGAGTTAACCAACTTCCGCGCGGGCTATTACCCAGAAGAGCGCCTAGCGAAAGAAATTAAAGGTTGGCTAACCACCGTTGGTTGGTAGGGTTAGAAATAGCGTAAACCAGACTTAACCGATAATCAGAATTAACCGATAACCAGAAAATCTACTCGCTAGTTCAATTTATCATTTTTCCAATATTTAGTACCTTGCAGTGTCGCTTGCAAGGCTAGGCCATTTTCAGTCATTTGATAAACATCCACTTCCTTGATAACGGTTACCGCAGCACTGCCCTCACTACCTTTTTTGCCTGATTTAGCGGCGGCATCCGCTTGACCAGAAAAGTCCCAGCCGTATTCAACAAAATTATTTAGCGCCTTTTTCGAATGAAACACAAACACCGCGCTAAAATCTTTAACACCTAAGCCGATACCCACGCCTGCCGTACCCATTTTCATATAAATGTCTTGACCTGTAGCGTTATCTCGAACCACACCACTACCGCCGCCTGCAGAGAGAAAAATCAAATTAACACCGATATTTGAAAAGGTTGCGTAGCCAGCCGCTTTGCGAATAAGTGCTTTCGTGCTTGGCTCTTCTTTATAGAGGCGCTGCAGTATTTGCGTGCGTATCTCGTTAATTTCTTTGCGATCTTCAGCAGCACTTGCCAAGGCAGCCTTAGGCGAAAGGCAAGCAAGTAGCGCTGCACAAGCAAATAATTGAATTTTTAAAGGCATTGATGAAGTCATTAAGTGCTCCTGTAATAGCTCAAAAGCATTCTTCAATAGTTTCTTTTATTTATACTAGCAGAGACCACTGGCACTTTTTGCAAAGGGCAGAGTTTTAATAGAGTTCTGGCTTACAAATGACGATTAATTAGATCGTAAGCGGCTTGAATATCTTGGGTTTTTTGTTTCGCTAATTCCATCATTTCTGCTGGTAAGCCTTTGGCAACAAGTTTGTCGGGGTGATGCTGCGACATGAGTTTTTTATAGGCTTTTTTCACTTCCTGTTTAGATGCAGATTCACTCACGCCAAGCACTTTATAAGCATCTTTTAATAAAGACTTAGCGCTGGTTTGTCTACTGTGCTGACCGCCTCGACTTTGTTGCTGTTGATGGCGCTGGAAAGATTCACCAGCAATAATCATTTCCAGTAATCGATCTAAATCTTGTGCTGAAAAACCTAAATGGCCAGCAATTTTATGCAGTACTTCACGTTCTGCAGGGTCAAGTGAACCATCAGCAAAGGCAACTTGGATTTGGATTTCCAAAAACATTAACATCAAGTCATTACGGGCACGACAGCTTTGCTTAAATTTTTGCAAACGCTCTTTTAGCGGAAAACCAGCAACTTTTCCCTCTCGAAATGCTTCTTGGGCTTGCTGGCGTAATTCTCCTTTCAAACCCAGCTTATTCATATAGGCGGTAGCAAAAGCAATTTCGTGCTCGGTCACTCGTCCTTTGGCTTTCGCGATATGCCCCATCACAGAAAAAGAGGTATAGAAAAATGCCGCTTGGCGAGTCATTTCATCCTGCTCATTAACACTGAAGCTTTCGAAATTAAGACCGACGCCCTTGTCAAACCTGTGCCCTAGCCATAGGCCGAGCAGCGCACCAAATATATTTTTAGTGAGCATAAAGCCAAACAGAAAGCCTAGTAATTTACCCCAAATTCGCATCTTTGTTCCTACTCTTTATCCTTAGTTTGTTTTTGCTGTAAGCCTTGTGAATATGCTTATTCCGCTGTTTGGTTAAGCAAGGCTAATCGCTCTGGAGTACCCACATCTGTCCAGCCAACATTTAATAACTCACCCGAAATTCGATGCTGCGCCGCTAAAGCACGCAGTGACGGCCCTAATGCTAATTTTTGCGCTGGCTCGCTCTTTTGCACAGGCTCGCTCTTTTGAGCTGGTTCATTCGCCAGTGCGGTAAAAAACGCCGGTCGATACAGAGCAATACCACTAAAAGTAAACCGCGTTGCATTGTCAGCAAAGTCATTTATGACCAATCCGTCATGCAAGTAAAAGTCACCTTCTGGGTTATGTTCAGGATTTTCAACAAGCCACAAGTGCGCCAATTTATCTTCAGCTAACTTAGGCAACTGAGTTAGTTGTTCAGATAAAAACACATCGCCATTAATGACTAAAAATGGCTCTTGCGCTGTATTGGCAGTTGATATCTTTTCATCTAACGTATTTTCTAGTAGTGGCAGTGCTTTAATAATGCCGCCAGCGGTTTCTAATGCGCCATCAGACTCAGCACTATAGTGAATGTTTACGCCATATTTACTGCCATTACCTAGCTTTTGTGGGAATTGCTCTCCTAGCCACGCATGGTTAATTACCACATCAGTAATACCAAGCTGATTGAGTTGCTCTAGGTGATATTCAATCAGTGCTTTTCCTTTAACTTCAAGCAAGGGCTTAGGCGTATGGTCAGTTAATGGTCTCATTCGCTCACCACGGCCAGCCGCTAATATCATGGCTCTCACGAAACTTGCTCCTGATTAAGCTCAGCAACGGCAGGTATCACTCGGCTTTCAACAAATTGTGCTAACGGCGTAAGCTCTTCGTACTGGCTGGCAATATCAACAATATAAGATAAGGTAAGTGGGATATCTTTGATATAACCCGCTTTGTTATCACGAAGCAGCAATCGGGCAAAAATACCACTGGCTTTGATATGGCGTTGCAAGCCGGTTAGATCGAACCAGCGTTGCCAAGTGGTAAACGGAATGTCGGCTAGCGATGTTGTTACACTGGCTTGCGACATTTGCGCGACAAAATATTCGAACAGTGGCGCTATTTGCTCCGCAGGCCATTTAACATAGCAGTCACGTAACAGTGACACCACATCATAAGTAATCGGGCCAAGTACAGCATCTTGGAAATCAATCACCCCAAGCTGAGCGGCGCTGCTCTGCTTGTCGCCTAGCACCATTAGGTTACGACTGTGAAAGTCGCGATGCATAAACACTTGCGGCTGCTCTAGAATGTTATCAACAAGGCAAGCAAAGCTTTGCTCAAGCATTGCTTGTTCGTCAGCAGTTAATGTGAGCCTTAAATACTTCGCCAGTAACCACTCAGTAAATATCGACAGCTCAGTTTCCACAAA
This sequence comes from Thalassotalea euphylliae, assembly GCF_003390375.1. NCBI lineage: Bacteria > Pseudomonadati > Pseudomonadota > Gammaproteobacteria > Alteromonadales > Colwelliaceae > Thalassotalea > Thalassotalea euphylliae. Next base: position 3,165,515 of record NZ_QUOT01000001.1, on the reverse strand, counting down.
TGCGCGATCAAATACAAGCATATCAGGTGTTTTTACGGTCTGCGCAATACTTGGCAATAAATCAATGGCCTCTTGATACCAAGTTGGCATCGACTCATCGCTTAGTACATCAGCCAATAGGCAACGACCAAAATCTTGCAAGCAGAAAAAACCTTTTTCTAAATCATAAGCATAGATTTTAGGAACGTTAATACTTTGCTCGGCAAGCTGATTGGCAATCGCTAAAAATGCACTGTTATTGCAGTATTTAGGAGGGGCATCAACCGCAATATAATCAATATTTTGAAAACTAAATCGATAATAGCAACGAAAGCCTGCATCGCCCGTCATGGCGACTAATTGAGGTGACGAAAAACCCGATTGTTCAAGCCATTGAGCTAATTCATTAATACGGGGCACTGCGTGGGGAACTAAAGACAAGAAAAATCCCTGAATATAAAATGGTTGAATACTAAAAAGTCAATATAACCAATTAGCGAGTTATTGAAAATTACGATATTATAACGGGGTTTAGCAAAACAATAACAATCAAACGCAACAGTGTGTGGATAACCGACCTGTTTTTGTGCTGTAAATTAACCTCGGGATCTGAATGCCTTTTCCAACTAAAAAATTGTTATTAGCGAGTAGCTGTTACCTTATTGTCTCGCCAGCAATCGCACAACAAACTGCTGAAGCTCCAACCGGTCTGATTTGTCCATTACCTGAATTTGATGTCATTCAAGTACCTGTACAGGCTGTGGAAAAAGACAGCATCAGTATCAGCTCTCGCACCACTAGCATTGAAAAAGACCAAGTTGCGGTTTTTCGTGGTGGCGTTACTTTAGTAAAAGGCGAGCAGAAAATTAGTGCTGATGAAATTGCCTTTGATCGCCTAAAAGCGCAAATTAATGCCTCGGGCACCATTCACTTTCAAAACAGCGGTGTTAATGTATTTGCCAATCAGTTGTCAGCCTCAGAAGCCGACAATTCAACCGCTTTAGCTGATACTTCCTATTATTTAGCTGACAACCCTGGCCATGGTAGTGCTGGTAAGCTAGTGATTACTGCTGATGGTAATTTAGCCTTAATCGACTCCACTTTTACCACATGTCACGGTGAAGTGCCTGATTGGCAAATTAAGGCCAGTGCCATCAATATTTCGGTTGCCGAGAACCAAGGTGAAGCCTACAACGCTAGATTAGAGTTATTTGAAGTTCCTGTGCTTTACGTGCCTTATTTTTCCTTTCCGGTCACTAACGAGCGTAAATCAGGGTTACTTGAACCAACATTTAAATCTTCAGGCAACTCTGGTGTTCAAATTGAGCTGCCTTACTACTTAAACCTGGCTGAAAATTACGATGCCACCATTACGCCGCGATATATGTCAAAGCGTGGCTTGCAGTTGCTCACTGAGTTTCGTTATTTGGTCGACGATCAATTTGGCCAAATCGACCTTGAGTACTTGCACAAAGATGACGAAATTCAAACCAATAATGACGCGCGTTATTTGTGGCGTTATCAGCACATTGGCAACTTCTCAGAAAACTTCCGTGCTCACATCGATTACACATCAATAAGTGATGATAACTACCTAGTCGATATTGGTAGCCGTCATTACAACGACAATGATGCCTACTTATATCAACTAGGTGAACTCGCCTACTTTGGTGAAAACTGGCAAGCACTTATTAAGTTGCAGGATTTTGAAGTTTTAGGTAATCACACACCAAGTTACAAAACCGTGCCGCAAGTTGAGTTTTCAAGCGTAACTCCACTCGGCTTTTTTGATGCTAGTTTCGATGTTTATTCTGAATTGTCGCGTTTTGAATCGCCTAACCCCGATTTAGTCGAAGCAAATCGCTACCATATTGAAGCTGGCTTTAATATTCCGATTACCACACCTGCGTACTTCTTTAATTCAGAGTTTAAAGTACTGAATACCTACTACGACCAAGAGCAAGTGCCGCTGGGCAGTGAATTAGAAGAAAGTGTAACGCGCACGCTACCGAAAGTGCGTTTTCATGGTGGTGTAAACTTTGATCGTGAAGCCGAGTACTTTGGCAATAGCTTTACCCAAACCTTAGAACCCCAGCTGCAGTATTTATACATTTCAGATAAAGACCAAAACAACATTGGCCTCTATGATACAGCCAGATTGCAAGATGATTTCCAAGGGCTATTTAGAGACCGCCGCTTCAGTGGTTTAGACCGCATTGCCCAAGCGAATCAGTATTCTTGGGGTTTAACATCGCGTTTATTAGATGAAGCTAATGTTGAACAGTTTCGCATGAGTCTTGGCCGCATTGTGTACTTAAATGACAGTAATATTGCTGCTGATGATGCACGTGGTGTTGCGGCTGATAAATCATCGCTTGCTGCTGACTTATTCGTGCGTGGCAACGAGCAATGGCAGTTTAGTGGCAACATTCAATACAACACAGAGACCGACACAACGAACAAAAGCCAAGTCAACGTCGACTACCGTCAAAGCCGCGATAACATCTTCCAAATAAACCACAGGTATTCACGTGACGTATCCGGTGTTAGTATTGAGCAACTTTCTTTGCTTTCAAGTGTCAGAATAAATCCAGAATGGCAATTTGTTGGTCGTTTTACCCAAGACCTCCAGCAAAAACGCAGTCTGGAAAGTTACGCGGGTTTTCAGTATGAAAGCTGCTGTTGGGCGGTTCGAATCGCCTACCATCGCCATATCAACTCAAATGTTGATAGCGAAAATTTTGGCATTGAAAACCGCGATGAATTCAATAGTGGATTCGTGCTAGAGTTTGTCATCAAAGGGTTTGGTGGCCAAACAACCACTGTTGGCACACAAGATATGTTTAATTCGAGTATTTTTGGCTATAAACGCCCATACTTTCTCAATAATTAAGAAGTTAATTTCATGAAGAAAACGTTAACCGCAATCACTTTAGTATCTTCAATGATGCTAAGTCTGCTGAGCAGCGCTAAGGCTGAAGTTGTAGAGCTTGACAAAGTCGCTGCCATCGTCAACTCAGGCGTGGTATTGGAATCGGAAGTCAAAGACTTACTAGACAATATTAAAGGCAACGCTGAGCGCAATAACCAAGCCTTGCCTTCAGATCGTGCTTTGCGCACTCAGGTAATGGATAAATTAATCAACGACAGCCTGATGCTGCAAATGGGCGAGCGTATGGGTGTACAAATTAGCGACGCCCAGTTAGACGAAACTATCAACAACATGGCACGTGAGAACAAGCTGACTTTAAGCCAGTTCCGCGAAGCATTAGTTGCTGAAGGGGTTAACTATGAAAAATACCGCGAAAACATACGTACTGAGCTAATTTCTGGCGAAGTCCGCCGCGCTAATGTGCGTCGCCGCGTTTATATTTCGCCGCAAGAAGTTGCGAATTTGCTTGATGAAATGAAAGCACAAACCAACCAAGACATTGAATATAACCTTGGTCATATCTTAATTGAGTTCCCACCAGAACCTAACCAACAAGATATGAATGACGCTAAAACTCGCGCTGATAAAGTCATTGAATTGCTGAATAACGGCTCTGACTTTGCCAAAATCGCGATTGCTTCATCAGGTGATGCCAACGCCCTTGAAGGTGGTGAACTGGGTTACCGCAATATTAATGAATTACCCACCTTGTTTTCAGAGCTTGTTGATGGCAAAGCGAAAGGTGAAATTTTTGGCCCAATCCGCACCGGCTTAGGTTTCAGCATTGTGAAAATTTTAGATATTCGCGGCCGCCAAACCGTTGAAATTGAAGAAGTACAAGCACGCCATATTCTGATCAAGCCATCAATTATCTTAAGTGAAGCAAAAGCAGAAGAAACGCTGCAAGGTTTCCTTGATCAAATCAATGCTGGAGAAGCTGATTTTGCCGATTTAGCCAAAGAGCACTCTGAAGGCCCAACCTCAGTTCGCGGTGGTGATTTGGGCTGGGCAGATCCTAAATCTTACGACCCTGCGTTTCGAGATGCCCTAGCTCGTCTATCTATCGATGAATACCACAAACCATTCCGCTCTTCATTTGGCTGGCACTTAGTGCAACTTACAGGTCGCCGTATGCTAGATGCAACCGATCAAATGAACGAAAACCGCGCTTACCAATTATTGTTCAACCGTAAATTTGGTACGGAAAGCGCTCGCTGGATCAAAGAAACACGCGACGAAGCTTATATCGAGATTTTCGAACAGGAAACAAACTAATGGTCAAACGCATTGCTATCACGCCGGGTGAACCGGCAGGGATTGGTCCAGATCTGGCTGTTGCGATTGCTCAGCAAGATTGGCCAGTGCAACTCGTTGTTGTTGGCTGTCGTAAAGCCATGACCGAGCGCGCTCAGCAGCTTGGCTTGCCACTTTCACTCACAGATTACGATAGCAATGCTCAGCCTCAGCCACAAAAAGCAGGCACCCTAATTATCAAGGATATTCCAACAGCAGCTGAAGTTGTGCCAGGGCAATTGAACCCAAGTAATGGTGCTTACGTTGTTGAAACACTTCGCGTTGCCAGTGAAATCAATATCTCTGGTGAATTTGACGCAGTGGTTACAGGCCCGGTACACAAAGGGCTGATCAACCAAGCTGGTATTGCCTTTAGTGGCCATACTGAATACTTTGCTCATCAAGCAAATTGTTCGGATGTGGTGATGATGTTAGCAACACCTGGCTTGCGTGTGGCTTTAGTGACCACTCATATTCCACTCGCTTATGTATCAAAAGCCATCACCCCTGAACGCTTGCAAAAAGTTACTCGTATTCTCGATCACGACCTGCGTGAAAAGTTTGGCATTGAGCAACCGAAGATTTACGCCTGTGGCATTAATCCACATGCTGGTGAAGACGGTCATTTAGGCCGCGAAGAAATTGAAGTGATGAACCCAGCCTTTGCTGAGCTTCGCGAAGAAGGTATTAACGTGATTGGTCCACTGCCAGCCGATACCATTTTCCAAGAAAAATATTTGCAAGATGCCGATGCAATTTTAAGTATGTATCACGATCAAGGCTTGCCAGTGCTAAAATATAAAGGGTTTGGTTCATCAGTAAACATCACCCTTGGTTTACCTTTTGTGCGCACCTCAGTAGACCATGGCACTGCACTTGAGTTGGCTGGCACAAGCCAAGCCGACACTGGCAGTATGATTGAAGCCATCCAAACGGCGATTGATTTAGCCGAAAATCACTCATAATAAGTGATAATCCGATTAATGCATGGTCACACACATATGGTTTAATACCCAGTGGCCTGCATTAAACAAAGCCCAAATACCAATTGAATTAATCAGTTGATCAATTATGGCGTAGGAAAAAGGTTCATAAACACAGGTTTTATGCTCCCAGCAAAACCTAAGTACCTACATCCATGTAGGCAAGCGTTATTTTTTGTTAACTAGTTGTTCTAATTTCAAAAATAACAACGCAGTTAATGAGCATTTTAACCAGCCAGAATGATCAAGTATTTAAAGAAATTGGTATAACACAAGTAACAAGATTAGATGAGTAAGAATACCCATTTAGGCCATCAGGCGAAAAAGCGTTTTGGCCAAAACTTCCTGCATAACGATGCCATCATTAGCCGCATTGTTGATGCCATTAACCCAGAACCGGGTGAGAACCTAATTGAAATTGGCCCGGGCTTAGGCGCCTTAACCGAACCTGTTGTAGACCGTGCGGGTAAGCTTTCCGTTGTTGAACTTGATCGCGACTTAGCGGAGCGTTTGCGTCATCATCCATTTTTGGCAGAACATTTAACGATTCATGAGATTGACGCGCTAAAGTTTGATTTTGCCCAACTTGCGACAGAAGAAAAGCCGCTACGAGTATTTGGCAACCTACCCTATAATATTTCAACGCCACTGATATTCCATTTACTTAGCTTTAAAGCGGATATCCAAGATATGCACTTTATGCTACAAAAAGAAGTGGTTGACCGCATGGCAGCACAACCTGACTCAAAGGCTTATGGTCGTTTGTCAATTATGACGCAGTACCAATGTCAGGTTGAATCCGTAATGGAAATTGGTCCGGAAGCATTTAAGCCGCCCCCCAAAGTAGACTCTGCAATTGTGCGTTTGATCCCTCGTCGTGAAATTAAAAATGAAGTCGCCTGTTTAACCACCCTAAACAGTGTCTGTGTCACGGCATTTAACCAACGTCGTAAAACGATTCGCAATAGCTTTAAAAAGCTAGTAACAGCCGAAGAGCTAGAGTCACTTGGGCTAACACCAACACTGCGACCAGAAAATTTAACAATTGATAACTACATCAGCTTAGCTAATTATATTCATACCAATAAATCGAGCAGTGATTCTTTAGCCGAATAAGAAGTAGTCGAGTAACCTAGTTGATGAATAATCCTTCGCCATACACAGCAGTTACTGATGATGTTTCAGTATCTGTTGTTAGCCAGTACCTTCCCAACCAATCTGATGCCGACAAGCAGCAGTATGTGTTTAGCTATACGATTTCCATAGAGAATTTACGCAGTACGCCAGTGCAACTGCTCAGCAGACGCTGGTTAATCACCGATGCAAACGGCGAGCGTTCGGAAGTTGAAGGCGAAGGCGTTGTTGGTCAGCAGCCAACCATAGCTCCCGGCCAAACCTATACCTACACTAGTGGTTCGGTGTTTAACACACCTGTTGGAACAATGCAGGGACAATACCAAATGATTGCGCCAAATCAGCAACAATTTTGGATTGATATTCCTGTATTTCGCCTCGCATTACCTAATATTCTCAATTAATCACCATGTTTAAGTCATCTAGGAAACTGTTAAACAAATAAAGCACTATGGCGTTATATTTAGTAGGCGATATTCAAGGCTGCTTTGATGAGCTAGACGCCTTGTTAATTAAGGCAAAATTTAGCCCTAAGCAAGATCAGCTATGGCTTGCTGGCGACTTAGTTGCACGAGGGAAACAATCGCTAGAAACGCTAGAATTTGTCAAATCGCTTGGCACTAGTGCAAACTTTGTATTAGGTAACCATGATCTACATTTACTTGCCATTGCCGCTGGGCTAAAAAACGCAAAACCCTCTGATCATCTATCACCGCTGTTAAACGCTCCGAATTTTTCATCTTTGTGTGACTGGCTTGCTCAACATCCACTGTTACTTGAGTTGCCAAACCAAGACGGCTTTATGTCTCACGCTGGTTTAGCGCCGCAATGGTCCATCAAACAGGCGGTTAAGAACGCAGCGTTTGCGCATAAGAAAATCGCAGGGAAGAAACGTGAAAAGTGGTTGTCTATCATGTACGGCGAACAGCCAAACGATTGGCACCTGGTCACTAATAAAGAAGAGCGCTTTCGATATACCGTAAATGCCTTCACCCGCATGCGTTACTGCTATGCTGATGGCACCTTAGACTTTGCCTGCAAAGAACAACCACGAAAAGCTCCTAATGGGCTAAAGCCTTGGTTCGAACTCGCTAAGCTAAAAAATAAAGCTTGGATATTTGGCCACTGGGCCGCGTTAATGGGCGATTGCCCGTATAAAAATATTTACGCTTTAGATACTGGTTGTGTTTGGGGAAACTACTTGACCATGCTGCGCTGGCACGACAGAAAACAATTCACCCAACAAAGGCTTAGCTAGTTAAAACGATAAGCTAATACTTTGCTATCTTTTAATGAAAATCTTAATGCGCTTGTTATAATGTCGGCGTGCAGCTAAATATTGAGCAATTTAATAGAAAATATAAGCCAAATATATTTAGCCAATAACAACAAAAATAAAGTTCTCGCACACTAGCATACAAATTATTGGCCAAAGTATCAGATAGTGCTTTGCCCCGAATCCAGAAGGTAGTGTTTATGAATTTAACCGTCGCAATAAAGATTATTGGTGGTTTTAGTATTCTTGCGGTAATGCTCGTAGTTACCAGTGTTTCTTCATTGTTAAACCTCAACACCATTCACGACTCAACAAATAGAGTGAGTGAATTGGCGATTCCAACCCTAGCTGGCAGCAACCAATTAATGGTTGAGCTAACCCAAATGGGTAATATGACCTTGCAAGGTTATCACAAGGATGAGCTTGGGCCGCTGAACGAGAATAGACAAACTTACGAAGCCGCTAATGCAAAATTTAGCAATCAATTAAAAGCACTTAAGTTAGTTGTTAAAGATGAAGCAGAGCTCAAGAACAACTTAGACAAAGTTGATGCTGTTTACGCGGCATTCGACAAAGACGTTAAACTGGTTTTTGACAACCGTCAGCAGGCTATCGAGCAAGGTAGTGATTTATCAGACAATGTTGATATTCTTGAAGAAACTGCTGATGATGCGGCAACTTTACTACTTGATTTAGCCGACCACGACCTAGCAGATTCAAAATTACAGCGTGCTGTCGATATGGGTGAGATTATTGAAACCTCACTAAACGGTATTGTTAGTTCTGCATTTGAATACCGCGATGCCTACAACGCGCAAACCGTTGGCTTAATTGGCCGAGAAATTAACAACGCGTTCGGCGAATTAGAACGTAGCATTAATGACGTTAAATCAGAGCTTGCCAATGCAGGCGCAACCTCTGAAGCTGATGACTTAGCCAGTGCCTTTGAACAAATTAGCGAGCTGATTGGTGCCAACGGCAGCATTATCAATAATAAATCCTCTGAGCTTACTGCGATTGCCCAAGCAACAGCAGCGTTAGACGCTGGTAAACTCGAAGTTGCTAACGCTAATGAAATTCTGGCTAAGCAAATTAAACTGGCGAATGAGACTACTAACACCACTAACCAAATGGTAAGTGATGCGGTCAATTCAGGTAACACGCAAACCATCGTAATCATGATTATTTCAATCATTGCTGCGATTGCAATTACCCGCATTACACTAATCAGCATTACGCGCCCATTAGGTCGTGTTAATGACATGCTTAACATTGTTGCTTCAGGCGATCTTTCTCATAAGCTTGACGACAGCGGCAGTGATGAATTTGCGCAATTATCACGTAACTGTAATGCGTTAATTGACAGTCTACGTAACCTAATTGAAGGCATTGTTAGCCGTTCAACGCAATTAGCTGCTGCTGCCGAGCAAACGTCAGCGGTAACTGCTCAAAGCACAACGGCGATTGAAGAGCAGCGCAATCAAGTAGAGCAAGCAGCATCTGCAACTACAGAAATGAGCAGTACGTCACAAAGCGTGTTATCAAGTGCTAATGACGCACTTGGTGAAATTAAGCAAGCTGACGATGAAGCTGAGCGTATCAAGGTGATTTCAGGTAAAAACCGTGAAACCATTCAATTGTTAGCAGAAGAGGTCGAATCGGCTTCACAGGTAATCAACAAATTACAGCAAGACAGTGCTTCGATTGGCGGTATCTTAGATGTAATTCGCGGTATTGCCGAGCAAACTAACTTACTTGCGCTAAACGCAGCTATTGAGGCAGCTCGTGCTGGTGAACAAGGCCGCGGTTTTGCCGTAGTAGCCGATGAAGTTCGCACGCTAGCAAGCCGTACTCAAGAGTCGACGCAAGAGATCCAAAACATGATTGAAGTGCTGCAGACAGGTGCGGAAAAAGCAGTATCTGTGATGGAAACGGGTAAGTCACAAGCCGCTAACTGTGTTGAGCAAAGTGAAAACGCAGATAAGGCGTTAGAAACGATTACCCATGCTGTTCACGAAGCCTTTGATCGCAGCTCGCAAATTGCCACAGCAGCCGAAGAGCAAAGCGTTGTCGCGCATGAAATCAGTGAGAACTTAGAGTCGATTGTTGCCATTGCTGAGCAAACCACGGCAGGCTCTCAGCAAACCGCAAGTTCAAGTAGCGAAGTGGCTCGTTTATCAGAAGAATTACAACAATCTGTACAAGAATTTAAACTGTAATTTGAGCCTATTTGAGCCACAGTTAAATAACGAAAAAGCCGCACTAGCGGCTTTTTTTATGCCCAGACTTCACACCAGAAGGTTATACGAACCCGCATAAATTTTTCTTGTAATTTGACCGCTGAAATAGCTGTGAGATGAGCATCTTACTGCAGGAATAGGTGTTACATGGTCATTATTAATTAGAATAATTTACTTTCCCTTATCAGCTAAGTTATCGTGGCTATTCGACTCATTTTTTATGGACAATGGCTAGCACATGCAAACGATCCCAACACGCGATTTCGATCTTCTTCCTGATCTTTGTGATCACTTTCCTAATGACGTAAATGTTTTTGAAACTCAATTTAATAGCTATGGTCAACATCAGGTATTTTGTGGACAAGCAGTCACTGTAAAGTGTTTTGAAGACAATTCAGTGGTAAAAAAACTCGTTGGCACACCTGGTCAAGGTAAAGTCATAGTTGTTGACGGTGGTGCCTCGATGCGCAGAGCCTTAATTGGCGATATGCTTGCGGAAGAGGCAATTGCTAACGGCTGGGCGGGGGTTGTCATTAATGGTTGTCTTCGTGACGCTGCTACTATCAACCAAATGGCGATTGGCGTCAAAGCCTTAGGCACCATTCCTATTAAAACTGATAAACGCGGTTTAGGGGATCAAGATATTGATATTCGCTTTGCTGGTGTAACCGTAAAGCCTGGCGATTGGGTGTATGCCGACCTTAATGGTGTATTGATCTCAGCGAAAAAGCTAGAACTACTGGAAAGCTAATCTAGTTTTAGGCTATACAATTAAATCACCTATAAAAAGCAGTAGCGATAACGCCTACTGCTTTTTCTTTCCTACAGAGCTATATAACGATTTGCTCACTTGCGCTCATAAACACAAAAATTAAGTGCATAAGCATTTTTCTCATCCGCCGCTCGCACGGTATTCGAGGTTAACAGCCAATCCTTTTCTACATCGTATTCAGGAAATTGGGTATCGCCCTCAATACTTGCTTCAATATGGGTAATATAGAGTTTATCAGCCGCAGGCAAACAGTGCTGGTAAATTGCGCCACCGCCTATCACCATGACTTCTTCAACGCCCTGCGTTAACGCTAATGCAGCTTCGATCGAATCAACGACTTCAACACCGTCAGCAACATAGGAAGCATTGCGTGTAATCACTATATTTTGACGCCCCGGTAATGGTCGGCCTATCGACTCAAAGGTTTTACGTCCCATGATCACAGGTTTACCAAGCGTGGTTTGCTTAAAGTAGGCAAGATCAGCAGGTAAGTGCCACGGCATGTCATTATCTTTGCCGATAACTCTATTGTCAGCATGAGCCACTATCATCGAAAGTACGGTCATTATTCATTCACTTACAAAATCTAAAGGCCAGATTCTAAAACAGAAGCTAGATAAAGGCTACGCTCGAAAAATCATTAACCTGCGTCATTCAAAAGCTTTAGCGCAAGTGCCATTAGGCTTTTGTGTATTCAGTTATTTACGACTATATATTTACTTGAGTCATACATGGCGAGTTAAGTAATAAAAGGCATTAACAACTATAAGGGAACAAGCATGAAAGTAACTCTGCGAGATCTTAGTTTGATCATCGTCTTATCGCTAGCCAGTACAACAAGCTATGCCAATTTGGGCGAAGTGCCTGACATTGATACAGCAAAAGGCTCTGGCATAAAAGGAATGTTAGGGTTAGGCGCAATGTCGGTACCCGAATACATTGGTGGCAGCGAAAACGAAACAGAAGTCTTACCTATCATCAATTTAACGTATCAAGATAAATTCTACTTTCGCTTTAATCGCGGTGGCTGCTGGTTTTGGCAACCGCAAAATAGCCACCTAAATGCGGGTCTTGAAGTCGGCTTTCGTCGCGGCTGGGAGCGCGAAGACTTAGTAGCTAGTTTGAGTGACTCCCTAGATCTTTCAGGACCTCAGTTTAATGAAACCGATGACGCAATTTTAGCAGGGGTCAACGTCGAATATAGCAATAATGGTTTTAGTACTGAAGTTTCGCTACTTACAGCAAGTGCCGACGAAAATTTCTATGGTGAGGATCCTGGCATTGAGTTGATTCTTAGAGCTTCTTATACAATGGTTTTCTCCCCTAAATTTTCCCTTTCGACATCAAGTAAGATTGAAGTACTCAGTAAAGACACAGTGAACTACTACTACGGAGTTAATGGTTATGAAGGAGACTTAGCCTTAAATGTCTCGCTCGCAGCCATTGGCGCTTATAGAGTGACAGACAATTGGCTGGTGCTTGGTAGCTTAGGCGTAAACTTCTTAGGTAGTGAAATTGCTGATAGCCCACTCGTAGCAGACGATAGCCAATCAATTGCAATTTTAGGGGCCGCTTACTCTTTTTGATAAACCCTAAATTCATATCGCCAACAAACAAAAGAGCGGATAAACCCGCTCTTTTTAATATGAAATTAATGACTTAGCAATACACTTATTCTTTGGTGTATACGACGTTTTCATCCCAGTAATCGTCGTCATCGTCATCCCAATCATCATCGTCTTCGTCGATATCTGACATGGCGTCTTGATGGTAAGTATCCCACTTAAACTCGACTTTTTGATCATCGTCTTCAGCTTCTTCTTCTGCAGGTAACGCATCAATAAAGTTCATCAAATCAGCACACAATTGCTCTGTGCCCATTTTATTGAATGCTGAAATGGTGTGTACTTCACCTTCCCAGTCAAGTCCTTCGATGATTTCTTGCTTAAGTGCTTCGGCTTCTTCATCAAGCAACAAGTCTAACTTGTTAAGCACTAGCCAACGAGGCTTATCGGCCAGTTTTTCCGAATGTTGCTCTAGCTCACCAATAATGGTTTTTGCATTTTCTACAGGATCGCTGCCATCAATCGGCATAACATCAATCACATGCAGCAATACGCGACAACGCTCAAGGTGGCGTAAGAATGTTGTCCCTAAGCCAGCACCATCGGCAGCGCCTTCAATAAGGCCTGGAATATCAGCAATCACAAAGCTACGCTGTGAATTTAAACGCACCACACCTAAGTTAGGTACTAAGGTAGTAAATGGGTAATCAGCCACTTTTGGTTTTGCAGCCGACACACTGCGAATTAATGTTGATTTACCGGCATTAGGTAACCCCAGCAAACCAACATCGGCAAGTAGTAATAACTCAAGCTGAAGATTGCGGATCTCGCCCGGTGTACCATCAGTTTTTTGGCGCGGTGCGCGGTTCGTACTGCTTTTAAAGCGGTTATTACCTAAACCATGCCAACCGCCTTTAGCCACCATTAACTGCTGCTCGTGCTTGGTTAAATCACCTACTTGCTCGCCCGTATCAACATCAACAACGCGCGTACCGACAGGCACTTTTAGGAACAAATCTTTACCGCCTTTACCAGTACAGTTACGAGACATGCCGTTTTGACCGCGCTCAGCTTTGTGGAAACGTTCAAAGCGGTAGTCAATTAGCGTGTTAAGGTTTTCGTCAGCAACTAGGTAAACGTCACCGCCGTCGCCGCCATCACCACCGTCTGGGCCACCAAATTCGATATATTTTTCTCGGCGAAAGCTTACACAGCCATTACCGCCATCACCCGCTTCTACGCGGATCTCAACTTCATCAACGAATTTCATTTAAGTGTCAAATGCTCCGAACTAATCATTTCCACTGCCTTAAAATGACAGCTGAACGCTTACTTTATCCAGCGTAACGCTAATTATAAGCGATTTTAGCTTGTTGCCCAATCGGACAATTGTATTTACTTGTATACTCCCATGCCACTTCGAGAGGCATGGATATAGACAAAAAAAAGCCCCGCTACTTAGTAGCAGGGCTTTCCGATAGGTTAAACTGTAAATTATTCAGCAACGATGCTAACGAACTTACGGTTTTTAGGACCTTTAACTTCAAACTGAACTTTACCGTCAGTTAAAGCGAATAATGTGTGGTCTTTACCAATACCCATGTTGTTACCAGCGTGGAACTTAGTACCACGTTGACGAACGATGATGTTACCAGCTAAAACTGACTCACCACCGAAACGCTTAACACCTAGGCGTTTACTTTCTGAATCGCGACCGTTCTTGGTACTACCTGCTGCCTTCTTATGTGCCATCTTGAAATGCTCCTAAAATTAGCCGTTAATACCAGTAATTTTCACTTCAGTGAACCATTGGCGATGACCCATCTGCTTGCGTGAATGCTTACGACGTTTGAACTTAACGATTTTAACTTTATCGCCACGACCTTGAGAAACAACTTCAGCTGTAACCTTGCCACCTTCAACTAAAGGCGCACCAACTTTGATGTCTTCGCCGTTAGCGATCATTAAAACATTATCGAATTCAACTGTAGCGCCAACTTCTAGTTCAAGCTTTTCTAAGCGAACTGTTTGACCTTCAGTTACACGGTGCTGTTTACCACCGCTTTGGAATACCGCGTACATAGCTACTCCGTACCGCACCTGCTTGTTTTGTGAACATTCTAGGTGCTTAAATTTAAAAATATAGGGCGCGAATTCTACGCGAAGGAATCTATGATCGCAAGGCTAAAATCACTTTTATTGTTGATTATTTATCAAGCCCGTAGGAAGCTCGCTTTAGCCCTATTCATTGCTAGTATTTTTCGTGTAAACTTAATGCTAATCAACACCAAAAAATTCCTCTTTTCCCTGCTATGAATTTAACCGATATTCAGTCACTTGCCCGTCAAGACATGACCGAAGTGAACGATCTTATCTACAGCCAGCTAAATTCCGATGTGGCACTAATTAATCAATTAGGTGTCTATATCGTCAACGCCGGTGGCAAGCGTATGCGCCCATTATTGAGCGTTTTGGCAGCGCAAGCGATCCAATATAAGGGAAAGGATCATATTGCGATCGCCGCGATCGTTGAATTTATTCATACCGCAACATTACTACATGATGATGTCGTCGATGAGTCTTCGATGCGTCGAGGTCGCGAAACCGCAAACGCCCTCTTTGGTAATAGTGCTAGCGTGCTAGTTGGCGACTTCTTATATACCCGTTCATTCCAGATGATGGTAACGCTTAAAAATATGCGCATCATGGAAATTCTGTCGGATACGACTAATGTTGTTGCAGAAGGTGAAGTACTACAATTAATGAATTGTAATGATCCTGACACCACAGAAGAAAGCTATATGCAGGTGATTTACTGTAAAACAGCTCGCTTGTTTGAAGCAGCCACTCAGCTAGCAGCGGTGATCGCAGGATCTGATCCTATGATCGAACAAGCACTAGCAGACTACGGCAAGCACTTAGGTACAGCATTTCAACTAGTGGATGACATTATGGATTACACCGCTGATGCCAAAGAAATGGGCAAAAATGTCGGTGACGACCTATCAGAAGGTAAACCAACATTACCACTTCTCTATGCAATGGCAGAGGGCAGCGAAGCGCAGCGTCAATTGATTCGTGACGCTATTGAGCACTGCAATGGTATGGAACACCTTGACGAGATCTTAGCAGCATTAGATGAAACGGGTGCATTAACCTATACCCAACAAAAAGCAGAAGAAGAAGCCGACAAAGCAATTACTGCTCTTTCTGTATTACCTGATAACGATTATAAAAGTGCATTAATCGCCCTTGCGCATATTGCTGCTAACCGCAGCGCATAAGCGTTCACAAAGCACGCTACACATACATTTTAATTTGTTTTAGAATAGGCCACGACATTTCGTGGCCTATTTACTTTGTGGCTTAGCTTTTTGTGGCTTAACTTTTTGTGGATCAATAACTAAATGACCGCTGCCAACTTAAAACAACTACTCGCCAATTCCGATTTATTGCTTAACGCCGTCGGTGAAGGGGTTTATGGTTTCGACACCCAAGGCAATGCGATTTTTATTAACGCAGCAGCTGAGCGAATGACGGGGTGGGACGCAAGCGAACTGTTAGGTAAAAATATCCACCAGTACCATCATCATACTCGAGCTGATGGTAGCCCCTACCCTGCTTGCGAATGTAATATCTATGCAACCGCACAAGATGGCATTAGCCGACAAATTAGTGATGAAGTGTTTTGGCGTAAAGATGGAAGTGCTTTTCCAGTAGAATATACTTCAACAGCTGTTTTTCATAATAATAAAGTGATTGGTGCAGTTGCGGTATTTCGTGATGTGACCGAGCAAAAAAACAATGAACAGGCACTACAAATTGCCCTGAAAAAAATTCAGTCACTAACTGAGCAGCTGCAAGCAGAAAATCATTACCTGCAGAGTGAGCTAAAACAGCAATGGACGGCTAGCTCATTGACCGGTAATAGCCTGATCATGCAGCGATTAGTTTCACAAATAAAACTAGTGGCTAATACCAACTCAACTGTGCTGATTTTAGGTGAAAACGGCACAGGTAAAGAGCTTGCCGCCAGACAACTGCACGCCCACAGCAATCGCGCGAAAAAGCCGATGATCAAAGTCAACTGCGCTGCGTTTACCCCTAGTTTGTTAGAGTCTGAGCTATTTGGCCACGAAAAAGGTGCATTTACCGGCGCTAATGAAACACGCAAAGGTAAATTTGAATTAGCCAATCATGGCACGCTATTTTTAGATGAGGTGGGGGAACTATCGTTGGAGGCGCAAAGTAAGCTACTACGCGTTATCCAAGAGCAAGAATTTGAACGAGTGGGTGGCAACAAAACCATTAAAGTCGATATACGATTGATCGCAGCCACCAATCGCGATCTGAAAGCTATGGTGGACAATGGCGAGTTTCGTATGGACTTGTTCTATCGGCTCAACGTTTTTCCACTGGAGATGCCGCCGCTCAGAGCGCGCGTTGACGATATTCCATTGTTATGTGAACAAATTATCGAGCGCTTAAATCGCAAGTTAGCTAAACAAGTTACCGCCATTAGTAAAGATAGTCTCAACGCCCTAACTGGCTATCACTGGCCGGGAAATGTAAGGGAGCTGCAAAACATCATTGAGCGTGCAATGATCCTATCCACCAGCTCAGAGCTAAATTTAGCGCTACCTAACGAGCATATTCATGGTTCAACAACAGCTCCGCAGTTTAGTATTCAGCAATCAACTGCCATTAATAACACAATTGACCAAACGCTTGATGAAGTGCAGGCTAACTATATTCGCCAAGTACTTGAGAAATGCCAATGGCGTATAGGTGGCGAGTCAGGTGCAGCTAAACATTTGGGCTTAGCCGACAGTACGCTCCGTTCTAAAATGCAAAAGTTAGGGATTAAACGCGCTTCGAGCTAGCACGTATCACTGCGTTACTAACGCAAATCAACAAATCTGATACAGAAGCTTAACTTTAATCCACGATATATCGTGCCATCAGTATTTTAAACCACGATATATCGTCGACCACGCCTTTTCAATAAAAACTAATAGTTAATAAATTCAATACGTTAAAAGTTTTAAGAGGTTGGCACTTAAATTGCGATATGCCCTGTAATGTAGTTTAGAGGGCACACCATGAAATTTGATATCAAAGAAGAAGATATGATCATCAAGCCATACAAGCATGATGAAGGTATCTATGTTCGTCTTCAGCAAGGATTCTACGCCAAGCTGCGTAAATACAGCAGCATGATCCTAATGCTGATCTTTGTCTTGATCCCTTGGATCCCCTACCAAGGCCAACAAGCCATCTTGCTCGATGTGGCTGCCCAGCAATTTCGTATTTTCTCCATTACCTTTTTTCCACAGGATCTTACCGCTTTAGCAGCACTCTTTATGGTCGGCGCGTTTGCGCTGTTTTTCTTTACTACTTGGCTAGGCCGAGTGTGGTGCGGCTTTATGTGCCCCCAAACCATTTGGATGTTCTTATTTATTTGGGTAGAAGAAAAAATTGAAGGTAATCGTAATCAGCGCATCCGCCTTGATAAGCAGGAATGGAACGCTGACAAGATCAAAAAGAAAGGTGCAAAGCACCTTATTTGGTTAGTGCTTTCTTTCTTTACCGCCGTGACATTTATGTCGTACTTTATTCCAGTAAAAACTTTATACAGCGAACTCTTCACCCTGAGTTGGTCAGGCTTAGTTTACTTTTGGGTTGGCTTATTTGCTCTATGTACTTGGGGTAATGCAGGCTTTTTACGCGAAAAAATGTGCATTTATATGTGCCCATATTCACGTTTTCAATCGGCTATGTTTGATAAAAACACTCTACTCATTGCCTATGATAAAGTCCGTGGTGAAAATCGTGGCCGTCGTAAGCGTAAAGAAGATCCGAAAGCACTGGGCTTAGGTGATTGTGTTGACTGTAACTTATGTGTGGATGTTTGCCCTGCGGGTATTGATATTCGCAATGGCCTGCAATACGAATGTATTAGCTGTGGTGCCTGTGTTGATGCCTGTAATCAAACCATGAGCCAATTCAATTACTCACAGGGCTTAATTCGCTTTACCAGTGAAAATGCCTTAGCGGGCAAATACGTATCGCCTTTTAGACCGAAAATAGCAGCTTATGGCGCATTTACCCTTGCCATGTTTGTATTGATGGGTTTCTTTATCGCGACGCGTTCACCGATTGAAGCATCGGTATTACGTGACAGAAACGTGCTTTATCGCACTACCTTCGATGGCCATATTGAAAACAGCTATCAACTTAAACTCACTAACAAGTTACAGCATGCTGAAAGCTTTACTTTGAGTATTGAAGGACAAGAAGACATTGAACTGTCGTTATCAGAGCCATTAAACGCGCAAGCGTTAGAAATGTTGGTTGTGCCCTTTACCTTAACAGCGCCGCCTGAGCACTTACCACAAGGTGTCACTTCGCTAAATATTCGGATTACCGCCAATAACAGCGATGAGGTGGATGTCACTAAATCCATTAAGTTTTATGCCGGTTAATTGCTTAATTGCACTTTCCGGTAGCGAATCGACTACATAAAGGCGAAACACCTAAAGCGATATAAGCCAGATAGTCAGCTTATATCGCTTTCCCTATCAGGCTAATTCCCCAGTGTCGCTTGCGATAATGGTTTGCCAGCAGCCAACACCTCTTGCCACTGCGCTAGCGATTTGATGTCGTAACTGTGTTCGACAAGCACTAAATTACTGTCTAATTTGATCACATAGGGCAGCACTTTATAAGCATTAGCAAACAGGCGTGTTTTAAGTGGCTTTGCACCATCATTTGCCAGCCAAGTTTCACCGGTAAAGCCTGTTTTCTTGAGCATAGCGCTTACAGCTGATTTATCATCATCGAGAGCAATAACAACCAAATTAACATCAAGCTTTTGTTGACGAATTTGCTCAATATCACGCAAGGTCTTGTAACATGGGGCACACCAAGACGCGAAGAAGTAGATAACCGATGCGCGGCCTTGTAACTCACTAAAAGAGCGGGATTGACCATCGAGCGAGGCTAGATCTATTGCTTCAATTGGCTGGCCGATAGCGGCTAGTGATTTCTGAACTTTTTCTTCATAGCTGTTGGCAACACTAGCATTGGAAAACACCACACACGCGGCTGATAAACTTAGGATAAGTAATCCCTTAATCTGAATATTTACAAACCTACGCAATCTTGATGGAAACAAATAATTCAACTTAACTCCTTGTTTTATATATTAAGTCCAATACTTATCTATGCCCGAAATTATGCCCTATTACAAGCGAGATATAATCCATTTCAAGAATTATGAATATCACAGATACAAAAAAGGCAAGCGTAAAGCTTGCCTTTGGGTTTAACTAACGCGCTTTCTAGCACACTAACTATACGTTAGGTTTAGCACTCTTAACTAGTCAGCTGCTGACACTTCAAACGGCTCAGGTAGCGGCGTACGCTCTGTTGACGCTGGTAAAATTGGTAATGCGAACTTAGGTTGCTCACCTGTTAGTGTCTTTAAGAAAGCTACCAAGTCAGCAACTTCTTGTTGGTTAAATTCGCGACCAAGTTGTACGCGTCCCATAATTTCAACTGCTTTAGCTAAAGTTTTAGCTTGGCCATCGTGGAAGTACGGGTAAGTTAATTCAACATTACGTAGTGTTGGTACTTTGAAACTATGGCGATCCGCTTCATTACCCGTTACATCAAATCGGCCTTGAGCAGGGTTTGCTGTTTCATACTTTTTCACTAGGCCCATTTTCTGGAACATAGTACCACCAACGGCAGGGCCATTGTGACAAGCAGAACAGCCACTTTCTTTAAACAATTTGTAGCCCGCTTGCTCTTGTGCAGTAATCGCGTTTTTATCGCCTTTTAGCCATAAATCAAAACGAGAATTTGGTGTCACTAAAGTTTTTTCAAATTCCGCAATTGCTTGCGTGACTTGTTCAATATCCATCTGCTCACCGCCAAAGGTTGCTTTGAACTCATCAACATAACCAGGAATTGAGCTTAGCATTTCAATCGCTAAATCGTGGCTATAAGCCATTTCTTTCGGGTTAGCAATTGGACCACCAGCTTGCGCTTTTAAGTCTTTTGCACGACCATCCCAGAACTGAACAAAGTTCAAGCTCGAATTAAGCACTGTCGGAGAGTTGATCGGGCCTTGCTGCCAATTATGGCCAATCGAGGTTGTTAGGTTATCAGTACCGCCCATGCTTAGGTTATGACAGCTGTTACATGAGATAAAACCAGACTTAGACAAGCGCGGGTCGAAGTAAAGCTTTTTACCCAATTCAGCTTGCGCTTGATTGATATTAGTTGCTGGTTCAATAGGTTGAATAGGTTCTTGTGCGGTAGCTGACGCCGATAGTGCTAAACCTAACGCCAATCCTGAATTTTTAATAAGCTGTTTCATCTCCAATGCCCTCGATGATTGATAATTAGCCAAATATGTTTTCCAAACAATTGTTGAAAATACTATCATTAGAGTAATTACTTCACTGTAATAAATTGTTAAAGCTGAGGTTTAAGCTAAAACCAATCTAGCAAGATGAGATACCAGCTAAAGCAACCATTCGATAAGAAGTGTCGGTTAAAGTGACAAGTTGAGGGCTGAATATTTAAAGCTGAATATAGACAATTGTTTATTAGAGCTGGGTATTGAATCTGCGTGTAAAAAACGGTTAAACCCGAAGGAGCTTAACCGTTCCTATAATTAATACTAAGAACCTATTTAAAACAACTAAATAGGCTAGCTTAAAGCACTAGGCTGCATCACTTATCTTCTCAACTTTAGCAGGCGTTGCAGTTTGCTTTTTCGCTAATTTCTTTTCTTTGCGGCGATCGCGCAATGCCAGTAGCGTTGGTGTTAATACTAAGGTTAAAACAGTCGCGAACGCTAAGCCGCCAGCAATTGCTGTTGCTAACTGCGCCCACCATTGCGTTGACGGCGCGCCAACCACAGCAGTGCGGTTAAAGAAGTCTAGGTTCACCTGCAATACCATCGGCATTAACCCCAAAATGGTTGTAATCGTGGTTAACATAACTGGGCGTAAGCGCTGTGCACCGGTGCGTAAAATCGCGTCGGTAATTGGGAAACCTTGGCGACGCAGCACATTATAAGTATCGATCAGCACGATATTGTTATTCACGACAATGCCTGCCAGTGAAATTACGCCAATACCGCCCATCACAATACCGAACGGCTTTTGCACTATCATCAGCGCCAAGAACACGCCAACGGTTGAGAAAACAACGGCACTTAAGATCAAGAATGCTTGATAGAAGCTATTAAACTGAGTGACCAAAATAATCGCCATGACAAACAAGGCAACACCAAACGCATTAACCAAGAAGTCTTGCGATTCTTGCTGATCTTCATTTTGGCCTTTAATGGCTATATCCACCAAGGGATCTAATCCTAAGGTCGGCAGCTGGGCTTCAAGCTCAGGTAGCACTTGGATCAACTGAGCGCCGGGTACTAAGTTTGCTTGTACAGTCACCACGCGTTTGCCATCCACGCGGCGAATGGTATCCACTTTTGGCGCTGCGGTACGGTCAACAAAGCTGCCGACCGGCACTAAGCCTTCATTGGTTTTGACACGAATGGTATCTAAACGACCTAAGTTACGTTTGTCTTCTGGAAAGCGAACACGAATATCTAACTCGTCGTCAGTATCATCAGGACGATATTCCCCTAACTTCAAACCATTCGTCACCATTTGCACAGTTGAACCTAAAAGCGCGGCATCTGCGCCATAAATCGCGGCGAGTGCACGGTCAATATCCAACTGCCATTCAATACCCGGTTTAGAGCCCGTATCTTCAATGTTAGTAAACTGACCATTGGCGGCTAAGGCGTTGCGAACAATACGGACATTGTCATCTAGCTTGTCAGGGAAACGAGAGCTTAGCTCGACCACTAAATCTTTACCTGACGATGGGCCCGGCTCGTTTTTACGAGCTTCGATTTCAACACCGGCCATATCAGCAGTACGTTGTTCAATATCTTTAATGACTTCATCAGCAGTGCGACGCAGCTGCCAATTCTTAAAGTTCAATCGGAAAGTACCGACTAAATCATTACCGCCGGTGCGAGTATATAAGGTTTCAATATCGTCAATCGGCAAGATACGCGCTTCAATTTCACGCATGATCTCGTCTTTTTCATGGATAGATAAGTCACCATGTGAACGCACCATCATCATCGCACTGGTCGGCTCTACTTCTGGGAAGAAAATCGCCCCTAGGCCAGATTTACCATAACCCCACATTACAAGCATCGCGATCACAATTGTGCCGAGCAATACTTTAACTGGGTTGCGAATAGCTTTTGACAACACGCCAACGTATTTGCCAGTAAAACCTTTAAGCTTAGTTAGGTCACCTGCTTCAGCTTCAATCATTTGCGCTTTTTCTTCAGCGCTAATCGCCCGCGATTTGCCAAATACCGCGCCAATCGTCGGCACAAATACCAGCGCCATGGCTAACGATGCCGTTAATACCGCAATCAAGGTGAATGGTAAGTACTTCATAAATTCACCCATAATGCCCGGCCAGAACATTAACGGTGCAAACGCAGCTAGCGTGGTTGCTGTTGAAGCGATGATAGGCCATGCCATGCGGCGCGCCGCCATTTGGTAGGCTTTTACTCGTTCGACTCCTTCGCTCATTTGGCGATCGGCAAATTCAGTAACCACGATAGCGCCGTCAACCAGCATACCAACCGCCATGATCAATCCGAACAACACAACGATATTGACGGTTAAACCGGCAATCGCAATCACTAAAATACCCGTTAAAAATGCGCCTGGAATCGCTAAACCCACCAGCATGGCACTGCGTGTGCCGAGCGCCGCGATGACCACAATCACCACCAGTAAAACAGCCGACAATACGTTGTTTTGCAGGTCGCTTAAGGTGTCTTTAACATCGACAGACTGGTCGCCAACATAATCCACCATCACTTGATTTGGCCATTTAGCCCGTTGCTCTTCAATTAAGACTTTAACTTTATTGACGGTTTCGATAATGTTTTCGCCAGAGCGCTTTTTCACTTCCAATGAAATCGAACGCTCACCGTTTAAGCGGGCAAAAGAAGACGGATCTTTATAAGCACGGCGAACAGTAGAGACATCGGCAAAAGTGATAACGCGATCGTCATTCACTTTAATTGGTAGTTCTAGTAAGTCGTCAATGGTTTCAAATACTGACGGAACTTTAACCGCAAAACGCCCTTTACCCGTATCCATAGTGCCGGCGGGCACTAAACGGTTGTTACGTTCAACTAAGTTAAAAATATCGTTTTGATCTAAGCCGTAGCTTTCCATTAGCAGCGGATCGACAATAATTTCAACCATGTCATCACGATCACCACCGATTTCCACTTCCAGTACTTCTTGCAAGCTTTCAATGCGATCGCGCATATCTCGTGCGAGTGTTACTAAGCCGCGCTCCGTCACCGGACCAGATAAAATCACGGTCACCGCTGGCTCTTCATTTGCCATGGTCACTTCATGTACCTCCGGCTCTTCGGAGTCAGACGGTAATTTCGCTTTCGCTAAGGTGACTTTGTCGCGCACATCTGCCAGCGCTTCTTTAGGGTCAAGACCGGCCAGAAATTCAAGTGTAACTGAGGCGTGTCCTTCACTGGCATTGGCGGTCATTTCCTTAACACCAGCAATGGATTTAAGCTCGCTTTCCATTGGCCGTACAAGCATGCGTTCAGCATCTTCAGGCGAAATGCCGTCGTGCACCATAGATACGTAAATAAATGGAATGGTAACGTCAGGGTTCGATTCTTTAGCAATATTCGCGTAGGTAATGGCGCCCGAAATCAATAGCAGCACAAACACCATCAGCACCGAGCGGGTGCGGGTTAATGCGGCATCTATTATCGATAACATAATGGTTAGCCCTTGTTCATGTCGCTAGATTGCTGCGCAAGCGCTTGTGCTGTATCAAAGACAGCTTCAACGGTATCGCCTGCACGGACAAAACCTTGACCAAGCACGATAATATCAGCCTGTTTACCTAGCCCAGTTAACCAAATACCATCGCTTTCACTTTTCACGATATTAATGCCGGTAAACACCACCTGGTTATCAACCACGGTTTTAATACCGATGTTGCCTTGCTCGTCTAACGCTAATAATGCAGGCGATACTTTAATGGCACCTACTTCAGCTAGTGGCAAGGTCACTTCACCACTCATACCCGCAAGTAGCTGGTTGTCAGCATTTTCAATCGCTACTTCAATTTTAAAGGTATTGGTGGCATCGTCGGCAACACTCGCAATGTAACGAATTTTGCCATCCGCTTGTTGATGGCTTAGCAGCTCAATATGCGCAATTTGCCCTGTTTGTAATTGGGTAATTTGATTTTCTGTGGCATGAGCACGAACAATCAAGGGGTTGAGATCCGCAATCATCGCAATTTGATCGCCGTCTTTTACATAGTCACCTTGTTCGACATAACGGGTGTTCATTACGCCATCAAATGGCGCGCGAATCACGGTATTAGCAATATCAATTTCCAAGCGTTGAATGGTCGCTTTCACTGCTTCTAATTCAGCCACGGCACGCGCTAATTGCGCACGGCCTTGGTAACCGTCTTTGTGAAGTTTAGTTGCACCTTGGTGCTCAATTTCACGCTGTGCGCGCAACGCTTTGGCTTCTGTTAATCGCGCCTGTAAATCGTTGATGGCGATACGGGCAATCACATCACCTTGTTTTACCGTCGCCCCACGTTTAGCTAATACTTCTACAATTTTACCATCGACTTCTGCTTTTAAAGTTGCTGTGCGATCAGGCTCAGTACGACCGTACAGTTCAACCGTGTCAAACACCGGTACTGCCATGCGTGTTTCAACTTTGACTTTAGGGATAGGGGCTTGTTGAGCTTTCTTAGGTGTCTCTGATGCTGAACTACTGTTGCCCTCAGTGTTAGTTTGAAGCTTATTATCCTGACCGATACCTGACGCCATCCAAAGTACCAATAGCAAAGCAATGATAATAGCAATGACATAGGGACGTTCAGCGAACCATTGGCGATTTAACATGAGAATTCTCTTATTAACTGTTAGCTATGGGCAATTCAAAAACTTACGGCGAAAGCACAAGAAAAGCGATATTACCCGACAAATACACTAGACCGTATAGTCTAAACGAGTATTAAATCGCATTCAAAATACGGTTGCTACAAAATGTTTCGACAATTGATTTTTGTACAGATTCAGTTACGTCATCATTTAACAGCAATTGGACTAACAAGGTCTGTAGCTATACAAAGAGTAGCTAAAGAAAAGGCTAATCCAGAAAAGAAAAAACTAGGGACAACAAAAAGCCCGCTATTTTTAGGTAGCGGGCTTTTTGTTTAAAAACTGAATTTCTGTGATGTGTTTAGATTGAGAACGATGAACCACAACCACAAGTTGTTGTTGCATTTGGGTTGCTCACAATAAAGCGGCTACCTTCTAAGCCTTCAATGTAATCCACTTCGCCGCCAACCAAATATTGTAAGCTCATTGGATCTACCACCATAGTAACGCCCTGTTTTTCAATGGTCATATCACCTTCGTTAACTTTTTCGTCGAAGGTAAAGCCATATTGGAATCCCGAGCAACCACCACCAGTTACATAGACGCGCAGTTTAAGTTCAGGATTCTCTTCCTCAGTAACTAGCGCCAGTACTTTTGTTGCCGCAGCATCGGTAAATTGGATCGGTAAATCAGGATTAGACATTGGACATAATTCTCACACAATATTTCAGGGGCGGATTATCTTAAACCTGAGTACTTTAATCAAGTATTAGCCGCCTGAAAGGATTAGACTAAGTTGGTTTAACTAATGCCGACCAAGGATAACTTTCATTTAACTCGCTGTATTTTTGCCATTTTCCTTTCGGTAACACGGCTTTAATTTCCAATGATTCAGGAATAAAGTCAGCAGGTACGGTTAAATCACCTTCAATACGTTGAAAGTACTTCAAACTAAACGAACGCTGTTCTTTGGAAAGTTGGCTAATTTGTTCAAGCTTTAGTGTCGCTGGACGATTTGCTTGGCTACCCTTTAACGAAAATTCAATATACCCTTTGGCATAGCGCTTTTTCAGCGTTTGTTGGATAAGTACGACACTAAATCGATAGTGGTTTTCACTTTCCGTAGGCTCCAACGCGACTTGATCAATAACGAGACCATCTGCCTGCTTCTCTGGTGCCATCACTTTTTCATAAAACGCCAACTGCTTTTTAACCGCGAAATGATCCACTTCCATGGCTTTAATGGTTTGCTGGGCACGCTGATTGGCAATGCGCTCAACTTCAAGTTCAAGCTCTAATGTATGAATATGTTTGAGGTTTTCATTTTGCTGATGATAAAGTTCATCTAAGCGCAATTTTTGTTGACTGATTGTTTGCGTTTGGAAACTGTGAAAATAGTTGCCAATTCTATAGCCAACGAATAGACACAAGGCAATTGTTGAAAACAATAAAAGTGCAGACTTGAATGCACCTAAGCGCTTTGCGACAACAGGTAGATTTATTTTTGCTAACCAATTCATTTATCAAGTATTATTGAAATTAAAAACAACATAAAAACGATTTTTCTTTGCTAAATATAACGCGCTTTAAAAACACGGTTAACTATCTAGACATTGCGATGCGCAAGCGTTTAGCACTGCCCATTACCTCATGGCAATTGTGTTTACTCGCCATCATTGGCGGCACGATATCGTCCTTACTGATTGCCTTATTTATTGGTGCGATTAATAGCATTCAACAATGGTTACTCGCAGATATCGGTCATTATACCAGCTTAACCGAGTTAAATCGTTTATTCTTGCCAATCATTGGCGCCTTAGCAATTTTATTGACGGCGTGGTTAACGGGTTATCAATATATTCGAACTGGTATACCGTTTGTACTGCACCGCTTGAAAGTCGCCTACGGTGTGATTCCTTTGCGCAATACCATCAATCAGTTTTTTGGCGGCATTATCGCCCTTGCCAGCGGTTTTTCCGTGGGTAAAGAAGGTCCTGCCGTACATTTAGGTGCGGCCAGCAGTGCTTATTTAGGCAGCCGCTTTAACCTGCCGTCAAATGCGACTCGAACCTTGGCAGCATCCGGTGTTGCTGCGGGTATCGCGGCGTGTTTTAACACCCCGATTGCCGCAGTAATTTTTGTGATGGAAGTAATTCTGCGCGAATATAAAATTCACATGTTTATCCCAATCATGCTGGCCGCAATTGTTGGCTCTATGGTGACCAGCACGATTTTTGGCCCCGCCCATGGTTATGAATTTTTTAGCCCTGTTGCCTTAGATTTTGAGCACTACCCTTGGCTTATTCTATTGGGCTTAATGCTAGGTACATTAGCTGCTATTTTTAATCGCTTC
Organism: Thalassotalea euphylliae; assembly: GCF_003390375.1. NCBI lineage: Bacteria > Pseudomonadati > Pseudomonadota > Gammaproteobacteria > Alteromonadales > Colwelliaceae > Thalassotalea > Thalassotalea euphylliae. The sequence continues at coordinate 3,137,979 of NZ_QUOT01000001.1, read as the reverse complement.
ATCGTTGCAGCCATTGAAAACGCCAAGCATTTTCACGTGGTTGCGCGCTTATTAATTGCCGGCCTAATTACCGGCTCGGTCGGCTTTATTATTCCCTATGCAATGGGTACAGATCTTGGCGCAATGCACTTTACCATGAGCGATGATGCCAGCACGGCGCTATTGCTCGGCTTATTAGTCGCTAAATGTGGCTTAACTATTGTAGCCGTTGGCATGGGGATTCCAGGTGGCGTAATTGGCCCGATCTTCAGTATTGGCGCAATCGCCGGTGCCGTTGCCGCAGGCATGATGGGTATAGCCTTTGAAGATAAAATGACCAGCGATTTTGCCTTAATGGGCATGGCTGGTTTTATGGCAGCAACACTTAATGCCCCGCTTGCGGCCTTGTTGGCAGTGGTTGAACTATCAAACCAGCTAGAGATTATTGCGCCATCCATGTTAGTAATATCAACCGCTTGTCTATGCGCTGGTCAGCTATTTAATAATCGTTCCGTATTTATTATGCAGCTTAACGTTCAAGAGCTCTCGTATCGAACACCACCATTGGAGAACACTCTCCACAATATTGGTGTATTAGGCATAATGCGCACTAATTTAGCCTTACTCGATGCCAGAGACACTGAGCAAGAAATGCAAGAAAAAGCGATGAAAAGCGAATACTTGATCATGCAAAGCAATGGCGAATTTTACTGGAATGAAGTGGTTTACGAGCCAGGCAAAGAGCGACGCTTTAGACAACATAAGCTGATTCCAATTTCCAGCTGCGCAACACTTGCTGAAGCATACTTACAACTGAATGAGCAGCGTTTGGGTGGCGTGTACATTTATGACAAATCACCGGATAATATTATTGGTTTATTAACCTTCGAGCAGATTCGTGCGTATTTAACGAAAGGAAAAATTTAATAATGACCACAATATTATGGCTTAAGGCTTTTCATGTAATTTTTATGGTTGCCTGGTTTGCCGGTATTTTCTATTTGCCTCGCTTATTTGTAAATCACGCAGAATCAAATAATCCCGATGTGATTGAACAGCTAAAAGGTATGGAGCGACGCCTACTCTATTTTATTACACCGTTTGCGATACTTACCTTAGCACTGGGATTAGCCTTGATTATGCAATATGGTCGTGACTGGTTTGTGGCAGCTAAGTGGCTCCATTACAAGCTGACCTTAGTGATTATATTATTCGCTTATCACGCCTATTGTTTTAAATTGCTGAAAGATTTTAAGCTAGATCGAAACACTCGCTCAGGTCGCTTTTACCGCATTTTTAATGAAGTTCCTGTACTGATTTTATTTGCTGTCATTATTCTTGCCTACGTCAAACCTATGTAAGCGATACTTACTAATTTCAACATTGGCATTTATACCTGCAAGCGATTTAAGTTAGCGTTAACCGCTCGCAAACACATTCAATTGTTTTGCTAACTGTGCTATATTTCGCGCCGATAATTATAGAGGCGCTAATGGCTGGTTAGCACACCACATTCAGCGCAACCACTCATATCATGGCTGGATAAGCGTTATGATGAAATTCCAAGGTAGTCACATCTTGTCGGTATCGCAACTTGACCGCGATGCTATTGCTAAAATTCTTGATGTTTCCGCACAAATGGCACCCTATGCGGCACGCCAAAAGCGTTGTCATGTTCTTGATGGCGCCATCTTAAACAACCTATTTTTTGAACCGAGTACTCGCACACGCGTCAGCTTTGGTACGGCGTTCAATTTGCTCGGCGGTTTTGTGCGCGAAACCGTAGGTGAGGAAAACTCGTCGCTGAGTAAAGGTGAGTCTTTATACGATACCGCACAGGTGATTAGCGGCTATTCCGATGTTATCGCGATGCGCCACCCGAAAATGCACTCAGTTGCAGAGTTTGCCGAAGGCTCGAGTGTTCCGGTGATAAACGGTGGTGACGGTGCAAATGAACACCCGACCCAAGCCTTATTGGACTTGTTTACCATTCAGTCTGAAATGTCACGATTTGGCAAAGGCTTAGACAATTTAAACATCGTGTTGATGGGTGATCTTAAGCATGGTCGCACCGTACATTCACTGTCTAAATTGCTGAGTTTATACAACAATGTGAAAGTAACGATGGTCTCGCCAGCGGCGCTACAAATGCCAGACAGTGTTATCTCAACGCTAACCAATGCTGGCCACCAAGTGATTGTAACTGACAAAATCGCTGGCAACCTCGCCTGTGATGTGATTTATCAAACTCGCATTCAACAAGAGCGCTTTGCCAGTGCTGATGAAGCTGATTTATATCGTGGTCACTTTAGCCTTAACAGGCAGGTTTATCAGCAATATTGCAAAGAAAACACTGTGATTATGCACCCATTACCTCGCGACTCACGTCCAGAAGCTAATGAGCTAGACACCGATTTAAATGAGTTAGCCAACTTAGCAATTTTCCGCCAAGCACAAAATGGTGTGCTGGTACGAATGGCGCTATTCGCACTAACCTTAGGTGTTGAAGATAAATTGGCTGCATACGAAAAACCCGTGCTTTGGCATAGCAATAAAGCTTATTAGATGACGGTTAATCCGCTCGCGCACGTATTGAAATATAATTGACAGGAAACCACATGCAAAAATCTGCAGAACTTTTTGAACAAGCAAAATCCATTATCCCAGGCGGGGTGAACTCACCAGTACGTGCATTTAATGGCGTTGGCGGTACACCGTGTTTTATTGAACGTGCTGACGGTGCCTATATTTTTGATGCTGACGGCAAAAAGTACACAGATTACGTGGGTTCTTGGGGGCCAATGATTCTAGGTCATAACCACCCTGCGATCCGCAACGCCGTGCTAAAAGCGGTTGAAAACGGTTTGAGCTTTGGCGCGCCAACAGCGCTAGAAATTGAAATGGCTGAGAAAGTACGTGAAGTCGTGCCATCAATGGAATCGCTGCGTATGGTGAGTTCAGGTACCGAAGCGACCATGAGTGCCATTCGCCTAGCACGAGGCTACACCGGGCGCGATAAAATCTTAAAATTTGAAGGTTGTTACCACGGTCACGCAGATTCATTGTTAGTTAAAGCGGGTTCTGGCGCCTTAACCATGGGCGTACCAAACTCACCGGGTATTCCTGAAGACTTCGCTCAGCACACACTAACGGTTAGCTTCAATAACCTTGACGAAGTTAAGCAGGTATTTGCTGAGCTTGGCGATCAAATTGCCTGTATTATTGTTGAGCCTGTGGCTGGCAACATGAATTGTATTCCTCCAGTTGCTGGCTTCTTGGAAGGTTTACGCCAGGTCTGTGACGAACACGGCAGTGTGTTAATCTTTGATGAAGTAATGACAGGTTTCCGCGTTGCCCTAGGCGGCGCACAAGCACACTACCAAGTACAACCTGACTTAACAACGTTAGGTAAAGTCATCGGTGGTGGTATGCCAGTAGGTGCCTTTGGCGGCAAACAAGCCATTATGGATTACATTGCACCAGTAGGACCTGTTTACCAAGCGGGTACACTTTCAGGTAACCCAATTGCTATGGCTGCTGGCTTAGCTTCATTGAATGAATTATGCCAAGGTGATAAGCACCAGCAACTCGCCGCAAATACCGAAAAAGTGGCGAAAGGCTTTAAGGCCGCTGCTGAAAAACACGGTATTGCGTTAAGCATTAACTATGTCGGTGCAATGTTTGGCTTCTTCTTTACCGAGGAAGAAACCATTACTAGCTATGCGCAAGCGACAGCGTGTGACGGTGAGAGATTTAAGCGCTTCTTCCACCTTATGTTGGAAGAAGGTTTCTACTTGGCGCCTTCAGCATTTGAAGCCAGCTTCTTATCAACAGCCCATACTGATGAAGATATCGAGAATACGATTGCGGCAGCTGAGCGCTGTTTTGCTAAATTAGCGGCTTAATTAGCAGCTTGCAAAATAAAACTCAAAAGCAGCGCATGGCGCTGCTTTTTTTATTGTCTAATTTGTTGTCTAAAGAAAGGGATTACCCCTCGTCACGACCAAATAATTTTTCCAGCCAAGAGCGTTTATCAACAATCTTTTCCATGCAGTTAGAATAGCTAAGTCCAATAGTAACCGCAGGGTAATACGCCATTTGCTGGCAATTTTCCTCAACCGCGTTGCCCGAAGTTAATTCAAAACCAACGTCTTTTACATCATTAGGCATAGGCCAGTTAAGATTGTTAACGCCTGCTTGTTTGAGGTAATTTGCAAACAGTACTAAGGCGCCGCTACTTCCAGTCAGTTGCATTGGCTTGTTATCGTCATGCCCTATCCAACTGGTGATTAGCTGCTCTTGATCATAACCAACAAACCAACTGTCTCTTTGGTCATTCGTTGTGCCCGTTTTACCCGCAACCTCAGCACCTTTTAAGCGCCAGCTAAGCGATTTTGCCGTGCCGCGCTCGGTCACTTGCTGCAATGCATAATTCATTAAATAAGCGCTTTGCGAGGAAATTCGCTGCTCATGACGAGGGCGATACTGCCACAAGGTTTCGCCGTTATGTGCGATAACATGAGTAATGGCATGAGTCCGCTCATAGTACCCTTGATTGGCAATGGGTAAATACAACTGGTTAATTTGATAGGGCGACATATTAACCGCACCCAGCAACATCGAGGGGCGCTCTGTCAGCGGCTTTTCGTAACCCAGCATCGCCATGGATTGCACCACATTATCGAGGCCTAATGACATGCCTAAATTAACAGTTGGAATATTCAGTGATTCTACCAAGCCATCAATCAGTGGCACTTGCCCTCTAAATTTTCCATCGTAATTTTTAGGGCGCCACTCTTTACCTTGCTCAGAGCCAAGGGTGATTGGTTTATCTTCAATCGGACTGGCAAAGTTAAATTGCTGGTATCGCTCTAGCGCGGGCAGGTAAACCGCTGGCTTAATTAACGAGCCTATTGGTCTATGGGCATCTAACGCACGGTTAAAACCGTTGTTATCAATATTTCTATCGCCCACTAGCGCCATGATTTCACCAGTGCTCGACTCGGTTACCATAGCAGCAGCTTGCAATGCACTTTGTTTATGTTTACGTTCAAGCTCCGATAACGTCTGCGCAGTTGTTTGCTCTAACAATAACTGAGCTTTCATTGAGAAGCCGGTAAAGACTTTGATGCCAGCATTTTGTTGCTGGTTTCCGAGCAAATCGGGCAATTCGCGCTTAACAAGCTGCATGTAGTTGTAAAAGTGTTGGCGTGTCATGCGTCGTTTACCGCGAATACCAAGGTTGGTTGCCATCGCTTGCTCGTATGTCGGCACATCAATCAAATGATGCTCAACCATAAGCTTGAGCACAAGATCACGACGCTTTATAGCATTTTCTGGTTTGCGCCACGGATCGTAGTAGCTAGGCCCTTTGATAACCCCGATGAGCAATGCCATTTGCGCAGGGGTTAGCTGGTTAAGCGAGCGACCAAAATAAAATTCCGAGGCCAAACCAAAACCATACACGCCATTGGCAAAGTGCTGCCCTAAATAGACTTCGTTAACATAGGCTTCAAGTAGTTGATCTTTGCTATAGCGATATTCGAGTAACAATGCCATTAAGGCTTCATTAACCTTACGAACTATCGTTTTTTCACGGGTTAAGTACATATTCTTAACCAACTGTTGGGTCAGGGTACTGCCGCCCTGCACAGTGCGCCCAGCGACAATATTACTGTATAACGCTCGCAAAATGCCGAGTGGCGAGACACCGCTGTGAAAATAAAAATCACGGTCTTCAACCAACAACAGAGTGTCCAACAAAGCTTCTGGCACTTGCTCTAGGCCAACTAACACTCGGTCTTCTTTACTGGATGGAATAATCCGTGCAACCAACTGCGGTGCTAATGTCACCGACTTAGCTAAACTGTTACCGTGGTAAACTTTAATCACCTTACCATTGACAATGTCGATGGTTAGTCGCGCTGCAGAAAATTCTTGACCGCGATAACTAAACTCTGGCTGAAAAATAATGATGCGTGAAGTCGACAAGGCAAACTGACCTGATCGCCACACTTTCGAGACCTTTTGATAGCCGGCGCGTGTTAATGATTTAGCAAGGTAAGTGAGCGATAACGGTTCTCCTGCACTTAACAATTCAGCACGGCTAAATACTTGCACGGGAACTTGCCAGCGCTGCCCTTCGAATTTTTCTCGCACTTTAGCATCCAGATAAACCACATAAATGACTAAAAAACACAGCACAAATAAGCCTATCTTAAAGCCAGTTGATAATAGCCAGCGGCCAATTGATTTACGTTTAGTGCTGTTATTTGCAGGCTTAGATTGAGAAGAGCGAGAAGACTTTGACGACAATGATTTTTTAGCAGCGCCAGCAGGTTTTGCTGCTGGCTTGTCTGATTTCTTGGGCATGTTAGCGGCTTATCAATTAACCAGTTAGCGGTGGTTAAGACTTTTCTGACTTAGTAGAAAATTTAGCTTTTAAACGGTGGCGATAATTCGCCTTCGCAAGTTTTTGCATATCTTCCACCTGATCACTTTCGTCAACGATTTCACGACCTAAGAAAGTTTCAATACAGTCTTCCAATGTTACAATTCCAGCGGTTTGACCAAAGTGGTCTTCCACTAAAAAGATATGTTCGTGGCGCTTAATAAATACGTCTAACAAATTCAGTACAGGGAAACTTTCTGAAATACGATAAAGTGGTGAGGCAACTTCCTTGACGGGAATATCGCCTTTGCCTTGGCGCTCACTTTCGTATAAATGAGCTTTTAGCAGTACCCCAGTAATATTGTCGATTGACCCTTGATATACAGGAATTCGAGTAAAGTTTGCGGTTTTGTCTGCACTTAATGCTTCACTTACAGTGATATCTTCCGGTAAAGCGTGAACGACACTACGAGGCGTTAGAATATCTTCCGTTTTCGCATCGCGAAGCTGCAAGATGTTTTCAACTAGCTGATTTTCCTGACCAACAATCGCCCCATCTTTATGACTCAATGCCGCTAGTGCTAGCACTTCTTCTCGGCTGATCACTTCGTTTTTGCCCTTGCTAAATAAACGCGTTAGGAACGAAGAAACCCATACTAGCGGATACACTAATTTCACTAAAAAGCCAATGATATACGCCGAAGGCACAGCTAAATTACGCCAAAACGTGGCACCTAAAGTTTTTGGGATAATCTCAGAAAAATACAGAATAGCGAGTGTTAGTAGGAAGGCGACTAACGTTTCTTTCGACTCACCAAACACTTGAATAGCCTGCGCACCAACGCCGGCAGCGCCCATGGTATGGGCAAAGGTGTTTAAAATTAAGATACTAGAAATCGATTGATCTAGGTTAGTTTTCACATTTTCCAGCACTTTACCGCCACGCGGTTTGTTTTTTAGCACCTGCGCGACATAGCTCGGCGTAACCGATAATAAAACTGCTTCTAAAATGGAACAAAGAAAAGATACGCCAATGGCGACAGTAAGGTAGATTAAAAGTAGTGTCATTAATCCGAGAAAATAAGTTAACTAGTGAACCAACAATATACCTAAACATGATAGCTATTAATAGCGTAATCGCATAACAGGTTAGCGTAATACTAATTGAATCAACGCATTGAAAGGCAAAATAGTGCTAAGTATTAACTGGGCTATTTGCTAGCCGTTAATAATGCGGTGGCCTTTTCACCTGCCATTGGCTTAGCAAAATAATAGCCTTGCCCATACAAGCACCCCATCTGGGTTAAGATGTCTGCTTCTTCCTGACACTCGATGCCTTCGCTAATGGTTGCCAATTGTAAATTAGCCGCCAAGTCGATAATGGTTTTGATGATCGCTCGGTTACTGGTTTTTAAGTGGGCATCGGTAATAAATGAGCGATCAATTTTCACCACATCGAGAGGGAAACGGTGCACGTAGCTCAAGCTAGAGTAACCCGTACCGAAATCATCCAGCAAAAGCTTGATGCCTAATTGTTTTAGCGCTTTCATGTTGGCGAGCACAACTTCATTTTCTTCTAATAGCACGCGCTCGGTTAACTCAATTCTCAAGTGAGCCGGCTCTAACCCAGCAGAGTTGAGAATATGGCTAATGTCATCAGGTAATGTCGGATTATAAAAATGATTACCAAATAAGTTACAGCTTACGTATTGTTGCTCACACAAGCCCTGCGCTTGCCACTGCTTAAGCTGGTCGCATGCTTTGCGCATGATTTGTAAATCGATATCAACTACTAATCCTGTTTCTTCCGCCACCGGAATAAATTGGTTGGGCATCACCATGCCGCGCTTGCTGCTTTGCCAGCGCGCAAGGGCCTCAAAACCTATCACCTTTGCTGAATCCAATTGATAAATTGGCTGGAAATACGGTGTAAACTCGTCTTGCTCTATGGCTTGGCGAATATCAGCTTCAAGCGATAACTCTTCTTGAATCTTCTGGTGCATACTGGCATCAAATTCTTCAAAACGCCCTTTACCACTGTCTTTAGCGTGATACATCGCAGTATCAGCATCGCGCAACATAGTTTCTGCTGATTCATAGCGATCATCGCTGAATAAAATACCAATGCTGGTCCCAATAAATACCGGCTGGTTATCGATGTTAAACGGCTGCGCTAGCGTAAAGGTAATGCGCTGAGCAATTTCATACACTTCGCTTTTGTCGTCAATGTCTTCTATCAAAACCACGAATTCATCACCACCTAAACGGGCGACGGTATCATTGGCACGAATAATACTTTTTAACTCTTTCGCAACCACCTTTAACAGCAAGTCTCCCGCATGGTGGCCTAAGCTGTCGTTAACCATTTTAAAGCGATCTAAATCGAGAAATAGCACCGCAAATTCCATCTCTGGACGACGCTTCATGTTATTAATCGCATGATCGAGTAGATCTAAAAACACCACACGATTTGGCAACCCGGTTAAATCATCATGCGAAGCGTTGTGCTTTAACATCTGCTCCACCTGTTTACGTTGGCGAATTTCTTCTTCTAACGCCTCAGTGCGCATTTTTACCTGCTTTTCGAGCATCTCATGTGTACGACGCTCATAGTCGAGAGTTTCGCGACGCTTAATTGCCATACTGACATGATGAGAAACAAAGTTAAGTAATTCAGCATCCTGCTGATTGTAAGTGATGTGCTTTTGATAGCTTTGTAGTACTAGTACGCCAATAACATCATCATCGGCGATCAAGGGGACACCTAACCAAGAGTTCGTTTCTTTTTGCGGTTTCTTCGTCTCGCCTTGGCGATAAAGCTCATACATTTCATCGTAAGACAGCAAACATGTTTGCTTGCGCCTAACCACCAATGCGGTATAGAGATCAGCTGACTTCTGCGGTAAGAAATCGCTGGCGGTATTACGCGAGTTTTGATCGAGGTAATAAACGAAATCTATGGTATCGCTTTCTCTATCGTACTTGGCTATAAAGAAGTTTTCGGCGTTTATTAGCTGGCCAATAATATTGTGAACTTGCCCGTAAAAGTCGTTGATATCTAAACCAACTCTGTTGGTTAGCTCTGAAATCCTGTACAAAGACTCTTGCAATAATTCTGCTTTTTCACGTTCGCGAATTTGCTCCATTAACTCGCGAGTTCGAGACGATACTGCTTTCTGCAATTGTTCATGATCTTGCAACCGCACCAACGCCGACACCACATGCTGTGCGGTATAGGTTAATAGAGCCTTGTCTTCTTCCGTGTAGCGGGTATTTTCGGTATAGCTTTGAATTGCCATTACACCGATAACGTAGCCATCTTGCAGCAAAGGCACGCCAAGCCAGTCCATACCCGCAGTACCGATATGATTAAGCACGCCATCGTTTGCCATTTGTTTGATCATATTAGGCGTTGCCAAAAGCGGCTCTTTTGACTCAATCACGTGGCTGGTTAATGAACCTCTAAAGCTTTCATAAGGTACCGGATCTTCAGGCACCTCATCTTCTTCATCTACATGATAAACAAACTCTAAAGTAGATAACGTTTGGTCATACATGACGATATAGAAGTTTTCAGCCGTCATGATCGCTTTTATCACCCGATGGACTTGGGCGTAAAAGGTACTCAGTTCTTTACAGTCTTGAGAAAGTTGATTGAGTTTAAATAACGCCGTGTGGCGTTGCTGTAGATTTTGGTAGGCGACTTTATATAACTCTAGCTCATCGTTCTGAAGCGATTCATCAGTATTAGACAACTTATCATCGGATGAATTATTCATGAATTTACACCTACCACCTTACCTAAGAGTTTTAACAGCTACTTATTTTCTTTTTCAAGTACTTCTTTCGCTTGCTCTAACTTGTCTTTATTACCGCAGATCGCTGGTTGTTTATCGTCGCGGTAATAACGCACTTGCACGCAGTCTTGTTCATAGCGGCGCTCTAATTCAGTACGCAGAATAGGTCGATCTTTAGCTTGTGTAATTTGACGCTGTAATACTTGGCATTGCTGCACTTGTTCAGCAGCTAAGGTGACATCTTCACAGGCATTTTCATTGGCTGCACAGCCTGATAGCAGCGTTAAAACACCTGCTGATAGTAGTAAATTTCTTGTCATTTGTTGAATTTATCCCCAGTTACAACAAGCATTTATTATAACCAGCCTAGTTTATAAGTCATAGTACAAACAAAAAAGCTGACCATATGGTTAAGTAATGATATAATCAAAATCAACTATAGTTATCACATAATGCCTTAGCAGGAGAAAGCGATGCAAGTACAAGTTGTGGATTATCAATCACCTGATGCACCTGAACAATTTGTAAAAAGTTTACGAGAAACAGGTTTCGGTGTACTCGTTAATCACCCGATCAAACAAGAAGTTGTTGAGTCTATTTACAAAAATTGGTACGAGTTTTTCACCAGTGACGAAAAGCAACAGTATGCTTTCGATCCAGAAAAGCAAGACGGTTACTTTGCGCCAGAAATTTCTGAAGTTGCCAAAGGCCACACCAAAAAAGACATCAAAGAGTACTATCACGTGTACCCTTGGGGCCGCATTCCTGCGTCGCTTAAAGATGAGATTATGGCGTACTACGAGCTTGCATCGAACTTAGCAACTGAACTGCTTGATTGGGTTGAAACGCACAGTCCGGCTGAAGTTGCAGCTAAGTACTCTGAGCCACTATCAAATATGATCAAAGATACACCGAACACATTGCTACGTGTATTGCATTACCCACCATTAAAAGGCGATGAAGAGCCAGGCGCAATCCGAGCGGCGGCGCACGAAGACATTAACTTGCTAACGATTTTACCTGCTGCTAACGAGCCAGGGTTACAAGTTAAGTTAAATGACGGTACTTGGTCAGACGTTCCTTGCGACTTCGGTAACTTAATTATCAACATTGGTGATATGCTGCAAGAAGTAACGGGTGGCTACTTCCCATCAACAAGTCACCGAGTGATCAACCCAACAGGTAAAGGCTCTGAAAACTCACGTATTTCATTGCCATTGTTCTTACACCCGCGTGACGAAGTTGTGTTGTCTGAACGCCACACCCAACGCACATACTTAGATGAGCGTTTAAAAGAGTTAGGTGTTAAGTAAGCCAAGTATGGCTCACATATATTGATATACGCTTTTAAGCGAGCAGTAAAACTAAAAACCAGCATTACTTGCTGGTTTTTGTATTTAATACGTGCTTATTTTTCACAAGCTTGCTCGGTAGTTTTCCAAATAACCGGCCCGGTATATTTACCCAGCGCTAAGTCTGTACCCCAATCATCGACCCAAGCTTTGTTGTGTGTATAAGCAATGTAATAGTTAGTATTGGGGGCAACATAAAGACTGAAGTCTCTAAAATCTCTTGGTGTATCGTACTTATTCCCCACTTTTAATCGATGTAAGCCAACATCAACCCGCACGCGAGAGCTATCTTTCATCCACGGATGACCATCGATTTCTTTAATCTCTGAGGTATTTTTCAAACCACTATATTTTGATGGTGATATCGACAAACTGTTCACTAGGATAATGCGCCCACAGTTTCCTTGGCTTGCCGTAATGTCACTATGCTGTTCTAGCCGGCTGGCAAAAATCGGGGCATTTTCCTCTAATTGCCAGTACGGTAGATGGCTACTATTTTTATTTGCTCCACTGCCAAGCGACTCCGCACTCATGAGTTGCCACTGCGGCAAATACTTAGCTTTAAGGTGTGTTTGCAAGCTTAGCATTTTATCGCCGCGCTTAACCTCCACCTTGACCAAAGAACCATTGGGCAAATACTGTAACTTGCGCGCTGCACCAACAACGCCGTCATCAAATGGCATATCATTGATTGAAACAATAATATCGCCGCTCTGGATCCCCAATTGACTCGCTTGGCTGCGCGGTGTTACTGAGACGACACGCCCAGGCTGACTAGCATCTAGAATGGCACCAAAACGACCGCTATCAAAACGCATACCTTGGCTCAAGTTCACTTTGATATCCTTAATTGGAACACCTTCAGCGACTTCCAAGGCAGTGATTTCAGCAAGTTTCTGGTTAATCGTTCTCACTAGCTGATCAGCGATCTGCTGTGCTTGAGCCGACTTCAATTCATTCGCATACGAGTTGGCCGCAACCAACAATAATACAGTAGCCAAATACTTCATTGGGCTTCCTCAAATCTCATACAAATCATGTGGTCGAGTATAAAACTCAACCATCAACTTCAATAAACTAGTGCGTCGTTGCCAAAGCTCGACGTTGTATAAATTACCTTTACCGCGTTCTAGTGTTTGGTCTATTACCGACAATTCATGGTGCCAGTTAGCCATTATCGCGCTATGACGTTCTGATAATTCAACATCGGCATATTGCGCTAGCTGCTGTTCATACTGATGGCTTTGGGTAATATAGTCCGGCATTGCCATCGGCGTTTGCCCCCAATGATACCACCATAGACTAAGCGCAATGAATGCCGCTAACACAGCCAAACCGACCGTTTGCGACAATTGTTTAAGTTGGTGAATGCGCCAAATGTCTTCAGCCAATAGCGGTGCCTTGCTGTTCTCCAACATATTCTCAGCGCTTTCAATACGCCATTCTAATTGGTCACTAAAGCGCGTCATTTGCAAACCTTACTAAACCAATTACGGATACCTTGAAGCGAGATCAAATCGAACAAGAATTGGTTTTTGGCTTCATTTTCTAAGCTGAGGTTAATCTTTTTGATAACGCTTTTTTGCTTTATGTTCTGGGCACTGTGCGAATAAACCATAGCACGTTGTGTAGGGCTTATTTCCTCGAGTAAGCGATTGTTTACCGAATGCTCTTCGGCACTTTCTGAACGAAAATTTCCTTGGTGAGTATCACGAGTATTATGGTTTGAGCGTGCGTTACGATGTTGCCGTGCCTGTTCAGCTAGTACAAAATAATGGCGACATGCTTTAACTGAACAATCTTCTAACCAAGGGCCAACGTCTTGTGGCAGCTTAATGTAACGAAGTTGTTTGAGAAAGTGAGCAAAGACCAGGCGCAGCAATTCAGCAGCGATTTCTTCATCACAAACAAGGTGCAGGCATATTGAGTAGACATCATCAGCGTAGTGTTGGTATGCAGCCATAAAACCACTTTGCTTGCCTTGAATCAGTAATTCAAAGTCATGCAGTGCTAATGAATGTGCAAACCTTGGTTGTTCCATTGTCCAATATCGTTATTTGCCTTGCTGGTATGTTGTTTTTGACTATTTAGGGTTTTTAACTATTTAGGGTCTTTCACTTTTTTACACTAAAGCCAAGCACAAAGCAAAAAGGGAGGATCTAAGATCCTCCCTTTTATCAGCAGCTTATTTGATGCTTATTTTAATTTGACTCCAATGGTTTGGCTGCCAAAGCCTGAGCGCTTTTCTCAACATCTGATTTCGCGCTCTTGTTACGCTTAAACAAGCCACGAATATCTTCAATCACTAAATACAGCGCCGGTATCATTACCAAGGTAACAACAGTGGCAAACAATACGCCGAATGCTAATGAAACCGCCATTGGAATAACCATTTGCGCCTGCATACTCGTTTCTAGCATGATAGGAACTAAGCCAATAAAGGTGGTAAATGACGTTAACACAATCGCTCGGAAACGGCGGCAGCCAGAATGAATCACGGCATCTTTAAGCGCCATTCCTTGACGACGAGAATTGTTAACATAATCAACCATTACCAATGAATCATTAATTACCACGCCCGCGGCTGCGATAATACCGAACATCGATAGCACATTCAGATCCATACCTAAGATCATATGCCCAGCCATTGCCCCAACAATGCCAAACGGAATCACCGTCATAATCATTAATGGTTGCGAGTAACTTTTTAGCGGCACTGCCAGTAAGGTGAAAATCACCATTAGCGATAGAATAAAGTCGCGTAACTGTTTATTCGCACTTTCCATTTCTTCTTGGATACGCCCAGACACTTGGCTTTGTACTTGCGGGTATTTGCGTAATAACTCTGGAATGTAGTTATCGCGAATATCTTTCGCCACCTCAAATGGTTCTACCTGCGCAGCGTCCACACTGGCCCAAACATTAATCGTACGATTGCTGTTTTCACGACGAATACTTGTAACACCATCAACAACAGAAATTGATGCCAGCTCCGACAGCGGCAGTTCTGCCCCATTTGGCGCTTGAATCATTACGTCGTCAACATGCCCGACAGCATTTCGCTCTTCCAATGGATAACGTACCATAACCTTGATTTCTTCACTGTCTCGTAAAATGCGTTGGGCTTCTAAGCCATAGAAACTATAGCCAACTTGAGAAGCAATATCTGACAAGGTTAAGCCTAAGCTGTAAGCTAGCGGTTTTAGGGTGAACTGCACTTCCTTGGCGCTGGTTTGGCGACTGTCGTTCACATCACCGACCCCTTTAAGGCTATTTAACTTAGCTTTTAAATCTTGTGCCGCAGCAAGCAGTTGATCGTCGTCTTGGCTTTCTAGTCTGAAGCTGATGTCGCCATCCTCACGACCACCGCCAAACAAGTTATCATCAATCGAGAACTGCTTTACACCCGGTAAGTTAGGGATAGCTTCGCGCCAACGATCGGCCAACTCAAACGTGTTCATCGCGCGTTGTTCTGGTTCGACTAATTTCACCATAATTTGTGCACGTGTGCGGCTGCGCAAATCAACCTGCATATTGGCAATCATAGGTTTACCAAATTCTGCTTCAATATCTTGATCAACTTTTTTCAAGATATTCTCAACCGTCAGTACGGTATTTAAGGTCGCTTTTTCTGCCGCATCAGTATTCATTTCAATGCTGATACGTGGGAAATCATGTGGCACCTTAGGTTGACCAACAAAGCGCACCACACCACCACTGTATAAGCCAGCACTGACCAGTAAGATGCTGATAAAGAACATGATTACACCGTAGCGATACTTCATTAGGGTCGTAATCGCAGGGCGATAGAAATGCTCAATGGTGTGCTTCATGCCGTTATCAACCGCGCCACGTAATCGATGAAGCGGGTTGCGAGGGTTAGGCGGCTTAACTTTCATGCTAATTAAATGGGCAGGCAGTATCAGCTTAGATTCCACCAAAGAGAATAATAAACAAAAGATAACGACATAACCGATAGACTGACTCCAAGCCGAACCTGGGCCATCACCTAATACCAGCGGAACAAAGGCAGCAATCGTGGTCAACACGCCAAAAGTTGCAGGCATGGCAACGCGTTTAACACCGCGAATTACGCTCTCTGGTGAGTGACCTTTGTCTTCAATTTCTGCATGAGCACTCTCGCCCATCACAATAGCATCATCAACGACAATACCCAGCACTAAGATAAAGGCGAATAAACTCGTGATGTTTATCGTCACGTTAATAAATTCGAGCGGCATGACCAGTAGTGTTCCCAAGAAACACACAGGTAAACCCATCATCACCCAAAACGCTAAGCGGATGCGTAAGAACAGTGCCAGCATCAGGAAAACAAGAATTGCACCGCTTTTCATGTTGTCTAGCATCATGTCTAAGCGGCCTTCAAGGTAGTAAGTAAAATCTACCCAAGTTTCTAATTTAACGCCTTCAGGTAGTTCTTTTTGTTTACGTTCCACAAAGTCACTCATGACTTTGGCTACATTAGTAATACTTTGCTCACCCGCGGCACCCACAAAGAAAGTTACCGAGTTTTTCCCATTAAACTTAGAATATTGCAAACCCTCTTGGAAACCATCGTTAATGGTTGCGATATCACCCAACAGAATTTTAGTACCATCGCCTAAGGTAATAACGGGAATTTGCTCGAATTGATGACCACGGTATGCCTGATTTTCAACGCGCAGGTTGATATAGCCATTTTCTGCACGAATTTGGCCAGCCGACATATTACGAGAGTGATCGCGCACCGCTTGGGCAACATCGCGGAAACTCAACCCGTATTCACGTAAACGATCTTTACTGACTTCAATTGAAATCTCATAGCCAAGGCCACTGTAGAATTCAGAAATATTAATCAGCGGCTGCTGCTGAATTTCATCGTGAATATTCTTACCTAAGGCTTTCAATTCTTTATTGGTTAAATCGCCGTACAAGCTAATGTACATAACCTCTTGGCGGTATTTAATACGCTCAACCACAGGGCGCTCCATACCGTCAGGAAATGAAGAGATAGAGTCAATTTGTGACTTCACTTCATCTAGCACCACTTGTGGGTCGTAATCTTCATCAACGCGGAAATAACCGCTAGAACCATTGCGGTTTGAGTATGTGATGACGCGATCTAAGCCTTGAATAGTTTCTAAGGCTTCTTCGATTTTAATGGTAATGCCCTCTTCTACTTCTTGAGGCGCAGCACCTGGGTATGAGGCATTGAATTCAATCCAATTAATTTTAAATTGAGGAAACATCTGCTTGCTGATGGTGCCAGCAGTTAGCAGGCCACCAATCAAGATAAAAGCCATCAATAAATTCGCTGCAACTGAGTTGCGTGCGAACCATGCAATTAAGCCTTTATGTGTTTCGGATATTTCGGCTGGGGTATACTTGCTCATCAGCTTATTCCCCTGCCGTTGCTACACTAGCTACCTGAGTTTCACTAGTGCTTTCTTCAGGATTTTCTTGGCTATCGTCTTTCGGCTTGTCACTTTCTAATGCTAACGCCATGCCGTCAACAGGGTAATCCAACGCAGAAACAATAATGCGGTCGCCATCAGTTAGCCCATCACCAATCACTAAACGGGCACCGTCTTGGCGAACAATATCAACATTCACGTAACGCAATTTTGAATCGCTATCTAAAATTGCAATTCGATTATTCTCGACCAAATAGCGCGGCACCGTTGTCGCATTGGTCAAGGTTATGCCGTAAATATCAGCGTTAACATATGCACCAAAGCGCAGTGGCTTGTGATCGCCTGACGACAGCGCGTAAGGGTCTTTCACCTCAGCAACTAAGTAACTCATGCGACTCGTATTATCCACCACACCTTCATTACGAGCGATTTGCGCTTGCCACTGGGTTTCTTTACCAGCAAATGTGCCTTTTAACGTCACCGAAGCGGCGTCGCCTTCTGCGATCAAAAATTGCAATTGATTGTCGGCAACAGGTAAGCGTACCTCAGCTACCGCTGTGCCTAGCAATTTGCCGACTGAGCTCCCTGTGCCTACGTAAGAGCCTAAACCAATTGAGCGCATTTCAATCATGGCATCATACGGCGCTCGAATTTCGGTACGCTCTAAATCACGCTTTGCTCTTAGCACGCGTGCTTCTGCCGCTTTAACGTGCGCCAGCTCTTGTGCTAACTGTGGCTTACGCAAACTTAACTCAGTTGGCAAAGTGTCAGTAATTTTGCGCCACTCACTTTCAGCAACTTTACCTTGTGCGCGCTCAGTTTCCAGCGAGGCATGAGAGGAAGCCAGATTAGCTTCAGCATCAATCAATGCAGCCTCGTAATCGCTTGGGTCAATGCGTGCTAATAGTTGGCCTTTTTCCACAAAACCACCACGGACAAACGCTGGCGATAACTCAACGATTTGACCATTTACTTGAGCGATAAGCTCGGTTTCGTATTTCGGTAGAACCACACCGTGTGATCCCACTTTTAGGTGCATTGAACCAACCGATACAGGCTCGATAGCGACGATTGGCGTGTTATCAACGGCTGGTTTTTCTTCTGGAGGTTTCTTCATACTCGACAATGCCATAAAGATTAAAATGCCACTGACCAAGATGATGATTGGTATGATTATTTGTTTTTTCCTTGTCACTGCTTTGCCCTCAATTTGCACGCAACTTCTTATGACTAAATGTAAATTTTATCGAACTTTTAGTCATAAGCATGGTTAAAGTTGTAAACGGTTATTACAAAATACGCGCCAAGGCTTATCAACATTGCAAATAGGGCAGGAAAAAATTTTTTATGCTTGCATTACAACAAGATAAATTAAAAACAAAGCTAGGAATGGGGACTCAATCAAAGTAAGTAATACAATATAGCAAGTCATTCAATTAGCTATTCTAGTCAACAATTAACTAAAAACTTAGTTATTTAGGCATAATCACTAACTCAAATAATCCTTAATACTGTGAATTCACTTTGCTGGTCACATAAACTTGTTTCAGCACACTCTTGGCTAGCTGGGGCATGCTTGTCTTGATTAGTAGACGCGCTAATATAGCGAGACCAATATTTCGATATAGTTTAGCCATATTCAGGCATGTTTTGAGTCGTACTATGATGCTTAATAAAATCCAGCAATTTTTTAATGATGTTTTTCAAGAACAAGCAGTTGAAGAAGATAAACTTAATCTAGATATCGCTTGTGCCGTATTGCTAGTTGAAGTCATGAAAGCAGATGGCTTAATGGATGACAATGAGCAGCAACACATCAAGCAGATACTTGCAGGGCACTTCTCACTAACTGACGATGAAGTGAGTGATATCGTCACCCAGGCCATAGAGTTAAGTGAGAACGCAACAGACTTCCACCGCTTCACTTCGGTGTTAAACCAACATTACTCCCCCTCGCAAAAAGTCACCATGGTTGAAACCTTGTGGCAATTGGCGCTTGCTGACGGTGAACTTGCTGCGATTGAACAACATGTGATTCGAAAAATTGCTGATTTACTGCATTTACGCCACAGTGAGTATACGCAGGCCAAGCTGCAAGCTCAGGCCAAGTAAGAGAAAGGTAAATTGGCTTTGCACTAGAACTCCAGCTAAGGGTTGAGCTTGCCAACTTTGTTTGGCTTTGTAGCTATTAGCCACCTTCACTGATTTTGTTGTAAATTTTTTATAAATTTGTGACATTTTCAGCGACTTTCTCAAGTTAGACTGAAGTTAACATTTATCTACTCAGTGGTCTTAGCGTGGCGAAACAATGGACTTCATGTTACTTCGGGCTTGCACTAGCGATAACCTCTCATCACAGTCTAGCGATAGATTGGGACATCATTTCATTAAGAACCACACTTTCTCGCCCTGATACTAGCCAAAGCCTAATATACCGTTCGACTGAAGGCGCAGAGCAAAAAGCACTGTTTCATCTCTCGCCAACAAATAACGAACGCATAGGCTTTTTTCTCGACATTAACGATATTGAAATTGGCTATGCCGTTGACGCGAGAAAAGACGATATCGAAACCGATACGCAGAATATCCTGATTTCGTATAGAAAGCTCAAGAACACCCGAATCGTACTGAATTACCAAACACTTGAAGGCTTACAAACTAGAGTCGAGAACCTTATAGGACCAGGCCAACAAAGTGACTTTTTTGCTCAAACCAAGTCAACCAAAATAGAGCTTTTCGGCCAACACAATCTTTACACTTTTGGTGGTAAAACGTCTGCGTTTGAGCACTTCTTCCTTAATCGTCCTAAGCTAAGTTCGCATTTTGACTGGTCGCTAAGTATTAATGCTGGTTGGTCTATTAAGCGACTATCGCTTGAATCAAACAACTCTCTGATCTTCGATACTGATTTTGTCAATGTCGATGACCGCCCAAAAACCGAGCTCGATTCCATTTCTTACAGCGGCGATATCGGCCCATTTTTATCGGTACAAGCGCCTAACAATATTCATTTTTTCGCCGAATACAAATTTGGCAAAGGAACGATTAAAAACCTCAGTGATGTAGACAATTTGAAAGAATCAGGGGACGAAAAAGCACGAGCTTATGGCGCAGGTCTTTCATGGACATCACAAAACGAAAAGTTTTTAGTATTGCTGCGCGCATGGAAACAAGAAGGCCGCCATATTCAAACATCTTTTGGCGACCTTTCCGTTGTTTATTTTTTCTAGCATACGTATATGTTTAGCCAGCTCAGACCGCTACTTGGGCGGAGTCAATGTATAAAAAGCTTTAATGGCTTTTTCAACAGGTTTGTTTTGAGGTGTAAAGCGATTGTTATTGATGCCACCTGATTTAGCATGTTGTGGGAACCACTTCCAAAGGAACCCTCCTAGGAACCAGCTTTCCCCCCAAAAGCGGCTAAAAATGGCGCTATACGCATTTACCTGAGCAATACTGTTAAACGTTGAGTTTATAGCTTGGTTCCAGGGCTCTTTTCCTGTGTAGTCAATATTTCGATAGCCAAATTCAGTAAAAATAACTTTCTTTTGTTGAGAGTAACTGAATTTTTTAATGGCATTGTAATGACTAAACCAACCCGCATAAAAAGCGTCATGGCTAGGTGTTTTTGCTGTTGCTACCGGAAAATAGGCATCAATACCAATGTAATCGAGCTTATCCCAAAAAGAGACATTATTATAATTGTCCCAGTTAGCCGCGTAAGTTATTTTACCTGAGTATACTGTTCTAACTTTATCGGACAATTCACGCCAAAAATCAGGGCGTAATATCGCCGACTTTTTTAATTCGACGCCAATGGCAAAAATACCAACATTCAATTCTTCAGCAACTTTGGCAAATTCAAGAATATAATTTGTATAGCTATTTTCGAAAATTAGCCATTGTTCTTCAGTCGAAAACGATAAATCACCAATCCATTGATTCCGCATCCATACATGTGGTTTTAACATCACTTTCAACTGTTGCTGGTGCGCGAGTCTGATAGTCTGCTTTATACCTGCTACGGTTTCTCCTTTCCATTGATAATTACTGTTATATAACACCTCGGCACTATTGGGGCGAATGAAACCAAATGGCATTACTGTGATCCAGTTGGCATTAATATCTTTTACCGGATTTAAATCGCTGCTGTTAAGCGTTTGGTTTGTGGCAACAAAACTGACGCCATTAATTTTTTCTACGCCATTGACTTTTTCTACGCCATTTAAGTTTTGTGCCCAACTCAACAATGGTGTAAATAGGAAAACACTGAAGATGATAGAAATAAAAGGTCTCATAATAAAAAAGTGATGTTATCTAATGGGTTAGCTAATTTAAATTGACCTGTTAAGAGGTATTTTCCTGACAAAATTAAAGTAGATAACGAGTCGTTCGAATGTTAGCAGGCTCACAGCGAGCGAATATAAATGCTCAGCTTGTCGCAATGGCTGCTTACTTTAAATAGTCTCAGCCCCTCAAAGATCATCACGCTCTAAATCCTTGCTCATTATATAGCTAGTGGTATTTAGTCGTATTTACACCCGAGCTTAGGTAAAATAGCGCGTTTTTCATTTTTGAGGCTAAAACTGTGGCTGACATCGGCAAATTCAATCAACTCAAGGTTATCGCGCATACCGCCAATGGCGTTTATTTAGATGGTGGTGACTTAGGCGAGATCTTGCTACCTAATCGCTATGTGCCAGAAACCTGTGAGTTAGACGATGTACTCGATGTATTTGTTTACACAGATTCTCTAGACCGACTTGTCGCAACCACACATAAACCTTATGTCGAAGCCGGTGGCTTTGCCTCACTCAACGTTAAGCAAGTTAACAAGCTCGGTGCTTTTCTTGACTGGGGATTACCAAAAGACTTATTGGTACCTCACAATCTAATGCACAAAAAAATGGAGCTGGGTAAACGTTACTTAGTGCACGTATTTGTTGATACTCGTACCGAGCGATTAGTGGCTTCATCTAAATTGGATAAGTACTTAGATATTTGGCCCGCTGACTACAAAGAAGGTCAAGCGGTTGAGCTTGTTATCGCAGGCCGCACTGATTTAGGCACGAAAGCCATCATCAATAACCAGCACTGGGGGTTAATTTTCGCTAGTGAAATCCATCAAAAGCTGCATACGGGTCAAACGGTTCAAGGTTATATTAAGCGCGTGCGTGAAGATGGCCGCATTGATTTAACCCTAGCCCGTGCTGGCAAAGGCAAGGTGATCGATTTCACCGATAAGTTATTGGCTTATCTACAAGATAATAATGGTTATTGTGGCTTACATGACAAATCATCACCGGCTGAAATTAGCCGTGAGTTTGGCGTCAGTAAAAAAGCATTTAAAGCGACCGTGGGTCACTTACTTAAGCAAAACAAAATTACCATTGGCGCTGATGGGATTCGCTTAAAGTAATATCTATTATTGCCGCCAAGAAACTTCAGAATAAAACATTTCAGAATTAGACAATAAGGCAGCTAATCTAGCTGCTTTATTGTTTTTTAGGTTAAGCCTCGGCTAACCCGGCTAACACGTTTAGGCTGGGGGCGAAAAAGGCAACACCGGTCTGTGCTTCCGTGTATTTAAGCATATGGTCAAAGTGCCCTTCGCCATCACCTTGGATCATGCTTTTCAACATCAACGTAAATGGCTCTGGTGAATGGCAGTACGACGTAAAGAATAAGCCTTGTACCTTCATATCACCGTAAGGCATGCTTTGGCGCAGTATTTCAATACTCTTGCCGTCAGCGTCTTTTAAGTTAGTTCGCTTGGTATGCGCCGTCAGTGGTTTGTCTGCTGAAGCATATTCGACATTGTCGAGCTTAGTGCGACCAAATACATCTTCCTGCGCTTTTTCTTTGAGCATATTCCACAGTTTCATATTGTGGCGATAACGCTGAATATGCAGATAACTGCCGCCTGCAAAATCTGGGTCGGCTTCTTCTCTGACCAAGGCGACTTCACGGCGGTGCAAGCCTTGTGGGTTTTCGGTGCCATCAACAAAGCCAGTTAGGTCTCGACCATCTAGGTAACGAAATGCACGCGTTTGTTCGATTAGCTCAACTTTATCTTCAAGTAGCTCTACCACTTTGGTGCTGACAATGTGATTAACATCAGCGCGGTCACTGCGAATTTCAATATAAATATCGCCAGAGGTTGCCGGCGCAATGCGATCATCCGCTTGCAGCGTTGGAAATGGTGCTAATAGCTTAGGCCGCCCTTGCGGCACTAATTCATCCCAGTAGTTGGCACCAATGGCAACGACACCATTGAGGTTTGCTTCTGAAAATCGATCCGCGTAATGATCCAACATGGCGGGAATACGTGACAATGCTTGGCGAATAAACGCATTGCTGTCATCCATCGCATTAAAAATAAGATAAGTGCCATGTAAATTAGGTTCAGCACAAATGCCAAATTGTTCTCTTGCCATAATCCGCTTTCTACTTCCGTTCAATCATATTGATTAATTCTACACAAAAATGAGTGAAATAAATTGTTTAGTGTTGATTCACTGCTTACGCCATAAAAAAAGCAGCCCTAAGGCTGCTTCTTGATGCTAGGTTAATTAAACCTTGATTAGTTGCGAGTAAACTCTGGGTAAGCTTCTAAGCCACAATCAGACTTATCAACACCTTCGTACTCTTCTTCTTCGCTTACACGGATACCCATAGTGACTTTCAACGCAAACCATACGATGAAGCTAGTCACGAATACCCAACCAAAGATAGTCGCGGCACCGATTAACTGACCAGAGAAAGTAGCACCTGTGTTAGTTAATGGCACGATTAGTAGACCGAATAAACCAACAACACCGTGAACTGAGATAGCACCTACTGGATCATCAATGCGTAACTTGTCTAAACCGATAATTGAGAATACTACGATGATACCACCAGCAGCACCGAATAAGGTTGCTAATAATGGTGTTGGCGTAGAAGGCTCAGCAGTAATTGCTACTAGACCTGCTAATGCACCGTTCAATGCCATGGTCAAATCTGCTTTCTTGAATAAGATTTTCGCTAAAATTAACGCTGCTACTGCACCACCCGCTGCTGCTGCGTTAGTGTTAAGGAAAACCATAGCAACTGAATGCGCGTTACCGATATCACCTAATTTAAGTACTGAACCGCCGTTGAAGCCGAACCAACCCATCCATAAGATGAAAGTACCTAATGTCGCAAGTGGTAAGTTAGCACCTGGAATTGCGTTAACTTTACCGTCAGCAGTGTATTTACCTTTACGTGCACCTAGTAGTAATACACCAGCAAGTGCTGCTGCCGCACCAGCCATGTGAACGATACCTGAGCCCGCAAAATCAGAGAAACCTAAGTCACCAAGTGTGTACAAGCCAAATACTGCGTTGCCACCCCAAGTCCAGCTACCTTCCATTGGGTAGATGAAACCCGTAAGTACAACAGCAAACGCTAGGAAAGCCCAAAGCTTCATACGCTCTGCAACCGCACCTGAAACAATTGACATTGCTGTTGCCACGAATACTACTTGGAAGAAGAAGTCAGATGCTGTTGAGTAAATAGCACCGCCAGTGAAACCGTCATCACGCGCTGCAAAATCTTTTAGTACAGCATCGGCATCAATAGCTTCGATACCTGATAAAAATGCACCTGCTGAACCGTACATAATGTTGTAACCAATCACTAAGTACATGATGCAAGAAATAGAATATAAGGCTACGTTCTTTGTTAAGATTTCAGTCGTGTTCTTCGAACGAACTAAGCCCGCTTCTAGCATTGAGAAACCAGCTGCCATCCACATAACCAATGCACCACACACTAAGAAATAGAATGTGTCCATTGCATATTGAAGGTGAAAAATATTTTGTTCCATGATTATCCCCTACAGTGCTGCTACGTCATTTTCGCCTGTACGGATACGCACAGCTTGCTCTAAGTTGTAAACGAAGATCTTACCGTCACCAATTTTTCCGGTGTAAGCGGCTTTAGTGATGGCTTCAACAAGACGTTCAACAACATCATCGTTTACAGCAATTTCTAATTTTACTTTTGGTAAGAAGTCGACTTGGTATTCGGCACCACGATATAGTTCTGTGTGTCCTTTTTGGCGACCAAAACCTTTAACTTCACTGACGGTTAAACCTTCGACACCGATCTCCGAGATAGCTTCTCGAACATCATCGAGCTTAAACGGCTTAATGATTGCGTTAACTAACTTCATTATTGTTATTCCCCTATCGTTTTTTGTAAAAATGTAACAATCCTTGTGCCAAACAATTTATTTGCATATAAAACAATGAGTTATATATTTTAAAGTGATAACTCGAATTATTGATGCACTACAGTGGTGCACCTCAAGCAAGACAATGACCTGAAAGCGTGCACAAAGATTGAGCAGCACTACTTTGGTACATTTTCGAACGTAAACGACATTGGTATTCACTAATGAGTTTGATAAATTGGTGGAAGCTATACCAATTGGTATAGGCGAACTTATCTATAACAAGTGATTACTACTCATACTGACGCAAGCATACTTATGAAAGCACATATCAAAAAAATGACGCACCATGACAATTTCATGTACCTTACGTTTGCTTTAACCTTGTTACTGCTAAGTACGGCTATTGCCCAACAGTTTTTTGATGATTCAATTCAGCGGTTTGTGCAGTCAACAACCGTCGTGACCTTGTTGCTGGCGGTTTGGGGTGTTAAAAGTGAGCATGTATTACTGACAAAAGCGGCAATATTTCCCAGTGCTATCATCCTCACGTCAATGATTGGCAACTATACCAACGCGTTTGGGATTGAGTTTACCCATCTGATCTTAATGCTGTTTTTCTTTATTTTTACTGCTTTTCAAACCTTAAAGCAGGTCATTTTTTCAGGAAAAATCGATGGCAATAAAATACTCGGCTCTATTTGCTTATACCTTTTGCTTGGGTTGATCTGGGCGCTACTGTACACCTTGGCGCAACTGTATTTTGGCAATGCCTTTAGTGGTTTAGGCGAGAGCCAAGCTTGGTATATTCTGTTTCCTGATTTTATCTATTTTTCATTTGTCACCCTAACGACTTTAGGGTTTGGTGATATTAGCCCAACGTTACCATTAACCAGATTTCTAGTGTATTTTCAGGCAATTTCAGGGCAGTTTTACTTAGCGATTATTATCGCTAGCTTAGTAGGGGCAAGAATGTCGAGTATGACGCAGGAAGGCGATCAGCATAACCGCTAAGTTTATAGCTACATTTTAGCTAAACGTACAGCTAGACTGTGTAGCACTATCCGCACAGCTATAACAGCGACGAATAGAAAGGCTAATAAATCATTAACGAGCTAGGCTTAAGTACCGACAGTACCGCAAGACGTTCTAAATCACAGTAGTTTACTGCTGCTCTAACCAACTCTTTATCCACAGTAAACGCTTCTAACTGCTCTTTAGCGATAAATTTATCAAGCGACTCTTTGGGGAAATGGCTGTTATGCCACATCAAGCGCTTGGCTAGATAGAGTAGTTTGGTTTCATCACTAGCATGGCTTAAATCGTCATTATCTTGCTCACGCACTGGCTCGATAAGCGAATAAGGTAACTGCCAAATTTTCAGCAACTCTGCGGTACACTCACCAAAGGTAAAGCCCAAGGATTGCTGTTGCAGTTGCCATGGCATACTTTCAGCGCTATCAGGCTGGCAGGCTGCTAGTTGCTCAGGCATAAATTGTTTAACCACCAACTCGCCAAGGTTATGCAGTAAACCAAGAATAAACAAACGCTCGGCATTAGGCACTCTGAGTGATTCACCTAAGTACTTAATCAATAAAGCGCAATCAACCGAGCACTCCCAGTAATTTTCTAAATACTTAGCATCTGCATCAATCTTTTTGAACGCGTCAGTGGTGAAATAAGCAATGACCAAGTTATAGACTTCAGTAATACCAAGCACAAGCACGGCTTTAGAGATGGTGTCTATTTTACCGGGATAGTTAAAGAAAGAGCTGTTGGCAAGTTTGAGCACGGTCGCAGAAAGTGCAGGGTCAATTAAAATGACTTCAGCAATATCGTCAATTGTTGATGTTTCGTCGTCAATTAATTCTTTAATGCGTAGAAACGAGTCAGATAAGACAAAAATTTCATTCGCTTTTTCCGCGTATTCGACAGCTTTCATGTAGTGCATTCCCAAACTTTGTCATCGTGAGTGATACCCAGCTAGGCGAGCCGAAAAATCCCTATTGTTCAAGCAAATACCAACGCTTGAGCTACTTGCTTGAATCCTCGGGTATTTTGTTGAAAGTATAGTATTTTTAAACAAAAAATAAACGATTAAAGCGTAATTAATTGTAGCCCGAGCGGTAATACTCCCATCATGCTCGACTTTAATTAGAGCCACCTATAGTGCTTAGATGGTTAGACTATTCGGCATATTGCGCACTGATGTGGTACGAGCCAAATTTACGAATATTGATCACACCAGAGTCAAAAATCAGGTACTGGCCCTTAATGCCTAATAAGGTACCGGAAACTATTGGTTGTTTGTCAAAGTTAAACGAACTAATTTTCGTCAAGTATTGCGCTACCGGAAAATGAAGGTCAACAACTGGTTCATCAAGTTGCTCAACAGCATCAACGCCGAACTTCAAGCGAATATCATCTAAGCGTTCACTGATTTGAGGAATAAGTTCAGCCGCTTTTTCTTTTAAATCCATGTCGTCGGCATTGCCTTTGAGCATTGCTCGCCAGTTGGTTTTATCCGCAATAAATTCCGCCAATGCGGTTTCCACTAGGCCTGATTGCAAACGCGTACTCACTTTAAAAATAGGTAACGCTTGCGTCGCCCCTTGATCAATCCAGCGGGTCGGAATTTGTGTATGGCGAGTAATGCCAACTTTTAAACCAGAGGTGTTAGCAAGGTAAACATAATGCGGGATCATGCAATGTGATTCACCCCACTCTGGCTCACGGCAAGTGCCTTGCTCAAAGTGGCAGGTCTCAGGCTTCATAATACACATATCGCACTGCGCTAGCTTTTGCATACACGGATAACAAAAGCCTTGTGAGTAACTTTTTTTCGTTTTGCGATCACAGTGGAAACAGCGAATTTCTTGATGATAAATCAGTGTGAGTTCTTTACCAATCAATGGGTTTAATTCAATTTTTTGCTCACCGATGGGTAGTTGATAGCTAATTTGACCGTCAGCGCTAAGCTGTGCCGTCATTTTCCGCAGCGCGCCGATCTCTGTAGTTATTGTCATATTGCCCTCTTAAAGAATGACCTTTTTCCGTTGTTGTTTAACTTGCTTACGATTATTTTTACTTTCCAAGCGTTTTCTAACCGAAGCTTTAGTTGGTTTAGTGGCACGACGTACTTTCTGCACTTTATTGGCCTGCTGTATTATCACCACCAATTTTTCAATGGCGACTTGCTTATTGAACTCTTGACTGCGCGACCCTTGCGATTTGATCACAATCACACCATCACTGGTAATGCGATGATCGGATTGCTTCAACAAATTCTCTTTTGTTTTTTCCGGCAAGCGAGAAGCGCGTATATCAAAGCGCAAATGAATTGCCGTTGCGACCTTGTTGACATGTTGCCCACCAGCACCTTGCGCTCTTATCGGACTAAAACTGATATCATCTAGCAACAGATGACAAAATCGGTCAACTTGAATACTATTTTGCAATTTAACTCCATTTGCACTCTAAGTGCTTAAGTAATGAGAGGAAATAATAATGTCACAGCCGTGGTATGTGTATTTGCTGCGATGTGCAGACAACAGTTTGTATTGTGGCGTTACCACAGATCTTAACAGGCGTGTTATTGAGCACAATCAATCGCCAACCCGTGGCGCCAAGTATACACGGGTACGCCGACCAGTTGAACTTGTCTATAGCGAAACTCACGCCAGTAAATCCCTTGCCTGCCAGCGCGAATACGCCATTAAACAACTGAGCAAAAGCAAGAAGGAAGCCTTAGTCAAAGATCAACAGAAAAACACCCTCGTTTAGCCTACACATGTACGCTAAGCCCTTATTTTTACTGGTCTGCTTTGTTATTGTCGCTTAGCTTTATCCGTGTTAGCTTGATAGAATGCGCGCCGTTAAAGAGTGTTAAATGGTCAATTTATGTTCGTAAATCAGTATTATAATCAATCACAAGAAAGCATATCTTTTACTCGTCAGCAGGCGAGTGATTTTGCCAAGCAAATTGCTGACGACTTTAATCCACTACACGATATTGACGCCAAGCGCTTTTGCGTTCCGGGTGATTTATTGTTTGCGGTAACGCTGGCCAAAGCAGGCCTCGCAACGCAGATGCGCTTTAACTTTTCAGGTATGGTGACCGATGGTATTGAGCTGATGATGCCAACCAAGTTGGTGGCAAGTAGTGAAGTCACTGATGCCAACGGCAAACAGTATTTAACCATTGAAACAGATGGCGAAACCACTGAAAACCCAGCACTGATTGAAGCATTGATTCGCGCCTATGTTGGTTTTTCGGGGCACACTTTCCCACATATATTGTGCGATTTAATGTCGAAAAATGACGTAATGATCAACCCTGCTCGCCCAATGATCATGTATGAAAGCATGAGTATCGAAATGCTAGACTTGAGCGCAACAAACGTTAGATTAGAACTAGCTTCATCAACCTTGTCCATTGAAGGTAAACGCGGTAATGCCGTGCTAGCTTTTAATCTGTTTAATGGCGACACCTTAATAGGCAGTGGTGAAAAACACATGGTACTGAGCGGTTTACGCCCGTACTGCGCTGACACTATTAATCAAATTAGTGAAGATTATTTAACGATGAAAGCTAACTATCATCAAGCGGCATAATCATCACCAGAATAGTCTCCTAGCACTCAACAGCCAGTAATTGGCTAATTGGAACGGCGTTTAAGGCGTACAACGAGATTATCCATTTGCTCGGCGCCTTTTCGCATCAATCGTTGGCATTTCTTCAGCCATTGCTTCGCCCACGGATACTCTAGGCTTAACAACGCCAGACCTGCTGGTAAAAACAAAATGGCAGGCCCTGGCACAATGACAAACATCACGCCAATAAAAACTAATAAGCCACCAATCACAGTGATCATTGTCTTTTTCGCTGTGTGCTTCATTTAAGTTCCTTATTTTCATTTCCTAACCAAAGCTCTATTCAGCTCCTTATTCAAAGCCAAGCTAAGGTCAAAGAGGTTGTTAAAACAGTAAACAAAGCAAAATTGACACCACCATAAAAAACTAACCTTTTCATACATTTAAAATAAAGACGTGACAAACGATTGGTTATATTCGCCAATTGTCGTTATTTCAATTTACCTTGTTGGCATTTTCGCCACTTTTTAAAAGCCTTAAGTTCTTGCTCTTTGAGTTTATTGCTACGTTTAACACTATTGGGCTGGCGTTGCTTAGATTGAATATTATCAAGTTTGGTTTTGTATTTAGCGCATTTGCTTTGTTTACTCGGCTGCGCCTCGACTAATGAACTGTGCATAACTAGCACGCATAAGCTAACTATTGTGACTAATTTAATCATCTCGACTTTCCTTGTCGTTATTGAGTGTTACTTTTATTGGTTCGACAGTATTTTGGCAAATGCTCTTGCCTTGAGCTCAGCATAACTATAGTAAAAAATTGAAAATATTGAATTTTATTCTAGGTTAAAGATTGGAGATAAAAATCACGCCAAGGAGGCATTATGCTCATCAGCAAGAAGGCAAGGCTGCCGTTCGCCATTATTAGTTTTTACATCTTGAGTCTTTTCTGTACTCAATCCATCGCTAGTAAAAACCCACTTAATTTGCAGCTCGCAAGCCATTATCAACAAAGCGCAAATATTCAGGATTATTGGGTCAGTGAAAAGCTCGATGGCGTCCGCGGTTATTGGGATGGTCAACACCTTTTTACCCGAGGAGGTCATCAAATAAACGTGCCCCGCTTTTTTACACAAGATTGGCCGAACTCAGTAATGGAAGGTGAGCTCTGGATTGAGCGACGAGCATTCGAGCAAGTTGCCAGCGTTGTCCAAAAACAACAAGCGAAAGACACTGAATGGCAAGGTGTAAAGTTTATGGTTTTTGATTTACCTGAGCATTCTGGCACTTTTACCGAACGCATTAATCAAATGCGCTCTCTTATCGTAAATACCAATAGCCCACACTTACAAATGATTGAACAATACCGACTAACCGACAACGCGCAGTTAACCGCTTGGCTCGAACAATCTATAGCCGTTGGTGGAGAGGGGCTAATGCTGCATAAAGGCTCAGCCCGCTACCAAGCTGGACGCACCGCTAACATCATGAAACTGAAGCCGTTATTTGATGACGAGGCAGAGGTTATTGCCCATTTACCAGGTAAAGGAAAATATGCTAATCAACTGGGCGCAATCAAGGTAAAAACACCGCAAGGGGTGACGTTTAAAATAGGCAGCGGTTTTTCTGATCTCGAACGCAAGAACCCGCCTCCCATTGGCAGTGTTGTCACTTATCGATACAGTGGTAAAACAGTCAAAGGTGTGCCAAGATTCGCTAGTTTTCTACGTATAAAGTCTTCATTCTGAATAGGCGTTAAACATGCCGACAAAGTCAGTAGGAAGTTAGATTAAGGTATCACAATGGAATTACATTTATGGCTATCGCTCGTCGCTATTTGCATTATGGGCGCCCTTTCTCCTGGGCCTAGTCTAGCTTTAGTGGTAAAAAATACCATGGCAGGGGGGGCACCAGCAGGTTATGCCAGTGCCATTAGCCACGGCATAGGTGTGGCACTTTACGCCGCTATCACAACCACCGGTATTGGCATTATCTTAGTAAAATCGCCAACCCTGTTTAGTATTATTCAATATGGCGGCGCGGCGTTTTTACTTTATCTAGGTATTAATGCCCTACTGAGTAAGAAACAGCAATTAGATTTATCAGATTCAGATGAAAGTACAGCTAAAACAAAAGTTAACGGCTGGCGCGATGGCTTTCTAATTGCCTTTTTAAACCCAAAGTTGGCGATCTTTTTTCTCGCCTTGTTTAGCCAATTTGTCGATGAAAACGCCACTGTGACGCAAAAAGTGATCATGACAGCCACAGTCGGTGGTATTGATGCCCTGTGGTATTGTTTAATCACCTATTTACTATCGCGTGGACCAGTTATCAATAAATTGAAGGCTAACAGTCATATTATTGATCGCATCACGGGTAGCTTCTTAGTGCTACTTGCAGCTCGTGTGGTTATTAACTAACTTCAGCTAGCTATATCCTAGTGATTAACCCACAGTAGTGAGTAACTTATCGATTAATCACCACTTAGGGCTCATAACGAAACAACTTCACTTTGAGCCCCTTTCCTTGATGCGCTTCCTTAAACACGGCTGGCGGCGCGATCTTATCGACAAAATGCAGCGCTGGGCATTCTTGTTTAACAGTTGCTAATAAGAATTCATCATCTAAATCAGGGCTGTTTAAACATAGCATGACATCAGCGTTTGGGCTGGCAAGCTGTGGAATACGACGAATAATTTTACCGTAATCTCGCTCAATATTAACGCTACCTTTTTGAAATGATGGCGGGTCAACAATGATCATCTGATACGGGCCAAACTTCTTTAATCGTCCGAATGACTTAAAGATATCAACCGCTTGAAAGATGATATTGTCGGTCGCTTGCTCATTAAGTCGATGATTGTCGCGGCCACGCGCCAGCGATGGCTTACTCATATCAATATTCACTACCTGTTTCGCGCCACCTTGACTCGCCGCAACGGAGAAAGCACAGGTGTATGAAAACAGGTTTAATACATTCTTGCCATTGGCATTCGCTTGCACCCAATCACGACCGTTTTTCATATCTAAAAACAAGCCGTGATTTTGCGCTCGACCAAATTCGATATGATATTTGAGGCTCGATTCTAGTGCGTGGAGCTTTCGAATATCATCACCCACTAAGCACTCTATGGGCGCCAATTGCTGCCAGCGGTGCTGAACCAATACTGACTGACATGCTCCTATTTTCTCATTTAAGCTGCGCGCAAGTGCTAGCAAGCTGTCATGCTCAACCTCGCGATAAAGGGTCACTAAAACGACAGGGGCAAACCAATCCACACAAATATGCTCAAGCCCATCATAGGCATGGCCTCGACCGTGGAAAAGTCGCTGCGTATTTGCATCATCTGGTAGCTGAATATGGTCAATTAGAGTAGAAATAGAAGCGTTCATAGGAACTTTAGCAATTGATGTTGGGATATCTGGCAAACAGATAATAAAAAGCCGCATCATACACAGGATGCGGCTTTTTCGCTATATGTTAGGTTAGGCTATTGGCTTTGACATTTACTAAATCTGGCTAGCCAAAAATATTATAGCCAAAGAATTTTACCGCCACGGTATTTAAGAAAATACCCAGTAAAATAACCGGAATAAAAGTCCCTAAAGAAAAGTTAATGTACTTTTCCGCAAACGAACCTTGGTAGTTATCGTTACCGACAGAAAGCTCTTCTGATAAACGGTGTTTCTTCCAGCGGTAGCTAACAAATACACAAAGTAATAAGCCGTTCAATGGCAAAATAGTGTCGTAGAAGACATCGTAAACCACATCAAAGAAAGAGCGAGTGCCACCCGCATAGCTAGTAAATTCAGTGAAGAAGCCAACCATACCAAAAGAAACGGTGGCGAAAAGCGTTAATACACCAGCGGTCATCATTAAAATAAACAAGGCTTTTTTACGGGTGTGATTTTTCTCAGTCACTAAGTAAGAAACCGGTACTTCAATAATCGACACCAGTGAGGTGATCGCCGCAAAAAACACTAACATAAAGAAAAATACCGCAATGCCGCTTGCCGCAACGTAGCCAATAGAGCTCTGCAGCGCTAAAAAGATTTTCGGCAAGAAGGTGAAAATCAGTGATACTGAGCTATCACTTAACTCTTGCGGATTCACTTGTGGGTTAAATGAAAATACCGCAGGTAGAATCATTAAGCCCGCAGTAAAGGCAACCGCAGTATCTGTGATCGCAACCAGTTTTGCCGAACCGACAATATCCGCTTTTTTGCTAATATAAGAGCCGTAGGTAATTAAAATCCCCATCCCCAGCGATAGCGAGAAAAATGCTTGAGACAAGGCACCATTAACCACTGACGGCGTAATTTTGCTAAAGTCAGGAATGACAAAGAACGCCACACCAGCAAAGGCATTGTCGCGAGTAAGTACGAAAACAACCATCAATACCAGCATGATAAACAAGGTCGGCATTAAGGTTTTCGCGGCTTTTTCGATCCCGTTTTTCACGCCAGCCACCAGAATGAAATTAATAATGGCTGCAACTACCACCATAGCACCGAAAATATAAGGGCTATTGATAAACTCACCAAATGCTTGTGGCGTTGCTAAGTAATCTAATCCGCCGCCAAGCGTAATGGCGATGTAACCAAATATCCATACCGTGATAACCATGTAGAATACGGCGATCATAAATGGCGTTAACACGCCGAGTAAGCCCGCTAAATTCCAGCCAGTACCACCATTATTGAGTGCTTTATAGGCACCGACAGGTTCTTTTTGTGTTTTGCGCCCCATGGCCATTTCAGCCACCATGACAGGTAAACACACTAAGAGGACAAATAGTGCGTAAACCAATAAGAAGGCGCCGCCGCCATTTTTCGCGGCATTGACCGGAAAACCAACTAGGTTACCAATACCAACAGCAGAGCCAGCCGCCGCCAGTATGAACCCTAGTTTGGAACTAAATTGTTCTCTATTCGCGCTCATATGTTTCCTTTATTTATAGTTATTGTTATCTAAGTTTCAGGTAGCTCTCAAAAAGAACTCAACAAAGGTGTAAGGTTTGCCTTACTTCCTAACCACGACCTAGATAAGCGCTGATAATGTTATACCAATTGAAATAACTACTTAATCATTCAGCGAGAATTAAAAGGCTTAGAGGCAAGGCATTGATTGCAGAGAATGGTTATTCCCTTGTCAAAATCAATAACGCCGCATATGAGCCTTTTAAACTCGCCCTTTGGGAACGTGTCAGCGTCGCGATAACTGCACCAAATTGATGAGATGTAGAATAACTATATCAACAAAAATTTGGCTTGTTCTCCCACCGCTGAAAGCGCTCTGAATTGATCAATTAATTAATTCAATTGGTATTAATCGCCAGATGCTATCAAGGTTTGCATTACTTGTCTGCTCTTACCTCGCACCAGCAGTAATAATTTTTAGTTAGTACTTGCTAACCGCTGATTTTATACGCAGCTTGATGGATTGATAAACCTAACTCGCTGGCTTATCAAAAAACTTCGCGCCCATAATGCCTAAAACATTGTCAGCTTCGTCATGGGCAAACTCAGCTGCTGCAATTAACTCTTCAAACGTAATGCCCAGCGACTGACATAAACCTTGGTCGACAATATCGTCGTAGGTAAACAGTTCAGGGTGACTGTCCACTAACGCCAAGCGTGATGCCAAATACATGACCTTCACATCTTTATTAATTTGAATATCTAATGCCTGATTAAAGTGACGGATCGGCAAAATAATTTTCTCTGGTATTTGCCACAGCTTTAACAGTTCTGCGGAAACATCCGTATAGGTAAAATCAAGCGCCTGATATTGTCGTTGCCAAGGTAAGTCATTTTGGTTGTATTGCTCGCAGTGTTGCGCAACTTCTGGGGACACTTTCGCAACAATAAGCTCGCCAAAGTTTTGCAGTAAACCGGCCACAAACAAGCGTTCAATATCTCGAATACCAGCACTGATCGCTAAATTTTTAGCGGCTAAGCCACAATAAACACTCATTCGCCAAAAGCGTTTTAAGTCAATTGCTTGGTTGGCAAAGTGTTTAAATGCAGAGCTGGCAACATCCACTAACATCATATTGTAAATGGATTGCGTGCCAATAATGGTGATCGCACGGGAAATAGTGCTTATTTCACCGGGAAAACTATAAACCGCACTATTGGCAATTTTGAGCAAACGTGAGGTCATCGACGGGTCAATACTTATGACGTTAGCAAAATCCTTTGCTGTGGAATTCTCATCTTCCATCAAAGTTTTCACTTTGAAGCAAGCATCGGGCAAAGCAAATGAGCCATTGGCTTGATTCGCATAATCGATAGCTTGCAGTTTTACAGCCTCATCTTTTAGTTGCTTAGTCATCAGACAAATATTTCCTGAGTAGGTATTTTCACAGGTTATGCTTAACATTACGTTAACGTTAGCTCGCCATATTTTCAACTACAGGTGCACAATCCTTGTGCACCTGTCTGTATTTCTATCGAATGGAAAGCTTAATGCTAAAAAGTTTTACTGGGCAAAAGTATTACCGAAGAAATCACCATCATGCCATTTAGGACGCTCTGCCTGATTCGCAATTTCTAAACCTATCATCATGTTGACTTCCGCAAACGAAGCTGCAGCGTCGTAACGGATCGGTAGTTCTATTTCGTCACTGTGATTGTGGTAGTGCGTGGAAAGGAATTCCATAAACATTTTGCCACCATCAATTTCTGGATCTTTCGACTTAAAGCCTGTCATTAAAAATACTGATGGAATGCCCGCTTTGACAAAGCTGTAGTGATCACTTCGGGTAAACAAGGCTTGCTCCGGCAATGGATCTGGGCTTAGCGAGACATTCACTTTACCTGCCGCCGATTCAACAATGCCACCTAGCGTCGAGTGCGTTGAACCAAAGGCAATGACATCCGCAAACGGGTATAAAATTAACGGCATATCTAAGTTAACATTCGCCACCATTTGCATGGCTGGCACGGTTGGATTGTTGGCGAAATAGCTAGAGCCTAATAAGCCTTTTTCTTCGCCTGTGACCACCACAAATAAAATAGAACGTTGTGGTTTAGTTTCCATGCTGGCAATCATGCGCGCTGTTTCTAATAAAATCGATACACCTGAGGCGTTGTCTAATGCGCCATTATTAATCGTGTCTTGTTCTTCACTGTCTTGACCTTCATCACCATGACCACTATGTGCTCGTACGCCAATATGGTCTAGGTGTGCACTAAAAACCACGTATTCATTTTTAAGCGCAGGGTCACTACCTTCAATCGCTGCAACCACATTCGGGCTGGTTATCTCGCTTTGCGTGCTTTGCTTGGTTAACGTGACACCTGCATTTAAGGCAAAACCTTTTACTGGCTGGTTTTCGCTATCGGCAGCAAAAATCTGCTCAAGTGATATCTGGGCACCTTCAAATAATGGTGCTGCCGCGTCACGGTCGATATACGCTGAACCTTTTAGCTCTGGGTATTTGCCAAAAGGTTGGCTGTTCTTATCCAACCAACTGTAACTTGGTGTTGCCGCATATTTGGCAGAAACGCTAAACTTACGCACTTTTTCACGTTTTGGTGTGTGAATGGTAACGATACCGACCGCGCCGCGCTCAGCAGCATGACGAGCTTTTTCACGTGAAGAGCCAATATGCGCGCCTTCTTCTGATGGCAATGATTCAGGGCGCCCCGTGAGCATCACCACCACTTTACCTTTCACATCAAGGCCAGCGTAGTCATCTAAACCAAACGCTTTGTCCACCACACCGTAACCAACAAATACTGTATCAGCAGTAATCGCAGAGTCAGTGGTAAGCGCAGAGCCTGAAGTTAAAAACTGCTCTTTAAAGGCAACCACGTGATCGCCAGACGGCGAGTTGATGGTCATGGTCGCGCTGTTATCAACAAGTTGCGCTTTACGAAAGGTCACTTGTTGCTCAAAGCCACCATGTTCGCCCATAGGGGTTAAACCGTATTGCTTAAAGTATGAGGTTACGTAATTTGCCGCAATTTGGTAGCCATTGCTGCCGGTATCACGCCCCTCAAGGGTATCGTCAGCCAAAAATGCGATATGCGCTTTAATATTGTTTTCATTAACTTGAGGGTAACTAGCTTGAACAGTTTCAGGTGCACTGTTGTCAGTCGCTTGATTACATGCCGACAAGCCAATCGTCGCTAGCCCTGCCACGATAATGGGGGCTGCGAATTTTTTAGAAAAGAGCTTCATAAAGAGTGCTATTGTTGTTATCAAAATAGCGAATCACTATAAAGCGGGCTTATTGAAAACACCAGCGAGCTAGCGATAACTGGTGCGAAATGAACGGTAAATAACCGATACGTTCGTTAAAATAGTTGGCGCTAATCTAAAATTGGCACACCGAAGTCTTTTTTAATATGCTCCATCACCACATAAGTATGCGTTTGCGAGACTGCGGGCAATTCAACAATCACCCCTAACACTTCGCGATACGCCTGCATATTTTCAAAGCGCAGTTTCAGTAAATAGTCAAAGCCACCAGCAACCATATGACATTCTGCCACTTCTTTGATTTTCACCACTTCATCACGAAAGCGATTAAAGACATCACCCGTGGTGCGATCAAGTGTCACTTGAATAAAAGCCGACATACCGTATTTCAGTTTGGCAGCATTAAGTGTGGCTCCATAGCGCTCAATATAGCCTTCCGCTTCTAAGCGTTTGACCCGATCTAAGCACGGGCTTGGGCTTAAATTCACGCGCTTGGCTAAATCAACATTAGAAATTCTGCCATGCTGCTGCAGGGTGTCTAAAATAGTAAGGTCGATACGATCTAATTGGCGTGTTTTTGGATCAGACATGTGGTTGTTCCAGTGCCGTTTCGCCAAAGCAACAACAGCATCTTTATCGGCTTAAAATAGATTAAACAGTATATTGTTTGGCATATTAACAAATTAAACCAAAAAATACTGAAGTAATTTACGTAAAATACCGCACCAATAATGTACAAATTAATGCAGGTGACACTATGCTTTTTAACGGCTCACTGACCGCACAATTTACTTCACACAGTGCGATTCGTCAGACAATTCGCGACCACTACCGCGCTGATGAAAATCAAGTATTAGCAAACCTTTTACCGATTGCCGAAATTGGCGTTGATGCCAAATCGCGCGCTTGGGATTATGCCCGCCAACTTGTGGTTAATATTCGTAAAGATCAAGTAGGCAAAGGCGGCGTTGACGCGCTACTGAACGAATTCTCATTATCCACCGAAGAAGGTGTTGTGCTGATGTGTTTGGCCGAGGCGCTATTACGTGTGCCAGACAAAGCCACGGCTGACAGCCTAATTCGCGACAAATTAGCAGAAGGCGATTGGTCATCACATATTGGTAATAGTGACTCGCTATTTGTTAACGCCTCATCTTGGGGACTATTGCTAACAGGTAAGTTAGTTAGCTATTCAGATAAAAAGAAAAAAGCACAGTTTGGTCTGTTAAAACAAACCGTTGGCCGTTTGGGCGAGCCAGTCATTCGCAAAGCGGTGCGTTATGCCATGAAAATCATGGGTACCCAATTTGTCATGGGTCACACCATTGATGGTGCGATTGAGCGCGCCATTGAAACTGAAGCCAAAGGTTACACTTACTCCTACGATATGTTAGGTGAAGGTGCTCGCACTATGGCGGATGCCGATCGTTATTTTGATGCTTATATGACAGCGATCGATGCTATCGGTAAAGCAGCAAACCATAAAGGCCCACAGCGCAGCCCTGGC
The DNA here is from genome assembly GCF_003390375.1 of Thalassotalea euphylliae. Lineage (NCBI taxonomy): Bacteria > Pseudomonadati > Pseudomonadota > Gammaproteobacteria > Alteromonadales > Colwelliaceae > Thalassotalea > Thalassotalea euphylliae. Next base: position 3,098,535 of record NZ_QUOT01000001.1, on the reverse strand, counting down.
ATTTCAATCAAGTTATCAGCAATCCATCCTCGCTACGAATTTTCGCATCGCGATCGTGTGATTGAAGAGCTTATTCCACGCCTGAAAAAATTGGCGCTAGCTGCTAAAGCTTACGATATTGGCTTTACCGTAGATGCCGAAGAAGCAGATCGCTTAGATATCTCGTTAGATATTATCGAAGCCGTATTTGCTGATGCAGAATTAGATGGCTGGAACGGTTTTGGTATTGCCGTACAAGCCTATCAAAAGCGTGGTTTGCATGTGATTGAATGGGTGCGTGAACTAACCCAAGAAGTCGGTCGCCAAATGATGGTACGTTTAGTAAAAGGTGCCTACTGGGACAGCGAAATTAAAATCTCGCAAGCGGAAGGTTTTGCAGACTTCCCAGTATTCTCACGCAAGCCATCAACCGATGTGTCGTATCAAGCGTGTGCGAAAAAACTATTGGAATATCGCGATACGATTTATCCACAATTTGCGACCCACAACGCCTACACAGTTGCCACTATTTTAGAAATGGCTGAACACCACCAAGGCTTTGAATTCCAACGTTTACACGGTATGGGTGAGTCACTGTACGATCAAGTGGTAACGGGCAAGCAAGTACCTTGTCGCGTTTATGCACCTGTCGGTGAACACTCAGACTTACTGGCCTACTTAGTACGTCGCCTACTGGAAAATGGCGCTAACAGCTCATTTGTCAACAATATTGTTGATGAAGATATTCCCGTCGAAAGCTTGCTCGCTGATCCAGTGGAAACCGTGCAAAGCTGGCAAAATAAATACAATCCTCAAATACCACAATCTATTGAGCTATACGGTAGCGAGCGCGCTAACTCAAAAGGCCTAGATTTAACCGATATCGACCAAATCACAGTAATGCGCGATAACATGCAAGCTTGGTTTGAAACCACTAAAGCGATTGACGCAATTGACGGCGCTGAGCCAGTGACTAACCCTGCTAATCACAATGAAGTACTCGGTTATATTGAACACGCCGATGAAGCGCAAATGTCTGCAATTGTTGAACATGTTCACGGCGCGTTTGCCAACTGGTCGGCAACGCCGGTTGCTGAGCGTGCACAAGTACTGGTAAAAACCGCGGATTTATTGGAAACACATCGCGATGAATTAATTGCTCTGTGTACCAAAGAAGCGGGTAAAACCATTGCCGACGGTATTGCCGAGGTACGTGAAGCAGTTGATTTCTGTCGTTACTATGCGGCACGTGCCGAAGAGCTATTGGCCGACGGTACTCTGGAAGCGCGCGGTGTTGTGCTATGTATCAGCCCGTGGAACTTCCCATTGGCGATTTTCTTAGGCCAAGTTTCAGCAGCGCTAGTTGCCGGTAACACTGTTGTGGCAAAACCTGCTGAGCAAACCAGCTTGATAGCACTGCGTACAATCGAGCTAATGAAACAAGCAGGCTTACCTAAGTCAGCGGTTGAAGCTGTGATTGCGCGCGGTAGTAAAGTTGGGCAAACCATAGTGCCAGACGAGCGTATTCAAGCCATTATGTTTACTGGCTCCACGGAAACCGGTAGCTGGATTTCACAAAAACTAGCTGAGCGCAGCGGTGACCCTGTGCCACTGATCGCCGAAACGGGTGGTCAAAACTGTATGATCGTCGATTCTACTGCCTTACCTGAGCAAGTGGTTGACGATGTCATCGCCTCAGGCTTCCAAAGTGCCGGTCAACGTTGTAGTGCGCTACGCGTATTATTCTTGCAAGAAGATGTCGCCGATAAAATCATTACAATGATCAAAGGTGCAATGCAAGAACTACATATTGGCGACCCTGCGTTTTTAACCACTGACGTTGGCCCAGTAATCGATAAACGTGCACTAACAGCCTTAAATGATCACGTTGATTACTTAAAATCGCGCGGTACTTTGCACTTTGCTTGTAAAGCACCTGAACTAGCAATCAACGATGACGAGCATAACTTCTTTGTACCTCGTTTGTATGAAATCAGCGATTTATCAGTACTAACTAAAGAAGTATTTGGTCCTGTGGTACATGTCATTCGCTACAAAGCGGAGAACTTAGAAAACGTGATTGACCAAATCAACGGCACCGGCTTTGGCTTAACCATGGGTATTCATACCCGTATTGAAGATAAAGCCAAATACCTCGCTGCGCGCTCACGTGCCGGTAATGTTTACGTTAATCGCAATATGATTGGCGCTGTTGTCGGTGTTCAGCCATTTGGTGGTCGCGGTCTGTCGGGCACAGGTCCAAAAGCGGGTGGCCCAATGTATTTAACCCGTTTGGTTAAGGATAAGGTTGATACTAGCAATGGTGAGCAAACGCCAACGGCCGAACAGCCAGCATCATTAAATAGCTTATTCGAGCAAAGCAAAAATACCGTATCAAGTGTTGCCAGCAGTTTAGCGAACTTACCTAAAACGGAATTAACGTGGAGCTTTACGCCACTTAACGATCGATTATCGGTATTACGTCAGCTGTTATCTCGCCTTGCTGACGGTAAAGTGAAGTTACAACAAGCTGACCAGTTGGCGCAAAGCTTAACGGATGCACGCAGCCAGTTACTGTTTGCTGAAAAAACACTAAGCAAACCAACCGAGTTACCTGGGCCAACAGGTGAATCGAATATCTTGTATTTAGAATCACGTGGCACATTAGCCTGTGTTCGCTGCCAAGACACCAGCTTTAACTTCTGGTTGGTATCCATTGTTTCAGCCTTAGCGGCAGGCAACTGCGTTGTTGCTGTGGTCGATAACGCTTACCTGAGTGAAGCCAATAATATCGCTTCACAGCTTAGTGCTATTGGCCTGCCGCATGGCGTGTTTACGGTTGCTCAACTAGGTCATTTACCGGCCGTGCTAAACCACACCCATTTAGCAGGCGCGGTGACTGATAACCACAGCAGTGTTAAAAGCTATGTTGGTGAAACGATTGCGGCCCGCAAAGGCGCAATTTTACCGCTGATCACAGCGCACACTCACCAAGGCTTATTCCACCGTATGGTGACAGAAAAAACGATTACCATAGACACCACTGCCGCTGGCGGTAATGCGTCATTGATGACAATGGAAGCTAATGTCGGTTAAGCTCGATTAACAGGTGGTGCCCTGTACATTTACAAGGGGGCACGAGTAAATTAAAAGGCCAGCTTTTATCGCTGGCCTTTTTTATGAAATAAAGTAGAAATTGGAAAAGTAATGAAAAAATATGTCGCTGGTTTTTTATTTAGCCAAGATTTATCCAAGGTCGTGCTGATCAAGAAAATTAATCCCGCATGGCAAAATGGTCTACTTAATGGCGTTGGCGGTAAAATTGAAATCGGTGAACAAGCCATCGATGCCATGACCCGTGAATTTGAAGAAGAAACGGGCGTAACAACCAACGCAGAGCAATGGACTCACTTCGCGCAAGTTTATCGCCCACAGTGCTATGATGTTGCCTTTTTCTTTGCTCGCTCAGATCTTGCCTTTGAAGCCAGAACCGTTGAGCAAGAAGAAGTGCTGTTAATTGATGTGGCTAATCTACCAAAAAACTTATTGCCTAACCTACGCTGACTCATTCCTCTGGCACTTGACCAACAAGCAGACTTTTCTACACCAATAAAAATTACTGAAGTTACTGGTGAGCGGGTAAAAGCGTAGCCGCCAGTAATACCACTTGAAACAATTTCCCGACAATTATTACTGCTATAAAAAAGGCGCTAGCTATATAAAAGCAGCGCCTATTTTTACATGGAAAAGTTGTATTATTTAGATTTTTGCAGCCAACTCCGCACCTTGGCGAATAGCACGTTTAGCATCAAGCTCGGCGGCAACATCAGCACCACCGATAATATGGCAGCTCTGCCCTAAATCAACCAAGCCTTGTTGCAGGTCACGATTAGGCTCTTGGCCAGCACAAACAATCACGTTGTCCACTTCAATTAGCTGCTGGTCGCCATTAATTTCAATCACAATACCGCGATCGTTAACTTCTTTATAACTACAACCCGGCATCATATTAACGCCTTTCTTTTGCAGTGATGCTCTATGGATCCAGCCAGTGGTTTTCCCTAAACCAGCGCCAACTTTTGTCGTTTTACGCTGCATTAAGTAAACTTGGCGCTCCGCTTGGTGAGCCACCATAGGTGCCAGCGCACCGCCTGTTTCATAACTGCGATCTACGCCCCACTCTTTTAGCCACTCGTCAATGTTGTCAACTAAGCCTGACTTTTCCGTTAAGAACATCGACACGTCAAAGCCAATACCACCAGCACCAATAACTGCTACTTTCTGGCCTACCGGTTTTTTATCACGCAGTACGTCTAAGTAGCTCATGACTTTTTCGTTATCTATGCCTGGAATATCCAACTCGCGAGGTTTAATACCCGTTGCGAGCACCACTTCATCAAAACCAGCCTCTGCTAAGCTTTCAGCTGTCTGCCAAGTATTTAGGTGCACAGGAACGTTTAAATTCTCTAGCTGCACTCGGAAGTAGCGCAAGGTCTCGTAAAACTCTTCTTTACCCGGTACTTGTTTCGCGAAATTGAACTGACCGCCAATCTCACTCGCCGCATCGAATATTTCTACTGAATGACCACGCTTAGCCGCATAAACACTAAACGCTAGACCCGCAGGACCTGCACCAACCACAGCAATACGTTTTTGCTGCTTCGTGTTGCTAAAGGTGAGTTCTGTTTCATAACAGGCTTCAGGGTTTACCAAGCAAGATGCTCGCTGCTGTTTGAACACGTGGTCTAAGCACGCTTGGTTACAGCCGATACAAGTATTAATTTCATCAGCTTTCCCCTCTGCTGCCTTATTCACAAAGTGAGCATCAGCAAGGAACGGACGTGCCATCGACACCATATCTGCATGACCATCTGCCAATACTTGCTCTGCAACTTCAGGCGTATTAATACGGTTGGTGGTAATTAAAGGAATGGTCACTTCATTCTTCATGCGTTCAGTGATCCACGTAAACGCCGCTCGTGGCACTGACGTGGCAATGGTTGGCACGCGCGCTTCGTGCCAACCAATACCCGTATTAATTATGGTTGCACCGGCCGTTTCAATGGCTTTTGCCATCGTCACCACTTCATGCCACTCGTTACCACCTTCAACCAGATCTAACATAGATAATCGGAAAATAATGATGAAATTCTCGCCCACTTTCTCGCGAACGGCGCGTACTGTTTCAACACCTAAGCGCATTCTATTTTCAAGCGAACCACCCCATTCATCCGTGCGATGGTTAGTGCGCTTACAGCTAAATTGGTTAATCAAGTAGCCTTCAGAGCCCATAATTTCAACGCCGTCGTAGCCTGCTTTCTGCGCAAGACGAGAGCCTTTGGCATAGTCTTTAATCGTGCCGCGAATATCGCGTACCGACATTTCTTTCGGTTTAAATGGGTTGATTGGCGCTTTAATTGCGCTCGGAGCAACACTGAATGGGTGATAAGCGTAGCGACCCGTATGAAGTAACTGCAAACAAATTTTGCCGCCCTCTTTATGAACGGCATCTGTCACCTCACGGTGTTTGTTAACATGCCAGAAGCGACTCATTTCACTACCGAAAGGTTCAACACGGCCACGGGTGTTCGGGCTAACGCCACCTGTTACAATAAGGCCACAACCCCCTTTTGCGCGCTCAGCATAAAATGCAGCTAGCTTTTTGAAGCCGCCTTTTTCTTCTTCAAGGCCAGTATGCATTGAGCCCATCAAAACGCGGTTTTTAAGTGTTGTAAAACCAAGATCTAATGGTTCGAGCATGTGTGGATATTGAGTTGCAGTTGCCGTCGCAGTTGCCGTCGCAGTTGTCGTTGCAGATGTCATAATAAAGTCACTTATTCGTTAAGGTCTAACCACTTTGTTATTTAAAATACGCATGCTAATAGTAAAACTCAAGCTAATTTTGACACCTGTCAGATTAAATTTTAACAAGTAAAAATGATAACTATTTACATTAATTTAAGTGTATGAATAAAAAAGAAATTTTAGCAAAAGTCATTGCTGAGGTTGAGCAGCTATTAGCGCAAGCCTCAACCGCCGCGCAGCAAGCTCACAACGCTGCAATTGACGATCAATCAGTGGCGGAAACTCAATACGACACCTTGGCAATTGAAGCGGCTTATCTTGCTGAAGGGCAAAGCAGGCGCATTACACAATTAAAAGAGCAACTGCACATACTCAGTAAGCAAAGTAGTGACGCTAAAGTGCAAATCACTATCGGTGCATTATTTACGTTAGAGTACGATAACGAATCGACAAGTGGCTCATCTGTTAACAAACATTTTTATCTACTGCCGTGCGCTGCTGGCACCTGTATAACATTAACAAATCAAGAATTTTTAGACGGGCAAAAAGTATACGTACTAACACCTGAATCGCCACTTGGTAAAGCGCTAATCGGCCTAAGTGTTGACGACGACTTTTTAGTTGCGATCGGAGCTAACGTGCAATCAGGTTTTGTCAGCGCAGTATATTAACGCCGGAGCGTTTTTCGATATGTTTGACGTAACAAATACTAAAAAGCCACCGTTGGCTGGTGGCTTATTTTCATTTTTTGATTTTTTCACAAAAAAACTTAAGAGTTCAACAGCGCCTTAATCTCTTTAATATCAGCCACTTTATCATCTAGTTTTAGATAGGCGACAGCTTCCGAATAAACTAATGTCGCTTCAACCACGCCTGGCATATTAACAAGTTGCTCTGCCACTTCGTCGGCCTGCTGCTCAGAGCTAAACTGTGCCGCAAAGCTAAAACTCTTCGACTTCGCTTGGCGTTTCATGCCACTAGCAGCGAATAGCCAAATAGTAACGATCAAGGCCATCACTAAAAAAACGACAGTTGCGTCAAAACTATTAGCTAACCAGCCACCAATTGCACCACCAGCAAAAGCACCAAAAAACTGACTCGATGAAAAGATGCCCATGGCACTGCCTTTAACGCCCGCTGGCGCAATACGCGAGAGAATCGACGGCATGGTCGCTTCTAAATAGTTAAAGGCCACAAAGAATAACAAAATGAGTACGATTAACGTTGTGGTTGTATTGGCCAGCACACCAAACATTAATAAGGTCACCGCCAATAGCGTAATCGCAGCCATAAACATTTCTTTTTCTTTGCCTTTTTTAATGCCGAAAATCATAAATGGCACCATCAAAAAGAATGAACCCAGCAAGGTCGGCAAATACAAACGCCAGTGCTGCTCTAGCGCTAAACCGCTATCAACCAGTCGTGTGGGTAGGTAAATAAAGCAAGCCGTTAGTGCCATATGTAAAACAAACACGCCAATATTAAGCCTTGCCAATTGCGGATGTTTAACTAAATGACCTAACTGATCCAACATCGCAACATTGTCGCCCTTAGGCGCTTTGTGCACGGAATTTGGCACCATAAATTGGATCATTAGCATGGCGAAAATGGTTAAGATACCAGTGAACCAAAACAATCCACTCAAGCCAAAACTTTCACCCACTAGTGGGCCAACCACTAAGGCTAATGTAAAAGACAAACCAATAAACATGCCTATGGTGGCCATCACTTTCGGGCGCTGCTCTTCCCGGCTAAGGTCTGCTGCTAACGCAAGAATAGCGCTGGCAATAGCGCCCATTCCTTGCAGTGCCCGCCCCAGCACCACACCATAAATTGAATCAGACATTGCCGCCACGACACTACCGATAGCAAATACCACTAAGCCCCCCATAATAATTGGCTTACGACCAAATTTATCCGACAAAATCCCCATTGGAATTTGCAGCAAGGCTTGTGTTAACCCATAAGCACCAATCGCCAGACCTAACCAAATTGGCGAAAAGCCCGTTAGCTCCGGCCCATAAATGGCGAATACTGGTAAGATCATAAACAAGCCCAGCATGCGCAGGCCAAAGACGGTAGCTAATGAAAAAGCCGCCTTTTTTTCAAGAGAATTTAATCCAGAAGCACTCATAAATCTGTTAGCGAAAGTTGGCAGGTAAAAGGGTTAATAAGGCGGCAGATTCTAGCACGGGGTTAGCTTCCAAACCACCTCAGGATACAGCTTGTTACCTTCTTAATAAGTCATCCATACGGATGGCCTAGCAACAACAGATTTATGCTAGCGAAGATAAATCTAAGCAAGGATAAATCGAATGTTAATTTGATAAAAACTTCGGTGGCTGACGGTGCTTGGTTGCTTGCTCATAAGCAAATGCCGCTTCGATCAGTACGGGTTCAGTTAATTGTGTGCTGAACATAGATAAACCAACCGGTAAGCCACTGACATACCCCATAGGCAGTGTGATATGCGGATAGCCAGATACAGCAGCAGGCGAAGTAGCAGAGCCAGAGAAATTATCGCCGTTGGTCAAATCTGTTTTCCATGCCGGCCCAGTTGTTGGTGCAATTAATAAGTCGAGCTGATGATCGCCAAGCAATTTATCAATACCTTGGCTTTGGCTCATTTTTTTCGCATGTGCTAACGCATCAAGGTAGGCTTTATCGGTTAAATCACCTTTGCTCTGCGCACTGATAAAAATTTCTTGACCAAAATACGGCATGGCTCTGTCGCTATGTTGCTCGTTATATGCAATAAGCTCAGCTAACGTCTTAGGTAGGCTTTTGTCAGTACCTGCAAGGTATTTGTTAATACCCTCTTTAAATTCATATAGCAGCACTTCATATTCTTGCGCTCCCCAACTTACCCCGTCATCAAAGGCAAGGTCATCGACGATAATTGCGCCCTGTTGCTGTAACCGCTCAATAGCGTTTGCTAGTAGCTGGTCAACGTCTCGGTGATAACCACTTAACTGACGTAGTACACCAATGCGCTTACCCTTTAAACCATCAGCTTTTAATGCACCGCTCAGCGCCGTTGGTTTCACCACCCCACCATTGTTAGCTTGATAATTAGCCTCAGTAGGGGCTGGGTCTTGCTCGTCATAAACACTGATAGCCGATAAGGTGATAACGGCATCGGTTAGGTTACGTGCCATCGGCCCTGCGGTGTCTTGGCTAAACGCAATGGGAATAATGCCATGGCGACTAACCGTGCCAATGGTTGGTTTAATCCCTACTAACCCGTTGATTGCCGCAGGACAAGTAATGGAGCCATCGGTTTCCGTGCCGATTGCCACCGTTGCCAGATTGGCAGCAATCGCTGCGCCCGAACCAGAGCTTGAACCACAGGGATTTCGTGTTAAATCGTATGGGTTCTTGGTTTGACCATACAAGCTTGTCCAGCCACTAGTTGATTTATCGCTGCGAAAGTTAGCCCATTCACTTAAATTTGTTTTACCCAGAATAATCGCACCTGCGCGCTTTAATTGACTGACGAGAAAGGCGTCTTGCGCAGGGAAGTTATTGGCGAGAGCAATAGAACCTGCGGTATTAGCCATACCATCTGTGGTGTCAATATTGTCTTTGAGCAAGACAGGAATGCCATGTAAAACACCTTTTAGCCCTTCGGTTTTAACACTGAGATCATACGCTTTCGCTTGTGCGATGGCATTCGCGTTTAGCTGCACTACGCTGTTAATTGTTGGCCCACTATCATCTATCGCTTCAATACGCGCTAAGTAAAAACGTACCAAAGCCTCACTTGTCAGCTCGCCTGATTGCATTTTTTGATGCAGCTCAGGAATGGTTGCATGTTCAGTAAACGTTGCGAGATCAATAGAATTGGGCGCTTCGGCAATTGCCAAATTACTGAGAACTACCAAACTAACAGCAATGGGTTTTAGGCTAAAACGTTTTAAAGAATGAAATAGAGAGATCATGTTATTACTTGTTATTGTTATAAATTTGTTAACTACGTTTATAACGAGGCGCTCAATAAATGTCTAGTCTGTATCGCTATTGCAGCAAGTATTGCGGCAAGTAATGAAGCAAGGTATCACCTAAAAATTCCCCTACACCGCAAGTTTTACATAGATTTCAGGTCAACATTGGCGTCTTTGTATGCAATAATGTGCGATTAAATTTTGGTTGTGGATTGGTTAATGCAAAACATTGAAGTAAGAGGCGCACGTACTCATAATCTCAAGAACATCAATTTAGAAATTCCTCGCGACAAACTGATTGTCATTACTGGCTTGTCGGGCTCCGGAAAATCGTCGCTAGCGTTTGATACCTTGTATGCCGAAGGTCAGCGTCGTTATGTTGAATCGCTATCAGCATATGCACGTCAATTCCTATCGTTAATGGAAAAACCTGATGTTGATCATATTGAAGGCTTGTCACCCGCAATTTCAATTGAGCAAAAGTCTACTTCCCACAACCCGCGCTCGACGGTAGGCACTATCACCGAAATATACGACTACCTGCGCTTGCTTTATGCCCGTGTTGGTGAGCCACGTTGTCCAACCCATCACGAACCGCTAGCTGCGCAAACTGTATCGCAAATGGTCGACAAAGTATTGGCGTTGGACGAGGGCACGAAAGTGATGATCCTCGCGCCTGTGCTGCAAAACCGTAAAGGTGAGCACGTTAAGCTACTGGATAACCTAGCGGCACAAGGCTACATTCGCGCCCGCATTGATGGTGAAGTGTGTGATCTTTCTGATCCACCAACGCTAGAACTGCACAAAAAACACACCATCGAAGTAGTAGTTGATCGCTTAAAAGTGCGTGACGATATTCAACTGCGTTTGTCTGAATCGTTTGAAACCGCATTAGATCTGACTGCCGGTACAGCAAAAGTTGCGTTTATGGACGAGCCTGATCGTGAAGAGCTATTGTTCTCTGCTAACTTTGCCTGTCCACACTGTGGTTACAGTATGCAAGAACTAGAACCGCGCCTGTTTTCGTTCAATAACCCAGCTGGTGCTTGTCAAACTTGTGATGGTTTAGGTATTCAGCAGTTTTTTGACCCAAGTAGAGTGATCACCAACCCCGAGCTAAGCCTTGCTGGTGGTGCGATTCGCGGCTGGGACAAACGTAACTTTTATTATTTCCAAATGCTGCAAGCACTGGCCGATCATTATCAATTTACGGTCGATACACCATTTGAAGAGCTGCCAGAAAAAATTCGCAAGCTAGTACTGTACGGCAGTGGCAAAGAAAGCATTGAATTTAAATATATGAATGATCGCGGTGATATTGTGGTGCGCAATCACCCGTTCGAAGGTATTTTGAATAACATGCAGCGCCGCTATAAAGAAACTGAATCGAATGCAGTGCGTGAAGAGTTGGCGAAGTACCTTAACAGCCAACATTGTGGCGACTGTGGCGGTTCTCGTTTGCGCCTTGAAGCACGTAATGTTTTTGTTGGTGAACAGCCGCTACAACATATTGCAGAGCTTTCCACTGCTGACGCCCTCGCCTTTTTCCAACAGCTTAATTTAACCGGTCAAAAAGGCGCAATTGCCGAAAAAATCTTAAAGGAAATTAATGATCGTTTAGGCTTCCTCGTTAACGTTGGCTTGAACTACCTGAACTTGTCGCGCAGTGCCGATACCCTATCTGGCGGTGAAGCCCAGCGCATTCGTTTAGCCAGCCAAATTGGCGCGGGCTTGGTGGGCGTTATGTACGTACTCGATGAACCTTCTATTGGTTTGCACCAGCGTGACAATGAACGCTTGCTAGGCACGCTTACTCACCTGCGTGATTTAGGGAATACCGTAATTGTCGTCGAGCATGATGAAGACGCTATTCGTGAAGCGGATCATGTGATTGATATTGGCCCAGGTGCCGGTGTTCATGGTGGTGAAGTGATTGCCGCTGGCACACTCGAAGACATCGTTAATAGTGAGCACTCATTAACGGGCAAATACCTATCAGGTAAAGAGCAAATTGAAGTCCCGAAAAAGCGCACCAAGTTCGATAAAAAGGCAGTGGTAGAACTTAAAGGTGCTAGCGGTAACAACCTAAAAGATGTTGATTTAACCATTCCTGTTGGCCTAATGACTTGTATTACGGGTGTATCGGGTTCAGGTAAATCTACGCTGATCAACGATACCTTATACAAAATCGCTCACACTGAACTAAACAATGCCACCACACAAGAGCCATCGCCTTATAAATCGATTGAAGGCTTAGATCAGCTCGATAAAGTAATTGATATCGACCAAAGCCCAATTGGTCGTACACCGCGTTCGAACCCTGCAACCTACACAGGCATTTTTACCGCCGTACGCGATATTTTTGCCGCCACGCAAGAGTCGCGCTCACGTGGTTACAAGCCAGGTCGCTTTAGTTTTAACGTCAAAGGCGGCCGCTGTGAAGCTTGTCAGGGTGACGGTGTGATTAAAGTTGAAATGCACTTCTTGCCAGATGTTTACGTGCCTTGTGACGAATGTAAAGGTAAGCGCTATAACCGCGAAACCTTGGAAGTTAAATACAAGGGTAAGAACATCAACGAAGTCTTGGATATGACGATTGAAGACGCACTAGAGTTCTTCAACGCTATTCCTGCGGTTAAACGCAAGTTGCAAACGCTAATGGATGTCGGTTTGAGCTACATTACTTTAGGACAATCAGCAACGACTCTTTCTGGTGGTGAGGCACAACGAGTTAAACTGGCCAAAGAACTCTCTAAACGCGATACAGGGAAAACCTTGTATATTCTGGATGAGCCAACCACAGGCTTACACTTCCACGATATCAAACAGTTACTGCAAGTTATCCATCGCCTGCGTGATCACGGCAATACCATCGTTGTGATTGAGCATAACTTAGATGTGATTAAAACCGCAGACTGGATTGTCGATCTTGGCCCAGAAGGTGGCTCTGGTGGTGGTGAAATCTTAGTTACTGGCAGCCCAGAGCAAGTAGCTGAGCATGCACAATCGCATACTGCACGCTTCCTCAAGCCTTTGTTATAAAACAAATATAACCCTTCCTAAAGCAAACGCTGGCAGTTGGCTAATCGCTAGCCAGCGTTGTTTTTATCCAGTAGGATAAGCTAAGCCTCATCACTAAATAACAAGAGTGCATAATGACCTTAGCTTGGCAAAATCGACTTATTTACTTACTCGCCTTCTGTAGCGGCTTTTCCATCATGGGTGTGGAATTACTCGGCGGCCGCATTCTGGCTCCTTTTTTTGGCAGTAGTGTGCATATTTGGGGCAGTATTATTACTGTTTTTATGTTGAGCCTGTCGATTGGTTATTTATATGGCGGTAAGCTTTCCACCCAGAACGCCAACCTAACTCGCTATGGCATGATTTTTATTGTTGCTGGTATTTTAGTCCTGCCAATTGCGTTATGGGCCAACCCGATTATGGAGACGATATTTGTCGCGATTGAAGACAGTCGCTATGGCTCGTTGGCAGCCGCAAGTGCCTTATTTTTATTGCCGACCATAGTGCTTGGGATGATTTCTCCTTACTCCGTACGTTTGCTCGTAACGAGTAAAGAGCAAAGCGGGCAAGTTGCTGGCATTTTATATTTTGTTAGCACCTTAGGCTCTGCCATGGGCACTATTTTTACCTCTTTCTATTTTGTCCTTTGGTTTGAAGTTAACACCATTATTGTCAGCTACAGCGCACTGCTCGTTGTACTAGGGGCAACGGCCATCACTTTTCAAAAATTGGCGAGTCAAACACAACTAGCGACAACCGAGGAAGTGGCTCATGAGAACTAATGTATACATGCTCACCATTTTGCTAGCCTTTAGTTTGTTTACAACCAGTGCTTTAGCCAAAGTTATTCATCAAGAACGATCTATGTATCGCAATATTTTAGTGGAAGACACAGGAAATTTGCGTTGCTTAAAGTTCAATGTAAAAAGTAAGAAAACCAACCAAAGCTGCTTTTTAAAATCAGACCCTAACCGCTTAGTGTTCAATTACACCAAGTTGATGTTCTCTGGCATGATAGTAAATACTAACCCTAGCCGCGTTTTAATTGTTGGCTTGGGTGGCGGCACAATGTCAAACACCCTACACCAATTGCTGCCTGATGCAGAAATAGAAAATATTGAAATTGACCCAGCAGTAATCAAAGTTGCTCGCCAATATTTCAGCTTTTTTGAAAACGATAAAGTCACCAGTAAGGTGGTAGACGGGCGCATTTTTATTAAACGGGCGTTATTGAAAAAGCAGCATTACGACTGGATTATTCTTGACGCGTTTAATGGTGACTACATTCCCGAGCACTTAATGACTAAAGAATTCTTAGAAGAAACTAAAAAGTTATTGTCGGACAACGGCGTATTAACCGCTAACACCTTTTCGATTAGCGATTTGTACGACTATGAGTCTTCCACTTATCAGTCGGTTTTTGGCGATTTTTACCAAGTAAAAAGTAAACGCCAAGAAAACCGAATTATTCTCGCCACTAAAAATGACCTTCCGAGTAAAGCACAATTAGAAACAAATTTGGCAGCATTGCACGACCTTTTGCGTCCATATGACGTCAATATTCTCAAAGTATTTAACAGCTTTACCGACAAGCAAGACTGGCCGGAAAACGCCCCGATACTGACAGATCAATTCTCGCCAGCAAATTTGTTGAATCAATAAAACGAGAAATTTATGTTTGCCAGTGAGGGGCAATAAGCTGCCAAACCAGCTGCTGGTGTTGATAAACTGGCAGCTCGCTGCGCTCAGCTAACGGCCCAAAGCTAAAGTACGGGCTCTTCATCGCTTGCTGAAGCTGCTCACAAACATAAACATCTTCCTGCATAAAATCACCTGAGCCTAGCGGGTGCTTATCGCCTTGCTTGGCACTTTTTGCTTTCACTTTACGCTGCCAATAAGCATAAGACTTTGCCGCTTGTGACATAAATGCTAGCGACGAAGTGTTTTTTACTTTGGCACGTATATTTACACGGGTTTTATCAACCGCTAGGGGCACTATATGAAACACAGACCAAGACGACTCTGTTTCTGCCAAGCCTATGCCGGGAAATAGCATAGGCACCCAAGCGCCCAGTGTAGGATCGGCTTTATCCATAAGCAGTGGCAAGGGGGCGTTAGTACTAATATCTTGCTGATAGTCAGCACTAAGAGGCTCCCAAAAATGAAAATGATGATCGGCAAAACCAAATTTAGCCCGCTTGTGATCATACATGCTCAAAGTACCTGAATGCAGGTGGGCTAAATGATAGTGGTCGATATAATTCTCCACCACGATTTTCCAATTAGCGTTGATTTCTTGGCTAACAAGATCATCAGGGGATTCAATTAATGACCCAATATCATAAGGCGCAAGCTGCTCCGCCATTGGCGCAAACCAATCGACAAGCTCAATTGCATCTGGCTTGGCATGTACCCATATCATGCCACGCCAAACACCGACTTTTGCTGGCTTTAAGCCGTAACAACTTTTATCTAGCTGACTAAATTGGCGTTTATGCTCGGGCAACCCTAGCAAGTTGCCCGCAAGATCATAGCTCCAGCTGTGATAAGGGCACACAATCCGAGTGCCTGTTTTACCTTTACCATCCAGTAGCCGCGTACCGCGATGACGACACGCATTGTGATAAGCACTTAACTGATTGTCTTGTCCTTTAACCACCAGAATATCCGCCAAGCCCACCTTGGCGGTTAGATAGTCGCCTGGCGCTATTAGGTCTTCTATTAAGCCCGCACACTGCCAATGTTCAGTAAATATATGGCGTTGCTCTAACTGGAAAAACTGTTCGCTGGTATAAGCCTCTACGGGCAATATGGCATTAAGCATGCTCCCTCCTTACCACTGTGTTTACCAATATGGGGTGTGCGGATAAATAAAGCAGCTGGCCGCAACCAGTGCCCAAATCAGCATGGTGAACCAGTACATGCCAGGCTCATGGTCACGACGATAAGCTTGCCAGATATAAGCTTGGCCGCGCACCAAATCAATTAATAGCCAAATGACCAAGGCAAAACCTAACCAATACGACCAAGGTAGTAAGTTCAACATTGAGCTGCTCTCCTGTAAGTGAATTTTGAATTAAACATGTTTGCTCCTTCGTTGCTCTTGCCCACATTTATTATTTGGCATATTTATCGCTCGTCATAGTTGAGCGTGCCGTCTAAATCTCTGTCTAAGGCGATCTGCCAACCTTTACCCGGCACATGGCAAGTAAAGGTTAGGGAGTTGTTTGGCATTACCGCTAAGGCAAGTAAATCTTCACTACTGATCAGGGCGTCATTACCACTATCACTGCGATACATTGCTTCGTTTGGTAAATAGAAATATCCGCGATTTTGCTGCGCAATACTGCCTTGGGCAATTAAGTCACATTCGGTTACTGCACCACCTAGTAGTTTCGAGACAAACGGGGTTTGTGCTCGTTGCTCAAATAGCTTAGCGCGCTGCGCTGCTGCTTCACCAGTTGTGTGATTAACCGTAACTTGTTGGCCAACGATTGGCGCTAAATCGTTATCGAATTCCATCATGTAATCCACTAACCCTTGTCGCGTCACTTCGTCTGGAATACCGATTTCACCCGTATTAAAATGACAGCCAAAGCGTGCGTCCGCACCTTCTGGACAGCCGATTTCACCGTTATCAAATACCCCACCTTTAAGGAAATTCAGTAATTGGTCGGTAGCACCATCGTGTAAAAAGCCAAAGCCACGAATTTGCTCTCCTTGATGCTGCTTGGTATGCGATGGTAAGAAACCTTCGCGATCCGGCAAACCAAACATGCCAACACGGGTATATAAGTTGCGTAATTGTGGCACTTTAAAAATCTGAATTTCGCCGCCGTGGGCAATTTCACCACGGCTACCATAAAAGCCTTGGGCGTGGTCAACACCATGGCAGCCTTCACAGTTAACACCATCAACTGAATCACCATTAAGTGGTGTATCTGTCGCTGCGCCATCAGCGCGACGTTCACCATGGAAAAAGTTAGCGCCTTTTTGCGCGGAGGCTGACAAGCCATTGTCTAGTGTGCGGATAGGGTTTGGCGGCAATGCCACACCCAGCATAAAGTTGGCAAATTTATCCATATCTTGCTCAAGCGCGATAACATCAGATGATTTCTCTGCTGCCTTTGCCGACTCTGGTAATTCAATGTCTAAACCCAGTAAGCCTTCAAACGCGACAATAAAGTTCTTAAACGACTGTTTTTCGTCTAACGTTTGATTGTGATCATCACCAAAGTAACCCACTGAACGGTCGCCGCGCCAATGCATATGGCCATGATGCTGCATGCCTCGCATGGTCTGTGTGCCCATTGGCCCTTTCATTGAGGCAAAGGTGCGTTCATCACCATCACCATTAATCAAATCCAATAGCTGACAACTTTCTTCATCCGGGCCGACCAAGAAACAACCGAGCTCAGATAAGTTTTGGGACGGGAAAGGTTGTGGATTACGAGCATTTCCAGCATCAGGGTTACCTAAGTTCCAGCTTAAATGGTCGGTATCACCAAAAATATGACAGCTTGCACACGAGGCTTCGCCGTTAGACGATGAGCGTTGACCGTCATAAAGCATAAAACGTCCTGCTGAAAAGCTTTCTGGCTCTAGCGTTGCTAACGCAATGCGCTGCAATTCTCGGTGAGAATCTCGGTCAATACGAACTAGGCTGTTATCAAATCGGGTGTAAACATAAAGTGCATTGTGCTGGCGCGACAACAGCAAGCCTGCTGGACCACCGCTAACATCTATATGGTTTTCATTGGCCGCTATCGCCGAATATTCTTGCTCGACACCGCCTTTACCATCCCAATATTTGTCTTGTTCAAGCTGTGCTGCAGGAAAAACCGCGACTTTATTGGAACCAATAACAGCATTGTATAACCATTGTCCATCGCGGCTAACGGCTAGTTGCGTTGGAGTTGAAAGCGTATAAGCTTTTAACTCACCGTTCCCTTTTAGATCGGCATAATCAATATGAGTGTTTAGCGGCCTAACGCTAACTTGTTGCCCTTCTGCCGCAAGCGGCGAAATCACCGAAATTTGACTGCGCGCAATATTGCCTTGCACGGTTGAGCCAGTAAATTCGCCTGCGCCTTCAAACCGCGTGGCGTTATTAGCCTCAGTATTACTGACATATACCTGCCCGCTTACCGGATTAACCGCCAAATTAAACAAAGTCGTTCCGACATGAGCATAACTCGCAGTTTCGGTTAATGATTCAGTATCAATGGCGAATACATCGGTATCTGGCAGTGTAAAACGAATACCGTTAGAAAAGTTACGCCCTTTGCTATCACGCCATTGGTCAGAAGCTTGGTCATACTTAACAATCATGCTGGTCCAAGGTTGTGGCTTACCTTCGCGGTTTGTGCCCGGTGCTGTGCGCCCGCCGGGCAGGTAACCATCAGCCAAGCCATTTGGGCTAGAGATTTGATCAAGCGCTTGGCATGGATAAGCGCCATATTCATCGTCTTCATAGCCGTAACAAAGCACCGCCTCATGCACCGCCGTTGTTTGATTACCAGAATTAAACACGCCGGCATAAACCGTTTGCTCATCAGGCGTGACCGCTAGGCCTCGCAAAGTATCACCAAACACAGCAACAATTTTTAGCGGCTTGCCTCCTAAGCTCGCCCCTAGATTTTGCGTATCAAATACCCAAATATCGCCGCGCCCGACCCCTGCGGTATGCAACTGAGCATCGCCTGCCCCTTCGACATCAGCTAACGCCGGATTCATTCGTTGCTGTCCACGGTGAGCAGTGGAAATAAACGCCTTTTGTTTAGCAATCACTATATCTTTAGGTTCATCACCAACAAGCAAGGTGCGCACTACCTTGGCAGGCACGACGTCTAAATCAACAATGCTGATGGAGTCAGATACATGATTCACCACCCAAGCTTGGTTATTGGTGATCGCCACCGCGACAGGTTCAACGCCAACCGGCACAGATTCTGAAAAGCTCAATGCCCCTTGCTGATCAACATCGAAAATATCTAAGCTGTTGTTCGCGGTATTGGTAATGACGACACGGCGACCATCTGGCGTTTCGGCAATCGGTCTCACAGGTGCTGATTCAAAACTGACAAAGCGCCCTTTTGCACTTGGCGGCGATATTTGTGGTGGCACCTGATCTGTTGGTGGCACAGGTTGAGGTGACGGTGATGGCTGTGGCTGAGGCATAGCCACTTCATCTGAATTTGAACCATTACCACCACAGCCTGCTAATGCAACTACACTCATTGCACTAAAAGCAAACCCTATACTTCTGATAGTACTTTTCATTTGAGCCGATCCTTTCCATAAATTTTCAAACTGACAATTTATAAAATAACCAGCCAAGCATTAAATTGTCAACGTGACAATTTAAATTTTCTTGATATAGTTCGATAAACACCGAAGATCCAAAGTAACTAACCGCAATTCACGTAGGAGAAATATGGCTAGACCAAGCATGGCCGGCCAGCGCCGCGAAGAAATTCTTGATGCGCTGGAACTTTGTATTCTAGAAAAAGGCATACAAGCCACGTCGTTAGAAAACATTGCAGAAAAGGCGCAAATGAAGCGCACTATATTGCGGCATTATATTGGCAATCGCGATCAGATTATCATTGCATTAAGTGAGCGTTGGGCACAGAAATACCAGCAAGAATGGCAAGAACTAATGCTCTGGTTACCGCCCAGTAATCGCAGCGAAGCCTTACTTGATGCACTATTTACCGTGCATTCCAAGGAAATGGTCAACAATGCCGTGATCGGTGAAGCTATTTTTTCCGAAGCCAAACGACTGCCAGAGATTAAGGCGCACCAAGTGGCCATTATGGCTGAGTTTATTAGCCACGCTTGCACGACTTTCCAACAAGACTACCCAAACACAGCCCCTGACAAAATTGAGCTTGTCGCCCACGCCCTATACGCCAACTATTTAATGAGTGAATCACTGATTCCACTTAAAATGGTGGATGAAATTCATAAGCTAAAACAAGCTTCTAGACTGCTTTGTCAAGTTTTGGAGACTAACTAGCCAATTTACAATTAGAAAAATCATTTATTTTCATTTTGATAATTTAAAGTCAAATATTTAAGCTATGCTCATCTTTTAGCCTGAAGAGGATCACTACGTGGGCTTAGCAAATTCTTTAATTACCACAGCAATCATTGCTGGCTTGGTTTGGGCAGTTGCCATTTATCAGCCAAGTGCCAATGCCATTGAAAGTAAATCGTCAAATCTTGTGCTTAAGCAAGCAGCTCAAAAGCCACCAAAGCAAGCGGCTATAAGCTCGGTTACACAGCCAGTAACCGTTAACTCAAACAAGCAACAAAGCAAAAAAGAAAAGGCACTGAATAACACGCAAGAAGTTATTCAAATTAGTGGCATTAGCATGCGCCTATCATTAGATAACACCGCACCTTTATGGCAAGCATTTGAACAAGCCACCGAGCTACATAACCAATTGTCTCAACAGCCAAAGCAACTTTATGTCAGCTATAGTAATTTTGATAACGACTTTGGCACAGCGACGGTCACCATAGGCTACAACGCAGCATTACTTAACTCAGCTTCAAAACCGCTTACGGTTTCACTAAGCCAATATAAAACTCTGCTGTTACGCAGCAATTACCGCAATGATGAGCTAAAAACAGGCTGGCAAAAAGTTAACTATAACGCGGCACTAGACAGTGTTTTAGAAATTCACCAGCTTGATGGCCAAGGCCAGTCGGTAGCGACTGAGCTACTGGTCGCCTATCGATAACAGCTTATCGATAGCTATTTACCTATAGTAAACACGAGGAAGATGTAATGGATTGGTTAACAGAGATTTGGTCAGTTGATGATGTTTGGTGGCTAGAGGCTTGGATTGATGACTGGTTTTTAGTGATTGCGCTGGCGTTCTTTGTGATTGAATTGCTGCGCTACGCTGTAAAAAAACAAGTTACCCGAAATTTACTGGGCGACAGTCTTGCTAACTTTGTGACTTTGGCTGCTTTTATTACCATAGTCGCAATTGTCGCAGCCGCTTATGTTGGCGTATTTTTCTACGCCTATGAATTTAGGCTTGCCGATTTGCCGATTTCCCTGTGGACCATACTATGCTGCATTTTACTTGCCGATCTAGCCTACTATTGGGAGCACAGGTTCCTGCATATGAATGGCTTTGGCTGGGCGACTCATACCGTGCACCATAGCTCACCGCATTTTAATATTTCGGTCGCTTATCGCCATGGCCCAATGGACTGGTTTTTCCCATTGTTTTTCTATTTGCCGCTAGCGTTAATGGGCTTTCATCCGTTTGTGATCTTTTTAGCGGAAGTAGTGGTGCAGGTTTATCAAACCTTGCTACATACAGAAACAGTGAAGAGGTTGCCACGTCCGATTGAAGCGATTTTCAATACGCCATCGCACCATCGTGTGCACCATGCCACTAACAAGGAGTATTTAGATAAGAACTATGCCGGCATATTGATTATTTGGGACAAAATGTTTGGCACCTTTGCCGAAGAAAAAACGACGGTGCGCTACGGTGTATTCCCAAGAATTAATAGCGTCAACCCAGTCAAGGTCTTCTTTAGCGGCTATATGACTTTAGCGAAGCGATTATGGCACGCGCCATCTTGGGGATATCGTTGGAATTTACTGGTGAAGTCACCAAGATGGGCATGGCAGCAAGAGCAAGCCACTAAACCCAAAGCTTAAGTTGACTCCTTTAAACTGAATAAATCTAACTTGCTTTGTCAGAGTAGATAGTGTTCTATCAACTCTGTCTGTCACATATGTGCCAAACTCGGCCGTTAAACAACAATTAATGATCTTAAATTAAGTTGCGGTGGGTGATGTTCAACCGACTCATTTCAAGGCAGAGTCTTGTTGGGTAAGAAAGCCTGTTGCAGCTTGATGTGGCAATTAGAGCAAGCTAATTGCTGCCCCATATAAATAGCACTTCATCTAATTTACACCGTTACATTTTTAATTTGGGGATTTCTTCTCCGTATACCCACTTATCAAAGAAAGATGTAAGAGAAGTCGCAGTTGTTTTCTCGAAAGAAGATTTTAAATCTTGGGTAGTTACTGAACCATCTTTGTGTGTAACCGTATACTCTTTAAGAGCTTTCCAAAATAACTCTTCCCCTAATTTTTCTCTAAGCATATAGAATATTATTGCGCCTTTGCTGTATGCCATTGTGTGATTAATCTCTTGTTCTCTGATCACTTTACTGAACGCAACAGGGGCAATACGATTTTCATTTACAGCTATTTCTAGACGTTTTACGGCTACGCTTATTTCGTTTTTATAAGCGGTATCACCAAACAAATGTTGTTTGTAAGCTGCTACTAAAAATACGACTAATCCTTCATTTAACCAGAAATGTGAAAAATTTGAGCTAGTGACACTATTACCCCACCATTCATGTGCTAGTTCATGAGCAATAAACCAGTTTTCATTTTTGTTCTTCAAAACAGTGTGAACAAACTTTTCACCCACCAAGCTAAAACTAGAAGCTTCTTGTGCCATATAGCCATCTACAACAACATAACGATAACCATGTTCATTAAGCGAAAATCCAGCTTTACTCTCAAAAAAACTCGACATATCAGCAACATCTTTAAAGGCTAATTTTAACAAAGGCGAAGTTAAGTCAGATTTTTCAGCTCTTCTATACAAAACAGAAATATCAGTTCTACTGGAATCCAATAGTAAAGTTTCAAAAAAACCCAGAGCAAAACCAAAAGTATATATCGGAATTGGAATATCCTGCTTCCAATGAGAAATGGTTGTCTTTTGGCCAGTCTCGTAGCGAGATATTAACTGTCCATTACCCACTGATTCCAAACCTGTTTCATGTTCTAATAAAAGTTCAAATGTTGCTTTATCTGATATATCACCATGAGAAATAAGCCAATTCTTTGTATGATATACAGTAAACAGGTGATCTTCATAAAACTTCATACCTCTCTCTGGTGCAGCGGTATATTCAACTTTTAAAGAGTAGGCTTTACCTGATTTTAAATTATCTTCAAACTGAACTATTAATTGCTCATTTATTAAATCGTAGTTAATAGCCTTTCCACCAAATCGGACAGATTTCACTTGTTTATATTTAGAAGAAAACTTTAACTGACGCAGGTTTTGAATCACTGGAACGAATTTTATTGTAACAGCGGCAGACAAAGATTTGCTTTCAAAGTTAGGTTCAATTTCTGCTCGGTAATGCACGTAATCTACTTCTGAAACCTTAACTTCATCAACCTTTGCATGCCCTATATTTGGTATTGTTAGGATGAAGAAGCACAGAATTGATAGATCAATGAACTTCATATTCAACTTACCCTTTATGGCGTTTAAGCCAGTTTTTTACTGGTATTAACCATTCTTTTCTTGGCTTAAAAAACGCTCCATGTTCTTTACCAGTCGATATTGAAATTTCTTCGAAAGAACTAACAGTATCATCTCTTCTTGCGACTACATCGCTACATGAACCAACTGAATCTGAGGTTTCGTAGACTGAAAATAAGTGTCCATAAATTGCTATTTCTTTTCTCTTAGCTAAACCGCTTGTACATGCAGCTAAAATAACAAAATTAATATTTTTGTTTTTTAGATAACTTGATGTAATTGCCGTAATAAACCCACCACGGGAAAAACCAACCAAAGAAATATTTTTCGCTGGCACACCGTTTTCGATTAATTTATTCACTTGTGCTGCTAACTTCTCTGCATATTTAAAAGGGTGAGTTTTAGCTGGTCGGTGAGTAGCAATTAGGTGATAGCTAGAATCGGTTAGTTGCGCCTTAACGGCTGGAAAGTCATATTGTCCCCAACGCTCATGAATAGGGGTTGGGTTTTCGCCTTCCACAATATAGCCATGAGAATAAAATACGTACCTTGCATTCTTATCTATAACCTCAGGAAATGCATAATTTTCGTTTGCGAAAGCTGAACTACTAAATGTTAAAACTCCAAGTAGAAGTAATAATAATTTCATATAGATATCCCTATACTTAACGTTCAAAATGATGCAAACCCTACACTAATAACATTCCTGATATCAAACGGTTTTATACCAACACGTAAATTGCCGCTGCCGTTATTTGAATGTCCGCTTGTAGAGTTGAGTCAATAACATCAACTGACTGTGACCACCGTCGTTTGATCGCTCATAGCAGCCGTTGGGTACATCAACTGCTAATCTTGTTTAAACTGGCGAGTGAAAGTGAAACCTTGCCTTGGACTTGTTGAAACACTAGCCGCGGTTAACAGTTTATTTCCTATTTTTCTTGTTGCTTGTGTTTTCCTTTCTTACCAACCATTTTTCGAGCGTCGTTTCTTTGCCACGGAAAAATTGAACATAAGTCCAAAGTGAAAAACCTTCAACGAAATGACCAATAACAACCAAAACCACTAGCAATATACCTAGTAATTCCATCTATCAACTCCTTTAGTTAAACCAATAGCTATTTGCTACACCTTTTTTCCCCTAGCCTTATTTTTGCTAGTCTTATTTTTATTAACCCTAGCTTCCTAGCCCTAAAGAAAGCTGTTCCATAATGGCGAGTAGCTGTTGTGCATCAGGGCTATTGCTATTCATTAATCCTTTCACTGTACCCAGTTGATCCGCTTGGCTACGATGTTGGCCTAGCTTGGCTTTGGCTTCAACGCGGTCGATATCAATGCGAAAACCGATAATACCTTTAGCGAGTTTTTGCTGATAATCCAGCGGCATGGTGGGTTGGGTATCAGCGCTCTTTGCTTGTTCATCTAACTCTTGCTCGAGCAATAACGCAGGCTGGTATTTTTGAACTAGTTGCTGAACGGCATCAATTGTTTGCGCTTCATCAAGCCAATGTAAGCTGCCGTGAACATGCACAGCCACATAATTCCATGTTGGCACATTGGGCTTACCTTTATACCAAGTCGGATCAATATAGTCGTGTGGGCCATGGAATATCGCCAACACATCGGAATTTTCGGCCGCTTTTTTATGATGATTATTGCAAGCAATATGACCGATTAAACAATTTTGTGCTTGATCGTAAATCAGTGGCACATGGGTGGCATCTAAGCTTGGGGAAACAACCGTTGCAAAGCTGTAACGGTTAATAATATCGGTAATTTGTGCTGGCTCTTGAATTCGCCATTTTTCCGGGACGTGCATACAGCTCCTAATCCGTTAGTTATGTTAGATACTATCTATAATCACTAAAACTAACGGATAAGGCACTGATTGTTATTTTATTTTCAGTAAAAATTTAATGAATAGCTAAGATGGCTACTTCCCTACATTCGCCTGAACAATTTTCTACGTTATTGCTTCTTACGACCAAGTGATAAACGTTTTTTATCACCTTGACTACTCCCTCTTTCGTTCACTTCATTGTCAGTTTTTTTAGTGCCTTTAGCATTAGGATTATCGATACGGTAGGTTGTACTTTTGTTTGTGCCTTTATTTGATTTTTGTTTTGGCTGTTCGGCACGAGCTTTTCTCGGTTGTTCACTTTCGCGAGCAGGTTTAGCTGATTGATTATCTCGATTACCATTGTATTTAGCATTGTGCTTGTCGTTTTTGCGATTTGAATTTGCTACTGAGTTGTTCTCGCGATGCTGTTCATTATCTCGCTTGTTATGTGGCTTATTTTGCGACTTTTTTTCTGGCTTTTTAGCCGCTTCATCGTTTTTCGCATAGCGAGCGTTTGAACGACTTTTATCGTCTCTTCTGCTGTCATTTTCTGCCTGCTCAGCTTTAAGTGACGTTTTGCGTGAATCTTTCACCGCACTGTTAATTTGCGCTAACTCGCCTTGGGTTAAGTTGCGCCACTGCCCAGGCTTTAAGCCAGTTAAGTCAACATTCATAATGCGCACGCGTTTGAGCTTAGTCACTTCATAGCCAAGGTATTCACACATACGGCGAATTTGTCGGTTTAAGCCTTGAGTTAAGGTGATTTTGAACACGAAACGACTGACAGGTTCAACGCGACAGGGGTTAGTGATCGTTCCTAGAATAGGCACCCCGCGTGACATGCGTTCAACAAAGCGTTCACTGATCGGCTTATCTACCGTCACAATATATTCTTTATCGTGAGCATTTTCAGCACGAAGAATTTTATTAACGATATCACCGTCACTGGTCAGAAAAATTAATCCTTCCGAGGGTTTATCTAAACGGCCAATGGGGAAGATACGCTCTTTATGACCAATGGCATCAACGATATTGCCCCGCACTTGGCGCTCAGTCGTACATATCACACCGATTGGCTTATGGTAAGCAATATAGATACGATCCGATTTATTCTCAGCGCTGGCCGCAATAGGCTTGCCGTCAACTTCAACTTGGTCGCCATCTTGCACTTTGGTGCCAAGCTCAGGCAACTTGCCATTAATTGTCACGCGCTGGCGTTCAATTAATTTATCCGCTTCACGGCGCGAGCAAAAACCCGATTCACTAATAAATTTATTAAGTCGCTTGCCAGTACTGGCGTTTTGAGCAGATTGTTGAGCTGATTTTTGCGTTGGCAAGGTGAGGTTCTCTGAGCAGTTAACTTGGCGGCGATCATAGCCTAAATTCACCAAAAACGCTGTAGCTAATCTACAGCAAGCTAGTAACCAAAAACGTGGTGGCGAAAGCGTTTGACAAAAAGCATCGGTTATTTAGACATTTATCCAAAAAAGCAGTATGTTATTTCAGCAAAAATAAGCACGGCACACACGGTTTAGTGTTGTGCTAAAACTAGCTGTCGATAAGGGAATATTCGCAATATCATGTCCACACTCAAGTTCAATATTAGCTGTTTTACTTGGCTGCTCATCACAGTAATTTCGGTGTTCTCTGTTAGCACACCAGCAGAAGAAAGCGTGTATCGCTACCACTCGAAAGATGGCGTATTGTCTTTTTCTGACATCGAACCAATAGATAC
The DNA here is from genome assembly GCF_003390375.1 of Thalassotalea euphylliae. Lineage (NCBI taxonomy): Bacteria > Pseudomonadati > Pseudomonadota > Gammaproteobacteria > Alteromonadales > Colwelliaceae > Thalassotalea > Thalassotalea euphylliae. The sequence goes on along the minus strand of NZ_QUOT01000001.1, from coordinate 3,071,880 downwards.
CTACTATGAAACCGTGAAATTTGGTTGCTACGCCTGTGGCGTTTATTCTGAAATAGACTGGCTAGAGACTAAGCTTTACCCCGACAGTTATCGCAAAGAAATTGAAGGTATGGCCGATTATTACCAAGTAGACGCCAACCTAGTGCGTGCCATTATTCATGCCGAATCGCACTTTCGCAAAGATGTGATTTCTAAACAAGGGGCGCAGGGGCTGATGCAGTTAATGCCAGCTACAGCGCGCGAACTTGGGGTAGTAAACCCTTTTGATCCTCAGCAAAATATTCGCGGTGGAGTTAAACACCTCGCCAAATTAATGAAGAAATACTATGGCAATATTCGACTAGTTGCGGCAGCTTATAATGCAGGCGAGGGATCCGTTCGAAAATACCAAGGTATTCCCCCTTTCCCCGAAACTCAGGTGTATATCGAGCGGGTTGAAATTCTACATAAACGCTACAGTAAGATCATTTAGGTTTTGCGCTATACCTTTGCTTTGATGCGACAGAAAAACAATTAAATCCCTTCAGCCGACGATAAGTCATATGGCACCAGGTCGCTTAACTCAATTTCTATATCGTTCATCTTATTCATCTTTTTACTTCGCCAGCTTTTGGTGCACTCTTTAATTTAGCCTTGAGTTTGCCTAAGACTATTTTAAAAAATAGCCACACAAAGAATACGAGGCAGGATATTTAGATCAAACGTGCTCCCAAGCTGTAATGAGCAATACTCAACTTACAAGTAAGGATATATTGATGATTTACGCATATAGGGTAATGTTTGTATTCATAATTGCACTCTTAATTGCACTCTCAAGTTGTTTTGAGGCTCATGCTGAACATGGCAAGCCAGCTGTGACTTTGGGTCAAATATCCTCCATTCAATCAACTGTTTTAAGCAAAAATATCCCGTTGTCCATTCATTTACCCCCAAATTACGACAGCACTAAACACAATTATCCAGTACTTTATATGTTGGGGTCAGATTACCGAGCCCGATTTGCTATGCTAGCCTCTGCGCTTGACTACATGGGCGGCTCGCAGATCCCTGCAATGTTACTTGTCGGCATAGACTTGCCCGAAGGAAACCGAGTTCTGTTGCCTTCACGAGCTAACGGCGATACAAAAAGTCCAGATAGCTACCTAGCGTTTATTGAAAAAGAGCTTATTCCCTACGTTGACAATAAGTACCGAACGGCACCGTTTAGAGCCCTCTTTGGCGCGTCCAATAGTGGCTTTTTTAGCGTTTATACTCTGCTTAACAAACCCAGCCTGTTTAACGCCTACCTAGCAAGCAGTCCATCACTCAATCACATCCCGGTGAAGTTGCAACAAAAAATAAAAACAGGGCCATTAAAAACCTTATCTGAAAATAAGTCGCTCCATATTATTTATAGTGACGATGATTTCGACGAGATAACCGAATCTATTCCTGAATTTTCTCGCATGCTGACTGACCATAAACCAACCAATCTTACCTACAAGTCACAGCAGGTGATTAATTAGGGCCACGTCCCAGCGACAGACTTTACCTCATTACTCCTTGCCCTGTACCCTGACTTTAACCCCCAAGAAAAGTTGACCACGATGACGCAACTTCACCAACATTTTGAAAAGTTGTCGCAAAGATATGGATATACAATGACTCCTCCTTTTTCGCTTATTTATGAGTTAGGCGTTGAGCTCATATCGAGTAAAGATTTGGCTAGTGCAGAAAAGGTTTTTCAATATTCCTTACAAGTTTATCCAGAAGAAAAGAAATCATATATCTGAATGGGAGTTGTGCGCAGAGACCAAGGCGATATTAAAAATGCCAAGTTAATGTTTAATAAAGCGCTGGCAATTGCACCTGATTATTCACTTGCTAAACGACTGTTACAAAGACTAGATCAGTAAGTTTGTTTTTAACCAATCGATAGCAATAGCCGCTAGAAGCAAATTAGTTATCCCTAGCTGAGGTTATTTAGGCGCTTAAAGGCAGCGCCTAACCAAAGCGCTTAACCAAAGCACTTAAAAACTGATCTCTTCGTTATTAATGACTGAGAGTAAAAACGGCGTAAACCCTACCATGCCAATGACCATCAATATTGTTAACACGAATAAAAGAGTACTTGTCGCTATATTCCAGTAGCTATGCCAAATTGCCTGTGAATGTTTTTCTGTTGCATAGAAATACAGTTGTAAAACGGCTAACGGCAGTAAATAACATCCAAATGTCCAAAGTGAGAAAAACAAATCACCAAAAGCAGGCTTGGTGCCTAATAGATTTCCTGTAATTAAATAGCTAAACGTGCCAACTCTTAATGTCCACTGGGCATTTGAGACAACAAATAAGCGCAACGCCCATTTTCGGTGAGTTTTGATGTCTTTGTTAATCGCATTACGCACCGTAAAGTAAGCAAATAACAAAATTAAAAAGCCATTAATCGTGGTGCCAATACCCGATGAGTTTATTGGGTCAGGATCTCGAACCCAGACTAAGTAAAAGCCTGAAATTGCCAAACAAAATACCGTTATTAAATAAACATAACCGTTAATTTTATGAAATCGAGGAAAGGTACTACGCAGTTTGGGTATAAGCTGCAATATGCCGCCAAAGGCAACAATACCGGCGCCAATCGCGTGTGCAGCAAAGGCAAGGTTACCGGAGAAGTCTCCAACGTGATAAGGCTTAGCACCCATCGCCTCCCAACGGTTCCAAATTTCCATATTGTCGTTAATCACTGAAAAGCCATAAAACGCAAATATGTAGTAGAAGAAAAACCATTGGCCCAAAAGAATGCTGATAAACCAAAAAACTGACGAGTATTTTAAAGCTCGGTCGGCAATTTTGGCAGGCGACACTTTCGTCACATTATTGCTGTCGGTAATTTTTATTGCAGAGCTTGAATCGTGACTGCGCGTATTTTCCATTATTGAGTTCTCTTTTTCTAACGTCGTTCAAGCACATAATGGAAAGATAAGCCGCAGATATCGTCCAAATAGGCCTATTTGCACGTTTTATTGCAAGAAAATTAGCCTATTTCAGAGAATTCAGAGGAAAAGGCGCATCTACCCTATAAATCTTCACTTTTGTGTAAAGCACTAAGTGGAGTAATTCAACCAGAGAAATGATGGTTACATAGAAATGGTTAGCCAGAGATAATATCAATAATGCTATTGATATTATCTCTGGCCTATCTAGTGTTTATTTTCTTGTAGGAGATTTCGGTATGCTGATGGACTGTGACCGACTATTTTTTTAAAGGCATTATTGAATGTTGATTTCGAGTTGAAGCCGACATCAAACGCAATACTCGTCACCAGTTTCTTGCGATCATGTAAGGCTTTTTTCGCCTCTTCAATGCGATAACTATTCACAAATTGGAAAAAATTCGTTTGTAAATGCTGCGACAGCGTTTCAGAAATATGATTTTCTGTTTCAGTGATGGCTTGAGACAACATATTCAATGACAAGTCTTCTTGTAAAAACAATTTTTCGTCGTTCATCGCGTGCGCTAATTTGGCCGCTATCAATTGCATTTTGTCAGGGCTAAGAATGGCTGTTCTTTTTTGGCTGACGTGAGGTACGCCTTTATCTGCTGTCGTAAGCACTTTTTGTGCTAACGCTTTTTGAATAAAAATAGCGAGAGCGATGACTTCCAGCACGGGTAAAACAATGCCACTGCCAAACCATCGCCAGCCAAGTGCGTTTAAACAAAACTCAACAGCAAAAGCCAACCAAGTGACTCCCCAAATAATGAGAATGGTTTTAAACCAGTTTACAGAGCGTTGTTCAATATCAGAAAAGCGCTCTTGCAACTGCTGGCAGTGCGCATTGTGTAAGCGAAAAGCAAAACCTAAGAAAGTAAGTGTGAATGCAATAAAAACTAACGCGCTAAACAAACAGGTTAACAATGCAATTTTCCATTGTTCAGGGTCACGTGTTAGCGGATTGGCTAATGCCAACTTATCTTCTGAGCTAATTAAAAAGATAAACGGCATCATCGCGGCTAATACGAGCACTGGCCCCGAGATGGCCAAAACCCACAAGCGCTTGTCGGCCGCTTTATCGGGCGACATTGTAGCGTGGGCATAAAAATAAAGTGCAGGCCCTAACAATACTCTAAACGGTAATTGCGCGCCCGCTAGCGCTGGCGCATATACATAAGCACCTGAATAAATAAAAAGCTCACCTGCTAAGTGTGTTAATAGCAACAACAACAGGCCTTTTAAAAAAACCGTCTGCCTGTCATTTGGCCTTTTAAAAACATCCAGCAATGCAAGAATTGTCATTCCCACCATGCAGGAATACAAAATTGTCGGGAACAGTTGAACCATAGTTAACTTAGCGTGACTTGGCAGTATAACCTAGTGTTTAATTAGCTACATGTTTTACCTGAATAGCAAAAATGTCAAATGCTGGGTAAGCGAACTTATTCGCTAGACGCGAAGCACAAATGAATACTAAGCGAATTGTTAGCTACCCTTTTCACTTATCACTTAACTATTCAAGCATTAGCTTACTTGCTTTTGTTATTCGGGGTGACCTTGGTTAAGCCACGATTCGGACAAAAAGTGTAGTTATTGTCTTGATTACTTTTCTTTCCCTGACCAACTACCCAGCGAAATGTAAGGCAATGATTAGGGTCATCAAGCTCGATTATTTCAATTTTCGTTGGTCGACGTGATGGATAAGTACGCACTTCACCTTGCCGCCAATAACCCAGCGGGAACTTACTTCCTAATCCATCGTATTTTCTAACACCCCACTGTTGTCGTTTATCATAAATTCTCACCAGTCCATCTTTTGAGTCATTGATGGTAAAAAACGATATAACTTCACCGCGATGTGGAATAGTAAAGGCTCTTCGGTAGTAAGAAATTTCACTGCCGGCCCACTTTATTTGAGTATTATTTTCTGTGGTTTTAAATGGCCCTGAAATATAGAAGTTGCTACAAGGCCTGCCATCATATGGGGCGCAAGTTGTCGTGGATACGGGTTTTAGCGTTAATTGATGAGTCCCGTCCCATTTCGCTCCGGTAAACAGTTCAACAGGAATAAAGCGCTTTTGCTGTGCATCGTAAGCACAGGCAGTCTGAATCGATACGGCTACGAAAAAGAGTAGAAAATAAATTTGTTGAGAGGGTTTCATCACATTCCTTTTTAATTAGACACTCAATTAAGTCGCTATTTAAAAAGCAAAGGTTTAAATCTAGAGGAGTTTATTCACTATGTATTGTACGTGTGTAGATGCGATCAACTTATCAGTTGTTGTATCGAAAAAGTTCACTGCAGGTAATGAACTTTTCGATGCCGGAATTCTTTAAGTATTTATTTAACGAACGACTACATAAATCGCTTAGTTTTACTGGTCGCTTGAGCATTGGCAGGATCATCTGGCCAATAATGCTTGGGGTATCTGCCCTTCATTTCCTTTTGCACTTGCTGGTAACTCCCTTGCCAAAATCCAGCAAGATCTTGGGTTACTTGCAACGGGCGTCCTGCGGGTGACAACAGCTCTAGGGTAAGATTAATCCCTTTGCCTTGCGCGCTGTCGCCGACTTGTGGCGAGTCAGACAAACCATACACTTCTTGCATCGGCAGCGAGACAGTTGGTGACTTTCCTACTAATTCATTCGTCGCATCACTTGGATAACGAATAGGACATTTGCGCCCAGTCGGGCCAATAAAAACCCTTGGTGCCTTTTGTGCCAGCGCTTGCTGCTGCGAATAATCCAATACTGAATGCAGCATAGTGGCGAAGTCTAATGCCAGTAATGCTGATTTTTTCTTAATATCACCAACATATGGATCAAACCAATCGGCTAAATTTACCATCAACCATTCATTGTCCATCACAGGTAAAGCGAGTTCTGGCTGGTTAACCGCCAGCCAACAAATACGTGAACGCAGGTTTTCAGCTTCATCAGAAAGCTTTAACCAAGTAAGCCCTTTTTTCGCCAGTTGCTGATGCCACATTTCGACAACCAAAGCCGCTGTAAGCCCTGCATTACTTGGCTGCTCTGCAAGCACAATCGCGCCTAAATAACGTTTTTTACTGGCGCTGATCGCATCTTTTTGTTCATCATAGGTCAGGGTATCTTGCTCGCTAATTGCTAACACTTGCCACGCTTCCAATGCAGCTAAACTCACTGGTGCAGCCAATGATATGCGCTGCTGATTGCCTAACTTGATGGTATTGGCTGCAACAATCAAAGACTCTTCATTGAGCGGGTCGGTGTCAGCCAACGATAAGCCTTTACCAGCTGAAGAAAGATAACTTGCTTGCTGACCTCGCTTTTTCGCTATGCGCTCTGGATAAGCCAAGGCCAAGAGTAAACCACAATAATCGCGGCTTATATTGGCTTGCCAGTTACTATCAAAATGCCGACCTAGCTGACGGGCAAGCTGTTTAGCCTGCTGCACTATACGAGCAATGGCGCCATTCGCTTTACCCGCTTTTTCTTTACTAATCACCATATCAACGCGAATGCCGATGTCAGCATTATCTCGACTGGCCTCTCGACTTAAAATATCACGCTCTTCGAGCAGTGCTGCCAGCAAACACCCAAGATTCAGTATTTTCTCGTCGTCTACTTGTGTTGCAATATGTTGTGCGGCCACCAACATATGAGCAAACCTAGGATGGCAGCTAAACTTAGCGACTTGTTGGCCATGCTTGGTGAGCTTGTGCTGCTCATCAACAATTTTAAGCTTGGTTAATGAATGCCAGCCTTGACTGGTAAGCACCTCATTTGGCTGGTCGAGCAAGGGTAAATCAGCCAAGGAGGTCACTCCCCACCTTGCCGCTTCCATTAATACGGGCAGTAAATCAGTTTGTAATATGGCTGGCGTTGCTTGCTCTGGACGGCGCTGAAAATCTTCTTCACCGTACAAGCGAATACAATGACCTGGCGCTAATCGCCCTGCTCGTCCAGCCCGCTGAATTGCAGACGCTTTGCTTATCGCTTGTTGGCTAAGCTGATTGGTCATGGTATGCACATCATAACGTGCAACTTTTTCAAAACCAGCATCAATAACTAAGGTAATACCATCGATAGTTAAACTGGTTTCGGCGATATTCGTGGCTAACACAATTTTTCGTTGCCCTTGCACTGCTTTCATTGCCCGTTGCTGCTCTGCCAGTGATTGCTCACCAAAAAGCGGCGCTATTCTTAGGTCATCTGGCAGAGCATTTGGCTGGCCAGTTAAATGATCTGCTAACTGATCTGCTAGATAGCGAATATCTGCTACACCAGGTAAAAATACCAAAGTTGAGCCACTATGATTAACAGCATGTTGGCGTATCACTTTTAACGCATGTTCACGCCAAAAAACTTGATTGGGCACCGGTAGATACAGTGAGTCAACGGGGTAACTTCGACCTTCAGAATGCAAACTAACCGCATCAGGTAGTTGTGTGAGCAGTTCCTCTGTTGCTAACGTTGCCGACATTAACACTAAGGTTAAATCGTCACGCAGCCCTTGCTGACAATCTCGCGCTAAGGCAAAAGCAACATCGCCTTGTACTGAACGTTCATGAAATTCATCAAACAAAATAAGGCTCGCCTTAGAGAGTTCAGGATCTTCCTGCAACAGCTGAGTTAGTATCCCCTCAGTAATCACTTCCAATTTAGTCTTCGAAGACACTTTACTATCGTTTCTTAAGCGATAGCCAACGGTTTGGCCAACTGGCTCACGTAGCTGGCTTGCCAGATAAGTAGCAATGTTCTTGGCGGCAACACGTCTTGGTTGTAACAAGTAGATGGTTTTTTCTGCTTTTGCGGTGTCAAGTAACCACAGCGGCAGTACTGTGGATTTTCCGGCACCCGGTGGAGCCGATAGCACTAGGGTTTGTTGCGTTGCTAATGCAGATAAAAAATCCGCTTTGATCTGTTCGATAGGAAATGAGGACAAGGGTTTGCTCTACTTATTAAATTTTTTCTGGGCACACGTTACTTAGGCATAGCTGCTTGGGCATAGCTATTTAGCCATTTTTACCGATTAAAACCACAACGCTCTAGTGCCGATCTTTGTGACTAAATACCTACTCATTGTAATCATTTGTCACTCAAGCAATTGATCTATGACAAAAAACGACCAACTTCTCCGTTTTTCATCAAGGGTTGCCCTGTTATAATCCAATCAAAGGCTTATTTATTGCGTTCATATACTGTAGTTTACAGCTAAGCGATCCTACTCACAGCAATACACATTAGCGATGAAAAAGCGCGCCTCATTGGTGCCAAATATTGTAACGATTCTCCAAAATTAAGGAAGCGAAACCCCATGCTTTATAGCTTTACAGCCATATTATTTACTGGCTTTTGCTATCTTCTATCACTAGTTGTTCGGCCTATTAACGCCAAGCAAGCTAGCTTCGCTCGCATTGGGGGCTTGGATAATCAAAGCTTTTTGTTGTCAGATTTTGCCAATAAGCAGACGAGAATGAATTGGGGACTAGGTAAGAAAAACAGCTTCAAAGTGCAACGTCTTGCATCTAATGCTTTGCTAATCACTTGCTTCATACTAAATTTTGTAGTGTTTAGCATGAACAATACAGCACATGCAGAGCAAGCTTTTATAGAGCATGCAATTCCGGAGCAAACAGCAACTAGCAGTAACTTAGATGCCCACCAAATTCGCAAACTTACCGAAGAATTAAAATATTTAGATGAGGTGCTGACTGCCTCGGTATTGACCTATATTTTCACGGGTGAACCCAAATGGTTGGAACGTTACCAAGCGCATGAACCAAAGCTCAATGCATTGCTTGAAGCACTTGCAACCAATCGAAATAATGCAAATGCTGATTTTATCAACCAGATTGACATAGCCAATAAGCGTCTATTAGCAACCGAAACCATTGCCATCAAACTAAGCCAGCAAGGGCAGCGCGACCAAGCAATGAAGCTACTTAGTGACGATGTTTACTTAAACAGTAAAGAGCGCTATATCAGTGCAACATCAGCATTATTGTCGAGTTTGAAAAGTCATGCCCATCACCGCCCTTTACCTAAAATCATTCATACACCTGGGCCAATTGAGCTTTCATCAACAGAGCAAGCATGGCTTGAAAGCAACACTATAACGGTTGGTGTGGAGCATTGGCCGCCGATTATTTTTGAACGAGCTAATGGCGAAATTGGTGGCGTTGCTGGCGGCTTACTGACCCAAATTTCAAAACGCACAGGCTTAAAGTTTGAAATTGTATCAGGTCAGTGGAATGAGCTGCTTGAACAAGTTCAAAAAGGCAACATTGACCTATTACCTGACATTTATGTCACTGAATCTCGTGCTAAGTTTGGCTTATTTTCGCAGCCATATTATCAAATGCAGGAAAAGCTGTTTGTTTTAAAAGCAAATAAACACCTGCGTACCCTTGAAGACATCCATAATAGTACCGTTGCCATCCCCAAAGGTTACACATCCATTGAGCAACTAAAAGCGCGCTTTCCAGCCGTTACCGTACTCGAAACAGAAAGTATTGACGATTCAATTAATGCCGTGATTAACGGACAAGCTGATGCCTTGTTAGATGCTGAGGTCGTTGTTAAAAGTCGTATTAAAAGCGCTAAGCTAACCTCGTTAGTGATGATTGACGAGCATGTGATTCCACCTGAATCACTACACTTTTTTATTGCCAAGCAGAAGCCAGAGCTGCTGAATATCATCAATAAAGGACTGGAAACCATCAACGTTGACAGCCTAGTCAGTGCCAATAAAGACTTACTTGATGCCAGCGATGTTACTAAAATTCAAAAGCTTACCCAAAGTTCGCAGACGGAAATTTACTATCTAGCCGCTGGCCTTGTGCTTGTGCTGATTTTATTTGGACTTGGCATCAGTATGGTGCTCTCAACCAACAACGAAGAAAAGCTTGCCGAGCGGTTTGGCTCAAAACGTTTTCAACACACGTTGTTAATTGGGCTTGTTGGCCTAGCGATTATTTTAGTGTCTCTAGCTTTCGTCATTATTAACAACGCAGAAAATAAGATTAATCAAGTGTTGAGCTACAACATGACAAACATCATGAGCTCAACGCACAATCGCTTAACCAACTGGGTAGATGGTGAGTTTTCAACATTAAATGAATTAGTTAAAGAGCCAGAATTAATTAACACTGTTGAGCAGTTATTGCTGGTGCGTCGTGAAGCCACGGCACTCAACAATGCCCAAGCACAACAAGCACTTGGTCAATTTATTAATGAACGCTTGCCTAACATGGCACAGCAAGGCTACTTTGTTATTTCACCCGACATGATAAACCTTGCCAGTAGCGAGGAAGCGCAAATTGGCATTCAAAACCTAGCTAGCCGCGCCCATCGGCAGCTGTTCAATAGTGTGCTCGCTGGAGACAGCAAATTTATCCCGCCTATCACTTCACTGGCAAGCAATAATCCAGCACTTGATTTAGCGACGAGCGAACAAACTCAGCTCATCTTTGCAGTACCAATTTATGATAATGATGCTCATATTATTGCAATATTAGCGGTCACTAGCGCTCCAGATGGGCAATTTTCACGTATTTTCTCTACCGGTTTTGTTGGTAAAAGCGGCCAAAGCTACGCCTTTAATAGCCAAGGGCAATTACTGTCACAAATTCGCTTTGAAAATCAATTAAAAACACTTGGCTTAGTTGCTGCCGATCAATCAGCTATTTTGAACATGCGCCTGAGCAATCCAGGCAAAAACTTACTCAAACACTCCTTTACGCCAGAAGAACAAGCAAATTGGCCATTAACAGCGATGGCTGATAGCGCTACGCGAGGTTTTACCAATACCAACCTTGAGGGTTATAACGGATTTTTAGGGGTGAAAGTGGTTGGCTCATGGCTGTGGGACGACAAGCTCAACATTGGCATTGCTGCAGAAGTAGATTTTGACGAGACGGTCGAAATATTAGTGGTTTTCAGGTACACCATTCTCGGCATCATCTGCGTTGCTTTAGCCCTGATATTTGGCTGTACTTTGTTCACTTTAAAACTCGGAACACGCGCAACACAGGCGCTAACGCGCTCACACACGGAGCTTGAATGTATTGTTGCTGAGCGAACTCGCGAGCTGCAAAGTAGTATTGACCGAACCCGCACGATTATCAGCAATTCCTCTGACGCTATTATCATCGTTGATGACCAAGGCATTATTGACAGTTTTGGGCCTTCCGCAGAGCAAATGTTTGGTTATAGCAAAGAACAAATGATCGGTCAGCCGCTGAAGCTGTTGATGGAAAAACCATTTAACCAAATTGAACGCTCGGCAATGGCCAATGGTCATATTGTTGAGCAAAAAGGCATTCGCTCAGACGGTTCAATTTTTGACATTGGTATTTCTGTTAGTGATTTTACCTTTGACGACGACCATTTCTATACGGGCGCTGTGCGAGATATTACGGTACGCAAAGAAGCGCAACGCGCGCTTGAGCAAGCGAAAAACTCGGCGGTTGAAGCAACCAAAGCGAAAAGTGACTTCTTGGCAAATATGAGTCATGAAATTCGCACGCCAATGAACGCGATTATTGGCATGAGCTATTTAACGCTGCAAACCCAGTTAACCGATAAACAGCAAGACTACCTCAACAAAATTCACAGTTCAGCCGACGCTTTGCTTGGCATTATTAACGATATTCTCGATTTTTCTAAAATTGAAGCAGGCAAGCTAACGCTAGAACATGTGCCGTTTAATTTAACTGAAACCCTTGATCATGTCGTTGAAGTTATTGCGCTGAAAAGCCAACAAAAAGGTATTGAATTACTGATTGATCTACCAGCTAATTTACCGACCTGTTTAGTTGGCGATTCACTAAGGCTCGGACAAATTCTGGTTAATTTAGCGACTAACGCGGTCAAGTTTACCGATCACGGTGAGATCATCATCAAGGTTGAGGCGATTGAAGAAGCTGATCAAGAGCTCACCTTGCAATTCTCTGTCAGTGATACAGGCATAGGTTTGACCGAAGCACATATGCAAAACCTATTTAAGTCATTTAGCCAAGCCGATGCCTCTACGACGCGTAAATATGGTGGTACAGGGCTAGGGCTGACGATCTGTAAAACGCTCACTGAGATGATGGGTGGTAAAATATGGGTAGAAAGTGAATACCAAAAAGGCAGTACCTTTAGCTTCACCGCTCGCTTAGGAAAAGCTGGCCAAGCAATTAGCAATCCGCAACTGGCAATTGCCGATGCAGCCGACATCAAAATATTGATCGTCGATGACAGTGTTGCGGCTCGTGAGATTTTACACACGATTGCCCAAAGTATTGGCTTTACCAGTGTTATTGCTGAGTCAGCCGATCATGCACTACAGCAAATTGAAAATGCACAGGCTAAGCAAAGTACGTTTGACATTGTACTGACCGATTGGCGCATGCCTCACAAAAATGGGTCGACATTGATCAAAGAAATTTTGGCGCTTGGCCTGCCTACACCACCAAAATTTATTTTGCTCACCGCTTATGACCGCGACGATATGATCGCTGCATCAAAAGGTTTGCCTATCAGCGCCTATCTAACCAAGCCAATTACCGCCTCAACACTACTTGATGCAAATTTAAAAGCGCTAGGGCGAAGTGATAAAGTGACCCGTCGAAAAAATACCGCCAAGCTAGATGTGAGCTCGACAGAAGCCATTCAAGGCGCCAATATCCTGCTGGTTGAAGACAACGAAATTAACCAACAAATTGCTGTTGAGCTACTCGAAATGGCTCATTTCAATGTTGATATCGCTGAAGATGGTCAGCAAGCCGTTACCAAAGTATTTAACAATTACGCGAATGCAGAAGCTGAAACACGCTTCGACGCAGTGTTAATGGACATTCAAATGCCCGTGATGGATGGTTATCAGGCAACAGCCGAAATACGCGAAAAAATCAGCGTAGATGAGCTCCCAATAATCGCCATGACCGCTAATGCCATGGCAGGTGATCGCGAACGCTGCTTGCAAGCAGGTATGAACGACCATCTGACAAAACCGATTTCACCGAATGAGGTGTTTAACACGCTGACTGAATGGATCAGCCCCAAACAGCACCTTGGTAAGCCTGCTATTCAAATTGATGAAATAGCAACAAACACACAGCATAATTTGCCAGTAATTCCATTGCTAGATACACACACTGCACTTGCGCGTATCGCCGGCAATGTACCTTTATACTTGAGTTTGCTGGATAAATTTGTCCACAACCACGGCCAGTCTTTGGTCGCGATTAGTGACGTAATCGAACAAGGTGATAACGAGCAAGCAATCCGTATGGCTCATACGCTAAAAGGTGTAGCTGCGAGCATAGGGGCTGAGGAGTTTTCAGCGAATGTCGCTAGGCTCGAACAAGCATTAGCAAACGAGCAAAACGCCACACAACTCATCGAAGAATTACACCAACAGTTGATAGCGATTGTTGGCGCCATCAGTTCAGTTGAATTACCCAATGAATTACGACAAGAAGATAGCCAATTAACCACTGAATTAGACAGCGAAGCATTAGCAAAACTGCATACTCAGTTATGCAGTGAAATTGCCGACTTTGACGCCGAAGCACAAGAAACATGGCGCGCAATGCGTAAACAATTGAATAGTCATTTAGCACCCGATGTAGATGCTAGCCTTTCCAATGCCTTAAATGAATATGACTTTGAACAGGCAGAGCAGTATTTACCTGCTATAGAACAAACCATTGGCTCGTTAAACACTGCTGTTCTTAAAGACTAATCCCTGACTAAAAGCGCTTTAACCATAAAGCGCTTCTCTTAGCTCTCTGCCTGTTAGACTCCACCTACTACTACTGCGGCTAACAACAGGCTGATCCTCTTAATTGGCTATTCTTAGAATAGTAGATCACATCTAAAGCACGGATTGCTCACCACACTTTCGTCGTTCACTCATCGCTTACTAATACCAGTGTCACAGCTCATTCATAGCTTTGTCATAGCTCGGTAATAGCCTAGTCATGCGACCGTAACAGCATAGTCACGACAATGTCACCGCATGGTCACAAATTTGTCAGATTGGCACTCTAGCGTATTGGCTTGAAATTTAAGCAGCTCCTTTTAATTGCAAAAACAATACCTACAAAACAATACGGAAATCTGATAATGCATAATAAACAGAAACTTAATCTAAAAGCTTCGCTACTTAGCGCAGCACTATTATTAGCACTAACTGGCTGTGACGGTGACGATGGTGCAACAGGCGCAAACGGTCCACAAGGCCCTTCAGGTCAAGATGGTACAAATGGCATAGATGCGCCAACACGCATAAGCACAAAGCTAGTCGCTCGTGGTGTCCTTAACGCTGAATCACCAGAGGGAGCTGCTGAAATCGTTCAATATCATCAGGCAAGCGGCATGATTTACGCCATTAATAGCTCTAGCGATACCGCAACTGTTGAACTCCTCGATTTAAATGATGCTGATCCAGCTGCATTAACAGCTGATGCCGAAGGTGTTATCAACAATACCAATTTAACCATCGTCACGACATTGTCGTTATCAGAAAATACCCCAGGTGATGCCAACAGCATCAGCATTTCACAATCATTAAACCTGCTCGCTGTTGCCATGGCAGCAGACGAAGTAGACAAAAATGGTTACATTGCGTTTTACGATATTAGCGGCGCTGCACACAACTTTATTAAAAATGTCGAAGTCGGTGTATTACCTGATATGGTGACTTTTACCCCCGATGGCAGCAAAGTCGTTGTCGCCAATGAAGGTGAACCAAGTGGCGATTACACCACAGATCCTGAAGGTTCAATTTCAATCATCAATATTGCTGATGGCGTGGTTAGCGACACTTCAGTCTCACTAACATTTACAGGTTTTAATAGCCAGCAAGCCATGCTGGAAAGCCAAGGGATGATGTTCCCTAACCCAAGCGGCCGCACCATCAATGGTCAACTGATTAACACCACAGTGGCAATGGATTTAGAGCCAGAATACGTTGCCGTGAGCAGTGATTCGAAAACCGCCTTTGTTAGCTTGCAAGAAAACAATGGCCTTGTCCTTGTCGATTTAGACGCCATGGAAATTAGCGGTATTACCGGCCTAGGATTTAAAGACTGGAGCCAGTTATCGCTTGATGCCTCTGACAAAGATGGCGGCGTCAACTTTAAACAGTACAACAATCTATACGGCATGTACCAACCAGACACTATTGCCACTTTCGAGTGGAACGGCGCAACATTTGTCGTTACCGCTAATGAAGGTGATGGCCGTGAATACTTCTTTGATGTTGCCGACGAAGCTGCTTGCAGTGCCGCAGGTGGCCTAGATTACGACGAGGATGATGGCTGTTTAAGCTATACCGATGAATCACGCGCTGAAGACTTAAGCTTGGATGCCAACGCATTTGCTGACATCAATAATGATGATAACGATTTAGGACGTTTAAAAGTCAGTATCGAGCGCGGAGATACCGACAATGATGGTGACTTTGAGCAGTTATTTACCTATGGCGCTCGTTCATTTTCAATTTGGGATGCACAAGGTAATTTAGTATTCGACTCGGGTGACGACATGGAGCGCATTACTGCCGCTATTTATGGTTCAGCCTTTAACAATGAAGAAGATGAAAACGAAGGTGACACGCGCTCTGATGCAAAAGGCCCTGAGCCGGAAGCATTAGCCGTTGGTAAAGTGGGTGAGCGTACCTTTGCATTTATCGGCTTAGAACGCATGGGCGGCGTTATGATTTACGATGTTACCAACCCATTTAATGTGACTTTTGTTGATTACTTTAACAATCGAGGTGTCGTAGAAGGTGCCGATATTACTGGTGATCTTGCGCCAGAGGGGATGGCATTTATCCCAGCAACCGATAGTGCGCCGGCAAAGCTTATTGTTGGTCATGAAATTTCTGGTTCCGTCAGTGTATGGGAGATTACCGAACAGTAATACCTGCTGAGTAAGTTACGATTACTTTCTGTCTATAAATACTTTCGAGCCACAAAGTCGGCTAACATCAAGTGAATGGATTATAAACTTGGTGGTACCTTTAAGGTATAAGCTCTCCTGTGGCTCGTTATTTTTATGCACTCGACCTTTGCTCAGCTGATCGCCAAGCGTTAGTGGCAATTCAACACAGCCTCATGCCAACTTTGGCAAAATCAGTAACAGCATCAGCCAAACAATACAAAGTACCTCGTCTAACCAAACCTGAAAACCTGCATTTAACGCTTACTTTTATCGGTCAAGCATCACAGGCACAGCTCTCAGCAATAAATAAAGCGGCAAGACATATAGCCAATATCGTTGCAAATGAAACACAGCCATCATTCCAGCTCATTGCGGATCATCTGGCAGTTTTTCCCAATGCTAAGGTGCTTTATGTTGGCCTTGCCCATACACCACAATGGCTGCAATATCTTGAACAAGCATTAACTAAAACGGCAGAAAATAACGATGTAAAACTCGTTGAACGAGCTTTTACACCACATATTACGCTGAGCCGAAAAGTAAGCTTTTTACCCTGCGAGATAGGCTTAACACTTTCGTCTCCCCTCACACTAAACATAACCAGTTTTAGCTTGTATCGCTCAGATTCCACTCCAAACGGTGTTTGCTACCAAGCCATAGAACGCTTTAGCTTAACTTGAGCTCTTCATGTTGAGAGCCTATTAGAAAATCAACTGCACCAACCAGTTAACCATTTGATTTTTAAGAAATATAAAAACTTGTAACTTGAAAAAAATCTGCTTACTTGGCAAAGCGAGTAAAGCCTGTTACTTATATGTTCCGGCAAAAAATGGATTCGGCATGATGAATAGGCAGCTCCATTCTCATTATGACATCACCAAAAAAGATAATATTTTGTTGGTCGATGCCAAACGCATCTTCGATGAAGATAGTATTGAGCAGTATCATCAAGACATGCTCGATTTGACCTTGGAAATGAAGCACCAACCTTGGGCATCGTTAATCTGTTATGAAGGCAGTGGTGTTTTTACGCCAGAAGTTGAACAGCACATTATCGACATCACTAAGTTTCGTGTTAAAAACAATATGGTGGCCAACGCGACAGTACTGCTCAATACCGCACATGCCGATATTCAACAAATGCAGCTACGCCGTATCTACAATAGTTGCCAACTACCATTCTTTGTTTTTAGCGACAGAGACAGTGCCGAAGCTTGGCTACAAGACTACTTGAAAGAGCAAACGCAAGTCGTCTAACTCATCATTGCTACCTCACTACCATCTCTTAGAAAATTGTAGTTAGTTCAAAAAAATAGGCTAGACATCACAATGATGTCTAGCCTACAAATGGCTTTCAAAGGCTCATATATTTCGGCTGCGATTGGGCCTAAATCGATTGGGCCTTAATCAAAATGCTAACGTATCAGCGTCGCGATGGTTTCAATGGAAATACCGGTTGCACCAACCGCCCAGCATTCATTCGCCTTACCGTTATATGCCGCTGCAATATCAAAGTGCAACCAGCCTTTACCCTGATTTGGCACAAAGCGACTTAAAAAGCCTGCTGCATTACTTGCACCGCCTGGGCCACCGCCAGGGATAGGACGACTATTGGCGGTATCGGCAAATGCTGACGGGCATTTACTTTGATGCCATTGCTCAAGTGGCAATTGCCAAATTGGCTCATTCACTTGTTTCGCCGCTGCTATTGCTTGATCTGCCGCTTGCTGATCTAAGGCAAATAACGCGGTGTAATCGCCACCGGTTGCACTAACCGCAGCTCCCGTTAGTGTTGCGGCATCAATGATAAGTGGCGCACCGGTCTCGCCCGCCGCTAACAGGCCATCTGCTAGCACAATTCGCCCTTCGGCATCTGTATTAGCAACTTCCATGGTTACGCCGTTTTTATAGCGAATCACATCGCCAAGTTTATAAGCATGACCACTGATCATGTTTTCTGCGCAGCACAAAAATAGTTTTACTCGTTTTTCTAAGCCACTTTCAATCGCTATTGCTAATGCGCCCGCAACAACAGCTGCACCGCCCATATCGCATTTCATGTCGAACATGCCCGCGTTCGATTTAATTGAATAGCCACCGCTATCAAAAGTGATCCCTTTACCGACTAGACAAGCAGCAACAGGAGCGTTTGCATCTCCGCTTGGGTTGTAATCCACTTCTAATAAGCACGGCGGATTGATACTCGCTTTACCAACGTTGTATATGCCGAGCCAACCCTGTTCAACTAATGCTTCGCCCGATGTCACTACAGTCGTGATTTTGTCACCCGCGAGCTCTGATAGGTAATTAATCGTTTTTTCTGCAATTGAGGCTGGGTATAGCTCTGCAGGTGTTTGATTGGTTAAGTCTCTCGCCCATGCATAAACCGCGAGCTTTTTCGTAAGCTCTGCTTGTTGATCACCACAAAAATCAACACTGGTAAGCTTACCAACACTGGTAAAACCAAGCGCAACCGCCCACTGTTGTTCGGCCGACCAGTTGTCGCCCACAAAGTTAATATGTTTAACACCTAAACCATCAACTTTACGGCCTGCTCGTTGTAAGTCTCGCAGTGGATATAAACTATCTGGCTCAACGTAGATATGAACTTGCTCATCAATTATTTGAACTAGGTTGTTGCTTTGCCAGCCTGTTGAATGGGTTTCATTGGATAGAAAAATAGAAGTTGTGGTCGTCATTGCTAACCTCAAAAATGTCATTGTTATAACAATATTATACCCAAGCTACTACAAAGTGCTTGTTTCAGTTGGAATTAAAAGCGGTTTAGGCAAGGCATTGATTGCAGAGAATGGTTGTTCCCCTTTTTTGCATGGAAAGCAAAGTCAATAACGCAGCATAAATTGCTTTTAAACCAACCCGTTGGGCGCTTCACAGGAACTCAATCTCTGTGTTACAGCTTATTGAAAGGGAGTGCCATTCCTGCAAGCTGCGCCTTGATATTGAGCCCCTGTGACAGCGCTGAATTCAAGCATCTTGCAGTAGCGTGGGTATATATTCTGAAAATGAAAAGTAATGGCGAATTGGGCGTTAATTATTGATTAGCATACGATAACTTAGTGTTAAGAGATAAAAACACTTCCTCAATGCTAACTGAGGTATCTACTAATTACTTAAAAAGCCTACCCAAAACAAAAACTAGTGTTCAGCTAGTACAGCAGTTCTGGCTGCAGCCAAGTCTTGCCAAAAGCCATCAACTTGTACTTGATGCGCTTGATAAAACTGCTTACTTACAGGGATATGTACATATTTATCAATTAAGGCTTCGCCAGCCGCTTCCACCTGCTGCTCTAAGCTAAGCCTAGCAAGTGCATGCTGCCCTGATGCCTGTTCCACCACATAGGCATCAAGCCGCCCTGCGGCAACCATTTTTAAGCCATTGTCCAAGCTGTAATCATAAGCCGATAACAGCTTCATGTCGGCCAACATCTGATAGGCGATATACTCTCGGGGCGCACTAATGCCATGCCCTGCTTGCCGTTGATATTCACTTAAACGAAAAGGCTGATCTTTTTTGACAAAAAATGGATAACGAAGGCGCATCAAATACAAGGCTGGTTTATCTTGCTCTGCTCCTTTGGGAAACACCATCAAGTCAGCGCGTTCAGCGTTGTAAATAACAGCCATAGCGGCATCTACGCGATTATCGATAAGCTTCGCTAAACAACGTGCCCAGCTTTTACGTTGGATTTCAATCACTAAACTATTGTTCGCGGCACTCCTGCGAACAAGCTCAATCACTTTACCATCGGAGCGCATGCTATTGTCTTTGTCGAAATAGGGGATATAAAGTTGATCGTCAATACAAACACGCATACTTGTTGGTTGCGCGTGGCTGGGTAACGTGGTTAAAAACAGTAAAACTAAGAAAAAGCAGAGGGGAGAAAATAAAGTACCAATGATGTTAGCTATCACTCTATACCTCCCATTTTGTCCGTTTGCTGATTAGGTCTTATACCTCATGAGGTTTTTATTTACTGCCTTATCCGCAAAGACTTTGGTAAACACACACTAGCGTTTAGGTTGTTTTTTTAGTGCTGCACGAGCACTAGCAATACCTTGTTTCGCAAATTCTGCCATTTGTTCAGCGCTATGTTTAGGTAAGGCTTTTGACGCATCAAACCAAACTAACTCAGGGGGCTTAGTTTGTTCTTCGTGCTGACCAAGCACTGCTTGAATAAACTCAGGTACACTTGGTGGAAACTTTCCCCCTTGCGTGCGGAAAAAGTTAAGCGCATTTCTTAAATTCGACTCATCAATACGATCACGAATGCTGTACAAACCTTTGGTAAGCTCAGCTTTATAGCGATTAGTTTTCTCGGTATCTCTCAAGCCAGAAAACTGGTACATACCGTCAATCGCTTCAACCACCTTGTTGATTTTGATCTGTAAATCGGCAGGTACATCGGCACTACCTCGCTGAGCTAAGTTATGATTAGCATTGCCTTGCTGTTGGTATTGCTGCCTAAAATCAGACATCGCCGAAGACATATTTTGTGGCGACTTAGTCTGTAGCGAATAGTTTTGTAGCGAACTGCCTTGCGACGGGTAGTTTGGTCTTAACGTTTGTTGCGTATTTTGTTTGTTTTGTATAGTGCGCTTATTCATTGACTATAACCCTTCCAAATCAATATCGTCGGCCCAAGAAGTATCGTTATGATCAACTTTCTGATAACCACTGCGAGGTTTGTAGTTTTGTTTTTGCTGATCTTTGACTTCGTTTTGGCGCCATGTATTTACAAACACTGAAAAACCATTTTCTAACTGATAGCTGTTTTTAAGTGGAATTTGCTTTTCATAAGACTTGCGAATAAAGCAATTCCAAACAAAATCTAAAGAAGCTTGCAGGCCATTAGAGTCAACCTTGTAAACAAATTCCGGTGGCATCTTGTCAATGTACCCAAGCCATGCCTCAACTGCTTGCTCGCGCTTCTCGGCTGTTTGATTATAAGTTTGCTGATAACGCCTATTACCATGTGCTAAGTTCATTTGTACTTTGTTAGCGTACGCAATAAAACGCTTTTGAATCAGATCCATGCGTGCCGGAGGCTGTTCACCGTTAGCATCCATTGATGAGGCAAACGTATGCCATATCTCAAAGAAGTGGTTTTGATCGTATCCGTGCTTGGCCACTAACTTAGCTACCGACTCGGCAATAAATTCTTGGTTCACATCTGACCATAATCGTTTGCTCGCAGGCTCTACTTGCTGACCATTGACAAACGCCTGTGCTTGCGGGCTCACCGAGTGATTGGCTGGCGCTGGCGTTTCAACGGGAATGTCGTTTACCGTAAACCAATAGGTATTACTTTGATCTTGCTTTTGCAGAATTAAGCCAAGCTCTTTCATCCGGTACAGAGTACGAAGTAATTTGCCTTTTTCAATGAAGGGAAATAAATCGACTAACCCTTGCTCGGTAATTTTTAGCCAATAAGTATTGTTGATCAGGTGCTGATTAAGCGTTTGATTATAATGTAGAAGCTCTCGAAATTTTTGCAGAATAACAGCAATTTCCATGCTGTTATACCTGACGGCTTCTTCACTATAAAAATGCTGTAACATCAACTTTCCTGACCAATAATTTTAGCCAAGATTATATCTTATTTTCCTTCGCCGTGGGGTGAAAAAAACACAAGGGCGTCCAACCATTAGCTAAACACTACCTATCAAGCAAGCTATGACTGAGTAGCCACTGGAAAATGTCTTCGTCATAAGGTTCATAGCGCGGATCATAAGTCGCTTCTTGGCTCCCCCCGACAAGCGCTGACAAATCGTAAACCGCATGATGAATATGATGTCTCGCCTGAAGAATTAGCGATAGCTTGGGAATAACCCTAGGCTGACATAAATCGACAATCGCATTGTAAGCACGAATAGAGCGAACAAACGGCGTGATTTGATCACCCGTGCCGTGGAACAGCCACACAGGAACCTGTTCAATATTACAGAAGTCATCGGGTAAGTCTTCAATCTCGGTGGCTAAGCCAGATGCAATAGGCGCAATAGCGGCAATTTTTTCAGGAAAATCGACAGCGTAAGCTGAACTTAAATAACCACCGCTACTCCAACCCGTTAAATACACGCGATTAACGTCAATATCGTAGGTGTGGATCGCATAATCGACAAAAGCATCAAGGCGATCTTTAAAGCCTACGCCTGGAATGGTGCCCAAATGCGGTGCCACAACAACGAATGGTAAGTCATTGTTCCATTCTCGATCATCAATAAGTCGAGGCACACCATAGTTTTCCAAAACAGCATCAAGTGACGTAACAGGATCTGTATCTGTCGTAAATTCCAAATTGCCACCACTGCCATGCAGATAAATTAATAGCGGCGGCTTTTGCTGAACTTGTTCACCATAGTTTGTCGGTAAATGTTCAAAATAACCGAAATTTGCAGCCGTTGTGCCAAGTGGTCTGCGTGTTAAGTGCTGAGCGTTGTTGTCAATTACACGAATAACGCGTGCCTGCTCAATTGCCGCTTGTCCATCACTGTCAGTGACAGCATAACGCACTAGATAATCACCAACACGACTGGTATCAACATCACCAGTAATGATGATTTGCTCAGAAATGTCACCATCTTGCTCATCTGCTGCCAGTGCACCTTCTTCAAGATAAAATTCGCCAACTGAAAAAACTTGAGTGCGTTCACCAAGTAATGAAATAACAGGACGATCGGGATTTTCGCTAAAGTCAGGAAGGGGGGCATCCCACCACACCTCGACAGGTGGCGGTATCTCGACTAGGCAATCATCAATATTGCGCTCACAGGGGCGCACTTGCGAGCCGCCGCAGCTGCTCAACAGCAAGGTTACTATCAGCACAGTTATTGCGCCTAATAACCTTTGTAATGAAGCTTGCTCTGACAAACTTGTTTTGGTTAGCACCATCATTTTTACAACCTTATTATTCTTGTTTGAGGCTAGTAAAAAATAGCAGTCGCCCTGATTTAGCAACAGGATAGGTTGACTAGCGGCTTGTTTATAGTGATTAACGGCAATGTCGTTGTATGCCAGCTCACTACTCTAGAGCGGTTGTTGGAATCTTTCTATTGAACGACAAACAACATACAATCAAAGCTGAAATCATATCAGAATTAAACCAGCCGAATAAAAACTGAGCCGTACCATGCAGTTGTCATTAAAAAAAGCCACGCTTATCAAACGCTACAAGCGCTTTCTTGCCGATGTTACCTTGGCCGATGGCAGCGAAACCACACTTCACGTTGCCAACACAGGAGCCATGACAGGCTGTGCAGAGCCAGGTGACAATGTTTGGTACAGTACCTCTGACAACCCAAAACGCAAGTATCCCTTTAGTTGGGAACTAACCGAAACTCAGCAAGCAGGCGATTTTATTTGTGTTAATACCGCCCGCGCTAATCAATTGGCAGAGCAAGCCATTAACGCTGGGTTAATTTCAGAGCTAGCGGGCTACCAAACGCTTCAAAGAGAAGTAAAGTACGGTGAAGAAAACAGCAAAATTGATATTCTGCTGTCACAAGGGCAACAAGCTGATGCCTACGTTGAAGTAAAAAGTGTCACCCTATTAGATGCCCAAGCTTATACAGAATCATCGAAGCAAGGACATGGCTATTTTCCTGACGCGGTAACTACACGTGGACAAAAGCATTTACGCGAACTGATGCATATTGCCGCGCAAGGACAACGAGCTGTACTACTTTTTGCGGTATTACATTCCGGTATCACCAGTTTCGCCGCAGCAGCCCATATTGACCCAACTTATGCTCAACTTCTCAATGAAGCCATTGCTGCTGGCGTTGAAGTTCTAGTCTATAAAGCCGAAATTTCACCTGACGGTATGGCACTAAATCAAGCACTGGCGTTACGCACTAGCTAATACAAACTAAAAATTTGCGCAATCAAGCAATTTGCTGGCAAGCATTAGTCAACTCATGATTTAAGTTATCATCCCAAGTTAAACTCACCTCTATCGCATCCTGATAATACGCATAAACTTGCTCATCAATGGTCGTTTTTTCATGACTTTGATAGCTTTCTGCTGGTGCTTTTGCATGACGTTGAAAACTTGCAGCTTGTGCTAACTCTAGCTCATTGATCGTTAATCCCAGTTGCAGTGTGTTATTTACTTGCAACAAGGTTTCGTGTGGCGTATTCAAAAACTCCTGATAATCCAGTGTTTGCCACTGTTCGCTTGGTAATAACTGTTGCGCTCGCGAAAACAGTAAATGTTGCAAGCGATATACCAGTAAACAAGATTTTGCCACTTGCCACAATATATCTTGGCCACAGTTATCGATCTTGACGGCCAGAGGTTGATAGTCCGGCAACACCTTTAACAAATGAGCACGTAAACGGTAAATAAAAGCGATTCTCTCTTTACCACCGCGAAATATCGCCACTAAGTATGCTTGCTTAGGCATAGACATAAATACAGCCCGACTACCAGGTATCAGTACCGCTAGGTCAGGCAGTAAAGAATTTGCCCAATTTGATGGTTTGGTCACTAACTGCTGTTCTGGTGTAAAGCGCTTGGCTAATTGCTGCACGGTAAAAGTGATGTACTGCTGCCAACGCGCAGTTTGTCGATAAAGCAGATGGTTAGTCGCTTTAAGCTCAGCTAAATCGATAAGTACTTGCGGCTCTTTATAACACAGCACTTTCGCCTGATGATATGCCAAAGTTTTCGCCAATAATGTTGAGCCACAAAAACCAATATGAAAAATAAATTTGGCTAAAGGTGTTTCGGTAGCAGTGAATGATGACACGGTTTGCGCCGCTGGAACTTGATAACAAGTCTTATCAACAGAGAAGTCCTCTCTACCGTCTATAAAGGATGCCGCATTTATCTTCTGTTGTGTGGTTTTAATATAAGTAAATAAAGCTGTGGCTGGCTCAAAGCGGTGCAGTAAATAATTTGCCTGATTTAATGGCCTATCTCCATCGGCCAATATTGGTTGGGTGAGGTTTTCTCGCTGAACTTGAGTTGCGGATTGAGCAGAACTACTAGGCTGCACTGCCTGCTTTGAAGCCCGATTGCTTGGGCAAGTGTTGCTTGACGTATCATTACCTAAAAAATCGATATTTGAACTATCACTATTTATTATTGTAATTTTCCATAATGCTGATTGATTAAACCTCAGCTATTAAAGAAGATGTGACATGTAAAAATAATGACAAGATGTAAACAACTGTGTCAATTACCTATTTATAAACAAACAGTTACACTCTTTAATAAACAGTAACATTTGTTCTGTGGTGTTCATTAACTTTTGTATTTACTTGTTTTTCTCTTCGCCCTTTCGCATTAATGGCGTATAGAAAGTTAACTGCTGCCATCAACATCTGCGAGCTATGCCCATTGGGAATATGTCTTGCAGCCCCTTGATCCAGATCCCATCCTATGGGAACCAAGTACACAAAAAGATTGACTAAACCTAGTAAATATTGCTAAAAGAGCTTGCTTGTTGAGAAATGGACAGCAACTAAGTGTAACTTAATGGATTAACTTATTGAATTTATTGCTTTACCTTATTTATTCGTAACTTTCTCTTGAAAACCATAGCTCGAAGCACAATATAGCCTTGATAGTAAAATGGTGACTAGGTCGAAAGACCTGATTTTGGCAATTGAAGTCAGATGGCTTAGCAAGTGAGTAACATTACTCCCCATACTGGACTAGTAGCATTAGGAGATTCAGCATGCCAGACAAACAAAAAGCATTAGGCATTCTCGCGTTAGCTGGCGTAGCGCCATACCAGGAAAAAGCTGGTGAAGAGTACATGAACGCTGACCAGCTAGAGCATTTTAAAAAGATTTTAGAAGCTTGGCGTAACCAATTGCGTGAAGAAGTTGACCGCACAGTAACTCACATGCAAGACGAAGCAGCGAACTTCCCTGATCCAGTTGACCGTGCAGCGCAAGAAGAAGAGTTCAGCTTAGAATTACGTACCCGTGACCGCGAGCGTAAACTGATCAAGAAAATCGAAAAAACACTACAGCTAATCGAAGAAGACGATTTTGGTTTCTGTAATTCATGCGGCATTGAAATTGGTATTCGCCGCTTAGAAGCGCGCCCTACTGCCGATTTATGCATTGAATGTAAAACGCTAGCAGAAATCAAAGAACGCCAAATGGCGGGTTAACACGCTAAGCGACCTACCAAAAATCGATGGCGTTTTCGCTAATACAGCGGCCGAGTACCCAATATCGCGGCCGCTTTGCTCCCTCTCCCTCTGGTTTACTTCATTTTGGTTCTTTATTAACGGCGCTGGCTAGCTATCTAGACGCTAAGGCCAACGACGGCCTGTGGCTAGTACGCATTGAAGATATTGATCCACCGCGTGAACAAGCAGGTGCTGCCGACGAAATACTACGTACCCTTGTAGACTATGGCCTGCATTGGGATGAACACGTACGTTACCAAAGCCAGCAATCCGCCCTTTATGAACAAGTATTGAGTGAACTTGCAGCGCATAACCTAACCTATGCATGTGCCTGTACTCGTGCACAAATAAAGGCTAGCGGCGGTATTTATAGCGGTCGCTGCCAGCACTTACACTTGCCTTATCGTGCACATGCCGTTCGCATTCGCAATCAATTTAAAGCAGACAACTACCAAGATTTAATTCAAGGTAAGGTGCAATGTGACCCAGCACTTGCTAGTGAAGACTTTATTATCAAGCGCAAAGACGGTTTGTACGCCTACCAATTGGCAGTGGTCAGTGACGACATCAATCAGGGCATCACCCATATTGTGCGCGGCTGTGACTTACTTGAGCCAACCGCACGACAGCTTACGCTTTATCAAACCTTTGGTGTCGCTGCGCCGCAATATGCGCATGTGCCGCTGATCACTACACATGATGGCTATAAGCTAAGTAAGCAAAATAAGGCACCAGCAATTGATCGCAAAGCGCCACAAGCCAGTATCATTAGTGCGTTAGAGTTTTTAGGCCAGCAGCCCCCAGCGCAGCTAAACGATGGTACACCTGAAGAAATACTCGCGTGGGCAGTCGAACACTGGCAACTAACGAATGTGCCTAAACAAGCGAGCATCGCATTGCCTGAATAGCATTCATTGTATTAGAACTTTTATTCTAATTGCCGATAGTTTTCATTCTCTTTTGTTGGTGGCTAGGTTAAAATTGCGCCGTTTTGAGACTTGCGTCTTAGACGTTCTTTGTATTCCGAGGTTGTTATTATTAAACGCGTTATCAATTTGTGTAAAAAAGTACTGAATCGAGACAAAGCTAAGCAAAAAAGTGCTAGTACGGCTGATCAGTCATTTCCTATTGTCATTGCTCGTGACCAGCACACTGTGTCACGTAAATTTATTAGCGATAATGCGCTAAAGGTACTTTATCGCCTGAAAAAGGGGGGATATGACGCCTACCTTGTCGGCGGTGGTGTACGTGACATGTTGCTCGGCATCGAGCCCAAAGATTTTGATATCGCCACGAACGCAACACCAGAACAAATTAAAGCGTTATTTCGCAATTGTCGCTTAATTGGTAGACGCTTTCGCTTAGCTCATATTGTTTTTGGCCGCGATATTATCGAAGTTGCCACTTTCCGTGGTCACCACGACAGCGCGAGTGACAAGCAAAAAGAGTGTAAGAAAACCTCCAAGCAAAGTGCTGATGGTATGCTACTTCGCGACAATATTTACGGCTCGATTGATGAAGATGCCGAGCGTCGCGACTTTACCATCAATGCCCTGTACTACAGCGTAGAAAACTTCAACATTTACGATTTTGCCGGTGGTGTTGCCGATATTGAACAACGTTTAATTCGCTTAATTGGCGATCCTGAAACACGCTACCGCGAAGACCCTGTGCGTATGTTACGTGCCGTGCGCTTTGCCACTAAATTGGACATGGAAATTGGCGAAGAGACGGCTCAGCCCATTAAGCCTCTAGCTAATTTACTGCTTAATATCCCACCAGCACGTATGTTTGAAGAATTCCTAAAGTTATTTGTCTCAGGCAAAGCATTAGCAAATTTTCACATGCTAAGAGACTACGGACTGTTTAAGTACCTATTCCCAATTGTTGAACAAAGCTTAATAGCTGAATAAGCGCAAGCTGAAGACCATATGTCGCGCTTTATTCAACTAGCAATGAGCAACACAGATCAGCGCATTAATACCAACCAAAGAGTAACGCCAGCATTTTTACTGGCTGCCTTCTTATGGTACCCATTGTCTCGCCAAGTCACACAGTTGAGGCAAACAACGCAATTAACACCGCAAGACGCATTTTTCGCTGCGCTACACGAAGTGATGTCAGAGCAGCAACGCAGTATTGCTGTTCCGAAACGCTTCCAAGCGCCAATGAAAGACATTTGGATACTGCAAGACAAGCTTGCTCGTCGTGAGGGCAAGCGCGCTTACAAAGCGTTTGAGCACCCTAAATTTAGAGCCGGTTATGACTTCTTGCTATTGCGCGGTGAAATTGAAGGCGGTGAAACAGCCCAGCTCGCCAAATGGTGGACCGATTTCCAAGAAGCGTCACCAGAATCACAACAGATGATGATTAAGTCAGTTGCTGGCAGCCGTCCAGCACGCCGTTCCGTAAGAAAACGCCGTAAGCCGCGTAAAGCAAGTGCTGGCAAGGCTGAATAGGCATGGCAACCGCGTATATTGGTTTAGGTAGTAACCTTGCCGAGCCCGCAAAGCAAATTCAACAAGCGGTTGATGCGATCAGCACAATAGAGCGCTCGCGTGTTGCTGCACTTTCAAGCCTATTTTTTAGTCGTCCTATGGGGCCTCAAGATCAGCCAGATTATATGAACGCTGTGCTGGCACTTGATACAGAGCTGGCGCCAATTGAATTACTGGATGCACTACAGGCGATAGAAAATCAAGCTGGTCGCGTGCGTAAAGGCGATCGCTGGGGTCCGCGTATTCTCGACTTGGATATTATCTTATTCGACCAACAAATTATTGATAATGAGCGCTTAATCATTCCGCATTACGGCATGAAAGAACGCGAATTTGTACTACGCCCTTTGGCAGAAATTGCCCCTCAACTTGTGTTACCTGATGGTGATCTCGTTAGTGAATTAAGTAAAGCGATTGCAACTAACGGGTTAAAAATTTATGGTAAGTTGCAACTTAACTAGCTGAGCAAGCTAGTGTTAACCGTTAGCTATGCTAGTGGTTTAATTGACTAAGGTGTAACGTCACTTACTCGGAAAAAATTATGGCTAAAATTACAACATCTAAGCTATTAAAAATGAAACAAAATGGTGAGAAGATCTCCACCATTACCGCCTACGATGCCAGCTTTGCTAAGCTTTTCGATCAAGCGGGTATTCACGCTATTCTTATTGGTGATTCACTCGGTATGGTGTTGCAAGGTAACGACGACACCTTGCCTGTAACCGTTGAAGATATGGCTTACCACACACGCTGTGTTAAAGCTGGCGTTGAAAACACGCTGATTATTAGCGACTTGTCATTTATGAGCTATGCCACCAAAGAACAAGCTTTTGAAAACGCTACTAAGTTAATGCAAGCGGGCGCTTCAATTGTCAAAATGGAAGGCGGTAGCTGGTTGGTTGATACCATTAAAGGCTTAGTAGAGCGCGGTATTCCAGTATGTGGTCACTTAGGTCTTACACCGCAGTCAGTGAATGTATTTGGTGGCTTCAAAGTGCAAGGGCGTGAACAAGCACAAGCACAAGCGATGATTGAAGAAGCTAAAGCATTGGAAGCCGCAGGCATTCAACTACTCGTACTAGAGTGCATTCCTGAAAGTCTTGGCAAGGCGATTAGTGAAGCGGTTAGTATTCCAACCATAGGCATTGGCGCCGGTCGCCATACTGATGGCCAAATATTAGTAATGCACGACGCATTAGGTATTTCGTGCAGCTACATGCCAAAGTTCTCACGCAACTTCCTCAAAGATACGGGCGATATTAAGCAAGCTATCGAACTTTATATCGATGAAGTAGCAAATGGTAACTTCCCTGGCGAAGACCACATTTTTAGCTAGGTAAGGACAGAGTTTCAATGCAAGTTGTTAATGATATTCAGTCGTTACGCACGCAAATAAAAGCGTGGCAAAAACAAGGTTTAACCATTGGTTTTGTGCCGACCATGGGTAATTTACACCAAGGCCACTTAGCCTTAGTTAAAGCGGCCAAGCAACGCGCCGACAAAGTAGTGGCGAGTATTTTTGTCAATCCAATGCAATTTGGTGCGGGGGAAGATATCGATAATTACCCGCGCACAATGGAAGCCGATCAAGAGAAACTAACGGCAGAAGGCACAGATCTACTCTTTACACCAACACCTGATATTGTCTACCCGAAAGGATTAGACAAACAGAGCTATGTTGAAGTATTGCAAGTGTCTGACGGTTACTGCGGCGAAAGTCGCCCTGGCCATTTTCGCGGCGTAGCCACCGTTGTCTGTAAACTCTTTAACTTAGTACAACCTGACATTGCATGCTTTGGCTTAAAAGACTATCAGCAGGTGCAAGTGATTCAGACCATGGTTGAAGACTTGAACATGCCGATTGACATTGTGCCTGTTCCAACCAAACGAGAAGACAGTGGGCTTGCGATGAGCTCTCGCAACGGCTACCTAACGGCAGAAGAAAAAGCTAATGCGCCTGCGCTTTACCAAAACATGCAGTGGCTTGCTGAGCAAATTCAAAATAACGACGACTTTATTGGCCTGGCCAAACGAGCCGAAGCTAAAATCAATGCCGCCGGCATGCAGGTTGATTACCTCAATATTGTTCATGCCCGCACCCTGCAGCCTGCCAGCGAAGATGATAACGAGCTTGTTATTTTAGCCGCCGCCTACTGCGGTAAAGCCAGGTTGATTGATAATTTGCAGGTCACCATTAGCAAGTGACGTAGCAAGTAATATTACAAATCATATAGCAAGTAATGAATCATCAAACCTTGTTGTTTTGATGCCGATTTGTTGCTTGATAACCACAAATTATTAAATCATCACCAAAGCGTTAGTGTTCGTAAAAACGAAACTAACGCTTTTCTTCTTTGACTCGGTATAGTTGAAAGCTCCCATCGATCCACGAATGGGTTTTGGCAGTGTGAAAGGCATAACCATTTAATGTATTTTCAGACATTGGCACCAGCAATAACTGATTGGCAAAGCTAGGGTGCGATGCTTGGATACGATAGGCACCATTTTCTTTCACCAACTGCTGTGGTTCAAAGCTGGTTTCATTGGTGATACCCATGCCCAAAAAGAATTTGGTAAGCGTGCTTGGCTGATCCGGATAAACAGCTAAGCTCAGCAATTCAACTTTATCGTCTTTCCTAATAGTGCCGACCCATAACCCATAGATGCCCTGCTCAGGCAACGCTAACAGTTTATCGAGGGTTTCTCGATATTTGCTCCAATATTCACGAATGGTTGAACGATTTTTCTGATAACTTAGTTGATATGCTTGGGAAACCATAGGCTCTCCCGCTCGGCTTTTAGTTTGTTCGAACACCATAACGTTCGACGAATCCTCGTATTCTGGCGCTAAGCTCAGATAGTCAATATAGTCCGTACCCTCAGAATCAAACGTGATAAGGCATCGCAGTTGGTCACAGTGTATATTTTGCTCACTAAAATCCCGTTGTTTTCCATGCTGAAAAGCACTTGGAATGTTCATTTTGAAGATCTTGTGATTGCCGTTCTCGTTTAACTGCAGCAAGACAAATTCATGCTCGCTAATGCCTTCATACAACCCAGGCTTTAGCGATACTTCTTTTGCCATCACATAACCTATCGATACGGCCTGAAGTAAAAGTGATAACAAAATTGCTATTTTTCTCAATGAAAACTCCTTTAATGAATTGAGCAACCTAAGTTCGAGCACCTTACGCTAACTAATTCACAATAGAAAATAAACGTTAGCATGTCTCTAATCGTGTAATTAACGACAACAAATTATCGTTTTTCGATAGTTTATTATTGAAAAATGAAATTTTAATGTCTACATTATCTCCAAAAGGACGTTTCTATGATTGCATTTCAAAAGCTTTGCCAGCTAAATCAAGGCAAGATAATGGGCTTTACTATTTTTATGGGCATTATGACCCTAATGAGCTTGGTTGGCGGCATTGCTATTATCAGTAAAAAAGGAGTCGCAGAGTTTGCTAGTGATCCTGTTTTCTTTAATCTCATGATCACCGTTCCCACTTCATTTATTTTCCTCTTGTTAGTGCACAAAATCTTCAACTTATACATTCAAGGAGAATTTTTTACCGCTAACGTACTTAACGTATTTAAAACCATCGCTAAGCTAGCCATCTCATATGGGCTTATTATCAAGCCTGGCATTATGATCGCAACAGAATACTTAGTACTCGCCAATCAAGGCGAAGATTTTAGCTTTACAACGCTTTATCTTGGCTCTGCGGATTTTGTGGTCGCCGTTATTGGCTATTGCTTGCACCTTGCGGCTGCGGTAACCAAAATTTCACGAGAGTTAGAAGAAGAGCAGGAGTTAACCATTTAATTATGCCTGTTATTGTCAATTTAGACGTAGTGCTTGCACAGCGGAAAATGAAACTAAATGACCTAGCGGCGGCGATTGGCATTACCCCGCAAAATTTGAGCGTGCTAAAAGCAGGGCGTGCCAAGGCAATCCGCTTTAGTACGCTAGAAGCCATATGTCAGCACTTAAACTGTCAACCGGGGGATATTCTTGCTTTTGAAGAAGACTCTAGCTCACCCAATCATGTGGAAAAGGAAGCCTAATGTTAAGCTTTGATTTTACCTATCAAGAACACCAAATTCGTTATACCGTTGATTTTATGGGCCGTGAAAAAGTTTATTTAAACGAGGAGCTTATTGCAAAGCCAACACAGTGGTTTAAGTCCGTTAACTCAGTAACCATTAACACTAATAACGAAACGCTGAAATTGCATCGCACTATTTCATCGTGGAGCAGTGGTGAATATCAAATTACGCTGACCAACAATAAGCGAATTATCGAAAAACACAGTCAATTTTTCTTCGATAAGCGATTGGGGGATCATGATGAAAAACTTATTTTCAAAGGTCACGAAAGCCAATGGGTAGAAGAAATTAAACCACCGCAGCGCACGCTAAAACTCGCGTTCTTATTTTATATGCTGAGTGTATTGTACTCATTAACCGAGGGGCTCTTTGAGCAGAACTGGGCTTTACCTCTCATATTAGTTGCAGGAGGGATAATTCTTGGCTATTCAGTCTTTGATTTTATCCGAAGCGCAATCAGCGCTTTATTCTCGGAAGATAAAGGCGCTGAAAATATCGAAGCTTTTAAAATGTAAAATTAAGCTAATTATTTATGCTACTAAAAAGCCGCGTTTAAACGCGGCTTTTTGATATCAATGAGGTACCAACACTAATTGAATTAATCTAATTCGAGTTGCCAATTTTTGCCAATAGCTCTGGCAAAAACTTAATACTACTTTGTGCAACTTCTACTTGCTCAGTAAGCACATCATGCAATATTTCTTCCGTCGTCAACGGGTTTGCCAGTACTACACGGAATACTAGCACTTTCTCACCACCGTATTTTTGCACTTCAATACGCGTACGAGAAACAAACGACTTACCCGCTTCACGTTGTGTTTTTTGAATATGCTTGGTGAGTTTATCAATGACTTTATTTAGTGCTTGATTGGTTTCAACATCAGCGCCCGCCATAAACGCTTGCACTTGTGATGGTACATAACGATAAGTAAGCAAACACAGCTCAGGCTCTGTCACCAATTCAAATTCACTGTGTTCACGAATGATCTTGGCAAAGTATTTCGCTTTTTCGATCGCTTGATTGATCAAAAGCTCATAACCTGGGCGACTAATAATATGCAGGCTCGCATAAACTAACATTGCCATACCTGGGCGTGAACCTTCTAGCGTATGGCTACCTAAGTCTTTTGAGCCTTTACGCAAAATATATTCAGCATGATGTTCAATTGCCGCGACCGATGATGGGTTTTTAAAGACCACTAAGCCAGCACCCATTGGCACATACATTTGCTTATGAGCATCAATCGTCACGGAATCCGCTTGCTCTATACCTGCAAGTAAATCACGGTATTTGTTCGACAGTAAGGTTGCTCCGCCCCACGCCGCGTCGACGTGGAAGTGACACTTAAATTGCTGAGCAATTGCGGCCATATCAGCGAGTGGGTCAATATTGCCAGTTTCCGTAGTACCCGCAACACCAACAATGCTTAGCACACGAATATTGTTGTCGGTTAATTCCTGACATTTCGCCGCCAATTGCATACAGTCAATGCGATTGTATTCATCAGTTGGAATAGCGATCACGCTATCTTGGCCCAAGCCCAGTACATCTGCAGACTTCTTCAACGAGTAGTGACCGCGATCAGATACTAAGATTGCTAAACCGTCGTAACCATAGTGCTTAAGTGCATTAAATAAGCCTTCACGGGCAACTCCTTTAAAGTCGCCATCAGCTTTTAGCATATTGTTGCGGGCAACCCATAAGGCCGTCAGGTTAGCGACGGTACCACCAGAGCAAAACGCTCCGAGTGAGTGATTAGCGCTATGCATCCACGACTGATAAAAGTCATCTGAATCGCGATACACTAGGCGGTGCATCATGCCTAACACTTGGCGCTCTAATGGCGTGAAAGCCTTAGAGGTTTCAATTTTTACCAAGTTTTGGTTCAAACCCACCATCAGCTTTGATAGTGGCAACAAGAAATGCGGTAAAGCTGAGGTCATATGACCAATAAAGCTTGGGCTTGAAGTATGAACCGAGCGCGACACTAGCTTATCAAGCAAGTGATGAGTGTGATCAGATACAAATGCTGGTTGCTCAGGAATACTCGCGCCAGCAAAGTCCTTTTCAATCTCGGTGAGTGCTTGCTCCGTAGCAACGATATGATTACCTAAAAAGCCCGCCAGATTTTCTGAGATCTCTTTCTCTATTCGACCTAAAGTCGAGTCTGGGGCTTCAGGAATTGTAAAGATACGGTGCATCGACTCTAATGATACTTCCGCCGCGCGTTTACCTGCCGTCATACATTACCGTTAAATAAAGCTTTTCTATGTTCAAAACGAATGCGGCAGTTTAATCAAAATCGTCGAAAATGTCTCGTTTCTTTGTGTTATTGCCACCATAGCGTTGAGCTACGGGGGTGTTACGAAGGCGCTACCCAATATAGATCAGGCAGGCTTGAGAAAGGGTAATTAAAACAAATGCTTTAGTTAGTACATCTTTTTTGATGGTGTTAGACATTGAGTTCTCCTTGCATTGAACAAGGAGTACATCAATATTTACGCCAATTCTATAACTCTATGGTTATATTGGTTTTTTGTTAAAGAAGCTAAAATACAAATAAACAGTGTTAGTATTTTTTACAAACAAAAGTAGTGAAAATCACTAGCTTATGGTTAATTGCCAACATTGCTGGCCACTGTTAATAAACTTAGCTTCAAATGGTGTAATTGGCGTATCACCTTGAGTTAACTTTATCTCAGTGATCTGCCCTTCTCGGCCTGACAGCTTAGCGGCGATTAGAAACTCTTCCAAATACAGGCGCCAGTTACTGCGTAGCTCAATGGTTTCGCCAATTTGAATAATGCTAGGGAAGACCGCAGCGCCATGCCAGCGACGCTGAATATGTTTAGCTTTAGGCCAAGGATTTGGATACAAAATATTGTGCTTAGCGATCGGCCAGTTTGCCTTTGCCACTAAACGGTAAAAGTCATTCAGATCGGCGCGAATAATCTCAAAGTTAGTCACGCCCGCTATATCCACTGGAAAATGCTCTTCGACATTGCGATTAACGCGATGCGCCGACTTATCCACCCCAATCACTAGCGCGTTAGGGTTTTGCTTGGCAAGTAAACGGGTACTTTGCCCAACGCCGCAGCAGGCATCAAGAATAACGTCGCCACCCCATGCTTTAACTTTCTCATCAAGCGCTTCAAAAGCGGTTAGCGTGTGCTGTTGAAATGGTTTCTCAAAGCAGTGCGATAAATGCTTTTGCACTATCTGCTCTAGCTTTTCGTGAACACCATCTTGATTGGTAACAATCGCTTTGGAGTCGCCACTAAGCGCATCGTTTGGGTTATTTTGATCAGGCATAATTTGCTCAGACATTAGCTTGCTCACCATTAGCTTCGTGGGCATTAGCTTCTCAACCCAATGCCTTTGCGAATCAGGTACATTGCCGTTGACCATAAACCAACGATGAAAACACCCAGCACTGCGAAAGCAACGGTTAGGTCAATATCGCTAATGCCTAAAAAGCCATAGCGGAACGCGTTGACCATATAAACAATAGGGTTCAACTGTGAGACACCTTGCCAGAATTCAGGCAACAAGCTGATTGAGTAAAATACACCACCTAAGTAGGTTAATGGTGTTAACACAAAGGTCGGAATAATCGAAATATCATCAAAGCTGCTGGCAAATACCGCATTGATCAAACCACCAAGCGCAAATACCGCAGAAGTTAACGCTACAGTGATAATGATCACGGCAAAGTTATGAATTTGAATATTGGTAAAAAACATAGCAATACAAGTGACAATAGCGCCCACTAAAATACCACGCGTCATACCGCCGCCAACATAGCCAGCAACAATCACCCAATTAGGCACTGGTGCCACCAACATTTCTTCGACATTTCGCTGCCACTTGGCACTAAAAAACGACGAGGCCACATTCGAGTAGGAGTTAGTAATGACACTCATCATGATCAGACCCGGCACGATAAACGACATATAATCAAAGCCGCCCATTTCACCAATACGAGAGCCGATCAGCGAGCCGAATATGACGAAATATAGGCTAATCGTGATCGCTGGTGGCACTAAGGTTTGTACCCAAATTCGCATAAAACGATGCACTTCTTTGTGCATAATACTTTTTAACGCAATAAAGTTTGTACTTGAGCTCATCTGTTACTCCTTATGCCTTTGTCTCGGCCTGTGCATCGCTTTCTGAATCGTTGGTGGCAACGAGTCGCACGAAAAGCTCTTCTAATCGGTTTGACTTATTACGCATACTTAATACTTGTACTCCCTGCTCGGAAAGCTGGGCAAATACGCCGTTTAGCCCTTGTGTTTTTTTAACATCCACTTCAAGTGTATGGTCATCAATAACACGGTAGGTAAAATCTTCAAGACTTGGTGTTACGCTATTAGCAGGCAAATCCAAGACAAAGGTTTCAATATCTAAGGTTGCCAGTAGCTGCTTCATGCTAGTGTTTTCAACAATCTGACCACTGTCGATAATGGCGATATTGCGACACAGCATTTCAGCTTCTTCTAGGTAGTGAGTGGTCAGAATAATGGTAATACCTTGTGCGTTTAGCTCGCGCAGAAATTCCCACATCGAGCGACGTAGCTCAATATCGACACCCGCTGTAGGCTCGTCCAGAATAAGCACTTTTGGCTCATGCATTAAGGCACGGGCGATCATTAAACGGCGCTTCATACCACCCGAGAGCATACGGGCAGCGTTATCGCGCTTTTCCCATAAATCCAGTTGCTTTAGGTACTTTTCCGCACGTTCAACTGCCACACTGCGCTCAACCCCATAGTAACCCGCTTGGTTGACCAGAATACGCATTAAAGATTCAAACTGATTAAAATTAAATTCCTGCGGCACTAAACCGATAAAGCTTTTAGCTTTTTCTAACTCTTTATCAATATCGTGACCAAAAACTTTAACGGTGCCAGAGGTTTTGTTCACTAACGATGTAATCACGCCAATTGAAGTGGATTTACCCGCTCCATTAGGGCCAAGCAAGGCAAAAAAGTCGCCCTGTTCAACCGACAAGCTAATACCTTTTAAGGCGTGAAAGTCGCCTTTATATATTTTTTGTAAATCTTTGATTTCTAATGCGGGGGTCATGAACGCAACCTTAACTTTAACTATGGAGAGCTTAACGTTATCGAACTAGTAATTATGAGGTCAAAGCTGCGCTTTTCAACTCAGCTAATACCGAAATTAATGCGAAAATTAGCGCTAAAAAAAACTCGCCGTAGCGAGCTTTTATCATGTTTGGTTAGCTGTAACGCTAAGTTACTTGCCAGCGCGAGAGACGTATTCGCCGCTACGGGTATCACACTTAACCACTTCGCCAATTTGTACGAACAATGGTACGCGTACAACTGCGCCAGTGCTTAACGTAGCAGGTTTGCCACCAGTGCCCGCGGTGTCACCTTTTAGGCCTGGGTCAGTTTCAGTCACTTCTAACTCAACGAAGTTAGGCGGCGCAACTGAAATAGGGTTGCCATTCCAGAAAGTGATCGTACAAATGTCACCTTCAACTAACCATTTCGCATTATCGCCAATCGCTTTTTCGTCAGCAGCAACTTGCTCAAAAGTTTCGTTATTCATAAAATGCCAAAATTCGCCGTCGGCATATAAATAACCAAGATCTGAATCCATTACATCAGCACCTTCAACAGATTCACCTGATTTGAAGGTTTTCTCTAGTACTTTACCAGAGATTAATTTACGGATTTTAACGCGGTTGAATGCTTGGCCTTTACCTGGTTTAACGATTTCGTTTTCAAGAATGTTACAAGGCTCGCCGTCGATCATTAATTTCAGACCAGCTTTAAATTGGTTTGTACTAAAAGAAGCCATAAATACTCGCTTAACTTTTGAGAGATTAGAATAACAAATGCCGCAGATAATAACCCAAATTCAACCAGATTTGCACACTTCTTGGCAAAAAGAGTTGGCTGATGTCGTAACCGATCCCCGTGAGCTACTTGAGTTATTAGCCATAGACCCTGAGCAATATCTTGAGCACTTGAACGCCCGTAAGTTATTTCCCGTGCGTGTGCCAAGGCCGTTTATCTCAAGGATGAAGCAGGGCGATATTAACGACCCACTGTTAAAGCAAGTGATGCCAGTAAGTGATGAATTTATTGAACTTGACGGCTTTGTCAGTGATCCCCTCGGCGAGCATCAAACGGCTGCCGAAGGGTTACTGCATAAATACAAACA
This sequence comes from Thalassotalea euphylliae, assembly GCF_003390375.1. Taxonomy (NCBI): domain Bacteria; kingdom Pseudomonadati; phylum Pseudomonadota; class Gammaproteobacteria; order Alteromonadales; family Colwelliaceae; genus Thalassotalea; species Thalassotalea euphylliae. The sequence continues at coordinate 3,033,010 of NZ_QUOT01000001.1, read as the reverse complement.
TCGGGTGTTGATGATTGTTAAAAGTGGCTGTGCGGTGAACTGTCGCTACTGCTTTCGTCGCCATTTTCCATACCAAGATAACAGCCCGAATAAAGCCCACTGGCAACAAGCGCTGAACTATATTGCCGAGCGCAATGAAATAAACGAAGTGATTTTTAGCGGTGGCGATCCACTAATGGCTAATGATCAACACTTGCAATGGCTGATTGAGCAAATATCAGCAATTGCTCATGTCACCAGATTGCGCATACACACCCGCCTACCTGTGGTGATCCCAGCGCGTATCACAGACAGCTTGGTGAATATGCTTGCCAACACGCGCTTGAAAGCGACTATGGTATTTCATATTAACCACCCGAATGAAATCGACCAGCAGGTTGAGTACGCCATTGAAAAACTGCGCGCCAAGCGCATTCCCTTGTTTAATCAAAACGTTCTGCTCAAAGGGGTCAACGACAATGCGCAAACACTGGCTGAGTTAAGTGAGCGCCTGTTTGATGCTGGCATCCAGCCTTACTATCTGTTTTTGCTTGATAAAGTAAAAGGTGCAACGCATTTTGATATGAGTGAAGCGCGTGCCATTAGCATTGTTAATGAATTAATGACCATACTACCGGGCTACCTAATGCCCAAACTGGTACGGGAAATTGCGGGCGAACCTAACAAAACCCCGATTAATTTGCGATAATAACGCCAACTATTCCCATTACTTCATTTGTTATGTCTGACGCTGTAAACCAACAACTGATTGATAATATTTCGATTATTTTAAAGAAATCTTTGGCTGCTGACGCCACCCTTGCGCAACTGCGCGAAGAGAAAAAAGCTGGCTTTTCAGCAATTTTCACTGCAGATGCAGGCTTTAAGTCATCTGCAAATACCTTCCAACCTTATGTCGAAGAAGTCGCTGATGATCTTCTACAGTGGCAACAATCGCAAAATAAAGAGTTACTGGTCGCGCTGGTAAAGAAAATTGAACAACTTTTTACCGTGCTAGCAAACTTCGAACAGTCTTACACATAGTCGTCGTTTTTACACATACAGGTTATTGGCAAACGAGTTGATCTCGGCCAGCTCGTTTTGCTTGATACAAGCGTTTATCTGCCATATTAATAAACTCATTGAGCGATTCTACTTGTTCATCAGCAAAGCATGTGCCGGCGCTCACCGTGATTGTTGCTTGCTCAGGTGCACTATAGCCCACTAAGCAAGATTGAATTTCCTTGTAAATACTGCGTACACCCTCATGGCAGCAAATAGTTTCATCAAGACCGTCAATTAATACCGCAAATTCTTCACCGCCATAACGATAAACCCCCGCTCCGTTTGGCATGGCTTGACTAAATACCTGCGCCGCCTCTTGCAACACCCTATCGCCAGCAATGTGACCAAACATATCGTTAAATGCCTTAAAATGATCAATATCGATAAACACTAAGGCAAAGTTTTGATGTTGCTCTGTAAATTTTTGCCATAGCTTGCGAATATCAGCATCAAAACTTCGTCGATTCTGAATGCCAGTTAGGCCGTCTTCTAACGATACCTGCAATAATTGTTGATTAACGCGCGTAAGCTTTTCAGTTTGCAGCTCTACCTGCAATGCCAACTCTTTATTCAAGTAAAAATCGCGTAACTTTTTATAGGCCAAAAACATAACTAGAAATAACAATGTGAATGCCGCAAACAAATAGCGTTCTTCAACCGTTTTATTTCGGCTTAGCTCCGCCTGATAGGCTTTTTGTTGCTGCACAACCTCAAGTTTTTGCTGTAATTGAAGTGCCTCAGACTCTGCCAGCATAGTATTTAACTCAGTATTAAAGCGATTGCGCTCTAGCGCTTGATAAGCTTGCTCAGCAGCAATTGCTTTTTCTGGTTGCTCGAGTGCAGCTTCAATTAACGCATTGAGAATGAGTAGTGAAGAGAGCGATGACAGATAATCTAGTTCATTCGCAAGCTTTAAGCCCTCGCGCAAATAAAGCTGCGCTTGCAAGGCATCGCCACGCCAATACCAAGATTTTGCCAGCACTTGCAAGTTACCGACTAGCGCTTTATTGTGGTCACTTGCTCTACTACGGCTTACCCCTTGTTCAGCGTAAGCTTGTGCCTTAATAGGCAGTTTCATTAACAAGTAAACCTCAGCAATGTTGTGCAACGCTGCGGCTACGTTATAACCTTCTTCTTTTTGCTGATAATAGGACAGCGAAGCCTGTAAATGAGCCAACGCATCCGGAAAATTTTCGGCGTATTTTAGTGCAACACCTAAATCAGCCTGCGCTCTTGCTAAGTCATTGTCATGACCGTGCTTTTGATAATACGTCACTGCGCTTTCAAGCATAGCTATGGCCTGGTCGAAGCGACGCAACGAAATATACAAGCCCGCAATATTTGCCCGAACATCGACAGCATCATATTCAGAGCCATGTTTTAAATACAGAGGCTCTGCTTTTAGATAGCTAGCAAGTGCCGCTTGTGAGTGCCCTTGGGCGCTTTGTGCCAGCGCTATATTATTTAGCACATTTGCCTGCTGCACTTTGTTGCCCGACTGCTCATAGTAAGCCAGCGCTTGCTGATAGTAGGTCAAGGCATTATTAAGATCGCCTTGGTAATAATAAATAATACCGAGCAATTTCTCGGTTGCAGCCTGTGGCGCTGCAAGTTGGTGCTGCTTGGTATGCTGGTAGGTAATATGACCTTGCTTAAGCGCATTGCTAAGCTCACTTTGTCTAAAATAGTGCATAGTGAGGGCATTAAGTGCTTGGAAGCGTTGCTGAGAAGATAACGACGGTTGCGCTAGCAATTGCTCAAATTGTGCTAACTGATCCGCTTTGTCGAGTTGTTGAATGCTTGCCAATCGCCCTTGAAAGTCGAAGGCAAATACCTGAAAAGAAATAAGGGAAAAACATAAGAATAATGATAAAAACTGCATTGTTTGCCAATAAATGAAGGTCAACGCAGTTTATATATCATTGTAACTAAAAATAATTAACTACTTTTCAAATAATTCTTCAGTAGTTATTAGCTAAGTTTTCTGAATTTGCCCTGCAAATGCCTTATTAAACCAGTCCTCCAACATACGCTTTTCATACCCTAATGACTCGGTGCTCGAACGCGTTTTGATATGGTGTAAAAAGTTCATATCTTTAAGCGAAACCTGCTCAGCAGCAAGAGCTTGTTGGTTTGCATCAAGCAGTTGGTAATCAAAGTCTATCTTAGGAAAATGAATTTGACGCACAATGCGAATTTGTTGTGTTCGGCCAAATTCTACATTGCCAGCTAAATCTAGATTGGTCACGTTTAATTTAAGCTCGAATCCTTCAGGTAATTTCGCGGCGAGCTTAGTCACAAATGCTTCAAGCTCTTTAAACGTGCGCTGCTTAAATCGTTCACGGGATTCATTGGCCGGGCGAATATCGCGATAGTCGTCAGGATTCGTCCATTTAACTTTTGCCGTACCCGCATGAGCCGAAGTCATACTGGCCGAGACTAACAAGACAAATAGACTATAAGTGATAGTTTTCATATGCAGTACTCCTATTTATAAAACTGAAGATAATGGCTCAAGTTAGAATTTGCTGACAATTTCCTTATCAAACCAATCTTCAAGCATTTGTTTTTCATAAGCAAACGGCTTCATACGATGACTCTGATGCTGGCTGCCAGCCAAAAAAGCTTTACCTTTAACTTGCGCTTGATGCTCAGCAATTATCTGGCCATTTGGATTTTTCAATTGGTAGCTAAACGCCATATTAGGATAGTCGATATCTTTGATAATTCGTACCTGTTGCCCTCTGACAAAGGTAATTCGCCCCGCCAAATCAACTTGAGTAACATCCATGTTTAATTGATAGCCCTGCGGTAGCGACTGAGATAGTTCATTTAAATACGCTGATATTTCTTTAAAGAAACGTTGCTGAAAATTCCGCTTAGTTTCGGTCGTTGAGCGCAAATCACGGTACTTTTCAGCGTTACTCCAATTGACCTCTACCTTATTGGGCTGCGCTGAAAAGGCCAATGATGAAAAGCTAAACGCCGCGCCAGCTATTGCTGCAATGACAACTACTTTTGTAAGTTTCATTTTTTTACCTACTGCTCTGTTGTACTAATTGTGACCAATAAAAAAGCCGCTGGTTCAGCGGCTTTACAATTAATAACAAAGATTTATTCAGATTCTGAAGGCATAAAGGTTTCAGCATACCATTGGTCAATCATTTGCTTTTCATAACCTAAGGTTTTGTCTTTATAAATATTGGCTGTTGTGGCAATAAAGTCAGGCTTTTTCAAATACGCACCTCCCGCTTTAATTACCTGACCAGCGTCATCATATAGCTTGTAAGTAAACTTCATACGTGGGAAGTAGGTGCTAGAAATAAAGCGACGGCGTTGTGTTTTGCTGTCAACGTTCACATAGCCAGCTAAATCTAGATCTCTAACAACAATTTTAAGTGTTTGCGAGTCAGGCAGCGATTTAGCTAGTTCACCAAAATTACGCTCTAGGTCCGCAAAGGTTGTCGCTCTAAATTGTTCACGACTATTACCACCGGGGTGAATATCACGATAGTTATCAGGCTCGCGCCATTCTACTTCTACTGATGCCGCCAATAACTGACTAGACATGGTTGAGAACAAAATTGCCATCACCATCGCGGCACGAGTACAACGCTGAAAACATGAAGTGAACACAGGGATAAATTGCATCATAGTAAATATAAACGACTGATAAATTGTTATTTCATGCTGAGAAACGATGAAAGAACTGAGTTGACGACGGTAACAGCACGTTGCTCTCGCTGCGCAGGGCTAAAATCTTGATGAACAAAGCCCTGCACTGCACCGCGCCAGATACGCTGATTAGTAATATTATCTTCAATATAGATAAGAAAGCTGCCTTTTTCCAAACGTTCAGCACTGCTCAAACCAGGCAATACACCAAACTCTTCACTGATTTTGCTATCCGGAAGATCTTGCTGCAATGCTAAGCCAAAAACAACTGTAAACTCGGCCTGCTGATTGTTACTTGGCTGATTGTTACTTGGCTGGTAGCCTGCGGCTAGTAGCGCTTGATTAACAGCTTTACTGTAGCTCTCGTAAATGCTTGCCTGCTCTGCTTGACTAAACGAAGCATTAATAAATTTGGGCGACAACGAAAACTTAGCCCCCTTTGCATAGCTGATGGGCATATCTCGAACTGATGAAATCGCGAGTTGAGATTGCTTAGCTTGATCTTTATCTGCTGGTTGAACTGTCTGCACGCAAGCAGAAACGAGTAAAGTACAAAAAAGTATAAGTGGGTAGCACAATTTATTCATTTAACTTCACCGACCCTTTAGATAAAGGCTATCGCACAGCGGAACAATAAAAAGCACTATTGGCTTAGCATTAATCACACTGGCATTTGCTGCTTAATTAATGCGCGGCATTGTACTGATAATCGTCAAGATTTTCATATTATTTTTGCAACATTATGTACGATTAATAACTCATGCTAGCAATAGGTTAATTAGTTAGTTTTGAAACATTAAGTTGTGATTTACATCAAATGTCTATCGGCAAGCTCGTTGTAAGCGCAAAAGGATAGGAAGGAAAGCAATTGAAATAAATGTCAGGCCGCCAAAACACTTGTTATAAGCAACGAAGACATTGGTTTGTGAGCGAAGTAACAACGCCATAATCAACATTACGGGCACAAATTCAAGGCAATAAAAAATCCACTAAATATCGGGTTTTATCTAATAGGATTAGCACATTTTGCACGGGATAAAACGTTTAGTACAAGGCGTTATGAACGTCGCATACGCTTGTTTGTGTGTGACCGAAGTAACAACGCCATAATCATCATCACAGGCACAAATTCAAAGCAATAAAAAACCCGCCGAAGCGGGTTTTATCAAATAGGCTTTAGCACATTTTGCGCAGGATAAATTGATTATGACAAGGCGCCTTGAGCGACGCATAGGTCATTTTCTATGCGAGCTGAAAAGGCAACGCAGTAAGAATCAATTTAGACCAGCAAAATTACATCATGCCCGGCATTCCGCCCATACCACCCATACCGCCCATATCAGGCATAGCAGGGGCAGCCGCATCTTTTTGCGGAGCGTCAGTAACCATAGCTTCAGTGGTTAGCATTAAGCCAGCAACAGAAGCGGCGAATTGTAATGCAGAGCGCGTTACTTTCGCCGGGTCTAGAATACCCATTTCTAACATGTCGCCGTATGAACCATTGCCAGCGTTGTAACCGAAGTTACCTTCGCCGTTGCGTACTTCGTTAAGTACCACAGACGCTTCGTCACCACAGTTTGCTACGATTTGACGTAATGGTGATTCCATTGCGCGAACCGCTACATTGATACCGTGGTTTTGGTCTTCGTTGTCGCCTTTAAGTTCTTTGATCTTGTCAGCAACACGTACTAGCGCAACACCACCACCAGCAACTACACCTTCTTCAACTGCAGCGCGAGTTGCGTGAAGTGCGTCGTCAACGCGGTCTTTCTTCTCTTTCATTTCAACTTCAGTTGCAGCACCCACTTTGATTACTGCCACACCGCCAGCTAGTTTTGCTAGGCGTTCTTGAAGTTTTTCTTTGTCGTAATCTGAAGTTGTTTCTTCGATTTGACCGCGAATTTGTGCAACACGACCTTGGATGTCAGCTTCTTCGCCGATACCGTCGATGATGGTTGTGTTGTCTTTCGAGATCACAACTTTCTTCGCTTGACCTAAGTCTTCTAGAGTCGCTTTTTCAAGCTCCATACCGATTTCTTCAGAAATCACAGTACCAGCAGTCAAAATAGCGATGTCTTGAAGCATAGCTTTACGGCGATCACCAAAACCAGGTGCTTTAACCGCTGCTACTTTAACGATGCCGCGCATGTTGTTAACTACAAGTGTTGCTAATGCTTCACCTTCAACATCTTCAGCAATGATAAGTAGTGGCTTACCAGCTTTTGCAACGCCTTCTAATGTTGTTAGCAATTCACGGATGTTTGATACTTTTTTATCAACTAATAAAATGAATGGGTTTTCTAATTCAACCGCACCACTTTCTTGGTTGTTGATGAAGTAAGGTGATAGGTAACCGCGATCGAATTGCATACCTTCAACCACATCTAATTCGTTTTCTAACGATTGACCTTCTTCAACCGTGATAACGCCTTCAGTGCCTACTTTGTCCATTGCCGTAGCAATGATTTCACCAACGCTAGTGTCAGCGTTTGCAGAAATAGTACCTACTTGCTCGATCGCTTTATTATCAGCACATGGTGTAGAAATCGCTTTTAACTCTTCTACAGCCGCTGCAACCGCTTTGTCGATGCCGCGCTTAAGATCCATTGGGTTCATGCCCGCAGCGATTGATTTTAAGCCTTCGTTCACGATTGATTGCGCAAGTACAGTTGCAGTTGTTGTACCGTCACCAGCTTCGTCATTTGCTTTAGACGCTACTTCTTTGACCATTTGTGCGCCCATGTTCTCGAACTTGTCTTCAAGTTCGATTTCCTTTGCCACAGAAACACCATCTTTAGTGATTGATGGGCCGCCAAATGACTTGTCTAATACTACGTTACGGCCCTTTGGACCTAAGGTAACTTTTACTGCATCAGCTAAAACGTTAACACCGTTAAGCATCTTAGCGCGAGCGTCATTACCGAATAATACGTCTTTTGCCATGATATTAATTCCTATCTTTTATCGTCTTATCGCCCTTGGTTGCTGCATGTTGTGCTACAGCAGGTATGGCAATAGTTTATTCACCGCTAATGCTGCATGTTGTGCTACAGCAAGCGCGGTAATAATTTATCAATGCTGCTCGTTATTCTACGATGGCTAAGATGTCGCCTTCGCTAAGAATAAGTACTTCTTCGCCGTCGATTTTTTCAGTTTTAACGCCGTAACCTTCGCTAAAGATAACTTGGTCGCCAACTTTAACGTCTAGGGCACGTACTTCACCGTTTTCAAGGATGCGGCCGTTGCCAACAGCAACAACTTCACCACGCGTTGATTTCTCAGCAGCGCTACCCGTTAATACGATACCGCCAGCAGATTTCGACTCTACTTCTTTACGTTTGATGATTACGCGATCGTGTAATGGACGAATGCTCATGAATGTTCTCTCCTGAGAATAGTGTTTATGTAAATTGTTGAAGAATTAAATAGGGCCGTATTTTATCAATACAACCCTGATAATTAAATTTTTTAGTCCTTGCGCTCAAACTCACCTTCAATGGTGTTACCTTGCTCGACGTTACTCGTTTTCGTTCGCGCTTTGTCAAAAGGATCTGTGTGCTGTTCAAAGCCATGTGGTTGGCCTGAAGCATGATGACTTTGCTGGCGATAGGTAAAGCTTGCACCGCCCATACCTTGCATTCCCTGAACAGTTTGCGTTGCTAGGTGCTGCTGCACACTTGCCACTAAACCATTACGCACTTGTGGAATAAGCAATGATAGACCAAAAGCGTCAGTCACAAAGCCTGGGGTAACTAGCAGCACGCCTGCAACTAGTAGCAATAAGCCAGCAACAATTTCTTGTGATGGTTCTTCACCCACCGCCATTTTAGTTTGTAAGTTTTGAATAGTCGCGATTCCTTGTGCTTTAACATTCTTCGCCCCTAACCAGGCAGTGATGACCACAATCGCTACCGTTGGCCATGCACCAATTAGCGAGCCTACTTGCATTAACACCGCAATTTCAATGATGGGAACAATAACGAAAAGAATAAATAAAACTCGGAACATAAGCTCATCCAAAAATAATCTTGAAACTTATATGAGGGTTGTCGGGTCATTTTCAACCACACGATACACTTGCTGGCTGCATTGCTGGGTTATTCGCGACCTAGTACGATGCATTGTTGGCCTAAATATGGTAAAAATAGCCCATTATTTTTGCCTGAAAGAATCGCCATAAAGCCATGTTTCAAGTCGTATTATGTAATTGCCCAAGTAGAGTGGTTGCCGAGCAAATTGCCGAGCAACTGGTAACCGAGCAGTTAGTGGCTTGTGTTAATTTGGTGCCGGGGATCACTTCTGTGTATCAATGGCAGGGCAAAATTGAAAAAGAGGATGAAGTGATGCTGCTTATCAAAACAACAGCTGAGATCTTTGACGAGTTATCGGCTCGTATCGAAGCACTCCACCCTTACGAGGTACCGGAAGTTATTGCCCTAGATATCCAGCAAGGCAATAACGCATATTTAGACTGGATTGCAGGTTCGTTAAAGTAGTTTATGAAACAGTTCGCTTTACTCTTATTGACATGGTTTGTGCTTTCACTAGCACCAACTGATGCAAACGCACAAGACAGTATTTTTGATACCTCAGCGTCAAGCTTATTTAGCAATGACAATGAGTTCCTAAAAGTAGATGAAGCCTTTGTTTTTGATTTTCACCAAAACAAAGACAAGTTGTTAGTCAGCTTTAACGTTAAAGACGGCTACTACCTATACCGTCATCAATTTCGCTTTACTTCAGAAGGTGCAACGCTAGCGGAAGTTGAATTACCTGCTGGTAAAGAGCACGAAGACGAATTCTTTGGCGTTCAACAAATTTTCAATAAAGACGTAGAGTTTACGCTACCAATTATTGAAGCAGCCGACGGTTCAAGTGTCACCATTCGTTACCAAGGCTGTGCGGAAAAGGGCCTTTGCTACCCACCAACCACCAAAACGGTTGATTTAAATGAAGTTAAAGCGAGTGACACGAGCAATGTTTTAGCGGCGTTAAATAGCTCAGCCAATAATGCGCCAGCCGAGCAAGCGACTTCAACGTCAGCACCTTCAACAAAAGCAGCTTCATCACAAGCAACTGGCGCAAGCAGCGAGCAGTTTGAATTATTGTCACTGTTGCAAAACGAAAGCTTGCTAGTGACTTTAATCGCCTTCTTTACGGGTGGTTTACTGTTGTCATTCACCCCTTGTGTTTTCCCTATGTACCCAATTTTAACGGGTATTATTGTTGGCCAAGGCGATAACTTATCAACGAAACGCGCCTTTAGCCTATCGTTTTTCTATGTGCAAGGTATGGCGATTACCTACACGATTTTAGGTGTTGTTGTAGCCCTCGCTGGCGCCCAATTCCAAGCCATGTTCCAACACCCCGCGGTATTAATTGTCTTGAGTGTGCTATTCGTATTCTTGGCACTTTCTATGTTCGGCATGTTTAACCTAGCGCTACCTGCAAGCTGGCAGAACAAGCTAAACGAGATGAGCAACAAGCAAGAAGGTGGCTCATACACTGGCGTAACGTCAATGGGCGCAATCTCAGGTTTAGTGGCTTCACCTTGTACCACCGCACCATTAACTGGCGCCTTAATCTATATTTCGCAAACTGGCGATATCGTCTTAGGTGCAGCAGCACTATACGCGCTAAGTATTGGTATGGGCTTACCATTGTTAGTACTAGGTAGCTCTGGCGGTAAATTACTGCCGAAGGCCGGCGCTTGGATGAACATCATCAAGAACATCTTTGGTATTTTGCTACTAGCTGTGCCAATTTTCTTATTGGAGCGTTTCTTACCGGTAAGCATTTCTGGTGCGCTATGGTCGCTACTTATTCTAGGTGCCGCTACTTACTTCTATGTAGCGAATCAAAATACCAATAAAAACTTCTGGTATGGTGCGCGTAGCTTAGTGATTTTCCTAGCGCTATTCGTCGGTGCAAACCAGCTTTACAAGCAAGTATTCCCACAACCAGCCGTTGCTGCCAGCAGCCATGAATCTGATGTTAAACACTTTGTTCGTGTGGCAAACCTTGCAGAATTAGAAACGACGATTGCTGAGGCAAATCAGCGCGGCGAGACGGTCATGCTGGATTTGTACGCTGACTGGTGTATCGCGTGTAAAGAATTTGAAGAGTACACATTCCCGAAACCAGAAGTGCAGAAAGCGTTAGCAGATACACTTTTGGTTCAAATTGATTTAACGGATACAGGCGCTGATAGCTCAGTGGAATTAATGGAACACTTTGATGTGTTCGGCCTCCCATCAATTCTGTTCTTTGATAAGCAAGGTAATGAAGTTAGCAACAAGCGTGTAACCGGTTTTATGGGCGCACCTGAATTTGCTGCTCATGTAAATTCAACATTTAATTAGTTTGAAAGTAACTTAAACGATTAATCGTTTAAAGCTTAATCATTCAAGTAATGAAAAACGCCGAGTTATTGCTAACTCGGCGTTTTTGTTTTGATGCAGACTAATGTCCTTAGGCTTTATCAAGCGAGTGTAGCTGTCAGGCTACACCTAACAAGTTATAGCAGCCAAGCTATACCTGCCACGCTATACCTGCCAAGTAATGGGTGTTTTACCTTGATTAACTAACAATTGATTCGCTTGTGAAAAATGACGGCAACCAAAAAAACCGCGGTGCGCTGATAGTGGCGATGGGTGTGGTGCTTTAAGCACATGGTGCTTACTACCATCAATGGTTTTGCCTTTTTTCTGGGCATGTGAGCCCCACAGCAGAAACACAATCCCTTGCCCGTGATCGCTTAACGTTTGAATTACGCGATCAGTAAATTGTTCCCAGCCTAAGTGTTTATGCGAGTGTGCTTGCCCAGCCTCCACCGTTAATACCGTGTTTAATAACAGCACACCTTGCTCTGCCCATGGTTGCAAATAGCCATGGCTAGGGATCTCGAAACCATCGATATCGGTAGCCAGCTCTTTGTACATATTCACCAACGACGGGGGCGGCTTGATCCCCGGCTTAACGGAAAAACATAGGCCATGTGCTTGATCAGGGCCGTGGTAAGGATCTTGCCCTAAAATGACCACTTTAATATTGTCAAACGCTGGAATGCGAAACGCGTTAAAGACTTCGTCTTTCGGTGGATAAATAGTAACGCCTTCAGCACGACGCTGTTCAACATAGGCTAGGGTTTCTTGAAAATAAGGCTGTTGCTTTTCTGCGGCGAGCAGATCAGACCAAGTTGTCATAGATGTATTCTTATTTTGAAATTAATGCTGCTTTGCTTGGGTTTTCCAGTAACCATCAACTAAGCGCTCAGCCAAAAAGGATTTTAATTCGACTTCGGGCACGGGTTTGGAAAAATAGTAGCCCTGAATAATATCACAGTCGTTCATGGTTAAACTACGCAGCTGGGCACCACTTTCAACGCCTTCGGCCACGACAGTAAGGCCAAGGTTTTTCACCATCGCAATGGTCGACATAATAATTTGATAATCGGAATGATTTTCTAACATGCCAAAAATAAAGCTTTTATCGATTTTTATGACATCGACGGGCATTTTTTTCAAATAGGCAAGTGACGAATAACCCGTACCAAAATCGTCGATGGCAAAACTGAAGCCTATTTTTTTCAGACTGGTCATCACCCCAATCGCAGTATCAATATCAGAAACGAGTGTTTGCTCAGTCAACTCTAGTTCAAAATGTTTCGCAGACAGATTAAAGCGGCGCATTAACTGGCGTAGATAATCACTTAAGTGTGGGTCTAAAAACTGCATCGCTGATAAATTAATGGCAACGCGCACATCAATCAGCCCTTGCTCTAAAAACTCACTGACCAGTTCAAAGCAACGACGCATCACCCAGTAACCCAACTCAATCATATACTCTGAGTTTTCAAGGATTGGTATGAACTCATCAGGCGGGATCATACCGCGCTCAGGATGGTGCCAGCGCAATAGCGCTTCAAAACCAATCAGCTTCTTATCTTTCGCACTGAGTTGAGGTTGAAGGCTCAAGCTAAACTGTTGCTTCAATAAGGCTTGGCGCACTTCGCCTTCAAGTTCAACACGCTGTGCAACTCGCGTAAACATCTCAGGTTTATATATATGGTATTGCGAGCCGCCACTTTTCTTCGCTTCGTACATGGCAATATCGGCAAAGCTTACTAAGTCTTCCGCTCGTATCGCTTCGTTATCGCTATAAACAATACCAATGCTAGTTGAAACATAGAAAACACCAGAACCTACCTTAATGGGTAATTTAAAACGACCAAGTATTTCTTTTGCCACCGAAACCGCTTCCTCTATTGAAGCAATTTGCGGCAAGACAATAACAAACTCATCACCACCAAAACGACATGCCAGATCTGCTTTGTTAATACTGGTGCGAATACGATTAGCTGCTTCTTCAAGTAAACGATCACCTTCACCATGACCATGGCTATCATTGACCTTTTTGAAATCATCTAAATCAAGGAAAAGTACACCGATACCTTCCTTGCTGCGATGTAAACTCGCCACTTGCTTATGCAGTTGAAGATTCAACATATTGCGATTAGGAAGGCCGGTAAGCAAATCATACATCGCAATATTTTCAAGCTCTTGCGTTTTTTGCTCGACTTCCATATTCAATTGCTCAAGCTCAAAACTTAAGTCTTGTGCAGCATTGGCTACTATATCTAGCTCGTCCACAAACAAGCTACGTCGCTTTAACGGTACTTTCCTAAATTCATTAAACTCTCTGCGCGACAGCATTGGCAGTGCATTAGCAAGGTTAATAAGACGGCGCGCAAACGGGCTTGTCACGAAGAAGACCAAGAGCGCCAGCGTAATAAAGATAAATAGCTCAGTCACTAAGAAATAATTGCGATAATTCTCATTCTTTTCCTTGAAGTCACTGACATCATCAATAAGCACTAAAAAATATTCGCGTGTCGACGTTGTCGCGAGCGGCATAAAATTCAACAAATAATGTGAATGGTTTTGACTCAGCTGAATGCCTTCATCCATCACCTGCGCGAGCGGAAGTTGCTCTGGATGCTGGGCAAACAATTTTTTAAGTTGCGCTTGATTGGAAGCAGAAATAAAAGACACTTGTTGCAAAGACAGGGTTTGGCCAGACGGCAAGCTGATCACCGCAACATTACTATTTAAACTTTGATGCAGCGAGAAAATAATGTCGATTAACGACGCCGACATAGTGACCACCGCAATTTTGCCATTTTCGTTTATCACCGGAACGCTAGTAAAAAGCTGACAATCAACTTGGCAGTCTATAGTACTAAGCGGCTCTTGCATTCGTAACACTTCGTTAGCGTGCTCACGGACAAGCCTTGGCGTGCTCTCTGGTGATAACCAGAGGGTTTGCAAATTTTCGTCAATCAACCATAGGTTTTCTACGTTTAAATGTAATTGTAAAGCATAGAACTGTTCAGCAACCGCATTCGTTAAATCATCAAAGTTAGGTTTTTCATTGACACCAACAATATCAGAGAAAGACTCTACCCAAATGCGAAGCTGGTTATCGAGTCGCGCTTTCTCAACACTAAACTGCGCACTGCCCAAGTTAAGCTTATCGCGCTGAAACTGAGTAAATTCTTGTTCCAGCCGCCACAAAGACAGGCTTGAAAAGCCAGCACTCACCAGCAGCAAGGTACCAACAATTAATGCCAGTAGTTTTAATGGAACACTAATAAACGTGCGATTCATTTTAGAACCAATACATAAGTTGAGCAGACCAAAGTTGCCAGTGTTTGTCGTTGTTTATCGCGGTATTAGGCACAACAACAGGGGTTAACCGAGCCGTTCCCTCAAACCAGTGGTGTTCTAATTGCAACTCTAGGTGTTCAGCTAGGCGTATCGACAGCCCCACGACAGTATCGTGCTGATAGCCAAAATAATGAGGTATTTGCCCACCCGTATTCGCTGATAGCTGATTTCCTCTTCGATCATCTTTATTAGCATAAAAGCGCTCTAGCCTCGCTAGTAAACGCGTATTTTCATTGAGTAAGTAGCGAGATTGAATAAAGAATCCTTGTCCGAAATTATCTTGTCGAAAGTTATCACTATAGAATCCTTCCAGTAAAAACCGCTCTTGAATGATTTCTCCGCTAAATTCCCATAATTCACCTTCATACCTGCCATTGAGCAAATATCGCTGAAAAATAATGGTCGCATCTCGGAAGCTATCGCTTTGACCTTGAGCGTAAGTAAACTCGCTGTCGAGTGCTGCGATGCCAAAGCGCCATTGACTATTTTGAGGCTGCCAGAAAATACTACCTTGGTAATCAAGGTCATGATTCATTCGCCCCGTTGCCAGCTCACTTAGAATAATTTCAGTCTGTTTATCCGAGATACTTGACGTGCCATAACTGAGGTTAAAATCAAAATCGCCCCAAGTTGCATGATTTTGCTTATAAGAAAGTGCTACGCCGTCGCCACCTACAGCAATATCGCGAAAACCATCAAAGTAAATGGCCTGTGGCAACACAATGCTCGGTCTGGTCATAGGTACATCGCGCGTACTTGAATAGAGCCAGTGATAATTTTTATAGCGCCCTAAATAAAGGTTTAATTGGCTTTCTGGCGTCTGAAATACTGACCAATCAAAGAGGGCATAATCAATTCTGCCACCTTCTGCTAGTCGGTTGCCCGCGTTCAAGTAAACAGCTTGACCTGCAAATCTGAGTTGCTCATTTATTTGATAGGAAATATTGAAACCAATTTCGGTTAATTCTGCTGACACATCTTCATCATCATTAACAAAATCACTGCCCTGCGATTTTGCGATGCCTTGAGCGATAAACCCATGAAATTGAACATTTTGTTGTTCATCAGCCCAACTTGTTGCAGTTACGAAGGCTAGGCTTAGCACAAATATTTTTTGGACTTTAACGAATAATTTCAATAACATGCAAGCCTCCTTGTTCTGCAATGTTTTCGCCATAGCCAATGGCGCCTGGTGTATTTCTTACCTCAGCGAGTAAGGTTTCGAGATCTTTCACTACAATTGGCGCACTCCCAACGCCGGAAAAAATCATCTTGTTCCAAATTCTGTCTAGCTGATAAGGAAATATCTTTAATATTTCTTTTGAGAATCGCTGGTGGACTGGATTATTGCTGGCGAGCACAAATACCACGATCGGCTGACCATCAGGCCAACGAGTGATGCGCTTTGAAAAAATCCTTCTAAGCTCAAGCTTAGACAGCTTAGTGTGCTCAACTGATTGATTCACCACAGCTGAAACGTCTGCTGCTAACGAGGATGCAGAAAATAAAGCGAGGAAAACAACGAGGATAATTAACTTGTTAATAACAACGTCCTTGTGTACTTCACTATTTTAACGGGATAGCAAAAACGCTACACGTACTGCCCCACAATTGGTTGATAATCAAACAATTAAAAGCGAGCAATTAAGCTAATTGTAGTTAATTTACTCGACCGCGCAAAGCATTTTGTATACTTCAGTGATTAGACCAGTATTTTGCTGCTATATTCGGCGAAATCACTATAATGTGACGAAAATTAATTTTTAAGGTGATTTTTTGTTCAACCCTGTTTTCATCTTAAATACTTTGTGACAATATCAACACATAGCAACAAATTACGACAAATTTAAGAAAGATGACTGCAAAATTTAATGTTTTGGTACTGAACGGCCCTAATTTGAATATGCTAGGTAAGCGTGAACCCGATGTGTACGGCCGTGAAACGCTAGCAGAAATTATGGCAAGTTTAACCCAAGCAGCCGAACAAAAAGACATTAACCTTACGCACTTTCAATCAAATGCTGAAGGTGACTTGATTGATAGAATTCATCAGTCATTCGAAAAAATTGATTTCATCATTATTAACCCTGCAGCTTATACCCATACCAGTGTTGCGCTGCGCGATGCGCTTTTATCAGTGAGTATTCCTTTTATTGAGGTACACCTGTCAAATGTCCATCAGCGTGAAGTATTTAGACACCACTCGTACTTTTCCGATATTGCCTTTGGTGTGATATGTGGATTGGGTAGCCAGGGATATTTTTATGCGCTTGAAAGCGCGAATAAACAATTACTTAAGTCAGCACCAAATTAACTACTTGGGCACTGGCGATACACAAGAATCCACACGCGACAACAAGGTGTAAACATGGATATTAGAAAAATCAAAAAACTGATCGAACTCGTTGAAGAATCAGGTATTAACGAAATTGAAATTTCTGAAGGCGAAGAATCTATTCGCATCAACAAAGGCGGCACTATGGTAGCAGCCCCAGTTATGCAAGCTGCGCCAATGGCAGCGCCTGCGCCAGTAGCACCAGCCACGGCGCCTGCAGAAGCTGCAAGTGCACCGGCGGCACTTTCTGGTCACATTGTACGCTCACCTATGGTAGGTACTTTCTATGCGTCTCCATCACCAGATGCAGCGTCATTTGTTGAAGTAGGCCAACATGTTAACGCTGGCGATACGCTATGTATTGTTGAAGCAATGAAAATGATGAACCAAATTGAAGCAGATAAGTCTGGTGTCATTAAAGAGATCTTAGCGCAGAACGAAGACGCTATTGAATTTGACCAACCGCTATTCATCATTGAATAAGCCCAACCATTAAGGGTAATTTCATGTTAGAAAAAGTTGTTATCGCCAACCGAGGAGAAATTGCACTGCGTATATTGCGCGCGTGTAAAGAGCTCGGCATTAAAACGGTAGCGGTGCATTCAACAGCAGATCGTAATTTAAAACACGTTCTACTCGCTGATGAAACCATTTGTATTGGTAAACCACCTGCAACCGAAAGCTACTTAGATATTCCAAGCATTATTACTGCCGCGGAAGTGACTAATGCTGTCGCCATTCACCCCGGCTACGGTTTCTTAGCGGAAAACGCTGATTTTGCCGAGCAGGTTGAACAATCTGGCTTTACCTTTATTGGCCCGAAAGCAGAAAGCATTCGCATCATGGGTGATAAAGTGGCAGCCATTCGCGCCATGAAAGCAGCTGGCGTACCATGTGTACCAGGCTCAGATGGCCCGTTAACTGACGATAATGAAGCTAACCTTGCTCATGGTAAGCGCATTGGTTACCCAGTGATCATCAAAGCCTCTGGTGGTGGTGGTGGCCGTGGTATGCGTGTAGTTCGCGAAGAGTCTGAACTACTTGATGCCATTCAACTAACCAAAACTGAAGCACGTCAAGCATTCAATAATGACATGGTTTACATGGAGAAATTCCTTGAAAACCCACGTCACGTTGAAATTCAGGTGATCGCTGATGGCCAAGGCAATGCGATTCACTTAGGTGAGCGTGACTGTTCGATGCAGCGTCGTCACCAGAAGGTCGTGGAAGAAGCTCCAGCACCTGGTATTACCCCAGAAATGCGCGCCAAAATTGGTGAACGTTGCTGCAATGCTTGTATCGAAATTGATTACCGCGGTGCGGGTACATTCGAATTCCTATATGAAAATGGCGAGTTCTACTTTATTGAAATGAACACCCGTATTCAGGTAGAGCACCCTGTCACTGAAATGATCACAGGTGTTGATTTGATCAAAGAGCAACTGCGTGTTGCAGCCGGTCAGCCGCTTTCATACACCCAAGACGATATCAAAATTGCGGGCCATGCAATTGAGTGTCGTATCAACGCTGAAGACCCACGCACTTTTATTCCTTCACCGGGTAAAATCACACGCTTCCACCCACCAGGTGGTTTAGGCGTTCGCTGGGATTCACACATTTACGCAGACTATTCAGTGCCGCCCCACTACGATTCGATGGTAGGCAAGTTGATCACTTATGGTGACAACCGCGCCGTGGCAATTGCTCGCATGCGCAATGCGTTAAACGAGTTAGTGGTAGATGGCATTAAAACTAACATTGCACTTCACCAAGACATTTTAAGTGATGAAGGCTTTGTTAACGGTGGTGCTAATATTCACTACCTTGAGAAGAAATTGGCTGAGCAAGAATAACGCTCATTCATTGTTTCTCGATAAAAAACGCTAACTTAGGTTAGCGTTTTTTATTAATGAAGCGCAGGGTAATATTACGTATACTGCTTGCCTACCCAAAATGAGTGCCAATAGTGTCTAAAGTAACGACAGTGCTACCCATGCAAGAACAACTAGAAAAGCCAAACCCACCAGCAGATGACGACTGTTGTGGTGGCGGTGCCTGTTGCCCCTGTGTTTGGGATGATTATTACGAAAAGTTGCAAAAGTGGCGTATTCAGCAGGCTAAGCTTAAAGCACAAGAAGCGGAAGGCTAAACCTCCCCGCTTATACTTACGCGCTTATACTAATATGATCATGTAGCCCTTTTTCAGTGTGACTAAGTAAGTATTTACTTTATCGCAAACGATAACCTAGACTGGACATTATTATTTGGTTCAACTGCCGCCTGGCAATGAATAATGCGTTCAGCATTTGCCCCAAATGTTGCAATTAAATGCTCGGTAAACAGATCTAATCGGGACTCACCTAATGCCAATAACTGCGTTTTTTGCTCGCCGCTTAATGCTGCTTCGTCATCTACTGCAATATCACGTTTAATCACTTTCGGGCAAATCACTACCTGCGCATCTTTTTGCTGTGCTAAAACGGCAGCAAGTTGTTTCGCGTAGGCTAGCTGAGGCGCTAATAGCTCCGATTGCCCTGCCTGATATGGCAAATCTTCCATTGAGATTTCAAATAAGCTATCACTGGCTAGCATAGCGACAGTGATGATATTGGCGTAAGGCAAAAAGGTCTGAATCATATAATTCTTCGCCCCCTGTTTTAGCGCCTTTTCCGTGATCAAGGAGATCAAGCCGCCGATACCTAAATTAGGCTGATTAATATCACCGGCTAATGGAAAAGTCAGTTCAATATTACCTTGGCTATCGGTTAACTGGCTGATTGCGGCATTGATTGGGATAAGACTACCACTAGCTTTACTCTTTTCTTCGTTAGAACGTTTTGTATTAGGTGCTTGCGCCAGCTCCATCGCTTTAAGCAAAGTCGTTACTTCGCCGTCGATTTGTTGCTCCTTTAAATTAAATGCGAAGTCTGCAGTGAGCTGCCCTTGGGTAATTTTATGATAGATTGCATCCACTACATAGGGTGAATATGGCGCTAAATTAACCGCTGACATCTTGCCTTTTACGTTTAAATCGCCGTGTTCAGTGAATGGATAAATATCGCCCGCAATTTCAATGCTCGAACGTTTACCCAACTGACTATTTAGCAAAAATGAACTAGAGGATTGCGGCTGGCTCGAATCTAGATTTTTTAACCAAAGTTCGTTTAGGGTTAAACGCTGAATAACCGGTTCACTGGGCGTATAATCAAACATAGTAATCGCACCTTCACCAGTCACAGTAATTTGCCCAATACGAATAACAGGGCTGTTGTTTTGCTCATGGTTAGCAGTCAGCTCACTACTGGTTTGAGTTTCTTGAGTTTTTTCTTCTGTTTGCTCTGCCGTGTTTTGTTTGTTTGGCTCAGCCAATACCCAGTTTTCCGCCGCTAAGACATTACTTTTATAAACCGAAGCTTGGGTTAAGTTAATGGCGATATCCGCTATATTTAATTCTTCTGGCGTTAACGCTATCGCCGTAATATCTAGCATCTCAAAATTTGCTAAAGCGTTAGGTTGCGCCTCGTTTAATTGAATGGAATGTAAATTTTGCGCTTGAGAAATCATACCGTCAGTCAGGCTTAGTGAGGCAAGCTGAAATGATTGCTCAGGCAACACAGCTCTGGCATCACTAGCGGTTATTGATGCTATCGTCGCTAAAACATCGCCATTGGTTAGCTGCCAGTCGAGCTTCTCTATAGCCAGCTGGGCTAATACTGCCCCTGTTAGGTTATTAATATCGAATGCTTTGCTATCAGTGCCATCACCTTCTAGCTGCACAACATTGAATTTGTCAGTAGAGATAGCTAGATCTATCTTGCCTAGCTTTAACGTGGAGTTTTGAAGCGCGACTGGCTCACTAACAGGCACAGCGAAATGTAAATCGCTAGTCGCGAGCTGACTTGTTATATCAACAAGCTGCCAATTGGTAAGTGCCCGCCCACTCGATTTATTGAGTTTGGCCTCTGCCGAGAATTCAACTTGCCCCGACAGCTGTAATTCCTGAGGCAACCATTCACTAAAATCACTCAATTGGACAGCAAGTTGCAACTTACTGAGTGTTAACTGCGTTTTATCAGCACTATGAGTTAAAGCGAGATTAAGGTTTACAGGCTGCTGGTTTAACTGACTTTCTAACAGCAGTTTTAAGGCGATCTCTTGGCCGTGGTTATTTGCGTTTGGCTTGACAGCAACTTCGGATAACACCAGCTTATTGATGTGCCAGTTGTGTTGACGCTTAGCTTGTAGCGTAAAAGTAAAATCTTCCAGTATTAAGCTGTCACCGCGCATCAGCCAAGGCTGGCTATTCTCACCACTTGATGCAGATTCTGATTCATCACTGTCGCCTGCCGCTATTGGCTGCCAACCAGCAAACGAGAGCTCTTGTTCAATCAGCTCGCTTTGCACACCAATACCATTTAAATCAACAGATTCAATATGGATCTCGCCACTAAAAAGCCGCCATGCATCCAGGTTTAGTGCTAAATGCTGTAATGACAGCAATTGTTGAGCATCAACTGCTTTTTCTTGATTATTGGTAGGCTGATGATTAACAGCAAGTTGTTCAACTTCGATAGAAAAAGTGAACGGATTGAATCTTAACTGTTTGATCTCAAGCGCAAGGTTTTGCTCAGCCAGCGGTTTATTGGCAAAGTAAGTGACCAGAGGCGCACTGGCATACATCACCAACAGCAGCAGGACAATGAAAGTTATACCTAAAGTTGACCACTTATTAACGATTTTCATTGCTTACCTGCTACTAATCAATACTGTGAATAATAGTTAGCTAGCCAAGGGCTAACTAACTCTTAATCAATAGCTTAGCGCAAAAACCAAGCAGATTAAAATTTCTGCGCAGGCAATCTGGCGGTAGCCTTAAGCCATGGCTAGCACTTGCTTCACCAGCTTGCCAATACCGTCAGCGGCCTCTGAGATATTACCCGCTAGCATATAGGCAGGCGTACTCACCACTTTATTAGCTTCATCAACCACAAACTCAGACACTGGGCATTCAATATGTTCGCCACCAAGCGCGGTAACGCCTGCTGCAGTATCTAGATCAGTGCCAATTGTCGCTTGTGCGCCTTGACCATAAACCATAGGGATCATTGCCGGTGAAATACAGATATAACCGGCTGGCTTACCTACCTTTGCAAAGCTTTGACAAGCTGCTAACACATCGCTATTCATTGAAGCTTCACCGCCATTAATGGCAAAATCACATAAATTTTTCGCTGCGCCAAAGCCGCCCGGTAATAGCAAGGCATCAAAGTCGTCAGCATTCAGCTCCGTCACAGGCTTAATTTCGCCACGGGCAATGCGGGCAGCTTCAACAAGCACATTACGAGACTCTTGCTCAGCAACTTCGCCAGTTAAATGATTAACCACGTGCATTTGCGTGACATCAGGGGCAAAACACTGGTACTGGGCACCATTTTGCTCAACCGATAACATGGTGATCACCGCCTCGTGAATTTCACTGCCGTCAAATACGCCACAGCCGCTTAAAATAATTGCTACTTTTTTCATTGTTGTTTCCTTATTCATTGATCTAAGCCATTCAGTTCAGTCAGGCTTAGTTACTATTGCTGAGCCGTTTTATCCACAACATTTCTTTCACCAAGAAAGCGCGGCAGTTGCACAAGCAAGACGACAAGCACTGATAACCACATCAGCAAACTAAACGGCATTGCAGAGCCATCATAAAAGAAGGCTAAAATTGGCCCCGCTAAACCGCCAATACCAAAACGTAATACGCCAATCACTGCCGTGGCAGTGCCTGATTGTTCAGCAAATTTTTGCAGAATAATGGCATCTGCATTAACCGCTATCATGGAAATACTGCCCATCAATGGCAATACAGACGCGATTGTATAGGCAATAGGTAGCTGCCAGTAGTTAACTATCACTAAGCTGCTTGATGAAACCACCGCCACTAATAGCCCATAGCCAAGCATAGTGCACGAGCCTTTGCGCACGACTAAACGAGTGTTAATAAAGTGCGCAGTCATTAAGGCACCAACAGTCGCCGCGAACAGCACACTGAAAGTAAATTCACTGACTTGGAAAACCGTCATATAAACAAACGGAACCGCCGTGATATAAGCGAAAAACGCCAGTGAAATCATCATAGATGCGATCAGCTCTATGCGCGCTGGTTTATTGCCTAAGACAATTTTATAACGGCCAAGAAAACTAGGAGTTGTGGTCTGCGGCGTGGCTTGCTGCTCACTTTCCTCACTTTCCTTATTTGTTGTGGGCTCTGCGCGATTAGGTAATTGTTTAAAGGCAAACAGTAAGATCAAACAGGCATAAAAGGCGAGTGCAAAGAAAATCGCCTGCCAACTGTGTAACGCCAAAATCACACTACCAATACTAGGCGCAATCATGGGTGCCAGCATCATGATCATACTGACATACGATAAACCCTTGGCCGTGTTTTTCTGATAAATCTCACGAATCGTGCCCGGCACCACAACAGTCGCCGCACTGCTGATAAAAGCTTGGACAAAGCGGACGCCGGTAAAAGCTTCAATGCTGGTAGCAAAGGGCAGCGCCAAGGTGGCGAGCGTAAAGCCAATCAGCCCTATCATCACCAAATGACGACGTGGATATTTATCGGCTATTGGGCCAAAAAACAGTAAACCAAGCGCATAACCGACTAAGTAAACACTCAACGTATTTTGTACACTCGGCATTGTTGTAGTGAGCTCATCGGCAATTTGCGGCATTGCAGGCAAATATAAATCAATTGCCAACGGTGATAGCGCCATAATTGACGCCAGCAAGGGCAAAAGGATTTTCTTCGAAATAGTGAACGGATCTTTGGTCACAGTGCTCTCAAATTTATTTTTTGATGTAAAGCTTATCGGCTTAGTGGTGCTGATATTGGGCAACCAACTGCCCCAAGGTTTTAATCGCTTGCTCAATATCTTGGTGCCACTGCACACCAAAGCTAATGCGCATATAGTGCTGATATTTACCCGACGGCGAAAAAATCCCACCTGGCGCAAAACTTACCCCTTGAGCAATGGCTTCATGAAAGAAGTCATCGGTATTAACATGTGAACGACATCGCACCCACAGCACACTGCCCCCCTGTGGTTTGGCAATACAAACTTCATTGGGAAAATGCTCGGCGATTAACGCCCGCATGCGCTCACAATTGTAGATCAGCTTTTTGCGCAGCACGGTCAAATGGCGATCATATTCACCCGATAGCAGATATTCGGTTAGCGTCCATTGCTGCAACATTGGGGTTGAACACGATTGCGCTCGCTTAATCCGTTTCGCTTGCTCTTCAAAACGTCCCGGAATTAACCAGCCAATACGGTAGCCGGGGGCTGCCGTTTTCGAAAATGAAGAGCAAGTCAGCACTAGCCCTTTTTCGGAATATAGTTGCGCTGGTTTGGGCCGCTCGCCATCAAAATGCAAGTCACCATAGGTATCATCTTCAATCAATGGTACATCATAGCGCTCTAATAGCTCGACCATTTGCTGACGGCGACTATCTGGCATCAGTGAACCCAAGGGGTTATTGATCGCCGTTGAAAATAGACAAGCTTTGACAGGGTATTGATTGAGCGTTTTTTCCAGTTCATCAAGGCAAATACCGTCTTCTGTGCAGGTATACACTTCCAACGCTTTCATCCCCAAGCTTTCAATTAGTTCAATTAGGCCAAAGAAACAAGGCGATTCAATCGCAATCACATCGCCTTTTTCAGCCACACATTGTAATGCAATCGATAAGGCTTCCTGACAACCATTGGTGATCAGCATATCCTGATAATTGACCGCAGCTCCCAACTCTTGATAGCGAAATGCCAACTGCATACGCAGCTTAGGGTCGCCATTCACTGGCCCATAACTCACCGCTTTTTCTGCCACTTTGCTGAGCACTGAGCGCATTAACCTCGCTAGCGCTTTATCTGGCGGGTGAGTATTCACAGGGTTAGAAATGCCCAGCGCCACCGTATTGGGTAAGTGAACCGCATCGTGCACTTGCTCAATCAAGCTACGACAATTGACCTCCACAGGCTTACTACCCATCCATTTACTGCGCGTAGGCTGCAAGGTACGGGCTTGCTCGGCTTGCAAGTAATAGCCTGACTGTGGGCGAGCGCAAACGCGCCCCTGCTTTTCTAACTCTAAATACGCTTGCTTAACCGTAGGTACGCTAATTTCCAACTGCTTACTCAGCTTGCGTAAACTCGGCAGCTTGTCACCCGCACGCAATAAGCCCTGCTGCTGTTGATCATCAATAAACTCAATAATTTGCTGATAGAGGAAATCAGACGACTGACGGTTAAGAAGTTTCATCGCAAACTGTATAGGTTACATTTTCATTTTTCTGTATATGTTATTAAAACAAACACTCGCTACACTGTCTATCAAGCAATTAGTTTTAGACATTGCCTTCAAACAAAGTTTTCGACACTGTTTCTGGCAGCACAACTAAAATAAGATCAGTGAAATAATAAACAATCAGTCGCGTATTTAAGCAACGATATTCAATACCCAATTGTGATAGGACATTCGATGAACAACACCATGCTTTACATCCTCACTGTGCTGATTTGGGGCAGCACTTGGATAGCCATTAATTACCAATTAGGCGAAGTCGCGCCTGAAGCCTCGGTCGCCTATCGTTTTGGCTTAGCCGCGACTGTTTTGTTTATCTATTGTTGGCTGCGAAAGTTGCCACTGGCAATGAAGGCTAAGCAACATCTATGGTTAGCACTTTTCGGCATGGCGTTATTTGGCTGCAACTACTTTTTTCTCTATCAAGCACAGCAACATATTAACTCAGCGCTAACCTGTATTGCCTTTTCAACCTTGCTGTTGTTCAACATTATTAACGCCCGTATTTGGTATAAAACCCCCGTCAGTTCACAGGTGGTTATCGGCGGTGCTTTGGGATTAATCGGCATTGTGATCTTGTTCTGGCCACAAGTGAATACCTTGAGTTTTACTGATATGACGTTATACGGCCTAGTGCTATGCCTGATTGGCACGGCATCGGCATCCACCGGTAATATGATTTCGATTCGCAATCAAAACCATAAAATGCCAGTGGTTCAATCCAATGCATGGGGCATGCTGTACGGCACTATTTTTATGAGTGTGTTAGCTCTGGCACAGGGTAAGTCGTTTACCTTTGAGTGGTCTGCATCTTATATCAGCTCATTGTTATTTTTATCGATTTTTGGCTCAGTGATCGCCTTCGGCTGTTATTTATCGTTAATGACGCGTATTGGCCCACATAAAACCTCGTATGCCAATATTCTGTTTCCTGCGGTTGCCGTGGCAATTTCAACCGTGGTTGAAGGGTTTGTCTGGGATCAGTACACGGTGTTTGGCTTTATCGCCATTATGGTAGGTAACTTTGTTGTGCTCTCAAAACCACGGGCGTTAAAACGCGACAAAATGATGTTAACCAATGACAAAGCGAACGCTGAAAAGCATAGCGCGGAAAAGCCAAAGGGCATTGATACAAACAAAGTAACCGCTAACTAATCACTTTACTCACATCAGTTTTGGCAACACAAAACGACTAGTTCAATCAATTTTTGTTGCCGCCGGCATGGCACACCTTCCCGCCATGCCGTTTTTCTTTCCTTATTCGTCTGAACCACCCAGCCCGATTCAGTTTAAATTTTGCACAATGTTTTTGCCTGTGTTATCAATATACGAAGCTAGTCGTATTATTTTAAGCACTAGTTAAAAATAACAACAAAAACAAGGAAGAACGCAATGCATACTGTCAACAAAGCATTTCCTATCATCCCACGCAAAGCGGTTACGTTTGGTAATTACCTAATGCTGGCGATACTGTGTGCGATATTGGGTGCTATGTCGCTTTTATCTCTAGACGTTCGCGCAACAGAGATTAGCGCCTTAAACCCAATTGAAGAGCTAACCATTTCTTCTGAGTTAGTCGATGCACCAGTTATCTACAACGTTACCCTGCCCGCTAGTTATCAAACCAAAACAGACAAACGTTATATACTGCTATTTGATATTCACCCACGAAGCCAGCCGATGCACGCAGGCATGCACGACTGGATGAGTCACAACGGAGCTTGGCCTTGGCTGGAAACCATTATTGTGACGCCAAAAAATTACAACGAAGCCTTTGCGGCTATTTATGCTGAGTACGTGGAAGGAAAAAGCACCAAACTATTAGAGTACTTTGCCCAAGATTTACTGCCCAATATTGCCAAAAACTACCGACTTAATGGCTTTAAAATATACAGCGGTTTTACCGGCAATGCCGCTGTAGGCGTAGGCTTGCTACTCGATCAACCTGATTTATTTAATGCATATATTCTTGCCAGCCCGACACTCAACAATCACCCACTAAAACTTCATAAAAAAGTAGCAACACAATTTAGTAAGTTACCCAACAAACCCCGCTACGTGGCACTTTCGATGAGTGATAGCAGCTACGACAAATCACACCTTGCGGCTTTTGAACAAGTCACTGCGCAGATGACACTGCTAGCGCCTGAGCATACCGAAGTCAGTATTCAACGCTTTGACGGCAACTACTATATGACCCAGCCCGTGCTGGCAACTAGCTATGCCATTGAAGAAATATTTAACGATGTTCACCAAGCACTAACACCTGATTCTGCTATCGCCAAACAAGGGGCTGATGCCATTCTTTCCCACTATCAGTTTTTATCGGCAGAAAAATACGGCTTTGAAGTCTCAGCGCTTAACTCGCTAAAAGCACTCGCAAAGTCAAAGTTAGAAAATGAACCTGAAACTGCGATTGCGATCCTGCAAAAAGCGACTCAACAATATCCAGAATCTGCTTTTGCCCACGAAGCACTGGCCGCCAGCTATTTTCAAGTGAAAGACTATAAAAAGGCAGTAGCAGAGCAGAAACTTGCGGTCGAGCACGCTAAAGACCTTGTGCCTTATTGGCAGCGCACTTATCAAGAAAAGCTTAGCAAGTATCAGCAAACACTTAACAATCACACAACGGAATAAAACGAAATGGGTGCGTAAGTACTACGCTCACCTGCCCAGCAGCCTAGTCTGCTAATTCACCTTTCTTCGCTAAAAAGTGAAAAGCTGAAAAAAGTGGAGAACACGAAAACTGCAACTAGACGCAGAATACTGACTTGTCATCGCTAATTAGCAGAACACTTTATCAATATTTTATAGCTTATTATTCAGCCAGTTAGATTATTGATGCAAGGAAGAAGGGAAAATCGTTATGTTGAAGTTATTTAAGAAGACACGCCACATAACATTCGCAATAAATGTCGCTATGATGTCTTTTTCATTACTCGCTGCAAGCGCATGGGCAGGCGAAGCAGAAGACTTTATTGAAAAACTCAGAGCCCATTATCAACCCACTAGATCAATTAGCGCTTTTTCATTTAGCTACCACTTCTTAAACAAACAGTATCGATCTCATGATTATTGGGACTATCAAGCACCGAATCGCGTTCTGTCGGTCAGGATGGTCGAAGTGGATATGGCGAAAAAGCACTTTTATGACAACGACATTTTGTATTCTCCCGGCGGTCAAATACTTGATAGAGCGCAGTACCAAAATGACACGGAAAGTTACTACTACGAAAAAAATGGTAACTTTTTAGGCAAACGGTATTTAAACAGAGGTATGGGGAATTTTGATCGCTTTATGAGTTTTATGGCAATGAATATCGACTTTCTGGCTGTAAGACCGTTACTAGATGAAACTGATATTAGCGGTAAAGTTACCCTTGCTCACGATAATCAATCAAATACAACTACCCTTACCCATAAAGTGTCAGAAGAAAGCATTATTGACTATCAATTCAGTAACGAGCCTTTACAGCTTCTAAAACTAAACAATAAATCAAGGCAAGCAATTCATGTTTATGGTGATTATCAAACCACCAGAGGTCTCACCTTCGCACGCTCGGTGAATAAGTATTACAACGGCGATCCCGTACCTGCCTACATTAGTTTCAATGATAAGTTCGATATCATTGAGCACGTAGACACCTCGAAATTAAAGCTTCCAGCAGGCTATGGTCCCGAAATTAAAAGGGGAGATGGAGTTTTAACAGCCACAGAAATTGCCAAAGACCTTTTTCTCGTCACCGACGCTTCAGCTTGGCGTAACAGCTTATTTAAAGTCAATGGCGATAAAATCATGGTCTTTGGCGCAAGTGGCTCGCCAGCACAAGCAAAGAAAACCACTGCACTTATTCGCGAACAATTTCCCGAAAAGACCATTGCTGCCATTCATGTAACCCACCCTCAAACACCAGATATAGCAGGCCTTAATGTTTATGCGGAGCAAGGAATCGTGATATTGGCAGATAACTATACCATTGCCGCTATCAAAGCCTTTCCACGCTTTGCAGAAAATATCGATTCATTCAAATTCCGCACCATCGAGCATGAACAAGTTATTGATGGTGCAAGTTTTTATATTTTAGAAAGTATGCACGCTAAACGACAAAGTTTTGTCTACTTCAAAGAAAGCGAAATTATCTTTCAAGCAAACTTTCTTAATATCGCATTTGATAACACTATTCCTAAAGTGATACCGAATTACACTAGAACTTTTATTGATTTTGTCCGTAGCAAACAACTGAAATTAAAGCGTATTGTCGGCAATTACAAAAACAACAATATTTCAGTAGAAGTGATGAATAAAACCTATAACGCCATGATGTAGATTTTGCCCTAATTGATGATTAACCGATAGTTTATTCAGCGAACATAGCAGACTAACTATGTTCACTTGTTTATTGAAAGGTTTTATTAAAAGGTAATGCATAGAGAGCTCAGCATAAAAACACCATTGCCTTATAGTGTATTCGCTTGATAAGCCTTATTCATAACCTCCTGCGAAATATTGCTATTCCTATTTTGCGCGACAATGCGCTTAACCTTGAGCTTTGACTCTCGAACAAAATCAATAAATTGTTTGCTATAGCTGGGCAGGATATTGGCAATGGTATTATCGCGAGCGATTTCAAGAAAATCTGACTGATAAATCGTTCCGCTTTGCGCAAAGTAGGCAAAGCTTTGACGTTTTGAACGAGCACTCTCAAGCACATAAAATTGAACGCCATTGATCACTTGCTCATGACTGAGCGGTTCAAAAGAAAAGCTATCAATCTTATCCGTAAAGCGTGGATAGGCTTTTATTGCCGCAATCGTATAGTCATCGGCATACACTTTCGCCCCTTGTTCCACAAAAGGTAAAAGCCCTGTTATATGTTCACGATAAGGGTGAGTGACATAAACACCACTAATTTGCTTAGTAGGAAATTGCTGCTTGATGGTTTTCAACACAGATTCTGATAAGCGACTACTTCTTGGTGCGCCAAACACCATAATATTGCCGCCGTTTACGGTAAATAAGGTATTGTGCTTTTGTGATGCGTCGTTAATTAAGTAAAGGTCTTCAGCGATTTCAGTAGCAGCTAACGCTAAATATTGCTCAGCAGGTTTGATGCGATAACCATTGGGCAATGTGAGCTTCTCAGGTGTTATCTGCTCAATCACCTCAAACTTCTCAATTCGGGTTATAAAGCTGGGGATCACATCGCCGTTGTAGTGCTTAATCAATGAATGTGCGAAGTGGTAGCCATTGCTTGTTCGGTAATCGCCATAGAGAAAAATGCGTTTTCTCGCTTTGTTATTGATGGATTCTAAACGCAGCGGCGCGAGATTAAACACATACTCGATTTCTTTACCTTTAGCGCCCTCAGCCTGTCGATGCGCTAAAGTCACTTTTCCAGCGACTTTGTCTGGCTGAATGTCGATGGTCTCACTAATATCCTGACTAACACTAATTGTTTGCAGCAAAGGCCTTACCGCCAAGAAATCAAGATTCATTAAGGTTAAGTTTTTGTAGCGAGAGAAACTATTCATACTCTGCGCTATGGCACTTTTACCCAAGGAAATACCATTGCGTTCATAACGCGAGCTCTCGCTATCATTTTGAAAGTGCACTTCATCTAAATACAAGCCACCAGTAAAGTGATGCACAACATTTTGATAGTAGTGCTGCTTTTCCATATCAATATCTGTGACTTTAAAGGCTTTGTAGCGGCTAGGGGCTTGATAGTCCCATGATTGATATGGGTCACTGCGGCCAAAATAACTGTGAGTCAGTGAAAAAGCGCTAATTGAGGCCGTTTGCTGGTAGTGCTTTTGTAGTAGCTC
Source organism: Thalassotalea euphylliae (assembly GCF_003390375.1). NCBI lineage: Bacteria > Pseudomonadati > Pseudomonadota > Gammaproteobacteria > Alteromonadales > Colwelliaceae > Thalassotalea > Thalassotalea euphylliae. Next base: position 3,002,044 of record NZ_QUOT01000001.1, on the reverse strand, counting down.
AATAAATGCCTTTGCTTCACTCGCGTATGTGCTTGAAGTAACTCCTAGGTAAAGCAGCGCAAGCAGTATGAAGGTGTTAATTCGCAAAATAAATTCCCTTTTAAATTCAGTGAAATTAGTTTTTCAAATCCTTGACTGCTAACTAAGGTTAAAAAAGTGAAAGTGTTAATTAAATTTTATTATTAATGCCAAATCATCTACGCCAATTCAATCAGGCCAATTCAATCAGGCCAAATGAACCATGACAACCCCCACATGCTCAGTTACCCATTTAAGCTAGATTGAATAATCTTACCGGCCAGCTCTTTTGTCAGCTTTGCCGCAACTTGGGCAGTAATGCCGTCGATATCGCGATTGGGGTTAAATTCCACGACATCAGCACCGACAAGTGGCGCATCAATTTGATGGATCAGATTAATCACTTCACGTGTCGTTAAACCACCCGGTTCGCGGTGTGAAACGCCCGGTGCAAAAGCTGGGTCTATGCCATCAATATCTAGCGATAAATATACAGGTGTTTCAAATGACAATGGCTTAGCGAGCGGCCAATGCCGCATTTCATACATTTCTACCGAAAACTTTTCCGCTTGTGCAATCTGGTGAGCATTTAACGTACGAATACCCACTTGCACTAAGCGCTGACATAGCCCGTCTTCCATTACCCGAGCAAACGGGCAAGCATTCGAATACGGATTGCCTTTAAAGCTGTCGTATAAATCTGAATGGGCATCAATATGGAGTATGGTCAGCTCAGGAAAATACTGCGCGTAGGCTTTTAGCAGTGGATAGGAAACACTGTGATCACCACCGAGCGACAAGCATAAATTGCCTGCCGCGAGCTGCGCTAATGCCGCTTGTTCAATATCGTGGTTAAAGCCATATGGGGTAGATTTGCCCGCTAAAAAGCTAACATCCTCAACAACTTGCCACTGGGGGTTGTCAGCAAGGTTGACCCCAAGCTCAGTGCCCTTGTTAAGCGAGCCGTGCGCCAGCACGTTTTTGATCACGGCTGGCGCTTTAGCTGGGCCTCGTTCAAACGATGAATTATCATCAAACGGAATACCCAGCAATGCTAGCGAATGAAACTCGCTTAATAAGCTCTCACTTTGCATCAGCTTATTCATGACCAATCGGTGAGCCCGGCGGCAGCACAATGCTTGATGCCGGAGTGACGCGCTTGCCTTGCGCTAAGCTAAAGTCGATTTGCTCAGCCAATAAAGTAAATTGCGCTTTCATACCTTGGTGTTTACGTGATTTACGGTTGTCATCTAACCAGTCACCCAAGTCTTTAAGGGCGACATAAAGCTCAGCTCTAACTTCCGCCACCACTTTATCGCTATGCCACAGGGTAAGTAAGTGCTCAACCACTTGCTGATTAACGCGCTGCTGCACCAGCAAACCTAAGCCCTTTTCACTGTTTTGCTTGATGGTATTTTCTAGCAGCATATCCAACAGTTTTTCCACTGATGGAATATCTTTACCCATTAACGATTGCTGCTGCAATCGCGCTAATCGCTCGGCATTTAACAACAGTCCAACCGTATGTTTCGCTGCCGCTTCTGCAGCGCTGACTGGATCAAAGGTTAGCCCAGTGTTGGCTTTAAAACTTTCACGATTGCGCTGATAGCCATAGGCTTTTGGTGGAATTAAACCAATTAATTCGTCACTCAGGGTGAGCGTTTTAGGTGTTAAGGTCGCCAGTAAGGCGTCTAGCGCTTGGTATTGGCTATCACCCGCGACAGTTGAAACACCTACAACCTCACCTTCACCTTTAACTTCGTAGCTGTAATCAACACCAGCAACAAGCTTCACTGCCGCTTCCACTTGGTAGCGATGGAAGTTATAGATTGGTACTAATACCTGCTCGATTTCTGACAGCGGCGTGCCATTGGCAATTGAGTTAATACCAAAATCTTGCAATGCTTTTTCACGTACCGCTAAAACACGACTTAACTCAGTGGCGGCATTTTTGCCGTTATCCCATAAATGCCCTGTCGCATGACCGCCAGATTTTGGCCTTGCATCGGGATCCGACATATATTGCAGGCCTTGGCTTTTCGCCTGGGCAATCAAACCCGCGAGTGCTTCATCTTCAAGCTCAGGGGCAATATCACTATAACCATAGGCAATTACGTATTTGTCCCACGCACCAATGTCAGTGTCGTACGCGTTTGATAAATCAATTTCACCGTTATTGAGCGTGATATAAGGATGTGGGTAATCCATCACCGAGGCGCGATTATTCACACTGGCTGCAAAATTATGGGCAATACCTAATGTATGGCCGACTTCATGTGCAGATAGTTGGCGAATACGCGCTAGTGCCATTTCCTGTTGCTTGCTGGTATCTGCTTGTTCACCACTCTCCTCGTTTGTATCATTGCCAAATGGTGAAGTTAGGCCAAGGGCAATCAGGTAGTCTTGGCGGACACGTAATGAGCCCAAGGTAACATGGCCTTTGATAATTTCGCCTGTGCGTGGGTCAATAACCGATGCCCCATAGCTCCAACCGCGCGTGGCACGATGAACCCACTGGATCACGTTGTAACGCACATCCATAGGATCAGCATCTGCTGGTAACATTTTCACCTGAAACGCATCTTGGTAGCCAATCGCTTCAAACGCTTGATTCCACCAACGTGCACCGTCTAACAAGGCACTTTTTACTGGCTCTGGCACGCCCGCATCTAGGTAATAAACGATTGGTTCAACTGCCGGTGAAACAGCTGCCTCAGGATTTTGCTTTGCTAAGCGATGACGCGGAATAACACGCTGGATCAGTGGTTCATCAATTTTAGTGGCGTAATCGGCATGGCTAATTGCCCAATAGCCGCTGTAAGGGTGGAATGCACGTTCTTGGTAATTATCGTCAGGCAGTTCAATTAAGGAATGATGAAAGTTAACGGTTACCGCTGTGTTTTCTGGCGTCACTGATTTTAAGTAAGTGCCAGCACCTGACCCTTTAAACGTGATCGTTGCTTCAAATTCGGTATTTTTAGGAAAAGCTTTGGTGCGCTTAGCGTACAAGCCACTGCGCGTAGCATCGACTTTAAAGCTACCTTGTTTGCGCTGTTTTAAGCGCTCACCGACACCGTGGATATCAGAAAGTAAAAACGGCGTATAATCCACCACAACTTTGCCACTTTTGCTCGCTTTCGCCACTTTAAAGCCCCAAATAATTGAGCTGGCAAAGGCTTCATTAATGGCTTGGCGCTCAAGCTTATTATCGCTATTTGCACGGTAATAAGTATTATGTTGGCGTAAAAACACTTTTTCGCCAACACGCTCAAACTGTACTAAACGGGTACCACCAAGTTGACCACGATCTAAACCAATATCGTTAGAGCCAATACCGTGTGGCATACTGCTTTGAAATAAAAACGGCTGCTCAAAATTGTCAATTTCTAGGTAAACCTTGCCGCTATTTTCATCGTGATAAAACGAAAAATAGCCTGATTGATATTGCTTGTCTTTGCTAAATTCTGCGAAGTCAGCAGGCTCTGCCCGGGCGCTGGAAAGCCAGCTAAGGCAGAGTATCAGCACGGTTAACAGACGATTTAATTTCATCCTAATTCCTTATTATTTTTACTAAAAACGGTCACAAAATTGAGTTATAATCGGCTAAAAGTTAGAGTGAAAACTTTCAATAAATTGATCACCCGTGCCAACAGCGAAATGCATAACTTAACTAGCTTTTTGGCAACCGAGAAATTTTGCTCTAGCTAAGGCGTATTGAACATTAGAGACTGAAAGCTCAACACGCCCTACAATATACAGTTGGCGAAGGCGGATCAAATAGAAATCGACCAGCCAACAATAACTTGCCATCAACAACAAGCAACTAGGTAACCCTATGCAACGACTAGCGCCAGCATTACGCGAAGACGACGTACCTTTAGACTTAATCTCGTTAATTAAAACTATTCTTGCCGCCACTAAAGAAATTTCATTCCGTGTCAGCCAAGCGCAATTAGGTGGCTTAATGGGCTCGACTTTGGATGAAAACATTCAAGGTGAAGTACAGAAAAAGTTAGACGTGGTTTCCAACGAATTAATTAAAGATATTTTGCTGGAATCGGGCTTTGTTCGCGCCATTTCGTCAGAGGAGGAAGATACCTCAGTGGCTGGCGACCCTAACGGCAAGTTTTTAGTGTCGTTCGATCCACTCGATGGCAGTTCAAATATTGATATTAACTCGCTGATAGGCACAATTTTCTCAATTCACGAAGCCATTCCTGAGCTTGCCGCTGATGATCCTAAACAGTTCCAGCAACCAGGCCACAAACAAGTCTGTGCCGGTTATGTACTTTATGGCCCGTCGACCATGTTGGTGATGACCACAGGTAAAGGTACACATTTTTACGTACTCGACAGAACGCATGGCGGTTACTTGCTGGTTGAGCGCAATGTGCAAGTACCAGCCGACACCCGTGAGTTTGCTATTAATATGTCGAACCAGCGCTTCTGGCAAGCGCCAATGCAAAACTATATTAACGATTTAGTGGCTGGTAGCGATGGCCCGCGTGGTGTGAACTTCAATATGCGCTGGATTGCCGCTATGGTTGGCGATATCCATCGTGTACTAACTCGCGGCGGTATTTTCACTTACCCTGCCGATAACAAAAATCCAGAGAAGCCATACAAGTTACGCTTAATGTATGAAGCGAACCCGATGAGTTATTTAGTTGAGCAAGCTGGTGGTTTAGCGATGACCAGCGAAGGGCCGATAATGGATATTGAACCAAATGATATTCATCAACGTGTGGAAGTGATCATGGGTTCGAAAAACGAAGTAGAAAAATGCTTAAGCTACTATAACTAGCGAAAGTAAGCGCTAAACTCATTCGTGAAGCCGCAGACATTTTCGCCAATGACTGCGGCTTTTTTTTATCCACCAAAAACTGCTAGAATACGCGCCAATTAACCTTATTCGCTTGGAGAATTATCAATGCCAGCTTACGCGGTCGGACACAAGGTGCCAGATTCTGATTCAGTTTGTTCAGCAATCGCCCTATCGTACCTAAAAAACCAAATTGGTGAAGACGTAAAACCAGCACGTTTAGGCGAGCTATCACCAGAAACTTTATTTATCTTAGACAAATTTGGTTTCGAGCAACCTGAATTAAAAATGACGTTTGCTGACACTGACGGCATTTACGTGGTTGATCATTCAGATCGCATCCAAGGCCCAGACGATATCGACGACACCACAGTATTAGGTATTATCGACCACCACAAATTAGGTGATATCACCACATCAACACCACTTGAGTGTTGGATTCGCCCAGTAGGTTGTACTAACACCATTATTAAAATGATGTACGACTTCCACGGTGTTGAAATTCCAAAAGACATCGCTGGCGCTATGATGTGTGCAATTTTATCTGACACAGTTATCTTCAAATCACCAACCTGTACCACTGCCGATATTAAATGTGTTGAAGCATTAGCGGAAATTGCAGGTGTAGAAGACTACAAAGCGCTTGGCATGGAAATGTTTGAAGTGAAATCAGCGGTTGCTGGCACGCCTGTGCGTGACCTAGTGATGCGTGACTTTAAAGACTTCAATATGCACGGCAACAAAGTGGGCATTGGCCAGTTAGAGCTGATCAACTTAGCTCTAGTTGACGATATGAAAGCTGACTTACAGGCCGATATCGCGGCATTAAAAGCGGAAGGCGACTACCACAGCGTATTGTTAGTACTTACCGACATTATGAAAGAAGGCTCAGAAGTACTAGTCGTCAGCAACAATGACGACTTAACGGAAAAAGCCTACGGCGCAGCTTCTGTTGACGGTAAAGTGTGGATCGATGGCATTATGAGTCGTAAGAAGCAAGTAGTTCCACCACTACAAGATTCTTTAGCTTAATCGCTGATTAGTTACTGCACTAATAAACTCAGCTTAAAACCCAGCGTTAACGCTGGTTTTTTTATTGGCCTGAATTAAAGGTTAACGATAAAGCTACCTTGTAATAAAAGTGCTGGATTCTAAAACTGATCATCATTTAAACTTTAAAAGTTCATGAGGTTATTGATATCAAAAGGATTTAGATGACAATCAATGTAAAAAGCGCAGCCCAAATTAGTCTAGTGCTTGCCGCTACAATCGCCTTTGTAACGGCCATTGCCCATTTATCTTGTATTTGGTTAGGTGAAGCTTGTTACAGCGCCCAGATGGCGCCTGAGGTAATTATTGAATCCGCTCAACAAGGCACATGGCTAGCACCAATAGGAACAGTTCTAGCAGCGTCCATTTTTGTGATTATAGGTTTATATAACCTTTCCGCTGCTCAAATATTACGCCCATTACCTTTATATATTTTCGCCAATTACTTTATTGCTGCCATGTGCATTATTCGCGGGATACTACCTCTCCAGCTATGGCTACGAAAGCCAGAAAGAGTCAGTGAAGAGGCTCTCATCGCTGGGCTAATGTGGCTAGCGACAGGCGTATTGATTTTATCTGGTCATTGCGAAATGCGCAGACAACAAAGGAAAGCTCGCTAAGCTTGCCCAGTACAACAATCCCTTATAAATGAATCAATATCGACGCTTGATCCTTCTTGGTCATTTTCGAGACCACCAGCTTAAACGAGTTATCTATCATACGCTCAATTTCCCCCGTAGGTACAGAGCCATCTAAAATCACCGTATTCCACAGCGCGCGATTCATGTGATAGCCGGGGATCACGCTAGGAAATATATCACGCAGCATAACCGCTTCTTCGGGGTCACATTTTAAGTTCATGCAGTAATGACCCTCTAGCTTACCGTCAGTGCCTTTTTCGTTGCCCTTACCCAAGGACAAGGTGGCGAACATCTTGCCTTTTACTTTATAAACTTCAACATCTTCGCCAAATGGAAAATCTTTAATTGTTTCAGGCTTAGCAAGTAAATATGCCCTTACTTCTTGCTCGTTCATCTTTAAATCCTAATTAGAATAACAACTTAGTTGTAAGCACTAGTATAAACAGCACGCATAGAAAAGTGATCTTTGTCATGCTTTTCTACACTCGTTTACATTTCGACAAAGCTACGACATCAGTCACACACACTCTTTTGCTAAAAATACAGTCAAGCAAAACGGAATTGCTTTTATGGTGACAGCAGTATGACCTTGTCTACTTATTAGCGCATTACAGTAGCAATACAGTAACAAGGAACACCAAGTTTTAAAAACGGAACAATGTGAATACTTAGCTAGCGCTTGGTATCAAATGCTTAGCCATTGTCTTGGCTAACAATATTAGTTTAGGAGAGAACAATGAAACATAAATTACTCGCTGGTATCGCCGTAAGCGCCATTGTTGCAGGCTCATATGCGCCAGCTAGCTTCGCACAGCAATATAAATTTGTCGCCACTGACAGTTCACATGAAACCCGCCTATGCGTAAGAGCAGGTAATAACGACATAAAAGGTGTTAAAAGCACATTACGTAAAATGGGCATTCATGATCGCAAGGTAAACATCAATACTATTCGTTGTAACGACTTAGCGCCCGCCAAGTTTGCTTATAAGTATCAAGCAGATAACACGTTCAACTTTTTGAACAAATACAGTATTGGTAAAAACAAGGTTAATGCTTCTGTAACCATTCGCGACGTTGCCAAAGCAGGCCAAGAGCCAAAAATCATCTATGTCTCTGCGGCTAACTAGCCTCTGATATTGCTAAATATCGCACGCCATTGCCATTGCCATTCAAACTGCAGTTGCAACAAATAGAATAACAAGACAAGTAGTTCTTTGCTGCTTGTCGCTTATTCTCTCACCTCCCATTCGAATAACCTCAGATAAAACCAATTAATCGCGGTGAAAAACCATTGCACCATACTGGCAGCCATGACAGCATAGCTCGCTAGTTATTCGTATCTGCAAAACACCTCATGACTGCAAAAACAATCGTTTATTTAGCCAGTGCTGCAATTTTACTTATTGGCTCAGCTTTTCAACCCGCTTACGCACTTGGCAAACTTGGTCACCAGCTAGTGTGCGATCTCGCTTACCAAGCATTAACCCCTAACGCTAAAAGCCAAGTTGACAACTTACTCGCTAGCCTTAATAAAACAGAGCGAAAACGTATTAATCAATACAACTTTGCCCCAAAAAACAGTCCTATCACTTTAGGTAAAGCTTGCACTTGGCCTGACGCCATTAAAAAGCTTGATCATTACGACAAATATAAGCCGTGGCATTACGTTAACCTTGGCCGTGGTGAGCAAAAGTTAACCCACAGCACTTGCCAAAAAGACTGCATTACTCAAGCAATTCCCTATCATGCCAACCTAGTCACACAAGGTGAAAACGCTAAACAACGCAACGAAGCGCTTATGTTTCTGGGCCATTGGCTGGGTGATATCCATCAGCCGCTGCACGTCAGTTTTGCGAGCGACTGGGGTGGAAACAAAACGAAAATTGAAGCTCAAGACGTGAAATGTTCAAGCATGCATTGGTTATGGGATGAGTGCTTATTGACTCGCCAAACAAAACACAAAAAGTTAGCAGAGCAATACCAGCAAATGTTCAACCTACTGACTAAGCAACTTGCCAGTACACCAAATGCCGATATGGTTAAATGGCAAAACGCCTCAGTGATTGATTGGGCCAACGAATCATTTGCCATTGCGCGTTCGCCAACAACTAAGTATTGCCAACCTAACGCAAGCCAAACCTGCCAAGAGCGCAATTTGCCTGTGAAGTTGACCAGCGAAGAGTTAGATCTAATGTCACAGCAAATTAACCTTCGTATGTTGATGGCAAGTGTTCGACTTTCCCATCAGCTCAATACAAGCTTTCAATAAGGCCAACTATACTTAGCTCCGCGATATTTTTTCCAACGACATTTGGCTCAGCGACATTTTGTTAGAAAAGTGCTTTTCTTTCATACTGTTAGTTAATGAGTTGGTTTTTAGCCGCTATCCACTGCGACATATATTGGGTACTTTTATGGCTGTGATGATTGAGCATTAAGCCGATGAAGTTCTGTTGGCGATGCATTGTTAGCTGATTGGCGATGCACGTTAACTGCTCGCTAAACTGGTCAACAAACGGCTGGCTGGTAAACAGTAGTTTGCGATTTCGCTCAGCAAGTTCACTGGCAATTTGCCACTTGTCTTCATTCTGATAAAGCGCAATAGCTGCTTGTGCTAAGCCGTCAACGGTTTCCGCAACCTCACCAGCCCAGCCTAACTCAGTCGTCATACCCTCTGCGCCAATTGCGGTAGTAACTGACGGCGTGCTGCACAGCATGGCGTCACTTAACTTGCCTTTAATACCGGCACCAAAGCGCAGTGGTGCCAAACACACTTTAGCTTTCGCCATTACCTCAAAAGCATCTTCAGCCCAACCTTTGACCAGAAAGCCAGATTTTTCACAGTGCAAATCCGTCGCTTTTTTCGGAGGATAAGCACCGTAAATGTGAAGCTCAGCTTGCGGCAGCGCCTGACGAATTTGAGGCCAAATTTGCTGCTTAAGCCAGAGCACAGAATCCCAGTTAGGTGCATGACGAAAGTTACCTATCACAATAAAATTATCACGCTGAGTATAAGGCAAGCTGGGTTGTGATAATGCTTCTTCGTCATGAAGAAAAGGTAAGTAACAAAGGTGTGAGGCAGGCACTTGATAATGCTCAACCAACAGCGCTATTTCCACTGGCGAGATCATGATGGTTAAATCACAGCGATAAATCGCCGCAACTTCGCGAATCGCAAGCTCAGTATTTAGCTCGGTATTATCAAGGTGACCATCTTGTTTAAAAGCTTGATGGCGTGCATTACGTAAGCTTTGTAAATCTTCTGTGTCGAGAATTTGTAATGCATTAGGACAGTTTTTGGCAACGCGCCAACCAAATTGCTCTTCCACCATATATCTGTCGTACATTACTGCATCAGGCGCTAACTCGCTGACAAAGGCATCAAAGCTATCGCAATTCAGTGTGATTTCCTGCGCAGCAACATCGAGTGCTGCCAAGTCAATCATATGATCACTTGTATTGGCCGCGCTAACAAAAGTTACTTGGTAATCCAACGTTTGAAATAAACGAATAAGCTGAACCATGCGGCTGCCAGCTGCGGAAGAATTGGGTTCAGGCCAAACCCAACCAATAATAAGTAAAGATTTCATAGGAAATAGCGGAAATGAAGAATCTCTCTATTTTACGATAGGTACATGGTCTATCGCCACAGTTTAAAAGCTTACTCACATCGTAAAGTAAACCAGACATACCTAATTTTTTATAAAAAAAAGCCAGCAAGTAATGCTGGCTTTTAGTAACAAGAACTGTCAGAAAATTACTGTGCAGCTGGTTCCGCTTGCTCGCCTACTTCTGGTGCTGGCTCAGGCTTCTGAATTTCTAATAATTCAATTTCGAAATTCAATACTGAGTTACCTGGAATGCGCGGTGGGTTACCCATAGGGCCGTAAGCAAGATCTGAAGGGATAGTGAACTTATACTTCGCACCTACCGACATTAGCTGAACACCTTCAGTCCAACCGCGAATTACACGATTTAGCGGGAATATTGCTGGCTGGCCGCGATCTACTGAGCTATCGAATTTCTCACCGTTAATTAAAGTACCTGTGTAGTGTACTTTTACAGTGTCAGTTGCCGTTGGCTTTTCACCCTCAGCAGGGGTAATGATTTCGTACTGAATACCAGATTCAGTGGTCATCACACCTTCGCGTTTTGCATTTTCATCAAGGTATTTTTGACCTTCTGCTAACGCATCTTCTGCTTGCTTAGCAATTTGCGCTTGCTGCTTTTCTTTCATTTGCTGATCAAGCGACATTAATAAAGCTTGAATTTCTTCTTGTGGTAATTGTGATTTGCCTTCTAAGCTTTCTACAAAACCTTTTACGATCAGCTCTTTATCTAACGCTAAACCTAACTTCTCATGTTCTGCTAGGTTACGCTCCATGTACATACCAATTGACGCGCCTAAACCATAAGCTTGCTTGTCAATTTCTGCTTCCAATACTGGCGCTTGTGCTACAACTCGCTCTTCTTTTTTAGCTTCCTGACAGCCAAATACAGACACCATCGCAATTGCAACCAAAGTTGGTTTAAACAATTTCATTTAATACTCCAAAGTTGAACATAACAAAGACCACGGTGATTTTTATTATTTTTGTTCAATCACGTGAAAAAACACTTATACTAACGGCTATTGTGGTCAGAAAAAAGTATTAAATATTGATGTCGCTTAATCGATTGTTTTCACTCTGTAAAATTGCCGTTTTGCCATGGTTTTTAAGCGCTTGTCAGCCGAGTGATTCACAACCAATTGAACGGTGGCGACACGCTGCTGAAGGTGCGAGAGCAGCCGATATTTCCAATGATGGAAAATTGAGTGTTGTGTCATCAATTCATCATGGCATCAGCGTTTGGGATATCGATAAAAATGCGCTGAAATTTACTTGGTCACAACAACAAGACAACGCCGATAACTTAGTACTGGCTATCGATATTGCCGACAACAACTCACATGTGGTCACCGCCAACAGCGAGGCTTTCTCGCTGTGGAACGCAGAAACAGGTGAATCAGAAGGCTTTTATCAAGTCAGTGAATCACGCATTCGCGATATCGCTATTGCTAACAACGGTAATTATCTACTTATTGGTAAGTCCAACGGCAAAGTGGCTCACGTTACTATGGCCAACGGGCGACGCCTCGAATTTTTAGGCCATAGCGAGAAAATCAATACTGTTGATATGCTGCCCAATGGTCGCGTTGCCATCTCTGGTGGTAACGATTTTGTCGCCTATGTTTGGGACACCCAGTCAGGGCAAGTGATCTACCAATTTAACCATCCTAGCCGTGTTACTAAAGTCGCGCTTGACCCACAAGGTCGTTATGCCTTTACCGCAGATAGCAAAAAAGATGCGCATATTTGGAACTTAAAAACTGGCAAACTGGTTAACAGCTTAAAATATACGAATCGCCAAGAGGTGTTTAGCTCAGTGCGATTCTCACCCGACGGCACACAGCTGCTCACAGGTGCTCCAACACGTAAAGTCAGTCTGTGGAATATTGGCACTGGACAACGTATCGCCAGTTGGCGCGTAACGCCTCGCGAAGATATTCGCCCGGCTGGTGCCGTTGTTTACAGCGCCGCTTTTCGCGATAATAGTACCTTTATTACTGAAAGCTCCTCTGGATTCGCCGAACTATGGCCACTACCCCAATAACTGCTGATAACCCTAGCGGTACACATCAAGCAATGGAAGCGTTGGAACAACGCATTGAAGCGCTAGAAGCGAAAAACGCGTTTCAAGAAGATTTAATCGAGCAATTAAATCAAGAAATTACCATTCATCAAGCGGCAATCGCCGAAATGAAAGAACACCTACACCTTGTGGCTCAGCGAGTGAAAGATATGGCGCCGAGCAATGTGATGAAAGCTGAAGACGAGCCACCGCCGCCACATTATTAAAGGAACACACGAGCGACTTGTCACAATAAGTGGTTGTTAAGCCAGCAAAAGTGCTGGCTTTTTATTAGCTGATACTCGTGGCCGCTACTCAGGTTTAAATATACCAATCATTTGCTCGCTCTCGCGCACTTGCTTCTCAACATGCGCTTCAGGCTGTGTCATTTGCTCACCACAGCTCACACAGGTGACTTTTTCAATACCATTTTCTTTGGTAAGTGCCATGGTATCCATCGCCTTACAGCTCGGGCAAACTGCGCCCGCAATAAATCGTTTTTTCACGTTCGTTCTCTTTATTGTGCTTCTTACTAAACTTCTTACCGTACTTAGCCAGCATTTTAACTTGAAAGCCACTAGGGGTAAAAGCGACAATAGCGCCAATTTTATAAAGTAGTACTAATTGGAACGCGCACTTGATCACTGCCCAAGACTTAGATGTTTACCGAGGCTCAAAAGCCTTAATTACCAATGCCACCTTTACCGTGCACGCCAAGCACAAAGTTGGCTTAGTTGGCGCCAACGGCTGCGGTAAATCATCACTATTTTCTGTTTTTCTCGGTGGCCTAGCACCTGATAAAGGTGAGCTCAAAATGCCAGCCAAATGGCGTATAGCCACGGTAAAACAAGAAACACCTGCGCTTGATGCTAGCGCACTTGATTACGTGATTGATGGCGACACCGAATATCGCACCATTGAAGCAGAGCTTGAGCAAGCGCGACAAGCAGAGAACGGCACCTTAGAAGCCACCTTGCTAAACCAATTAGAAACCATTGATGGCTACAGCTTACCAGCGCGTGCTGGTGAACTTTTACATGGGTTAGGCTTTAGCCAAGCTGAACTTTCGCAGCCTGTTAAAAGCTTCTCTGGTGGTTGGCGCATGCGCTTGAATTTAGCACAAGCACTGATTAGCCGAGCCGACTTATTGCTGCTGGATGAGCCAACCAACCACTTAGACCTTGATGCGGTTATTTGGTTACAGCGCTGGTTAAAACGCTTTGACGGCACCCTAGTGTTAATTTCTCACGATCGTGACTTTCTTGACGATGTTGTCGGTCAAATTCTGCATATTGAGCGCCAAAGTGCCAAGCTGTACTCTGGCAACTACACCGCGTTTGAGCGACAGCGCGCTGAACATTTAGCGCAGCAAGATGCCGCTTACCAAAAGCAGCAACGCGAAGTCGCGCACTTAACCAAGTTTGTTGATCGCTTCCGCGCGAAAGCAAGTAAAGCAAAGCAAGCGCAAAGCCGTTTGAAGCGATTGCAAAAGCTACCTGATTTAGCGCCTGCTCATATTGATAGTCAGTTTACTTTTAGTTTCGAGCAACCTGAACATTTGCCTTATCCACTACTCTCCATTACCGATACCGACTGTGGTTATGGCGAAACCCGTATTCTGGCGCAAGCCAATATCACCTTAGTTCCGGGCACACGTTTGGGGTTGTTGGGACGAAATGGTGCAGGTAAATCAACGTTGATCAAATCGTTAGCTGGTGAGCTCGCCTTGCTGAGCGGCGAACGCTTTTGTGCACAAGACTTAAATATCGGCTATTTCTCTCAGCATCAGTTGGAGCAACTTCACGGCAATTCGACAGCGCTTGAACATATTTTACGTGACGCACCACATTTTGGTGAATTAGATGCTCGTAACTATTTAGGGCGTTTCGGATTTAGCGGCGATCAAGCATTGGCACAAGCCAGTACGATGTCAGGTGGGGAAAAAGCACGCCTAGTGCTCGCACTGATTGTATTGGCGAAACCACAACTACTGCTGTTGGATGAACCGACAAACCATTTAGATTTAGAAATGCGCCAAGCCTTAGTGATGGCACTACAAGATTTCCAAGGGGCGATAATCCTTATTGCCCATGATCGCTATTTACTAGAATCCTGTGTTGACGAATTTTTATTGGTCGGGCAAGGCAAAGTCACTAGCTTTGACGGAGATATCGACGATTACCAGCAATGGTTAAATGACGATAAAAAACTCAGCAAAGCACAAACAGCAGAGCCCAAAGAAGCGCAAAATTCAGGTGTAGATAAAAAACAGCAACGCCAGCAACAAGCTGAGTTGCGAAAGCAGGCTGCGCCACTGAAAAAGCAGGTCGATAAACTCAACAAACAAATGGAGCAATGGCAATCAGAACTCGACGAGGTTGAGGCCATTCTTGCCGACGGTGAGATTTATCAATCAGACGATAAGGCCAAATTATCTAGCCTGCTTAAACAGCAAGCGAGCTTGAGCGAGCAAATCAGCGAAGCTGAAATGGAATGGCTTGATTTAGAAGAAAAAATTGACGCGATCATGAACCCAATCGGGTAAGATAATTGTAAAGCGATGATCTGTAACGTGAATTCTAGTAGTTTTACGCACTTTTAATGCTCTTTGCTAAACTATCAATAACACGTTCATTTACGACAAGAGAGTTATTATGAACAAACTTAGCCTTGCTAGCCTAACCTTGGCGTTATCTTTAAGCTCGTTATCTGGCGTCGCCGCCGATTTAAAATCTGGCATTTATGAACTTAACCGCGGCCAATTTAAAGCCGCGATGGCAGAGTTTCAACCTTTGTTAGAAGAAGGCTACGCTCCTGCCCAGTATCAAGTCGCTATGATGTATAAGAATGGCTGGGGAATGCGTAAAAGCCTACAAAAGTCTTATGAATTATTGTCACTTGCTGCCGATCAAAACTACCCTGATGCTCAGTTTGAACTCGCCTTGATGTATACCGAAGGCGAACCGGTCGAAAAAAATTCGAAAAAAGCGTTTGAGCTGACTAAAAAAGCAGCAGAAAAAGGCCTTGCCAGCGCACAATTTAATTTAGGCGTAATGTATGCAGAAGGCACAGGAACCTATCGCGACAATCGCAAAGCTGTGCGTGAATACGAAAAAGCAGCCAAACAAAATTACGCGTTGGCTCAGTTCAATCTTGCGTTAATGCACTTTGAAGGCAAAGGCACAGAGAAAGACATTATTCAGTCATATATTTGGAATATCATAGCATCACGCAATGGGTATCAGCCCGCTGAGAGCAGCCGTGTGCTAGATGAGCGAAAGCTTCCTGTTGAAGAAATTAAAAAAGCACGAGAAGAAGCTGACAGTCTCTACCGAAACTTGCTTGCCCAAGCCGAAATCAGAGCAAAGAACAGTCAATAATTAATCAACTTTAACTGGCATTATTGATCTATATCACTATGCCGTTTTGCTCCTTATTTACAATGGTCGTCAGTAACAAATAAGGAGCATGTCATGGACATTCTAAAATCTTTCTTTAACGATCCTGTATTCTGGTTCTCGTTTGGTGGCTTGACTATCGTATTGGCTATTTGTGCTTACTACGTTTACTTCTTTATGAAGAACATTGCTGAAGACAAGTAGCACCAATTAATTTTATCAGCCGAAACATAGAGTTATTTATTGTCTTCATGGTTGGTTAACAAGCATAAATTTCACGTACAATTTTTAAACATTTTCTGCGCTAGCTTTGCTATAATGGAGCATAACTCAGATAATATGGTGTCGTCGTTATGATCTCTGTTAACCAACAATCTACTTCTCTCAGTTTTATTGAGCAGCAACGCCAACGTCAAGACGAAGAGCGCGAGCAACTTTCTTCTGCACGACGTATCAATCGTGCTGCCGATGACCCTGCTGGTCTACAAATATCTGAACGTCTTACTTCTCAAATTAATGCGAGCAGTCAGCTTAGCGTTAACGCTCAAGATCAAATCAATTTAAATAACGTTCAAGAAGCCAGCCTTACAGCTATCTCTGAC
Source organism: Thalassotalea euphylliae (assembly GCF_003390375.1). Classification (NCBI taxonomy): domain Bacteria; kingdom Pseudomonadati; phylum Pseudomonadota; class Gammaproteobacteria; order Alteromonadales; family Colwelliaceae; genus Thalassotalea; species Thalassotalea euphylliae. The sequence goes on along the minus strand of NZ_QUOT01000001.1, from coordinate 2,985,838 downwards.
AGCCTGCAACGCGCCAATGAGCTTTCAGTTCAATCTGGCAGTGCCTTCAACGATCCAAATGCTATTCAAGGTGAATTAGATCAGTTAACGGAACAAGTAAATGCTATTGCAGGCGAAGCATTAGGCGATCCAAACTTTTTATCTGGCTTAGATGCAAATGACCCAGCGGCAACACAAGCGGCACTTGAAACTGCATTTGAAAGTGTTAGTCAGCAAGCGACAGCATTAGGCGCAGACAGCAATAGCTTGGGCAGCCAAGTGAGTACCTATGAAACCTCTGTGGTAAACGTTAGTGCATCACGCTCACGTATCCAAGACACAGACTTCGCTTCTGCCAGTTCAGAACAAGAACAAGCTGAGGCTCAGTTGCAAGCTGCCATTATTACGCGCCGTGAAGAGGACTCTCGTCGTGGTTTGTTAGTGAATCAGTTGGTTTAGTTCAATTGCCTGTAAAGCAGATACCTTAATACAAACACAACTGTTCTATCTCAAGCTAATATCCGTATAATCAAGCCTACCCCATGAGTGTCATGGGGTAGGCTTTTTCTTTTCATAACTTATTTTCAAAAATACAGCCAAGATGATAATCAACAGCTCATTTAAACCAGCGTGGTGGCTTAGCAACGCTCACTTGCAAACTATTTTGGCTAAGTATTTTCGCAAACATCAGCGTATCGCACTGCACAAATCAAGCCTTGAAACGCCCGACGATGACTTTATCGATTTAGCGTGGACAGAATTGCCCGAGCGAAATAGTGCAAAACCGATTGTGGTTGTATTGCATGGCCTTGAAGGGTCAGCCGATAGCCATTATGCGAAAGGCATGTTAACCGCAATTAAGAATGCGGGTTGGATAGGTGTGCTGATGCATTTTCGCGGCTGCAGTGGGCGCCCTAATCGCCATGGACGTTCTTATCACTCAGGTGATACTCGTGATATCAACTTCTTATCAAATTGGCTGCAAAATCTTTACCCACAGGCTCCAAAAGCAGCAGTTGGCTTTTCATTAGGCGGAAATGTGTTAACCCGTTATTTAGCCGAGCACCAAGATCACCCTTATCAAGCTGCAACCGTGATCTGTGCGCCACTAGATTTAACCAGTTGCAGCCGTCGTATTGCCAAAGGTAGTTCACGTATCTATCAGAAGTACTTGGTCGATATGTTAAAAGCCAGCACCTTAGTTAAAGTTGAACAGCAATTGTTACCTGAAATCAATCCAAGCCGACTGGAAAAAGTCAAAGAGCTATGGGATTTTGATCATATGGTTACCGCTCCCGTAAATGGTTTTGCAAGCGCTGAAGACTACTATCAACGTGCCAGTGGTAAGCCCGTGATGGCCAAAATTAATGTTCCTTGTCTATTTATTCATGCCGCTGACGATCCGTTTTTGGATCATCAGCATATCGTGCCGGATCAACCACTGCCTGAGCATATAGATTTTGAGATTAGTGAAAAAGGTGGGCATGTCGGTTTTATTGCGGGCAAAAACCCGTTAAACCCAATTTATTGGTTAGAACAACGCGCACCTGCCTATTTGAGTCAGTTTTTATGATTATTCCCCATCAAGAAATACAGCCCGAGACATTAACAAAGCTAATCCAAGAATTTGTACTGCGAGAAGGTACCGACTACGGTTTAGAAGATGTCGAACTCACGCAAAAAATTGCGCAAGTAAGGCAACAATTAGCGAGCGGAGAAGCCGTGATCGTCTATTCAGAGCTCTATGAAACAGTCAATATCATCCCTCATACAGAAGTTGAGCAATATTTATCTGCATCGGAGTAAAGCACTTTTGCCAATCAGCACTAGGACTATTCAAGCGTTAGTTGCATATGACGCTCGGTAAAGTAGTTTGAGAATACCGCCAGTTTATTACCTGATTGCTCAACTAAACTCACCTTGCGCGGCAGATAACAGGCTTTGTTAAAGTGTGCTGTCACTTTTTGATAAGACTTGTCAGTATTCACTAGCGCCCAATGCATCTGATACATACCGTGTATCACACAAGCATGCATTCCTAACATTTTAGCCAGCCAAGGCTGCAAATGAATGGGGTTATAGTCGCCTGATAGCTTAGCATATTTGCGTGCTAACACTGGCGTCAATGTTTGATAAGCCACTGCTGAAAGCGCGTTCGCTACATCGAACTGCCGCCTTCTTTCACCCCGTTGATAGTCTTTAAATTTATCTAACAACTGATGCTCGCTAGTAAGGCAAACATTGTCGTTCTGCAACATCTCAATTCGAATACGGTAAACCAAGCCTTTGTCGCTTGCCTGACAGCCTATTAGGCTCAATATCAAGTCAAACGGCTGTTGCCAACTTACTGGCTGTTGTTCCTCAAAACTAGCACCCATATGAATCAAACCTATCAGACCGCTTGGCAGCTTAGCCTGCAATAACAACTGCCCAAGATAGCGATAGCTTTCTATAAACAAGTAGCTTATTGGTAAGGTTTGGCAATTAAAGAGTTGCTTAAAGCCTAGTTGGCGTGAATTGTCAGCTGCTAATCCATTAAGGCGAATGGCAAGCGGCGTAAAGCTATTACTCGGCAAGCAAGCAGATAAATCACTTTGCTGATTAACGAGCTTGTTATTCGTCAGTTTACTTTTGTTAGCATGTTTTCTTATGTGTGCTCGGCTTATCAATAAATTGCAGAGTAATCTCGTAAGCAACCGAAACTTCGGTGCCGGTGTCTGAAGTAATGGCGTCATGATAATTTTTATTATTGTTATTTTTTGATTGAAGCCGTGACCATCTGATCACATAGAGACATCCTGTCTATATCATTTTTCATTTCATTAAAGTGGCATACCGTATGCCCCATACCTCACCACTCATTGACGTCCTGTCTCTCTAGCGTCCACCAGTGCAGCATACCGTATGTCCTATACATCGCCACTCATTGACGTCCTGTCTCTCTAGCGTCCACCAGTGTGGCATACCGTATGTCCTATACATAAAAGCCAACTTTACGTTGGCTTTTAGAACATTTATTGGCCACTTGAGCTATTATTGCCCAGAAGTGATTGTAATTTCACCTATTTTATTATTTTCAATGTCTTCTTCGGTAAAGCGAAGTGGTCTTAATTGCGGCTGCTGAGAGTACAGCATGGTTTGATCTAAATTATGATCCGCTCCAAACGCATGCGACTGCGAATAACTTAACAAGCCACGAGCCACTGGCCCTTCATCAGTAAAGTTCACTACTGTCATCCAGCTACTACCATAATTAATATGGTAGCCTTCACCTTCGACACTCATCATGGTATTTGGCAGTGTTGGGTATGTATGGCGTGGCAATAAGGTGCCATTATTACTGGTAGCAGCTCTAAAGACATTAAAACCACCTTCAATATTATGCGCCCCAGCCCATGGAATTTTCACGCCGGTAGCTTGACCATCCGGTGTACTGCGCTCAACAAACTGAACCGTACCTAACACCTCATCCAATGCTATGCCTGCTGATTCCACCGTCATAATTGCCCGTGCAAACTGAGTTAACACCTCAGGGGTTGCAGCCAATGTATTTGGTGTTGTTATCGGGTTAGCCGGATCGAAATCATTTTGCCATTGCGGCGCTAGATTAAATTGAAAAGCAAACTCGCGGAACAGGTGGCCGGCACTACTGTTTAGGTTCATTGTGCCGTCCCATTGCGCCAATGCACTGCAGCCTGCGCTAATATCGACATTTTGGCCATCAACATTAACAGGTGTATTGCCTTGGTTTTGACACATTGCTAATAAGTCACTCAGTACAGCTTCACCCAAATAATTGCGATTACCGAGCAGTGCTTGTTCCACTTCTTCTGGCGTAAATAAACCATCACTGCCAGCAGCGTCTGCCAACAATTTGTGCGCCATACGCGAACGCAAAGATTGTTGATTATCCACTTGCCCATAAAGCGGCGAAACACCAGTAATTGGCGCTTGTGCATTCGTTAGCCAAAAGCTGTCGTTAGAGTTTTGCACATAGTCAGTGCCTGAATATTTCGGTGCTTGTTCAAAAGGAACCGGTCGGTCAAAATCGAACGCCGAAATAAAGGCTGGCAAAATGGTAAAGCCTGCTTGTTGTTTAGCGCCGATCAATAACGGATTGGTTGTTAACTCAGTTATCGCAGTATCGGTTAAAAACGGTACGGTTGAATCATCAATGTAAAAGACACTACCTTCACGATCTGCCGCCATGGTGTTGTTAAAAATAACACCGTCATGATCTCTAAACGCTTGCTTAAATTCGTCCATGTTGGTGGCAAGGTTCATTGCCAGCCAGTGATCAACGATGTCTAAATTGGCGGTATTAGCATCTTTAATCGCGTATGCATCACCATCTGGCCCCCATTCAAATGCGCCGGGCACAACAACCATAGGCCCTTGATGAGTTGAGTATCTGTTTTTCGCTAGTTGAATGGTTTGCCCCGGCGCCACTGCCACATCAATCACTAATTCGCGGCGAGTAATCGGACGGTTTACCCCATCGACGACTTGTGACAACTGACTAGGGTCGCCCTCGTTTAATGTTAACTGATACAAGACAAAATGCTCAGCGGTAGAAAACGTATGTGTCCAAGCAACGTTCTCATTAAAACCAATATTCACAACCCCTGGCACACCCATCAGCGAACCGCCCATGACATTCATATAGCCAGGGATGGTTGAATGAAATTGCCAGAATCTGAGATTGCCTGTATGAGGAAAGTGAGGATTTGCCAAAACCATACCTTTACCATTAGCAGTTTTGTCTTTACCTAGCCCCCAGCCATTAGAGCCAAGCTCTTGCTCGTTTATCTCTGGCATCGTCACTTTCGGGTCAATTTTAAAAGGTAGCTCTACAGCAGCTGCTTTCGCCGCTTTACTCCCTTTTGGAAAGGGTAAAAATGATTCACCTTCAGGCGCGGCAGCAAACATTGCTCCTAAGAAGTTCGCAGCGCCAGGTAAATGCGCAATCCCCAAGGAGTAAGTTAACATGTCAAGGTCACTGATTGGCTGTACCCACGGCTGCCCAGCACACGCAGGGTCAATATTCTCTGCGCCAGTATCAGCAAGATACTTGTTGTAACCCTGCGCATAGCCTGACAGCATCGCCTGTGAATTAGCCGACATGCCACGAATACTATTTTGAGCGATATTTCGAATATCTAGAGTAAGAAAGCCAAAATCACTAATTAAGTGCTCGGAATCGCCAGATCCAGGCACCATATCAGGGCCATAATATTTAGCGCGCTCAGAGTTATATTTAAGAATTTGATCCGCCAAAATACAGATATTATCTCTGGCAAATGCATAACCAACACCATAAGCCAAGCTCTCTAAGTTATCGGCTTTAACATGCGGCACACCAAAGTCTGTCCAACGAATATTGGCGCTAAGCTGACCGTCAGGTGCAAATGCCGGTACTACATCAACTGGCATTGGTGGCTGCGGTACTTCTGGCGTCGGCGGTTCAAAACTTGGTTGACTATTATATTTAAAATCGCCATTTCCACAGGCGCTCAATAAAATTGAAAAAGACAGTAATGAGATGGGCTTAAGTAGCCTGAGCTTACTCAAACCTTTTACAGGTGAGTTTAGTGATATCAAAATACGTTCCTCTTTTGCTTATGCCTTGTTGTATGTCTTTGTATATATTTATTTTTTTAGATTGATGCAGGCATTTCCCCAAATGCCATACATGAATTATTTTGTAGCATAGCGAATTGAATTGCTCAAATAAGCATCACTAATAGCTAACTATTCGCCTTCTGAACGAAAGTTGTCATCAAAACAGCTATGAAAAATAAGGAGTTCTTTAAAAAACACCCAAAACTCTGGGCTAAAGATAATTCGAAAGGTAAATAACGTGGCTTATTGGATTTACTTCAAGGGGTAAATGGCGCTAATTAATTTATTTGAACTAGATTGCCATTAAGTATCAGCTCATAACCTATTTTATCACTTTCGCTATGAATCCCCTATACTGGTTGAATAGTCTTAGCAAGGAGCGCTTTTATGTTGCCAAGCCAAACAACACTCTCTAAAAAACTAAGAAAACGCGCTCAAGTTGAACTGTTCATTGCTCTCTTTTTCGTGTCGGGGTTAACACTATTAACCTTAATATCGGAAATTGAAGCCTTTGAATTGTTATTTGAATTTACTCGAGCGTATGAAGATTGGGATCTCGACGAAATATTGCTCTTTGTGTTTTATTTGGGCGCAGTCGGCAGTATCTATACATTCAGACGTATGCAAGACATCAAAAAGCTGAATCGAGAAATAACAAATCTTGCTTTTTTCGACGGAGTAACTCATTTACCAAATCGCGCCCTTTCGACAAATAGGCTTGCGGTATTACTGAAAAACTATGAAAAGACCGGCAATAAATTGGCAGTTGCCTTTATTGATTTCGATAACTTTAAAGTCATCAACGACACGTATGGCCATGCTTTAGGGGATTCATTACTAAAACAAGTTGGTAACCGATTACGTCAATGTGTTGGGGCTGATGATACGGTTGGCAGATTAGGGGGAGATGAATTCTTACTGCTCATCAATTATAAGGAATTGGCTCAATTAGAGGCTATCACCAATAAATTGTGCCAAGTGCAGCAACAGCCCTATTTGCTCGATTTAAATGAAGTCAAAGTGACATTTAGTATTGGTATTGCGCTCTACCCAAAAGATGCAACATGCCAAGCTGAGTTGCTTAAAGCTGCTGACTCTGCAATGTATCATGCGAAAAAGCTAAGAAAGGGAGACATTACCTTCTACGATGAGCAAATACGTGAACAACTAACACAACGCTATAACATAGAAACAGGCTTAAAAAGGGCAATTGATCAGCATGAGTTTCATATTCAATACCAACCTCAAGCTAGCCTGAAAACAGGTAAGTTAATAGGTTATGAAGCATTATTGCGTTGGCAAACAGCTGGACAGTTTATTTCGCCCGATGACTTTATTCATGTTGCAGAAGAGTCTGGCCAAATTGAGCAAATCGGCCTATGGGTGCTAAAGCAAGTACTATCTGAAATGCAGCCTATACTCGCTAGTGACCAATCGTTATCAATAAACCTTTCTCCGCGCCAGTTTCACCAAAATAATCTAGTTCCCGTCATTAGTAACTTACTCAACAAGCTGCACTTTCCAGCCAATCAGCTTGAGCTTGAAATTACAGAATTCGCTATAGTGAGCAACTTTGAAAGAGCGATAGCCCAAATATCTGAGCTTAAAAAGCTTGGTATTAGCATTGCCATCGACGACTTTGGCACTGGATACTCTTCTTTAATTCGCTTACGCGAGCTGCAGGCTGACCGTCTAAAAATAGACAAACACTTTATCAATCAACTCAATAAATCCGACAAAGACGAGCAACTGGTCGAATATATTTTAATGCTAGCGAAAAACATGAACCTTAGTGTTGTTGCAGAAGGTGTTGAAACGCAAGTTCAATTAAGCAAGCTACGAGAACTAGGCTGCGATGCGATACAAGGTTATGTATACGCTCACCCAATGCCAATTGAAAAGGTGTTAAAAAGCGAACACAGTGTTTTATTTTGCCCGCTTGCTGAAGCTAAACATGGTTAATAGGTAGTGAAGAATGAGAGTTTATGTTTCGCTAAATTAACCTCAGGTTTGGTTAAGAAATAGTGAATAACAAATAATCCAGATAGTTATGCTCACCATTATCTTCTGGCGAGAAATTTTTGCTGATATCAAGGCAAATTTGCGCGCCAGTAGCTGGTCTATTGCAAGTAAATTTAACGCTGGTAGCAGTAAAAATAGCCGCTAGAAGCACATTAGTTATCCAGAGCTGAGGTTAAATTACTTTGTTTGGTATTCGAATAATAAATTAAATGTGACTGGTACCGCATTGCTTATATTGCTCAGCCCCGCGATCGTTCTGAGCTTTTCAACACCTGCCACCAAATTGTATTGGTTGGCATTGATTATTAATGGCTTTACCGTGTTAACGACAAAACGATTTTTCGTAAGCTTAATCAGCTGTACTTTCATCGTCACTGCTTGCTTGTTGCCATGAAGGTGGATATTCCCTGATAACGGTAGGTATTTCACTTGCCCAGCTGGCAAAGCTTCAATAAAGCGAATATCAACCTCACCAGTAAAGTCTGCGCTAGCAAAGGTATCAAGTTTGAATAAATACTTCTGCATGCGTTCATCGCGGATAGGGATCGCAGTATCGACACTTGCTAGGCTGACCTTAAAGCTCACTTGCCCTTGTTTATTGATATCGCCAGTCAGATTTTCAAAGCTGTGAACTTCTGCGACTTCGCTATTTTTCGTGGTAACAAAATTTAGCTGAGACTCGCTACTGTTGAGCTGCCAGCCGGCAAACACCGGCAGCGAGAACAGCAAACTCAAGCAATGAACTAATACAGTGAGAATAAGTAAACGTCGCATAACTCTTCCTTGGATTTAATTATCGCTATTGCTTGGATATATGACTTGCTCTAGCTACACAATAGCGACCGTTAAAACTCGCGATCTGCGCGATGTGGTTTAATGATCTGTTGCCAAGGAAACTCACCAGCCCCCAAGCTCAAAAAATCAGGATTCATTAATGAGTGGCGTTCATTGTAGCTAAGTGACTGAAATTCACTGTCAATAATAGTGCCACCCGCTTGCTCTAAAATACACTGGCTGGCACCTGTGTCCCACTCACCCGTAGGCCCAATGCGCAAATAGCAGTCGGCGCCGCCTTCAGCAATTAAGCAATTTTTTAATGAGCAGCTACCAAGGGCAATATACTCAAATTCAAAATCAGTATTTAAATATTGCCCCATCAAGCTTAATTCTTGGCGGCGGCTAATCGCTACTTTAACGGGGCGTTTTTCATCGTAACGAGCAACGTGAATTTGCTTGCTCGACTGACCATTATCTTTGAACGCCCCCACACCTTTTTCGGCATAATAAGTTAAATGATGATCCGGCGCATGAATTACCCCAATCACTGGCCAGCCATTTTCCACTAGCGCTATATTTACCGCAAAGTCGCCACTGCCAATAATAAACTCACCGGTGCCATCAATCGGATCAAGTAACCAATAGCGCTGCCATTTGCCACGTTGCTCCAACGGCAGTGGGCCGACTTCTTCAGAAATAATGGGAATATCCGGCGTTAAACGCTGAAGCTCTGCCATGATCGTTTCATTGGCAGCAAGGTCAGCACTAGTGACTGGGCTGTCATCAGCTTTGATCTCTGACGTAAAATTTCGCTGTCGATAAAATGACATGACTTGCTCGCCCGCCAATTTTGCAGTGTCGATAGCAATTTTTAACAGTGGGCTTAGCGAGTGTGATTCGGTCATTTTAACTCCTGTTGCTGCGCTAATTGGTCACGCACTAGCATCAATGCGGCAATCGAGCGAGCTTCATTAAAGTCAGGTTGGCTTAACAGGTTTTGGTAGTCGGCAATTGGCCATGGCACCACTTCCAAAGGCTCGGGCTCGTCACCTTCTAATTGAGAAGGGTATAAACCTGTGGCTAGATAGATTTTCATATGAGCATTAAAAAACGCGGGCGCCATGGCAACATCGTGAATATGCTGTAACTGCTCAGTTGCGTAGCCGATTTCTTCCTGCAATTCGCGATTAGCTGCTTGCTCGCCTGTTTCACCCGGATCAATTAGGCCTTTAGGAAAGCCCAATTCATAACTGTGGGTGCCAGCGCAATACTCTCGCACTAGCAACATAGTCTCGTGATCAAGCATAGGTACCACCATCACAGCACCTCGGCCACTACCCGCCATGCGCTCATATTCACGCGTTTGCCCATTGCTAAAGGCAAGATCAATTTGCTCAATCGCAAAAAAGCGACTTTTGGCCACCATGCGGCTATCGGTAATTTGAGGTAAGCGGTTTTTCAACGTAGTCACACCTAATAAGCGAAGCTCAGAGAAAGTTGGTTATGTAGACAAACTATTATCGTTATAATGCCATAATAAGATGTTTTCTTGGAATAAATCTATGCTGGATTGGTCAGAAATTTCCACTGTGCTGCTCGACATGGACGGTACGATTTTGGATCTTCACTACGACAATCGCTTTTGGTTAGAACATTTACCAAAGCGCTACGGTGAAAGTGTTGGTATTTCAACTGAAGCTGCGCGAGAAAAACTTACCGCACATTACCAAAAAGTCCACGGCACTATTGCTTGGTATTGCCTTGATTATTGGGCTGAACAAACCCAACTGCCGATTACCGAATTAAAACGTGAATTAATGCATTTAATTGCCTTGCGACAAGATGCCGATGAGTTTTTACAAGCGTTAAGAACCAGTGGTCGTCGGGTGGTGATGGTGACTAACGCGCACCCGGGTAGTTTGTCGTTAAAAATTGAGCGCACTCAGCTCGATAAGTATTTTGACAAGCTTTACTCAACCCATGAGTTTGGTGTTAGTAAAGAGTCACAGTCGCTTTGGCAACAACTGCATGCCGTGGAAAAATTTGATTGCCAACATACGCTTTTCGTCGACGACAGCTTGCCGATTTTAGACTCAGCAAAAACATTTGGTATTAAGCACCTGCTGGCGGTCGCAAACCCTGACAGTCAACAGCCTGTGCGTGAAATCACAGATTACCCAGCAATTACAGATTATCGCGTGATGACCGCTGAGATATTAGCGACAGCTCCTAAAATTTAAGTTCGTAGCGCCCTTGGGCGTCAGGGTTACCAATAAATGGCAGCGTGTCACGCAGCTGTGCCGGAAAATTATTACCCGGTGTTAGGTAACCTTGACCACTAACGCGACCATCTAAGCCAAGCAAAGCGGTGTACTGTAACCCCAGTCGATTATCTGGCAAAACTTTCACAACCAACTTCCCTTGCTGGCAAGAAATTTCGCCCTTAAAGCTTCCTAACTCAATACTTTGTTCAAACGCGTTAACTGCAGCGCGTTGCCACGTTAATCGCCCTTTCGCACTAGCACACTGATTACCAGCTAAGGTTAGCTCATCGATGGCAAGCTCTGCTTGACCAAATGCATCAAGTTCAATTGGCAGTGGCAGCAATGGCGCAATTTCGCCTGCAGGCATTTGCACGGTAAAATCACTGATTTCTACCTTATCTTGGCTTAAAGCAAAATGCCCTTGTCCTTCAGGTCCATCGCTTAAACGGCTGCCGAATTTCACCTCTGCCGCAAGTGATAACGCTAATAATGACCACGGCGACACATCGGCACTAATTTGATTAACCGTCACCCCTTGGTAGCGAGCCGCACTAATTTGCGGTGACCAAATGGTTTCGCTTACTTCACCTAGGGCTAACCCTTTGGGAAGTTTACTATGCTCCACGAGAAGTGCTGCCGGTGTTAAGGCAATAACAAAAACAAGGTAGGCTGAAACAATTACAGCAGCCAATGCTATATTGATTTTTAACGTCATATATCTTGTGGTCTATCGTTGGCGTGTTAATTTTCGATGGTCGTTAACAGCTCAATGTTTTACGAATTATTTTTTACTGCTTTAGGTTAATGCTTTATGTTTAAAGGCTTAGCGTTTATCGACTAAGCGTTAAGCGGCGAATTTTTACCGTACCTGCGCTATTACCGTTTGTCACATCAATATTACTCACCACTAAGCCGTGTTGTTGGGTCAAAGCATTTAACAAGCGCAGCAATTGTTCAAACGGAATTTCATCAATCCACACTTGCACCCCTTGATCGCCTTGCGGTTGCATACGAGCAATTGATATTTGATATTGGCCAGCAACGCGATTCACTAACCCCGAAAGGCTGCCACCTTGGCGCGGTTGACGAACACTTGCGGTACTGCTACTTATTTTTGCGGTATTGGTTTTAACGTATTGATAAAGCTCTTGTGTGCGGGCGAGCTTTTTCTCTGCTTTGTCAGCACCTTGATGAATCGGCTGCCATACCCCTTGAAACAGGATAAATACCAAGAGCACACCTGCCATCGCCAAAATCAATTGCTGCTCTCTGCTTTGTAGTTGTTGCCACCACTGTTTCATTACGACTCCTTAATACTAAAGGAACCGGTGACACGGTTACCCTGATTGTTCTGAGCGCCCTGCGTAACGGCTAGGCGAGACTTTTCAAGCGCACTTTTAAACTTGTCAAATGCTTGGTAGCTATTTGCCTCTGCTTGCAGTCGCAATTCATTGCGCTTGCCGTCATAACGTAATGAGCTCGTTTGCAGTTCAGGAACTGAAGCAAATGCGCTTTCTAATTTGGCAAGCATTGGCAGAAAATCTCCTTCGCTGGCACTACCACTTGCCTCAGCGATTTTGCGTTTTAACTGCGATCGAATAGTTGCGATACGCACCCGCTTTGTATTCGGGAAAGCTTGCTTATAAGTTGCAATAATCTCTTGTTCCAACTGCTCAGTAGACTGATTCAGTTGATACCAATGGCTGCCCTTAACGCCAAGCTGCAACAATAAAGTAAAGGCAGCAAGTGAAGCCGCAACAGCCCAGTATTTAATTGCTGGAGAGCGCTTGGTTTTAACCGCAAAGTCACCTTGTAACAAGTTAATATCGCGCTGTTGTTGAGCGGCAAACAAGGCCAAAGGTAATTCTGCCGGAGCCTCTTCGCATTCTATGCTTACTGGCAATGATGGAATTGGCGAATAGTTTACAAAACTTGGCATTGGGTCTAGCTGCTGCCAATGTTGCGTCATAAACTGCCATTGGCTTTCATCTAAGCTCGCTCCTTGCCATGCGCCTTGGCGCACTACCAGTTGCCCTTGATGCGCAATAACACTCCATTTATCCACTATAAGTGGCATAAGTAAGGTTTCTGGCACCATCACACGACAGGTAATGCCAGCGTCGCTCAATTGTGCTTGCCAACGTTGGATAAGCTGACGCTCAATAATAGCGACATGGCAGTTATGCTCGCTACCTGCGGGTGCGCGCTCGGCAAAGGCGAAAAATAGTTCATCAACGTCTTGTGCAAGCTCGTCTTCGAGCATATACGGCACCGCTTGGCGCATTGCTTTTGTATTTTTAGCTGGCACAGTTAACGCTTTCAATAATACATCGCTGCCCGGTGCAATCGCGATAACTTGGCGTTGACGCGCTTTGTCGCTAATCGTAGCTAATGCTTGTGCATCCGGTAATTCGCCGCTCGCAATGATTTCTTGCTGGCCAGTCGACCAGACCAACCAAGCAATAGCTTGCTCAGGTTTGCTGGCGAGACGAATGTATAATATTTCGCTCATTTAAAAACGTCCTATGGTGCGACTCACAACGTTTACCTTTTCGTTGTCAATCACTTGCAAGATTGAAGTTAAGTTAAAATAACTGCTATTGAATTCAGCACTGGCCTTTAGTGTAAAGTATTCACTATCAACAACAAACTGTTGTTTTAGTGGCTCGCTGATATTGAGCTGGGTTACTTCTGGTAAGTTGTAAAATTCGGCTAATTCGTCAAAACCTTTTTCATCACGGGCTCGAATAATATTGTTTGCTTCGTCTTGGCTGATATCGAGCATTGCAGACAACAAAATTGCCTGTTCATCAGTTAAGGTATTGATATTAATTTTATGGCTTTCATTTTGCGGTAACACACAAACATAAGGCGAAATTGCCGCGATAATCGCTGGCGTAAAGTGCTCGATTACGCGTAATTCACTGACACTGGCAAGGTAATGGTTAGCGGCAAAATATGGATATTCGCGTCCAGCATAATCATTATCTTCAGCACCACCACTGCTCACCAGGCGGTCATCTTCATCGAGCCAATCGGTTAAGGCATCTGCCATGTATTCCGCTTCAAAATCACCAACCCCTTCAATATTTAATTTAACTAATAAGCGTTCTAGGGTTTGTCTCTGAGGTGATTTATTTTCGCCGTCGCCAGCATTGTCAGTGCCTTCACTGCGCAGCGCGTTCAAATTCAAGCATGCGTGTAAGTCATAAATTGCACCGGTTATTTGACCGTTATCAACAGGATAAGTGTTTTCGCCACGCGCCCATTGCTGACTTAAATGGGTGACGTCTTCATCCTGCTCGTTATCAAGTTGTAGCACCCTTTGCGCCAATGCTTCGGCACTCATCGCATACCAGTAAGCCTGCTGATTAAATTGAATATTGGCACTACGCTGCAACTGCACTTGCAGGCGGGCACTCATTTCCGTTGCCAAGATAGCGGCGAGTGCAACAACCAACAACACAGTGATCAAAGCAACACCGCGGGCATTAACTAGGGGAGTTTTGCTAGGTGGACGTTTAAGTAAGGAGCTGTTAGCCATTGGCATCCCCTCCCCCTGCTTCACCTGCACCATTTTGTGCTTCATCACCGGCAATAAGAAACTGACGGCGAATTTCACCTAAGTCTTGTGTTTGAATAATAAGAGCCATGGCTTGCGGAAGACTGTCGCCGTTAATTTCTTTTTGCCATTTTCCCGCTTGGTAAAACTCGAATTTAACATCATCAACTTGCGTGATCAGTGGCCTGACTTTCGGTTCCTTGCCAACTACAGGATCAACAAAGGTAAAGTGCAATCGGTTAAGCGTGTTATCACTAAGTTGATAGGCCACCGACTGCAAATCACTGCGGGGTAACAATAAATTAGGGTTTGCCCAACCAGAGCGAATAAAAGCTAAGGCATTGGTTTCAGAGAAAAAGCCTTGATCGTCTAAATGAATAAAACGGCTACTGGGTGCTTCACCATTGATGCGCATAGTGCGGCGAGTCAGTTGCAGCATGTCGCGTTCAATCACAATAAACGCACGGTTAAGTTCATTAATACGCTCATTCTTAATGCGTGACTGTTCGTCGCTGCGAAATACAGTATCAAATATGGTAAAACTGGCGAGACTCACCATCGCAAAAATTGCCATGGCAATGAGCACTTCAATGAGCGTAAAACCTTGCGCTTGGTAAGCCTTGTTGCGCCTATTCAATTGAGTTGATAACTGCACTGAACGCGATTTCATTATTTGGCCGTCCTTGCCAAAAAGGTGGTTAGCTCAGAAAGTGGCTGTTCATCGCTGGCTTGCTGGCGCACTTCAATGGTCACTTGGCGCAAGTTGGCATCTTGAGTACGAACAACTTTCTGCTGCCAATACCAAGTGGCTCCAGCCATTTCCACTTGCCCTTTGCGATTGTTGCGCGGCGGCCAAGTTTGCGTATCTAAACTAGCTGCGGTCAATTGATTAGCAGCCACCCAATTGGCCACCGTTTTCTGCTCAAGCCGAGATAAGTTATCAAAGTTACTTTGTGCTGCGCCTAAAAGCGCAACACCGGCAATAGCAAAAACCGCCATGGCAAGCATCACTTCAATCAGGGTAAATCCACGCTTGCTTGTTGGTCGTTTTTGGGAAAACTCTGATTTATCGAAACGTCTAGCTAGCATTACCTGTCCTGCCCGTTGATTGGGCCTTCAATGGTCAGCGGCGTATGATATAGCCCTGTCACCTTGTACTCGATGTCAGAGTCGGCAAATTCATCAAGGAAATAAAACGACACACTAAATGGCGTGATATCGCCACCAGATAACATCAGCACTTGCGGCTGTGGTGGCAGGTCTTCATCTTCTTTAAAGTCATCTTGCTCCGCTAACACTAACTGCAACTCGGTTAACAATGAAGGTTCAACTGGCAGTTCATCAAGCGTGAGTGACAGCCCCATGTTTTCAGGTAATTCTACAGGTACTAGGGTTTCCGTATCGCTCAGCTCAACCCATTGCTTACCGTCAAACGCTAAAAACTGGTAGCTTTGTTCTTCAATATACAGGCCAAGCTCAATATTGTTGAGCATGCCATATTCGCTGGCTAATTCGAACATACCAGCAAAGCGCTGGCTTTCTTTTGCTAGCTGTTTATCGCTTTGATTACCACGGAAAGTGAATTGAATTGCTGAGGCAAGAATACCCACCACGACAATCACCATCATCATTTCAATTAGCGTAAAGCCAGTTGAGCGTGATGAAGGATTACGATTAAACATGATGATGACAAGCTATGACTGATAAGTTGAGAGTACTAAATAAATTGAGTTTGCAAGCACTAAGCTAACCTTTTAAGCCCAGTGCTTGTTAGTGCTTTGGGTTATTGAAAGTCCGTTAAGTTCCAGTTACCAATATCGTCATCTGTACCTGCTTCACCGTCAGGTCCCATTGAGAAAATATCAATTTTACCGTTTTCACCTGGGTTCAATAGCTGGTACTCGTTACCCCAAGGATCACTTGGTAGACGCGTGATGTAACCTTCTTCTGGGAAACGGCGTGGTAACGGCTCAACGTCTGTTTGGGTAACTAAGGCTTCTAGGCCTTGTTCAGTTGTTGGATAGTTGTAGTTATCCATTTTGTACATTTTCAAATTAGTTTCTAGCGATGTAATGTCGGCAACCGCTTTTTGCACGTTAGCGCGATCTTGGCTACCAATAATATTCGGTACAACCATAGTGGCTATAAGGCCGATAATAACGATAACCACCATGACTTCTAGAATAGTAAAACCCGCTTGTTTGCTTGTTTTTGTGGCACGAATTTGTGATTGTTTTGCTGAATGCATATCTAATTTCCTACTAACGTATTTAGCTGTAATATCGGCTGTAATATCGCCATTACAATAAAGAGTACAACGCCTGCCATGGTGACCATTAGCGCAGGCTCAAACGCCTTGATAGAAATATTCATCAAGGCTTCAAATTCTCTGTCTTGGTTGTCAGCGGCGCGGCCAAGCATTTGCTCTAGCTCACCACTTTTTTCACCACTGGCTATCATATGAAGCATCATTGGCGGAAAAAGTTTCGTTTGCTCAAGCGAAACTCGCAAACTGGTACCTTCACGCACCATGTCAGCTGACTCTTTGATTTTTTGTTTAATATACAGATTGTCTAGCACTTCGCCGGCAATTCGCATACTTTCCAGTAGCGGTACCGCGCTGGCAGTTAAAATGCTTAGCGTTCTTGCAAAACGCGCAGTATTAAGGCCGCGAGATACTTTTCCGATCATTGGTAGGGCAATTAATCGCTGATGAAAACCAAAGCGAAATTTCGGCTTTTTCAACAATTGACTAAACCCTAGCATCACCAACGAGAACATCAGTAATATGGCTAAACCATAGTTACTCAGAAAATCACTAGCGCTGATCAAAAACTGTGTAGTGCCAGGTAAGCCCTGCCCCATGCGTTCGAACTGCCCGACGATTTTGGGCACCACCACTGTTAACAATACCGCGACTACGGCAATGGCAACAAAGGTCATAATCACCGGATAAACCAAGGCTTGAGTCATTTGCGAGCGCAATTGCTGGCGCTGCTCGGTGTAATCGGCAAGGCGGTTTAGCACATTGTCTAAATGACCTGATTTTTCACCCGCTGCGACCATAGCGCGATAAAGGTGCGAGAATACTTGCGGAAACTCTGCCATGCTCTCAGCTAGGCTATAACCTTCGGTTACCTTAGTGCGCACCGCCATGATCATACTTTTTTGGCGGTTTTTCTCACTCTGTTCAGCAACCGCCATTAGCGATTCTTCTAGCGGTAAGCCAGATTCGACGAGGGTTGCTAGCTGGCGAGTCAATAAGGCTAAATCGGCAGCAGAAACTTTGTCTCTGCGGCTTGTTTTACCTTCACTGCGGTCTGATTTTTTACCAAGACTGGCATTAATCTCGATTGGCATTAAGCCTTGTTCGCGCAACAAACTGCGGGCATGACGCGGAGTATCGCCCTCAATCACGCCTTTAACGTTTTTCCCTTTAGCATTTACGGCTAAATAATCGAATGCGGCCATAAATAAATTCCATTAATCTTCACGCGTCACGCGCAGCACTTCTTCTAACGTGGTAATGCCCGCTAACACCTTGTCGAAGCCGTCGCGGCGAATACTCGGTGTGCTTTGGCGAATGTATTTTTCAATCACCTGCTCACCTTGACCGTTGTGAATAAGTTCACGTACTTTGTCATCAACAAACAACAATTCATGAATGCCAGTACGGCCTTTGTAACCTTTAAAATTACACTCACCACAACCTACAGCGCGATAAATTTTGGTTTGTTTGTCGCTGATACCCAATAAATTGCATTCTTCATCATCTGCCAAATGAGCTTCTTTACAATGCGGGCAAAGCGTTCGTACCAATCGTTGTGCTAACACCCCAAGTAAACTTGAAGATAATAAGAAAGGCTCAACCCCCATATCTTCCATACGAGTAATAGCACCTGCAGCGGTATTTGTGTGCAGTGTTGATAGCACTAAGTGGCCCGTTAAACTGGCTTGCACACCAATTTGTGCGGTTTCTAAATCACGAATTTCACCAACCATCACCACATCAGGGTCTTGACGAAGAATTGCGCGTAAACCACGGGCAAAGGTCATATCAACCTTAGTGTTCACTTGGGTTTGACCAATACCTTCAATGGCATACTCAATCGGATCTTCAACCGTTAATACGTTTCGTTGATGATTATCAATTTGGCTAAGGCCAGCGTATAAGGTGGTTGATTTACCTGAGCCTGTTGGGCCAGTCACCAAAATAATGCCGTGTGGCTTATCAATTAACTCGGCAAAACGCTGGCGGTTTAGATCTGTCATGCCCAAGTCTTGTAGGTCAAGGCGGGCAGCATTTTTGTCTAATAAACGCAGCACAACGCGCTCGCCATGACCCGTTGGCATAGTCGAGACACGCACATCAACAGCACGGCCAGCAATTCGCAAGGAAATACGACCATCTTGCGGAATGCGCTTCTCAGCAATATCGAGTTTCGCCATGACTTTGATACGCGACACTAACAGCGAAGCCAATTTGCGGTTTGGTTTTAGTACTTCACGCAATACGCCGTCGATACGAAAGCGAATTTGCAGTACTTGCTCAAAGGTTTCAATGTGAATATCAGACGCGTTTTCTTTGATCGCTTCGCTCAGCATGGCGTTGATCAGTTTGATAATCGGCGCGTCGTCTTCGTTTTCGAGCAGGTCTTCAGTTTCGGTCATTTCATCGGCAAGCGAGTATAAATCGACTTCGTTGCCAATATCTTCCATCATCTGTTTCGCTTCAGACGAATCGCGCTGATACGCCTCGGTTAACAGCTGCTCAAAGTCTTCTGGGGACTGAACAATCACCTCGTAGGGCTCAGCTAAAAAGCGGCGCACTTCCATTAACACTTCAGGCTCAGTGGTGGCAATGCAGTACAGTTGGTAACCTTGCTCAGCACTCACCAACAAAGCGTGATGGCGCTTGGCAAAACCAAACGGCAATTGCTTAGTGCTCACAGCAAGTGCAGTCTCTTCACTCATGTCAGCACTTATTTCAGCACTTATTTCAGCACTCATTCCTGCACTCATTCCTGCACTTAGCTCGTCAGTTGTGTCACTAGACGATGATTTAAGCGTTTGCGACATAGCTAGTTAACACCACCGTCAGAGCCATTTTCAGACTCGTTTTTGTCCTGCTCACGCTGCTTCATATATTCTTCGTAGCTTGGCGGCAGTGATAATTGATCATTCCACTCAGGCAAAATAGGCAGCTTACTGCCGTCCATCAAGCTCAAGCCTTCTTCTTGCTTACGAATTTCGTCGGCGCGAATGTAGTTATACTTCGCTTTGGTCACTTCATTCATCAAGGTACCATCGCGAATAATGGTTGGGCGTAAAAATACCATCAAGTTGCGCTTGCGAACCGTATTACTGGTTGATTTAAACAAGTGGCCTAGCACTGGAATATCGCCAAGCAGCGGTACTTTTTGTTCGCTTTCTTGCACATCTTCGTCAATCAAGCCACCTAAAATCACGGTATCGCCATTATCTGCCATGATCGTGGTTTTAATTTCGCGCTTGTTTATCGAAATATCAACGCCGGTTGCACCACTAACAGATGAGACTTCTTGCTCAATTGTTAATTGCACACCAGAGCCTTCATTGACCTGCGGCGTAACTTTTAGCTTAATCCCAACTTCTTGGCGCTCAACCGTTTGGAATGGGTTTGAGTTGTTATTACCAGTTGTCGAGCCAGTAATAATCGGCACTTCCTGACCAACTATGAAAAAGGCTTCTTCATTATCTAGTGTGGTAATACTTGGTGTTGCCAAAATATTGGAGTTCGTATCAGCGCTGACCGCTTGTACAATGGCGCCCCAATTATCATCAACTACACCAAACATCATACCGTTAACTGAGCCCAATAGTTGCGCGAGTAAGGTGTAATCGCCATCGGTATCAGGGTTAGTCGTGGTCACTGGGTTGCCGTTGCCATCAATGGTGGTCACAGTTGTACCATCTTCACCACGGGCATTAATTGCCGCAGCGCCAGCGGCGCTAATTGGCACAGGGCCATTGGTAAACTGAGTAAAGCCGGCATTTTCGTGATACCACTGCACGCCTAAGTTCACGCCATCGCTTTCAAACACTTCCACGATAATCGCTTCAACCAACACTTGCGCTCTGCGCACATCGAGTTGGCGAATGACTGCTTCAAGTGAACGCAACATATCTGGCTGTGCGGTGATCACTAAGGTGTTAGTATCTTCATGAGCGTCGATGCTGACATTGCGTTTTTGGCTACGCGATTTAGTGCTTTTCGCGCTATTTTCTTCCGCTTCAATTGACTTACTAACCCCTTCAAGCACATCAACTAACTCTTCTGCTTTGGCATACTTCAGGTAGTAAACACGGGTATTACCACTGGTTTCTAATTCACTGTCTAAGCGTGAAACCAATTTTGCAATGCGCTCACGCGCTTGTGATTCGCCACTGACAATCACACTGTTAGTGCGATCGTCAGCGACAATTTTAGGAATAAGGAAGGTTGGCGTACCTGCTTTAGCACCGGCTTTAGGTTTATTCATCGCTTCGATGATACGAACCATTTCACCCGCAGATGCATATTTAAGTTTAATAATTTGTACGTCTTGGTCGCCTGCGCGATCAACACGTTCAATAATTTTCACTAAACGATTCACAACCGCAGCAGAGCCGGTGATCATTATCACGTTGGCAGGGTCATAGTTGGTCACATTACCGCCACCAGCTTGGTCTGAGAGTTGACGAAGCAATGGTACAAGCTCACGTACCGTGACGTTTTTAACTTCAACAATGCGGGTAACCATTTCGTCACCGACAAATTCACCAGCGCCGCCAACGACAGGAATTGCTGAAGTTTTCGCATCTTTATTACGGATAACTTTAATAATGTTGTTATCCATTTTAACCGCAGAGAAACCATACACTTCTAATACATTGAGGAAGAATTGGTAATACTGCTCTTCGGTTAATAAATCGTAGCTTCGTACATTAATTTTACCGCGCACATTTGGGTCAACAATCATGGTTTTTTGCAGATTGCGGCCGACAATATTAACGAACTCATCAATATTGGTATCTTTAAAATTCGGTGAAAACTGCGCAGCAAAAGCGGTACTGCTCATCGGCGCTTGGCTAAGCGCCAATGCCATCGCTAAAGGGGTAAATACACGCTTCAATTTGTTTAGCTTATATTTGTTTGACTGAGTGGCTTGTTGCCATAGTGAACGACGGTTATTTTTATTTCTTAATATCATGGTGCAATGCTAAACAGTATTTCTGTTAACTCCCCGTTGCGATCAACTAATAATGCCAGATCACTGGTTTCTCGTAATAACTTTAATGCTTGTGCTGACTCACTTGGAATCGATAAATCCAAGCCATTCATTTGCACGGCGACATCGCCAGATTTCAATCCAGACGCCCTAAAAAATGCGGGATCTTTACCAGGCATCAAGCGATACCCTTGTATTTTTCCTTGCGCGCGCTTGGGTGATATTTTCAAATAATCACTCAACTTTCCTGGATTTGACGCAATATCCGTTTTTAATGCTTTCATCGCTTTGCTCAGCTCAGCATTATTACGCTGATCTACCGCTTGCCCGCGCTTGACTGTACTTCGATTAGGGCGACTTTTAGTTGATGACGCGCGGTTTTTATCACGATTAGATGAAGCTTTGATGACACTTGGTTTTGGCTGCTTGTTATAGTCAAAACCGTCTAACATCAAGGTTTCGACACGACCAGATTGCTTTAATATCACTCGATCGGCGTACACTTGATGAAGCTGTGCACGTGTATTGATTATCTTATCGCCAACACCATAAGTTTGCTGCTTGCCATTATGCTCAATAATGGCTGCTGCTTTTTTAGGGTCACTAGCTGCGACCACCCCAGATAGCGTTAAGTTCAATTTAGTTTCAGGTGCATCCTGCACTTCTGGCAGTGCTTCAACGACTTGTTCAGTGTTGTATTGGCCAAAAATGTTAAGAGAGATAAAGCGTTCAACATTAAATCGAGACGGTGAAGACGAGCTTTGGGAAGACGGTGAGTCTTGAATAGATATTGTCGGTGTTTGCTCAATAGGCACAAGTTGCCACGTAATTTGCGCCAGCAAATAAGCGATATAAAGAAGAATAATGAGGCTTATCGCTTTTGCGATCTGCACTTGCGGTAGTTTATTGAAATACTCGCTAAATGACGCCAAGTTGTCAGGCAACTGCATGGTAAAACATATTATTTTAATTCCATATTAGCAGTGATGATACTTGAGCAAAGGCAAAGCAACAAGAGAGCCTAGACACTTTTATTGAATATACGAGTAAATATCATTCTTATTACAGTGAAATTAGCAATTTTATGTAACCTAGCGCTGATATTTTGTTATTCAAGCCCCCTACTTCGTAGCTAAAAATTAGATTTTGTGGTAAATTTCAGCCAATTTTTTCGGTAAATATTTGTGTCTTTTATGGCCGCTAAACAGCAAACTTCATCGCAATCTGGTGCAACGCGATTAGACAAATGGTTGTGGGCTGCACGCTTTTATAAAACCCGTGCTATCGCTAAACAAATGATCGACGGTGGTAAAGTGTTTTACAACGGCCAGCGTACCAAGTCAGGTAAAGCGGTAGCCATTGGCGATCGCGTTAAAGTTCGCCAAGGGTTCGATGAAAAAGAAGTCATTATTGTTGAGCTCGCAGATAAGCGCCGCGATGCAACTTTTGCACAAACGCTATATCAAGAAACGGATGCGAGTATCGAAACTCGTGAGCGCAACACCCTTGCAAGAAAGCAAGGTGCTTACTTTAGCCCTGCAACAGAGACAAAGCCGGATAAGAAACAACGCCGACAAATCCGTCAATTCAAAGAAAGGATATAAAAGCTCATGCCCAATCAAGATGTGTTAAATCGCTATTTATTTGACGATAAGCATGCGCGCGGTGAATTAGTGCAAATTCACCAAGCTTACCAAGACATTCTTGCCAATCACCAATACCCTGATGGGGTAAAAACACTACTGGGTGAATTGTTAGCGGCAACATGTCTGTTAACCGCCACCTTAAAGTTTGAAGGTGAAATTGCTGTGCAGTTACAAGGCAGCAGCGATGCACCAATCAACTATATGGCAATCAATGGTAACGACCAGCAAGAAATGCGCGGCGTTGCCAAACTGCAAGCTGAAACTAATGCGACTTCGTTACAAGAGCTCATTGGCAAAGGCATTATGGTGATCACTATTCGCCCAAATAAAGGCGAACCTTACCAAGGTGTCGTGCCACTAGAGCAACCAACGCTCGCGGAATGTTTAGCTCACTATTTTGAAACTTCGGATCAAATTCCAACCACAGTATGGTTATTTACTGACTTAGCTGCGAAAAAAGCGGCTGGCAGCCTAGTGCAATTGCTGCCAGACAGCGAAGATAAAGTTAAGCAGCACGAAGATTACGAACACCTTTGTCATTTAACCAGCACGATTAAAGCAGAGGAAATCTTTAATTTACCAGCAGAAGAATTACTGCACCGTCTATACCATGAAGAGCAAGTGCGTATTTTCGAACCACAGCAAGTAACTTACCGCTGCTCATGCTCAGAAGAGAAGTGTTTAAACGCTATTACTCAACTAGGCACGAGCGAAATTAAAAGCATTATCGCAGAACAAGGTAGTGTTAGCATGACTTGTGATTATTGTTTGACCACTTATGCCTTTGATGAGCAGCAACTTTCACCTTACATAAGTGAAGTAAAACACTAGTTAATCATTAATTTAAACTCAGGGCGCTAATAAGCGCCCTTTTTTATTGCTCACGCCTTATATTTACTGCACTTATAGCGAACATAAATTTATATCAATTTACCTTTTTGTCGTTTTATTACATAAAAAAACTGCTGATTAAGGCACTTAATGTAATAAAAGATGAAAACTTTCATTCACAATAATTTTTTCCTTTTTTTTTAGCCGACTATCACCTATTATCGATGGCCTCAGAGCGACTCTGAGCAACCCCATAACCTAATTGCTTTACACTGGAGAAATAAAGCCATGGCTGCTTTGCAAGACAAGATTGATCTATCTCAATACGGTATCACTGATGTTGCGGAGATTGTTTACAATCCTTCTTATGAGTTTTTATTTGAAGAAGAAACAAAAGCAGAGCTCTCAGGTTATGACAAAGGCGTTGTCACTGAGTCAGGTGCCGTAGCGGTAGATACGGGTATTTTCACTGGCCGCTCACCAAAAGATAAGTACATTGTGCGCGACGATACTACACGCGATACCGTGTGGTGGGCTGACCAAGGTAAGAATGACAACAAGCCGATGACTACTGAAACGTGGAACTCATTAAAAGGCTTAGTGACCACGCAATTATCTGGCAAGCGTTTATTTGTTGTTGATACTTTCTGTGGTGCCAACGAAGACACGCGTTTAAAAGTGCGCTTCATTACCGAAGTTGCGTGGCAAGCACACTTTGTGAAAAACATGTTTATCCGCCC
The DNA here is from genome assembly GCF_003390375.1 of Thalassotalea euphylliae. Taxonomy (NCBI): domain Bacteria; kingdom Pseudomonadati; phylum Pseudomonadota; class Gammaproteobacteria; order Alteromonadales; family Colwelliaceae; genus Thalassotalea; species Thalassotalea euphylliae. The sequence continues at coordinate 2,961,145 of NZ_QUOT01000001.1, read as the reverse complement.
AACTGACGAGCAACTTGCCGATTACGAACCAGATTTTGTGGTTATGAATGGTGCTAAAACCACTAACCCTAACTGGCAAGAGCAAGGATTAAATTCAGAAAATTTCGTTGCCTTTAACTTAACTGAAAAAATGCAGTTAATTGGCGGCACTTGGTACGGCGGCGAAATGAAAAAAGGTATGTTCTCAATGATGAACTACCTATTACCACTGAAAGGCATTGCCTCTATGCACTGTAGTGCTAACGTCGGCAAAGATGGCGATGTTGCGGTATTCTTCGGCCTATCAGGTACAGGTAAAACAACACTTTCAACTGATCCTAAGCGCGAGCTAATCGGTGACGATGAGCACGGTTGGGATGACAACGGCGTATTTAACTTTGAAGGTGGTTGTTACGCAAAAACCATCAACCTAAGCAAAGAAAACGAACCAGACATTTACAATGCCATTCGCCGTGACGCATTACTTGAAAACGTAACGGTAGATGAAAACGGTAAAATTGATTACGACGATAACTCAAAAACTGAGAACACGCGTGTTTCTTACCCAATCCATCACATTGATAATATTGTTAAACCAGTGTCTCGCGCCGGCCATGCCAAGAAAGTTATTTTCTTAACGGCTGATGCATTTGGTGTACTACCACCAGTTGCGAAATTAACGCCAGAGCAAACAGAATACTACTTCCTGTCTGGTTTCACGGCGAAGTTAGCTGGTACTGAGCGCGGTATTACTGAGCCAACACCAACCTTCTCAAGCTGTTTTGGTGCGGCGTTTTTAAGCTTACACCCAACGCAATACGCTGACGTTTTGCGCAAGCGTATGGAAGCGGTAGGCGCAGAAGCTTACCTTGTTAACACAGGTTGGAATGGCACAGGTAAACGTATTTCAATTAAAGATACTCGTGCGATTATTGATGCCATTCTTGACGGCTCAATTGAAGATGCAGAAATGGTTGAACTACCACTGTTCAACCTAAGCGTACCAACAGCATTGCACGACTGTGATAGCAACATTTTAGACCCACGCAACACTTATGCTGATGCAGCTGATTGGGAAGCAAAAGCAAAAGACTTAGCGGGTCGTTTTGTTAACAACTTTGACAAGTTCACTGATACTGAACACGGTCAATCGCTAGTTGCTTCTGGCCCTCAGCTATAGTAAGTACTCGTACATAGTAAAACACAGAAAGGCCGCTAACGTTAGCGGCCTTTTTTATTGCTGAACAACTGAGCATATTGAACTCTCACCTTCAGCATCACACGCCTGCTAAATAGAAAACCGCAACTGGCAAGTCGCAAATCGAGAACCGTAAATTACAGCCAGATATTTTAAGTAGCCTCAGGTTTGGATAAGAAATAGTGAATAACAAATTAATTCAGATAGTTATGCTCATCATTATCTTCTGGCGAGAAATTTTTGCTGATATCAAGGCAAATTTGCTCGTCAAGAGCTGGCCTATTACAAGTAAATTTAACGCTGGTAGCAGTAAAAATAGCCGCTAGAAGCACATTAGTTATCCAAAGCTGAGGTTAAGTAAATACACCTCTTACCTGTTTGCTATTATCGCCAATTATCGACTAAGGTTTACTTGTTCACAGCATAATTTAAAGGAGTAAATATGCTCTACATATTGCTAATAAAGTTCACCTTATTTCTTTTACTCTGTGCATGGCTAACCAAACGAAATAATGTCGCGGTAAAAACTTGGAGCGACGAGCAACTTATCAGTGGCTTACCCCATTACCTAAAATTGAAAAAACAAACCCGTCCGCATCGCTTAACCACGCACTTTCTGGATGTCGATAAGCGTATTAGCCAGATAAAATCAGAAACGGCCCAGCGATTTTCACCGACATCAATCAAGATGTCGCAGCTTAATCTAGCAAGCCGAAAAGCGTTAGTCCGTCGCTTGTTGAATAAGCGCCAACAGGCCAAGCTTAATGGCAATTCGTTTGCGCATAGGTTGCTTGAGCAGCAAATTGAAAAGGTGGTTTTTCGTCATAGCTAGCCGCTGAAACATCACAGTTCCTAAATCTTAATTCCCATATGATGAATAGCTGCGCTACTGGGCTATTTCACGGTCTGATTTCTTTTCTACTTTGATTTATGACTAAGAGGGAGCAAGACTTTCGCCTGTAAGCCACCGGTATCACGATTAATTAACTGCACCTTGCCACCGTGAGTATCAACAATCCGTTTAATAATCGCTAAACCAAGACCACTGCCTTCGGTACCACGTGCTTTGTCGCCTTGAGTAAATGGCTGAAATAAGCGCTCCATATCAGCCTCGGGAATGCCAGCTCCTTCATCACAGACACTGATATGGGCGTAGTGTTTGCCTTCTACGCCAGTGCAAATTTGAATATTGCCATGAGTATAGCGAATCGCATTTTGAATTAAATTAGCCACCGCCCGTTTAATCGCCACATAACGAAGTGGTAGTTGTGGCACTTCACCTGCCATAAAGGTCACTTGTCGATCGCTGGGAGTTTCAGCATGAACGACATCATCCACTAAAACATTCAGATCAGTGAGTTCCGCTTTATCTTTGCTATCGTGACGAATGTAATCAATGAATTGATCGATAATCGCATTCATATCATCAATATCACCTTCGATGCCGTCTTTCAGATAGTCGTCCTGCTCTGACATCATTTCCGCGCTCAATCGAATGCGTGTTAGTGGTGTGCGTAAGTCGTGCGAAATACCCGCCATCAGTAAGTTGCGGTCATCTTCTAACTGTTTGATGCCCTTCGACATATGGTTAAACGCCTGAGTTACCGCCATTATTTCAGTGGTACCTTCTTCTTCCAAAGGCTCTGGAAAGTCACCTCGCCCAACATCTTCAGCAGCATATTGCAGCGCTCGCAGCGGTCGATTCAAATTACGTACAAACAACCAACCAGCAGCAACCGATAACACCCCTAAAATGACAAGGAAAAAGAATAAAGGCACAAAATTAGATTGCTCTAAACCAGTAAAGGGAATTTTTACCCATAAACTCGGAGCCTGTGGGGGGCGAATCCAAAATAAGTATTCATCACCTTGTGTGATGCGAACTTCTGCAGGGCCATCAAGTAATTCTGACATTTGCGCGGAACGAAATTCTAAGTACACCGCATCTGCAAGGCCAAGACGCATCGCATCTTTTTCCCGATAAACGCCGATACCTGTCTCTCGCTGAAAGGCCTCTGCCATCGCCGGACTGAGCTCAGAGTCTTTAATATCAATAAATACCACGCGAATTTGCTTGGCAAGTAATTCATTCACTTGCTGGAAATTGGGTTGAATAATGTAGAGTGTTATCGATACATACGACACCACTTGGTTAATCAACAACAAAAAGCCAATAAGTAAAACCGTTTGCCCAAAAGCACTGCGCGGCAATATTTTCATATAGTGAGTATCAACTAGTCGTTAAAGCAGGGCGAAAACTGGCGTGCAAAAGAAGCCTAAGCCGCTTCTTGTCCGTCAGGCACGAATACGTAGCCTAAGCCCCAAACCGTTTGAATATAGCGAGGTTTTGCTGGGTCTTCCTCTAACATGCGACGCAGGCGACTCACTTGCACATCAATACTACGCTCTAACGCTGAATAGTCTCGACCTCGTGCCAAATTCATTAATTTATCACGAGAAAGCGGCTCTCGCGGATGGGTAACAAGTGCTTTTAACACCGCAAATTCACCACTAGTCAGCGGCATATTAATGTCGCCTTTGACCATTTCTCGCGTTGCCAGATTTAACGTATATTCACCGAACGAAATGACATTTTCTTCCAATGAAGGAGCACCTGGCGCTTCTTGAATTTTGCGACGCAAAACCGCTTTGATACGTGCTAACAGTTCGCGAGGGTTAAACGGCTTAGGCATATAATCGTCTGCACCCAGCTCTAAACCTATAATGCGATCAACTTCGTCGCCTTTTGCCGTTAGCATCACAATTGGGATGTTATTCCCATTTTGGCGTAAACGACGACAAATCGATAAACCATCTTCACCTGGCAGCATTAAATCCAACACTAATAAATGGAAATTCTCACGCTCAAGCAGGCGATCCATTTGCTCAGAGTTTGCTGCCGAGCGCACTACAAACCCTTGTTCAACCAAATATCTTTCTAGCAGCGCGCGTAAACGCATATCGTCATCAACTACCAGTATTTTTTGAGTTTCCTGTCCCATTGTTTTGGCCTCTTAAGCTGTCGTAATAACTTCACTATAAGTGATATTAATCGGAGTGAAAAACGGAGAATGTTACAAAGTATTAAGTTTTAGCTATATCTAGGCAAAAACAATATAACTAAATGTAATTGATATGAAACATTTAAGCCATTAAGTGATAAGTACTGATAACTCAACACCAACAACGTAGAGAGTTTGCAAATAGAAGTGTTTAGAAAATATAGAGCTTGAAGTCGGATATATTTGGAATGCGCTGTTAATTTTTCAATTACCAATTGGCCTAGTTTCGATTAAAACAACACCTCCAAAAAAGCAATGAGCAGCGCAATCATCTGAGCGACTATTTAATATATTTAATCGCCTGCTCGGTGACACATTTAGTAAAACTTTTTTGTCGTTGCTCTCGCGATAATCGACTAATTGCATTTTCAACAAGCGCCATTCGCTTTTCGCGATCAGCCTCACTTAGTTTTGCAAATTGATCGTGAAAGCAGCCAACTAAGCCGAAATTAAGGGCAGTGTCAGATTGCGCATTTTCCCCCTTTAAACAAGTGCTGAGCTTTTCCGCCAGTAAGCCCTTGTCCATTTGCTCGATTATCTGGCCCAATTGGTAGGGAACAGGGTCAATTTTGCGCTTGAGGTTACAACCAAAAAACATATCAGCAACAGCAACCTTCGGAATAAGCGCTTGGTGCTTGGGTGCGAATTCTTTCATTAACCACGCTTTGTGCTCTTCACTCATTTCAGATTGTGCGTAGCCATTGCTTGCAAATAATAATGCTGAGCAAGAGATAAAGGTTATAAGCGAACGAAAAACCATAGAAAACAATACCTAAGATTGAAGTAAGCAGGTGTAAGTATAACGAATAAAATCCAACATTGGATGTGCTAATTTGTTATGACTAGTGAGTATTATTCACAGCGATCTTCACTCAACAGCCAACATCAAACAACCTCGCCAGAGCATCAGTATGATTTGAACTCTGTTCATAGCTATGATCAGAGGTATTAATTGAATTGCCAAACCACGAGTTGGTTATTCGCGGGCATATCAATATTTGCAGCTAGTTCCATACCCGCTTGTTTGGCAAGATCATCAACGGATTCAAAGTCACGAATAGCACTTTGCGAGTCCCTTTCTTTTAACCAAATGTCGAATTCAGCGTTACTTTCACTGGAGTATTTGCCACCAAAGTTAAATGGCCCGTAGGCAATAAATAAAGTGCCAGACTTGGCAGATACTGACATATTCGCGAAACATTCAATCACGTGCAGCCAACTCATAATGTGTAACGTATTTGCCGTATAGATAACGTCGAATGGTGTTTTAGGCCAGTGCAAAGTATTGGCAACATCTAACTCAATTGGCGAAAGCACGTTCGCACTACCGTGAGCTTTGATGTTGGCGGTTAATGGTGGAAGGTTAGGTGCAATATCGCTGCACTGCCAGCTAAGCCGGAGTAATTGTCCACTAAAATAACAGGCATGCTGACCACTTAAGCTACCAATTTCGAGTAATGATTGTTTGTCAGCTAAATAAGGTTTTATCGTTTGCCAGATAACAGCTTTGTTGCGTTCACAGCTTGGGGCAAAATTCTGCCAAGCTTGCTCTAATTCGTTCATTTTGAATCTGTTTATTTGTGACCATGAATAGTAACTATGAATAGTGGCTATTCATATTTACTTTTGTTAAGTGCGGTATTTTAGCGGATAGTCTCTTAACTTAAACGATTATCTGAGCCTTTAGGCAATTATCTGGGATTTTAAGAGATAATCAGCCACTTCCAAGCTGCAAAGGCGGCTAGCCCAGCAACCACGGTCAGCAGCATATTTTTGCGCCAAAAGCTGATAGCAATGGCTACGATTGCACCAACGATATAGGGGTTTTCAATACTGGCATAGAACTCCCCTTTTGGCATGAAAACAGCAGGAAAAATAATCGCGGTTAACACCGCAATGGGAACATAGTTAAGTGCCCGCTTAAGCTTGTCAGGGAATTCAATGTTGTCTGCTACCGCAAACAGCACGTAACGAATACCAAAAGTAACAACAAACATGCCGAAAATCAGTAAAACTTCGTTCATTTGCTTGCTCCTTTACTGATATGAGCATCTGGTTGCATTCCACCTTGCTTAGCTTCTAAATACATCGCCACCAAAATAGCGACTACCGCAGAGAACAATAGTCCTGTTTTATGCGGCCAATCATAAGTAATTAACGACAAAACACCAGCGGTTAATGCACATGCTAGCGTTGCACGATTATGCAAACAGGGCACAATGATACCAATAAAGGCCACCACCATAGCCATATCTAAGCCCCAATTTGCCATGTCTGGGATACTTTGGCCTATAAACAAGCCCACCAAAGTACATACTTGCCAATTAATATACATAAACAGCGCAGCGCCAAAATAATACCAATGGAAATTGGCTTGTTTACCGTGGTCAGTTAAGTAATTACTGGCTACCGCAAAGCTCTCATCAGTTAGCAGGAATGCCATAGGAGCGCGAATAGCTTGAGAATAAGGCTTTACATGCGGTAGTAAATTTGCCGAATACAACAGATGGCGAAAATTAACAAAAAAGGTCGTCAGTACGATCACCGGCCAAGCTGCGCCGCCAGCTAGTAACCCCACTGCAATAAACTGTGACGAGCCAGCAAAAACAAATACTGACATGGCAACCACAGCCCAAGCAGAAAGCTCAGTACTTTGGCCAAGTGCCCCGTAAATAATGCCAAACGGGATCGCCGCCAAAATCAGCGGTGCGCAGTCTTTCATGCCGAGGATGAATAATTTTAAGCGGGTATATTGCACAAGCCTTGCTGCAGATATGATAAGTCCTATCAATTACATAGCGGTTAACAATCGATATTCAACCACATACATAATTAATGTTCGTGATATTGACTATAAACAAGCCACCCCGATGTTTAAAGTTAACAACAGAGTAACTTGCTTCAAGAATGCTGTTGGCCTCTGACAGCTAATCAATGACCACAGACCGAAATAGCTTATTCCGATGCAGGAATAAGATGCACATCTCGTTGTGGGTATGGAATGGTAATGCCCGCTTCATCAAAGGCTATTTTTATTGCCTCGTGGCTGTCAAAAAACACAGGCCAGTAATCATCTGACTTCACCCATGGGCGCACCAAAAAATTCACTGAACTATCAGCATGGGCAGAGACAAAAATATCAACCACAGGGTCTTTAAGGACACGTGGGTCTTTATCCATTACTTCTTGCAACACTGCCTTGGCTTTTCTAACATCATCGTCGTAGCTAATGCCAAAGGTCATATCGACACGGCGTGTCTCTTCGACAAAAACATTTTTCACACAACCGTTAGACAACAGGCCGTTAGGAATAATCACCCGCTGATTATCTAGGGTACGCAATATAGTGTTAAAGATTTGAATTTCGACGACATGACCAACATAGCCTTGGGCGTCAATCACGTCACCTGCTTTAAATGGACGGAAGAAAAGAATTAGAATACCGCCCGCGAAATTTGCCAAACTCCCCTGCAATGCTAACCCTATCGCTAATCCCGCAGCACCTAGCATAGCAATAAGCGACGCCGTTTCTACACCAATCATGGAGGCGAAAATAATCACCAACACCGCTTTGAAGGTAATACTGAAAATACTGACAAGGAATTGATGCAGGGTTACTTCCACCTGCTTTTTAGTCATCGCGACATCAAGTAATTTGACGAAACGGCCTATAATCCAAGAACCGATAATCCAAACAATTATCGCCAGTACTAGCTTAGTGCCAAAGGTAATCCCCATTTCGCCAATCAGCTGCATATAGTGCTCAACCTGATTAACATCGATATTCATCGCTTGCGCTGTTTCATCAATCACAGCACTGACTTCGCTGCCCTGCTCACTGCTTTGTGTAGTCATAACCTTCCCCTAATTGTTGATCTTTTCGTTGGTTTTAGAAAACTATCAACAATTAAGTGTAGAAAGGATTGGCCGATTATTAAAACTTTGAGCGGCAAGCCAAATAATTTAGTTAATGCTCTGCTTGGTTACCTAGCTTTGGACTTGGGCTTGGACGCGCCAGAAGTCAATGATCGAGCCAGCACTTGCCAAGATTTTGCAAACGGCTGCAAGTAGATACCCCGCAATGTCTGATGCTCTGCATATTCGTCACCAATACCAATACTCAAGTTTTTTACACTTGATGATCGCACCAAAGTGCCAAACAGGCGATCCCAAATGGCTAAAGCTGAGCCTAAATTCACATCAAATAACTTAGGGCTGTCACTGTGGTGGATTTGGTGTTGAGCAGGCGAGATAAACCAGTTTTCTACTTTATCTCCCCAACTTAACCAAATATGACTATGGCGTAAGTTAGAGCCCATAATATTAAAGGCAAATACAAATAAATTGGCGCCAACAATATCAATCATTTTTAGTGTTGGGCCAAATAAGAAATAACACAAACCAACCACTGTGCCTTGTGTTAAAGCCATGCGACACGCATACAAATAGCTTTCCACCGGATGCGAACGATAGATGGTAAAGGGTGTCAGCACTTTTGCCGAGTGATGCACCTTGTGAAATTCCCACATAAAAGGAATTTTATGCAACATGGAATGCAATAAAAAACGGGTAAAGTCATCGACAATAAACAGCAAAACAGTAAATACCATCATGGTTGCGCCTGCTGACAACTGAATATGTTCAATCACCCCAAACACACTTTCCAGTGCTGACGAAATGCCAAGCGCAATGGGTACCATAGTGACCACCACCAATGGAAATAATGCCGCCTTTAGTAACTTATTGAGGACAAACAGCGCATAATCGTTTTTTGCCGATTGGCTAAAGTAGATCGATGCAGGAAAAAGGAAATGCCAAAAACGCATCGCTGCTGACTTGCCTGCTAGTTGCTCGGCATTGTAATGAGATTCAGCTAAAGGCGAGGTTTGACGCTGTTTGCCAACGCGCCAAAAAACAAAAGCAGCAAGCGCGATAGAAGAAAGGACATAGCCCCAATATATGCGTTTGTTCGCGTCAAACACATATAGGGATAATTCTTTAAAGTTGCTTAGAAAAAAATCTAACATTTATCAATTCCAATACTAGCGCACCTACTCCTTGTTATCACTATACTCTCGCCAATATCAATACGCACATTAGCCTTAATAAAAATTGGCTAATTACTTAAAAATTTAGCCTCTAGCGTCATGCTGGAGGCTGAGTGTTTTAGCGCTACTATTCAATTAAATATCCGACTAGTAGCGCACCTTTAACGCTCGATTAATCAAGGGTTTATGAAAATCATGTTCAAAAGTTTGATAACAACTTAGAAGCTGTATTGATAACCAACAATCGCTTGTTGCGGTTTCGTTGGGCGTGCACCAAACGGACGACGACTAACAATTTCTTGTTTATCAAAGACATTGTCCAGTTTTAGGTAAACACTACCATAGTCACCAAAGTCGTAGCTCGCCGACATATCAACTACAGTCAATGACTCTGTTGTTACACCTGATAGCACCACGCCATCACCAGAGGCTTCTAGCATTTCATCAATGTAACGAGCCACTAAACTAACTTCCCAGTCGTTACTAGCTAAACCTAAGCTGACAGAAAGCTGGTTTTCAGGCAGGTAAGGCAATGCGTCGCCTTCTTCAACAGCGCCCCACATCGGGAAGTCAGAAACAAAGCTCGTATCAAACTCACCGTCTATGTAGGTGTAGGTAATTGAGGTTGGTACGTCAATACCCCAATCCGTTGCAAAAGTGTGCGAGGCCGCTAATTCTAGCCCCAGCACACTGGCTTCACCACTGTTAAACTCGGCATCTAAGTTACCACCACACGCGGATGCCGCTGAGAATGAACAGCTTTCTTTTAAGCTGTCGAAGTCGTTGAAAAAGACAACCGCTTCTAACTGAGAATTGCCGTTGTGATAGCGGGTACCAACTTCATAGTTAACACTGTTTTCAATATCTACTTCTGGGCTTTCTTGTGGGCGAGTCGGTACAAAACCTTCGTGTACACCCGCAAAGAAGCCTAGCTCGTCAGAGTATTTGTAGAACACGCTCGCACTTGGTAACCAGATTCTTGAATCTTTATTCAGGTAGTCGCCTTCACTGCCCGGCGCTTCATTCTGGTATTCAGAATCAATAAACTCACCGCGAATACCTAAGGTAAACTCAAAGTCATTTACGTAAATCGTATCTTTCAAGAATACCGCTAATGCTTCGCTTGTTTCACGGTTACTGGTTGTCGCAACTTGCGGCGAGCCATCAGACACTAAATTGCCCGAGCGCATAAAGAATGCATCTTCAGTATGGCGACGGCGAATTTGGTCTTTGTGAAAGCGGAAACCCGCGTTAACTTGATGCTTAAGACCCGCTAGCTCAACATTGTAGTAAAGCTCTGATTGAATACCTTGTGAGTAGAATTCGCGGTAATTATCACCGACTAATAGCTTTTCATACTCTTGTACTGAGTCTTGTTCACCGGTCAAAATGCGATAAAAACGCGCATTCACTTCATCTTCAGGATTCGCCAGAATCTCTTGCAGATCGCGATTAACTAAACCACCTTTGAAGCTATTAAGCTTAAACCAAGAGCGATCAAAATCGTTGTGGTAGATACGTGTTGTGACATCAAAGGTATCATTGCCAATAAAGTGGGTAAACATAAACTGTTTATGTTCCCAGTCCATCAAAGCCAGTTGGTCGGCAGCGTAACGACGATTCGGGTTTTCAGCGAAATCGGCGTCCGTTAAACCTAAGTAGGTTTCATTAGACTCTTCATCAGCATAGGCAAGCTTTAACTCAATAACTTGGCTATAACCACCACCCGATAGGTCGTAGTTAAACTTCGCCATGATATCGTTTTTCTCAAAACCTGTATCACCACCGCCATCTAGTTCTTTAAAGCCATCAGAGCGTAAGTGAACACCTTCAACCACATAGCCAAAGTCGCCATTAGTGCTACCAAAATAAGCTTTAGCACGACCAAAACCATCACTACCTGCCGCTAAATCAATCGAACCTTCTTGGGCCTGAGGTACTTGGCGAGTCACTAAGTTAATGGCACCAGCAACGGTATTGGGGCCGTACTTAGTGGCCGCAGGGCCTTTCGACACTTCCACAGCAGTGACTTTACTCATCATTGGGAAGTAGTATGCCGCTGGTGCTGAATAAGGTGCAGGACCAATCAGAATACCGTCTTCCATCACGGTAATTTTCTGGCTGCGCTCAGGCGTTGCACCGCGAAAACCAATGTTTGGACGTAAACCAAAGCCGTCTTCTTCACGAATATTGACACCTGGTACGCTGTAAAGCACACGGTTAATATCGTTAAACTTGAACTTCTCTAGTTCAGCTTCACCAATTACCGTAGTTGAACCTGGTTCGGTACGTAAGCGATTGTCGTTGCCTAATATTTGAATGCGTTCATAGTATTCAGCAGGCTTGTCATCATCTGGATTTTCATCAGCAAAAGCTGGCATAGCAACAGACGAAAGCGCTGTGGCAACCGCTAAAGCAAGCGTCGTTCGGTTGATAGTTTTATTGTTATTTGTCAAAACAGCCATGATTAGTCATTATCCCCCGCTGAAGTTTGCGGTAATTCAAGCGCTAAGCTATTGATAAAATCAGCTTTCAGCGTATCGGTGATAGCTTTTACTTTACCGTGCGTTTCCGCCACTTGCGCTTCGTTGCTGGTTAGGGTGTCGGCTAAGCTTGTTTGGTATGCTTCGGCATCGGCAATTGCCGCTTGCACGTCCGCCGTTAATGAGTCGGCCGTTGCTTGGTCGCCAACATCAATTAAGTAATCAGTAAAACCAATACCCTCTTTACCTGTTAACAATTGCTCAAAACCGCGTAAGTTATTAACAACATGTTCGATAGATTGATTGGCAAAACCTGACTCAACATCTTCAGGACACGCCTGTGAGCCACAGCTATTAGCAAATAAACCCAGTGGCGTTGCTAGCTTGCCGTCTTTTGTGGTGGTATCAAGATAAAACATGGCATCGCTTAAACGGTTAACCGCATCATGCTCGCTAGCAATATTGCTGACGGCACTTCCGGCGGTTTTTAATTGCTGCGCATAACCGTTATCGCCAGTCCACAAGTTCAGCAATTCACCGCTGGAATTAACGATATCGTTCGCCACTTCAACGGCAAAATTACAACGAGCAAGTTTACGGTAGGTCTCGGTTTGATTGTTCCAATTGTCTGGTGATCCGGTAGGACAACTATCGGCAAGTTCTTCGTTAAATAACAAGTACTCTAATGCCGCCATACCTTTGCGCGACGGGGTGCGACGGGTAATGTCGTAAGGCTGGCCATTGACTGTACCTTCGGCAAAAAACACCACATCAAAGTCAACCGCACAGGAGTTAACAATTGGCCAAGAATAGATGCTATTTTTCAACAAACTATCATTCTCAAGCAGTGGCCCTAACTGCATCAACTCCGCTTGTTGCCATGTGGCCATGGCCGTGCCCCAGCCGTTTTGTGCAGCAAGACGCGCATCAGCAACCGCTTGTTCACTAACGGTGAGTTGTTCAAACGCGGTTTCTGCCTGGCAGTAAGCGTCAACTAAGCTCGCTTGTGCTTGAGCGTCTTGTTGAAATTGCTGAAAGGTTGGCGTGATCACATTGTCAGCCAAGTTAGCAATCAAGGCTTGTTCATTAAATTCGGTTTGGGTCGGTGGCTGAGTGTTACCGCCACCAAAATCTGGACCCGCCTCGGCGCTGGTGTCTTCACCACAAGCGCTCAGCAATGCACTCGTGACAATTGCTAGTGTAATTGCGCTGAGCTTGTTGCTCGACTTTGGTAAACGACTGATATTCGACTGAGACATTAAATCTCCTAAGCTTTTTATCTTGTTATTAAACGACAAAAAGCCTGACTGAAATTCAGCCAAGCTTTTAAAAATTAACTAGTTGTTTTAGTTAAATTTATATTTGGTTTATTACCAGTTTGCCACGTTTTCTGCATCGAAACTCATTGCTGCCTGAATAATATCACGTGCTGCTAACAAGTCCGCTTTGTACGCTTCTACATTTGCTGCGTCTAACACTGGTGCATCCTGCATTAACTGGTGTAATCGTGTGTAATCCGCGTCAGAAATTTTTGAGTATGGGTTAAACTGAATGCCTAACGCAAAACCTTTCATTTCTGACCAGTGCTTGGCTAAATCGCTGTAGTTGAAATCAGCTGTGCCTAACTTATCTAGATCTGAGCGCGTATCGTTAATGTAGTGAACAACCGTGGCGACAATGGCTCGCTCCCATGCGTCTACCGCAGCATCACGATGCGTTAATAACTCAGTCATTTGATCGTCTGTTAACGCCATACCCGCATTCGCATTGATGATGTCACGACCGGCAAGGAATGCTTCCATTACTTGTTTAGTGAAATCGGTTGGGTTGGTGTTACCAGCTGTCGCGCGGTCACGCTTACCCGCATTTACCGACTGGCCAAATAGGAACTCAGACTTTAAGCTGATTTCGCCGTCTTCGTCAGTGTCATGCTTACCGTTGTACTCTTCACGGTCGCCAGCGTCAGCATCAATTTTGCCTGAAATTTCATTATCGCTGTACTCAAGGTAATCAACTGTTGCACCGAAGTAACCAAAACCTTCATCGAATTGGTGCTCAAGGGTTGAATAAGACTTACCTGAAACCGCAGCAACATTGTCTGTTAATAAACCTTTGCTGCCATCAATATCGTTACCTGCCGCATCAACAACTTCGTTGCCTAAGTAGTCATCAGTTGCTTGTGAGTAGGTAATACCCACCAATAGGAATTTCTGAATAAGTTGTTTTAAGTCAGTACCGTTGGTGTTTAGGTAGATATCTGTGATGTCTTCACCAGTTACTGCTTGGCGAATTGTACCGTTTAATTCCGCTTCTGCATTATCTGCTAGCTGGCCGAAGAAAATGTCCACTAAACCTTCTGGCGTCGTTGAGCCTTTCTCGCCCCAACCTTCGAAATCACCATCATTCCAAAGTTTGTGCTGACCTTTTTCATCATTACCCGCAAGCTTACCCACTAAGTTTTTGTGGCTACCTGAAATATCAGTTAAGAATTTCTCTTTGGCATCAGTAAAGGTAATTGGGAAGTTATCGTACTGTAATTCTGTAGTACGGAAGAATTTGTCTAAAACATCGATGACGTCTTGGCGACTAGTTAGCGTGCCGTCTTCTAACTCACCCTTAAGTACGTTAGTGATGTAGTGGTTTAACTCAGCGATTAGTGCGTGACGAGCGGTTTGACCCGTGTAAGAAACGCTTGATTCACCTTCAACAAACTTGCTGTTGAATTTGTATGTATCAAGTAAGTCGTTAACATCAATGGTTAATTCTTTTGAAAAAGTCGCGCCATCAGCATCTGCAACAGTAACGTTAACCGCCATTGACGTTGCTTGCTCGTAGTTAGCTGCATAACCGTCAGCAAGTTTTAGTTCATCGCCATCAATTGCAAACATATCGCCATCAACAGTAAAGGTCATTGCACCACCTTCGGCATCAGTAGCCGATAACTTACCAACTACTGCACCTGCCATGTTTTCATCAACACTGCTGTTATCAATCGCAATATCTGTTGGTGCTGTATTTGGTGTCGGTGTTGGTGTTACCGGATCTGTATCGTCGGAACCGCCGCTGCTACCGCCACAGGCAGATAAAGTTAACGACACTAAAATAGCTGTAGTAATTAGAGATTTTTTCATTTTCGAAATTAACCTTGTTGTTAGTATTTTTCAAACCCCTATTAGCTATAGGAGAGAAAATGCATATGTGTAAACTTATGTAAATTTTGTAAAGCATACTAGCACAAAGACAAATGCAAATGCGAATAAATATCATCAATAACTTTATGTTTGTCGTTTATGATCAATATTCGATTTTTGATTATAAAATTATTAGGGGGGTATCGCGCGATCACTATTCGACTATGGTGTCAGAAGACTGCACCGTATTATCGCTTGTATTGTCGCATTTAACATTGAGTTCCATCAAATAAAATAACTGTTGATTCACTCGGTTAACATCGAAATAAGCTTCAACAAACTCTCGACTCTTGTGAGCCATCACAGGCCATTCACCGCTGTTTTCAATAAACCAAAGCATAGCGTTGGCAAGCGCATCTACATTTTTGCTTGGCACTAACTTGCCATTCTTGCCGTTAATCACAGTATCACGACATCCAGGAACATCAGTTGTCAAAATTGGTCGGCCTATGGCCATTGCTTCCAGCACAGTTCTGGGCAAGCCTTCATGATAAGAAGGCAGTGTATAAATATGACATTGTTCGATAAATGGGCGCACATCCTTTTGTTCACCCAAATAATCAATGTATTCGTTCCATTGCGCCACTTCACCTGATTTAAGCCCGTCAGGTGAGGGGTCAAAAGGACCTACAAGCTGAAAATTGACTTCTGGATATTTAGCTTTAACTTGTTGAGCAGCTTGCGCATATTCGCGAATGCCTTTATCGCCTAATAAACGAGCTATCAACAAAAAGGTAACAGGCTTATCTGGTAATGGTTTTTGAGCATAGTCGGTAAGCGATACGCCTGAACCATAAACTCGGCTAGTTTTTTCAATATTTACTAACTTTTCATCAATAAATATCTGCTTGTTTTCGTTATTCTGGAAAATCACTTTGCTCGCAGAACATAAGCTAAAACGATACAAACATTTAACCAAGCCTCGTATTAGTCGCCTTTTAAACGAGCCTTTTTCAAACGCATAACCTAAGCCAGTTATCATCGCATAGAACTGAGTTCTGGCAATTAGCTTGGCCGCAATGCCTCCCCAAATAATTGGCTTGATAGTATATGCAAGGATCTTGTCAGGCTGCTCAGCACGAAACAGTTTTAACAATTGCCAGAGTGTCGAAAGATCCGCCAAGGGATTTAGGCCATTACGCTCAACTTTATAGCCAACAAAACGAGCTCCGATAGCCTCTATCTGTTCAATAATATCGCTAGAGGCATATGCCGTTGATACCACAACATCATGCCCTTGAAGCACTAATTGCTCAATTAAGACACCGCGAAATTTAATAATGGAATCAGGAAAGGCGCCAAGAATCATTATTCTCATTTACTTAACACCTCCCACTTCTGCCTTAACAAACACATTGTTCAAAATACCTTTAATCCATTGTTTTTCCTGTTTATTGATGAATAACCAATAAATCAGGACCAAATAACCCATGAGAAAAAGAAGGCACTGGCAGATTAAGCCAAACCAGCCACTAAACTCAGGCATGATTAAAGCAGAGCATACAATGGCAATACTTAGTACTGGCAACATAAGAACAGCGGTTTCATAGTAAAAGCGTTTGATTTCTATACCTAAGCTGGCTAGGTATCGGCTAATTAATAAAACTTCACCGATAAGTAAGGTCGCTGCAGTACCAATAGCGGCGCCAACCAGCCCATAAATATTGACTAAGAACACCGAGAGCATGACATTTAGGCATGCAGTAGCCAGCAAAATAAGGCTTTTTATTTTGTGTTTATTCATTCCGTGCAGTAATGCATTACTAGCACTGAGTGTTAACACAAGGGTGAAAGGTATCATGGGAAGTAATGCCACCCAGTAAGCTAATTGAAACTCTGAACCAACAAATAATTGGATAAATTGCTGACCAAACAGAATAAAAATACCGAGTACAAACGCCAGTACGATCAACTGCATTCGACCGACTTTAATAAGCTCATTGGTTAATTGTGTCATCGTTGCTTTCGCTGTCACCATGCTGATTATTTTCGGTGCAAAAACGTTTGAAATCGTGCTAGCAAAGGCAATAAAACATAGAATAAGCTGAATACCAACGCTAAAAATAGCTACCGCTTCGCTGCCTTGCATGTAGCCAACAATAAGGTTATCAACACGCCAGTT
Source organism: Thalassotalea euphylliae (assembly GCF_003390375.1). Taxonomy (NCBI): domain Bacteria; kingdom Pseudomonadati; phylum Pseudomonadota; class Gammaproteobacteria; order Alteromonadales; family Colwelliaceae; genus Thalassotalea; species Thalassotalea euphylliae. The sequence goes on along the minus strand of NZ_QUOT01000001.1, from coordinate 2,944,062 downwards.
TATTTGATTAACAATCACAGCAAGTGCAACAAATCCACTAAAAACAGCTACCTCTTTCAAAGCTGTAAAATTAAAGCCCTGATATGAAACTCTGAACTTAAGTTTCCAGAAAACGAAGTAGATACGCATCACCGCTTGGCAAACATTAATAACAAGGTCTATTAACGCAATTTCGATCACGCCGTAACCAAGCAATAATGCACCAACAACCAGCGAGCAGCGGAGCAAAAAGAATGAAATTTGAGAGCTCTGTTCAAAGACAAACTTTTCATGCGCAGTAATAATGCCCGTGAAGCTGTTACTCATTAGAGTCACAATCACACTAAGTAGCAATAGCGCATAGCTTTGTTTAAGTAGGCTTATTTCCTCTAAGGTCAAGCTCTCAGCAAACATGCTAGGCAAATGCCACCAAATATAGCTGCCCACCGCAAAGACAAGCATTGCAATTAGCGTATAGATAAACAACACATTACCCAAAAACTGATGTTGAGCTTGTAGGTCATTTTCAGCACGATACTTTGCAATGAATCGAACAGTTGTATTTGATAAGCCAAGCTCAAGTATGACGAGATAAAGCGCTAATGAAGAAACTAGGCTGTAGATCCCGTATTCACTGACCCCCAAATGATGAATCATAAAAGGGATCAGCAATAAACCGAGAATGTTTCTTAGCGAGATAGATAAGTAGCCTAACGCTACACCTAGGCTGCGCTGTTTAGCATCATTCATGTTTGGCTCGGCAGGTATTTAAGATGATCATTAGTAACAACAAGTAGCTGGTATATTTACCCAAGTTCTGTAAGCTCAAGCAATATAGACTGAAAACAATAAGCGGTAACAAACTGATCGCATAAATTTGCTGAGTCGATGTTCGAATTTTTTCAGCTTTAAAGCATAAATAAAAAAAATAAAGAAAGACAAAACTGCCAAGCAGGCCAAAACTGACAAGCAGCTCGATATAGGTATTGTGGGGGCCAACAACCTCTGTAAATACGTTATTGTTCAAGAAGAAATGATTATAGTAACCAAGGTAACCATTGATTCCTGCACCAAAGAGCAGAAAACTTAAATCTAACTGCGTAAATAGGGTTAAGTATTCCACAAAAATAGTACTGCGAGCTCCAGTCAGATCGGCGGCATTATCGCTAGAGAAACGCTCAAAAATTGCCAGCTCAGTAGCAGCACCATGCCAATAGAGCACAAAGCTTACTGCTACTAACACTGCAAAAAATACAACACTTCGATAGACCATTTCCCCGATAGCGGTGCGAAAATACAAAACAAAGTAAAGCAACAAGGTAAAACTCGTGACCAAGAAAAAACTTCTAGAAACAGTTATTGCCCCAACTCCTAATAATGCCGTACAAAGTGCCAATTGGGAGATTGAAATCCGCTCTCTAGGGTGACTGGGTAAATAAAAAAATACCAATAACAAGCAAAATAACCCGAAATTGTTTGGGTCGCCGGCAGCACCAGAAAAGCGTTGTATAACGTTAGTGTTATATACCACTTCGGGATGAAATACCTGATTAAGCAGGCCAAATAACGTCGAAAATACAAAGCCAAGTAGAAATGCAAACCGCAATTGCGCAAAACTGGCGTATTTTCTCTTGTCAAAGATCAGCATGATCACCAACAAAAATAGTAATAGCCAACGAATAGTTTTGCTTGAGAACACCACTGGATTGTAGATGATATGCAGCAATTCAAAGCCAATCAGTACAAGTGCAGCGATAATACCAGGAAGGTAGTATTGGCTCCTTCCGCCTTCAGTTAGCAAGTAACGCCCTAACACAGCTAAATAAATCAAAGTGGCTAGAGATACAGGCAAATAAGGATTTGTCGAAAACGGTGCCAAACATGGGATCAAGAAAATTATCAATTGTATACTGCGAGAGAAAGGCAACAAGCCTGCAACAGCAACCCCAATAGCAACTACGGCTAACATTAGAACAGCTTGTTGCGTGATCGCTAAAAGTAAAAAAATAAAGCCTATTAGCATAAGCTCGATGGGAAATTTCTTTACTGACCCCAAAGTTAACTTCATTGGATTTGATAAATACCGATAAGCTTATCGACGACGTCATCAATGGAGTAACCATGACGTGAAAAACACGCCTGCGCCTCGCTACCTAATGCTTTGGGTGTCATAAGGTTTAATTGTTCAGTCCAGCGATTAGGCTCTGACAATGACAGAAATTTCAAGCTGCCCATTCCCATGTCTACTTCTTTTGCGACAGTGTTTGACACTAAACATGGAAGATTACTTGCCTGCGCTTCTAGCAGAGCAACTGAAACACCCTCAAAAACTGACGGCATAATAAAAGCGTTAGCGATGGCCATAAGCTTAGCAATCTCATTATTTGACGCCAGCAGGGAAAAACGCTGATGAAGGTTATCAGATTCAATTTGCTTCGCGACTTCTGTTTTTAACGGACCATCACCTACGCAAACAAAATGAATATCGTTGTCTAAATTTTTATCTTGCGCCAAGGCTAGCAAAAACTGATGGTTTTTTACCTTAGAAAATCGGCCGACATGTAAAACCAAATGTTTGTGCTTAGGTAGCTGATATTTCTCGTAAAGTGCTTTTCGGCTATCGTCTGACAAATTGGGCAGGTTATATTTTTTTACGTCGATAGCATTGTTTAATTGTTCAAAACGGCGTTGACCAAATAAGAAGCTTCCAGCTTCTTGGCCACAAGCAACATATTGATTGCTAGCCGCTCTCGTTAATTGCTTAATCACTCCAAATAAGGGTCGTAGCCATTTTGCCTCCAAACCTGCAGTATGAGAATGGCAAACTCTTACTGGCACATTGGCGAGCTTTGCTTGCCATAACATAACCACATTCTTAAAGCTGTTGTGCACGTGAATGGCTTGGTAGCATGTGTCATTATTTAGTATTTTTCGAAATGCAGCCATATACCTGAGCGGTTGCTGCTTAAAAGTGGGAAGAATAAAAACACGGCCGCCTAAAGCAATAATTTCCTGCGCTAACGGGCCGTCATTAAAGCTAATAAAGTCAAACTGCACAAGGTTTCTATCTAGCGCTCGATACCAGTTCATGACCACAGAGGAAATGCCGCCTAACGCTAAGCTGGGGATAACCTGTAATATATGATGCTTAGCCATGAGCGTTATATGCGCGAATCAAAGTAGAACGTGTTTGTTCTAATGTATAACCTCGCTGCTTAAGCTGGTTATCAATTCGGTGTTTGGGTAAAACGGGGATATTTGCCGCCTTTTCGATGGCAACTTGCCAATCACTTAACGACAGCTCTAAATCAATAAATTGGCACATTCCTAAACCAATATCAGCTTCTTCTGGTAAGCCTGTCGACAATACACAGGGCAGACCTGCCGCCTGAGCTTCCAAAGCAAATACACCGAGCCCTTCGTTAAAACTGGTCATCAGAGCAACATCAAACATGCCCAAAATATCTGCAATGTCGTTGCGCTTCCCCCAGAACCTTACTTTACCTTGAAGTTCATGGGCAGATACTTTGCGTTCCATTTCATTACGCAGTTCTCCGTCCCCGATCAAATGCAAACATACCGCTTTACCAGCTATCTTAAGGTTTCGCTCAGTTATAAATTGCAGCAATTCAACTAAAAACTGATGGTTTTTAACTGGGGAAAATCGAGCGATACAAACTAGGTTCAACGTATTAGTGGGCAGGCCAAGGCGACGCTTATCCAAGTCGCTAAAGTTTGTTCGATGTTGAAATTGCTCAAAGTTAAATGCATTAGGAAGACAATCATACTGGCTTTTATGACCGAATAAGAAGCGCCCTGCATCGTTTGAAATCGCAAACTTATGGGTCGCACAAATATTTGCTAATGTGCGTCCAAGAGCAAACATGGCTTTAGTTTTGAAGCTAATTTCGTTAATACTTTTATTGCGCGCATGAACAACGCGTACTTTTAGACCGGCTAACCACGCAATGAAAACCGCTATACCAGAGTAGTATGAAGTGTGGGCATGCAATACATCATATTGGGGTGCACATTTTAGTAAACGATATAATCCTAACAAATTAGGCAGCAGGCCATGCCTAGGGTTAGGAATGTGATGAATTGTGCCTCCAGAGGTTAAAATTTCGTCGCTAAAATAACAGACTTCATCCGTCATAATCACAAACTCGTTAACAACTCCTGTGCCTTCTTGAGTACGATAAATATCCATCATACGACTTTCTGCGCCACCTAAGTTAAGGTTGGCGAATAAATGCAGTACTCTAATCATGTGCTCACTACTCGTCGCGCAGGTATTCCCACCACCGTAGTGTTTGGCTCCACGTCTGAAAGCACAACCGAATTAGCGCCAATTTTAGCGCCATCGCCAATCGTCACGGGTCCAAGTATTACAGCACCAGCGCCGATAAATACCCCTTTACCTATAGTTGGCACACCGTTTTCGTCTCCTGTTTTACCATTGCCACCTATCGTGACATTTTGATAGATCAAACAGTCATCCCCTATTTGTGCATCACGGTGAATTACAACACCTAAGCCATTGTGAAAGAAGCCAACATTTTTGCCAACATCAGCGGTATATTTAAGATCACAGGCAAAAATAATTCGGCTAAGTTTGTAAATAATCTGGGGAATTAAAGGAATGCGTTTGAGGTAAAGATACCGCGCCAAGTAATACCAGCGAACAACTGCGTGCATAGAGAAATAAGTTTTTTGATTTTTATTATGTAATCAATTTACTATGGTTAAAAATTAAAATAAAGCACTCTAGTGCTGAACTCAAAATAAGAATAATAATGATAAAAAGACTATTTGATTGCACTATCGCAGTCTCTGTTTTGCTGCTTTTATCACCTTTGATAATCCTCGTCGCAATACTAGTTCGCATCAATTTAGGCAGCCCGATTCTTTTCAAACAACCAAGACCTGGCTTGCACGGTAAAACCTTTCATATGGCCAAGTTTCGTTCAATGACCAGTGAAACCGATGCTGAAGGAGTCCTTCTGCCAGATGCTGAGCGGTTAACTCGATTTGGTAAGTTTCTGCGTGCGTCAAGCATGGATGAACTGCCAGGTCTTTGGAATGTATTAATCGGCAATATGAGTTTAGTGGGGCCAAGACCTTTATTGGTTGAATACTTGCCACTCTATTCACAAGAACAAGCCCGCCGTCACGACGTTAAACCTGGAATTACAGGGTGGGCGCAAGTTAATGGCCGCAATACGCTAAGCTGGCAAGAAAAATTCGCACTAGATGTTTGGTATGTGAATAACCAATCATTTGGGCTTGATATAAAAATTCTACTTTTAACCGTTTACAAAGTCGTTAAACGCAGTGATATCTCGGCGCAAGGCCAAGCCACAATGACCAAATTTACCGGAAATAGCTGATGACTAAGCTAATGATTATTGGCGCTGGTGGTCATGGCAAAGTAGTTGCTGATTGTGCTGAGGCAATGAACCAATATGATGAGATTGTTTTCGCTGACGCAATTTACCCTAGCGAGACAATAAATAGCCATTGGCCAACCGTTACAAGTGACAAAGATTGGTCAAAATATCTAGAGCATTACGAATTTATTGTTGCCATCGGGAACAGCGACACTCGGCTTGCAATAACACAAAACATTACGAACACCGGTGGACGATTAGCAACACTTATTCATCCTAGAGCTGTAGTCAGTCCTTACTCAACGATTGGTAAAGGGTCAGTAGTGTTTGCCAATGCTGTTATTGGCATTGACAGCCTAATCGGGGCGGCCTGCATTATTAACCACAATGCAACCGTAGACCACGACTGTCAGCTCGGCGATGCCTGTCATATCGCTCCTGGTGCAAATATTTCAGGCGAAGCCACGTTAGGTAACAAAGTTTGGGCAGGTGTAGGTTGCAGCGTTATTCAGTGCTGCCAACTAGTAGATAACGTTTATCTAGGTGCGGGCACGGTCGTTATTAAAGATATTGAGCAAGCTGGTACCTATGTCGGTAATCCAGCACGAAAGTTATAAGGTTTTACGTGTTAAATACTAAATTTTCCCCATGGCCGAGCTTTAGCCAAGAAGAAGCAGATGCGGCATCAAAAGTTTTGTTATCCAATAAAGTCAATTACTGGACAGGGCAAGAAGGCCGGCTATTTGAACAAGAATTTGCGCAATTTGCCGATTGCCAGCATGCCGTTGCTGTTGCTAATGGTACGCTAGCGCTCGATTTAGCCCTACATGCACTGGATATTGGCGAAGGTGATGAAGTGATTGTCACCCCTCGTACCTTCATTGCATCAATTAGCTGTGTCATTAATGCAGGCGCAACGCCTGTATTTGCTGACGTTGATTTAACCAGCCAAAACATTACACCTCAAACCATCAAGCCAGTCATTTCAGACAAAACCAAAGCAATTATTTGTGTGCATTTGGCGGGTTGGCCATGCGATATGGATGAAATTATGGCATTGGCAAGTGACTACAAGTTATTTGTTATCGAAGATTGTGCCCAGGCGCATGGCGCCAAATACAAAGGCCGCTCAGTCGGTAGCATTGGTGATATCGGTTGTTGGTCGTTTTGCCAAGATAAGATTATGACCACAGGTGGTGAAGGCGGCATGCTCACCACAAACAACGAAGCCTTATGGCGCAAAGCTTGGGCCTTTAAAGACCATGGCAAATCTTACAATGCAGTATATGAACGAGAACACCCACCCGGCTATCGTTGGTTGCATGAAAGTTTTGGTACTAACTGGCGTATCACTGAAATGCAATCTGCGATTGGTCGTATTCAATTGACGCGCATGCCTGCGTGGCAGCAAGCTCGACAAGCTAATGCGGAAAAAATTCTAACGGAATGTGAGCGTCAACCTTGGCTTACTGTGGTAAAACCGCCAAACGATTATCAGCACGCCTACTACAAATGCTATGTGACTATCGCAAAGAAAGAGTTACCTCAAGGCTGGTCAAGAGATAAGGTTATTCAGGCGATAAGCCAGTTGGACGTCCCTTGTTATTCAGGCAGCTGCTCCGAAGTTTATAAAGAAAAGGCATTTGATAACACTCACTTTCGCCCAGCAAGCCCCCTCAGCAATGCCAAATCGCTTGGCGAAACTAGCTTGATGTTTCTTGTTCATCCAACCTTAACAGAGGTGGAAATTGAGCAAACTTGTTTCGCGATCAGGCAACTTGGTGAGCAACTTGCCGAACAAAGCAACAAAAAGGTTACCGAATTGTAAATATTTGTAATGACAAGTTAATTTAATATTGTCATCATGGTTCAAAAGGATACACCCCAAAACGGAAGTACAAAAATAATAAAAAGGTGTATAACCCATGAGTAGACGTATCGATCTGATCCCAAGCCAGATCAAGCTTGTTATTGCCCTAAGTTATGATTTAGGAGCGCTGAGCATCGCTTTTTTCCTGTCGTATTTCTTACGTTTAGGGGGCGATATGCATGTATTCACGCTTGCTGAGCTCTCCGTATTTGTCTTAACCGCAGGCTTTACATTGAGTTGTTTTTACCTGCTTGATGTCTACTCTTCCATCGTTCGTTACTTTAATGCCAAAGCCTCGCTTAAAATCGCTGGCATTTTAATTGGCGCCGCGTGTGTCTGTTACCTTTCTTCGCAAGTGATCGACGCGTTTGTACCGCGCTCTATTCCTTTCTCTTTTCTCGTACTATCAACTTTGCTTATTGCAGGGGCTCGCGCCTTAGTAGGAATTACCGTTGGGGAACGCTTATTTGAAGAGCGTGACCAAGTGGTGATCTATGGTGCTGGTAGCACTGGCAGACAACTGTCAACCGCACTAAACCAAAGTAACAAATACCATGTATTAGCGATTGTTGACGAAAAAACTCGCTACAAAGGTCGTAATCTCCACGGCACTAAAATCTATGGCCTAGACCAGTTAGAACAGCTTATTAAAAAATACGGTCAATTTAAGGTGCTGATTGCAGTCTCGCAAGTAAACCCTGAGCGGATGAAAGAAATCGTCAACGCTTTTGAACCCTACGCGCTAGAGCTACTCACAGTACCTTCAATGCACGATATGGTTTCGGGAAAGCATAAAATTGACGAGTTACGAGAAGTCTCGGTCGATGAACTACTTGGCCGTGAGCCAGTAGAACCCATTCCAGAGTTGCTGAGCGACAATATAAAAGAAAAAGTCGTTTTGGTCTCAGGCGCAGGCGGCTCAATAGGTAAAGAGCTTTGTCGTCAAATCATTAGTCAAACCCCACGTAGACTCATTCTATTAGATGTCAGCGAAGCGTTTTTATACGAAATCAATCAAGAGCTTAACGAGTATCAACAAAGTCACAACACAAACATTGAGCTTGTTCCGACGATTGGTAACGTGCAAAACGGCATGCTGATGACCCGTATTATTCGCACTCATCAGGTACAAACCATATATCACGCGGCGGCCTATAAGCATGTGCCTATGGTGGAAAACAATGTCATTGCTGGTATTACCAATAATGTTTTAGGCACTTATGAAATTGCCCAAGCGGCAGTTTTTTGTGAAGTTGAAACCTTTGTTTTAATTTCCACTGACAAAGCTGTGCGCCCGACCAACGTTATGGGAGCTACCAAACGAATGGCAGAGCTTGTATTACAAGGGCTCGCCAAGCGCGACCATCAAACGCGCTTTGTTATGGTGCGGTTTGGCAATGTCTTAGGATCGTCAGGCTCCGTTGTTCCTTTGTTTAAAAAGCAAATTCGCAGCGGCGGCCCAATTACCGTGACTCACCCAGATATCATTCGCTATTTTATGACCATCCCTGAAGCCGCTCAGTTAGTGATTCAAGCAGGCGCTATGGGTAAAGGTGGCGATGTATTTGTGCTTGATATGGGTAAACCGGTAAAAATTGTCGATTTGGCAGTGAAAATGACCCATATGATGGGCTTTACCGTTAAAGACCAAAACAACCCTGCTGGCGATATTGCAATACAATACAGCGGCTTGCGCCCCGGTGAAAAGCTTTACGAAGAACTGTTAATTGATGACCATGCGCAGGCAACTGATCATCAGCGTATTCTTACCGCAAACGAGCGCTCAATTAGTTGGGCGGAAGTGATGGTACTACTCAATAAAATCACTGAAGCAATGAAAGATGACAACATCGACGAAATTCGTCAATTGCTTATCGAAGCGCCATTAGGTTTTGTCCCCGCAGAGCACAGCGCTCATAGCCTTGAGCCTGCTGCCAAAGTAACTGACAAAGCGGCTGATAAAATAGAAAGTGTTGATCATGTTCAAACAGCGAGCACAAGCGAAGAAAATACCATACAGCCAGTTTCGTCTACGCCGCTGCTTGTTTGATGCCAATTAATTCGCTAAAAAGTTAAGCTAAAAAAGGCTTCCATGCATATTCGGGCAGCATATGCATACCAGCGTTAAAATTATCACTGTCAGAAAACATATGTTTAACGCCAGCAGCCATCAGTGCCAGTGAGACATCAAAAGCATTTAAACTATCACCGTAGCCAGCGGTTAAATTAAACATTGCGCCATTTGATAGCGCATAAAAGTAACGCTCACCTCGGCGGTATTCGAAAATTTCCGGCATCAGTTCATGCACTTGATAATCGGTTAATGCATCGAGCCTGATTTCATGGCTTACATGACCAACATTCATCACAAACGCTCCATCTTTTAACTGATTTAACAGTTCAGCAGAAAGCACACCAGAAACGCCTGTTGCGGTTACTATCACATCGGCTTGCAAAGCTGCGTCATCTAATGACTGACTGTGCCAACCATCATAGGCGGCAAGTAATGCACGTGACGGATCGTTTTCTGCAATAATCACTTGGCCACCAAATGCTTTGGCGGCAGCCGCACAGCCTTGCCCAACTAAACCATAGCCAACAATAAGCACTTTCTTTTCATGTAACGACAAATGAGTTCGCTCCATAAAGGCTTGCCATGCGGTTAACCCCACCATATGACGATTATGCAAACCTTCTTTAGCATCTAGATCATCCCAATTAAACACTGGATGTTTAAGTGACAAATCTTTTAGCGCTGACACCCCAGAGCCCGTGCCTTCAAGGCTAGCAATCACACTTTCGCCTGCACTTTGATGATAAATACTACCGAGTTGCGCGCCAAATTCGCACAAGTAGTGTGGCTGCCAATCCAGTGCATCATATAGTGATTGTTGCCACTCTTGATCAGACATGTTTTTCCATGCTTTGGCTTCTGCACCGAGCGACACCAAGTATTCGACCACTTCATTGCGCACTGTTGTTGGATTGCACGTAGTGACAAACAATTCACCACCTTGGCGCAAGTACCCTTCGTAGAACGCCAGCATTTTAATATCTAAATGGGTGCTAATTGCCATACGCTTGCCTGAGCAATCACCTAATTGCTTCACTACATTGGCGGTACGCACCATATGGCGATTATTCCACGCCAGCTCTTGGGTAAAATTCATGGATAACTCCGTTTAACTGTTTAGGGACGCCCCAGATTTGAAAAGGAAAATAGGTAATGAGGTTAACTAAGCTTTGCCAGTCGATCATACATCACGATGCTACCAGCAACCGACACATTAAGGCTGTAATCACCCGGCAATTGCACTAATCGATGACATTTCTCCAGCGCTTGTGGTGGCAGACCAGATTGTTCGTTGCCCAGTAAATATACGCAACGGTGAGGGTGTTCAAAGCGTGTAATATCGTGCGCATTTTCGTCTAATTCTACGCCAATCAAGGGCGTGTCGTAAGGCAAGTTTGCTACTAACTCATCAATAGAGTTGTAATGATACAAGGGGATTTTTTGCCACGCGTTAACCACATCAGTGGTTTGCTTTTTGTACTTTTTATCAACGGTGAAAATAAATGCTGCACCCAAAATATAAGCAGAGCGCCATAGGGTGCCAATATTGATTTCATCAACATTATTCATAATACCAATGCCGAAAAAGCCATTCTGAGCATAAGTTTGTTTTAAGCGAGCCATAGTTTACGTGTGTTATTTATTAATTTTTTTAAGAAGAATCCAAACATCTGCATAGTCGGGCAAATGTTTATTGGCAGCATAGTAGTCTTGCCAGCCGCGATAGCTACCTGCGAGCAAATCTAATTGGAATAGATTATTATCAAACGCACCGCCCTCGTCAGCCAAAATCGCTAGGCGAGCTTCAGAGTTAATGCCTTCAGAGTTAACGCTTTGAGTGGTGTTATCGCGAACTTTATAGTTAAGCAACATCAGCTTACCTAAGCCTAGCTGCCTAACGTTACCCGCTAAGCTTACCTGAGGTTTAATGGCAATTTTATTCGGTAAATCTTGCCCGTACCCGAGAATACTTGGCACTTCGGCAAAATACCAATAACGCGCTTGCTCACGCTTGCCGATATGGTAGTCATAAGCAATACCATTATTGCGGTGAACATTAAAATAGCGCGTATTTCCATCCACCTGCAACACGCCCGTACCTTGCAAAAGCACATCATGTAATGCTTCTTCGGTCATCCAAACAAGTGGTTTGGCAAGCTTGTCTTCGAGCAAAGCACCTTTTATCACCTCTTGTCGCGTGTATTTATAGCGAGTGAGCTGATCTTTTTTCAGCTCTGCAGCTTGCTTAGAGAGCCCTTTTTCGTCAAAAGGGAGTTGATAAAGCGCCTGATCAAAGGTTGCAGTTTGCACGCTGCTGCCATCGAGCAACTTGGCATAATACTTAGTTAAAAATAACTGCTGCTCAGGGATATTATTAAGTAATCGCGACTTCACTTCATTCGTGCTACTGCTGGCAATTTTAGTCGCTGTTGCTTTATCTGGATACCAACGAACAAAATCAAAGTTCGCTTTAACAAAGGCCTTATCGTGCAATCGACTCGGTCGCCCTGCTCTGACGTCGCTGCGGTAGGTCTCGCACAAAAATGCCAGGGTTTCGTTAACCCGCTCAAGAGAAACGTTATTGCCAATCACCGCACCACGGTGCACCGCTTTTTCGTCATCAGGATTTTGTGCAATGTATTGCTGCGTATTGTCAGCAACGATACACAATTCACTGCCCTTAAAGCCTTTTAGTTGGCCAAAATCAGGTTGATGGTCAACTTCAAAAGATGCTGCTGCAAACACCTTAACCGAGCTTGTTATAAACACACTAGTTACAAAAGCAGTCGCGATAGCGACATAAGTGCTTGAGCGCAGAGTTCTGAGCAAATTTTTCATTAAAGAATGCAGGTGTGGTAGCTAAGAAGAATCAAGATCTTATCAAGATTTGTGTCAAGAATAACAGTATTAAATACCCTGTTACATTTCGACACTCATGTTAACGACAGTCTTCATTAAACTATTGTCAACATGGATTATATATTAAGGATATTAGGATGAATACTGCACCATCAATACTTTCGTTTGTCAGTAAAATACTGCTATGTAGCTCAATCACTATTTTACTGCTGTCGAGTCCTGACAGTTACGCATTATCAAATAATAGCGACCTTATTGCTGTTGAAACCTATCAAAAAGACATTGAAAAAGCGATCGCCCTTTACAAAAAAAAGGACTACGAAAATGCCTTACCTGCCTTAGAGGAAATGGCGAAGAGAGGAAACAAGAAAGCACAGTATATGGTTGGCGTAATGTACCTCAGTAGTCAAGGTACGCCACAGGACTTAAAGAAGAGCTATGCTTGGCTCATTGTCGCCAATGAACAAAAAACCAAGGCATGGCGAAAGCCGCTAAAATGGCTCAAGGAAAATTTAGATGAGGATTACTTAGCACTAGCCACAAAAGAAGCTTCATTGTATGTCGATAAATATGGCGTAAAAGCACAAAAATTAAAGTGCCGACCGCTAAAAACACTTGGTACAAATAGGTCGATACACAATTGTACAAAGTCTGAAGTCAAGCCTGGTTACTACTACCTTGCACAAAACCGTTAATACCGCCATATCTGCCAAGTGCAACACGAAAATAAACTTCACATCACTATTTCAATTAGTGACTATGGTGATGTGAGGTAGATATTCCGCTAAAGCCCTGATTGATCATCTTCGCTAGAAACGGGTTGTTTTCGTTGTCGCCGACATCCGCATAGTCAGTTGTTGGCAATGCGTCCCACTTGGCAAACTGTTGATGAGCAACTTGCTTAGCCGCTACTTTATCGTTTTCGAGTTTAGTTAGCTGCAAGCGGTTTGTTTGTCCATTGTGTTTATTCGTCACAACTAGCTCTCTCGGTAATTCCACAGCAGGTAACCATTTAAGCTGATACTGATGTGTTGCTGTTTCTAGTGCATAGTGTTTCACTTGCTGACAGCCTTGCTCGCTTGTTTGTTCGAGGCTCATGCGCGTTAATAAATCTTGCTTGACCAAGCTGCGAACATAGTGCCACTGACTCGGAGCTTTCAGTTCACCCGATTGATACTCAATACCTTGTTGGTACTGTTCGAATACACGGGTTAACTGCTGTTGATTTTGCTTACTTAAATACCAGATATTAGCAATTTGGTGTTTGGGATTATAATGGGCGACCCGTTGGCCTTTGCGAACAAGCACTAACTCCTGAACATTTTCCTGAGCACTTTCATGAGCATTGCGATTGCTATGCGCTTCACCATGGAAAACATGTTCTTTGGCGTAATGCTTCGCATACGTATTTGAATCACCAAAGCTTTGCTCAAAGTGCGCTACTAAATATTCAGCGTTGCATGATTGCGACTCTGAATCTGCCTTATCATTCTCACCCGCTAATACTAAAGCTGGCAAGCTTGTTAACAGTAAAATAAAACTCACTGATTTTGTCATTTTCATAATTGAAGATAGAGGACGCATAGCAGCGCCCTCCAATTCCTTTTATCGCTTATTTTTGTTACTTTCTTGAACTACTTTCATGTATTAGTTTCTTGTAAGGCTGAGCTTTAGTTATTCCAAAAGCTCAACGCTCACGTACTGCTACTCTAATGCTTCGTCCGCTTGTGCGACAAAGTCGGCAGCATGATTCATAACATGGAAGATTAAGCTTTGCTCATTAGTCCCTGTCACTAAATGCGCACCAGGCCCCATGGCATAGACACCAACATCTTCACCCGCATGCGTTTCAGAGCTTAACGGGATCAAAGCTTCTTGATGGAAGCCCGAAGACTCGGTGTTAACGGTCGTTAGATCTTGACGGTCATTGACGACTTCCATGCTGTAGGCAACATCGGCATCGGTTTCATTCCCCAAGTCTTTAAAGCCTCGACCATTAGTGTACCCCACAGTGGTATATGGTAAGCCGTCTGCCGCAAGGCTTGGCTCTTCATTACCAACACTTACCACTTTACCCAAAATTGGGTTACCGCGTTTCGGATAGCCGGCAATGGTAAAGACATGGCTGTGGTCAGCGGTGACAATAATTAATGTATCTTCTGGGTTTGTCGCCTTAACCGCTGCATCAACCGCTTTAGCAAACTCTATGGTATCGGTTAACGCGTTGTAGGCACTGCCTGCGTGGTGACCATGGTCTATACGACCCGACTCAACCATTAAGAAGAAGCCTTCATCATTGTTGTCCAACACATCAATTGCTTTCGCAGTCATTTCAGTGAGCGATGGCTCGCCCAGTGCGTCTTCACTGCGGTTTGCTTCATAGAGCATGTGCGACTCGTTAAACAAACCGAAAACACGCTCTGTCGTGGCAGGGTTGATGGCATCAAAGCCAGCTTGGTCGATAACATATTGACCAGCACTGTATTTAGCTTGCCACTCAGCAGTTAGGTCACGGCCATCGGTACGATCACCTTCTACACTGCTTACCGCGTCACCAGTATTGAACGCTGCATCTTTTGGCAAGAAGTGACGACGACCACCACCGAACATCACCTCAATACCGTCAACATCTAAGCCTGCAAAACGGGCTTCTAGATTGCTCTCAAAATTCACAAGTTGCGAAGCAATGTCTTCACAGCCAGCGGCAACTGCATCGGCAGGCATGTCGGAGACATCTTCCCAGTTGCGATCCGCCGACTTTGCATAAGTTGCCGCGGGCGTTGCATGGGTAATACGAGCCGTTGAGATAACCCCCGTTGATTTGCCAACAATTTCGGCCATTTCAAGCGCAGTAACCAACTCTTGGCCAGCGACTGAGGCACAATCACTGCGCGATATCCCCTCAGCAACACCAATCACGCCAACATCAGTTTTAACACCTGACATCATCGCTGTCATCGTACCCGCAGAATCTGGTGTTTGCGCATCAACGTTGTAAGTTTTAACAAAGCCAGAATAGGGGAATTTATCAAAACTTAGCTCGTACTCTTCACCCGCTAAGCCGGCCTGCTGCCCCGCCATAATTCGCGCTGCGGTAATGGTTGAAATGCCTAAGCCATCGCCGACAAACAAGATCACGTTTTTCGCTTGACCTTTGGCGATTTCAATTGCCTCAGCACGGTTTTGTGCAATTTCAACGCGACGCTTAGCTTGGGTAAACCAAGTATTGGTGCTGGTAACATCAGCGGCACCTCCGCTAGCATTTGTAATGGTTGGTGCACAGACAAATTCCGTGGCATCAATTTCGCCAGCATCAAGCGTATTATTGCCGTTGTCATCTAAACCCGAGTCAATTTGAACGCCGCCGTTTAAGCAATTGGCGTTACCCACCGCTAGCGGTGTTTGCAGCACTAAACTGTTTAAACCATTGGTACCATTAGTGCCGTTTGTACCATCGCTACCATCATCACCGTCACAGCCAGTTAGTGCGACCAAAATTGACAACGACAAAATTTTTAAAGTTTTCATGTCACTACTCCTAGTCGTTCAGTAAGCCAAGGGATTGATTAATTAAATGAAATACAACATTTTGCTCAACAACACCTTGGGCTAAATGTGCACCTGGACCTTTGGCATGAAGTGAAATATCTTCACCAGCATGTGTTTCAGAGCTTAACGGAATAGTGGTTTCTTGGTGGAAACCTGGGGCTGTGGTATCAACTGCGGAAATATCTTTACGACCCGCATTTGGGTCAATGCCGTAAATAGCGTCAGCATTCGTTTCACTGCCTAAATCAGCAAAACCACGACCATTTGTATAACCAAGTGTGGTATAGGGCATGCCGTCAGAGGCTAGACTTGGCTCGTCGCTGCCTACTGAAACCACTTTCCCTAAAATTGGATTACCACGTTTAGGGTAACCGGCAATGGTAAATACATGGCTGTGATCCGCTGTTACCAAAATCAAAGTTTCTTCAGGGTCTGTGGCGTCAGCTGCTGCTTGCACAGCTTTGGCGAACTCAACGGTATCGTAAAGTGCATTATAAGCATTACCTGCGTGGTGACCGTGATCTATACGGCCAGATTCAACCACTAACAAGTAACCCTTGTCATTATTGTCTAAGATATCAATCGCTTTGCTGGTCATTTCAGACAATGAAGGCTCACCCGCAATATCATTAGCGCGATCGGCTTCATATTGCATATGTGATTCGTTAAATAAGCCCAGCACTTTCGTTGCGGTTGAAGCGTCAATCGCATCAAAGCCCGCTTTGTCCATAACGTAAGTGCCATTGCTGTATGTTGTTTGCCATTCAGCAGTCAAGTCACGCTCGTCGGTGCGATCGCCCTCTACCTCACTGCGTGCATCAGCACTGTTAAATGCCGCATCTTTAGGTAGAAAGTGACGACGGCCACCGCCCATGGCAACTTCAATACCGTCTACATCAATACCAGGAAAGCGTATTTCTAAATTTTTCTCGAAATTAACGAGCTGAGAGGCGATATCTTCACACCCGCCAGCAACAGCAGCCTCAGGCATGTCTGACACATCTTCCCAATTGCGATCAGCTGATTTTGCATAGGTAGCTGCTGGTGTTGCATGCGTAATACGAGCAGTCGAAACCACACCCGTTGATAGACCACGAATTTCTGCAAGTTCAACTGCGCTGACTAGCTCATTACCTTTAACGGTTGCGCAATTGCCACGTTCGATATCTTCGTCAACACCGATAACTCCAACATCGGTTTTTACACCGGAAATCATTGCCGTCATTGTGCCAGCAGAATCAGGGGTTTGCGCGTCAACGTTGTAAGTTTTAACTTGTGCAGAATACGGGAAAGTTTCAAACGACAAATAACCTTCTTCGCCTGATTGCCCTGCCAATTGCCCCTGTAAAATACGCGCTGCCGTTAAGGTAGAAATTCCCATACCGTCACCGACAAATAAAATGACATTTTTTGCTTTGTCTTTGGTTGTTTGCCCAAGCTTATTTGTGATCACTTGCTCTGCATTGCTGTACCAGCTACTTGATTTTTGCACATCTGGTAGCACTGCCGCCTGTGCGCTCGTTGCTAGTGCCGAAGCAATTAGCGAGCGAAGAATCCATCGAGAATGCATGTCTCGTTCCTCTGAAGTTTGTTTTTAGTTTGAAGTTGCTTAGGAGGGCTCTTTTTATTCTTACTTACCGCAGAAGTTGCCCAACAGCGAACCGAATATAGGTGAGAAAAATGACAGCTAGGTGGCATGTTTATGACTGACGTATGAACAATTGTTGACACTAGACTAACAAGTGTCACACAGGTGTCATTTTGTGAATGACGATTAAAAATGGCGGCTTTCCCACCAGAAGCATTTGCATTTATATGATAACTAGATGATTATCAGATTTAATTTATTCAGCAATTGCATAAATAGGGCTATTTATGACAACAGATAACACCCCCACAAGTAATACCGTAGAGTTTCGTTTTCTGGCTGAGCCAACCGATGTTAACTTTGGTGGCAAAGTACACGGCGGTATGGTGATGAAGTGGATAGATCAAGCTTCCTATGCATGTGCTGCTCAGTGGAGTAAACACTACTGTGTAACGGTATCGGCTAACGCGATACGGTTTATTCGACCCATTCTTGTCGGTCAATTAATTAGCATTGAAGCACGAATTGTTCATACCGGAAAATCGAGTATGCATATTTATGTGGTTGTGCGCGCTGGCGACCCCAAAACAGGTAAACAAGCGGTTACCAACCGATGCTTCATTACTTTTATGGCGGTTGATGATACTGGCTATCCAACGCCAGTTCCTGCGTATACGGCGATAAGCGACGAAGATAAGCAGCTTGAAAAAGTGGCAATTCAAGCGAAAGACTTTGCTAAAAAGCTCGATAATGATTTTGAAGAAAAATTAGGGTGGAAATAACACCACCCTAAACCTTAACGATAGACGTAAACAGTGCAGCACGGGCTGCAAGCTGCCTAACATTTGTCGTTGCAAAAGCGTTATAAGCGACGACGAGCAATTAAACCTAAGCCTAAGATTAACATCACCCAAGTCGTCGGTAATGGAACAGAAACTGCTGGCTGATTGTTAGATAGGCTGCCTCCAAAGGCCGCAGTTAAGCCACTCGTGTCTGTAAAATTAAGTGACAGCGTGTTCCAACCATCGGCAGTACCTGCAAACGTAGACGCTGAAATTTCAGTCAATACATAAAATGACTGGCCATTGTCGATATTGAATGACAAGCTGTCGGGGACGTCCTGCTCACCAAGCTCAATGCCTACTTGTTCAATACCCACTTGCTCAAAGTTTCCACCCAGTTCTTCGTATAGATACTCAATATCAAACGGGTCCCAGCGTAAAAATCGATCACTTGGGCCGGTTAATACTGCGACAGAAGCCGTGAGATAATTAGTAACATCAACTCCAGAAGGCGAAACAACACCATGCAAGTTGAAATTTAAATCTACGGTGTGATCATCACTTCCTTGGTAGGTGTAATGTTGCACCGCAAATGCTCGAGCGATACTGTTTTCACCAAACTCAGAACTTGCGTAGACTTTTAAGGTTGGCAAAAAGCCAAAGCCGTCAAGATTGGCATAGGCTCTAGACTCACCAAAATCACTATACCCGCTCACTGAACCTGAGCTTTGGTGTTGACCGCCTTCTTCATCGTAAGCAATGATATTAGGAAAGAAGTCACTATTCACACTACAGCTACTATGGCCGCAGTCTCCAACAACTTGCGAGTTAACATACACCCCCCAACCATCAATTAAAGAAGCCGAGGCTTGCTGTGAGAAAATTAGTACAGAAGAGAGAAAGGCTAGTCCTAGTTTTTGTTTTTTTAAGCATTTATTGCTCCTTGCTACTTGATAAAACGAGCTCTAGCAAGCAAAGGTAATACCAGTAAATTTTTAAATAACAATTTCAACAACTTAAACCAAATAAAATCTCAACCAACAAATCAACTGTAAAGAATAAAGACAACTTACTGCTTGTTTTTCAACCACTTATGACTGTAAAAGAAAAATAGTGCAAAACTGAAAGAAAAACCCTGCTGCATCGTACTGTTATCTGTAGCGCCAAATCGAGTACTCAACCAATTCATGCAATTAACGATTTTTTCATTTAAGTACTGTTTGTTACCTCAAATACTTGGCACAATGAATTGAATTAGAAGCAATGGAAGTCTTAATGAAGGTATTAATTACTCTGCTGTTAATCTTCAGCCCACTTTTCTCTGTGTTTACGCTGTCTGCAGCTGAACAAGCGGGCACGATTTTTAAACAGTTAGCACCATCTCTATACCAAATCCGGCTAATTGATAAGGCCAGTGGTGAGAAGTCAACAATTGGCTCAGGTTTTCAAATTACCGCCGACGGATTAATCGCAACGAACTATCACGTAATTTCAGGCCATGCCCAGTATCCTGAGAAATATCAAATTCAATATTTAGATCATCAAGGCAATAAAGGCGAATTAAGCTTAGCCAGTGTTGATGTTATCAATGATCTGGCCTTGGTTAAGCGCGACGTGCCTTCGCCAATGGCATTTTTCTCGATTGCAGATCATGCGCCCACCAAAGGTGAAAAACTCTATTCGTTAGGTAACCCGCATGATCTTGGAATGATTGTCGTTCCCGGCACCTACAATGGTTTAAAGAAAGAATCCTTTACTGACAAAATCCATTTTACGGGATCAGTAAACTCCGGCATGAGTGGCGGGCCTGTGGTTAACAAAGCAGAGCAAGTCGTTGGTATTAATGTTGCCACCTCTGGTAATCAGATCGGCTTTTTGGTGCCTCATGACAAGCTCGCTAAGCTGTTTAATGAGTATAAAAGCTCGCCCCCTGAAACCATAGAGCAACAAATGGCGGAGCAACTTATTGCTAACCAAAAGGCTATGGTCGATACCCTGTTGACCAGCCAGTGGCAGCCCAAAATGCTAGGCTACGGCATAATTCCAACCATAGATGTACCTTTTATCCGCTGTTGGGGTGAGTCAAATACCGATAAGCAAGATGCCCTTATTCAATCAGTTGTCGCCAATTGTGCAATGGATGAAGATACTTTCATCGATAACAACTTTTTTACTGGTGGCATCGAAATGCAATTCCAATATATGGAAACCAGTAAAATTAGCGATTTTAAATTTTATCATTTGTATCAACGTCAAGTTGCACGTGCAGTTGCGAGTAACAAAGCAACGAAAGACGATGTTACCGAATTTGCCTGTCATCACGATATTGTGATGCCCGCATCTAGCAAGATTAACAACAAAAGTATTTTGTGCACTCGCAACTATAAAAAGTTTCCCGACTTATTTGATGTACTTTATCTAGGTTTATCGGTTGACCGTGATACGCAAGCATTAATCAGCCACTTCACCATTGCAGGCGTCGAAAAGAACATGGCATTGGCCTTTACTAAGCAGTTTATGGAGTCAGTATCATGGAAATAATTATCGAAGAGCTGAGCAAAGGCCATAAGCTTATCAGCCGCCAAAAGTATAATAATTGCTCGGTAAAAATTGGCCGAGCCTATACCAACGACGTTATTGTTAGCGACCCTCATGTTTGCCCTGAGCACTTGTCGGTTAATTACAATGGCAAGGACTGGGTAGTAGAGGATGACAATAGTCTTAACGGCTCTTTTTTAGGGCAAAGTAAACAAACAGCTCATGGTCATATTGTAAAATCAGGCGATGTGATTGCCCTTGGCAACAGCCAAATCCGCCTGCTATTTCCACAACATCCCGTGCCAGAAAGTGTGCCATTTAGCGCCTTTGAAACGTTAATCAATCTTGCCCGCAATCCTCTGGTCATAGGGTTAAGTATTCTGCTCTTTACACTGGCCTCCGGCTGGTTAACTTACCTTGATAAAGGCAAAGAAGTTAACTTTACCCAGTTGCTTGTGCCTGCCATTGGTATGGCCTTGGTGTTTAGTATATGGCCAGCGCTCGTGTCCTTGGTATCGCATTTGACCAAGAATGACGCCAGAGTAATGCATCAAATAGGCACATGCTTTGTGTTTTTCTTGCTACTGATGCTGACGGATATAGTGCAAGCCTTGGTTAGTTTTAATACGTCCAGCAATTGGCCTATCGCATGGCTCACCTATGCTTTGCCTATTGGCGTGGCATTTACCCTGTTTTGGCTAAACTGCTATATCGGCTTTCATATGAGCGAGCGTCGACGTATGGCTGCAGCAGCAACCTTAACGTTAATATTCTTCGGTGGTGGAGCTTTGGTTCATTTCAGCAGACAACCGGAATTTAATCCTAGACCACAATACGATGCCACCATCATGCCACCAAGCTATTTATACTCGAGCAGCAGTGATGTAGATAGCTTCCTTGACGATGCTGAGAAATTATTTGAGAAAACACGCCAGCAATCGTTAACGGAAAAATAACCTCTACAGTTGTTAAGATCAAAAAAGCGAGCCTTGAGAACCAAGACTCGCTTTTTTATTTGTGTGATTTTTATTGTTTAATTCTTCATTATTTAAACAATAGGTTGGGCAGACTATTGCTGGGCAGACTAGGGCTTAGCAACAAAACCAATCGCGTCGTATACCTTCGTTAACACCTTGCTTGCATGAGCAGAAGCTTTTTCCGCGCCGTCGCGCATCACTTGCTCTAAGAATGCTTGGTCTTCACGGTACTGATTGTAACGTGTTTGAATTGGTTCAAGTAGAGCGACTACTGCCTCAGCAACATCACCTTTTAAATGACCATACATTTTATCTTCATAGTCAGGTACTAAGCTTTCAACCGTCTTACCCGTTGCACATGATAGCAATGACAACAAGTTAGACACACCTGGCTTTTCTGCCACATCAAAGTAAATACGCGCTTGCTCATCAGAGTCTGTTACCGCACGCTTAATTTTTTTCGTGATCTTTTTAGTGTCTTCTAGCAAACCGATAAAGTTGTTCGCGTTATCATCTGATTTTGACATTTTCTTCAATGGATCTTGCAAGCTCATGATACGCGCACCAAATTCTGGAATATGTGGATCTGGTACCGTAAAGATATCGCCATACAAATTATTAAAACGTGTTGCGATGTCACGTGTCAATTCTAGGTGCTGCTTTTGGTC
Organism: Thalassotalea euphylliae; assembly: GCF_003390375.1. NCBI lineage: Bacteria > Pseudomonadati > Pseudomonadota > Gammaproteobacteria > Alteromonadales > Colwelliaceae > Thalassotalea > Thalassotalea euphylliae. The sequence continues at coordinate 2,921,788 of NZ_QUOT01000001.1, read as the reverse complement.
ATCACCAACAGGTACACGGTCTGCGTTGTAGAGTAAGATATCAGCCGCCATTAATACCGGATAGGTAAACAAACCAGAGTTCATATTAGCTTCTGATTTTTGCGACTTATCTTTGTACTGCGTCATGCGGTTTAATTCACCCATTTGGGTGTAACAGTTAAGTACCCAGCTAAGCTGTGCATGCTCTGGCACGTGTGACTGAATAAAGATGGTGCTCTTTTGTGGGTCAACACCACATGCAAGGTACAGTGCTAAACCATCTAAAGTCGCTTTTCTAAGCGCTGCAGGATCTGGACGAACAGTAATGGCATGTTGATCAACAAGCATGTAATAACACTCATGAGCGTCTTGCATATTAACCCACTGCTTCAGTGCGCCTAGGTAGTTTCCTATCGTCAATTCGCCAGATGGCTGACAGCCACTTAATACAATTGGTTTACTCATTTTGCTCTCTTATTTCTAAATTACTTAGTAGTTGCTTACTAAGTTAGTATAAATACTGGATTATTTGCTGGTTACCGATGCGAGTTCAGCGCGCATTTGCTCAATCACAGTGCGGTAATCAGGTTGTGAAAATATTGCTGAACCAGCGACAAACATATCTGCGCCTGCTTCCGCAATTTCAGCGATGTTATCCACTTTAACACCGCCATCAATTTCTAAACGAATATCACGACCGCTTGCTAAAATACGCTGTTTCACTGCGCGAAGCTTATCCAGCGTTGTCGGAATAAATGATTGCCCACCGAAGCCTGGATTTACCGACATGAGTAAAACAACGTCAAGGCGATGCATCACATGGTCAAGTATGTTCAATGGCGTTGCAGGGTTTAGCACTAAGCCAGCCTTACAGCCATGATCTTTAATTAACTGCAATGTGCGATCAACATGATCGCTTGCTTCTGGATGAAAGGTAATAATGTCAGCCCCTGCTTTCGCAAACTCAGGCACTAAGCTATCAACAGGCTTAACCATTAAGTGCACATCAATTGGTGCAGTAATACCAAAGTCACGCAACGATTGGCATACCATGGGACCAAAGGTTAAGTTTGGGACATAGTGGTTATCCATCACATCAAAGTGAACCACATCAGCTCCCGCGGCTAACACGCGAGCAACATCATCGCCAAGTCTGGCAAAATCAGCTGAAAGAATAGACGGTGCAATTAAAAATGAAGACATACATGTACCCTAGCAGAAAATCTGCGCTACTTTACCTAAACCACAGTCAATATTGAAGCGAAAGCAACAACAAACGTTCGATTTTTATGCACTCATTTGGACACACTTCGTGCTCATCTGCACTATTTATGAGCAACCTTCAACTCTACGGTAAGTAAAACCTTATTCACATTAACAATAAACCACTGTTATTATTAGAAATAAATGATTTTCAAGCAATTACTCAAATTAGGCACTTGCTTTGCTATATCTTTAGCAACAATAAAAACATAGAGAGTATACACATGAAAAAAGTACTAATGGGAATGGCGGTTGCTTCAAGCTTAGCAACTATGGTGGTAGTACCTAATCAAGCACAAGCGGCGGTCGAGGCTAATATTGGTGCAACAAGCAACTACTTATGGCGTGGCGTAAGCCAGAGCTCTGACTCTGCTTCAGTATCGGGCGGTATCGATTACAGTAATGACAGTGGCTTTTACGCTGGTACATGGGTTGGTTCATTAGGCGACGGTAACGGTGCAGAAACTGACTTCTATCTAGGTTATGGTGGTGAAGCAGGTGATTTTGGCTATGACGTTGGCTACATCTTATACCACTATGCAGACTTAGATGACGGTGACTTCGGTGAAGTTTACTTAAATGGTAGTTACGCTGACTTCAGCTTTGGTGTTGCTTACACAGTAAACAGCCAAGTTGACGATGGTTCACTATTCGACACAGGTGACATCTACTACAGCGTTGGTTACGGCTTTGAAGTAGCGAAAGAATACAGCGTAGGCCTTACCTATGGTTACTACGACTTTGATGCCGGTAGCGACAGCGATTACGGTCACTTCCAGTTAGATGTGAGCAAAGGTGACTTTACCTTTACGGTATCACGAGCTGATGAAGACTCTGGCGATGATGACACCAAATTTGTTGTGAGCTGGGGGACAACTTTCTAAGTGAAGCCATACTGAGCTAAGCTAATCCAAGCACAACAAAACTTAATACTAGGCACTTACATGACTTCATGTAAGTGCCTTTTCTTTTGTATTATTTAGCCAACCCCAACGTTATTGTCATTTTTTATACAATTTTGCATACTCATAGCAAGCGATCGTCGCATTGGCGAGGGATGAAAAAATGCGTGATAATGAAAAAGACCTAAGCTGGTGGCAAACGTTTAAAAGTGTTGGCGCGGCATTTTTTGGTGTGCAAAGCAGCACCAACCACAAACAAGATTTCAATAAAGGAAAACCAGTCCAGTTTATCTTAGTTGGGCTTGTCGCCGTGATCTTATTTGTGATGAGTCTAGTGTTGGCCGTTACCTTTGTCATGCCGGCCTAAATGGGGCGACTACTTATAAAGCGCCATTAATTCGCCCACTTTTTTGCGGTTAGTTGCTTTTTGACTAATGGTACGGGCCACATTTAGTTTGCGAATGCGATGAGCGTGCTCGTAAATTTTGCGTGTCCAAATCGTGTCGTGATTACTGATCAGCACACTCGTCCCTTTCACTTCTGCGACAGTTTCCTCCGCAGCATTAGCCAAATCCGCTTGCTCATCAAGACCAAACCCGTTTCCCGCATAGGAAGTAAAACTAGCGGTTTTACTTAGTGGTACATATGGCGGATCACAATAAATCACATCCCCTTGCTGAGCCCTAGCAAAGGTATCTCGATAGTTTTCACAAACGAACGTCGCCCGTTGCGCTTTTTCAGCAAATACCTGAAGCTCTTTTTCAGGAAAATACGGCTTTTTATATTTACCAAAAGGCACATTGTAACCACCTGACTTGTTATAACGACAAAGACCGTTATAACCGTGACGGTTTAGGTAAAGAAATAGCAGTGAGCGCTGATAGATATCGTCAGTTTCGTTAAATGTTTTACGCAAGTCATAATAAGCGTCGGCCTGATTATTTTGCTCAATAAACAACTTGGCGGCGTCATTAATATATTGCTCTGGCGTATCTTTAAGAATTTGATACAGATTAATCAAATCGCGATTGATATCGTTTAAGATATAGCGTGAAAAGTTGCTATTTAGGAAGACTGAACCTGCACCAACAAAAGGCTCAATTAAGCACTCACCTTTGGGGAGCATTTTGTTGATGACGTCACACAAAGTGTACTTGCCACCCGCCCACTTTAAAAATGCTCTGTTTTTATTGGTCATTCAGCCAACAATTCCACTACTACCATTAAATCGACTGGGGATTGTAGCTTGAATCCCTGCTAAGACCAATGTTTTTTAAGGGCTAACGGTTGCTTGCGGCCATTTCGGTAGCAATGGTTTTTGTTGATTTAATCCAAATACCTGACTGTTGCAATTCTTCACTTAATTGTTTCATTGCACTTACCGCCGCAGCACGTTGTGCATAAGTCATGGAAGTCACTACCACATAAGGCTGGTCATTCAAGAGACGCGTGTAGTACTGGTATTGCGTTAGTTGATATCGTTGGGCAAAGCTCGCTGCCAAGCTTTCCCCTTGCTGCTTAGTATTCTCTAGATTATCGCTAACATTTGTTAATGCTAAGTTTGCAAATTGAATAACAACACCTTCAATTCCAGTATTGAAGTATTTGGAATCATATGCCAGTTGCTCGTTATTACTTGCTGAAGCATTGTTGATCTTGTATTCAGCCACTACCTTATTAGCTGCTGCTGTTGGTACTGCAAGAAGCTCTTTAGCATCCCCCTTTAGCTTCGATACAACAGTTTCATTTGCTACTTTGTTATCCGTTTCAACAGCCGCTAATGCTGATAACACATCAATTGGCGCCGCTGGACCTGCATTAACAATTACCTCGCCCTTTGTCATATCTTGTGTCGTATTTAATGACGTTTCTGGTGACGTTCCTAATGACAATAACGCAGTTAATATCTCTTGCGGGTTTGCAACTTGTGGCTCAACTTGCAGGCTTTGAGCGCCAGAAAGAGCCTCGCCAATATACTCAGCCGTTGCGGTTTCAGTGGGCTGTTTTTTGCCAGTCTCACTAGGTGTAATCAATTCGTTTTCAATGGCAACAGTCGCTGTGCCTTCACTCAATTCATTTTGTTCAGGTAATTGACTAAACGTCATGGCATCACGTTGATACAAGACATAAAGTACAACAAAGGTCAGTGCCAGTAGCACAACTAGTGCAATCACTAATTTATTAAACGGTGTTAAGGTTAAAAAACTGACCTTCGATTTGAATAATTCAGCATTTACTGAAATTAATTGTCCATTGGCCGCAGATATCATCGAGAGTTTTTTATTGAATAAGCTGTAGTTTGTAACGATCAGCTTGCCCAAAGCCGTCTGCCCCAGCAATACAACGGCAATATCTCGGCCAGATTTTTTTGCAAGCTCTGAAAGCAACGTTAATTCATGTACTATTTGCAGAGACAAATGATGAGCATGTTCAATGACAATCGCAATTGGTAATTGTTGGTTGATATAGTGTTCAACAACGCTTTGCGTAAGCGATATTTCGGGATCGAATGCTTCACCTGGGAAAAGTTGTTCATTGATGCGAGCTCGCACTTGTACATCATTCAATTTGCTAGAGACAGGTACAAGTGCTGCATTAGTTTGTTCAGAAAGGGATTCTAGGTAAGTGCCGGAAATTGAGCCAAAACCAGATTGCTGATCGTCTAGCACCACCACCATATGGCAGGAAAACTTCAAAATGTAGTCAATGCGAGCATTGGTGCTTATTGACATAACATTCTTATCCGTTGTTTGATTTTCGCTGGTTGCTAGAGCCATCATGGAGCCATCCGTACTGAGCAGCCTCAGTCACTTAATTAATCCAGAAGTTGCTTTAGCTCCTCAATCGTCACATCACCCACAACTTCACTGCTACCAATGCCGGTAGGCAGGACAAACCGCAATTGACCAGCAACATTTTTCTTATCCCGTTTCATATGCTTAAGATAAGCATCAAGCCCCATATCGGATGGAGATGTTGTTGGTAAATCAAAATATGCAATCAATTGCTCTATGCGACGTAGTTCTGGCGCTAACAGCAAACCTCGTTCTACTGAAAGTGTCGAAGCAATAACCATACCAGCGGCTACAGCTTCACCGTGTAACCAAACCCCATAGCCTTGCTCAGCTTCAATGGCGTGACCAAAGGTATGGCCTAGGTTAAGCAAAGCACGCTTACCCGCTTCTTTTTCATCTTCGGCAACAATATCTGCTTTACATTGGCAGCAGCGAGCAATCACTTGCTGCAAGAGCTCTGGTTCTTGTGCTTTAATTCCAGCTTTATGCTCTTCAAGCCAAGTAAAGAACTCGGCATCGCCCAAAATACCGTATTTGATGACTTCCGCCATACCCGCAGCAAATTCACGAGCAGGTAGCGTATTTAAAGATGTAATATCAATCAGTACAGCGTTAGGCTGGTAAAATGCTCCAACCATGTTCTTGCCAAGCGGGTGGTTAATCGCAGTTTTACCACCTACCGAAGAATCTACTTGCGATAGCAGCGTAGTAGGTATTTGGATAAATTCGACACCACGTTGATAACAAGCAGCAGCAAAGCCTGTAATGTCACCGATAACTCCACCACCGAATGCAATCAAGGTTGAGTCTCGACCATGGCCATGCTCTAGCATGTGGCTCATGATGCGATCGAAGTTGGCTAAGCTTTTTTCTTGCTCACCATCTGGTAATACCAAGTAATCTACTTGAAAATCGGTTAGTGCAGCGAGCAGCTTCTCGCCGTATAGGGGAAATACAATGTCGTTTGAAATAACGCAAACGCGCTTTGATTTGATGTGTTGAGCGAGCGGACTGCTTTGCTCAAGTAGTCTCGGCGCAATATATATTGGGTAACTACGCTCACCCAGCTCAACACGCAAGGTAGCCATTAGAAATCTAAACGTTCAACAATCTTATGAGCAACAACTTTAGCGCTTTGATCGTCAGTTTGGATGATCACATCAGCAATTTCTTCATAAAGCGGATTGCGCTCTACTGCCAAGTTTTCTAGTACTACGCGAGGGTCTTCAGACGTTTGTAATAAAGGACGACGACGGTCACGCTGAGTGCGAGCCACTTGCTTGTCGATAGTCGTTTCAAGGTAAACCACAATACCACGAGCCGATAGACGGTTTCTCACTTGCGGACTAATCACTGAACCGCCACCTGTAGCTAACACAATACCTTGCATTTCGGTAAGGTCATCAATGACAGTTTCTTCTCTTTTACGGAAGCCTTCTTCGCCTTCTAAGTCAAAAACCCAAGAGATGTCAGCACCTGTACGACGTTCAATTTCTTGATCTGAATCGAAAAACTCTAAGTGAAGCTTATCTGCTAATTCTCGACCGATAGTGCTTTTACCAGCGCCCATCGGGCCTACTAGGAAAATATTACGTTTTTCTGCCATTAGACTTACTTAATTCTCGTAAAAATAGTGTAAATAGGTAAGAGGAAACTCCTCTCAAAAATTTCAAGGGCGTAATTATCGCAATTGTTGGCGGGAGAATGCAAGTAAGTGACCAAAAATTACGCCACTTACTTGATTTTTGAGGGCTTTTTAAAAATGTTCAGTAACGATGCGGGGCGTCACAAAAATAAGTAACTCTTTCTTTTCATTAAAGTTATTAGTATTTCTGAACATCCAGCCAAAGTATGGGATATCACCTAATACAGGAACTTTTGATACAGCACTAATAATTGACTGCTGGTAAATACCACCTAAAACAATCGTTTCACCATTTTTAACCAGTACTTGTGTGCCAATACGCTGTGTATCAATCGCTGGCGCTTGACCGCTAGTAACATCCGAAACCGTATCTTGTGTCACACCTAGATCTAGAATGATGTTGTCATCAGGGGTAATTTGCGGTGTTACCGTTAAGCTCAATACCGCCTTTTTAAATTGAGTTGACGTCGCGCCACTAGATGCAGCCTCTTGATAAGGGATCTCAACACCCTGCTCAATAAAGGCTTCTTTTTGGTTAGCCGTCGTAATACGTGGGCTAGCAATGATTTCACCTTTGTTCTCTTGCTCAAGCGCACTTAACTCTAAATCCAGAATCGTACCATCAGCTAAACGCGCAATTTGGAATGCAATGCTACCAGCTGGGTTAGGTACCGGAAGGTTAACGTTAAGGCGATCCGCAATGTCAGGTACGACACCACCACCGGCTGAATCTGCGCCAGTTAAACTGCCGGACGTCGAATATTCTCCGTCAGTATCTGTGATACCCCAACGAATACCTAATTGCTCGTTGATATCGTCAGTTACCGTAACCATACGCGCTTCAATCACGACCTGGCGCACTGGAATATCTAAAATATCAATCATTCGTTTGATATCTTCAATACTCTTAGCGGTATCTCTAACCAGCAACGTATTGGTGCGCTCATCAACCGACACGGTTCCGCGTCCAGATAGGATACTAGTGTCTTCATTCTTGATTAAATTTGCTAGCTCTGATGCTTTGGCATAGTTGATTTGCAAGTATTCCGAGTACAATGGCGCCAGTTCTTCCACCTGCTGCTGTGCCTGTAAGTTCTTAGCCTCACGCGCAGCAAGCTCGTCGCTAGGCGCAACCATTAAGATATTACCTTGCATGCGCTTATCAAGCCCCTTAACTTTCAAGATAATATCAAGCGCTTGGTCCCAAGGTACACCATCTAAACGAAGGGTAATGTTACCTGTTACCGTATCACTCGTGATTAAGTTGAATTCATTATAGTCAGCAATAATCTGCAAAACGGTACGTACCGAGATATCTTGGAAGTTTAATGCGATTGTGCGACCACTGAAGTCTTCTTCAGCTCCCAAATAGCCGACTGGTTTTTCTTCTTTGCGCACATTAACCAAGAAAACATTTTCTTGTTGGTCATGTTCAAAAGTGAAGTTGCCATCAACCTCTATCGCAAGCTTAGCATTGCGGCCTTCGCGGAAAGTTTCGATACCCGTAACAATGGTCGCGAAATCTGTAACATCCAACTTGTAAAGCATATCTTCAAGGATTTGCGTGTTGTAGAACTCAACAACAACTTTACCCAATTGATCTGATACGTCAGCAGCAACAACGCTATCGCCAAGTTCAATTATGACTTGGCCTTCGCCCTCAGCTGCACCACGACGGAAGTCAATCGCTTGAATGCTGTTAATAAACTCTTCACCAGCAGGTGCGACTTGTTCAACAACTTCAGCAGCTTGACCATATGTTAACGTAATAGCATATTGATCGCCTTCGATTGACACATCAAAAACCGTCAGTTTATCCAAGTTAATGGTTGCGACCATGTCGCCATCAACTCGGCTGAGTAAAATAGTTTCTACACCAGCATGGTCAACAATAGTTTCAGCGTAATCTTCTTCAAACTCAGGGTTGCCAAAGTTGACTTCTATCACTGCCGGATTTAGCGACGTTTTAACTGCTGGTTGCCCTAAAATTTCTTCAGAGAAAGAGAAAACCACTTCAATTTGATCATTGTGAATCGTGTTATATGCAATACCGATAAGATCTGAGGCATTAGCAGCCGTCGAGCTAATGAGGTAAAAGCACATAGCAATAACAATTTTTGCCCGTTTAGCAAGGGCAAAAACCTTATGAATTATTGTTGTATTAAATAGCATCACTACTTCCTTTACCTTTGACTGTCCAGTTCTATCATTTCAATTTCGGTTTCACGTTCTACCCAACAGCCTGCACCATCAGGGGTTAATTCGATAACTTTTACACTTTGAGAGTCGACTTCTGTAATTCTGCCATTGTATAAACCGACATAGTTACCAATCGAAACTCTGTGCAAGGTACTATCTGAGGCTTCAACTAAAGCCCAAGTAACACCACCTTCACCCAAGGTGCCACGCATCACTAAGTCACCCAGAGCAAACTTTTCCAGCGGTTGTTTACGGCGGCGAGGGTCTGGGCTTAAACAGCCAGAAATTTGTTGTAATTTTTCTTGAATAACTTCAGGGCGCGGTGCGACAAAGGGACTTCTTAGGTCTATTGCCGCATACTCGAAGTGGTTGAAAGTCGGTACTTCTGGCATCGGCTCAATGTAGCTTTTCGCATTGGCTTTAACCTTAGCAATGTGAATTTTTAAGTCGCTAGTATCATCAAAGCAACCAGTAAGCACTAACAGCGACAATAAGGCTAATCTTTTCATTACTGACCGGCCTCCTGATAACGATAAGTTTTCGCTTGTAGTTTTAAGTTAAGCGTTTCGTTACTGACTTGTGCAATATTTATTGTAAAGTCATGTAGCGTTACAATTCGCGGCAAGCCAGCGATTTTGCTCACAAAACTACCAAATTCGTGATATGCGCCAATAACTTCAATATCGATAGGCAATTCAATATAAATCTCTTTGGTGATTTCAGGCTGCCAATTTAGTTTGACAAAATCTAAACCGCTGGTTGTACCAACAAAGGTAATATCGTCAAGTAAGCCCGGTGTTTCATGACTTTCTGGCAAGCTACGCAGTTGATTTGCAAAAATACTTTCTGCCTCTGCCATCTGCTGCTGGAATAATTCAAGATTAGCCGCAACATGATATTTAGACTCATATTCTTGCTTCAGCGTAACTTCTTCCGCACGAACACGTTCTAATGTGGTTATTCTGTCGCTGACCATAGCAACATAAGATAAGGCCGAGACAACTATAGCTGTAAAGATAGTCAACACTACTTTAGCTGCAATAGGCCATTCGCCGATATTATCTAGTTCAAGGTTGTCAAACTGTTCAGCAAAATTACGAAAATCAAACTCCATTAATTGCCTCCTTGAAACGCTTGGTCAACAGCGGCATCAAGGTCACCCACAAGGCCTTTGATGGTCACACGCATTTTAAAATCACTAAGTAACTTAGTTGCTTCTTCATCAGTAATAATTGATTCAGGTGTCGCATCGGTGAACAAGTCAGATAAGTCAATTTCACGAATCATATTCGCTAAGTGGTTATTTGACTCGCTCTTACCAGTTAAGTGAATAATGTTACCTTGCTTTTCCAGTTTCGTCAGATAAATCCCATTAGGAATAATCTTGGCAATTTCATCAAGCACTTGCGTACCAACGTTTCGACTACGTTGCAGCTGTTCGATTACACTGATACGTTTTTGTAGGGCATCCTTTTTCTCGTTCAGAGTTTTGATTTCAGCGATACGTACATCAAGAATTTGAATTTCATTTTTAAGAAATTGATTGCGAGCCAGCTGGCCATCAACTTGCGCTTGGTAGTAGCTGCTGATCGCAAAAACGACTAAAAACATAAAAAGCCCGACAAAGGCTAATATGCTAATAAATTCTTTTTTCCTTGCCTGTTGCGCTTCTTCGCGCCAAGGAAGAAGGTTTATATATGCCACGGCGTAAAACTCCTTAACGCTAACCCTGCTGCTACCATTAACTGAGGTGCGACCTGCTTTAACTCGCTCTCAATTACATTGTCACCCATTTCCAAGCCTTCAAATGGGTTAGCGACAACAGTAAATATACCTAATTCCTCGGTAAGCAATTCTTGCACCCCTTCAACCAAGGCTGTGCCGCCTGAAATAATTAAATAGTCAACTTTTTCATGGCCACTAGAAGTCAAAAACATTTGAATAGCACGACGTATTTGCTGTACCAAAATCGTATGAAATGGTGCTAACACTTCAAATCGGTAGTTAGGTGGCAATTTGCCTTTAACTTTAGCTGATTCAGCCTCTTCAAAAGATTGATTGTAGTAAGAGACAATTGAACGGGTGTACTGTTCACCACCGAAAATTTGGTCACGGCTATAGACATGCTCACCTTGATTAGTGGCAGAAAACAGGGTCATGGTGGCACCAAGATCGACCATGGCAACCATTTTCTTATCTGCATCTTCTGGCAACTGCGCCATACACAAATCAAACGTTCGGCTAATCGCGTATGACTCAACGTCAACAACTTTAGTTGCAAAACCGCCAGCTTCGAGTGCGGCAACTCTCGCCTCAACAGACTCGGTACGAGCAGCACTTAATAGCACGTTAATTTTGCTAGGATCTGACTCGTTAACCGCTAGCTTTTCGAAATCTAAACTAACTTCATCAAGGGGGTATGGAATTAGGCTGTCAGCTTCAACCTCTATTTGGCCAGCAAGTTCATCATCGCTTAGCGCAACATCCATATAAATAATTTTAGTAATTACTGTTTGCCCAGAAACAGCAACAGCAGCTTGTTTGACAGAAGAGGAAATTTGTTTGCGAATTTTGGCAATAACTTTGCCAACAGCTTCAATATCTTGGATTTCGCGGTCAATGATAGCGCCGCGAGGCATAGGTTCAATAGCGTAGTCTTCTAAGGTGTAGCCATCATCTCCTTGACTCAATAGCACCGCCTTGACAGCATGAGAACCGATATCGATCCCAACCATCATTGATGCTTTCTTTTTCCATAAGTTGCTTAGCATAACTTCCTACTAAATCTATAGTTGTAATTATTTTAGTCATAATATACGCATAAATACATTTATTACATGGTTTTACACGATATACTAGCCCTAACCTATAAAATTTTGTCAATTTTTGAGCTTTTTCTGTGTTTTCATTTAAAAATTTAGCGAAAGTCGCTGTTGCGCTAAGTGCCATAGGGGCTGTATCTCTTTGTGCCCTTTATTGGTCAATGAAAGATGACTTGCCAAGCGTTGATTCGCTTAAAGATATGCGCTGGCAAACACCTATGCAGATTTTCAGCCAGGACGGTGAATTGATTTCACAGTTTGGTGAAAAAAAGCGTATTCCCTTGTCGCTACATGAATTTCCTAAACAGTTAGTTGAAGCGATTTTAGCCACCGAAGACGACCGTTTCTATAACCACTTTGGTGTTGACCCCATCGGCATGGGCCGAGCCATTGTGGGTAAACTTATGGGTCAAAATAAAGGTGGTGCAAGCACCATCACCATGCAAGTTGCTCGCAACTTCTTTTTGACCCGAGAAATTACCTACACGCGTAAAATCCGAGAAATATTTATTTCTTTTCATATCGAGAGCTTGCTCACCAAAGACGAGATCCTCGAGCTTTACATGAATAAAATTGAACTCGGTCATCGGGCGTTTGGTTTTGGCGCAGCCGCACAGGTTTATTACGGTAAAGAGGTCAATGACTTAACGTTAGCGCAAATTGCGGTATTGGCAGGCTTACCCAAAGCGCCATCGACACTTAACCCAATTAGCAGACCTGAACGTGCCATAAATCGTCGCACCGTGGTACTGCAGCGAATGCTAGTAAGCGGCTATATTAATGAACAGGAATACCAAGCCGCTAAATCTGCGCCGATTACCTCTAAAAAACACGGGGCAGAAATTACATTAGACGCACCATATATAGCTGAAATGGCGCACCAAGAAATGGTCACCCGTTTTGGCAAAGAAGAAGCCTACACTGGTGGCTACAAAGTTTATTTAACCATTCCTGCTAAACTGCAAAAGGCAGCACAACACGCGGTACAAAGTAACTTACTAAGTTATGATCAGCGTCATGGCTATCGCGGCCCTATTAAAGCGTTGCGCCCGCGTTTAGATGAAGAAGAAAACACGCTAACCGAAGAACAGCTTGCACAGCTCAATACCCCACTTTCTGAAGTAGAAATTCAAGAGGCATTGGCGAGCGTTACTAGCTACCAAAACTTACAACCTGCGGTTGTGATTGGTGTACTTGAGCAAAGTGCTATTGCCGTTTTGAGTTCAGGTAATTCTATTGAGCTGCCATGGCAAGGGCTATTCTGGGCTCGGGAATTTATTAGCGATCAGAAACAAGGTCCAGCACCTAAACTAGCAAGTGAGGTCGTTAATGTCGGCGATCTTGTCTATGTTGTTGAGCAGTCAGGTGCATACCGTTTAAGCCAACTACCACAAGTAAGTAGCGCATTGGTGGCATTGTCACCTGACAATGGTGCAATTCAAGCCGTTGTCGGGGGCTTCAGCTTTAAACAAAGTCAATTTAATCGTGTTACACAAGCAAAACGTCAAGTAGGTTCGAACATAAAGCCATTTGTTTATTCAGCAGCGCTTGAAAACGATCACACGCTTGCCACCTTAGTCAATGATGCGCCAATCAATCAGTGGGATCGTCGTTCAGGTGTTGTTTGGCGACCAAAAAATTCACCGGCTGAATATAACGGTCCAATCAGAGTTAAGCGCGCTTTAGCACAGTCTAAAAACGTTATTTCTGTGCGCTTGTTACGTGATGTGGGTCTTGGCAAGATAATTGACCACTTGTCGGGCTTTGGCTTCGTCCCTGACGAGCTGCCCGAAAACGAGTCATTAGCGTTAGGATCAGCATCGCTAACACCACTTGAAGTGGCAACCGGCTTTGCGACTTTCGCTAATGGTGGCTTCCTAATAGAACCATACTTTATCGAACGTATTGAAGATTCTTTTGGCCATATTGTTTATCAAGCTAACCCAGCTTTGGCCTGTGATCTACCTTGTTATCAATTCGCCAACCCAGTTGCTCCAGAAACCATAGCAACTGAGATGATAAACGATGTTGAACGCCCCACGGCAATACAAGCTGTTGATGCAGACATAGCAGGAGAGCAGCCATTGCAAACGGCGGAGCGCGTTATTAGTAAACAAAATGCTTTCTTAATTACCCAAGCACTCAACAGTGCTGTATGGGGTGCAGATTGGTCTGTAACACCGGGCTGGCAAGGCACAGGTTGGCGCGCTAGAGCGCTTAAACGTAGAGATATTGCTGGTAAAACGGGAACGACAAATGAAGCGAAAGACGCATGGTTCTCAGGTTATAGTCGCCGCATTGTGGCAACTTCGTGGATTGGCTTTGACGATCATACCCGTAACTTAGGTAAAACCCGCTACAACAGTAATTTAGGCAAAAACCAAATCACAGGTACCGAAGCAGGTGCAAAGTCAGCACAGCCAGCTTGGATTACATTTATGAAAGCTGCGCTTGCTGATAAGCCAGTTGAACCTTTTGAGCCTCCAGAAGATATTGTTTCTGTTCGTATCGACAAGCAGTCAGGCATGCTGACCACCAAAACAGATAAGAGTAGCATATTCGAATATTTTGAAGTCGGCACAGCACCAACCGAGTATATTAAGGTTGACGATAGCAGTATTATTCTTGATGGTGACGAAACCGCTGAACAAGAAATATTCTAGCGTTAATCTAACGACGGTATAAAAAGCGAATACACTTCTTAGTCAGAGCTGGTAATTAAGGTGTTGTTACCAGCTTGGCTTAGTAACGGTAGTATTGAATAGCCCAGAAAAGTATAGTCTATTGGCAGAACCTGTAAGATGATGTGCTTCTGCTGAGCCTCTCTGTTACTTATCTCTTCTATACCTTTCCCATACGCCTTTCTACTGTGCTTCTCTAATTATGTTTAGAAAACTAGTTTATTAACAAATTCCAATACTCTGTTCGTGCAATGCGATTTACCAGCACCAAACTGGTGCTGCACAATATTAGTGCAAACGAGTATTATTTGTTGCTATCCACCCTTTTCAAAAAGTAGATAAATAGCTGTTTATAAATGATAAAATTGTTATTCGACCGCTTGGCATAAAGCTTGTTAGTATATTTACAACTGTGACAAATCTATCAGGCTCCAATGCTTAGCAACTTTATTGAGCAATACCAACTACCAGCGAGTTTTGAGCAAACGGCTCGGCTGCATTTTATGCCACTTGCCAAGCATCTGACGGATAAAGTTACAAACTCACCCAACAAGCCATTGTTTTTAGGTATTAATGGCTGCCAAGGCTCAGGTAAATCAACCTTAGCGTCATTCCTATTTCACTATTTAACCGAGCAAGCGCAACTCTCAGTTGTGAATTTATCGCTAGATGATTTTTATTTTGACCGCATCACTCGACAACAATTAGCAAGCGACATTCATCCGTTATTAGCAACACGTGGCGTACCCGGCACGCACGATATCACCTTACTCGCCAATACGTTGCATGCCCTAAAAACGGGCAAACAAACATTACTTCCTAGGTTTGACAAGGCACAAGATAATCCTGCGCCAAAGACAGACTGGTCGGATTCACCAGAAAATACTGAAGTCGTTATTTTTGAAGGTTGGTGCTGGGGCGTTACCGCGCAAACAATGGCAGAACTTGCGCCAGCAATTAACTCACTTGAAGCAAAGTCAGATGCGACAGCTACTTGGCGTAACTATGTGAATGAGCAACTTGCTAACTACTATCAACCGCTTTACCAGTTGATGAATAGTTGGCTGATGCTCAAAGCACCTAGCTTTGATTGTGTTGCCCAGTGGCGCTGGCAACAAGAGCAAAAATTGGCAGCCCAACAAGCTATCGTTAATACTAAGGAAACCGCAAACAAGGTAATGTCCAAGTCACAAGTGATGGACTTTATCGCGTACTTTCAACGCTTAACAGAGCACGCCTTAGCGACATTACCCGAACGCTGCAATCTCGTGTTTGAGTTAGACCAAGAGCGTAATATTAACGCCACCGTAGGACGGTTTTAAGATGACAATAACGGCGAATAATGCCTTACCTATGGTTTTCACTGACCTTGATGGCACCTTGCTCGACCATCACAACTACAGTTTCGCTGCGGCAGAGCCGACACTGGAAAAGCTTAAAGCGCATCAAATTCCAGTCATTGCTACAACCAGCAAAACAGTTCAGGAAGTCACACATTTGTATGAAGCAATGGCCATTAATGGCCCCTTTATTGTTGAGAATGGTGCGGCCGTTTATATCCCAACATCCTTGTTTACTAAGCAACCTGATAACTGCGAGTCACAACCGCCTTTTTGGGTAAAAACCTTTAGCTCTCCGCGCTCAAATTACATTGCAATAGCAGAGCAATTAAAGCCAGAGTTTGGTCAATATTTTACCCATTTTGCAGCAATGAGCATTGAAGAAATTGCCAAGGTCACAGGGCTAAGTCTTGCCGATGCGCAGCTGGCAAATCAACGCCAATATGGCGAGCCTGTACTCTGGCGTGGCGGCGAAAATGAAAAGCACGCTTTTATCAATGCCGCTCAAGCGTTAGGTGCCAACATTCTTTTGGGTGGCCGCTTTATTCATCTGTGTGATGCATGTGATAAGGGTAAAGCCATGAACTGGCTAGCAGGCGAATATCAACACCAACTTCAGTTGGCGAATGTGAATGTGATTGCACTTGGTGATAGTGGCAACGATACTGCGATGCTAGAGGCAGCAGATATCGCCGTGCAAATTAAATCACCGACTCACACCTACCCACCACTTAACACCAGTAAAATAAATTTTATCTACCAAACTCAAGGCTATGGGCCAATCGGTTGGAGTGAAGCATTAAACTTCATCATCGATTTTTCAGCGCTTGCCACCAACCCCACAAAACCAACGGGAGAACTTTCTCATGGCTGATTTTTATCAAAATGGCAGTGTTACTACGTTACACAATCTAGGCCAACGCTCATACGAAGACATGGAAAAAGAGCTTGTCAGTTTTAATCAAACACGCCCATTAGGTCTATTATTACCCTCTTTATTTTCCGAATTAGAAGGGCCGGCGCTGGCAAAAATTATCGACAAAATAGCGCAAGTGCCTTATTTATCAGAGGTCGTTATCGGCCTAGATCGCGCCGATGAAGCCCAATATCGCTACGCCTTAGAGTTTTTTGACAAACTGCCACAACACCACCGTGTACTATGGAATGATGGGCCAAGATTAAAAGCGATTGATGCCAAGCTGCAAGCTTTAGGTCTGGCTCCAACAGAGCTCGGTAAAGGGCGTAATGTTTGGTACTGCATGGGGTATATCTTGGCATCTAATCGCGCCGAATCTGTTGCCTTGCACGACTGCGACATTTTAACCTACGAAAAAGACTTACTCGCCCGTTTGCTCTATCCAGTTGCACACCCTCAGTTTAACTATGAATTCAGTAAAGGCTTCTATGCTCGCGTTGCCGATGGCAAAATAAACGGTCGCGTTTCTCGCTTATTGGTTACGCCACTTATTCGTGCACTAAAACGCGTTGTTGGTCCGAATGAATATCTCGACTATATGGACTGTTTTCGTTACCCATTAGCGGGCGAATTCTCATTCCGTCGCGATGTATTAAATGACCTCAGAATCCCTAGTGATTGGGGCCTAGAGATTGGTGTATTAAGTGAAATGCACCGCAATTACGCCACCAACCGTATCTGTCAGGTTGATATCGCTGATGTTTATGATCATAAGCATCAAGACTTGTCACTGGATAACGCTGAAGCTGGCCTATCCAAAATGTCGATCGATATTACTAAAGCGTTCTTCCGTAAACTTGCTACTCAAGGTCATACTTTTAGCACTGAAACGTTCCGCTCAATCAAAGCAACCTACTTCCGTATTGCGCTCGACTACGTAGAAACTTATCGCCACGATGCGCTAATGAACGGTTTATCACTAGATATTCACAATGAAGAGGCGGCAGTAGAGATGTTCGCGAAAAACATTATGAATGCTGGCCAAACCTTCCTTGAGAACCCAATGGAAACGCCATTTATTCCAACGTGGAACCGTGTGATCAGCGCAGAACCCAATATTTTAAATGAGCTCAAAGAAGCGGTAGAGCAAGACAATTTAGAATTTATCCCAAAATAATGGGCTTTATTCGTGCTTAGCTCAATGCTTAATTCAGTGAGTAGTTCAGTTCTTAGTTTAGTAAAAAGTAGGCAATAAAATGGCAGAGTGTACCAACAGCACATTGGAGGTGTTAACTAACAAGCTAACGCAGCAACTAGCAGTAATTTACGCTGATGTTGAGCTCGATATCAGTTATCAATCGCTAGCCTTTAGTCTTATTCAAACCATGCGCTTGAGCGAGCAAGATGAGCCGCCGGCTCCCTACTCTAACCATTGGTCTGAACAAGATGTAGTGATGATCACCTATGGTGACTCATTACTAAAAGAAAATGAAAAGCCATTGGTGACATTGCAACATTTTGCTGACAATTACCTACAAGATCACATCAATAGCATTCATATTTTGCCATTTTTCCCTTACAGCTCCGATGATGGCTTTTCTGTCATTGACTACTCATCAGTCAACGAAGCATTAGGTGACTGGGGAGATATCACCGCAATTGCCAATAAAAAGCGGTTAATGTCAGACTTGGTAATTAACCATTGTTCGTCACGCAGTTTGTGGTTTGACAACTTTGTCAAAGGTGAAGGACAAGGTCATGATTACTTCTTTACTGCTTCTCCGCATGACGAGCTAAGTCAGGTAGTTCGCCCGCGTACTTCCCAATTGTTACGCAAAACGGAAACTGCCAAAGGTGAACAATATGTTTGGTGTACCTTTAGTCACGATCAAGTGGATTTAGATTTTCGCAATCCTGAAGTTCTTAGCCAATTCGTTAAAATTATTCGCCTGTATTTAGACAATGGTGTACGTATATTTCGTATGGATGCCGTTGCCTTTTTATGGAAAATTGCAGGCACACCTTCGATTAATTTACCGCAAACCCATGAGGTCGTGCGTTTACTGCGTACGCTAATCGAGCATGCGCAACCCGATGCGGTAATTATTACCGAAACCAACATCCCAAATACCCAAAATCTGACCTATTTTGGCAATGCTAACGAAGCCCACTGCATCTACAATTTCTCATTGCCACCACTCTTGATTAATACCCTGATCACAGGCAACTGCTTGTACTTAAAGCGTTGGTTAATGAGTATGCCACCCGCGCAAGATGGCACTACTTACTTCAACTTTATCGCTTCACACGACGGCATCGGCTTAAGACCCGCGGAAGGCTTATTGAGCGATCAAGAAATATCATTGCTGATCAATACTATGAAGAACTTTGGTGGTGCCATTTCATGGCGCACCAGTGAATCGGGCGAACAGAAAGCCTATGAGATGAATATTTCTTTGTTTGACGCTCTGCAAGGCACAGTTAATGGCCCTGATAAGTGGGGCATGCAGCGCTTTATTTGTGCGCATATAATTATGCTTGGTTTAGAAGGTATTCCAGGTATTTATATTCACAGTTTACTTGGCACGCGCAACGATTATGAGAAACTAAAGAACACCCATCATAATCGCGCCATTAATCGCCACCGTTGGAATTATGAGGCGTTAGAACAACAACTCGCCGATGAAACAAATCCGCATGCCAATGTACTAAAACAAATGCTGACGCTAATTGATATTCGCACCGCACAAAAGGCGTTTCATCCTAATGCGACGCAGTTTACGCTGCATTTAGGGCTCAACTTATTTGGTTTTTGGCGTCAAAGCCAAGATCGTCGACAAAGCATCTTCTGCATAACCAATGTGACCGATCAGACACAAGAATTACCTATTTCAGAACTGAACTTGATTATTACTGAACATTGGGTGGACTTAATTTCAGGGCAAAATTTTGATGATCTCACTCAAGCGATAGAGTTAGCGCCTTATCAAACAGTATGGATAAGCAATCGCGGAGACTAGATAACCAGTATCTGTAGCCGTTTATATTGGTAGTTTTTGTGGTCATTAGCGACGCCAAATCTACCTGCTATTCCTTATCCAATATAATTGAATCACTAAGAATTTTGACATTAAAAAAGCCGAATAGATTGCTCTATTCGGCTTACATCAATTATAAAACTAGCATTAGAAAGTTATTTTTGAACGCTTCGTTTACGCATAATTCCTAATCCTATTAATGCACTCGCTAATAGACCTATCGGGGCAGGCTCAGGTACATCGACAGGTGCATTTCTAACGAGTAAGTTGGCAACAGCGAAATGTCTTTCACTAATTATACTTGTTGTTGCACTGCTTCTAAGACCAAATTCAGCGCCATCATTTTCAGCGATATAGCCAACACCAGCGTGGTTTAGCGGGTCAAAAATAGAGCTAAAAATATTGCCCGTTAGAATGTTTTGGCTGGCTGGAAGACCTACTGTGCTAGAGGGATCTTTGGCATCAGCATAGGCTCTGATCTGCCCTTGACACGTGCGAGCAGAATCATCACTACAGGCGTTCGTTGCACCATAGTTAAACCAGGCTATTTGTGCATCATTAAAGTTATTACTGAATATTGATTTAGTACCAAAATTTTCAGCAAACCAAGTGGCGCCATAGAAGTTGCTCACACTGTACCCATCGACTAATCCACCTGACAGTGAATTCAATAGAGTGTTGGTTTCTTGACGCGTTGCAAAACGCCAGTCATCAGCTTGCCAAATAGCACCGTTGTTATCAGTCCACGATTGGTTTTCAATATCCAAACGCGCAATACCAAAGGTGCTATCAAGTGATAACCACTCTAAGTCTTGTAGCTCAACTTGTTGAGCTTGACCAAAATCGTTTTTAAACTCATGTGTTCCAGAGATAAGTCCAGCATTTGCCGTTGTCACAATTGTAGAAAAAACAAGGGGAAGCGCTAACTTAGTAAATTTATTCATAAGGAAATCCTACCTTAACTGCTTATTAAATTTTCCATCGTTATAAGAAGCTCAATTAAGCGCAGAATCATGGGTACAGTAAATTTATGAGGGGCTGTCATAGACCACAACGCACAATACCACTATCTTTGTTCGCACTTAATGACACTTATCGCTGCTTTTAGTTAGCACTTTTAATTAGAATTGACGCTGAAAAGCAACATCGCTTGTATAGCAAATATAGTGCCTAAAAGGTATGCATTTAGAAATGAAAAAGGCTGCGCAAAGCAGCCCTATTAAATTGTCACCACGTTAAGTTTACTTACTTTACCGAAAGTCTCACTTGGGCAAAGTATAAACGCGCTAAGGGAACGTGTTACGCAATGCCTTTTACCAACACCTTAGACTTACGTTGGTAGTTGTACATCTGCTTTTTCTCTTCCGGTAATTCATCAATACTGGTTTCAATAAACCCCTGCTCTCTAAACCAATGACCACTTACAGTAGTAAGTACAAACAACTGCTCTAGTTTTTGACGCTTGGCAAAGGCCTCAACAGCAGCGATCAGTCGCTCGCCTCTATTACCTTTGCGGTAATCTGGGTGAATGACCACACAGGCTAATTCACCCGCTTTAGCTTCTGGGTAGGGATATAGCGCGGCACAGGCAATAATCACTTCTTCTTTTTTCAAGACGATAAAGCGATCAATTTCTGTTTCTAGTAGCTTGCGCGAGCGGCGTACGAGTACGCCCTCTTCTTCAAGTGGCTGAATTAGCTCTAAAATACCGCCAACATCATCAATTGAGGCGGTAGCAATATGCTCTTTATGATCTTTGGCAATCAAGGTGCCTGCGCCATCACGGGTAAACAGCTCTTGCAGCAGCGCAGTATCACTTTGATACGACACACAGTGACAACGTTCTACGCCGTTTTCACCACTTTGAATGATGGCACGTAGCAATAACTGGCGCACATGATCCACTTCTTGCTTACCATAAGCATCCAATAACTCTTTGACTTTACCGACACTACAACTACGAATCAGCGAACCATCAGTATCCAGTAAGCCATCATCTTCGGTAAAAGTAATCAGCTTATCCGCCCCTAATGAAATCGCCGTTTGTGTAGCAACATCTTCCAGCGCCAAGTTAAACACTTCACCTGTGGTGGAATAACCAACAGGTGAAAGCAAGACAATTGAGCCATAGTCTAATTGGCGATTAATGGCTTCGGTATCAATACGGCGCACAAGCCCCGTGTGCTGATAATCCACCCCCTCTTTGACACCAATCGGGCGAGCAATCACAAAGTTACCAGTACTAACGCGAATTTGCGCGCCATGCATTGGCGAGTTTGCTAATCCTGTGGTTAGTAGGGCTTCAATATGAACGCGCAGTGAACCTGTAGCATCTTTGACCGCCATCAGCGTTTTCGGGTCGGTAATACGTAGATGCCGTTCAAACTGCTGATCGACACCGAGTAAATCGGCACGCTCTGCGATTTGCGGGCGCGCACCGTGGACAATCACTAGCTTTACGCCAAGGCTTCGCAGTAAGGCAATATCATGAATAATATTGGCAAAGTTTGGGTGCAGCACCGCCTCACCACCAAACATTAACACCACAGTTTTACCGCGATGGGCGTTAATGTAGGGAGCAGCGTTTCTAAACCACTTTACGTAGTCTTGGTTTTTTTCGCTCTTTTCAGTATTAGCGTTCTGACTTAATTGCTGACGCGCGTGTGAAGCTGGCACTAAAGACTTTTCCTCTACAATTTAATCGATAACAAACGTGAGCTAGCTCGCTACGCGGCACACTTGATAAGCCATGGCAATCTCATCTTCTGGATGACGATTCGGGCTTAGCTCGCTATCTTCAATGATGTAGTCCGCCAGTGTCGACTTATCAATGGTGCTAAAACCTAACTTAGCGAAGTAATCAGGAATGTAAGTCAGCACAATAATGGTTTCGAGCTCCATCATATGGGCAAATTCCAGCAAGTATTGTGTCAATGCCTGCCCCTGCCCTTGACCATGCCAGCTATCATCAACCACGATACTGCGAATTTCAGCTAGCCCCGGCTCATAAATATACAGCGACGCACAGCCCACTACTTGCCCTTCCACTTCGGCGACAACAAAGTTTTGAATATCGTGAATAATATTTTCGCGAGTACGACTTAAGATCTCACCTTTATCTGCCCAGTAAGCAACTTGTTGATGAATCTTGTCAATATCTGACATCCGTGCGCGACGGACCGAGAAAGCTTCCGCTTTTTGCGCATTTAAGCGTTGTTGCACTTGTTTAAGTGCCAGCTTAGTTTGCTGTTTACCCGGCGCACCGACCACTTGCTCATTAAGAATATCGGTTTGTATTGTTTGGCCTTTTTGCATTTGAGCAATCGCCTTTTGTACTTGCGAGCGCGAGGTACCACCTAGTGCCTCACGTTTATCTAGGGTCGATTCAATTGATAAGTGTTGGTAGACATCTTGCTCAATTTTGTCGCTAAATGCTTGTAACTGGGTTAACGTCAGATCTTCCAGCGGTACACCTTTATCAATGGCTGCCAGTACCACTTCACCGACAATATGATGCGCTTCACGGAATGGAATATCTTTGCTAACAAGATAATCGGCAAGCTCAGTGGCATTAGCATAACCTTGCTGCGCAGCAGCTAGAGTTCTCGCGCTATTTACTTTCAGCCCTTCAACCACTAGCGTCGCCATTTCCATACATTCTTGCCAAGTATCTAGAGCATCGAACAAGCCTTCTTTGTCTTCCTGCATATCTTTATTATATGCAAGCGCCAAGGCTTTCATGGTGGTCAACATGCCCGTTAGTGAGCCAAAGACACGCCCCGCTTTACCGCGAATCAGTTCACAGGCATCTGGGTTTTTCTTTTGCGGCATCAAGCTTGAGCCAGAGCTAACCAAGTCTGACATCTCAACAAAGCCTGCTTCACCCGAGTTGTAGAAGATTAAATCTTCGGCGAAGCGCGATAAGTGCATCATGCTGATGCTGGCCGTCGACAGTAGCTCAATGACATGGTCGCGGTCTGAAACCGCATCCAAGCTGTTTAGTGTCGCAGCGCGAAAACCTAAGTTCTGTGCTAACTTATCGCGGTCAATCGGATAAGCAGTACCCGCTAGCGCACCTGAGCCTAATGGTGAAACATCTAAACGATAGAGCGAGTCTTTTAACCGACCAATATCGCGATCGAACATTTCTACATAGGCTAAACACCAATGACCAAAAGTCACTGGCTGAGCACGCTGCAAGTGGGTGTAACCCGGCAATACAGTATTGGATTCACGCTCGGCGAGGTTCATTAGCGCTTGCTGTAAGTTCACTAAGGCAATAAGTAACTCGCCGCCCGTTTCTTTACACCAAAGCTTAAGGTCAGTGGCTACTTGGTCATTACGACTTCGGCCTGTGTGCAGTTTTTTACCTAAGTCACCGGTTTTTTCAATCAGTTGAACTTCCACCCAACTGTGAATATCTTCCGCATCAGACAATAAAATCTGTTTCGGATTTTCTTCTACCGATGCTTTAAGCTCCAATAGTGCTGACTCAAGGCGTGCTACTTCGTCATCAGACAACACGCCTACTTGATTGAGCGCCCCAGCCCAAGCAATCGAGCCAACAATATCTTGCACCGCCATGCGGTAATCAACCGGCAATGAGTCGTTAAATTTCTTAAATTGTACGCTCGCCTTTTCTTTAAACCGGCCGCCCCACAATGCCATAGTCTTTCTCCTAACCTTTGCTTTCTCTTGACAACTAACTGAGTTTGCTTTTACTTGATTCGCTTAAGCGATTATTTGCCTTTTTGGTTCATAGCGGTAATTCTGCTCGATAAACTAAATAAGCGAATAAAGCCCTCTGCGTGCTGTTGGTCGTAAACCTCGTCAGCGCCGAAGGTCGCAAACTCTTCTGAGTATAAGCTGTTTGGTGAACGACGCTGGGTTACCGTAGCTGTGCCTTTGTAGAGTTTCACTACCACATCACCGGTGACTTTTTCAGAAAGCGATGCCGCAGCAGCTAGTTGTGCTTTTGCCAGTGGCGTAAACCAACGGCCATCGTAAATCACGTGCGAAAATTCAAGGCCAATTGACTCTCTAAACTTCAGTGATTCTTTATCAAGAATCAGGGTTTCCAAGCCTTTGTAAGCGGCCATTAACACCGTACCACCCGGTGTTTCATAGCAGCCGCGTGACTTCATACCGACTAAGCGGTTTTCAACGATATCAATACGACCAACACCGTGTGCAGCAGCTTTATCATTTAGGTAAACGAGCGCTTCATACGCTGAAAGGGCTTTGCCATCAACGGCCGTAAGTTCACCTTGGTCAAAGCTTAATTGCACTGTCTCTGGCGTATCAGGTGCATCCATCGGATCTACCGTCATGGTCCACACTTCTTTTGACGGCTCACACCAAGGGTCTTCTAACTCACCACCTTCGTGTGAAATGTGCCATGCATTCGCATCACGGCTATAGATTTTGGTCAGTGACGCTGAGCAAGGAATATTGCGCTCATCCAAGTAGTTAAGCAGGTCTTCACGCGAAACCATGTCCCATTCACGCCATGGCGCAATCACGGTAAGCTCTGGCGCAAGTGCCGCGAAACAAGACTCGAAACGTACTTGGTCATTACCCTTACCGGTACAGCCGTGACAAACGGCATCGGCACCGACTTTTAGCGCCACTTCAACGTGCGCTTTCGCTATAACAGGGCGCGCCATTGATGTGCCCAATAAGTATTGGCCTTCGTAAACTGAACCCGTTTTTAAAATTGGGTAAATGTAGTCTTTAACAAACTCTTCTTTGAGATCAACCACGTGACATTCAGAGGCACCTGAGGCAATCGCCTTTTCTTTGATGCCTTCAAGCTCTTCATCACCCTGACCAACATCGGCACAGAAGGCGACCACTTCACAGCCGTCGTAGTTTTCTTTTAACCACGGAATAATTGCCGAGGTGTCTAAGCCACCTGAATATGCTAATACCACTTTTTTGATTTGCTTTTTCTTTGCTAATGCCATGTTCGTTACCTAAAAATTCTTTATTAATCTGTGTTTACTAAATTTGTACTTAATCTGCTCGTCGAAATACTGTGTTACTGGTTCGCAAATAGTGTGACCAGTACCGCCATTTGCGCCCACATACGGTTTTCCGCTTGTTCAAAAACAATCGAGTATTTTTCGTCGTCAAATAGCGCGGTCGTAATTTCATGCTCTAAATGTGCTGGTTGGCAATGCAATACCTTAGTTGCACCTGTAGTTTCCATCATGGCGTGATTGACCTGAAACGGCATAAAGCTCGCTTCAATATCGGCAAATTTTGTATCGTCGCCCATAGACACCCAAGTATCAGTATAGATAACATCTTGCGCGCCAATGGCTGAAGCATCGTGGGTTAATACTAGCTTGCTGCCTGATTGTTCAGCGAGTGCTTGTGCATTGGCAAACATCTCGCTATTTGGGCCATAACCCTCTGGGCAAGCGAGGGTGAAATCAACGCCTAAAATGGCCGCTACTAACATCAAAGAGTTAGAGACATTATTACCATCCCCCACATAAGCCAGCTTGACCTGAGTCAAATCATCAAACTGTTCGGCAAGCGTGACAAAATCAGCCAGTGCCTGACACGGGTGATACAAATCACACAGCGCGTTAATAACCGGCACGCTAGCATGCTCAGCAAGGCCAGTAATGGATTGATGGGAAAATACGCGCGCAACAATCGCATCGGCGTAACAAGATAGGTTTTTCGCGTAGTCACTGACGCGCTCACGCTCACCCAATTTGCCATTTTGCTGGCCTAAATACAGAGCGTGGCCACCCAGCTTGGCAATGCCAATATCAAAACTCACATGGGTACGCAGTGATGGTTTTTCGAAAATCATCGCCACCGATTTTCCCGCTAGCGCTTGGCTGTATTCAGCAGGACTGCCTTTAATGGTTTTAGCGAGTGCGATCAGATCTAAAATTTGCGACTTGCTTTGCAAATCGTCGGCTAAAAAATGTGAGATTGTCATCTTAAATTCCTAACGTGGCACTGAGTAAAAGCGCCCTAAAAAAGTATCAAATATTCGTAGTTAGCTGCTGTTTTCTGGCTCGTTTGCATAGCCGCTAACTAAGTAAGAGGCTGCCGTACAGCTTCCTAACTAGGCAGCGTTGCTGGGAATAATGCGGGTACCAATAGCTGCGCCAGAGAGCAAGGTTAAAATCTGCTCTGGTGCTTGCCAGCTGGCGACCGCGATACTTCGTCGTAATTGATTGGCAGCATAGAAAGCTGCATTGATTTTAGCGGTCATACCGCCGGAGATAACCCCTGCTTCAATTAATTTTGAAGCTTGGTTTTCGGTGAGATCAGCAAGGTAACTACCTGTGTCGTCCATCACGCCATTGACATCGGTTAGTAGCAGTAATTCGGCATTAAGTAACTGACAGATGACCACGGCCGCATCGTCGGCATTCACATTGACTAGCTCGCCAGCGTGCGCTTCATTATTAACCGTACCAATCATGCCAATTGAGGAAACCACAGGTAAAAATTCAGCCTTTAATAAGCTGTCTAGCAATTTACTGTGCTGCGCCTTTGGAATTCCGACAGCGCCAAGGCCATCAGGATTTAACGAGCAACTGGCCATATTGCCATCAGCAAGTGAAAGTCCGACCGCATTGAGGCCAACTTGGCTAGCTGTCGCGACGATTTGTTTATTCACGCTACCCGCTAAAGCGCCGCTGATAATTGGCATTTGCTCAGCTGGCGTCATCCGAAGGCCATTTTTCTTTTCACTGGAAAAGCCTGCTTGCTTGAGCATATCATCAACCACACAGCCACCACCGTGCACTAACACGACAGGCGTACTTTGTTGTTGCTGCAATTGGGCGATAACCGTCAATAATTGCGTTAGCGCATCGGCTTTTTCTAAAATCGCACCGCCAATTTTTATCACTAGGGGTTTCATGCATTCGCTCCCGTTGATTGAGCAACTGTTAATTGACCAACCAATGAATAGCCAAGTGGTAAACCAAGTTTAGCATTTAAGCATTGCACCGCTTGTGACGCTGCGCCTTTAAGTAGGTTATCTATTGCCGTAGTCACTACCAGCACTTGCTTGCTTTCATCGTATTGCCAGAAAATATCGGCAAATGGCGTATGCGCAACATCGTCAATTTGCGGGCATTGCTTTTTAATGCGCACTAGCGGCTGATCTTGATAAGCATTAACAAAGGCTTGATCGACCATCTCGGCAGTGACATTGGCATTCAGGGTTAAAGTGACCGTTGCCAATAAGCCACGTTTAAATGGCGCAAGATGCGGGTTGAAAATCACTTGCGCGCCAGCTTCTTGGCTGATTTCCGGCTGATGACGGTGTTTAAGAATATTGTATGGGCGCAAGCTGACTTCATTAAAGCTAGTCGCTAACGAACCATTGCGACCAGCGCCGCTAACGCCACTAATGCCGTTAACAACAATCAAACTATCTGCAAGCTGCAATTGGTTGGTCATCACAGGTTTAAGCGACAGTAAACTCGCCGTTGGGTAACAGCCGGGCACTGCAACTAATTCGCTATCGGTGAAGTTTTCCGGCAACCATTCAGCAAGGCCATATTGCGCCTGCGCTAATGCGCGTAAGCTCGTATGAGCGAAACCATAGAATGTCGGGTAATCGGCAGGCTCTTTTAAGCGAAAGCCACCAGAAAGATCAAAGACTTGAACGCCATGTTCAATAAACGCCTGTGCCCACTCAACACTAAATTCGTGAGGGGTAGCAAAAAAGACCGCATCTAGCTCATCAACAGCCGCTTCGAACCATTGCTTTGAAAAAGCCTGGAGGGGTACATCACAGATCCCCAACCAGCGAGCATGTAACTCTGAAAATAATGATCCATTGGAAGTACTGTTTTCCGATACCACTAAATGCGAGATCGAAACTTTGTCGTGTTGTAGCAGTAAACCAACCAGCTCAGCTCCAACATATCCGCTTGCGCCAATAACCGCGACTTTCATATCAAAACACCAAAATTGCAATTGTATTCATTTAACTTACAAAAAACTCAGTACAAAACTAACGCTAAACTTGTTTTCTTGACTACTTGGTACTGCGCAAACAGACAAAACATTCTCAATCTTGCAATGACCAACAGCGATAATTAGGTCATAGCTTGGTGCTTTATCGTCGGAGCTTTGAATACATGTTGATGTTTCCGTAGCCTGCTTCAATCAGGTTATTCACACTGTGACGAGAAAAGTAACACCACATGAATTTTTATGCAACATTTCAACATAAATATTTTACGAATAATTTATTACTAAATCTGTGTTTTGTTTTGCTGATTAATAGTTAGCCTAAAGAGATAGGCAATAACAATTAGTGAGCCGAAAGTGAGCCCTGCTTAAAGGTGAGAAATTTTTGCTGAATTAAGCGCAGCTAGCAGTAAAAAATTACTATCTAAAGGGTATTTAAGTATGAAAAGTTAGTGTTGAGCACTCATGGCGAAGGCAAACTATTTTCAGGTTAATCTTATTGTCGAGCGTTAGCCTTTGTTCAAGCGAACTGTTAAGACGCTTTGTTCCAAAGTTTTTGATTGTTGCGAATTGAAAAGTATTCTTTTGGGTGCCAACAACGTGGGATGAGATCGAGATCGGCACGTTCTTGATAATTCGACACGAGGTTTTCCAGTATTTCCTGCAAACGCGCTCGGCTCATATTGGCAAGTCGTTTAGCAGAATTAGCAAAATACAGGTTTTCACTTTTACGGATCAGAATATCCCCGCCATGGCTAATAAACGTGAGCTGTCGAGTGGCGACTCGGCAAATAGGCTCTTCAGGATCTTCAGGATAAAGCTGATTAACGATCGCGTATTCATAGCGTTCAAGGGAATTGCCTGCATCGTCAAGCGCTAGGTAAGTAATACCAAACCCTTGTGGAAACATGCCGGTAATTTTATATAAGCTGTCGACGACTTTTTCGCTACAAACACCGCGCTCAGCATTTTGATATAACGCCTGATAAACCTTGGGGACCAGTTTGTATTTGTAGTTCTGCTTGGTTGATAACACAATTGAGCAGTAAATTTGCGGTACTTTAATCACATTCGCCAAGCTTTCTTTCGGATTAATCGCTTGTTTGAGAATGTTTTTGATAAACTTAAGTTTTCTCAGCTCTTGGTGATGAAATATCTCGCGGTCTTTTTTTGAATTACCAAAGTATTCACCAGCACCTAGCCCATCGACGAGAAACTTAATCGACTCTCGATAGTTGATTTGCAGTAACTGCTTGCGATCATCCACTGACAGCGTGCGATAAGGATCGCTATCTCCGTCAGGGCCAAACAGAATCTGCTGAGCTTCAGGGTGATAGGTACCAATATCTTGAATCAAAGACGCCTTCATTAGGGGCATTTTTACTTGATCGCGAAAACGTTTGCAGCCTTCTTCGTCAAGGCGAGCAAATTGAATAAACTGCTCACCACTGAATTCACCTAGAAATTCTTGAATATAGGCATCTTTGACCGCGCCATCAATAATCAGCCGCTCAAGCAGGCGCAACATCAATACGGTTTTATATAAGGGTTTGTATTGCTCGTTTATTTTCGCAATGCCAGTTCCCTCGGTTGGCGTTAACAGTTGTACTGTTCCCAGTAGCTGCGCAGATTTCCGATTAGTTTCTTCATAAGACTCCCCTTCACACAGGTCGAGAATCTCAAGACACAAATTATCGAATCTCTCATGGCGAGCAATACGAGCAGAGCGCACTTGCTGTTGTTGATGTGTCGAATTAGCTTCCTGCTCAGCTCGCCTGCGGTCTGATGCTGGACTATGGGCTTGCACCTGTTTGCTGTAGGTCTGTTTGTCTTTTTCTTCAAGTGCCGTGACAGCTTGATTAACCGCATGATCTTGTTCATAAAACTCTAGCGCACCATCTAAGATCGTGTCTTTCAATGGACTAGTTTTAAACATGCGGTCGAGTAAGTTAGTGACCTGAGCAGTTAATATGGATTGATTCGACTTTTTACTCATGCGACAAACGTGGCTGATTCTTGCGGAGCTATGTAGCTTTTCAGCTAACCATAAGTGAAAAGCACCTTAAACTCAAATCATGCTAGCTTAACGAAAAAAGGTTACCTAAATAGTAACCTTTTGTATGTGTTAGCAAATAAGTACAAGGAAAAGTAAAAAATCTACTTCGGACGAATTCCCAGTGTGTGGCAAATTGCATAAGTAAGCTCGGCGCGATTTAGCGTGTAAAAGTGGAAGTCTTTCACCCCTTCTTTTTGCAATACCTTAACTTGCTCCATGGCAATGTTGGCGCCCACTAAGCGACGCGTGGTTTCGTCATCTTCCAAACCTTCGTACATTTTGGGCATCCAACTAGGCACATGAACATTAGTTAAACCAGCGAAGCGCTTTAACGTGTTGTAGTTAGTTACCGGTAATATGCCTGGAATAATTTCGACATCAATACCGACAGACACGCAACGATCTCTAAATCTTAGGTAAGACTCAATATCGAAGAAGAACTGGCTAATCGCGCGTGATGCGCCAGCATCTACTTTGCGTTTTAAATTTAACAAATCAAATTGCGGATTTGGCGCTTCTGGGTGCCCTTCTGGGTAAGCTGCCACTGAAATATCGAAATCTGCGACGGATTTTAACAATTCAACTAAATCGGCAGCATACATTGAAGGCTTTTCACTGCTATCTGGCAAGTCACCACGTAATGCAACAATATGGCGAACACCACTTTCCCAATAATCTTTGGCAATTTGAACTAACTCTTCACGGCCAGCATCAATACAGGTCAAGTGCGGCGCCGCCAACAGCGCAGTTTCTTTTTGAATGCGTTTAATTACATCATGCGTGCGGTCGCGCGTGCCGCTGCCAGCACCGTATGTCACTGAGACAAAGCTCGGCTTAAGTGGCGCTAAACGCTCAATCGAATTCCACAAAGTGGTTTCCATTGCAGGGGAATTTGGCGGGAAAAATTCAAATGACACATTAATATCACTGCTGATCTCACTCAAACTTTGATTCAGTGATTCTACTTGTCGCGCATGGCTATAAGTCATTAGTTTATCCCCTTTAATTTTACTTGATGTTGTTTACTCGAAAGCTGTTTACAAGCGTTGGCTAGATCTGAGTGCAAACCGCCTGCGGTGACTTCACGCCCTGCGCCAGGGCCACGAATAATAAGTGGGTTTTCTTGATACCACTCACTTACGATTTTAAAAATATTGTCGCAAGGCGTTAGACTTGCAAATGCATCGCTCAATGGTAGAGCTTCTAGACTCACCTCGGCACGACACTGACCGGCCGTTGCGCCAAACCTTGCCACATATCGAATACACTGACTTTGTTGCTGCGCTGCGTGTAAGCGCTGTGAAAACGGCTCATTTAGCTCTTTTGCTCTCTCGAGAAATTCCGCCAACGAAATACTGCGAAGCGATTCAGGCACCAAATTTTCACAGCTAATATCATCTAACGACAAGCTAAAACCCGCTAATCGCGCAAGAATTAATAGCTTGCGCTGAACATCTCGACCAGATAAATCTTCACGTGGGTCTGGCTCAGTAATGCCTTGTGCCAGTGCTTCTTTAAGTAAGCTAGCAAAATCTTGCTTGCCATCATAATGCTCAAACAACCAAGATAACGTACCAGAGAATATCCCTGATATTTCAACAATGCGATCACCGCTTTGTTGTAGATCGTCAATCGCATAGTTAATCGGTAGCCCCGCCCCAACGGTGGTATTGCCTAACCACAAGGCTTGATGTTGCTGTGCCAAATCAAGCATTTCTTGGTAATCAGCAAGCGGTGCTGAGGCAGCCCATTTATTTGCGCCAATTACATGAATACCATGGCTAAACAACTGTGGATACAATTTGCTGAACGCTTCACTCGGCGTGATATCAACAACAATTAACTCATCGTATGGGTGGTTCGCTAATTGCTCAACAACTTGGTCAATTTGATATGGTTGCGCCGATTGCTCAAAACAAGTAAATGCCTGTTCAGGTTCAATACCATCTAATTGGTATAAGCTCTTACGTGATGACAACAAACCGACCAAGTGCACATTCTCTAGCGCTTTAACACGCTCTAACTGGGTCGGTAAGCCCGCCAAAAATTGCTCACCAATATTGCCTAAACCAGCGACAACTAAGCCGATATGTTTGGCATCTTTAGTAACAGCTTGATGAACGCTATTAAGCAATTCGGCACTGCACGCTTGTGGCAGCACAGCAACAATACTATCTAAGTGCAAGCTATTATAAATCGCTATGGTTTTTTGTTGTTTCAATGCGCGTTTAAAACGCGCTTTAACATTGGCGCGCTTTGATGCTTGATGACCTACAACTGCCATTAGCGATACTGGTGTAAATTTTATTTCAGTACCGTAGCTCGCTAACCATTCACTGACGGCTTTTTGCTGCGATAGCTGAATCACTAGCTCCCCAGCGCTAATATCGCCAGTAATAGCATTAAATTGCTCAAATGCCGATTGCCCTTGTTGACCGATTAAACTTGGCGACTGCACAAGCAACAAGTCGTTTAAATACGTTACCGACAACTCTCGCTGCGCAATATGACCAAAATCTCCAACTTCTGTGCCAGGGGTTAATGGATCAAAGCTACTGGCAACATGCAGATGGCTGCCAACTCGTTCTAACGGCTGAAGCGTCTTGGCGTGCAATACTGGGTTACCTAAACGACCGAGTTCTTTTGCAACGGTGCGCGGTACACGATGCAGCTTTCTTGATAGCGGCACAACTCTAGGGTCTGCACTATAGATGCCATCTACGTCTGTCCACAAAGTTACGTTTTGCGCATCTGTAAATGCAGCCACTATAGTTGCTGAGTAATCGCTACCATTACGACCCAATGTGCAAGGGAATCCTTGATTATCACGAGCAATATAGCCGGTGATCACCGTTAGTTGCTGGCTATTTAATTGTTGCTGTAAATTGTCACGGCTAAGTTTGTAATCTACTTGGCAATTAACGTCGTTGTCGACCACGAGAAATTCACGTGCATCTATCGCATAACTCGGGCAGACTCGCTCAGCTAATACTGCTGCAAGCAGCTTTGCCGACCAAACCTCGCCAAAAGCTAATAGTTCAGCTTCGTGCGCTCGAATATCCAGCTGTAGCCATTTTGCCAGTAACGCAAAATCTTGCTCAATAGCAGTGGTTAATGGCTCAACACTTGAATCACTCAACAAACCTTTTGCTAACGCTTGTTGTTTTTGCTTTAACGCGTCAATCGCTTGGTGAAGCTGATCGCTGTTTTCAGTGGCAAGCTGAAATATTTCAATAAGATCGTCCGTCGTATCACCAGAAGCTGAGACCACAACGATGTCATCAAGCTGGCAATTGCGCTGAATAATGTCGATAACGCGATTAATACATTCAATAGATGCCAACGAACTACCACCAAACTTATGCACTTCAACAGCGCGTTTGGCTAAATTATTCTGCGGTTGCTTATTCTGCGCTAAGTTATTTTCCGGAAGGCTATCTTGCGGCAAATGGGCTGGGACTAAAGTACTGCTCATGTTAATACGCCCAAAGTTAAGCTTGCTGACTAGCGGCAAGGCCAGCGTCAAGATCGGCTAGAATATCGCTGATATCTTCAATGCCAACTGACAAGCGCACTAATGATTGACTAATCCCCGCCGCTTTTTGTGCTTCGATGTCCATTCCCGCATGCGTCATCGTAGATGGGTGACTGATCAAACTTTCTACCCCACCCAAAGATTGTGCAAGCGTGAATAGCGGCAGATTATCAAATAACGCTCGCACTGCTGGCTCACCACCTTTCACTTCAAAGCTTAACATCGCACCAAAGTCTTTTTGCTGACGTGTTGCCAACTCATGCTGGGGGTGGTCTGCCAAACCAGGGAAGTACACTTGTTCAACTGCTGGGTGATTTGCCAAGAAACTAGCAACTTGATTAGCATTTTCTTGATGTGCAGCCATTCTAAGCGGTAAGGTCTTCAAGCCACGTAATGCTAAGAAGCTATCAAAGGCTGGGCCAGTAATTCCAATACAGTTTGCCCACCATGCAAGCTCCTCACCGAGTGCTTGTTCTTTAGTAACTAAAACGCCGCCAACCACATCGCTATGACCGTTGATGTATTTCGTCGTAGAGTGGAAAACAATATCAGCACCCAGTGATAATGGTTGCTGCAGAACTGGCGATAGGAAAGTGTTGTCAACTGCAACAAGAGCGCCAACGGCTTTACTTGCAGCAGCGATTTTTTCAATATCAACTAAGCGCAATAACGGGTTGCTTGGCGTTTCAATCAGTACCAATTTAGGCTGTTGTGCAAGCGCTTCATTGAGTGCCTGTTCGTCGCTTTGATCAACAACAATCACATCGAATTGGCCACGTTTTGCCAAGTGCACAAACAGGCGATAGCTACCGCCGTAACAATCGTGTGGAATAACAACTTTATCGCCGACTGACAGCAGCTGACAAATCAAGTGAACCGCTGCCATGCCTGTGCCCGTGACAATACCTAGAGCACCACCCTCAAGGTCAGCAATAGCCTTACCAAAAGTCGCTCTGGTTGGGTTACCTGTGCGCGAGTAATCAAAATCACGCTTTTCGTTAAAACCCTTGAGTGAATACGTACTTGATAGGTGAATAGGCGCCACCACAGCACCGTGATGTTTATCGCTGTTAATACCGGCGCGTGCTGCGATAGTAGCGGTTTTTTGCTTAGTCATACTATTCACCTAGTAATTACTGAGTTTAGCTAGCTTATTCAATTTAGATTTTGAGTGCTAAAAGTGAGCAAGCCATCAAATGGATGTTTAGACGTCTATAAATCTATCCGTTTTAAATTTTGTGGTCAAGAAGTTTTAGACATCTAAACTTCTACACATATAGGTTGACTGAAATATGCCACCTAGTACAATTTAACGTTAATATCTGGGTTGCATCAAAAAGACATTACAGCGCATTACAAAACGCTGACCATCACCCAACTAATAACAATGTATGAGGTACTTAAATGGCTGATTGGAATGGCGAATATATTAATCCTTACGCAGAGCATGGAAAAAAAAGCGAACAAGTAAAGAAAATCACCGTTTCTATCCCACTTCGGGTACTCAAAGTACTAACTGACGAGCGCACTAGACGCCAAGTTAACAACTTACGTCACGCCACCAATAGTGAACTGCTATGCGAAGCGTTCTTGCACGCTTTCACTGGTCAACCTTTGCCTAACGATAACGATCTGGCCAAGGATAATGAACACCGATTACCAGAAGCCGTTCGTGAAGCCTTGATTGCACAAGGTATTACTGACTTTTCTGAATTCGAAGCAGATGACGAAGAATAAATCGCTCGAAAAACGCTGCACATAAATTCGAATCAAAAGGCGCAAATTGCGCCTTTTTTAATGCAATTATTGCAATCGCTAATTCACTATCTTAACTTTCCATATAGTTCTCAGGCAGTGGCAGCGCCGCCACACCAGACTCAACAGCCGCTTCGGCAACCGCTTTAGCAACTCTTGCCTTCAGGCGACTATCCATAGGTTTAGGAATAATATAATCGCGACCAAAAGTTAAGCTCTTATCACCGCTTGCTTTAAGCACCTCAGCTGGCACTTCTTCTTTCGCCAATTGGCGAATAGCATGTACCGCAGCAACCTTCATTTCATCGTTAATGGCTTTTGCACGCACGTCTAATGCACCGCGGAAAATAAACGGGAAGCAAAGTACATTGTTGACTTGGTTCGGGTAATCAGAACGTCCAGTAGCAATAATCACATCATCACGCGTTGTTTTAGCCAATTCCGGCTTAATTTCTGGATCTGGGTTTGAACAGGCAAAGACGACAGGGTTAGGTGCCATCAATGCTAAATGATCAGCCGACAATAAATCAGGCCCAGACACGCCGACAAAAACATCAGCGCCTTTGATAGCATCTTCCAATGTACGCTTGTCGGTGTTGTTAGCGAAAAGCTTTTTGTACTCGTTTAAATCGTCACGACGAGTATGAATCACACCCTTGCGATCTAACATATAGATTTTTTCACGCTGCGCGCCGCATTTGATTAATAGCTCCATACAAGCGATTGCCGCTGCACCTGCGCCCATACACACAATATTCGCCGCTTGAATTTCTTTGCCTTGAATATCAAGAGCGTTAAGCATACCGGCAGCAGTAACGATCGCAGTACCATGTTGATCATCGTGAAAAACAGGAATTCGACAACGCTCAACCAACGTCCGTTCAATTTCAAAGCACTCAGGCGCTTTGATATCTTCTAAGTTTATGCCGCCAAATGAGTCAGCAATATTGGCGACAGTGTTAACAAATTCTTCAACCGTATGGTGCTTGACTTCAATATCGAACGAATCAATGTCAGCAAAGCGTTTAAAAAGCAATGCTTTACCTTCCATTACGGGTTTTGATGCCATTGGCCCCAAATCGCCTAGCCCTAAAATAGCCGTACCATTTGAGATTACCGCTACGGTATTACCTTTCGCTGTGTATTTATAAACGTTGTTTGGATCTTCAGCGATTGCTCGTACGGGTTCTGCGACCCCTGGACTATAGGCTAATGCCAGATCTTTACTGGTTTCTGCGGGAGTTGTCAGGGCAATACTGATTTTGCCCGGATTTGGCAGCGCATGATAATCCAATGCCTGCTGTTTTAAATCTGTCATCGTCGTTCCTTTGCATGAACATGGTGTTAACTTGATGGATATAACTGTATTTGTAAATCAGATACTTATTATGTTTATTATTATTATAGTTTATATGGTATTTGAATTAAGATGATGCTGACAAGGCTATTTTTTCAAAGAAACTTGCTACAAGTCATATATTTAATGATGCTACGCCTACTCAAATTTTGACTTAAAATCTCGATAATGCGCTAAATTTGCAAAGAAAACTTCATTTTTTTGTACAAATTTTGACATAGCTTGAATCTATGCACGGTTCAAAGATTACTATACCGTTAATGGCGGGTTGAATGTGACCTTAGCACTGGATAACTGTTGCGTGCGCTTTTTATAGAGAGGTTAAGATTAGGAGTTAAGGCTTTAGCGAAAAACCATTATTCGCAGGTACTATTCACAAGCACAAAAAAACCAGCCATAAGGCTGGTTTTTAAAACTGTTATACAACAAAACTTAAGACAACGAATTACTCGTCGAATGGATTAACCAAAATCATTGTTTCGTTACGATCTGGGCCTGTTGATACGATATCAATTGGTACACCCGTTACTTCTTCTAAACGTTTGATATAAGCAACAGCGTTTGCTGGTAGCTCATCAAAAGAGGTTGCACCTACCGTTGATTCATCCCAACCTGACATAGATTCATACACTGGTGTAATTTGCTCATAACCTTCTGCAGCAGTAGGTGGCACAGTAATCACATCACCATTAGCTGTTTTGTAGCCAGTACAGATTTTTAACTCTTTTAAGCCATCTAGCACGTCAAGCTTAGTCAAACAGAAGCCTGAAATACTGTTAATTTGCACGGCGCGGTGCATAGCTACTGCATCAAACCAACCACAACGACGCTCACGACCTGTAGTAGCACCAAACTCGTGGCCTACGGTACCTAAATGGTTGCCGATCTCATCGTTTAATTCTGTTGGGAATGGACCAGAACCTACACGCGTAGTATAAGCCTTGGTAATACCTAATACATAATCTAGGTAGCGCGGACCAAAACCACAACCAGTCGCAACACCACCAACAGTAGTATTTGAAGACGTTACGTATGGGTACGTACCGTGGTCAATATCAAGTAAGGTACCTTGAGCACCTTCAAACATGATTGACTCACCGTTTTTGCGTGCTTGATCAAGAAGCTCTGCAATGTCAGCAACCATACCTTTAATAACATCAGCAACAGCCATTGCGTCTGCTAGCACATCTTCATAGCTAACTGGCTCAGCTTTGTAGTAGTTCACTAATGCGAAGTTATGGTACTCAACGATTTCTTTTAATTTTGCAGCAAAAGAATCAGCACAGAATAAATCGCCAACACGTAAACCACGACGCGCTACTTTGTCTTCGTATGCAGGGCCAATACCGCGACCTGTTGTACCAATTGCTTTGCTACCACGTGCTTTTTCACGCGCTGCATCAAGTGCATTATGGTAAGGCAGAATTAACGGACATGCGTCAGAGATAAGTAAGCGTTCACGCACTGGTACGCCGCGCTCTTCTAACATGGTGATTTCAGCCATCAGGGCTTTTGGACACAGCACAACACCGTTACCAATCAAACATTTTACATTGTCACGTAAAACGCCAGATGGAATAAGATGAAGAACGGTTTTTTCACCATTGATTACTAGTGTGTGGCCTGCGTTATGGCCGCCTTGATAACGTACTACGTACTTTGCTTTGTCTGTAAGTAAGTCAACAACTTTACCCTTACCCTCGTCACCCCATTGGGTGCCCAGAACTACAACGTTTTTTCCCATGATTACATGTTGGTAAGAAAATTAGGCGGCGATTCTACCAGAGATCAAAATTGAGTCCAAGTTTTATTGGTTAATTTTACAGCATAAAGGGGAATGGTTTGCCGCTCAGTACGCACAATACCTAAGCTAATTTTGCAATTAAGCAGCTCAATCAATTAGTTGAGATAAGCCATGTTAACTCAACATGGGATAGAAGTTTGTGACCCGCAAGCGCTGACCTGACCGTTAATCGAATTGTACAACACCCCGAGCTGAGCTGTGGTTCTTCCTGCCGTATCGCCATTCGCCCGGTAGACGAAAGAGCAAGATGTATTGCCACTATGCCGAAAACTTTGAAAGTCTTCAGAGGTATCAGCATCAGCTCGCGGGCCATCAATTAATAGATAATTCCACAGAGAATGGCATCCGGCATTACCTTGGCCGATATTATCATTGGCATTTCCTTTGTTGATACCAATGGGCCAGCCATTAGTACTCATATCCAAAGTGCCATCACCAAAGTCCGGCATATTTTGAATTCGCCCAGGTTCACCAGATATTTGCCAGCGCAAATGAGCATCGTCCACCGCTTTTTCAAAGTTGGCCGCAAGCGTGCGAATCACCGCTAAATTTGCATCATCCGTTAGATCAATAAGTCGAGGTATTGCCGTTACGGAAATGATGCCAAGAATAACGATAACAACAATAAGCTCAATCAGTGTAAAGCCACTGCTTTCTCTACTGTCCATCATTCTACTACTCATATAAACAAATCCTTTTGCACATAAATCAGGTTAAAGCAATAAGAGATTGCAGTATGCAAGCCCCAATTAAGATGATAGCAAAGCTCTTGATGTAATAAGCGACAAGCAATAAAAAAGGCCACAAAATATGTGGCCTTTTAGGCAAATTAAGTAACTCGCCTAACGCTAAGTTATTTACCTTGTTTACCGTTTTTAAGGTAATTGAAGAAGTCACTGTCAGGTTTAACAACCATGATATCGCTCTTATTGTTAAAGCTGTTTTCGTATGCTTCTAAACTACGGAAGAATGAGTAGAACTCTGCGTCTTTGCTGTATGCATCAGCGTAAACTTTTGCTGCAGTCGCATCGCCATCACCACGAATTTGCTGAGCATTCTTCTGTGCATCAGCCAACATTACCGTGACTTTAGCATCAATTTCAGCGCGAATGATTTCTGACTGCTCTTGGCCTTTCGAACGGTGTTCTTTAGCTACCGCATTACGTTCAGCACGCATACGTTCAAAGATTGAGTTACTTACCTCATTAGGTAAGTTAATCGCTTTTACACGTACGTCAATAACTTCAATACCTAAGTCATCACGGCTACTCTCAGCACTCTCACGCGCTTTCGCCATCAAACCGTCACGGTCACCCGAGACAATTTCTTGAATAGTGCGAGTACCAAACTCAGTACGCAGGCCGTTGTTTACTTTCTGTTTCAATAAGATAGAGGCTTGATCAAAACTACCCGAAGTACGTAAGTAAAATCTTGAAAAGTCAACAATACGCCATTTCACGTATGAATCGACCATCAAATCTTTTTTCTCAGCAGTAACAAAGCGATCTGGCGCTTCATCTAGCGTTTGAATACGTGCATCTAAGCGTTTAACATTTTCAATTAATGGAATTTTGAAGTGTAAACCGGGCTCGTAAATACGCATTTCGCCAGTAGCAGCGTCTCGCTTAATTTTTGAGAATTGGAAAACAATACCACGTTGGCCTTCAGGCACCACGAACACAGACGACACAACCAAAATAAACAGTAGTGCAATTGCTGTCACAATAAAGTTTTTCATTGCTTAGTTTCTCCCACTGTTGAATCGGTCATTGCGACCAGAGTTGCTGGTTGGTGACGAGTTTTTACCCGTATTAGCAGGCACACTGCTTACTGATGACGGAACGATACGTGTTGGTGCAGCTTGCTGGTGCATGATTTTGTCCAGTGGTAGGTACATCATGTTATTACCACCTTCAACATCAACCATTACCTTGCTGGTATTACCGTATACTTTTTCCATACTTGCCAAATACATACGCTGACGAGTTACGTCTGGCGCAGCCTGATATTCAGGTAAAATTTTCTCAAAACGAGCAACGGCACCTTCTGCTTCAAGCACGGTTTGTTCTTTGTACGCAAGTGCCTCTTGTTCCATACGGTTCACACGACCACGCGCTCGTGGTTCGATACTACGAGCATAAGCTTCAGCTTCTTGAATAAAACGTTCTTCGTCGGCTTGAGCCGCAATAGCGTCATCAAATGCTTCTTTGACTTCTTCTGGTGGGCGCGCGTCTTTAAAGTTAACGTCAACCACCAGTAAACCTAAGTTGTATGACTCGATAATACCGTCAAGTTCTTCACGTACTTTCTGACGCACTACTTCACGACCACTGGTTAACACGTCATCCATTTTCGCGTGACCAACAACGTAACGAAGGGCACTGTCAAGCGCGTCACTCAAACTGTTGTCAGCATTAGTTACGCTGAACACGTAATCACGAGGGTTAATGACGCGGTATTGAATTTCCATTTCAACACGCACAACATTTTCATCCTGCGTCAGCATAAAGCCTTCTGCACGAATGTCGCGAGTCGTTTGTACATCCACTGGAATGATGTTTTCAATGAAGGTCCACTTCCAGCTCAAACCTGGCTCAACCACACCAACATATTCACCAAAACGCAGTTTAATGCCACGTTCAGCTTCTTTAATAGTGTAAACACAAGTGAATAGGTAAGCGACTAACGCAATAATTAGCGCTAAGGTTACTGCAATGCCTGAAAAGTTATTACCTGCACCGCCAGCACTAGCTCCACCGCCTGATTTTCCACCAAACAGGCCATTGAATTTATTGCCTAAGTCTTTAAATAAATCGTCTAAATCTGGTGGCCCTTGGTTGTTACCACCTTTGTTTTTCCAGGGATCTTTATCGTTATTCCCCGGCTCATTCCACGCCATGACGCACTCCGCAACAATGTGACTTTGATATTAAAATTATAAAGAAAGCCAATAATATATCAGCCTGTTAACTTTCGATAAAGCGTTCCACGCTTGCTTTGTCTTGTTTAATCAACCGATTCCACTCTCGCACTGGCAATTTTATATCGACTAAGCAATTACCCTGCTCGTCATAATCTTCATGTGAAATACAATTAAGTTGGTACAAGGCACCGAGCAACTTGCCTGCAGTAGGGGGGATTTTGAGACTGTGTTTGACTACTTGGCGTCCCATGCGCTCTGCCAATGCTTCAAATAACAAGTCAACGCCGATATTTGCTTGCGCTGACAACCACACCCTAATTGGCTGACCGTTTTCATCTCTGTCGATACGAGGCTGACAGTCAGTTAGTTTATCTATTTTGTTACAAATTAATAACTGTGGAACATCACCCGCTTCAATTTCATCCAGCACACTTTGCACTTCATGGATGTTCTCAGAGCGCCTTTCATCAGCTATATCGATAACATGCAGTAAAAGTTCAGCTTCTCTGGTTTCGGTTAATGTTGCTTTAAAGGCAGCGACTAAGTCATGAGGTAAATGGCGAATAAAACCAACTGTATCCGCCAAAATAGCACGCCCAACATCTTCGATGTCAATTTTTCGAAGTGTTGGATCAAGGGTGGCAAATAATTGATCAGCAGCGTATACGTTAGCTTGAGTGATCAAATTGAACAGAGTGGACTTGCCAGCATTGGTATAGCCAACCAATGATAGTGTTGGAATTTCAGCTCTAACCCTTGAGCGACGGCCTTGCTGGCGTTGTTTTTCAACTTTTTCAAGGCGCTTGCCAATATTGTTCATGCGCTCACGTAATAAACGTCTATCCGTTTCAAGCTGGGTTTCACCAGGACCACGTAAACCAATACCACCTTTTTGGCGCTCTAAGTGAGTCCAACCACGAATCAAGCGGGTGCTGATATGTCTTAGTTGAGCAAGCTCAACTTGTAACTTACCCTCATGGGTTCGGGCTCTTTGCGCAAAAATATCAAGAATAAGCGTTGTCCGGTCAATAACGCGACACTGACATAAAGCTTCAATATTTTTTTCTTGGGAAGGTGAAAGTGCATGGTTAAACAGCACTACGTTAGCTTGATAAAGGTTTACTGCATCAGCAATTTCTTCTGCTTTACCGCTACCAACAAAATATTTCGGGTGAGGCGAATTACGCTTACCAGTAACCACTGATAGCGCATTAACGCCAGCAGATGAGACTAACATTTTGAATTCTTGTAGGTCTTCTCTGCTGCTTTCGTCGGGAAAGTCTACATGAACAAGTATTGCCTGCTCACCTGCTTGATAGCGATCAAACAAATGAGCAACTCCATACAATACCGAATGCAATCATGGAAATTAACTGTCCTGATTAAATTCAGGCTGCCCTTGAGGTGCTGTATTTACTGCGCGAGCAGGAACTACGGTGGAAATAGCGTGTTTGTATACCATTTGACTCACGGTATTTTTAAGTAAGATAACAAATTGGTCAAACGACTCAACTTGCCCTTGTAATTTAATACCGTTAACTAAGTAAATTGCTACAGGAATGCGATCACGACGAAGCGCATTTAAAAATGGGTCTTGTAAAGATTGCCCCTTTGCCATTCTTTGGCCCCTTTTGTTATTGTTAGATAAATTAAGCTAAAAAGTTTTTATTAATCAAATAGTCAGTAATAAGCTTAGTATAATACAAAGATTAAAGTTTGCTCACTGCCGACAATACTTGTTGTAGGTTAGTACTATCTTCCATGTCTAACCGGTGTAAATTTGGCCAACTCCTTAACCAAGTTAGCTGTCTTTTTGCCAGCTGTCTAGTGGCACAGACGCCACGGAACACCATTTCTTCGAAATCGCATTCACCATTAAGATGTTGCCACATTTGACGAT
Source organism: Thalassotalea euphylliae (assembly GCF_003390375.1). Taxonomy (NCBI): domain Bacteria; kingdom Pseudomonadati; phylum Pseudomonadota; class Gammaproteobacteria; order Alteromonadales; family Colwelliaceae; genus Thalassotalea; species Thalassotalea euphylliae. Next base: position 2,877,917 of record NZ_QUOT01000001.1, on the reverse strand, counting down.
ACCCTACACATCGAATTGATGGTAAGTCTTCGTGCAAATCTCCCCGAGATTTAAGCTTAACCACTTCTTGCTTGAAATCTTGTTCAATCATTTGATTGAAACGTAGTTCAATACGCTGATGCAAGGTTGCGCGATCTGCAGGCGCTATCGCAAATTGTAAAACATCTCCTTGTAGGGTATCACCTTTTATTGCCGTTAATTGTGTCAAAGTGTTTCCCGTCAAACGGAATACTTCTAATGCACGCGTTAATCGCTGCGGGTCATTGGGATGAATACGCTCAGCCGAAACAGGATCGACTTGCTTAAGCTCATCATGCAAATATTCCCAACCGTGAATTTGCGCTTGCTGATTAATTTCGGCGCGCACTGCTGGCGATGCCTCTGGCAATGGCGATATGCCATCAATCAGACTTTTAAAGTACATCATAGTTCCACCAACAAGCAGTGGAATTTTACCCTGAGCACGAATATCAGCGATTTCACGTAGTGCATCACGACAAAAATCTGCGGCAGAGTAGCTTTCACTGGGATCGATAATATCAATCAAGCGATGCGGATACTGTGCTTGTTCTTCCGACGTTGGTTTAGCCGTGCCAATATCCATTCCTTGATAAACTAGCGCCGAGTCAACACTAATGATCTCGCACGGTAAGGCATCATAAAGCGCCATTGCAAGTGCCGTTTTGCCCGAAGCCGTAGGCCCCATTAAACAAATAACGGGAGGTTGTTTATCAAGGTTGGTCATATCTTTCTAGTGTAGTTGAGATATCGCAGAAGTAAGGTCAACCGCGACGGATTTCAAGTCACACACTTGATTTAATTGCTCACCTAGCACGGTTTCTGCTTGCAACCATAATTGCTTGGCACTGGCTGTATCAAAGTTTTTCGGCGTCATCAAAGCGGCAAATTGTTGTCTAAATGCATTGCTAAGCTCTGCGTCTGAAGGGTCGCTACTACTTGTGTAATCAAGCATTTGCTCAATTAGTGTTTGCATGCAACAGGCAACATCGTGTTCGCGCAGCATTGCCGGAAATTGTCGAATTTGCACCTTTTTACCCGCCTGAATTTGCACGCTAATACCCGCTTGTTCAATTAATGCCATATGGCTGTTCAGCCAACTAACCGCTTGCTCACTCAAGCTCATTACAATTGGCAACAGCAATGGTTGGCTGGTTAGCCCTTGCTGCCAACGTTGCTCGACCAACACTTGGTTAACGGCCATTGCGACATCAGCAAGCTTAACCACAGCCAACGCTTGTTGGTTACGATTTATCAAGGCGACTTGCTCATCAACTAGATGCAACAATTGTGGATGCTCTATTACAGACTGAGCGTCCGATGCGCTTTTAGCGGCTTTGCTTTCTACGGCTTGATTTTCAATGGCTGCGCTTTCGACAGTTTTAGGCGTCATCAATGCTTGATAACTCTGCGCAGCTTGGCGAATATCTGCGCTATTGGATGAATGAGAGGCTTGATAGCCTGATGAACTCGTGTACGAGCTTCCTGATAACTGAGGAGAGGAGTGGGCTGGCTGATAGCCCACCGGCGAAGCTTCGCCAACGTGCTCTGCCCGTCTTAGCGGCGCAACATAGTCTCGCGACTCATCATTGGCATTTGCGCCCTGCTCAGGTGCTAGTGGAGCAAAGCCTTGTGCCGCATCTTCCTGAATACAGGTAGCATCTCCAACTAGTGACGCTTGCTGCGAGAGCGCTTGTTGCAAAGCTTGCTGGCAAACGGTGTAAATAAAATCATGGACATAGCGTCCTTGATGGAAGCGCACTTCGTGTTTGGCAGGGTGAACATTCACGTCCACCTCTTTGTGATCTAAATTTAAGAACAGTACAAATGCTGGATAGCTATCGTTAGGGATCCAATCAGAAAATGCTTGGCGAATACCATGATTAATCAGCTTATCGCGCATCATACGCCCGTTGACATAGCTATAACACAAGTCATTTTGACTTCGATGTTGCTCAGGATGCGCTAGCCAGCCCCACAAGTGCAATCCATCATGCTGGCAATCAACAGTAACCGCTTGTTCAATAAACTTTTGCCCACAAATCATCCCAACACGTTTGGCATACTGCGCCGAGTTTTTTATTGCGCGGTATTGGCGAATTATTTTGCCATTGTGGGTTAGCGAGAAGCTGACATCGAAACGCGCCAACGCGATTCTGCGCAACACTTCATCAATGTGAGTAAACTCGGTTTTTTCGGTCCGCAAAAACTTACGGCGTGCAGGGGTGTTAAAGAATAGATCATTCACTTCAATGGTGGTGCCATTAGGGTGCGCGGCGGGTTGCACCGTCACTGCCATATCTCGGCCAGTTGCGAAAGCTTGCCACGCATTTTCCTGCTCTGCTGGTTTTGAAGTTAAGGTTAAGCGCGCAACTGAGCTAATACTCGCCAGCGCTTCACCGCGAAAGCCTAGGCTGGCGATTGCTTCCAAGTCATCAAGATCTTTAATTTTACTGGTTGCATGACGGCTTAAAGCTAACGTCAGCTCGTCTTTCGCAATACCCTTGCCATTGTCAGCAATGCGAATCAGCTTAGCCCCGCCTTTTTCGATGTCGATGGCTATTTTGGTCGCGCCAGCATCCAAGCTATTTTCTATTAACTCTTTCACTACTGATGCCGGACGCTCAACCACTTCACCCGCGGCAATTTGGTTTGCCAAGCGGGCTGGTAAAATCTCAATCGCCATTGTTAAGCTCGAGGAATTTTTAGGGTTTGCCCAATACGTACTGTATTGCTGCTAAGATTATTTGCTGATTTTAGCTGACCAACAGAGACCTTATAACGCTGCGCAAGTACCGACAGCGATTCGCCCTTGGCAACACGGTGCTTTTTATAGCCTGTTGACGCGTATAATGTGCCAGCTGGGGGTGCATCCATAAAGTAATTATGGACTGCTGTTAAAATGGCTTTTGCCAATTTTTGCTGGTGTTTGTCACTATTTAAATTGCGCTCTTCCGAAGGGTTAGAGATAAAGCCCGTTTCAATTAGCACCGATGGAATATCAGAAGACTTTAAGACGGCAAGGCTCAAGCCTTCAGGACGCTTCTTATGCATTCTGGTCACTTTCTTCAGCTCTTTAACCGCTTGTTCAGCAAAGTCATAGCTGCTTGCCATGGTGTGCTCTTTTTTCATATCAGCAAGCGTGAGCGCTAAGTTTTTGTCTTTGGTTTTTCTAATGGTATCGCCTGCACCGCCAAGCAGCTCAGACTCTTTCTGGCGATTAGCAATCCACTTGGCAAATTCAGAGTTTGCGCGACGCGGATCTTGCACCAGCACAGATGCGCCTCTTGGCTGTGGTGAAGTAAAGGCGTCAGCGTGAATAGAAATAAGTAAATCAGCTTTGTATTTGCGGGCTAGCTGAGTTTTACGATTATGGTTAATGTAGTAGTCGCCAGTTCGAATAAGCTTAGCGCTCAAGCCTTTTTTACTGTTAATCAGTTTGGCTAACTTTTTTGAGATGTTAAGCGTAACGTGTTTTTCATACGTTCCCCGCGGGCCAATTGAGCCGGGATCTTCGCCACCATGGCCAGCAACAATGGCAATGACAATGTCGCGTTTCTTCTTGCTTTCAACACGAACCGTGCGCTTTTCTAGTGATTTTTTATCGTATAAATCAACGACAAGGCGGTTTCCGTATTGGCCAGCTGGGGCTAATGGAAAAATCGTAGTTTGATAGCTCTGCGCTAATTCCATGACGACGCGAGTGGCGCCTTTATGCTTGGCTTTACTCGTACGTATTTTTAAAATGCGCTTGTCATTTTTGGCCAGCTTGCTTAACTCAACGGCATTCGCACTATTTTTAAAGTCGATAACTAAACGGTTAGGACTCGATAAACTGAAATAGCTGTAATCTGGTTTTTTTGATAAATCAAAAACGACACGGGTATTTTCCGGTGCAGGCCACACCCGAACACCATTAATTTTGTTACTGGCTAGAACGTTTAAGCTCACTAACCAAAGGGTTAGCAGTAATGCATACATCCAGCTAGAGCGCTGCCCAATCATCTATTCGTCAGTACCTTGTAAATGAGCTGCTAAGGTGGCGAGTACTTGATTACCCAACTCAGATTGACTAGTTAGGCTAACAGTACGTTGTTCCTCTTGATAAGCTAAATCAATAATAAGATCTGGCCCTGCCAGCAGCCCTTGGCCTTTTTCTGGCCACTCAATAAAACTACAACTATTGTCGCTAAAGTAATCTCTTATCCCCATAAACTCAAGTTCTTCAGGGTCAGCTAATCGATAAAGATCAAAGTGATAGACTTGCCAAGGTGATAATTCATAGGGTTCAACTAAGGTGTAAGTCGGGCTTTTAACATTCCCTTGGTGGCCCATACCACGCACAAAACCTCTGGTTAACGTTGTTTTACCTGCCCCCAAGTCACCGTTTAAATAAACGGTAATACCTTTTTGGATATCGCGTTTAACGACTTCTGCTAATGCTGTACCTAAGCCTACCGTTGCCGCTTCATCAGCAAGGAAATATTGTTTTTTCATAGAGTTAATATTGGTTTACTAATTGTCTGATCGGCTCAAATAAGTCGCTGGCTAGCAAGCCGCGCATACCGATGTTTTGAGTAACGAGTTCTGCAGCTTGACCGTGAATGCTAACCGCAAGCCTTGTTGCGTCCATCATCGAGCCTGTTTGTAATATCAATGCCGCTATTATGCCTGATAATACATCGCCCATGCCACCCGATGCCATACCCGCATTACCCGTGGTGTTTACAATCACTTTCTGGCCATCGCCAATTAAACTACCCGCGCCTTTCAACACGCAAATACCACCATATTTTTGCGCTATGGCCGTTACCGCACCAAAGCGATCTGCTTCAATCGTCGCAATATCGCAGTCGAGTAAAAAGGCCGCTTCGCCTGGGTGAGGCGTTAGCACCCAATTATTGCTGAAGGCGCGCAGTGATTTCATCGCGAACAAAGCATCAGCATCGACAACCATTGGCTTGTCGGCTTTGAGAGCGGCCTGCATCAGCTGATTTGCCCAAGCATCACGACCTAAACCAGGACCTATCAAAATAACTTTCGCTTTCTCAACAAAAGAAGAGGAGATCAGGCGCTCAGGCTCACTCGGTGCGAGCATTAGCTCCGGTCGCCCCTGAACCACAATCGCTTGGTTTTCTTGATGACAAGCCACGGCTACCAGAGAGGCACCCGTTCTAAGTGATGATTCGGCGGCCATGCGTATGGCACCAGGCATTCCTAAGTTTCCGCCCATTGCCAACACCAAACCAATACTGCCTTTGTGAATGGTTGGTCGTCTTGGTGTAATAGCTGGCAGCCCAGATGTTCCTTGAGCAAATGCCTGCGCAGCAATGGTTTGCACAAACTCAGTTTGCACGTCCAAGGTTGCGAGCCATAAATCACCAATATAATTCGCGGCTTTCCCCGTCAGTAACCCTTGCTTTAAGACAATAAAGGTCACCGTATAATCGGCCGCGACAGCCACATTTTCGACATGCCCTGTAGTCGCGCAAAGGCCTGATGGAATATCGAGACTAATAATTTGGCTGTAGTGCTCATTGATCGTGGTCAGCAGTTGCTGCCATGCGCGAGTAAGTTTCCCCTTTAGCCCAATGCCAAAAATGGCATCGACTAGCCAATCTCCTTCGAACGCTGCGATCATCTTGTTCGCTTTCGCCAAATCGGGTTCAAATCTAAGGTTAACACTGTCTGGATCTAGCATTGCCAAGGCTTTAGCGGCATCTCCGGTGATCTTCTCTTCGTCAGCAAGGACTAATAAAGACACCATAAAACCTGCCGCCGCACAATGACGGGCAAGCACATAGCCATCACCACCATTGTTGCCTTTGCCCGCAACAATCAGCACTGAGCTTGCTTGTTCAGCCTGTTGGCTTAGCAGCTCAAAAGCTGCTCGCCCTGCCGACTTCATCAATTCAAAGAGCGGAATACCCTTAGCGTCAGCTGCCGCTGCTTCATTCGAGAGTACTTGATTCGCACTGTACACTGGCTGTGGTAAACTAGCCGTCAATTTTATTACTTCCATTTTTTACTCGCCATTGATGACTGCCGCTATCAACTATCAAGATCTTGCAGAAAAAATCAAGCTTTGGGGAGAATCATTAGGTTTTGCACAAATAGGCATTGCCGATATTGATCTCAAATCCCATGAGCCACACTTGCAGGCTTGGCTAGACAATCAATACCATGGTTCGATGGATTACATGGCACGTCATGGCATGATGCGCGCCCGCCCGCAAGAGCTTGAGCCGGGAACAGTTCGAGTCATTAGTGCCCGTTTAAACTACCTGCCGCCAAATGCAAAATTTGCACGTACGCTTAAAAACAAAAAACTTGGTTATGTAAGTCGATATGCATTAGGGCGTGATTACCACAAGTTAATGCGCAAGCGTTTGCAGCAGCTAGGTAAAAAAATTCAAGCCTATTGCAGTGAATTCAACTTTCGCCCATTCGTTGATTCTGCGCCAGTGTTAGAACGGCCGCTAGCTGAAAAGGCAGGACTTGGCTGGGTTGGCAAACACAGCTTGTTAATCAACCAACAAGCTGGCTCTTGGTTTTTCTTAGGTGAGCTACTAGTGAATTTGCCATTGCCTGTCGACAGTACTACCCAAAATCAATGTGGCAGTTGTGTCGCTTGCATAAAAATATGCCCAACAAACGCGATAGTCGCCCCATATGTTGTCGATGCCAAGCGCTGTATTTCGTACTTAACCATTGAAAACCAAGGCGCTATTCCGCTCGAATTCCGCAAAGCCTTAGGAAATCGTATATATGGCTGCGACGACTGCCAATTAATTTGTCCATGGAATAAATTCGGCTCGATTACGCAGGAGGCCGATTTTCATCCTCGCCAGCAACTCGATGCCAGTGAATTAGTAAGCCTATTCACTTGGCAAGAGAACGAATTTTTAGCGCGCACGGAAGGTAGCCCAATCAGGCGGATAGGTTACCAAAGTTGGTTGCGCAATATAGCGGTAGCACTTGGAAATGCACCTTATGAGGAACAAATCGTTGAAGTACTTGCGGCGAAAAAGCAGCAAGCCGATTTGACTAGTGATACTGCACTATCGGTTATGGTTATTGAACATATTGACTGGGCACTTGCTGAGCAGCTAAGTAAGGCGAAAGCAATTGCTGTTGAACTAGTGACTATTAATTCAAGCATCACTAAGCGTGACAAAAAAACTCAACGCTTAAATCAACGCTTAATTCGCTCTATCGAAAAAGGCTTGCCCAGAGACGCATAACAAACAGGGGCAAGTACGTATTACAAAGGCTTAGCGTTGGTTAACCAGGCTAAGCAGGATCGGCGCTATGCGAATCACTTATATCGCGCGTCGCTAATTGCGCCATAATCGCCTGGCGTTGCGCGTCGCTATACGAACGCCAACTGACGATTTCATCAAGTTGGCGCTTACACCCCAAGCAATAATCGACCTGATTCAAACAACAATTGCGCACACAGGGGCTAGCTATTTCGCCATTGTTCACGTTAGGTACCTCGCCAACTTTATCAATAGTTTCGTCGCCGGCTTTTTCACTGATTTTGTTCGTAGGCTTGGTAAGCATAGACAACTTACTATATCGCCTCTGCATTTTGTTTTATCAGCAAGATCTCTTGCTTCATTTGTTCGAGCAAGCGCTTGGTATTAACACTGATAATGCCACTTGCAGAAGCAATCGCGTTATTTTTTAACGTATGTTCGAATTGCAAGGATAACTGGCTTAGCCCTTGAGCGGACATTATGTTGGCAATCACACCAACCTCTTTCAACGTCCCCAATATCGCTTGCTCATCGGCATATTTCAATTGCTCAGTCAGCATACGAGCGTGGCCTATGAGTTCATTAACATAATCATCCAACATAAAGGCTGCAAGCTCAGCCGAACCTTGATTTTTAGCATAGACATCAATATCAAAAGCAGCAGGTAATAGGTCATTAAATTGGCTAGTAGAAGCTAATGCTGAAAAGGATAGCTGTTGACTTGCTCCTACTTTGCGCGACACCAACCAAGGTGACAGCCTTTGTATCCATGCTTTCAGTTCAAATACCGCAGGCACCGTATTAACTTGCCAAGCGCTGACATGCTGTGGCGCTTCACCTTCGTTTTGATGAGTGCCTTTTGGCATGTTCGTTTCATCCTGATCGCTTAGTTCACCTTTAATACTAAAAATACCGCGGCTAATACCTTTGCCGGCGAGCAATTCAATAACTGGCGAAGCACTAAATTCATTGATAAGCACTAAAAATCGCCCTAAACGCCATTGATTAAGCATTGAAGTTTCATCAACTACCACAGTAACTTGAAAACCAAGCCAATGAAGTAGGCTTAGCAATGCATGATGCTGATCAACTTGCTTAACTGCCAAGAGTAATTCAACACTGGTGTGTATAAATTGGTGCTGGCTTAATGTGGTTGATGTGACAAGCTGATTGCTGCTTTGTTTTTGCTTAAGACCTTTGCTGATAGCATGAACAAGCGAATCTCTCGTCAACCAAGCATCCGCTAGAGAAAACAAACCGATTTTAGCTAAATCGTCTTGCTGTTTGTGAATCATGGTTAATGTCGGACGTCTTTTGTCAGGCAATAGGGCAAGAGAGTTTTGAATTACGTGATGATGCACTGCAAAATCGCCACCAACAACTACCGCATCAATCGCTTTTTGCTTAATTGCAGACTCACTACACTGCGCTTTAAGCGTATCAATATTATCAACCAAACGACACTCAGCTTTAGCTGATGTTAAGTACTGAGTAATACGTTCCCCTTGAGCAAAGCTTGAAGTTAATACCAGTACTTGAGTATGAGAAAGACTGGTATCAACTTGGTGTTTAGTTGCATTTTCGATGATGGCAACAGGAAAGCTTAACACCAATTCCAACGCAGGCTTGTCGGCCTTAGTCGTATTACTGCTGCTCTTAGTATGGTCTGGAGTTGCACTCTGCATTTGGCCTTGATTAATCGCCACTAACCGCCCGTGCAGAGCACGCAAAAGCTTCTGACAATACGCAGTGTCATGGCTGTTTTGGCTATCAAGGTCCTCCATTAATTCAGCAATAGGTGATTGATCAAAATTGGCGTGTTCAGTGCTATTACCAGCAAAGTCGAGTAGTGAAAAACTCAATTGCCAGGTTTGTTGGCCTTTCGCTTGATCTGCAACGCTCAACGTAATCAATAACTCTTGCTTATGAAGACCAGCCAACATTAAGTGGCAAAAACCTTCGATTAGGCGGCTGTAAAGACCAGTATCAAGGTGAACCTTGTGCCAAACATTCGCCGATTGACAAATCACCACGGTATTTTTACGTGCAGCATTTTCGCGCGCTAAATTGCCATTAATTGCTGCATTTAGCTGAGAAATGTTGATATCTTGAGGCACCCTTACCCGTTGCTCGGTGGCTAACTGTGCCATGATTTGCAATTCGTTTAGCCGCTTCAAAGCACGGTTTATGGCTTTATCGTATGATGGCAGATGCGGCAACTGGTGTGACGTTTGGTGCGGTGGCAGGTGTGATGATAGAGGATGACCGTGAGTTTCACTCAGCATACTATTTTGTGATTGTAGTAGCCCTTGAATAAGCATTTTGCTTAATACCTGATAATCGCTGTGTGAGCCTTGAAGCGTCGAACTTCGCTGTTGTTCCAGTGATTCGTTTTGCACACTTATTTGAGCTTTAAGCTGGTTTATTTCACGATAGACTAGCGAGCAATCGGTGCACGTGCCTGACCACTTGCCGTTTTCTTTACATATAGCGACATCAACAAAAAGCTCTTCGCCAAAGGTCAGCAATACGTTTTCAATAGAATTTAACTGGTTTTGCTCGTTTGCTTCTTGCGATTCAATCTTTCTTACTGACGAGGCAAGTGCATGAAAATTTTGCTGACCAACTAAACGGCGCAAAGCAAACTTAGATAACGAGCGTTCAGGAATAATTTCTGAAGCAAACAGCGCTGCACTATCTATGTGCTCTGATAACGAGATAAGCCCACTTTCAAAAGACCATTGCCAAGTCGCAGTGCATTGCGCTAGTTGTCGCCATTGCTTTTGCTGCGCAGTTGTCAGGCTTTCAACAAATTGTGCAGAATAGGTGTTATTCAGCCTTGCGGTAATGGCTTTTGCCACTTCCTGCTGCCGCTCTGTTACCGCATTGTGCTTGCTTTCTTCTATCGCTCTTTGTAAATAGGTACCGTCGTTGTCAGCAAGCACTGTCGTGGTAAAACTCACCAGTTGATCTAACCTAGCGTGGTGACGACGATGGAGGCGATAAAGCAACAAAGAAGCAATGACGAAAAATAACAATGCAGCTGCCATCAGCCATACAGCCAACTCTGGCTTTAACGGTATTGAAACCGAATACCCTGCCACAGCAGCAGTCACACTATTGCTGGCGTTAATGTTTTTCATCGTCAATGCTGCTTGTTTGCTTAGCTGCGCTTGGTATCGATTAAGCTCAACTATTGCAGCATCTATTTGCTGTTGGAATAGTGAATAAAGCCGCTGTTGGCCCTGCCATTTGCCGAACAACGCATGCTCTGTAGTGAATATGCCGACCACCAATTTCACGGCATTCGTTAACAATTCATCTGAGCTACTCGTTTGATTCTCTGTTTGCAGGAAAAGCCATTGGGATAGCTGTTCAACTTGCGCCTTAATTGAGCTCTGGGTCGCAGGAAAAGGTTGCTCGACAGTATCTTGCAACGATGCTTTTAATAGCAACAAAGCAGAATTAAGTGCCATGTTGGGTTGCGGTGTTTGGCTCGCAAGCATGGTCAAGGCAACGTCTGTTCGTTCAATTGCCAATTGAGTGAGTTTAATATTGCGCTTGGCACTATCACTTAATCGAATTAGCGTCGCTTTTTCATAATTAACTAATGCGCTCAGTTTTGGAAATTTTTGACCACTTTTTACCAGCGACTTCATTGCTGGCTCTGCAACAGTCAACCACGTTTGATGCTGCTCTACAATTTGGGGAGATGGGCTGTGGCGATTTAGCGAATTGAAAGCAACTAACAGTTGGTTTGAAATGATTAATTGATCGTTTGTTTGATATACGTTGGGTAAATGCTGATCACGCAGTTGGTCTGAGCTGTGTTGAACAATAGCAAACCAAGCTGAGATTAGCCCTATGCTTAACAGCAAAAAAAATAGCGCGATTAGCCAAAGTGAATTGAGTTTTTTAGCAGTAATTGGCTTCTTATACGCTATTTCAGTCATGTTAATTAACCCAATCATCCCTTATTTATTGTTACGACCATTGCTGCTACTTTGCTTTAATTTAAGTTTTTGCTAGCGCTATAAAAATAAAGCCTCACACATCAACTACTGGCTCACAGACACTGTTAGACGAACAGCACGCGAGTAGGTTTTAGTGTAAGGCAAAATCACTTAGCCATAATCATGCAAGATGCAGGAATTCGTGTAAAGAGCCTAGGCTCTTTACCGCATATAAAGGATGGTTTATTTGCGCTTTTTGGGTACCCAAGCCCAATTCATTAAACACTCAATAGGCTCTTGTCCTGACTCATCCGTAATGGTCACTGGCACCAGCATGTCGCCCTTTTCTTCACTATTAATGATTGCTATTTGCGCTTCACTGAGCTGAGCTTTAGCGGTCAGCCCACCTTGCATACGGCGGTTATAATTTACTGTCATAGATTTCAATAAAGGTAAATGACTGTCTGGCACATTCATACCAAATAAGGTACCCGTTGCTGACTCAGCCAATAACGAAGCGGCAATTGCGTGAACACCGCCAATATGGTTCTGGACGCGCTTAATGTTAGCAATCGTCAGTACCACTTCCTGATTGGAAACTTTTTGCAGTTTAATGCGTGAAGTACCTGCATATTTTACTTGTGTACAGAACAGTTTAGTGAGCAAGTAACCATGACAAAACTCAGGTAACTTGTATATTGCCGCTACCGCTTTACTAAATTTATTTGCCATCTGTTGTCCTTGTTATTGTCATTTTATCGCGTAAATGGATGTTAAAAACTTATTGTTGTTGATACTGGTCCGACCTGCAAGTTTTTTTCTTAAGCCACTTTTATTATTTGTTCACTAAATAGACACATTTTTGTCAAGCAACGGTCATATTAGCCATCTAGATTAGCGGTATGACGGTATTAAACGACATGTATCAATACGATTTACGCATCTTACGTTGGTGTGTTAAATCGCGTTACCATCAAAAGTTTATTAGCTGTGTTCGCGCCGTTTCGCGCACAGGTGATGGCTATATGCAGGTTTTGCTGCCTGTTCTTATTGCTATTGGCAGTCAAAGCGTTAACTTCTTTTTGTTAGCACTCTTTGCCTTTGCTATTGAGCGCCCTATTTACTTTATTTTAAAGAATATTCTCAAACGTCGCCGTCCACCAGATATCGTGCCAAACTTTTCCTGTTTAGTGCAACCATCAGACAAGTTCAGCTTTCCGTCAGGCCATACCATGGCGGCATTTTTGCTGGCAGGGCTGGTGGTTTCAGAACTTGGTTTAATTGCCTTACCCATATACTTTTGGGCCAGTGCGGTTGGTGCTTCACGGGTTATTTTAGGCGTTCACTTTCCATCGGATATTCTAGCCGGAGCAACGTTAGGCTCGGTCATGTTACTAGGAGTAATTTAAGTCGTATGAAAATACTGTTCGGTATTCAAGGAACAGGTAATGGTCACATATCTAGAGCAAGAATCTTAGCAAAATACCTCAAAGAACATGCTGTCGACGTTACCTATCTGATCTCAGGTCGAGAAAGAGAAAAGCTGTTTGATATGGAAGTGTTTGGTGACTTTATGCACCGCAAAGGGCTCACCTTTGTTACCAAGAACGGTAAAATTGACTATATCAGTACCTTTTTGGAAAACAGTCTATTGGGGTTTTATCGTGATATCCATGCCCTCTCACTTTCAGAATATGATTTAGTAATCACCGATTTCGAGCCTGTCACCGCTTGGGCAGGAAAATTACAAGGTAAACCAGTACTAGGCATTGGCCATCAGTATGCATTTGGCGAAAATACGCCTATGGCTGGCGAGTCCATGATGGCTAAGTGGATTATGCGCAACTTTGCACCTGCAACTAACGCTATTGGCTTGCACTGGCATCCATACAGTGACAATGTGCTGCCGCCGATCATCGATACCACATTACAAGCAACAGACGATAGCAATAATATCGTCGTCTATCTGCCATTTGAAAATCAGCAACAAGTCAGCGCGGTACTCAATCAGCTGCCACAGTATCAGTTTGTGCAATATTCACCAGAACTTGAAAACGGTGAGCAAGGCAATATTAGCCTTAGAAAAACGAGCTATCAGGCGTTTAAGCAAGATTTAGCAGGTGCTAAAGCAGTTATTTGCAATAGTGGATTCGAGCTAATTAGTGAGTGCTTACACTTAGGAAAACCCATACTAACCAAACCACTTAATGGCCAAATGGAACAGCACTCTAATGCGCTGGCACTTGAACAATTAAATTATGCGACGGTAATAGATAAAATCACCACCACCAAAGTTGGTGACTGGTTAGCTATTGCTAAGCAAAATGAAGCAAAGCCATTACCCAATGTCGCTAAACAAATTGTCGAATGGCTTTTAAAAGGAGACTGGCAACAGCACCAGCAACTTGGTAAAGGGCTTTGGGCTAGAGAAACTGGCGCTCAGTGAATCAGACTCTATCAAAATTCAATAATTTAATATAAAAAGCGACTTTTGCTCTTTAGACGTTTGGTTTTTAACTAACGGCATAAGTCGCTTTTTAGTCTTTTCCTACGCTACTTGGTCGCCCATTAATTGGATGCGCATTAATTAGGTAAGTTAAGCGATTAAAGCTTAAAGAAATGTGCCTTATAAACTTTTAGCTCTTCAATAGATTCGCGAATATCATCAAGTGCTAGGTGCGCCCCTGTTTTCTCGACCTTATCCAACACTTCAGGTTTCCATCGACGAGCTAGCTCTTTTACTGTGCTGACATCTAGATTGCGGTAGTGGAAGTAATCTTCAAACTCCGGCATGTACTTATTGATAAAGCGACGATCTTGGCCAATGCTGTTACCACACATCGGCGATTTGCCTCTAGGTACATATTGGCTGATAAATTCAATGGTTGCGGCGCTTGCTGTCGCCAAATCAGTCGTACTCTGGCGGCAGCGATCTGTTAACCCAGATTTGCCGTGATGCTCAATACACCACTCGCTCATATTATCGAGCACATCATCACTTTGATGAATTGCAAAGACTGGCCCTTCTGCTAATACGTTTAGCTGGCTGTCAGTCACTATGGTGGCAATTTCTAAAATTACATCATGCTCAGGCTCAAGACCTGTCATCTCCAGATCCAACCACACTAAATTCGTTTCATTTACGCTCATCAAAGTCTCTTTTTTGTCATTCGCTAACAGGGCGTCATTTATCACAGCGCTTGTGTGTTCGTGTCTCAATTGCCCAAAGATTAGCTGATTAGCCGATAAGTCAGTATAATACGTGACAATTACCGATATTGAAAAGCTGATGTGAACATCATGACTTTAATAACAGCGAAATAACGTGGCAAAAGCAAAAAAACTGACCAAAGGGCAAGCGCGCCGAATTCGAGCCAATCAGGCAAAAAAGCTTCGCAATAAAGCGGAAGAAGTACAATGGCAAGATGAAGAACTAGGTGCACCAGAGCAAGGAATTGTGATCAGTCGTTTTGGCCAACACGCCGATATAGAAAATGGCGAGGGCAATACCTTTCGCTGTAATATTCGTCGCGGCGTTGATTCATTAGTTTGTGGTGATAAGGTGATGTTTCGCCAAGGTAAATCATCAGAGCATACTGTCTCTGGCGTGATTGAGGCTGTGCATGAACGTAGTTCAGCACTTAGCCGTCCCGATGTTTACGATGGCTTAAAACCCGTCGCTGCCAATATCAGCCAAATCATTATTGTTACCACAGTGCTGCCTGCGTTTAATCCAGATATTATCGATCGCTATATCGTGGCTTGTGTGCAGACCGGTATCAAGCCCGTTATTTTGATGAATAAAGCGGATCTTATTGACGAAGATTTAGCGGAAATCGTTGAAGAGCAGCTCGATATTTATCGTGCGATTGGCTACCAAGTGTTATATGCCAGCAGTGAATCCGGTGATGGCATCAAAGAACTGAGAGCTCAGCTGGTCGATGAAACTAGCATCTTCGTTGGTCAGTCCGGTGTTGGCAAATCCACCTTGGTTAACACCTTAATGCCAGAGCTTGGCTTAGTAACAAAGCAAGTCTCAGAAAACTCAGGACTAGGCCAGCACACGACAACCGTTGCTCGTCTTTATCACTTTGAGCAAGGGGGCGATTTAATTGACTCGCCCGGCATCCGTGAGTTTGGTCTATGGCATTTAAGTCCAGAGCAAGTGGCAGATGGTTTTATTGAATTTGACGACTATTTAGGCACCTGCAAATTCCGTGACTGCAAGCATGTCAGCGATCCCGGCTGTGCTTTGATTGCCGCCGTTGAAAGTGGCGAGATTCACCCCGAGCGATTTGCGAGCTTCCAGCGTATTGTCGAGAGTTTATCGAGCAATACGCTAACTACCCGTTTTAAAAACTAAGCTTAGCCGAACGTCAACAGCATTAACATTAACGAATAAATAAGAAGTAACGAGGAAGACTCAGTGATAGACAAAATCAAAATTGCCTTTCAATACCTACTACCAAAGCACGGCATTTCACGCTTGGTCGGCAAATTTGCCGCAGCAGAAGCCGGCTGGTTCACCACACAGGCAATTAAGCACTTTATTAAGGCTTATGACATTAACATGGATGAGGCCAAGTTAAAGCGCCCTGAAGATTTTGCCACCTTTAACGACTTTTTCACCCGCGAATTGGAAGATGGCGCGCGCACCATTGACGACAACCCGATGACACTATGTTACCCCGTTGATGGCACCATTAGCCAACAAGGTGATATTAAGCAAGGCCAGCTTATTCAAGCAAAAGGCTTTAGTTACAGCCTACAATCGCTCCTTGGCGGCGATGAAAAAACAGCAGCGCCATTTCAAAATGGTAAATTTAGCTGTATCTACTTAGCGCCAAAGGACTACCACCGCATTCACATGCCAATGGATGCCACTTTGCGTGAGATGATCTATGTGCCAGGCGAGCTATTTTCTGTAAACCCGTTAACAGCGAACAATGTACCTAACTTATTTGCTCGCAATGAGCGCGTGGTAACGATTTTTGATACCCCGCATGGCTCGCTTGCCATGGTATTGGTAGGCGCAACTATTGTTGCAAGTATCGAAACCACCTGGGCGGGCACCATTACGCCACCAGCAGGCAAGGATATTTTTAGATGGCAGTATCCAGCAGACGGCGCTGGCGCGATTAAATTTAAAAAAGGTGATGAAATGGGCCGATTTAAGTTGGGTTCAACCGTTGTTTCAACCTTCTCACCTAGTATGGTCGAATTTAACAGCCAAGCGCATTCAGGTATTACAACACGTTTAGGTAAGCACTACGCTGATGTGGTTGCTCAACCAGAAGAAGCAGCTGAATAACGTTTAGCAGGAAACTCAACTATGCTGGTTATCGCGCATCGAGGTGCTAGTGGTGAATACCCTGAAAATACCAAAATCGCCTTTGAGCAGGCGATAGCCCAGCAAGCTGACGGCATAGAATTAGACATTCAGTTTCACACCGAAACTGGCACTTGGTGGTTAATGCACGACCTTTACGTGGACAAAACCACCAATGGCCAAGGCCAATTACAAACACTACCACATGCGCAATTAGCTATGCTGCGCACCAACGACAACCAGCCTATATTGCAATTAGCGCAGGCTCTGAAAGTCATCAATGGTGCTTGTAGTGTGAATATCGAAGTGAAAATCGCTAATGGCAACGCCAATGAGCTAGCACAAATTGCAAAGCACTTAATTGATGAGTTGCACCTTGTTGTAAAACAAGGAATTTATGATTGGCCACACCTCTTAATATCGTCATTTAATCACGGCTTCTTAGCCGCTTTAAAGCAACAACAGCAGACCCTAGCAATTGGAGCCTTAATTGCTCATTGTCCATATGAACTTGCCGCTAGCGCCCAATTACTTAACGCTAAAAGTATTAACCCAAGTATTGATTGCCTCAACAAAGAGCTAGTTGATGACGCTCACCAGCGTGGCTTAGCCGTTTGGGTATATACCGTCGATCGCCCGCAAGATATAGCATTTTGTGCTGAAATAGGTGTTGATGCTATTTTCACTAATTATCCCGCAAGAACTCAGCAGTATTTGCAAACTCTGAACTCCTAGAATTAAGTTCGACCAAGCTACCCTTTCATAAACACTATTTATGAAAATAATTTGCTCATTTATTCGGCAGAGGATACGATTAATCTCGTACGTGTACTTAATATACAAAATGGAAGGAAGTTTACATGGCGAGAGATAAGTCTAGTATCAAGCCGACTGAAGCTGAGCTCACATTGCTCAATGTGTTATGGAAAATAGGCCCAGCAACCGTTCGACAAATACATGAAGCAGTGAGCGAAACGCAAAAAACTGGCTACACGACTGTACTCAAAATTTTGCAAATCATGCACGAAAAAACATTGGTGATTCGCGACGAAAGTAATCGTGCTCATGTTTATGCTGCCGCGAACAGCGAGACCCAAACACAATCATCATTGATCAAAGACTTGATCAGCAAAGCGTTTGGTGGCTCAACATCAAAGCTGGTAATGCGTGCCTTAAACGAATCAACCAGCAAACAAGAAATTGAAGATATTCGTCAACTGTTAGACAATTTAGATAAATAACACAAAAAGTTAAAATACCAGCAATACTTAATAAGTAATGCTTGATATGTACTACTTTCAAGCGAACGGGCACAAACCTATATCGTTAATACAAATTAAAAATATTGTGAATTAGAGCAACATGATAGCAACACTGATCACTAACAGTCCTGAGGTTCAAGCGTTTACACAAGCGCTGACCATGTCATTGCTACACTTTCTGTGGCAAGGGCTAGTGATAGCTGGTGTGCTAAAAATTGCATTGTCACTTATTTCAGTGCAGCGTTCTAGATTGCGATACGGGTTAAGTTGTTTAGCCATGGGGGTAAATTTATTACTTCCCATAGCGACTTTTAACTATTTATTCCAGCCATCAAATAGCTCGATTCTCAGCCCAACAAACTCTATGCCCATTGCGCAATTCCAACATGTATTGCAACAACAGCATGGGGTGACTTGGTACAGCCAAAGCCTTGACTATTTGCCGTATCTATCCTTGGCTTGGTTTGCTTGTGTACTGTTCTTAACGAGCAAGCTGTTAATTGAAGTAACGACTACGGGGCGGTTAGCACGTAATCAAACAATACCAACAGAACCCAAACTTTTAGCAAGGTTTAGTGAGCTCGCAGCGCAAATTGGGTTAAACCATACCCCTCGTTTAGTTATTTCACTGAAAGCAAAAGTACCAATGGCTATCGGCTGGCTAAAACCCGTTGTACTGATGCCGGCACAAATGCTAATGGGGCTAAACCAAGCGCAGTTAGAAATGCTACTACTGCATGAACTGGCCCATATTCGCCGTTATGATTACCTTGTTAACTTCCTGCAAACGCTGATCGAAATATTATTATTCTTCCACCCCGCGGTGATCTGGGTGTCTAAGCAAATGCGCCAAGAGCGTGAATATTGTACTGATGACATTGCCGTGTCGCATTGCGGCAATGCTGTAGCTTATGCTCACACCTTGGCCGACACCGCATCATTATGCCAAAGCCACCATTGTCAGAACCGTCGCCATGAGACTATTCCAGCGATGGCCGTGGCGGCATCTGGCGGCGATTTAAAAGCACGCGTGGTTCGTTTAGTTGATCATTCTTGTACTAACGAACAAGCCCCAGGGCGATTGCTTGCTGCACTGGTCATAATTGGCTCTCTGTTAGTGTTAAGCATTAAGCAACTAGTGAATTCACCCTTGCTAGAAATATCAGGTCTAAAAGTGGCTGCTTTTTCAGACAGCTATGGCCAATCTTCAGGTTATGGCAGTCACCAACAAAGCTTTAACGACGCTTCGCTGCAACAAGACTCTATTGCTGGTCACTTATTGGCAGATCATTTATCGGCTCTACCGAGCTGGTCGGCAAAAACAGAATTGAACTTGCGCAAAGACACAAGCCTAGAGCAGTCGGAGCTCGCTTTTGTTCCCAAAATGGAAAAAGAGCAGCAAAGCAAGGATACAAGGACTTCTCATGTAAGCGATCACGCACAAAGCGAAATTGCCTTAGCATCGCCAAGGAAAGAACAAAAAGAACAAAAATTACCTGCTAGCCAAGAGCTGCCTAGCGCTAATCCAAATATTAAAACAGCAGCAACTCATTTAAACATCGACGCGAACATTAACATCGACGTAAACGCTATCGCATATCAGCAACAGAAAGTTGAATACTCTGCGATAAATAAATCGAGCGCACCAGCGACAGCACTGTTAGCGTCAACAAGCAATAGTTCAGACGGTGAGCAAAACCTAGTGGCTCAGTCTTCAGTCATTAATGAAAATGGAGACATCACCACAACTGAAAATAGCTCAACTAACCATGATAGTGAACACGTTACGCTTGCTAAAATCGCGCCTACGTTAAGTAGCCCGCATCAATCAATGTTTGAAGCTCCGGTATCAAAAGTAAGCTTATTTGAACAACGCTACCAGCGTACTCCTACCCCACAATCGAATGTCATTCAAAACTTGGCACCAGCTAAATTGATGAATGCCATTGACCCACGTTATCCATCAGTCGCTAAACGCAAAGGAATTGAGCTTGATGTGCAAGTGAATTTCACCATCGATGAATTTGGTCGGGTGACTGATATTGAATTTGAGCAGCAAAGCAAGCTTAGCTACTTCCGCTCGGCAATTATTAGCGCAATCGAGCAATGGCGTTTTGAGCCAGCTCGCGCAAATGGCGAGCCAGTAGACAGTAAAATGTCAAAAATTTTCTCATTTAGTATGAGCTAAAATTAGCGAGTTTGATTGAGCTAGCGCTACCTCAGCTAGCTCAACCTGCTTTGATTAGCCCGCTCTAACCTCTATTAGCTTCGCTCTAAACCCCTTCGAGCTTTGCGTTTTTCCTGAAATGCTTGCCATTTCGTTTGTTGCTCTGGCGTTAACACTTGAAAAATAGCATGACGAGTTTTCGCTTTTTGCAGTGCGAGTTGTGCAAAAGTCTCCTGATATTGTAGGTAAGTAGCGCTGAAAGCCGTTTCATCAAATTCACTACCCGATTGCTGATTTTTAACCTCTGTTTTAAACGCCTTCATGGCTGTGCGCAGTGGTTCGTTTTCTGTTTTGCTTTGGCGGCGAATTTCTTTAATTTGAGCAACCTGCTCATCGCTCAAATCCAGATAACGCGCCATTTTCCTCAACATCTTTACACCGTGTTGCCCTTGTTTCATGCGATGACCGCTATGTGCCTTTTTATGCTGATGCTCATAGCCTTGTTGATGCTCATCACTAAACGCAGCAGGAGCTGCCAGTAAACTTAACGCTGTAAATAACGCAGCTGCCTTAACGGTTGTTTTTCTCATTGCTGTTGTCATCTTATGCCTCACAATTTGCTTCAAGTAATAATTCAAGTTCAGTATAAAAACTGCAATGCAAAGTTTCGCAAAGCCAGTGTAAAACTGTGTAAAGATAACAATCGTTGGATTAATAAACTGATAAAATAATGGCTATCAACCATGGGGTAATACCAAAACGTTATGACAAAGCATATCTTGATTATTGATGACGATATTGAATTAAGTGAGCTGCTCACCAGTTATTTATCTGCAGAAGGCTTCACTATCACTTGCCGCCACGATGGCGCCAGTGGTTTGGCAAAAGCCTTTGATCAGAATATCGACTTGATTTTGCTCGACGTCATGATGCCTAAGTTAAATGGCTTTGATGTCTTAAAAGCCCTCGGCGGTAAACACCATATCCCCATTCTAATGCTGACCGCCAAAGGGGATGACAGTGATCGTATTCTCGGTCTTGAATTGGGGGCCGACGACTACCTACCTAAGCCTTTTCATCATCAAGAGTTGCTCGCCCGAATCAAGGCGATATTTAGACGTATTGATATCACCCAACAACAAACAGGCACAGGGCATGTACTCAACGTAAATGGGGTACTCATTGACAATGCAACACGTCAGGTTAAGTGTGAAGAACAGCTTATTGAACTAACCGGCACGGAATTCGAAATTTTATTCGAGTTGATGACGCAAAACAGCGTGATTGTCAGTAAAGAGCAACTTTCGGAGCAAGTACTTGGGCGAAAACTTAGTCCATTTGATCGCAGTATTGACATGCATGTCAGCAATATTCGCCGCAAGTTAAGCCAATATACGAGTGACGATAAGATTAAAACCGTACGCGGCTCAGGTTATATATTTTTAGCAGGAGAGTCGCTTGTATAGCCTTACCAAGACGAATGTGATTAGCGGTATTCGCCGCCACTTGAGCTCCATCAAAGTAAAGCTGTTTCTCTGGTTTTGGATTGTCACCATTTGTGCAATTGCCGCCACGCGATTCGTTTCTATTCAATTGAGCCAGCAGTATGTAGAAATTGATACAGATAAAGGCGATTTGCGCCGGCTAACGCGAATCACTGATGTCATACATCAAGCTCAGCCCAGAAATTTGGTAAAGTTTATTCACGACAATCGTCACCGCCGAACCAAGCGCAGTTTTAAACATTTAATGGTTAAGCCGCTGAACAACAATCAACCTGTCATAGGCGGTCATCCTGAGCACCCATACGTGAACCAGTTTATTCAGGCAAATGTATTTGATAACACCACGACTTGGATATTTCCACATTCACAAATCACGGGGCCAGTAAAACTAGAGGTGCGCGGGCAACAGTATTTAGCCTTTTACAAACGCCACACCAGCCGTATTCGCACCATAGGCTTTTTTATGCAGCAATTACCTTATTGGGCAAGAATTGGTACGCCTGTCATTGTCAGTTTTGCGCTATGTTGGCTGCTCGCCCGCTCACTTAGCAGGCCACTGTCAAACATCACTAAAGTGGCTGACCGTTTTGGTCAAGGAGACCTAGCTATTAGAGTAGAAAATGACGATAAACGCAGTGATGAATTAGGCACACTCGCCAAAGCCTTTAATCAAATGGCGGATAAGCTATTTGACAACGTCTCAGCTCATCAACGTTTGCTCGGCGATGTCTCTCACGAGTTACGCTCGCCATTAACCCGATTACAAATGGCATTAGCACTTGCGCAAAAACACAAGGACGATCACGAAACCTTAGAGCAATACATTGCGCGCAGTGAGCGCGAAGTCGCTCGTTTAGATGAAATGATCGAACATGTACTGACCTTATCTCGCCTTGAAAATAGTGCTCAAGCGATAAGTAAACAGCCCTGCCACCTTAAGCCTTTACTCGATCATTTAGTCGATGACGGTAACTTCCTTGGCCAAGATAAGCAGGTTAAGATCACCCTTAATGCCGAAGGCAATCCGCAATTAAACCTTGATGAAGCCCTTATAGCGAGCGCCGTAGGGAATATCATTTGTAATGCTATTAAGTACTCACCATCAGCTAGCATGGTGCTAGTTGAACTAACCGAAACTGTCGAGCACGTTGTGATCGGCGTCAGCGATCAAGGTAATGGCGTGCCTGATTTAGTACTTAGTAAGTTGTTTGAGCCTTTCTATCGAGTCGCTTCTGCCCGTGATAGGTTAACAGGTGGCACAGGCTTAGGGTTGGCAATTGCTAAGCAAGCAGTGCTGGCTCACCGCGGTGAAATTTCAGCAAAAAATAATAGTGAAGGCGGTTTAACGGTCACTATCAGCTTACCTAAGGTTTAGTTAGGGCGTGTTGACCATATAGTGAACTTTGAAAAAAACCGAATAGATCGGCAAATTGCTCATTGAGGTGTGCGTAAATTGGGGCGAAAATGGGACGTAAATATAACAGGCTGCGATGCTGTTTTTTTCAACAAAATTGCGTAACATAATGCAGGCATTTCACAATATTAATAACAATATGAAAGATTTACTGGCAGGATTACTCGCAATTTCTATGACGCTAATATCAGTAACGGCATCAGCCATGAGCTCACCTTGGTCGATTACTTCAGAGCAAGAGCTCACCACTCGCTATGAGCGGGAAATAAAAAGCTTTTGGCAAACTGGCCAATTTAGCCAATTTAGTGGTGTTGACGACATTAATATTCGTTATGCGCAATTTGTATCGCCTAATCGCGACAAGTGTTTAGTACTAGTACCAGGCCGCTCTGAAGGTTATTTGAAGTATCAAGAACTCGCTTTTGATCTTACTAACGCGGGCTACAACTTATTTATCATCGATCACCGTGGCCAAGGTTTATCTGGGCGCATGCAAGCAGATCAACACAAAGGCTATGTCGCTATGTTTGATCACTACAGCGATGACCTCCACTACTTCGTGAGTAACATCGTTCAAACACAATGCCAACAAAATATCTATTTGCTTGCTCACTCCATGGGTGGAGCAATCAGCGCGCGTTATATGCAGCGCTACCAAACGCCAATTAAAGCCGCAGTATTAGCTTCGCCAATGATTGCAATAAACAGCGGCGGCATCCCGAATTGGCTCGGCGAATTTATTATTAGCGGCGGTGATACCTTATCTAAATGGTTGAGCGATGACTCTTGGTATTTTCTTGGTCAAGATGGTTACAGCAGCAGGCCGTTTGCCGACAATGCGTTGATGCAATCTCCTGTGCGCTATGAAATTTTTACTAACTTATACCAATCGACGCCTGAGTTGCAGTTGGGTGGTGTCACCTTCCGCTGGTTGGATGAAGCAGTCAAAGCGAATAAGGACATATTTGCCGATGTCAATAAATTAACCACGCCGACGCTAGTGCTTCAAGCTGGCAGTGATACGGTTGTTGATAACAGTGCTCAGGATGACTTTTGCCGCGCATTGCATGCAGCTCACCCACAGTCATGTCCCAATGGCAAACCAGAAGTCATTACTGGCGCTCGCCATGAAATCTTTTTTGAGCTAGATGAATACCGTGTTGATGGTATTGTTAAAACCCTTAACTGGTTCGAGCAAACAGGCAACTAATACCAATTTGCTAAAGCACACGCTAAATAAAACGAGCCATTAACTTAAGCGGCGGATTAACGATATAATGCGTCGCAGTATTCGCTTATTGATTATTTGTTATGTTAGATGTTGTGCTGTTTCAGCCAGAGATTCCACCAAACACTGGTAATATTATTCGCCTATGTGCTAATTCAGGGTTCCGTTTGCACTTAATTGAGCCACTAGGCTTTTCAATAGAAGACAAGCGACTAAAGCGTGCTGGGCTTGATTACCATGAATTTGCGAACCTGAAGCGCCATGAAAACTTTGATGCATTTCTCGCTAGCGAACAGCCCAAGAATTTATACGCCATTACCACTAAGGCAACACGTTACCATCATCAAGTTTCCTTTGAACAAGGTGACTATGTGATGTTTGGCTCAGAAACTAAAGGTTTACCTGATGTCGTGCGTGATCAAATTCCCGACGAGCACAAAATTCGCATTCCTATGGTCACAGGCAGTCGCAGTATGAATTTATCTAATTCTGCGGCAGTGATTATTTACGAAGCTTGGCGTCAGCTTGATTTTGCTAATGGCATCTAGTCAGCTTTAAATGACTAAAGGTGGTTAAAGATACGAAAGCTGAATGAAAGAGTTAGTAAGATAAAGAGAGTAACAGCAAACGCTGTTACTCAAATTTCTTTTGGCGAGAAAGTAAATCATAGGCTGCTTTTAAGGCGGGTTTACCTTGATAAAGCACTTTGTACACTTGCTCAACAATTGGCATTTCAACCCCTTGTCGCTCCGCCAGCATAAAGACTTCTTTGGTATTGCGATACCCTTCTACCACTTGGCCAATATCAGCCATCGCAGTATCCACATCTTTACCCTGTCCCAGTGCTAAACCAAAACGACGGTTGCGCGATTGGTTATCAGTGCAGGTTAACACCAAGTCACCTAAGCCAGCCATGCCCATAAAGGTAGCAGGCTCGGCTCCCAACGTTGCCCCTAAGCGCGTCATTTCAGCAAGACCACGTGTGATAAGCGCTGTTCGAGCATTAGCGCCAAAGCCAATGCCATCAGCCATGCCAGCACCAATGGCAATCACATTCTTGACTGCGCCACCGAGCTGAATACCAATGAAGTCGTTATTGCTATAAACTCGAAATGCCTTTTCACAATGCAGCAAATCAGAAAGCTCAGTCACAAAACTATCGTCGGTTGATGACAACGAAATAGCTGTTGGTAAGCCCGCAGCCATTTCTTTGGCAAAGGTTGGCCCGGATAACACTCCAAGGCTAATATCATCGCCGAGAATATCGCGCGCTACTTCTTGCAATAAGTGGCCAGAGTCAGGATCTAACCCTTTAGTTGCCCATGCTAGCTTAGCGTTGTCGTTCAGGTGCAGCTTAACTTGGCGCAACATGTCGCCAAAAACATGGCTTGGCACCACCACTAAAACTATATCGCTGGCCTTTACTGCACTAGCCAAGTCGGGCTCGATAATTAAGCTTTCTGGAAACTTGCTGCCAGGCAAATACTTTTCGTTGCTGCGTGAAGATGCCATTGCTTGCATTTGCGCTTGATCTCGCCCCCACAACACCGTTGGGTGGCCATTTCGGGCAAAACATATAGCAAGGGCAGAGCCGTAAGACCCTGCCCCTATCACAGAAATTTTGGCTGTTTGCACAGTCATCGCCTCAACTAGTGAGCTTCTGTGCTCGCCGCTTCTTGTTGTGCTTGACGCTGTTGCAAGTAAGAAGCAAATAATGCATCGAAGTTAACTGGCGCTAAGTTAAGTTGTGGGAATGAACCACGGTTAACTAGGTTAGCAATCGTTTCACGAGCATATGGGAATAAGGTATTCGGGCAGAATGCACCAATCATATGCGCTAATTGGCCTTCGTCAATATTACCAATAGTGAAAATACCCGCTTGCTGAACTTCCGCTAAAAACGCGGTTTGACCTTCAACAGTTGCCGTTACGGTTACTGCTAAAACCACTTCATAAGTTTCATCATGTAACTTGTTTGAGCGAGTGTCGATGTCTAACTTAACTTCTGGTTTCCATTCTTTTTGGAAAATAGCAGGAGAGTTAGGCGTTTCAAAAGAAATGTCTTTAGTGTAAACACGTTGAATCGCGAACTGTGGTGCCGCTTGCTCTGCTGGGTTTTGATGTTCATCAGCCATTTGAAATATTCCTATAATTTACTGCACGGAAAGGTTCACTGTGCGTTTTCTAACTAAAATCTGTTTTGGTATTAGACAAGCTTACTTTTCAAGTAAAGCGTCCAATTTCTTCGCGTACTCTAATGCCACTAAGTCATCACAGCCGCCAATATGCTTGTCGTTAATGAAAATTTGAGGGACAGTGCTACCACCGTCAGCACGCTTGATCATCACATCACGCAATTCGCGTTGCTTATCAATGCGAAATTCTGTGTATTCTACTTCTTTGTAATCAAGCAATGATTTAGCTCGGCTACAGTAAGGACAATAACCTTTCGTGTAAATTTCAATTTTTACTGCCATAACGACCTCTTAAAATATTCGCCTACTTCTTGGTGACTGGCAGGCCAGCACCAACCCAGGCATTCATGCCGCCTTTTAGCAAACTTACTTGTGAGAAACCCGCTTTAAGTAACTGATTTGCCACTTTAGTTGCCGTTAAGCCAGCAGTACATACGACAATAATGGGTTTGTCTTTATGTTTTTCAAGGGCAGCAAAGTCATTTTTATTAGCTTTTTCTTGAGACAGGTGCAGCGCATCAATAATACGGCTTGTTTTGAATTCTTTGTCAGTGCGGATATCAACAACAACACCATTTTCTTTGTTCACCTGAAAGGTTAACTCTTGCGGTGATACCTGTTTTACTGGCGACATTTTAATCATCACTGTAATAACAATAATCGCAACCACAAGCGCAACCCAAGCGGTGCTTAACAATGGGTGATTTGCGGCAAAAACCATTAATTGATCCATAAATACGTACCATGGTGGAATGAAATTTTAAAACGGGCACAGTATACAGACTTCATTAACCAAACCCAAATAGCAACAGAACGCTTAGGGCGTGTTGAACTTTCGAGGTTGAATTTTGTTCAATCTAAACGCTTTCTGATCGCGGCGCTCGCTTTGTCGCATAGTCGTTCTAAGTAAAAAGCGAGCAACAATGAGCAGGAAGCGTTTAGATGAACCCACTCAACACAAAATAAAGGGGCTGCGCCTGTTTGGGCTTTCTACTGTGTTGGCACTTATTTAAGGAGAGTGACTACACTGCACAAGTACCGCCTTGTATAAAACCCAAAACAGGCTGCAGCAAAAGCAACCCTGAAAGATCAACACGCCCAAAATAAACACCAATAATTTTGCGGGCTTGGCTAGTGCTATTCGCCACTAACTGTGTAAAATAATCTCAGTTTTTCGCCAATCTAGATTTAGGAAATTTCGAATGCCAACTAAGAAGCCAATGGTTCTGCTTATTCTTGACGGTTGGGGCTATCGTGAGCACCAAGAGTCAAACGCCATTTTTCACGCAAAAACTCCGGTGTTAGATGACTTAAAGGCACGTTTTCCTAATATGCTAATTGGCACCTCAGGAATGGCAGTTGGTCTTCCTGATGGTCAAATGGGTAACTCAGAAGTCGGTCATGTTAACTTAGGTGCTGGCCGTATTGTTTACCAAGACTTCACCCGCATCACCAAAGCAATCGACGATCAAACCTTTAGCCAAAACGCTGCGCTTTGCAATGCCGTAGATAAGGCACAGCAAGCCGGCAAGGCGCTCCATATTTTGGGCTTAATGTCTCCCGGTGGCGTGCATAGCCACGAAGATCATATTTTT
This sequence comes from Thalassotalea euphylliae, assembly GCF_003390375.1. Lineage (NCBI taxonomy): Bacteria > Pseudomonadati > Pseudomonadota > Gammaproteobacteria > Alteromonadales > Colwelliaceae > Thalassotalea > Thalassotalea euphylliae. The sequence continues at coordinate 2,849,989 of NZ_QUOT01000001.1, read as the reverse complement.
GCGATGATGGAATTGGCAAAATCACGTGGCGCTGAAAAGGTATACTTGCACGCATTTCTCGACGGTCGTGATACTCCGCCACGTAGCGCTCACGACTCATTGCTTAAAGCCCAAGAAAAATTTAACGAGCTTGGTAATGGCCAAGTAGCTTCAGTGGTAGGGCGATACTACGCAATGGACAGAGATCAGCGCTGGGAGCGAGTTGAAGCGGCATATAACTTAATGGTTAGCGGCCAAGCACAATACCAATTTGGCTCAGCCGTTGACGCGTTAGCCGCAGCTTATGAGCGCGACGAAAACGATGAATTCGTAAAACCAAGCATGATTACTGACGCGCAAGGCGAAGCAATCACCATTGAAGATGGCGATGCGCTGGTATTTATGAATTTTAGAGCGGATCGCGCACGTCAATTTACACGTGCTTTTGTAGAGCCTGACTTTAATGGCTTTGAGCGCAATAAAGTGGCTGCTATCAGTGACTTTGTTATGCTAACGGAATATGCCGCCGACATTCATACGAGCTGTGCCTTCCCACCTGAGCCACTGAACAATGTTATGGGGGAATGGTTAGCTAAACATAACAAAACACAATTACGTATTTCAGAAACAGAGAAGTACGCGCACGTCACTTTCTTCTTTAGCGGCGGCAAAGAAGATGAATTTGACGGTGAACAGCGTATTTTGGTGCCGTCACCACAAGTAGCAACCTATGACTTGCAGCCAGAGATGAATGCACCGCTACTTACCGACAAACTTGTTGCGGCGATTGAAAGTGGCGAGCATGATTTTATCGTTTGTAATTACCCCAATGGCGATATGGTTGGTCATACCGGTAAATTTGAAGCAGCGGTAAAAGCTTGTGAAGCGGTTGATACAGCCATAGGGCGCGTGGTTGAAGCACTACAAAAAGTCGGCGGCGAATGTTTAATTACTGCAGACCACGGTAACGCTGAGCAAATGGTCAACCCTGAGTCAGGCCAAGCACACACGGCCCATACTTGCGAGCCTGTACCTTTGATTTATGTTGGCCGCCAAGCAACACCCGTTAACGACGGTGCGCTTAGTGATATTTCACCAACACTGTTAAGTTTAATGGGGCTTGAACAACCAGCAGAGATGACTGGCAAGGTATTAATGCAGTTAAACTAAACCCTGTCGTGCGTTTATTTAAAAAACTAACAACCACTGTGCAATGTCTAGTGCGGCTAGTCATTGCCTGTGCGTTTACTCTTGTATCTGCACAAGCTCAATCTGCATCATCAGAAGACGCGAAAAAGCAGCGTTCCAGTGAGCAGTTATCAACGGTAAAAAGTGAAATTGCCAAACAAAAATCGGCAATCGTGCAAGTGAGTAAAAAACGCCGCCAACTCAATGCCCAGCTGAAAAAAGATGATTTTGCCATTGCGAAGGTGGCAAAAGCGATGAATAACACCCGCAATTCGCTCAAAGCAACCCAAGATAAACTCACCAGCCTCGCGAAAGAAAAAGCACAACTCAATCGAGATAAAGTACAACAAGAAAATGCATTAGCGCATCAACTGAGAACGGCTTACACCACTGGGCAGCACGACTACCTAAAAATGCTGCTTAACCAAGAAGAGTCAAGCCAAGTTCAGCGCTCACTCACCTATTATCAATATTTAAGTAAAGCGCGAATAGCTGAAATTGAAGCGTTTCAGGCGACCATTGCGCGACTGTCTGAGGTAGAGATAGAGCAACAGCAAAAAGCCAAGCAATTAACCCAGCTTCAACAAACTCAACAATCACAGCGCGCTGCACTAGAGAAAAACAAAGCGCAACGCAAGAAAACCTTAACAGCATTACGCAAAGAACTGCTTTCAAACAAACAACAATTAGCAAAACTAGAACAAGAAGAAGCAAACTTAGTTGCAGAACTGGAACGCTTGGCACGCCAAAGCGCACTGGCAAAAAATTTGCCTGGCCTAGATAAGCTAAAACGAAAACTGCGCTGGCCAGTTTCAGGTCGCATTAAGCACTCATTCGGCACGCGAAAACAAGGCTATTTGCGCTGGAAAGGGGTATTGCTTTCAGCGGCTGTAGGTAGGCAAGTCACCAGTATCTATTCTGGCAAAGTACTATTTTCAGATTGGTTAAAAGGTTATGGCTTAGTCACAGTGATCGATCATGGCAAGGGCTATATGAGCTTGTACGGCCATAACCAAGCTTTATTAAAAAATGTTGGCGATACCGTTGAACCAGGCGAAGCAATAGCTATTGTTGGTCAAAGTGGTGGACAAAGCGAGCCAGGCCTCTATTTTGAAATTCGCCATCACGGTAAAGCCGTTAATCCGAAGCTTTGGTGTAGATAGCCTGCTGTGTGCGTTAATAATGCGTCGACCTGTTTCGGTAAAACTGCTAGGCTAGCCTTACAAAAATAAAAAAAAACTACATTCGTGATTCGTTTTCTCTCATTTTTATTGTTTATTACAGGCCCTGCTGCGTTTGCTAACGCCGCACAGGTTGCAATCGTAATTGATGACATTGGTTATCGCATGACCGATAAACAAGTGCTCACTATTCCCGGCAATATCACCTATGCTGTATTGCCACAAACCCCTTACGGTAAACGTATTGCCGAGGCAGCTAACCGACGCAACCAAGACGTCATCTTGCATATTCCAATGGAATCAAGCCAGGGTAAAAAGCTTGGCCCTGGTGCGTTGACTGCTGATATGAGTGAAGCGGCAATTAAAGCCAGTTTGAATGAATCACTGCAAGAAATTCCCTTTGCTGTCGGCATTAATAATCACATGGGCAGTCATCTCACAACGTTGGCTAAGCCAATGTTGTGGACGATGAAATTTCTTAAAGAACGCGAGCTGTTGTTTCTAGATAGTGTGACAAGTTCAAAAACACTAGGAAGAACCATCGCTGATCGTATGGGCGTACCTGCAATGAGCCGCCATGTATTTCTCGATAACCAGCTCTCTCACCAATATATCGAAGGCCAATTTAAGCAACTGATTAGCAAAGCGAAACGCCAACAAACAGCAATCGCGATTGCTCACCCTCACCCTGAAACCGTGGCAGCATTGACTAAGCTTATTCCGCAACTAAAACAACACAATATCGACTTAGTGCCGTTGTCAGCACTTTACCAAAAGCCCAGCTTTAGTGAGCCATTAACCGCGAGTACCGAATAGCGGCTCACTTGCCCTAAACTATTATTCAGGTACTTGGTTATCATGCATTAGCTTGCGTAGGTGGCGCACGGGAATGGCGTAGGTAATACCGCTTGGATTAGAAATCACCGCCTCTTTGGTGCTTTGTACAAAAACCTTGTTAATCACCCCGATAACCTTACCCGTTTCATCATAAAGCGCGCTACCACTGTTGCCTGGGTAAGCCGTTCCGTCTAATTGATAAACCATATAAGGATCGCGTAATCGTTTTAACATGGCTATCGACATTTGCCGCGTATCTTTCACTGGAATTACCACGGGCGTAATACTCGCTAACATAGCTTTATGAGTCACCGGAAACAACCCTAAAATCGCACCAATGGGAAAGCCGGTAAAGCCAACTTCACTGCCTTCTGGATAAAATTCATCCTCAGCTAATGGCATAGCAGGTAACTTGTCACCTTCAACTTTGAGAATCGCCAAATCGTGATAGCGAGAGGAGGCGACAATTTTAGCTTTGCGTGCCTTGGCTTTTTTACCAACCCCAACAAACACTACCATTTCCTGTAAACGCTCAGTATCAAGTAGCTCAGGCAAAACATGGTGATTGGTCGCCACGTATTGACCATTACTGATCACAAACCCCGTTCCACGCAATTCATTTTTAGGTTGTCCAAGTGGCGTATAAACGCCAATACCCACCACAGATGGCTTGACCTTCTTTACTAGGCTAACCATGTCGTGTCCATAAGCTGTTTTTACAGTAAAAATTAATGCAAGCAGTGCAGCAAAAAGGCGCATAAACTTTCCTTGTGTCGTTATTCGTTCAGTTGTAAGTCTGTCAATTTTAGGCAAGTTTTCCAACTATAAACCATAATATTTGTAATTGTTGGCGAGGTAGAGTTATGACAACAAAAATTATTCCTATCATGGCAGGTGGTGGCACACGTTTGCCTGCTCATATCGGTATTTTAAAAGCGCTTGAGCAACTGGGCGTAGAATTTGGTGATATTGTCGGTGTTTCTGGTGGCAGCATTGTCGCCAGCCTATATGCAGCTGGTCACTCATTGGAAACAATGAAGCAAATAGCAATCGAGACCGATTACAATCAGTTTAGAGAATTCTCATTGTTAAAATTGCTTCGCAATGGCGGCTTAAGTTCTGGAGACGTTTTCGAACGCTGGGTAGATAACCTCTTGGATGGGAGAACTTTCGCACAAATGGACAAGTCGCTACACATTGTCGCTACCGACGTAAAAAGTGGCCAGCCCGTTGTTTTCGATCGCGAGACTTCGCCTGACATGAAAGTGTCTCTAGCCGTACGATTTTCGATGTCGATACCTCTAGTCTTTAGCTTCAAGCCATTTGGTAAACGTATTATGGTTGATGGCAGTATTCTTTCCGAAGATGCATTGCACCGTGATTGGGATGGCCAGGCGACGCCAGTACTTTGCTTCAGACTGCGCGGTGAACACGAATATCAAGATCTAAAGGTAACGGGTTTCTTGCCCATTTTTAATTATATTACGCTGTTAATTCGCACCTTTATGACCACCCTTTCGCGTGAGTATATCAACGAGGCTTTTTGGCACAACACAATAGTTGTTAATACTGGGGAGTGCTCTGCTGTCGACTTCAATTTGACCAGCGACCAAAAAAATCAACTGTTTGAAATGGGTTACCATACGGCAATGGACATCATCCCCATCAAAACTAAAATTAAAACGGCGCCACTACAACACTTATCAGGTATCAATGGTTAATTTAGCAGCCTCAAAGCCTTGTTAATAGCCTGTGAACATGGTCATAATAATAGGCAAAAGTGCGAATTAGTGCGCTTTGACTGACATTGTTTTCAGGATGAAGAATGACCAAGCTATTACACGAACTGATTGAGCTAAGTGCCAAGAAAACACCAGAATCGATTGCACTGCACCATAAAAATCAGCAACTGACATATAAAGAACTCGCGCAACAAATAAAGCATATCGCGAAGTGCTACCAATCATTAGGGCTAACTCGATACGGCCGCGTTGGCATTTATCTCCCCAAAAGCCTAGAAACAGTTACCGCTTTATTCGCCTGTTCTGCAGCCGCAGGGGTTTTTGTACCAATTAACCCCGTACTCAAAGCACCGCAAGTAAGTCATATAGTGGCTGATTGTGACATTCAAATATTAGTCACTAATAAAGCAAGGCTATCGCCTTTAATCGAAAATTTAGCGTCACTGCCCAGCTTAAAACACATAGTACTTGTTGACGGAAAGCCAAGTGACGAAGGCCAATTAGCGCAGGCTCAGGTCATTAGCTGGGATAATTTTTATGCTGACAAGGCGGAACAGTTATCAGTACCTGCACAAACGTCTAACGATATGGCTGCCATTTTGTATACCTCTGGTAGTACAGGAAAGCCGAAGGGTGTTGTGCTCTCTCATAGTAATATGGTCATTGGTGCACACTCAGTAGCAGAGTATCTAGAAAATAGCGCTGACGACGTTATTCTCGCGGTATTACCACTGAGCTTTGATTATGGCTTGAGCCAGTTAACGACAAGTTTCTCTGTCGGTGCCACCTGTGTGCTGTTGGATTATTTATTACCTCGAGATGTGCTCAGTGCCATTGATAAATATCAAGTTACGGGCCTCGCCGCGGTCCCCCCTTTATACAGTCAATTATGTAGTTTGCAATGGCCTGAAAACAGCGGTCAATCCATTCGGTATTTTACCAATAGTGGTGGCGCGCTAACCCAAGCCAATTTAACAACCCTGCGAGAAAAACTACCGCAAGCAAAGCCTTATCTAATGTATGGTTTGACCGAAGCTTTTCGCTCAACTTATTTACCGCCAGCGCAAGTGGATCAAAAGCCAGGTTCGATGGGTAAAGCAATCCCAAATGCCGAAGTAGTCGTTGTCCGTCCTGATGGCAGCTATTGCGAGCCGGAGGAACCAGGCGAACTTGTTCATATGGGGCCACTGGTAAGCTTAGGCTATTGGAATGCACCGGAAAAAACCGCAGCACGCTTTAAACCAGCACCGGGAAAGCCAGAGGGCATTATGCTGCAAGAAATGGCGGTGTGGTCAGGTGACACGGTAAAACAAGATAAAGACGGTTTTTTGTATTTTGTTGCACGTGCTGATGAAATGATCAAAAGCTCAGGTTATCGCGTCAGCCCTATGGAAGTAGAAGAGATACTCTATCAGTATCCAAGCATATCCGAGGCGGCGGTCATCGGCGCACCACACCCAGAGCTTGGTCAAGCTATTGTTGCCTTGATCTTAGCAAGCGATACTGAAGGCACTGAAGACCAAGAAACTTTAACTAAGTCAGTGACTAGGCATTGTCAAAAACACTTAGCAAATTACATGATACCCAAACAAGTTATTGTGCTCGACAGCATGCCTCACAATGCCAACGGTAAGATAGACCGTGCTGCACTTAACCGAGATTACCAAGGAATTTTTACGGATTAACTTTATGAAAGCACATGACACGCTAACCCCGTTCGAGCAAGAACAACATCAATTAAAAATTGGCAATAAAACGCTTTCACAGATTGAAATGTTAGTCGGCAGCACCCCTTATTATGCTTACGATCGTGCAATTCTTTCAAAGACCGTTAGTTCACTTAAAGAAGCATTACCAGAGCGAATTTCACTGCACTACGCAATTAAGGCGAACCCTTACCCACCACTGGTAAATTTTATGCGCCCGCTAGTGAGTGGCTTTGATGTTGCCTCGGCCAAAGAAATGTTGTTAGCTATTCAATCAGGCATGTCACCCAATGAGATTAGCTTTGCTGGCCCAGGAAAGACTGAAGATGATATTCGCGCAGCCATTGTTGCCGGTATTACCTTGCATGCCGAGTCAACAACAGAAATTCAACGGGCAGTAGATATTGGTAAACAGCTTTCGATTAAGCCCAATATTGCGATTCGCATTAATCCCGCATTCGAGCTAAAAGCATCAGGCATGAAAATGGCAGGCGGTGCCAAGCCATTTGGAATAGACGAAGAACAAATTCCAAGCATTCTGGCAGAGCTAGACTACCAAATGCTGAACTTTCGTGGTTTTCATATTTATGCCGGTTCACAAAACCTCAAAATTGAAGCCATTATCGAAATGCATCAAAAAACCTTTGCACTAGCGGAGCGGCTCATTTCCATTACCCCAGTTCAAATTGATTACATTAATATTGGTGGTGGTTTAGGCATTCCATATTTTGCTGGTGAAACACGACTCAATCTTGCCCCTGTTGCCGATAATCTAGCGACACTAATAGCTCAACATTCATCACTTTGTGATATTGAGCTCATTATGGAATTAGGTCGTTACTTAGTTGGTGAAGCAGGTGTGTATGTGAGTAAAGTCGTCGATATAAAAGCCTCTCGAGAAACGACCTACGCAGTTTGCGACGGCGGCTTACATCATCACTTAGCAAACTCTGGCAACTTCGGCCAAGTGATCCGGAAAAATTACCCAGTCGCTGTTGGCAACAAAATGGACTTACAAAACGCTGATACGGAAACCGTCACTGTTGTTGGCCCACTTTGCACACCGCTAGACATTATTGCTGATAAAGTTCAATTACCAGCACTCGAAATTGGTGACTATATCGCCGTTTATCAATCTGGTGCATACGGCGCATCAGCAAGCCCACAAAGCTTTCTAAGCCAACCAGAATTGAGTGAAATTTTACTCTAATATCATTAGTTTAGACTATTGTAAAATTTTCAGACATTTGCAGATTAATGGGTGAAATATCAAAATAACTTGTTATAGTTAAACAAAGGCGCACAAATAAGCGTCAATTTTCGAAGTAACAAAAGTGGGAAAAGTATGGCCGGATATTCATTAGCAGAAAATTTCGCCCAATATTTTCAGGTAAAGTTCGCAAATACTAAAGCGTTACGCCAAGAAGCTTTCAAGATTAGGTATGGTGTTTACGCAGCTGAACTCGGATGGGAACCTGAAAACGACAGTCATATGGAAACCGATGACTGTGACGATTACGCTTTCCACTGTTTACTCGAACACAAAAGAACTGGCGTTCACGCAGGTTGCGTAAGGTTAGTGATTCCTCCAGCCAATGAGCCTGTTAAAAAACTCCCGTTTGAAGCTCATTGCCTAGAGAGTGCGCGTAAAGACGTTATAGACTCTACGCAACTGCCGCGCGGAAGTTTCGGTGAAATATCAAGGTTAGCAGTACTTTCTAGCTTTAGACGCCGGGAAAAGGAGAAAAATGTTCCATTTGTATTGAATAGCATCAATCCAAAAACTGTCTACTCTGAAGAAGAACGCCGCAATTTCCCCAATATTGCAATGGGACTATACATAGCTGCCGTAGCGCTGGCAGATATTTGTAACCATCAAGTGGCGTTCGTTATGATGGAACCAAGACTTAACCGTCGCCTAACACGTTTTGGCTTGCCATTTGTTCAGTGCGGTGAGGAGATGGATTATCACGGTATACGCGCAATGTTTCACCTTGAACGTTCAGGTTTTAGCTCTCATCTGAGCCCTGAATTAGCCGAGTTATATCAAAATATATTCAACGATCTGTCGCATCAAATATTTCTAACTCCTTTTACTAATCCGAAAGATAAATAACTATTTAACGCCCTTATATACCCCCCGTTTAATTATGTTAAGTGTGGGGTCGCACAACTAGAGCCCTACTTTAAGTTTATGGTCTTTGCTGAGAGCAATCTCAATCGATAGCGGCAAACTTTTATTTACCCAGATGCTGAAACAGGCAATAGCCAGTAAGAGTAAGTTTTATTATTTATACTTTCGGAGTTAAACCAATATTATAGAAAACTTATCTTAGATAATACGATTCTGAACCTGTCGTTGAAATAGTCATGTCGAAGCAAAATAGATATGAGAAATAAAGATTAGTAGCGCAGCTAAATAGAGTATCAGCACAAAAAAATTTCATTTATAAACAAAAATTTAGAATAACATGAACAAGCTGAAAAGCCATCTATTTAATGGCATAGCTGCTACTAGTAGTTTTGAGTGAAAAATAAAAAAGGCTTCTTTAGTTGAAGCCTTTAATCAAATAATAAATGGTGTATTAACTTTGCAATTTTTTCCTTGCAGCAAAACCCATCAAGCCTAATGCTAGAGCAAATAACATACCCGGTTCTGGCACATCTCTTGTCGCTACAACATTCGTTTGGTGGTTAATACTCAGCGTGTAGTCAACACCTGCTAGAAGTGCATTAGTAGAGACTGCTGAGAAAGAGCCCATGATTGCTTGTGATGCAAGTTGACCCGCAGATGTTGCAGCAAGTGTAAGATTAATCGCCATATCATCTTGTAGCTCTGTTGTAGTAGCATTCGCACCAACAAAACCGTCTGGTGCCCAAGAAAATACTATCGCGTTTGTATCAACTTCTCTAATTACAATTGAAAACGCCGTACTGGCCTGCGCAAACGAAGGAGGAACGTTGTTGTCTGGCGTTTGTTCAGCTTCCACTAAACCAGAAGCAGTAAAATCAAACTGCACTTGAGAGGCTTGGTTTAGGTTGAAGAAAAACTGAGTATTGGTCGCAACAGTAGACTGTGAGTTACTCGTTGTATTCGTTGTTAATTGGGTCTCGGCCACACTATTAGCAGTCGCACCAGCGCCTGCTCCATCAATGTCTACAACAGCACCAGTTATAAGGCTGTCTGAACGAGAGAAGTTAGTTCCCAATGGTACTTGAGTGAAGGTATTTCCACCAATTGCACATTCACCAATACACGCCATTGCACTATCAGGTGTACCAGTTTCCTGTGTGAAAACTCCACCTAAATTAGCATTATTAACCTGTGTATCGTTTACACCATTTGGTAACTGGATATTTCCGCTTGCAGGGTCGATAAAGCTGGTAGTTAATGCATTGCCATTACCATCAGACATTATCAAGTTGTTAATATTTAGATTTGCAAAGGCATAAGAATCTGCCAACGCACTTCCTGAAAAAGACGCCGACAGTGCAACTGCTGATGCTATCGCTAACACTGATTTTGATAATTTTTTCATTTTGTTAATCCTATTCACTTATTTACCGTAATCAAAACTGCTGTACGTTATTCCTTACGTTTGATAGCGACTTTGTATAACAGATGTGCGCTGACAGTAATCAAAGCAAATAATAAACCAGAAATAAAAAAACCTATAAAAACAATACACTAGAAGCAATTGGTGAAGTTAATTTGCTACAGCCTTTAAGGTTTGTAAAGCAAATTGACAGCGACTAGCTCTTTAATTCGCGTAGTTTCTCTGTAGACTTTTTAATAATCAAAAGATCCTTTTCAGATTTGGGCCTTTGGGCCATTATTGACTCTAATGAAAGGATAGCGTCTTGCTGGTTTTGGCTTTCTATTTGAATCAGTGCTTTGGTATACAATATGGCAATGTTTAATGGCGTAATAGCATCAGCCTTTAAAATTTGCTTTAAGGCTTCTTCAATTTCACCTGTAGCCATCAATATTTGAGAGTAAGTATGAATTAAAAACGGATTTTTTGGTTCAAGAATCATAGCACTTTCAATATGAGTTAATGCCTCTTCAGGCTGATCGTTTTGAAGCAGCAAATAGCTCAAATTATTTAGTGCAAGAACATCTTTAGGAGAAATATCGATTATTTTTCTTAAACTAGGAATAGCCAGGCTGTTACGCCCTACTTTAAAATATGCATTAACTAAAACTTTTAACGTTAGCAAATCTTTTGGATGCTCTTGAAGCCACTCTTTCATATTGTTGATAGCTTCATCTTCTCTGCCTGCTTCAAGCAATACATTATTGAGCTCTCTGTGGTGCTGATTATTTTTTTGCTGTTTTAACTGGTCTTGAAAAATTTCGATAGCAAGATCGTATTGTTTGTTTCGAGCTAACCAGGTTGCGTATAACATGCGAGTTAATGTTTTTTCTGGTGCTACTAGTGTCAATTGATCTATTGTTTGTTTGGCTTCAACTAGTTGACCTAACATCAGTAGCAATGCAATTTTTCGCTCATATCCTGCTACATAACTGGGCTCTAGTAGAAGTACTCTGTTTAAGTCACTGAGTGCACTTTGAAACTGGCCTAGTTGCTCCAAACTTAAAGCACGCCAATAGTAAGGAAAAAATACTTCTGAGTTTATATTTATTGCTTGGCTCAAGTAGTCAACTGACTCTTCTAGTTGTTTGTCCGTTCTGGCCAACTGTGCAAACAATATTGCTAATCGATAGTTATTGTTAGCTTCTTTACGAAATGATGATATATATTCTGCTGACTTTGTATATTCCTCCGCAAGATACAGATATTCAGCAGCAGCGAGAGCGGTAGATAAACTCGTATCACCGCTTTCAATCGCTAGCCGAAGCCACTCAAATGCATTTTCATAATCTAAAGTTAAATCGATTGAATACAGTTGTCTCAATGTTCGAATATGCTTAGGGTTATGCTGCAATGAGGCTAGGTATACAGCCTTTGCATTTTCAAAGTTTTGCTGTCGCAAATAAATAACGGCAAGATTGTGACTCGCATTAACATCGCTTGGTTGCTCGGCTAATACCTTTTTCAGTAACACTTCCGATTTTTCGTATTGACCGTTTTCTATCCACAGCACCGACTGAAGGACTTGACCATTTCTATCTTTGGGAAAGTCTTGAAGAAACCCGTCAATCTCTTGTTGAGCAACTTCATAGTTTCTGTCTGACATGTATATTGAAATCAATAGTAAACGGGCGCTTACAGATTTAGGGTTCTTCTTTATTGCCTGTTGAGCACTTTCTAAACCTCCCTTAATGTCTTGATCACTTAGGTAAGCAAGTGTTATGTCTAAATCTGGCTCAATCGCATCAGGCATCAACTCTCGCACGTTATTTAAAAACAGTTTTCTACTATCCGTAAAACCTTCCTTAAACGCTGCGTTGCTAGCAGCATAAAGTAAATCAATATCATCCACATCAAAATTATCTTCCCCAAGCTTTGAAAGGACTTGGATTGCTTTTTCATGCATTCCCAATTTCAATTGAGTTGCAGCCATCAATTTTGCCGAGGGAATATGCATGGGGTTATTTGAATAAACTTTTGTAATGCTTCTTAGTGCCTGCTCATATCGAGATAGAGAGTATGCAGCGGATGCCTTGACATAGTTGCTCGGCATATGTTCCGGTACATATGACAACGCTTTATCACTCAAGCTATAAGCTTTTGTATAATCTTTCTCTTTTAATGCTAGTAGCGCACCATAGTAATTGGCTTCAGGGTAATCTGGTGCTCTATTTAATATTTGACCAACCAAATTCTTAGCTTCATCTAGTTGTTCTTTAGCCACTAAGATACGAACTACATTCATTTTTAACAGGTTGCTATTTGGTTGCAACAGCGATGCCTCTTGATATAAAGATAGCGCTTTATCAGCTTTACCTTCAAATGCTGCAATATCTGCTTTTAAAACTATTGCCTTAATAAAACTCGGCTTCTTATTAAGTGCTTCGGTTAAGTAATCATTTGCTACTACAAATTGTTGTCGGCTGCTAAGAACTAACGCATTTGCATATAATAGTGCTGAATTCTCTGGCAAGGTTGAAGCCATATCCAACAGCAGCTCGGCTTCTGCTAAATCACCTTTTTGCAAAAACACTTCAATTTTCAATGAAACTGCTGTTGCTTGGTCATCAAGAGTCCACCCTTCAACATCCTGCAACAATTTCTCAAATTCGCTAATCTTTCTTAACTCGATTAAGGCTTTAGCGTATAGAATCTCTATTTCAGGGTCTTTTGAAGATAAAGCGATCGCTCGCGCTAGTTCTTTTTCAGCAAGCTCAAAGTCCTCATGTTCTAAGTAAATAGCCCCAAGTAATTTTCTCGATTCAATATGTCTCGTATTTTTTTTTAAAGAATTTTTTAACTCAACAACCGCACTTTCTCTATCATTCTGATTATAATAAACAAAGGCTTGCTGATAATGCTCATCCGCGGTTTTTCCAATATCGCTGCAGCTTTGTAGCGCTAGAGCCACTATAAATGGCAACAAAACCTTATAAGATACCTTAATATCCATTGTTTTCTTCCTTTTAAACGCAAATTTTGATTAATCTAGTTCTATACCATAGCGGCCATTTGCTAGAACACCATTTGGGTCAAACACCTGCTTCAGTGCAGTTAATACATTCTTGTGTTGTTGACTAAGCTCGTCGTGCCAAGCCTTCCAATGTACATTGGCAACCCGGTAAGGTGGAAAGCCATTCCTAATGCACCGCACCATTGCCGCTTTACTGCATTCTATTGCTCTTCGAGTTTCCTCTTCATTGGTAACATCAAACACAGGGTTACAGATAATCGCTGTGGATCGGTCATCGATAAAACTCAGTGTTGCATATAAATGAAACCCTTCAGATTCATATGCATCTCTCAATAATTCAAGAACTTCACTTATGTGTCGCTTAGACGTGGGGGCTGTCGGTGACATCCAAATAAGACCACAGCCATCTTTAGCGATATCAATAGACGGCCCAAAATCAGTTGGAAAACCACTACTGTGCTTGTGATAACACCCTTTCAGAAAGTAATTGGTTGGGGTTCCTGAGTGCATATCAATTAACGCACTTGCTGAGATTAAATTAGCTTTAAGCTTAGCAAGCTCGTTGACGACAAATTGCAATGGTAAAAGCTTGTTCAGGCTACTAAAAATAGGAAGTAACCCATTAGCAACGAACATTGCATTCTTAACCAAGCATTCTGGCAAAAAGTGAATTTTACAATGACAGGCGCTGTTAAGTGCACGTTTTAACTCACTCTTGTATGCACTCACCATTTTCTTGCTACCGTATAGTGCCCCAGACATAGCCCATGGGCCTATTCCTAAGTTGGCTAACGATTCGCTAATTTGATTTCTAGTTAATAGTTCGTCGGCGTTTGGTTGAATTAGGTTATAAGCAATACTTGACGAGATCGCTCTCATATCATTGCCAACATGCATCACACTGCGGGCAACGCCAGCCTGCTTTAAGGCAGAGAGAGGCTCTATAGCATTTAGAAAATCTTCATGGCTATTAAATATAACAATATATGGAAGTATTGACTCAGGTCTTGGCATCAGCCAAAAGCAGAGCTTTGTCACAATACCGAAGTTTGATTGAGAGAATAATCCATCAACAATTGGCCCTGTAGTTGGTTTTGTATGACAATTTCTGACGCCATGCGCGCCTGAGCTTTCATATGCTAAATGGCCAGTTCGCAATATCTCACCATTACCGAGGACGACTTCGAAAGAACATGAGTTAAACTGCCTGTTTCCTGTCAAAGTGTGGCCAAATCCTCGCTCTAAAATATTGCCAACGATACTGGTAAATTCTGGAGCCCCTGTACAATCCATAAATAAACTCGTATTTTTGAGTCTATCACTTAATTGACGTTGGGTGACTCCTGGTTCAATTATCGCTAGCTTGTTCTCCTCATCGACTTCAACGATTTTGTTCATTTTTGATAAGTCAATCAAAACCATGTGTGACTTGGATGGCATAGCATCAGAGTAACCCCAATTTTTTCCAGCACTTATAGGGTACAAAGGTATTCCATATTCATTAGCTAAGCGAACAATAAACTGAACATGCTTAGTGGTTGTTGGCCAAAAAATTCCTAGAATTTTTGACGTATAACCTGTAGTAACATCGCCATAATAAGCAACATCATCTTGCTGGCATGAGGCAGAGCATTCGTTTATTTGGCAGAACTCTTGAATAGATTGCCAAAAAGATCCTGCATTACCTGAGACAGGTTGATTTACTACTTTCTTGTCTGAAACCATATAACCTCGCAGATAAACCTATAGAAATTATTTAATCATAGATTCAATTCGTGATTTTTTTTGACTTTGCTCTGCTGTTTCAACATTTGTTTCCTCTAATAGCTGAATAGCTCTTGCGATTCGTTCATTTATAATCAATGCCTCGATATAATTTAGCTTTATATCTACATCTTTACCTTTAGAGTTTTTGTAAGCTAAGCTCGAATTAGCAAGTGCTTCGTCGCTATCCCCCAATCTAAGCAAGACTTGAGCGTAAGTATCGATAACACTTGCCACTTCTGGTGCAATAGCGACTGCTTTTTCTGCATAGTTAAGGGCTTGCTCTAGCTGCCCTTGTTCCATAAAAAGCCATGCGGTGTTGTTAAGTGCGATAACATTGCCCGGTTCTTTGTCTGCCATTTGCTGGTAAACACTTAACGCATCTGTCGGTAAGCCCGATTCTAACATTAAGCTACCGAGTAATGAGCCAACACGCGAGTCATAAGCATGTTCAGCTAGATGTGACTTTAATATAGCAATTGCCTGCGGCTTTTGCTTCGCCCCCGAAAGCGCGCCAGCTAACAACAGTGCATTTCTGGCGTTCGGTTGAATTTTATAAAATTGAGATAAATGTGATTCAGCGTTTGTAAAATCGCGCTCTAGTAGCGCCAGTCGACCGTATAAACCATGCCTGATTTGACGATTGGCAATATCTTCCTCCAGCTCAGCAAGTAAATCGCGAGCCTCTCTAGCCTTTCGCGCATTGATCAGCACTTCCGCCTTAATTAACTTCAACGGTAAGCTTTCTGGCTGTTTTATTAAGCCGCTTTCAATTGTGCGAAGCGCACCGTCAAAGTCTTTTTCCAATACATACACTTCAGCTAAATATATATATGGTTCTAGGTGATACGGGTTGACTTTTCGCCATTCATTTAACGTTGTTTTTACTAAACTACTGTTTTGACTATAACGATAGCCAGTAACTTTCAGCTGCCAAAAAAACTTGGGAGTCTGAATATTTGGGGTAATCGTGTTTAGCTGGGTTAGTGCGTCTTCGACCTGCTCTTTTCTAAATAAGGCTTCTGCATAGACAAGAATTAAATTAGTGTTGTCTGCACTTTGGTTTATTTTTGTTTTTATTTCATTGAGCGTTTTGTCTGTTTCGTCTAATTGAAGTAGTGCTCGAAGTACTCTGATATTATCTGGCGCAATCGATTTTGCTTGTTGCAGCAACTCCAGTGCTTTTACTTGATTTTGTTCAATTAACGAAAGTTGAGCTAGTTGCAATAGAGCATAAACATTAGGCTCAACTGACATTGCTTGTTCTAGAAGCGCTTTACCTACTTTGCTTTTGCCTTGTTTTAAGGCGACAGCAGCAGACAGATTCAACCCATCCGGTTTGTCAGGATAAGCTTTTTGCCACTTGTTAGCGATACTCTCTGCTTTGGCGAAGTCATCTGCATTCAGCGCCATGTAAGCAATAGCTAATTCAGCTTTGACTAACTCTGGGTCAAGCTCAACGGCACGCTCTAATGAAGCAAGTGCTTTTTCATCATTTACCATTAGCTTTAGCATGCCATCTTTAAGCAGCTGCTGTGGCGAGTTCTCGTCAATATTTACTGCTTCAATAATCGCTTTGGCTTCTTGTTGCGCGCCGGCTTGCAGTAATTTAAAGCTTAAGGCTGAATAAAAATCTGCACCAGTTACTGCATTTTCATCAACGCTACCAAGGGTTGCCGCTACATCTTCAATAATACCGAGCTCAACTTGACTCACTACCAGCATTTTCCGAGCAAAATGATCTTCAGGGAGATATTTGACTAACGGCTTTATGTAAAGCATCACTTGTTCATATTTATTTAGATAAAAAGCGCTAACACCTGCTACTAGTCTTAAATTAGCTTGGTTTAAGTTGTTATTAATTGCCTTTTCAGCATGGTGCAGTGCTAATTCGTAGTCTTGATCTTGTACCCTAACCATGGCTTTAACATAATTTGCCAGTGGCTGGTTAGGTAACCCTTTTAACATGCGATCGGCATATTTCTCGGCTTGCTCAAACTTTTCGGCCTTTAAAAATGCATTAGCAACGAGTAACTCTACTACTCGCTGATGTGGCTGAAGTTCTAAATATTTAAGAAAGTTCTCACTCGCGAGTACGTAATTTTCGCTAGCTGCAGCAATGTTACCAAGCAGTAAGATGGCCTCTGGCTGACCAGGTACTTTTGATAATGCCCCTAGCGCTTCTTGCTCTGCTTGCGCTAAGTTTTGCTGTTCGTAATGGATAAATGCATTGGCCAGAGCGGTGTAGCCATGTGCTTCATTGGCCTGCTGCATTTCTTGCAGGACTGAAGTTGCTTGCTCTAAGTTACCCTGTCGAATAAAGGTTAGTAATTTATAAAAATGGGTGGTTAATAAGGCGTCAGGGGTCAGTGACGACTGAGGTAATGCTGAAACCGCTTCAAAATCTTCAACTAAGTAATAGCTTCTCGCGATGAGAGGGCTAACTAAACTAGCGTCAAACTTGGCCTTTTGTGCACGTTCAAGTTCTTTGGTCGCATTGATTGCGTTGCCCTGACTCAAATAAAGTTGGCCAAGAAGAAAACGCGCCTCGCCATTATTAGGCTCAAGTTTAATCGCATTCTTTAAAGCAATTATTGCGTTACTCGGTTGCAGGTTTTGCTTGGCAGCTTTAGCTTGTTCAAGGTAACTAGCCGCATTCTCCTGTTCGCTGCAACCTGCTGCTAATACCCCTGCAACCGCTAGGGCAATAATTGTACGTTTATTCATTATTATTTATTTCCATGTTCTCTCTTAAACAAAAAAGCTCATCATGTGATGAGCTTCTTAAAATTTTATGTCATTAAGATCTAGTATTGATTAAATACGAGTCAACTTGCAACTCTCGGTAGTCAGAATGATCTGTCACAAGAATTAAGACATCTGCCCAACTATCGAGTTGTGAAAGTTCTGTTTCACGCTCACATAGCCATTCTGATACATAAGGGTCATGATATTTCACTTCTATACTTGCTTGATTAAAGCAATGCAGAATAGGTTCCGCGGGTGTTTCACGACAATCATCAACGTCTGCCTTATATGCAACACCAAGTATACCTATCTTAGTCTGTCCAGGTTGGAGCCTCTCAATGGCTTGCTGAGCGACTAATGCTGGTCTTGCGTCATTGATAGCTCGAGCTTTGCGCACGAGCTCACCAGACTTCGTATTTTCTACTAAGAACCAAGGATCAATTGGAATACAATGACCACCAACACCTGGGCCAGGGTTAAGCACATTAACTCTTGGGTGACGGTTCGCTAATTTGATAACTTCGTAAACATCGACATTTAACTCCTGGCATATCTCCGCCAACTCGTTCGCGAAGCCAATACCGACATCTCGTGAGGTGTTTTCCACCAATTTCACACACTCTGCCGTGGTCAAATCGGTCAAGAAGACTTCACCTTTGACAAAGCTCTGGTAAATATCCTTAACTTTTTGCTGAGCTTGGCTGCTAGTCGCGCCAATAATGCGGTCATTATTGACCAGTTCATGCAATGTTTGCCCAGGTATTGCACGCTCTGGACAATGAACAAGATCAACAGATAAACCAGCAGATTTAAACCTGTCTGCTGCTGCTAAGCTAGTTTGCGGCGAGATCGTCGATTCGATAATAACCGTTTGGCCATTGCTTGCGACTTTCGCAATTGCATCAACGGCACTAAATACATATGAACGATCGCACGCATTTCCTTTATGTGGAGTAGGAACAGCAACTAAATAAGTATCACTGTTGACCACTTGGGTTGATGCCTTTAACAAGCCTTGGCTAACAACTTTATCTAATAATTCAGGTAAACCAACTTCATCAAATGGGCAAGTTGCACTATTAATAGCTGCCACTTTATCTTCATTTAGATCCACACCTGTCACTTGATAACCCGCTTGCGCTAGTAAACAAGCAATAGGTAAGCCCATATACCCCATGCCAACGACGGTTATCGACTCTCCATTACGAACAATTTCTGCTTGTTCGTTACTTGCTGTTGCCTTATCTCCTAAGCAAATATCAACAATGCGCTTAGCAACATGGCCGTCACCAAATGGATTTGCCCAGCTGACACTACCCTCAGTATTTAACCACTTATCTGCCGCAGCAAGCGCTTTATCAGCATCACGGCCAACTAAAACATTAGCACCGACTTCAATTGACTCTGGGCGTTCCGTATTTTCTCTCAGTGTAATACAAGGAACACCCAGTAAACATGCTTCTTCTTGAATACCGCCTGAGTCAGTCAAAATAAGCTGAGCATTTTGCTGAAGCTGAATAAAATCGAGATAACCAATTGGTGGGCTTAACTTAAGATAGCTAGGAATCGTTATGCCAAATTCTGTTAGTTTCGCTTGAGTACGAGGGTGAATTGGCCACACGATTGGTTGCTCATACTTCTCATGTAAACGTTCAAATAAAACCAGCAGTTCTTTTAAGTGAGCGGGAATATCGACATTAGACGCTCGGTGCGCCGTCACTAAGAAGTAATCATTTTCAGTTAAACTAAGGTCGTCTAGGATTTGGCTTTTGTCAGCAGCAATTTCTAGGTGCTGAAATAGTGAATCAGAAACTGTATTGCCAACCGTGTGAATCTTGTCTGCTGAGATACCCTCTTTATCAAGGATTTGTTCTTGATTTGGCCCAACAGCAAATAAGAACTCACTCATGTGATCGGTAAGAATACGGTTTGTTTCTTCTGGCATCATACGGTCATAGCTTCTCAAGCCAGCCTCAATATGGCCTACTTTGATATTGAGCTTTGACGCAGCAAGTGCGCCAGCAAGAACCGTATTCGTGTCCCCTTGAACAAGCACTATATCTGGCTTTTCTTCAACCAAAATAGGCTCCATTTTGATCAAAATATTACCCGTTTGGTTACTATGAAGCCCAGAACCGACACCTAAATTGTAGTTTGGGGCTGGAAGTTCTAATTCATCAAAGAAAATACTATCCATCTCCTCAGAATAATGCTGATTAGAGTGAATAATAAAGAACGGTATCGAACGCTTTTGACACTCACGAATCACAGGCGCCATCTTGATTATTTCTGGGCGCGTGCCGACAATAATCCCAATTTTCATCTAAACTTCCTTTTGAATCTGTAATTCTGCTTTAAATCTTGCATTTTTAGGTCATTTGCAAGACTTAATTAAGATATCATTAGTAAATCTAACACTTCTTGTGTTTTTTTCTTCATCAACTCAATATCGCCTTTTGACTCAACATTTAAGCGCACAACCGGTTCGGTATTACTGCTGCGAAGATTAAAACGCCACTCAGGAAACACCATGCTGATGCCATCAGTTTCGTCAGAGTCAATAGCCATTGGCTGATAAAACGCTTTCACTCGGTGAATGGCTTGAGGAGCGTCTTTTACCCAATTGTTAATCTCACCAGAAGAAGGGAACATCGCAATTCGTTCGCCAACTAACTCAGATAGCCGTTTACCTTTGACACTGACTAACTCAGCTATCAAGAGCCAAGGAATCATGCCACTATCGCAATAGAAAAAGTCTCGAAAATAATGGTGAGCGCTCATTTCACCGCCATAGACAGCGTTTTCCTTACGCATGCGCTCTTTGATAAACGCATGGCCTGTTTTACTTTGAATAGGGTGGCCACCAGCAGTGCTGACAATATCAATCGTATTCCAAGTCAACCTAGGGTCGTGAATTACTGCCTCTTGAGCATTCTTGGCAAGAAAGTTCTCTGCCAGCAAACCAACGATGTAATAACCTTCAATAAATTGCCCATGCTCATTAAACAGAAAACACCGATCAAAATCGCCATCCCAAGCGATACCAAAATCGGCTTGATGCTCAATCACTGCTTGTTGCGTTGAATCTCGATTCTCGGGCAGCAATGGATTAGGAATACCATTAGGGAAAGTGCCATTTGGTTGGTGATGAACTTTGATAAATTCGATTGGTACTTGGTGAGCGTGAAAATACTGTTCAATAAAATCTAACGTAGGTCCCGCAGCGCCGTTGCCCGCATTAACCACAATTTTCAAAGGAGAAAGCTGCCCTGGATCAATATAGGTCATCAGGTGCTCAGTAAATGCCGCATCAATGTTTAATTCGCGTTTAGTACCAAGGCGTTCAGGCTTTTCAAATTTATTGGCTTCTGCTAGTGCTTTAATGTCAAACAGTCCAGAATCGCCGCTTATGGGCTTACTTTCACTGCGCACTAGCTTCATACCGTTGTAATCAATTGGGTTATGGCTCGCTGTCACGCATATGCCACCATCGCAATTTAGGTGAGAAGTCGCAAAATAAATATGTTCAGTCCCGCACAGGCCTAAATCAATAACATCAGCCCCGCCATCCATCAAACCTTCTGCAAGCGCAGCTTTAAGCGACTCTGTACTCAGGCGAACGTCGCCCCCGATAACAACCGAGTGAGCGGCTAAGTGTTGTGCAAATGCTCGTCCAACGCGATAAGCAACATCTTCATTGAGTTCATCGCCGAGTTTGCCGCGAATATCATATGCTTTAAAACAGGTTAGTGTTGACACTAGTTTTGCTCCTGTTCACGACCATATCGATCTTCCAAGCGAACGATATCGTCTTCTCCCAAATAGCTTCCCGATTGCACCTCAATCATTTCTAAAGGCAGCTTGCCTGGGTTTTCTAAAGCATGAACAGCGCCTACAGGAATATAAGTTGATTCATTCTCAGTCATCAAAAAGGTGTCGTCATTAATTGTCACCTTTGCCGTGCCAGAAACGACAATCCAATGCTCTGCACGGTGATGATGCATTTGTACAGACAACTTAGCGCCAGGTTTGACGACTATTCGTTTCACCTGAAAGCGTGAACCGTTGTCGATTGAGTCATAGCTACCCCAAGGTCGATATACCTGACGGTGATGATCAACCTCACTGCGTTGCTTCAGTTTGAGTTCATTGACAACATGCTTTACTTGTTGAACCTGAGACTTCTCAGCCACTAGCACCGCATCTGAGGTATCAATCACAACTAAATTGTCGATACCAACAGTTGCTATCAGCTTGTTGTCGCTATGCAGATAACTGTTGGAAGTTTCGTGGGTCAGCACATCACCTTTGCAAACATTACCATCTTGATCTTGTTCACTGACTTCCCAAAGTGCGCTGTAAGAGCCCACATCGCTCCAACCTGCATCTAAAGGCACGACAACAGCTTGTTCGGTATGCTCCATCACGGCATAGTCAATTGATTCATCAGGGCACTGTTCAAATGCCGCTTTATTCGGGCGAATAAAATCTAAATCCGTTACACAATCAGACATGGCCGCTTGGCAGGCTTGGTAAATATTCGGTCGATATTTATTCAATTCTGCCAAATAGCGACTTGCTTTGAACATAAACATGCCGCTATTCCACAGATACTGACCACTAGCTAAATAGGCTTGAGCAGTAGCTAGGTCGGGCTTTTCAACAAAGGTATCAACATCAGCGACTCCCTGGTTTAGCGCGCCATGTTTAATATAGCCATAGCCCGTTTCGGGCTTAGTAGGCACTATGCCGAATGTTACTAATTTACCTGCCTCAGCAGCTGCTTGCGCCCGTACAACTGTGTTTTGAAAGGCATGTTGATCATGGATGACATGATCGGCCGCTAACACTAATAACACTGCATCTTCATCCTCAGTAATCGCTTTGAACGCGGCTAGCGCTACCGCAGGTGCAGTATTTTTACCTTGTGGCTCTAAGAGAATACTACCTTTGTTATCAACAGCATTAGTTTGCTCTGCAACAGTAAATCGGTGGGCCTCGTTACAGATAAAGATTGGCTGCTGACAGCCGCTAGGCAGTCGCCCTAAAGTATCTTGCAGCATAGTCGTTTGATTGACTAGCGCTATGAACTGCTTAGGCAGTAACCGACGTGACAATGGCCACAAACGGGTTCCGCTGCCGCCACACATAATCGCAGGGTAGATTTTCATAGAACTTTAACTCCTTATTCCTGCCAGCAATGTAAAAAGCTTAGCCATGCAAGTTCAAGCCATATTTTTCAATTAAGCTATATAAGGTTGGGCGAGTAATGCCCAGTAATGCTGATGCTTTAGACATATTTCCGTCAGTTAACGCATAGGCTTTTTGAATCGCAATGGTTTCAGCCTCTTCCCGCACAGTACGTAAATTCAACGACAGCTCATAGTTATCGTCACCTGAATTTAATAACCCTAAATCTATCGCACTAACTTGGTTGCCTGCCGCCATAATGACTGAAGATTTGACCTTGTTTTGAAGTTCTCGAATATTGCCCGGCCAGCGATGCTGCTTGAGCGCTTGTATCGCATCATCGGCAAACCCTTTGATGTTCCGCTTATATTCAGCCGCATATTGTTGAAGGAAAAACTGGGCAAGAATTATCACATCTTCCTCACGATCACGCAGTGGTGGGATATTAATCGTGATTTCGCTGATGCGATAAAACAAATCTTCTCGAAATTCTTTGTTGGCAACCATCTCTTGAAGATTCTGATTCGTTGCACACACCACTCTGACATCGACAGGAATTTCCTGTCGCCCGCCAATACGTTCAATCACTTTTTCCTGTAAAAAACGCAATAGTTTGGCCTGCAAATTAAATGGCATATCCCCAATTTCATCTAGAAACAACGTTCCACCTTGTGCACACTCTATTTTTCCCTTTGTGGTGCGATGGGCGCCAGTAAATGCCCCTTTTTCAAAGCCAAATAATTCACTTTCTAATAAAGTTTCAGGAATGGATGCACAGTTAATCGCAATAAAAGGTTTTTTGGCGCGATCACTCACACTATGCACAGCTTTTGCGGTGACTTCTTTACCTGTGCCACTTTCACCCAGTAACAGAACAGAAATTTCTGTTGGTGCAACCCGTAAAATCATTTCTCGCATGCGATCTATCAAGGTGCTATTGCCGATAATCCCCGTTTCAGCACCCGCAAATTGCTTCATCGTGCGATTTTCTTTTTCCAAGTTAGCGAGTGACATCGCACGAGAAACAATGACATTAATCACATCGGAATCAATAGGTTTTTGATAAAAATCA